>NZ_JBHWYS010000005.1:0-385218 GCF_042728675.1 Rhodococcus sp. NPDC060176
GCGTTTCCGGGGTGCGGGACACCGCCGGGGTGGTGCGATGCTCATCATATTGTTCACTGGAACGATGGTGGCCCAACGGATCTCGACAACCTGATCTTGTTGTGCGGTCACCATCATCGGACACTGCACCACACCGAATGGCGGGTGGAGATCGGTCCCGATCGGAAGACTGTGTTCTATCCGCCGATGTCGATCGATCCGTATCAGCATCCGATCGGTGGGAACAGTCCACCGACAGCGGCGTGAACCTCCACAACTGAAGACGCGAGCACCGGGGCACAATCATGCCCCGGTGCTCGGGCCTGCGTTCTGGAGTCTTGGTGGCTGGGCGTCAGCTCAGTGACTTCTTGAACCCGACATGGGAGGCGACAAATCCGAGTCGCTCGTAGAAGTCGTGAGCTTCCTTGCGAGTTTGATCCGAGGTGAGCTGCGCCAGGAAGGCGCCGCGCCGGGCACCTTCTTCGCAGGCCCAGCGGATCATCGAACTGCCGATACCCTTGCTGCGGAAGTCCTCGTGCACGCGAACGGCTTCGATCTGCAGTCGCGTCGCGCCCATCCGGCTCATACCCGGAATGAAGGTCAATTGCATTGTGCCGATGACAGCGTCGCCGACAAGAACGGTCACGAGGAGCTGCGCCGGATCCTCGTCGATTCGTTTGAACGCGTCCTCGTAGATCATTCGGGCCTCGGGGTTGGTCGTCTCCCGAGTGCTCCCGATCGGGTCGTCGGCGAGCAAGTCGATCAGTGCTTCAACGTGTCGAATCTCGGCCCGCGTGAGGGTGTACTCCACTCCGCCGGACTGAAATGACGTCGCAATCATCGATGCTCCCCTGAAGAAGAATGAATGTCTGAAATGTCAGACTCTCACGAGTCTCCTCCAGCGCACTCGATCACGTCCAGAAACGCATGAGGGCGTTACCGAGCATGGCGTAGTAGTCGGACACCCCGCTCAATTCGAAGATCCAGTAGATCGCGTCGAAGAAGACGACATTGATCTGCGGGACAAACAGGAGCGCAACCAACAGGAGCAGCCCGTACGGCTTGAACTGTTCGAGTTGGTGCCGTGTGTTGGGTGCGAGGTACGGCTCCAGCGCGTTGTAACCGTCCAGACCGGGGACGGGGAGCAGGTTCAAGACTGTTGCCATGACCTGCAAGAAGGCAAGAAAACTGAGGCCGGCCCAGAACGTCAGATGCTCGGCCCCTGAGCCGTACGTACGTATGACGACGAGGAGGATCACCGCGGCGACGGCGTTCGTGAACGGACCGGCGAGCGATATTCGGGCCTGCACCTTGGGCGGGAACATCCCGGTGCGCAGGTACACGGCGCCGCCGGGAAGCCCGATGCCGCCCAACGCGATGAACAGCACCGGCAGTCCGATCGAGAGCATCGGATGGCTGTACTTAAGCGGGTTGAGAGTCAGGTAGCCACGAGCCTCGACGTCGGTGTCTCCGTGACGCCACGCCAGATACGCATGGGCGAACTCGTGCAAGCACAGCGTGACCACCCAGCCGGCAACCACGAGGACAAAGACACCCGCGCGGCCCGCGATGGAACCCCACGTCGAGTTCCAAGCGACGACTCCGGCGATGACGGTGACGGCAACTACGCCGAGGAAGACGGGGCTTGGTCGAACCGCCGACCGTGCTGCTCCGGTTCTCACCTGACCAACAACCAAGTCTTGTCGTGCCGGTAGAAGGTCGAACGCTTGAGATCGCGCGGGTTGGGGACACCGTCGCGAACCAGGCGAGCTGCGGGCGATCCCAGCTGAATCGCTCGGCCTTCCAGCCAGCGTCGTCCGCTCCATCGACTCTTACGATCGACAGATGCCTTGATGCCGGGGAGCTTGGGGCTCGGCACTATCCGGATGCCAGGGACTGTGCCGGAGAACAGTTTGTTGTCGTCGATGTAGGCCTCGCCGATCAGTTCGTCGGCATCGGCTGGACCCGTGACGGTTGCTGCACCGACCAGCGCGATTGCGGCGTCGTCACGAATGAGCGGCACGGTGTGGACTGTGCCTTTCAACGCCGTGCGCGCAGCCCGTGCACCGGTCGCAAGTTTGTACGCGTCGGTTGCATCGGACCTGTTCTCGGTGACGTAGGCGAGTTCGACGTTGAGTCGCTCCAATCGCATCAACCGCGTCAATGCCGCGGCAAACGCGCCGTCGTTGCCCACGACGATCAAGCGCGGCTCCGTCACTACCTGCAGTTGGGACAGTGCCTCGTCGAAGTCTTGCTTCTCCGGAAGCTCGGGGACAGTGAACGACGTGAGTTCACCCAGGGGGAGTGGAACCGGCGAATCGCCACATTTGAGCACCACAGGGGTCAAAGCCACTCCTAGCTCGATCAGACTTCTTTTCGGGTAGTGGGACCTCGCCACCCTTCCCCGAAATGGCCGTCCGAATCACTGCCGACGATCTTAGTGCGAGTCTCTGTGTCGGCTCGCAATCGTGATGGTCACCGGCCAAATTCTGGACCGTCAGGTCTGCTCTGGTGCTCTGGGCTAGACTGCTCCTTCGGTCACTGCAACAGTTCGGCGCTGCATCATGTGCGCGGAAGCCAGGCAGTACCAATGCGGCGGGACAACTGCTGCACGTCGACCGTAGGAGACAACGTCATGCCGGCAATCGTCCTGATCGGCGCCCAGTGGGGCGACGAAGGTAAGGGCAAAGCTACAGATCTACTGGGCGAGCAGCTTCAGTGGGTCGTGCGATACCAGGGCGGTAACAACGCCGGACACACCGTGGTTCTGCCGAACGGTGACAAGTTCGCACTGCACCTCATCCCGTCCGGAATCCTCACCCCCGCCGTCAACAACGTCATCGGTAACGGTGTCGTCGTCGACCCGGGTGTGTTGTTGACCGAATTGGCAGGCCTGGAAGAGCGCGGCGTGGACACGTCCCGCCTGCTGCTTTCTGCTGATGCGCACCTGATCATGCCGTACCACGTGGCCATCGACAAGGTCACCGAACGCTTCCTGGGAGCGAAGAAGATCGGCACGACCGGCCGCGGTATCGGCCCGTGCTACCAGGACAAGATCGCCCGTGTCGGTGTCCGCGCCGCGGACGTCCTGGACGAGAAGATCCTGACCCAGAAGGTCGAGGCAGCACTCGAATTCAAGAACCAGGTGCTGGTCAAGATCTACAACCGCAAGGCACTCGACCCGCAGCAGGTCGTCGAAGAGGTACTGACGCAGGCCGAGGGCTTCAAGCACCGCATCTCGGACACGCGCCTGGAACTCAACCTCGCCCTCGAGCGCGGTGAGACCGTTCTGCTCGAAGGTTCGCAGGGCACTCTGCTGGACGTCGACCACGGCACGTACCCGTACGTGACCTCGTCCAACCCCACTTCGGGTGGCGCGGCAGTCGGTTCGGGAATCGGTCCCACCAAGATCACCACGGTCCTCGGAATTCTGAAGGCGTACACGACGCGTGTCGGTTCCGGTCCGTTCCCGACGGAGCTGTTCGACGATCACGGCGCATACCTGGCCAAGCAGGGCGGCGAGGTCGGCGTCACGACCGGACGCGCTCGTCGCACGGGATGGTTCGACGCTGTCATCGCGCGTTACGCGACGCGCGTCAACGGCATCACCGACTACTTCCTCACCAAGCTGGATGTGCTGAGTAGCCTCGACACCGTGCCGATTTGTGTCGCGTACGAGGTGGACGGTGTCCGTCACGACGAAATGCCGATGTCGCAGAGCGACATTCACCACGCCAAGCCCATCTACGAAGAGATGCCTGGCTGGTGGGAAGACATCTCGGAGGCCCGCACCTTCGAGGAACTGCCGCAGAATGCGCAGAACTACGTGCTTCGACTCGAAGAGCTTTCGGGTGCGTTCATCTCCTGCATCGGTGTCGGCCCCGGCCGCGACGAGACGATCGTCCGGCGCGAGATCGTCCGCTAGTTCGCTTCGTCGAAATCCCCGTTCCTGCAAGCAGGAGCGGGGATTTCGTGTTTCAAGCCAACTTCGACAGGTGTGCGGTAACGGTCTTCCACGGCGCTGTCGAGAGGATGTAGGTGTCGAACCGCTGCGCCAATTGGTGGTAGGCGTCGATGGCACCGTCGAGTGGGTCCATCCGAGAAAAGATATGCGGCGCCTCGCCGGAGACACTCTGGGTACGCAAAGAGTCCAGTTTTATGGAACTGGACTGAGATCAGTGAATTCTTCCCCTTGATCACAATCGCATAGAGGTCTGACAGGGATGTTCTCGCAGTCTGCAGTCGCGTCGTGGAAGATACCGCCGAGGGGTGCTGCCAGGCGAAACTGCTCGACGCGAATGTAGGTACCTTCACCTTCAGCGGGCGCGAAGAAGTAGACGAGTGCCACGAAGAGTCCGATGCCGATGAGGGTTGCGAAGGTAGTCATGGACATATGATCAACTCGACTGGTATTGAAATACATAGCCAAGTTGTCGATACTGGACTGCATGATGACCCGAGTTCTTGGTGCCCGTTCGCTCGTGCGTGATCTCGGGTCCTGGCAGGAGGAGTCCGGACGCAGGCCGGCGTACCGTGCGCTTGCCGACGGTATCCGCCTGCTCGTGCACGACGGTCGCGTTCCGCTCGGAGTCGCGCTGCCCAGTGAGCGCGAACTTGCGACGGTGCTCGAACTCAGCCGAACCACGATCACGTCGTCCTACTCGGTGTTGCGCGACGAGGGGTACCTGATCAGCCGGCAGGGTTCGCGGAGCACGGTGGCCTTACCGGCCGGTGCTCAGCCCAACGGGTTGATGTTCCGCTCCCATCAACCGGGGCCCAGTGGACCCGTCGTCGACCTCAGCTATGCCGCAATGGCAGCTCCCGCGGCTCAAGTCGAACTTGCGTATGCGTCTGCGCTGCGGGAACTTCCGAATTTCCTACCCACGCACGGGATGGAACCGGTCGGAATCGGCGACTTGCGTGACGTGATCGCGCAGCGTTACACAGCGCGAGGTCTGCCCACCACCGCCGAACAGATCATGGTGACCTCGGGCGCGCAGCACGCGCTTCGGTTGTTGCTCTCGGTGCTCACCTCGCCCGGCGAGCGAGTGCTGGTCGATCATCCGACGTATCCCAATGCGCTGGAAGCAATTCGGCGAAACGGTGCTCGACCGGTCCCGGTGCCGGTGCGGCCGGAATTCGCGGCAGCCGGAGCCTGGGACCTCGACGGGATTCGAAGTGCAGCAAGGCAAACCGCTGCCAGAATGGCGTACCTGATTCCCGATTTCCACAACCCGACCGGACTCTGCATGGATTCTGCCGGGCGCGCCGAACTTGCGAAGATCGCGCACGAAACGCGGATGACTCTGGTCGTCGACGAGACGATGGTGGACCTGTGGCTCGACGCACCACCGCCGGCGCCGGTCGCCTCGCACGGGCGAGGCTCCGCGAAAACCGAAGTGGTGACGCTCGGTTCGACGGCGAAGTCGCTGTGGGGTGGACTGCGTGTCGGCTGGATTCGCGCCGACGCCGCCCTCATCACACAGTTGGTCGGAGCGCGTGCCGCGATCGATCTCGGTACTCCCGTCATGGATCAGCTTGCGGCCGCCTACCTGCTCGCCGACGATCGCTCGCTCCTCGAACAGCGTCGCGAAGTTCTGCGTGAACAGCGCGCAGTACTCCTCGGTGCAGTGGCGGAGCGTCTGCCGGACTGGCTCCCCACCATCGGCTCCGGCGGAATGTCGGTCTGGATGCGTATGTCTGCGCCCGTCTCGACGGCGTTGGCGGCGGTGGCACCCAACTTCGGAGTGCTCCTCGCTGCCGGCCCCCGCTTCGGCGTCGAAGGCGCGTTCGAACGATTCATCCGCGTGCCGTACGCGCGTTCTCCTGAGGACCTCGTTCGCGGCGTTGCGTCCATCGTCGCTGCATACGACACTCTCGCGACGGATCGCGACGCGGCCGACCAACGAATGGTCGTCGTCTGAGAACTGGGTACACACACTGAAAGAGGTGTGTAACCAGGAGGTCAGGCATGACGGTCGTAGACGGCACAGGCGCAGCGGGAACCAGTGCGGCGGAGGCGCTGGCAGAGCGATTGTTCGCGGCCACACTCGGCGCGTCGGAACTGCAGGCTGTGTATCTGGGCGACCGGCTGGGCTGGTACCGCGCGCTGAGTGATTACGGTCCGCTCACGTCGACGGAGCTGGCGGACCGGACGGGGACCGTCGAAAGGTATGCGCGGGAGTGGCTCGAGCAGCAGGCCGTGGCCGGTTATGTGGACGTCAATTCGGATGCCAATCGCCGGTACAGCCTGTCGCCGGCCCACGCCGAAGTGTTGGTCGATGATGAAAACCTGCTGTTCCTGACACCGTTGGCGAGGCTGTTCGTCGCGACGACGGGGTCGATGCCACGTCTACTGGATGCCTATCGCCACGGCGGCGGAGTGACGTGGGAATCGATGGGACCCGACGCTCGCGAGGGTCAGGCACTGCTGAACCGGCCGATGTATCTGCAGCAGCTCTGTCAGCAATTCCTGCCGGTAGTCACCGACTTGCATGCCGTTCTTTCGGACGGCGGGCAGGTCGCCGATCTCGGAATGGGGGAGGGCTGGTCGTCGATCGCGCTCGCCCTCGGCTACCCGAAGATCGAGGTGCACGGCTTCGACGTCGACGCAGCCTCGGTGAACGCCGCCCGTCGTAACGCCCACGATCGCGGGGTGGAGGACCGCGTGCATTTCTCGTTGGTCGACGTTGCCGGCCAAGCTCCGGAGACCGGCCGAGTCGATGCCGGGACCTACGATGCCGTCTTTGCTTTCGAGTGCCTGCACGACGTACCGGATCCGGTGGGATTTCTGTCCACGGCTCGGGCGATCGCCCAGCCGGGCGCTCCGGTGATCGTGATGGACGAACGAACGGCGGATGCGTTCGATCCCGAGGCGGGTCCGATCGAGCAATTGCTGTATGGCTTTTCCCTGACCTGTTGCTTGCCGGACAGTCTTTCGCATCCGGGGAGCATTGGCACCGGGACGGTGATGAGGCACTCGACACTCGAAAGCTATGCCAAGGCAGCAGGTTTCGAGCGGGTGGACGTGCTGCCGATCGAGCACGAGATGTTCAGGTTCTACAGGTTGGGCTGACGCCCTGTGCGCGGTTAGGGAGCCTGGGGACTCCTCAACCACGCACGGGGCCGAAGGCCCTAGGTCCAGACCGTGTCGATATCAGTTGCTTCACGCGCCGGGGCGGCGGGCGTCGTGGTGGGCGTGCGCGAGAATCGCGGCGCCGGTGCATGCTGGGTGACGCCGTCGAGTTCGATGAGCGAACCGCGGGCCGCGATGTGTTCGTTCGACGGTGCCTCGGCGAACGTCAGGACCGGCGAGACGCAGGCGTCCGTGCCGAGGAAGATCTTGGCCCACTCGTCGCGAGTCTTGGACAGGAACTTTTCGGTGAAGAGCTTCTTCATGTCGTCCCACTTGGACGTGTCCATCTGGTGGGGGAGCGTCGCGGGATCGAGTTCGAGGCCCTCGAGCAGCAGTGCGTAGAACTGCGGTTCGATGGATCCGACGGCCATGTACTTGCCGTCGGAGGTCTCGTAGGTGTCGTAGAACGGGGCACCGGTGTCGAGGAGGTTGACACCGCGCTCGTCGGACCAGACGCCGCGACCGCGGAATGCCCACATCATGTGTGAGAGCGCCAGGGTGCCGTCGACCATCGCCGCGTCGACGACCTGGCCCTTACCGGACGTCGAGCGCTCGACGAGAGCCGACAGAATGCCGAAGATCAGGAACATGGAGCCGCCGCCGAAATCGCCGACCATGTTGAGCGGCGGAACGGGGCGTTCACCCTTGCGTCCGATGGCGTTGAGGACACCCGTCAGTGAGATGTAATTGATGTCGTGACCTGCTGCGTTGGCGAGCGGGCCTTCCTGGCCCCAGCCCGTCATGCGGCCGTAGACGAGACGCGGATTGCGCTCCGACACCACGTCGGGTCCGAGTCCCATACGTTCCATGACGCCGGGGCGGAAGCCTTCGATCAACACGTCGGCGCGGCCCAGGAGATCGAGCACCTTGGCGACGTCTGCCGGGTCCTTCAGGTTGGCCTCGACGATGCGGCGGCCGCGCTTGATCTGGTCGGTTGCGTTCGAGTCCTGCGGGATCTGCCCTGCGCGCTGCACGATGACGATGTCGGCGCCCATGTCCGCCAACAGCGTCGCGGCGTGCGGGCCCGGTCCCAGTCCAGCGAATTCAACGATCCGAATGCCCGCGAGCGGGCCCTTCTTCTCCACAGCTTCTGCAGACACACGCACTCCCAATTCAGACGGTGACAACACTTCTGACCCGACGGTAACCTGTCGGATCGATCAGGTGTGCTCCGGGGCACTGTGTCCGCCGAGGGAGGCGCCGATCACTAGACGGCGGCACCCTCGAACTGGGCGTTGTAGAGACGGAAGTACGCTCCCGCTGCTGCGATGAGTTCGTCGTGTGTGCCCTGCTCGACGATCTTGCCCGCCTCCATCACGACGATCAGATCGGCGTTGCGGATAGTGGACAGTCGGTGCGCGATGATGAAGCTGGTACGCCCGACGCGCAATGCAGACATTGCTTGCTGCACAAGTTGTTCCGTACGTGTGTCGACCGAGCTGGTCGCCTCGTCGAGGATCAGCAGCGACGGCTCCGACAGGAAGGCTCGGGCAATCGTGATGAGCTGCTTCTCACCGGAACTGATGTTCGACGCTTCCTCGTCCAGCACGGTGTCGTACCCGTCCGGGAGCGTGTGGATGAAGCGGTCGACGAAGGCAGCACGTGCAGCTTCGTGGATCTCGTACTCGCTGGCGTCGAGTCGGCCGTACGCGATGTTGTCTCGGATCGTGCCGCCGAAAAGCCACGTGTCCTGCAGAACCATGCCGACGTGCTTGCGTAGGTCTGCCCGACGCATGTGCGAGATGTCGACGTCGTCGAGAGTGATTCGGCCCGAGTCGACTTCGTAGAAGCGCATGAGCAGGTTGACCAGGGTGGTCTTGCCGGCGCCGGTAGGTCCGACGATGGCGACCATCTGCCCTGGCCGAGCCGTCAGGTACACGTTCTCGATCAGGGGCTTGTCCGGCTCGTAACGGAACGAGACGTTCTCGAACTCGATGTGACCGACGTTGCGATGGCGTCCGGCAGGCTCGGGAAGTAGCGGCACGTCGATGTCGGGTGACTGCTCGGGCTCGTCGAGCAGCTCGAAGACTCGCTCGGCCGAGGCTGCTCCGGACTGCAGACTCGTCGACATGGACGCGATCTGCGTGAGCGGCTGACTGAACTGACGTGAGTAGACGATGAACGCCTGAACGTCACCGAGCGACATGTTGCCGCTGGCGACCTTGAGCGCGCCGACCACCGCGAGCAGCACGTAAGTGATGTTTCCGACGAAGTTCATGACCGGCATGATCAGGCTGGAGAGGAACTGTGCGCCGAACGACGCGTCGAGCAGTTTCTTGTTCTGCTCGGCGAATTCACGCTCGGCTTCGGCCTGGTGTCCGTACACGCGAACCAGATCGCGACCGCTGTAGTTCTCCTCGATCTGTGCGTTGATCTTGCCCGTCTCGGTCCACTGAGCCTTGTACAAGACCTGTGCACGCTTGGCGACCCTGGCGACGAGAAGTACCGATATCGGCACGGCGATCAGCGCGATCAGGGCGAGCATCGGAGAAATGACGAACATCATCGTCAGGACACCGAGGACGGTGAGCACCGACGTCAGGAGCGAGGTCAACGTCGACGACAACGTCGACGAGATGTTGTCGATGTCATTGGTGACGCGGCTGAGGATCTCGCCGCGGGGCGTCTTGTCGAAGTACGGGAGGGGGAGACGGTGAAGCTTCGCCTCGACCGAGGCGCGCAGGTTGTAGATGGTCTTCTGGACGATGATGTTGAGGAGGAATGCTTCCAACCAGGCCAGCAGCGACGAGAGCAGGTACACGCCGATCGCGAGCATGACGACGTTGCCGATGGCGTCGAAGTTAAGACCTACACCGGGAACGACGTCGGTCGAGTTGGCGACGAGGTCGGCGAACGTCGAATTTCCCGATGCCCGGATCGCCTCTGCTGCCTGATCGCGGGTCAGTCCGGCGGGCAGGCTCTTGCCGATGAACCCGGCGAAGATGAGGTCCGTAGCGTGACCGAGGATCTTCGGCACTGCGACGGAAAGTGCGATGCTGGCGATCGTCGCAACGACGACACAGAAGACCGCAAACTTGTGCGGCTGCAGAAGTGAGAGAAGCCGCTTCATCGTCGCCTTGAAGTGGCGTGGCTTGGTGTCCGTCGCGGTCAGCGCGGGCTTCGGCTCTTTGTCGGGATTCTCAGGGTTGCTCGACTTCGCCTCGCCGTCTGCGGATTCCGGTTCGCTCGGGATCTTGGCGAACACCACCGTCGGCGCATCGTCGAAGTACTGGCTGTTGGGACTAGCCCATGTCGGGTCCTGCGGGCTGGTCATGCGCTCATCTCCGCGGGAATCTGGGAAGCCACGATCTCCTGGTACGTCGGACAGTTGGCCAAGAGGAACTGATGGTCGCCGAGCCCGACCGGAGCGCCGTCCTCTAGAACCATGATCTGGTCGGCATCGATGATGGACGCGACGCGTTGCGCGACGATGATGACCGTCGAATGAGTCGACACCGTGCGAAGTTCGCGCCGGACTGCAGCGTCGGTGTGCATGTCGAGTGCGGAGAACGAATCGTCGAACACGAAGATCCGGGGTCTGCGGACCACAGCTCTGGCGATGGCGAGACGTTGTCTTTGTCCGCCCGAGAGATTGCCGCCGCCCTGGGCGATGGGTGACTCGAGACCGTCGGACAGTTCCCGGACGAAGTCGTCCGCTTGAGCGATGGTGAGGGCTGCCCAGATGTCTTCGTCGGTGGCCGTCGGGTTTCCGTAGCGGATATTGCTCGCGATCGTCCCGGCGAACAGGTAGGCCTTCTGCGGCACGTATCCGAAGTTGGCGAAGAGTTCGTCCTGGTCCCAGCCGCGGACGTCCAAGCCGTCGACCAGGACAGCGCCGGCCGTGACGTCGAAGAGTCGGGGGATGAGTGAGACCAAGGTCGATTTGCCACTGCCGGTACTGCCCACGATCGCGGTGACCGTGCCTGGCATGCATCGCATCGAAACATTCGACAGGACCGGCGTTTCTGCTCCCGGATACGTGAATCCGGCTCCACCGAACTCGACGACACCATAGGGACTGGTGGGGCGCAGAGGCTGGGCGGGCGCAGGCACGGTCGGCTCGGTGTCGAGCACCTCCGTGATGCGGTCGGCGCACACGGCCGCGCGCGGAATCACGACGGCCAACATGGTTGCCATGATCACGGACATCAGGATCTGCATGACGTAGGCGAGGAAGGCGCTGATCTGCCCGATCTGCATGTCTCCGGTGTCGACCAGGTGCGCGCCGAACCACAGCACCGCGACGCTCGACAGGTTGGCGATCAACATGACGGTGGGCAGCAGAACCGCCTGGTATCGACCGATGAGGAGCGAGGTGTCGGTCAGTTCTTTGTTGGCTTTGTCGAAGCGGATCGTCTCGTCAGGTTCGCGTACGAAAGCGCGAATGACACGCATACCGGTGAGCTGTTCACGCAGTGATCGATTGATGTTGTCGATCCGCGTCTGCATCGTCCGGAAGTGCGGGATCAGCTTGGCGACCACGACCGAGACGGTGATGCCGAGCAGTGGGACCGAAATCGTCAGGAGCCAGGACATCTGCAGGTTCTCGCGCAGCGCCATGATGATGCCGCCGATACACATCAGTGGGGCACTGACGAGCATCGACGACGTCAGCATGACCAGGGCCTGGATCTGCAGGACGTCGTTGGTGTTTCGTGTGATCAGCGTCGGCGCACCGAAGCTGTTGAATTCGCGATCCGAGAAACTGCCGACGGCCTTGTAGAAGGCGCCTCGAACGTCGTGGCCGAAGCCCATCGACGATTTTGCGGCCAGATAGGTCGACGCGACCGACGCGATGATCGACGCAAGCGAGACCAGAAGCATGATCCCGCCGGTGGACATGATGAATCCGGTGTCGCCGCGGGCGACGCCGTCGTCGATGATCCGCGCGTTGAGCGTGGGGAGGACCAACGACGCGATGGCCCCGAAGAGTTGAAGTGCGAGGACTCCGGCAAGCAACCAGCGGTACGGCGGTAGGTACGCCTTGAGGAGTTTTGCTAACACGACGGTTCCCGGTGAGTTGCGTGGGTTGCCGCTCGTTCGCGATTGATCACACGCACACGGTATGACAGATCGCGGTCGAGGTCGGCACCGACTCTGACGATTGCATCCTTTTGTCCTAATTGACTGTGATCTCGAACACACTTGAGTTCGAGATTGGATTCAGGTCACATCGCCTGAACTGCGGATTTACATATTGGCCCAATGTGTCACGTTCTTGTTTGAACAGAAACAAACTGGACGTACGTATTTAGCTTCGCTAAAAAGGGGCGGAGCGAACAAAACGTGCGCCGCGTCATAGATATTCATGCAAGGAGTCACACATGGGATCCCTCGGAAACCTTCTCAAGGCCAACGGCATGGGTTGGGGCCTTCTCCAGCTTCTTCCCCTGGTCAACATGCTCAAGACCATCCAGGGTCTGGATTCGGCCAGTTCGAACTCCTGACGTTCGACTATCTGACGTTCGAACACCGGCATCTTCGAAACAAGCACAGGAGTAATCGCATGACCTCGATCCAGAATCTCGACGCCTTCCTCAAAAGCGTCCTCGCGTTCGTGACCAAGCTCAATGCGGGATCGGCAGATTCCTCAGGCTCGGCCGGTTCTGCCGCCGAGTAGTTCTCGGTCCCCAACCCTTTCAACTGCATCCCGAGAAAAGGAGACCCGACATGGGTTCACTCGAAGACTTCAGCGGCGTCGTCAAGACGTTCATTCCGGTACTCAAGGACCTGTTCACGGCTCTCGGTGGTGGCTCACTCACCCCCGGGACCGGATCGGCAGCTGACAAGTAAGTCCCGTTTGTCCGAAAGTGTGGCTCGTAGTTGTCTGCGAGCCACACTTTTTGCATAAACATTGTGAGCTAGATCACATTTCGAATCGATCTGATTTGCTGATTTGCCTGCTGAACTGCACTTATATCGAAAGGTGTTACGGAGAGTTTATGAGAGTAGCTATCTGATAGCTAGACAAGCGCGAGTAGGCCGTCTATAAATGCACACAGCGCCAAGGTAGTGCGCTACATCACAGCTCGGGATGTTGTTCGGGGGCGGTTCCGCTTTCCGTGCGGCAGGAGTTCCCGAATCATTCCGGTCACCGCCTGCGGCCGGTCTGGCGCTGGAACATCACACCACCTCACATACAGGAGAAACTCCTATGTTCGGATCACTCAGCACCCTCGGACCCCTGCTCACCGCGCTCGGAGCTTTCCTCAAGTCCGTTCCCACCGAATCGCTGTCCGGCGAGGGCAAGGGCTCGGGCTCGTCCACCGGTTCGCTTTCGGGTCTCTCCAGCGGATCCGCCGAATAGTCGTCCCTTTCCGGCAGGTCCAATCGGCTCTGCACTCCGGATTGCATAGCAGGTGCCCTCTGTCCACTCTCGTGGTCGGAGGGCACCCGTATTTGCGGGGGCTTTCGTAGTTGGTGTTTTCGGCGATTGAACGAAGGCCAGCGGGTGAGGGCACCTGCGTACGATGGTTCGACGACATACAGACATACCGTCGACGGCATGCAAACGTGTCGCGACGTCCAGTGCTCCTGTCTTTCGAGGTAGCCGACCGCGAGGTGACGCATGGCAAGGAAAAGTCGCTTTCTGCGCCTGCTCCTCGTGCTGTCCGTCGTGCTTGTGGCTTCGTTGATCGGCATCCTCACACGCCCACCGGGTTTGCTCGCGACGTTCTGGTGCGCGAACGCCATTCTGCTGGGGATGATGGTCAGATGGCCGGTTTTGATCGAGTGGCCGACGTGGATCGCCGCGGCGGTCGGATACGTCTGCGCTGACCTGGTAACCGGCAACTCCCTGTCGCTCGCACTGCAGTTGAACGGGGCGAATCTTGCCGGAGTCACGGTCGGAGTCCTTGTTCTGCATTACCTGAAACGCACTCCGTTCCGCTTGGTCGATTCGCAGTCGCTGGTGTGGATGGTTTTCGTCTCGTTCGCGGCGGCGACTACAACCGCAGCCACAGCGGGCGCCTTGGGCCAAGTGCTGGGTGGGCAGTCGTTCACCTACACCTTTGTGCACTGGGGCAGTACGGAGGTGATGGCGTACTTGCTCGTTCTTCCACTCATCCTCACTTTCACGATCCCCGCGAGCCTTGCCGAGTTCCGCCGCACACTGACTGTCGAAACCGTGGCCACGATGAGCGTTCCCCTGCTGGCCACCGCTGCCTGCGTGCCGATCGCACTCAACATCGAAGGACCGATCGCGCTGGTCCTGCCTATCCCAGCTCTACTTTGGTGCGCGACCCGTATCTCGGTTCCGAGCACGGCGTTCGTTTCCGTGGTCTGGTCGGTGTGGTCGCTGATGATGGCGGGTAGCGGTCGACTCGACATCGGCGACCAAGCCACCTCGAGCTGGAACGAGGACGTCATCACGTCCATTGCGGTCACCTTGATCGCGTTGGGGCCGATCGCGGTGGCCTGCGCGACCGAGGAACGTCGTGCTGCCGAGCGCGAACTATTTCTCGCGGTCGAATTCGACCATTTGACCGGGGTGCTCTCGCGGGGTGCCTTTCTCGGACATGCGGAATCGGAACTTGCCGATGCGGCCCGCACACAGTCTCCGGTCGGCCTGCTGATGCTCGACCTGGACCACTTCAAGAGCATCAACGACACTCACGGACATATGACCGGTGACGGCGTTCTCGCGAACTTCGCCGAACGGGCCGCTGCCCGATTGTCCGACGGAGATCTGATCGGAAGGCTCGGCGGCGAGGAGTTCGCTATTCTGCTTCCGAACTGCAGCTTCACGCGAGCAGTCGACGTCGCCGAGGCCGTCCGCGGCGCGCAAGTCGAGTACTCGGCTGAATCAGACGTGACGAGCACCGTCAGTGTCGGAGTCGCGTGGGTCGATCATGCGACGCCGACGTTGACCACCCTCATGAGCGTCGCGGACGAGGCTCTGTACGACGCCAAGCGTGGCGGGCGCAACCTCGTGAAAGTGCGCCAGGTCGGCAACGACGCGTTGCCGCAACAGAATTCCGAGCCGGACACGGTCACCCGCACCTATCGCAAACCTGCCGTACCACGAACGATCAGGCAAGGTTTTCACCGCGAAGGTGTGGTGGACGGCCGATAACTGCGCTGACCTGCATCGGGATTGGCATATAGTCGCACCCATGCAGCTTGATTCGACGCCTTCGCACCTGCCGACACTTCCACTCCGATTCGGGACTCCACTGACCGAGAACTCCATCCGCGTGATGATGTTGGGATCAGGCGAGTTGGGCAAGGAAGTTGTCATCGCGTTGCAGCGTCTGGGCGTCGAAGTGATTGCGGTGGATCGGTATCCCGACGCCCCTGGGCACCAGGTGGCTCATCGCGCTCATACCGTCGACATGACCGATCCGGAAGCGCTGCTTGCCGTCATCGAGTTGGAAAAGCCTCACTTCGTCGTTCCCGAGATCGAGGCCATCGCGACGGATGCGCTTGCACTTGTCGAACAGCGTGGAGGCGCAGTGGTCATTCCCACTGCGAGGGCCACTCAGCTCACGATGAATCGTGAGGGGATTCGCCGGCTCGCAGCCGAGGAGCTGGGCCTGCCCACTTCGCCGTACGCTTTCGCGGACTCGCTTGCCGAAGTAACGGCAGCGACAGACCGAATCGGTTTCCCGTGCGTCGTCAAGCCCGTCATGTCCTCGTCAGGGAAGGGGCAGTCGACTGTTCGATCCGCCGAAGATCTCAGCGCGGCCTGGGATTACGCGATGGCCGGAGGCCGTGTGAATCACGGCCGGGTGATCGTCGAGGGTTTTGTCGATTTCGATTACGAGATAACCCAATTGACGGTTCGTGCCGTCGGCGACAGCGGTGAGGTCGAGACGTCGTTCTGCGAGCCGATCGGGCACCTGCAGGAGGCCGGCGACTACATCGAATCGTGGCAGCCGCAGCAGATGTCCGCGGTTGCCCTTGCGTCGGCCCGAGACGTCGCCGAGAAGGTGACCACGGCTTTGGGCGGGCGAGGCATCTTCGGCGTCGAACTTTTCGTGAAGGGCGACGACGTCTTCTTCTCCGAAGTGAGCCCACGGCCGCATGACACCGGATTGGTGACTCTGGGGACGCAGCGACTTTCCGAGTTCGAACTGCATGCCCGCGCGATCCTGGGCTTGCCGGTCGACACGACACTCACGGCTCCAGGAGCGTCGGCGGTGATCTACGGCGGTGTGGAGGCAAAGGGGATCGGATTCGACGGTGTCGCAGACGCTCTCGCGGTTCCCGAGACGGACCTGCGGCTCTTCGGCAAGCCGGAGAGCTTCACGCGTCGTCGCATGGGTGTTGCGGTGTCGACGGCCGCTGATGTCCCGACCGCACGCGCCCGTGCCCGCGAAGCCGCGTCGAAAGTACGTCCCGTCGGATGAGTCCAGTGGCCGAGGTCCTCGTCGGGCTGGTCATCCTGGTCGGCCTGATCGGAGTCGTCGTTCCGATCCTCCCGGGGACACTCCTCGTTTTCGGCGCGATTCTGGTGTGGGCGATCATGACCGGTGGCGCGACGGCGTGGACGGTGTTCGCATTGGCCACGCTGGCGCTGGTGGTCACCGGGATCGTGAAGTACACGTGGCCCGGCAAGCGGATGAAGTCCGGGGGAGTTCCCAACCTGTCTGTGGTGGTCGGCGGCGTCGTCGGCATCATCGGGTTCTTCGTGATACCGGTGGTGGGGTTGTTCCTCGGATTCATCGTCGGAACGTATTTCGCGGAACTAGCGCGGCTGCGCCGCTACGACATCGCTTGGTCGTCGACGCTTCACGCGGTGAAGGCAGTCGGATTGTCCATGCTGGTGGAACTGTTCGGAGCACTGATCGCCGCGGGGCTGTGGCTGGGCGCCGTCGCGTTCACCTGACCGCAGCGGTACCAGGAGCGGGCGTTGTCGCACATGACCGCGGACAGGTCGTCGCCGACAGCGTCGGCGATCACGTCCAGGTCATGAACCTCGAACGCTCGACGTGCCCGTGTGCCGGGTAAGTCGGTGCCGAACATCAGCGCAGCGGGGTTGACCGCGTGGATCTGGCGCAGCACGTCGCTGACGTCCGAGATCGTGGTGCGGCCGAACCCGGTGGCTTTGACGCGTACGCCTCGGTCGACGAGGTTGAGGAGATACGGTAGTCCCCGGGTGGACATTCCCAAGTGGTCGATGCTCACCGCGGGCAATTTGGCGAAAACAGGTTCCAACGACAGCAACAGTGTGGCATCGACGTAGAACTCGGCGTGCCAGCCGACCAGATCGAATGCGCGGTTGGCGAGATCGGCGAGCAGACGCAGGTCGGTGGCGCCGCGGCGCAGGTTGAACCGGACGGCGCGTACTCCCAGCGCGTCCAGAGCGACGATGTCTTCGTCCGTTGCATCGAGTGGCAAAGCAGTGACGCCGACCCAGCCTTCGCCCAGTTCGGACAGCGCGGCTTTCAGGTATTCCTGGTCATTGCCCTGGTACGACGCCGTCACGACAGCCCCGCCGTCCACGCTCAGGCCCTTCAGCGAGGCAACACGTGCCCGGTAATCGGACACGGTGAAGGGCTCAGGCAGGTACCCGTGATTCTCGACCAGCGGGAAGCGCGGGTCGATGATATGCACATGGGCGTCAAACACGGAGTCTATTTTGCCCTGTTGTCTTGGGTCCCTGCACACACCACCGGCCCGATGTGACCTGGGTCGCGTCGGGCCGGTGGATGGCTTGTGTTCAGTTACTTCTGTGCACTCAGTTGGTGCGGTCGGGCTCGGAAGCCTTCAGCATGTCGTGACGCTCGACGACCTTGATGCGCTCACGGCCCTCGGGCTCACCCAGGCTGCGCTCATGGGCGTCGAGGCGGTACCAGCCCTGCCACGTCGTGTACGGCACCTGCTTGCCTTCGAGGAACTCGATGACGGCGTTCTCGTCGGGGTTCGCGGCGCCGGCGAAGTTGACGGAATCCTCGAGGAGGTTCGCGACGGTTTCGTTGGCGTCACCCTTGGTGTGGCCGATGAGGCCGACGGGGCCGCGCTTGATCCAGCCGGTGACGTACGTGGCCGGCATGAACCGGGCGGCGCCTTCGGCGTTGTCGTCGGCGACGACGCGGCCGGCGTCATTGGGAACAGTGCCTGCCTGGTCGTCGAACGGCAGCTGCGTGACGTTCTGCGAGAGGTAACCGACGGCGCGGTATACGGCCTGGACATCCCAGTCCTTGTACGTGCCGGTGCCCTTGACGTTGCCGGTGCCGTCGAGCTGAGTGCGCTCGGTGCGCAGACCGACGACCTTGCCGTCTTCGCCGAGGATCTCGGTGGGAGATTCGAAGAAGTGCAGGAACAGCTTGTGGGGGCGGGCTCCGACGTCGCGAATTGCCCAGTCCTGCAGGGTGTTCGCAACCATGTCGACCTGCTTGGAGTTGCGGCGAGCCTGCTCGGAACCCTCGTCGTAGTCGATGTCCTCGGGGTCGACGATGACCTCGATGGTCGGCGAGTGGTCGAGTTCGCGCAGTTCGAGAGGCGTGAACTTGGCCTGGGCCGGGCCGCGGCGTCCGAAGACGTGAACCTCGACGGCCTTGTTGTTCTTGAGGCCCTCGTAGACGTTCGCGGGGATCTCGGTGGGCAGAAGTTCGTCGCCGGTCTTGGCGAGGACGCGGGCGATGTCGAGTGCAACGTTGCCCACGCCCAGGACGGCGACCTTCTCGGCTTCGAGCGGCCACGTACGCGGTACGTCGGGGTGGCCGTCGTACCAGGAGACGAAGTCGGCCGCGCCGTAGCTGCCGTCGAGTTCGATACCCGGGATGCCGAGTGCGCGGTCGGCGTTGGCGCCGGTGGAGAAGATGACTGCGTCGTAGAACGACTGCAGGTCGTCGAGGGTGATGTCGGTGCCGTAGTCGATGTTGCCGAGCAGGCGTACCTGAGGCTTGTCGAGCACCTTGTGCAGGGCGGTGATGATGCCCTTGATGCGCGGATGATCGGGCGCAACGCCGTAACGAATCAGGCCGAAGGGCGCGGGCATGCGCTCGAAGAGGTCGATGCTGACGCCGCGGCCGGAGACTGCGGTGTCGGATTTCATGAGGGCGTCGGCGGCGTAGATGCCGGCGGGGCCGGCGCCGACGATCGCGACCCGGAGTGGGCGGTTGGAGTCAGTCATCGTGAGGACAGCTACCTTCTTCGAAGTTCGGACAACATATCGACAAGTATCCAATTTAGCCGAACCTAAGCACAGTGCCTCGGTTGCGGCCGAACGGATCCACACTCTCACTCGATCGGTTGTGGGTAAACCTATTCTTTCTTCCCATTCTCCCGTTGTCTCGGGTATTCGGGGTAGGGGCCTGATCCTTGGCGGGTCACAATTTAAAGTTGTGGGGGAGTATTGGCACTATGAGTGACGAGCTTCGCGAATCCGACAACATCGATGGCAAGAAGGCGTCTGCGGGGCCATTTCTCTTGGCTGTCGCCATCGTCGCCTTGATTCTGGGTGGCATCTTTGTCGCGTCGTGGATTTCGCCGGCGGAGGAGAACGTCACCGAGTCCGACCGTGTCAGCCGTTCCGTCACCGACTACGTCGATGCCGAGAACCGAGATGATGCGGAAACGATCAAGACCCTGACCTGCGCGAGCTTCAATTCGAGCACTGGTCCGCTGGCCGGCGTGGACGGGACCGTCGAACTCAAAGGTGTGGACAAGGTCGAGGTCAACGGCGATCGCGGCAGGGCCGACGTGACAATCACCGGTGGCGGAGCGGGCGATCGAGTCTCGACTTGGGCACTGACCCGTGACGGCAACCGCTGGGTCGTCTGTAACTGACGGCCCACTCAGGCGCTCACGGCAGTCTTGTGAAAACATGGACTACGTGAGTTACGCAGGCGATCTGACGCCGGAGCAAGCCTGGGAGCTGCTCCGCGAAAACCCCGACGCCGTGCTGGTCGACGTGCGGACCGATGCGGAGTGGAAGTACGTCGGTGTCCCCGATGTTTCCTCCCTCGGCAAGCAGGCCGCACTGATCGAATGGGTGAGCCACCCGACCGGCGCGCGCAATGACAACTTCGTCGACCAGTTGAAGGAAGCCGGCATCACTGCCGACTCCTCCGGGTCGGAGCGTCCGGTGATCTTCCTGTGTCGATCCGGACAGCGTTCCATCGGTGCGGCGGAAGCTGCGACTGCGGCGGGTATCGGCCCGTCGTTCAACGTGCTCGACGGGTTCGAAGGCGCATTGGGTGCCGACGGACATCGCGGACTTGTAGGTTGGCGGGCCATCGGTCTGCCATGGAGGCAGCAGTGAGCGGAATTCCCCAGGGTGGCGCATTTCAACGAGCGCTGCCGGACGACGTCGGTCTCGGCACTCTCGGTGTTCGCGGCGGACTGATGCGTACCGGGTTCGAGGAGACGTCCGAAGCGCTGTTCCTCAACTCCGGATTCGTTTACGAGAGTGCAGAAGCCGCCGAACAAGCCTTCACCGGCGAGGTGGATCACTTTGTCTACTCCCGCTACGGCAACCCGACCGTCAAGATGTTCGAAGAACGTCTGCGTCTGATCGAAGGCGCGGAAGCCTGCTTTGCGACGGCCAGCGGAATGTCGGCCGTCTTCACGGCGTTGGGTGCGCTGTTGGGCAACGGCGACCGACTGGTTGCCGCGCGCAGCCTTTTCGGATCCTGCTTCGTGGTGTGCAACGAGATCCTCCCGCGCTGGGGCGTCGAGGTCGTTTTTGTCGACGGCGAGGACAACGCGCAGTGGGAAGAGGCGCTGTCCGTGCCCACCACGGCGGTGTTCTTCGAGACGCCGTCCAACCCGATGCAGTCCCTCGTCGACGTTCGGCGGGTGTCGGAGCTTGCTCATGCAGCCGGGGCAAAGGTAGTGCTGGACAACGTCTTCGCCACACCGCTCCTGCAACGCAGTCTCGATCTGGGTGCTGACGTCGTTGTGTACTCCGGCACCAAGCACATCGACGGTCAGGGCCGCGTGCTCGGTGGCGCGATCCTCGGAACCGAGGAGTACATCAGCGGTCCCGTTCGAGAACTGATGCGGCACACCGGACCTGCGCTCAGCCCGTTCAACGCCTGGACGCTACTCAAGGGTCTCGAGACGATGCCGGTCCGCATTCGGCACTCCGTGGCTTCGGCCCTCGAGATCGCAGAATTCCTCGAAGGGCACTCCGGCGTCAAGTGGGTCAAGTATCCGTACCTGACTTCGCACCCGCAGCACGAGCTCGCGAAGTCTCAAATGAGCGGCGGTGGAACCGTTGTCACGTTCGAGCTCAATGCCCCCGACGGTGAGGGCAAGAAGCGGGCATTCGAGGTTCTCAACGGCCTGCGCGTCATCGACATCTCCAACAACCTCGGTGACTCCAAGTCCTTGATCACCCATCCAGCCACGACGACGCACCGGGCGATGGGTCCGGAAGGGCGTGCAGCAGTCGGTATTACGGATGGCGTCGTGCGTCTGTCCGTGGGGCTCGAGGACACTGCCGATCTGTTGGCTGATCTGAAGCGGGCCCTCGGCTGAAGCCGTAGAACGCAACCCGTGGAACGCCTTCCTCGATCTTAGTTGGGCGAGGCGTTCTACGGCGCGGGCGTGAGTCCCAATTGTTTGACGTCGATTGTCAACGCCGTCGTATTCAGTGTGAGTCCTGAGCTCGTGGTATCGCTCGGGTAGATCGTGAACAGCACCTGCGCCGTCAGGTTGGTGTTGTTCAATGCCGACGTGACTGGGATGAGGTTCGGCGTCGGCGCTGTGCTGTCGTACAGCAGATTGTTGCTCTGATCGGTGACGTAGGTGCGGAGATCGACACTGGCGGTCGCGAGCCCGCCACTCAACTTGGTCTTGTCGACCGTCACATTGGCTCTCAACCGGGGACCGGTGGCCAAGACCTTCGAATCGCAGAAATACGTGTAGTTGAATCCGGGTTTGAGCCGGTAGGTAGTGATGTTCGGGATAGGCACGAGTGGATTCGGGTTAGTGGGCGCGTTGACGTAGATCTGTGAATACCAGCCACCGCCGCTCGTGGTCACGCATGCACCTAGATCGAGAGTCCCGGACTGCACAGCGGCGCTGGTCAGCGTTGCACTGTCCGTCCATTTCGCCAATGTCCCCGAACCACCGAGCAGTACAGCACCGGCCGCGGCGACTGCCATGGCAGCTTTCGTCGTCTTTTTCATCAGGGCACCAGCGCCTTGATCTCGTCCGGAAGTTCGCTCGGGGCAGGAGATTCGGCCCAGACTCCCGTTGAACTGTCGATGACGGAGACTCCGGACGTGGTGATCACGTACAACTGATCGGTACCGGTGAGCCAATGCAGGACAGCGTCGCTGTCGACGGTACCTCGATAGACTTCAGTGCCTGATGAATTCGACACGGACACAACGGTTCCACTGGTAGTCGAGAGCTTCTGTGCGCTGAGACCGGGAGTAGTCACCGGGGCGCCGACGGGGACCTCGCTCGGAGTGGTCGTGATTGGTGGCGCGGTCGTTGTCGATGTCGGTGTCGTTGACGTTGACGTGGCGGTTGTCGCGGGCGTTGTCGGGGACGCCGTAGTTGTAGTCGGTGACGAGGTGGTCGTCGAGACCACCGTAGTGCTGGAGGTTGCCGTAGTCTGCGCCGAAGTCGTGGTGGGCGTTAAGGATGCGGAGGCCGTGGAACTTGCGGCAGTAGCGGTCGTAGTCGGAGCGCTCGAAGCTTGCGCAGCCAGTGCGGAACGCGGGGCCGAGGCTGCCGTGGTTCCGCTCGTGGGTCCGGACACACAAGCCATGTCATTGAGGATTATGAGAGCTGTTGAACTGCTGACGCGGTACCCCGTGTACTCCGGTGACACATAAGCGCCCACGAGTCCGTGTAATTCGACGTCGTAGTTCGTGTTCGACAAGAGAATCCCGCCGCTCGGCAGATCGGACAACGTCAGGGTCGTGGACAGACCGGTCACGTCTCTGATCAGCGGAGGCTGGGTGGTGTTGGTCGCGTTTCGGACGATGATTCGAAATGTTTCTGTGGCTACGCCTGGCCAATCGAGCACGACGGAAGTTCCCTTATCCGTGCAGGTCATTGCCGAGGGAGGTTTCGGAAAGCTTGCGGCAGTGCTGAACGAAATGCTCCCCGCTGTCGCCGTGCCAGTGAAGGCTGCCTGTGTTCCGCCTATGTTGGCAATGCCTGCCACACTCAGACCGACGGTTGCCAATGCCACGACTGTTTTGAGGGCATGAGAATCGCCGCGTCCTGCGTTCAGATTTTTCGGTTGTGACTCATCGAGAACAACTTGCGGGTCATCGGCGCCGGGTCCCGAGATGCTTCGCTTCTTCTGCGGACGGAACGCAATGTAGGACAACCCGCATACGGCGATCGCGCCGAGCACGAAACCATTTGGGCCGGAAAGCCAGACAGCAACGTAGCCAAGTCGGTTGATACTGAAGAAGACTCGATCGGCCTCGGTGATGACATAAGGATCTGGGTCGGTGACGGGATTCGCGTCGCCGCGCAGTTGTGCAATTGCAAGGTTGTTGCCCTGCTGATCGATCGTTTCGACACGGTGTGTGATGCGCGTGCCTTGACTGTCGTACACGCTGACGATGTCGCCGACCTGAACTTCCGAAGCAGGCACAGTACGCGCAAATGCCAATGCGCCGGTATCGATCGTGGGAGACATCGATCCGCTCTTGAAGATCAGCGGCGTGATGCCGAAAGCGAAGCCGGCAACGAACAAGGCGATGGATGCCAGACCAACGAGCGCTCCGAGCGTGAGCAGGATTTCCTGAATCCGCCGCGGCATAGATGCTTTCGGTCTGATCTTGGTGTGTCGTGACACGGCGCTCACACCTTTGCCGAGAAGCTCAGGACGACGCTCGACGAGTTGCTCGTCGGTGGGGTCGGACTTGTCGGAAGCGTCACCGAGACACAGAGATTATGGGTTGCCCCGATAGCCAGAGAACGATCGGGCGCACCAACCGCCTGATCTGTGGTGAGGGTCAAGGGTAAGGACGACACCACGTTGATGCCGTCGGCGCATTTGTTGGCCACAGTTCCGTTCAACGACACAGTCATCCGCAAGTAGGTCGTCAGTGCGCCGGTGCTGGTGGAAGTTACCGTGTATTTCAGAGGAAGATTCACGCCTGCCCCCACGTTGTTGACTTTAACGACAGCGGAGTTCGAGTCGCCGGGAAGCATCCCTGATTTGCCGAGTTGGCTGAAGTTCAGTGTTGTGGTCAGCGCGGGTTGCGTTGTGGTATTCAACTGCAAATTGATCGACCCGGTCGTGATGTTTCCCGAAGTCGCAGTCGCGGAAGACGTCCAGGCCGCGAGCGTGGTCACACCGCCGACGCCCAGCACCATCCCCAGCGCGAGCAGCGCGCGAAAGCGCGTGCTGGTCAACAAGTGACGAATCCGATGGGCCGGACGGTCAGGGCGCGAGGGCATCGTGCTGGCCTTTCTCGATCTGGTCGGAGTCTGTGGGCTCGAGTGGTGCAGGGGCAGGAGCCAATCGGGCGCGAGCGCGCTCCTTGCGGCCGTCACGGATACCACTGATCATCATGTACGACGCGTACAGCAGTAGAGCGGTCACTACGATCACCACGATCACGGTGCGCTGCTCTCCCGTCAGCCAAGTGTTCACGTAACCGAGATAAGGCAGGCTGTACCAGACCTTTCCCCGGATCTGTACTGGCCGCACTTCTTTCTCGTCACGCTCACCGTTCGCGTCCCCCTGGGTGATGAAAGTTCTTTCACCCTTCTGGTTTTCGCTGGTGGCGATGATCCGGTGTGTGACGACGGTCGGCTGACCGGATTCGAGCTGGTAGGTAATGGGTGTACCGATCCCCAGTTCGGACGGATCGACAGGTTTGACGACTACCAGTGATCCAGGGTTGTACGTCGGACGCATCGAACCGGTCAGAATCGTGAAGCGCTGCGCTCCCGCGAAGAAGGGGACGACGATGGTTGCGACGATGACTGCCGAAATTGCCAGCAGCAGTGTCCAACTGACGATCGAGGTGATCCACCAGAGCGGGCCGGTATGTTCGCGCTTCGTGGAGTGCTTTGTCATACCGGACCTGCCTGGAACGTCAAGGTAGCGGTGTTTGTTGCACCTGAGACCGCCTTGGCACCTACCGTGAGCCGTAAACACAGGACGTAAGTTGCGTTCGAGGCCAGCGGACTCGGCATGTACGCCGGCGAAACCGGGTATTGCAGCGATGCATTCATCGAACCCGACATCAGCGAGGCGACTGCCGGAGCCGCTGTGTTCACTCCCGTCGGGCAGGCGCCTTCGTTGTCGACTTTGTATGTGGTCAGAGTGAATTCGGTCAGAGGGGTCGTCGCCTGCATTCGCCATTGCAAGGGGTCGGTTCCCGAGTTCTTGACGGTGAGCGGTGCTTGCACTGTATTTTCAGGAAGTACCAGAGTCGTTCCGGTCGTCAGCGTCGACAACGGGTACGACGCGCTGGTTCCAGTAGATGTACCGACCGTGAGATTGACGCTGGCGGCAGTCGCCGTACCGCCGTTCGCGCTCGCCGAATCGGACCACAGCGCGAGCGACTGCTGCGACGATGCGAACACCGCTACAGCAGCCACCGCGACTGCGATCGCTCCCCAGACCTTTTTCCTCATGAAATTACGGGGCCGGTGTCAGTGCTGTCTGAGTGACGACCAGCTTCATTGCCGACAAGTTCAGCGACTGGTTCTGCGCGACCTGGTTGGCCACCTCGGTGAAGTTCAGCCGGACCCCGACGTGGACGATCGTTCCGTTCTGCACCTTGGTGATCTGCGAAATCGGGTTGCCACCCGCGTCCTTGATGGTCGTAACCGGCTGCACTGCCGCGGCAAGTTCGGAGCTGTTGGCACCCGGAACGATTCCGGCCGTGTCGGCGGTCAGAACTGCGGCGAGACGATCGCCGACCGCGGTCACGGTTACGTCGCAGGTGTATTCGATGCTTTCGGTTGTGACGATGCGGTAGGCCGAGATGTTGGTGATCGCGGTCTTCGTCGGGTTGAGGGAGTTCCAACCGCCGCCGACCGGTGCGCAAGCGCTCAGGTCGAGGGCGCCGGACGTGACGGGCCCGCCGCCACTGACGTCGGCCGAATCGCTCCAGACTGCGAGCGAGCCCGCACCGCCGAGGAGGAGGGCGCCGGCCGCCGCAGCAGCGATCGCGCCCTTGGTCTGCTTCTTCATGAAAATCTCA
Source organism: Rhodococcus sp. NPDC060176 (assembly GCF_042728675.1). Taxonomy (NCBI): domain Bacteria; kingdom Bacillati; phylum Actinomycetota; class Actinomycetes; order Mycobacteriales; family Nocardiaceae; genus Rhodococcus; species Rhodococcus sp. NPDC060176. The sequence goes on from NZ_JBHWYS010000005.1 coordinate 26,203, forward strand.
TTTCATGTCTGGGACCCGAAATGGGTCGTTCAGACATGAGTATCAGCCACGGCAAACGATTCGTTACTACTTTTTCGAAATTTCTTTTTCGACTCTGATTCACATTGTCCGGGGAATTGAAAGTGGCTCTGAGCTGCGGATAACTATCAGTATGTAATTTTGGTGCGAAGAAAACCGTTTGTTTGTCCAGTTGGACAAACGGGACGAGTCGGATCCTGGCAAACTCGCTGTTTTTTACCAGTTAATTACCAAATTTCCATTCTTTTGACAATTCCTTCAATTGTTTGCGTTGCTACGGAATGGATCGGTTGTCATTCCGACCAAATCCGCGACCGACTCGAGGACGATGGTCGGGCGGTACGGGTAGAGCTCCACCGACGCGCGGGTCGAGATTCCGGTCATCACCAGAATCGTCTGCAGTCCGGCTTCGAGGCCGCAGACGATGTCGGTGTCCATGCGGTCGCCGATCATCAACGTGTTGGCTGAATGAGCGCCGATGGACCGCAGGGCGGACCGCATCATCAAGGCGTTGGGCTTGCCGACGTAGTAGGGATCGCGTCCGGTTGCCTTGGTGATGAGAGCGGCGACCGAGCCGGTGGCCGGGAGAGAGCCGTCGCGCGACGGTCCGGTGGCGTCGGGGTTGGTGGCGATGAACCGCGATCCACGCTCGACCAGGCGAATGGCCGTGGTGATCGCCTCGAAGGAGTACGTACGCGTCTCGCCGAGGACGACGTAGTCGGGGTCGCTGTCCGTCAGGACGTAGCCGATGTCGTGCAGTGCAGTGGTCAGGCCCGATTCACCGACCACGTAGGCGCTGCCGCCCGGACGCTGGTTGGCCAGGAAGGTCGCGGTAGCGAGCGCTGACGTCCAGATCGACTTCTCCGGGATGTCGAGTCCCGAATTGAGGAGGCGTGCTCGCAGGTCACGCGGGGTGCGGATGGAGTTGTTGGTGAGCACCATGTACGGAATGTCGTTCGACGCCAGTTCTGCCAGGAACGTGTCTGCTCCGGGTATCAAGTGCTCCTCGTGGACGAGAACCCCGTCCATGTCCATGAGGTAGGTCCAACCGGTCTGATCGTCTGTTCTGGTCATATCTCCAGTATGTGCGGGTGCCGCCAGATGTGGGCGGTCAAGCGAGAAGACGCCACAAGCCGATCAGGCCGACGACGACAATCGTGTATCGCAGTGCAGTGGGGGACAGGCGTCGTCCGTAGCGGGCGCCCAAAACGCCGCCACCGAGTGAGCCGACAGCGATCAACCCCGCTGCTGCCCAATTGATCTGGTCGAAGGCCAGAGTGATGTACATTCCGGCCGCGACGATGTTGACGAGCAGTGAGAGCAGGTTCTTCGCGCCGTTCATGCGCTGGAGGGTTTCCGGGAGGATGGCACCCATCACACCGATGAGGAGGATGCCCTGCGCGGCGGTGAAGTAGCCGCCGTAGATGCCGACGGCAAAGGTGCCCGCGGTCAGGAGCATCAGCCTCTTGGTGGACAGCGTCGTCTCTTCGGTGGAACGCTTCTTCGCCCACGCCTGGATACGTGGCTGGAGGAGGACAAGTGCGAGAGCCAGGATCAGCAGCACCGGAACGATGGTCTCGAACAGTTTCTCGGGTAGGTGCATGAGCAACCACGAACCAAGGAGTGCGCCGGCGAGCGACGCGGGAATCTGCCACTTCAAACGATCCCACTGCCCGGACAACTCACGCCGGTATCCCCACGTGCCCGAAACCCCGCCGGCGACGAGCCCGACCGCGTTGGACATGGTCGCGGTCACCGGCGGCATCCCGAAGGCGACCAGGGTGGGAAACGTGATCAGCGTTCCACTGCCGACGACGGCATTGATCGCGCCCGCACCGATGCCGGCCAACAAGATGAAGAAAGCGTCGATTCCACTCACTCCGCAGACGGTACGGCAGAGGAAAAGTCAGTCCGGACGGCGGTCCCGGTCTCGATTCGAACACTCCATTGAACACGGCGACCAAGGTTTCGGACACCGTTGAAATCAGTGCGATTTCAACATGAAGCGACCTTCATTTCCCTTGCAGTGCAGGGAAATACAACATTTGACGACTCGGGATTTCGCGTCTAGTCTTTGCTCACCATCCAGAGCGACCGAGAGACCTGGCTCGTCGACGTCGCAGCAACCCCCCGAGTGATCGGGAGCGGGTGCTACCGCCAGGACCGATGGAAGGCATCACATGGGTTCCACTTCGCACGCTGCGCACAGGCGTCGTCACATCGATCTGTGCCGCACCGCTTCGTGTCACTGTCTCTGACCTCACTGTCACCGACCGAACTGTCGTCGTCTTCGCAACTCGAGTACGCCACCTCGAGAACACAGCTGCGTTCCCATTTCCCGAAAGGTCTATTCGTGATGTCCACTCCGTCAGGTAGTGCGCCGTGAGCGCGCCCACCGATGTCCGCCCCGAAAAGTCGGTGGCCGAGCCGCAGCTTCCCGACTCGGAACTTGTCGTTGCTCGTACCTGGCACCCGTTGCGCTGGGTGATCAGCGCGGTCGTGCTGGTTTTGCTTGCTCAATTCATTCACGGCCTCGTCGTCAACCCCGGCTGGGACTGGCCGACGTTCGCGCAGTACTTCACCGCGAAATCGGTGCTTGCCGCGTTGTGGATGACGATCAAACTGACCCTGTGGGGGACGATCCTCGGATTCGGCCTCGGTGTTTTCCTGGCACTCGGCCGGTTGTCGAAGAACCCGGTCCTGCAGGTGATCGCCTGGACCTACATCTGGGCCTTCCGCTCGATTCCGCTCATCGTGCAGCTGCTCTTCTGGTTCAACATCACGTACCTGTACCAGACCCTTTCTCTTGGAATACCTTTCGGACCGGAGTTCTTCACCTTCCAGGTCAGCGGTGTGATCGGCGGATTCACTGCAGCAGTCATCGGTTTGGCACTGCACCAGGCCGCGTACTCGGCCGAGATCATCCGCTCCGGAATTATCTCGGTGGATCACGGTCAGATCGAAGCAGCTCACTCGCTAGGTATTCCGCGCAGTCGCCAGTTCTTCAAGATCATTCTCCCGCAGGCGATGCGGGCGATCCTCCCCAATGCCGCCAACGAGGTCATCGGACTCTTCAAGGGAACGTCCATCGTCTCCACCATGGCGATCGCCGAACTGTTCTACCAGGTGCAGGTCATCTTCGGCCGCAACGGACGAGTTGTGCCCCTGCTGATGGTCGCCACAATCTGGTACATCATCCTCACGACGTTGCTCTCGATCGGTCAGTACTACGTTGAGCGCCACTACGCACGTGGATCCGCCCGAGCCCTTCCGTTGACTCCGATCCAGAAGGCGCGCAAGAAGTTCGAAGAGATTCGTGACGCGCGTCTCGATATTCCGAGAGGTGCGACCCGATGACCGCAGAATTGGCCGAAGAGACGGTGTACGCCGTCGAAGCGCGCGGAATCCACAAGTCGTTCGGCACGCTGGAAGTACTTGCCGGCGTTGATCTCCTGGTTCGCAAGGGCGAAGTGACCGTCATTCTCGGACCGTCCGGTTCCGGTAAGTCCACCTTGCTGCGCACCCTCAATCACCTCGAGAAGGTCGACCGCGGGACCGTACGGATCGACGGAGAACTGATCGGATACCGGCGCAAGGGAAATCGACTTCACGAACTGCGTGACCGCGAGATCCTGAAGCAGCGTTCACATATCGGATTCGTGTTCCAGAACTTCAACCTGTTTCCGCACCTGACTGCGCTGGAGAACGTGGTGGAAGCACCGCTCTCGGCCCAGAAACGAGACCGTGATGAGGTCTACCGCGAAGCCCGCGCTCTGCTCGAGCGAGTGGGAGTGGGAGACAAGGCCGACGAGTATCCCCGCCAACTCTCCGGTGGCCAGCAACAGCGCGTAGCGATAGCGCGAGCGCTGGCACTGCGTCCGGCTGTGATTCTCTTCGACGAACCGACCTCGGCGCTCGATCCCGAGTTGGTCGGCGAAGTCCTCGAAGTTCTTGCCCAGCTTGCCCGCGACGGCGCCACCTTGGTGATCGTCACGCACGAGGTCGGATTTGCTCGGGAGGTGGCGGACACCGCGGTCTTCATGGACGGCGGCGTCATCGTCGAACAGGGCCCGCCGTCGCAGGTGATCGACAATCCGGTCCACGAACGGACCAAAGCGTTTCTCTCCCGCGTCCTCTGACGCGACCCAGACTCATTCCCGGAAGGAAAAATTGATGTTCTCCCCATCCCGTCGCGCGACTTTTCTGATCTCGGCTCTTGCCACCGTCGGACTGCTCAGCGCTGCGTGCAGCAGTGCTGACGCCGAGTCCGACGGCGCCCAGGTCACCGCGGCCGCGGGTTACAACCTCACCGCCGACCAGAATCGCATCACCACCGACAAGGTGGATGCCATCGCCGCCGAGGTTCCTCAGGACATTCGTGATCGCGGCACGCTGCGAGTCACCGGTAGCGCGGGTTCCGCTCCGCCGCTTCGCTTCTACGCCGACGACGACACCACCCTCATCGGCTCCGAGACCGACTTCGCTTACCTGATCGGTGACGTTCTCGGTTTGAAGGTCGACCTGCAGACAGCGGACTGGGCACAGAACTTCGTCCGCATCGACTCCGGCGAGGCCGACGCCTTCCTCTCCAATGTGACTGTCACAGAGGAACGTAAGGAGAAGTACGACTTCGCCACCTACCGACTCGACACCCTCGCCTTCGAAGCCAAGAAGGGCGCCGGAATTTCCATCAAGGAACCCAAGGACGTCGCCGGCAAGAAGATCGCGGTAGGTTCCGGCACCAATCAGGAAGCGTTGCTGGTCAAGTGGAGTGAGCAGAACGTCGCGGCCGGCCTGGCGCCCACCGACATCTCCTACTACCAGAACACCACCGACTACTACCTCCCCTTGCAGTCCGGCCGAATCGACGCCTACTTCGGCCCGAACCCGTCGTCGCAGTTCCACGCCAAGCAGTCGGGTGAAACCGAGGTTGTCGGTGAGTTCTCCGGTGCCGGCGACACTTTGCAAGGACAGATCGCGGTGCTGGTGAAGAAGGACAACGGGTTGATCAAGGCCGTCAACGACGCGATCAACCACACGATCGAGAACGGTACGTACCAGCAGATCCTCGAGCGTTGGAACATCACCAGCGAAGCCGTCGACAAGTCTCTGATCAACCCGCCCGGCCTTCCCAAGACCAAGTGAGCTCTCGTCCATGAGTGAGATTCTCGATGTGATCGTCATCGGCGGAGGACTCGTCGGGTCCTCCGCCGCATGGCGGCTCGCGGCGCGCGGACACAGCGTCGTACAGCTGGAACAGTTCGGGCCGGGGCACAAGCACGGTGCATCGCACGGTACTTCGCGCATCTACCGTCAGGCCTACGACAATCACCTGTACACAGGATTGGCGGCCGACGCGCTGCCACTGTGGCGGGAGTTGGAGTCCACCACGGACATCGGGTTCCTGGAACTGACCGGTGCCGTCGATCACGGTCTGCCGCAGGCAGTGCAGTCCAAGGCGCAGATATTGGTCGAGGCCGGCATCAAGGGTGAGATCCTCACTCCTGCCGAGGCGTCCGCCCGCTGGCCGGGGTTGCGATTCGACACCACCGTGCTCCATCACCCCGATGCAGGCCGGTTGCACGCGGACCGCGCCGTGACCGCGCTGAAAGCGGGAGCGGTGTTCGCCGGTGCCGAGGTCCGTCACGACGTTCGGGTATTGGCACTCGCGCGAGCGTCGTACGGCGTGGACGTGGTGACGGACGGCGGAACGCTCGCGGCTCGTCAGGTCGTGATCGCGGCTGGGGCGTGGACTGCGGACCTGATCGCAGACAGCGGACTCGGTTCCGAGATCGTGCTCCCGACGCTGCGCACGACGCAGGAACAACCGGCCCACTTTGCACCGCTGGACCCGGGAGTCGAGTGGCCGAGTTTCGTTCACCACACGGGTGCGCAGTTGGAGACCGCGGGGATCTACGGACTCGGTTCCGAGGACGGCATCAAGATCGGCGAACACGCGACCGGGCCGGTCGTGACTCCACAGACCCGCGACTACACCCCTGATGTCGACGGAGAGCAACGATTGGTCGAGTACGCCGAGTCGTGGTTGCCCGGCGTTGATTCCACCCAGGTCGAGTCGATCACGTGCCTGTACACGAGCTCGCCGGACAGTAACTTCGTCATCGACCGAGTCGGCGCCGTCACGGTCGCGGCGGGATTCTCGGGTCATGGATTCAAATTCGGTCCGGCCCTGGGGGAACTTGTATCGAACCTCGTCGAGGGAACCGCTCTCGCTCCGGAAGTTTTTCGGCTGGGGGAGCGTTGACCAGATTCATGGAGGAAAGTGTTGTGGCACTGGAGCTCGGGACCCGTCAGGTCGAGGGCATCGGCGCGGTAGAGGTCTACTCGGTATCGCAGGACGATCCCTTGGCGGCTCCACTGATCGCGGAATTGGCGCTCGAATACAGCTCGCGATACGGCGGAACTCGCGAAGCGATGCTCGCGGATCTCACCACGTACCCGGCAGAAGAATTTGCGTACCCGCAGGGGGCGCTCCTGGTGCTCACCCACGAGGATGTGCCTATTGCCGGTGGTGCATTTCGCCAATTTGATTCCACCACTGCCGAATTGAAGAGAATCTGGACATCGGTCGACTATCGGAAGCGTGGTCTCGGCAAGGTCGTCGTTCGCGAGTTGGAACGAGAGATCGAGCTTCGCGGATACCACCGGGTGTTCCTGACGACGGGCCCTCGGCAACCGGAGGCTGTCGCGCTGTACCTGTCCAGTGGATACACACCGCTCTACGACGCTTCACTCTCGCCCGAAGAAGTGGGCGTCCACCCGTTCGAGAAACAACTTCGGGTGCTCGAAAATGTGACCCGAGCAGCAATTCCTACCGACCGGGTTGACAACACCCGGGTTTGACCTCGTACACTTGCGAACGACCATCCAGAGCGACCGAGAGACCTGGCTCATTGAAGTCGCAGCAACCCCCCGAGTGATCGGGTGCGGGTGCTACCGCCAGGACCGATGGAGGAACACGAAATGAAGGCAGTCGAAGGCGGTTTCGATACCGCCTGGTCGCGTCGTCACGTAGACCTGTGCCGCACCGCGGGATCTTTCTGTACCAACTGACCTCGGTCAGTCATTCACACTCAGGCGAGTCGTCGACAAGTCTGTTTTCTCTTCTCTGCACAAGTGATTCGCGCTCGATCGCCTTCTCGGAGCTTCTTGCTTCACGGCGACGGGTGCGCTCTTCGGCATGCCTCTTTAGGAGTTCTTGGTGTCTTCGCCCTCATTCGGTGCCCGCAAACGCGCGACCGTCATTGCCGGTATCGGTGCTGCCTCGGTTCTCGGAACCGTCCTCGCCGGCTGCAGCAGCGACGGAAGCGGCAGCGGTGCCGACGCGGGTCCCGCGCAGTCCGGCGGAACCCTTCGTTACGGCCTCTCGCAGGCGCCGACGTGCGCCGATCCGGCCCAGGCCGGCAGCAACCAGACCGTGTATGTCACTCGCACCGTGGTGGATTCGCTGACCGATCAAAATCCCGACTCCGGCGAGATCACCCCGTGGCTCGCCAAGAGTTGGGAGATCAGCCCCGATGCCGCGAGCTTCACGTTCGTTCTTCGCGATGATGTCACTTTCAGTGACGGCACACCGGTGACGGCGGATTCGGTCAAGAAGACCTTCGACTCGGTCAAGAACCTCGGGCCGAACGCGTCGTTGGCGAAGAGCTACCTGTCCTCGTACACGGGTACTGACGTCGTCGACGCCCACACGGCGAAGATCAATTTCTCCGGGCCCAATGTTCAGTTCCTGCAAGCAACTTCGACGCCGCAGCTCGGAATCCTCGCCGATTCCACCACCGCACTGGCATCCGAGCAGCGCTGCCCCGGTGCAGCGGTGATCGCTTCCGGTCCATTCGTGTACACCGACTGGCAGCAGGACAAGAGCGTCAAGATCGCCAAGCGTGCGGGATACAACTGGGCGTCGGACGCAGTCGCGCATCAGGGCGAGGCCTACCTCGACGGCGTCGATTTCACCGTGGTCCCCGAATCCGGTGTGCGCGCGGGCAGTGTGGCTTCCGGCCAGCTCGATGCGGTCAGCGACGCGCTTCCACAGGACGCACCGCAGATCGAGGGCGCCGGTGGACGCATCCTCACCCGGCCCAACCCGGGCGTGAGCTTCTTCTTCCAGCCCAATGTCAGTCGTGGAGTACTCGCTGATCAGGCCGTCCGCCAGGCCATCATTCCGGCGATCAACCGCCAAGAACTCGTCGACACCGTTCTTGATCCGTCGTTCTTCCCGGCAACGAGCCCGTTGGCTCACACCACTCCGCTCTACAGCGACGAATCCAGTGTCGTGACCTACGACGCGGACAAGTCGGCGAAGCTTCTCGACGCAGCCGGTTGGAAGGCCGGAAGCGACGGTATCCGCGAGAAGGACGGGCAGAAGCTCACGTTCAGCGTCACGTTCAGCCCGGTGTTCTCGGGTAATCAGGCCATTCTCGAGCTCGTGCAGCAGCAGCTCAAGAAGGTCGGCGTCGACCTGCAGCTCAATCTGGTCTCGAACGGTGAATGGACCGAGAAGGGGGTGTCGGGTGACTACGATTCGCTGTACTACAACAGCACTCGGGCCGACGCCGACATCCTGCGGGCGTCGTTCAGCACCGAGGGCCGCAACCTCAATCGTCGCGGCGCAGATCCGGAGCTCGACAAGGTTCTCACCGACCAGCTCGCAGCCACGGACAACGGTCAGCGCGGCGAACTGGTCTCCACCGCTCAGGAATTGATCCTCGACCGTGGGCTCTCCATCCCCACGATCGAGCTCTCGCAGGCCATCGGCGCCGGATCGAGTGTTCAGGATCTGAACTTCGAAGCCTCGTCACGCCTGCAGTTCTACGACGCATGGTTGTCGGGTAAGTAATCATGACTCGATACGTACTCACCCGACTGGGCCAGGCCGCGGTTGTCCTGTGGGCCGCCTTCACCATCTCGTTCGTGATTCTGTTCCTCCTGCCGAGCGATCCGGTCAGCATGGCTGCGGACTCGTCCGGGCAGGGTGTTGCAGTGGATCAGGCTGCGCTCGATCAGCTTCGGGCACGATACGGCTTGGACCAGTCGGTGTGGGTGCAGTACTGGACGTCGCTGACCAATGCTCTTCGCGGCGATTTCGGTACGTCGATCTCCACCGGTCAGTCGGTAACGGATGCCATCTTCTCGGCATTGCCGAGCACCCTGGTGCTGGCAACCACGGCTTTGGTTCTCGCCGTGCTGTTCGGAGTGGCGATCGCGTTCTTCGCTACCTACACCCGCAAGCGGTGGCTGGCGAACCTGTTGTTCTCGCTGCCGCCTCTGGGAGTGGCTGTGCCCACCTTCTGGGTGGGTCTGATCCTCCTGCAACTCTTCTCGTTCCGTCTGCACATCTTCCCGGCATTCGGGGACAAGGGATTCGCAACGGTAGTTCTCCCGGCGTTCACGCTGGCGATCCCGACCGGCGCGGTGATCGCGCAGGTCCTCACGACCAGCCTGCAGTCGACGCTGCGTTCGCCGCACGTGGAGACCGCCTATGCCAAGGGAGCCAGCCGTTGGCGCGTGCAGACCCGTCACGCGTTGCGACTGGCGAGCATTCCGGCATTCACCATTGCCGGAGTGCTGGTCGGAACTTTGCTGGCTGGTTCGGTGGTCGTGGAAACGGTGTTCTCCCGCGCGGGCGTTGGCCGTCTGACCCAGACGTCGGTGATGGCGCAGGACATCCCGGTGGTGCAGGGCGTCGTTGTGTTCGCCTCCCTGGTCTTCGTGCTCGTCAACCTCGCGGTCGACCTCTTCTACCCCCTGATCGATCCACGAATCGTTCAGGCGAAGAAGGCACATGCCGAAAACTCGAATACCGAAAGCTCGACCGATCTGGAGCCGGCCCATGTCTGACACATTGATCGAACCCTTACTCCTCGATCCACGCGTCGAGGCCAAGGCACCAGTCGTTTCGCGCCGAAGGTCGACTGCCATCGGTTTGATCCGTAAGCCCGGTCTGGTCATTCCGGTGCTGATCGTGCTGCTTGCCATCGGCTTTGCCGTCGCGCCTGGGTTTTTCGCCAGCGGTGATCCGTTGTCCGGCGTCCCGGCGGACAAACTGCAGGGACCGAGCTTGGCTCACTGGTTCGGAACCGACAACCTCGGGCGTGACCTGTACACACGCTTCGTACACGGCGCCGCGCTGTCCCTGACCGCGACTTTGGTAGCGGTGGGAATCGCGTTGGTGGCAGGATCGATCATCGGTTTGCTCGCGGGATTTGTCGGCGGAGTCGTCGACGCAGTTCTGATGCGCATCGTCGATGTCCTGCTGTCCATTCCGGCGCTACTGCTCTCGTTGGCATTGGTGACCGCGCTCGGCTTCGGCACCATCAACGTCGCCATCGCTGTCGGCGTCAGTATGGTCGCCAATTTTGCGCGAGTGATGCGTGCCGAAGTGATGCGGGTGCGCGGCGCTCAGTACGTCGAGGCCGCGTTCAGTTCGGGCGTGCAGTGGCTCGGTGTCCTGCGTCGGCACGTGCTGCCCAACTCGTACGCGCCCGTGGTCGCGCTTTCCGCAGTCGAGTTCGGGCAGGCAGTTCTTGCAGTGTCGGCACTGAGCTTCTTGGGATTCGGCGCGGTTCCGCCTACCCCGGAATGGGGATCGCTGGTGTCCGAGGGGCGCAACTTCCTCGCCAATGCCTGGTGGATGACAACACTTCCCGGTCTCGCGATTGTCGCCGTGGTCATCTCGGCGCACCGTATCGGCCACGAGATCGAAAGGAGCAACCGGCGATGAGCACGACCGAGGAACAGTTGCTTTCCGTCACCGACCTGCAGATCTCCTACGGCAACGAGCCCGCGGTATCCGGTGTGAGTTTCACCGTCGGCCGCGGCGAAGTGGTTGCGGTGGTGGGGGAGTCGGGTTCGGGAAAGTCGACGACGGCCCACGCGATACTGGGCCTGCTCGCCGGTAGCGGCCACGTCACGGGCGGAAGCGTCGAGTTCGAAGGCGACAGAATCGATTCGTACTCCGACCGCGCGTGGCAGAGAATCCGCGGCGCTCGTATCGGTCTGGTGCCGCAGGATCCGACGACCTCGCTCAACCCGGTGACTCGGATCGGCGACCAGGTTGCAGAAGTCCTGCGGATCCACGGCCTCGCCGACCGGCGCACAGCGCGGTTGGACGCCGTCGCCGTGCTCGAGCGCGCGGGTATCGATCGCCCGGAGATCCGGGCACGCCAGTATCCACACGAGCTGTCCGGCGGTATGCGGCAACGAGTTCTGATCGGTATCGCTCTTGTAGCGAACCCGGCCCTCATCATCGCCGACGAGCCGACCAGTGCTCTGGACGTCACGGTTCAACGACGCATTCTCGACCATCTCGACGAGCGAATCGCCGAATCCGGTGCCGCCGTGCTTCTGATCACGCATGACCTGGGTGTGGCCGCAGACCGCGCGGACCGGATCCTGGTGATGCAGGGGGGCAGAATCGTCGAATCCGGCCGCACCGCAGATATTCTGGGAGACCCGCGAGACGAGTACACGAAGAAGCTGCTGAACTCTGCGCCGAGCCTGTCCTCGGGACCGGTCGATCGCCCGGTCCGTCAGGACACGAGCCCGCTGCTGACGCTGACCGGAATCACCAAGCGTTTCAACGTCGGCCGCGGGAGTTCGATCACCGCGGTGAACGAAGTATCGCTGACTGTTCCGAGGGGCCAGACGGTGTCACTGGTGGGGGAGTCAGGTTCCGGCAAGTCGACCACCGCCCGCATTGCCGTGCGATTGGAGCAGGCGGACGCCGGCACCATCACCTTCGACGGACAGGACATCACGAAGGTCAAGGGCAGCGGCCTGCGCGAGCTGCGTCGAAAGATTCAGCTCGTGTACCAGAACCCCTATGCATCACTCGACCCGAAACTGTCCGTCCAAGACATCGTGGCAGAGCCGCTGCGGGCCTTCAAGGTTGGTGGACGTACCCAGCAGCAGAGCCGTGCCGCCGAGCTGCTCGATCAGGTTGCGCTGCCCGAGCAGTTCCTGAGCCGCAAGCCGGCAGAACTCTCGGGCGGCCAGCGTCAGCGGGTGGCGATCGCTCGCGCGCTCGCTCTGAAGCCGGATCTACTCGTTCTCGACGAGCCGGTATCCGCTCTCGACGTCTCGGTTCAAGCGCAGATCCTGGCGCTACTCGACGATTTGCAGCGAGAACTGGGCCTGACCTATCTCTTCATCTCCCACGATCTGGCGGTAGTTCGCCAGATCAGCGACGTAGTCGGCGTCATGCAAGCTGGGCGATTGCTCGAAATCGGCACTACCGCCGAGATTTTCGACAATCCCCGAAACGAGTACACACGCACACTTCTCGACGCGATCCCCGGGCGGGATCATTCGACAGGAAAGGCCGAACATGTCCGAGCGTAGTTCCGGAGCATTCCTGGTCGGCCTCGAATTCGAGGGCACCGGAGCTCATCCGTACTCCTGGCGACGCGAGGATTCGCGCGCCGAAGATCTGTTCACGCCGTCGTACTGGGTGGACCTGGTGACCGCCGCGGATCGGGGTGGGGTGGATCTGGCGTTCCTCCCCGATTCTTTCGGGCTCCAATCCGAAGGCCAGCACGCTGTGCGGGGGAGGTTGGAGGCCGTGGCAACTGCGGCGAGGCTGAGTGCTGTCACCTCGCGCATCGGCCTGATCCCCACTGCGACGGTCACGCACACCGAACCGTTCCACATTTCCAAGGCCATTGCGAGCATCGACTACTCGTCTGCTGGGCGGGCCGGTTGCCAGGTCGCGGTGTCCGACACCACCGAGCAGGCAGCGTTGTTCGGCCGAAAGGCAGTGCAGGGTCCGGAGTCCGCGTGGGAGGAAGCGTCCGAGGCGGTCGAGGTGATCAGTCGGCTGTGGGACAGCTGGGAGGACGACGCCGAGATACGTGATGCTGCGAGCGGACGATTCATCGATCGGGACAAGCTGCACTACATCGATTTCGAGGGAAAGAACTTTTCCGTCAAGGGCCCGTCCATCACCCCGCGCTCGCCTCAGGGGCAGCCGCTGATCTCCGTCGACGCGAGTCGACCGGAGGCCCGCGAACTCGCCGTTGCGCGCGGAGATCTGATTCGGATTTCGGCAACCGACCTCGGCGAGGCCAAAGCTACGGCCAAGCTGGTCCACACGAGTGCAGCTGCCCTCGGGCGCAGCGTCAGAGTGCTCCTCGATGTCGACGTGCTTCTCGGAGCCGATCGCGGTGCCGCCGACGACGCTTTGGCGGAACTCGAGGAATGGGCGGGAGCGCCGTATGCCCCGCACTCGCTGTTCTATCGCGGCGACAGCGCGGGTTTGACTGCGCTGCTGCGTGAGATCGGTGGGCTCGCCGGGATCGACGGTGTGGTTCTGCGTCCACTGGCGCTGGCCGCCGCCGTGGACAAGATCGCGACGGACGTAGTGCCAACTCTCAATCCGCGACCGAGTACCGCCCCGACTCTGCGCGAGCGGTTGGGCTTCGAGTTGCCCGTCAATCAGTTCGCGTAGCGCGAGTAAAGAACAGGAACACCGATGACACAGAACAGGATTCGCAAGCAAGTTCATCTGGGCGCTCACTTTCCCGGCGTGAACAACACCACGGTGTGGACTGATCCGGCGTCCAAGAGCCAGATCGAGTTCAGCTCGTTCGAGCACCTCGCACGCAGTGCCGAACGCGGATTGTTCGACTTCTTCTTCCTCGCAGAGGGTTTGCGCCTACGCGAGCATCAGGGCAAGATTCACGACCTCGACGTGGTCGGTCGCCCGGACACCTTCAGTATTCTCAATGCGGTTGCCGGTGTGACAACGCATCTCGGCCTGGCCGGGACGATCAACACCACGTTCAACGAACCGTACGAGTTGGCCAAGCAGTTCTCGACGCTCGATCATCTCTCCGACGGCCGCGCCGCCTGGAACCTGGTCACCTCCTCGGACGCCTTCACCGGCGAGAACTTCCGCCGCGGTGGCTACCTGGAGCATTCCGAGCGGTATGCACGCGCCAACGAGTTGGTCGACGCAGTTCGGACGCTGTGGGACAGTTGGAGTATCGACCGTCCGATCGTCGACCGTGAGCGCGGTGTTTTTGCCACCGACCAGCAGGTCGGCCAGTTCCAACACTCCGGTAAGCAGTTCGACATCGCCGGACGCTTCGAAGTGCCGCGGAGTCCGCAGGGGCACCCAGTTCTGTTGCAGGCCGGTGACTCCGACGAAGGACGCGAGTTCGGCGCCGCCAAGGCCGATGCCATCTTCACCGGGCACGGAACCCTCGAAGCGGGCAAGGCCTTCTACGCAGACGTGAAGGGGCGCCTGGCCAAGTACGGACGCACGCACGCAGACCTCAAGATTCTCCCCGCCGCCACCTTTGTCCTCGGTGACAACGCAGCGGATGCACAGGAGAAGGCGTATCACATCCGGCGGCAGCAGGTCGGACCTCAGACTGCCATCGCTTTTCTCGAACAGGTTTGGGGCAGAGACCTTTCGCAGTACGACGCCGACGGCCCGTTGCCGAAGGAAGATCCGTCGGACGACGTCAACATCACTCGCGGACGCGTCCGTCACGTCAAGGATCCGCGAGCGGTCGCCGATCAGTGGCGAGCGAAGGCAGAGGCCGAAAACCTCAGCATCCGTGAACTCATCATCGAAATGACTGCCCGCCAACAGTTCGTGGGCAGTGCCGCCGAGGTGGCTGCCGAGATCGACAGCTACGTCCAGGGCGACGCGAGCGACGGCTTCATCCTCGTTCCCCACCTCACCCCCGCGGGACTGGACGAGTTCATCGACACCGTCGTACCGGAACTGCAGGACCGCGGCAGTTTCCGGACCGAATACTCAGGAACCACCCTGCGCAGCCATCTCGGACTGCGCCACCCGCACGAGCAGGCTGAAGGAGTCCGCGCATCATGACCGTTACCGACACGTCCACCAGCACCTTCACCGGCGATTGGAATGCCTGGCACGCCTCGCGCGACGCGACCTTCAGCGAACCACTCGGCTGGCTGAGCCTGACTGCGTTGCATTGGCTGGTGGACACCGATTCCACGTTCGCAGACCTTCCGGGTGCATGGCGCGCCGACGCGAATGCCGTGGTCGTCACCGCAACGGCGGCAGACGATCTCTCGATCGACGGTGTCGCAGTGGACGGTTCGTCCACCCTGAATCCGATCGAGGGGGCGCCGGGCCTGATCGTCAAGCAGGGCGAACGTCTGGTCGAGGTCATCCGCCGCACCGGCGAGGTAGCCCTGCGGATCCACGATTCGGCAGCCCCGGCATTGGCGCAGTTCAGTGGTATCCCGACCTTCGAGCCGAACCCGCAGTGGCGCATCGACGGTGTCTTCACAGCTTTCGAGGAGGCTCGCACGGTGACGACCGGTGCGGTCGTCGAGCGCCTCGAGCATCATCACGACGCTCGCGGAACCATCAGCTTCGAACACGACGGTGCAACGCATACGCTGATTGCGTTCGCGGGCAAGGACAACGGCTTTCACATCCTGTTCACCGACGCGACCAGCGGGGTGTCCACCTACCCGGCCGCACGCTCGTTGCACGTGAGCGCACCGGAACCCGGTGGCGCGGTAGTCCTCGATTTCAATCGGGCGTCGAACCTGCCCTGCGCCTTCACCGATTACGCGACGTGCCCCGTGGCCCCCGCCGAGAACCGCCTGGCGTTCGCGGTGGAAGCCGGCGAAAAGACACCTGACAGCCGCTCCGAAAGCGCACCGAGGTGAGCGCGCCGCTGTCCGTACTCGACCTCTCGCCGATCAGTGAGGGCGGAACGGCCCGCCAGGCTTTGCGGAACTCGCTGGACCTCGCTCGTTCTGCCGAAGCATGGGGATACAAGAGATACTGGGTCGCCGAACACCACTTCGTCGGTGTTGCCTCGTCGTCACCAGCAGTGCTTGTCGGGCTGATCGCGGCCGCCACCAACACCATTCGTGTCGGTTCGGCCGCCGTGCTGCTGGGCAACAACACGGCAGCTCAGGTGGTGGAAGCCTTCGGCACCGTCGAAGCTTTGTATCCGGGTCGAATCGATCTGGGTATCGGGCGCAGTGGTCAGCGCCGGGTGGAGGCACTTCGTGCCGTCGCTGCCGGGACGACTGCCCCCGCAGAATCGAAGCGGGAGAACGTCGTACGTGAGGGTGTGGTGATCCCGGCGCCCTTCGATCCGACCGGGCTCCTCACGTCACCGAGATTGCAGGCGTCGTTCGATGCCTTGGCGTTTCCGGGAGCGCAGGCGCCCGATTTCGAGCAGCAGGTCGACGACATACGCTCGCTTCTGAACGGAACCAACCGCACCCGCGACGGTATCGAATTGCACGCCAGTCCCGGCGAGAATGCCGACGTCGAGCTGTGGGTGTTCGGAAGCAGCGCGGGCCCCAGTGCCGAACTCGCCGGACGACTCGGATTGCCGTTCGGTGCGAATTACCATGTGGCGCCGTCGAGTACGCTCGACGCGGTCGAGGCTTACCGTGCGGCATTCCGGCCGTCGGCAGTTCTCTCCGAGCCGTACGTCGTCGTGTCCGCGGATGTTGTTGCCGCGGAGGACGATGCGACGGCCAGGGAGTTGGCGTCGACGTTCGGGCACTGGACGCACAGCATCCGCAGCGGGCACGGAGCAATCCCGTATCCCGATCCGGAGACGGCGCTCCCACTTTCCGACGCCGACAAAGCAGTGGTGGAGGATCGGCTGATCACGCAGTTCGTCGGTTCGCCCACCACCGTCGCCGACAGGCTCGACAGTCTGCAGAAGCTCACCGGGGCGGACGAATTGGTGATCACCGGAGTGACCTATCGACACGAGGATCGTCTGCGCTCGTACGAACTGCTCGCCAAGGAATGGGGACTACCCGCACTACTGGCAGCGTGAGGTTGCCTTGTCCATTAGTGTCGAGTGATGTTTGCACCTCGAGATGCGCTTGCGGTTGCTCTTGACGTAGCGCGTGAGGGCATGGAGCTCGGGGAGATGCCGATCGGCGCAGTCGTGTTCGACGACGACCGTGTGCTCGGGCGGGCGTATACACAAGAACGGGCACTCGGCCGACGGGTAGTCCATGCGGACCTTCAAGCGCTCTTGCAGGCCGACGAGGCTCTCGGGTTCGCTCGAGCGTCGGGTGAATTGACATTGGCGGTCAATCTCGAACCATGTCTCATGTGTATGGGTGCCGCGATCACGCTCGGTGTGACTCGGGTGTGGTTCGCTCTCGAATCCCCGAACGACGGTGCGGCGGAACTCGTGCAGCTGTGGGCGCCGCCTGTGGAGCTTCCGTTTTTCTGTAAGCCGCGTGAAGTCCTCGGCGGCATCCGCCGTGACGAAGCGCGAAATCTGTTCGCTGAATACGCCACTGGCACTGGCCCCGCCGGGATGCGGGACTGGGCGCGCAGTCTCACCTGACGCCATGGCATTAGGAGGGCCGTGAGGCTCACGCCCCGATAGCGCCCGCGATCATCGGCCACGATGCACGCATGTCAGCTTCGAAGAGTCCCCAGGTGTGGGTGCCCTCGGGGCGGAAGCTGAACGTCGCGGGAATGCCGAGTTGATTGAATCGACCCTGCAATGCGGCAGTGCACACGTTGGTGATGCCTTCGAGCACAGCGCCGGGAACGACCCCGGCAGCCATCGCCAGTGAGTTGATTCCGTCCACCGGGCCGGGAAGTCCGTTGCCGGTCGAGACGAACAGTGCTGTGCCGCGCAGTTTCTCGGCGTTGATCAGCGGGTCGTGCGCAGCCCACTGCGGGCTACCCCACGGCCCCCACATGTTGCCTGCGTTTCCGCCGCCGAGTATCTCGACCATCGAACGCACCGCTGCCTGACCGAGCGGGTCGCCGGCGCGCGGGCAGCCGCTGTACGAGCCGACGGCGCGGTAGGTGCCGGGCGACTGGATCGCGAGGTCCAGGACCGGCCCACCAGCCATCGACACACCACCGAGCGCGTTGACGCCGGTCGTGTTGTACCGAGCGTTGACTGCAGCCGGTAGTTCCTTGGTGAGGTATGTCTGCCATTTGTTGCGCCCGAGTACCGGATCGTCGGCGTTCCAGTCGGTGTACATGCTGAACTTGCCGCCGACCGGCATGACCACGTTGACGTGCTTGTCGTTGAAGAAGTCACGGACTCCGGTGTTGTTGAACCACGAGATTCCGTCCTCACCGCCGCCGACGCCGGTCAACAGATAGAACGTCGGGGCAGCGCCGCCGCCGGCCGGGGAGATCACGTCGTTGGCGATCCAACGGTCCATCGAGGGTGAGTAGACGTCGATGCGACTGACCACGGAATCCGCGCTCGCAGTCGGCGCACTGAGGCCGAGAATGCCGGCAGCCATTGCCACCGCCATCGTCAGCCGAACCGTGAAACGACGTGTCTTCATATTTCCCCCCCAGGCGCAAGCCGGACAGCGTATTTGTGCCTTCCAACAGTGGCACAATGCGAAGAAGAGTGACGAATGTCCGGGTAACAGTCCGATAAGAAGATGGAGACAATTGCGTGGGATCGCAGTCGCACCACCCCGAATCCGACGTGATTCGGCTGGCCTTCGGGCTGGCTGCGATCACGGCCGGTGCGGCGCGCAGAACCGCTGGTCTCGCCCTTGATTCGGTGCAGCGGATCCCCGTAGTCGGTGGCACTCTCGACGATGCGATCACCCAGGTCACCACCCGCGGCACGGACGCGATTCGCTCGACCGCGGAGTTCGCCGATTCCACCTTGCGGACGGTGATCAAAGCTGTCGTCGACGCTGCTCTGGCCGAAGTCGACATCACGAAGATCGTCGTCGACCACGTGGACATCGACAGGATCGCCGAGAACATCGACGTGGACAAGATTGCCGAGCGGGTCTCGCTCGAACCGATCATCGACCGCGTCGACGTGGACGAGATCGCAAGTCGCCTCGACGTCAAGGCGGTGATCGATCGCCTCGACCTCGACGGGATAGTCGACACCGTCGACCTCGAACGCCAGGTCAACCGCATCGACCTCGTCAAGATCGCCGACCAGGTCATCGAGGGCGTCGACCTCCCCCAGATGATCCGTGAATCGACCGGCTCACTCTCCACGGAAGCGGTGCACGGAGCGCGGGTACAGGGCATGCAGGCGGACGACGCCGTCGCGGGATTCGTCGGGCGACTGTTCGGCCGCGATAACGCACCGTCACCAGAAAAGCCGTCACCAGAAAAGCCGACACCAGAAAAACCGTCACCCGAGGCCGATCCGAATACGAACGCAGGCGAACGCTAGTGGCCCAGGAGAGTTCCGGCCCGGCCGGCATCGTCACCCGTGGACTCGCCGGACTGATCGACCTGGGCGTCGTCCTGCTCCTGATGGGTTCCGTGTACGTAGGTTTCGCCTTCGTCCGACTGCTCTTCTCGCCGCAGAGTTTCACGTTCTCGGAACCGGGAATCTTTCTGTCCACGACGGCATTTCTCGGTGTCTCGGTGGCGTATCTGACTGCCTGCTGGGCGACCACCGGCCGAACCGTCGGCTCCCTCGTGATGGGGCTCCGCGTGATCACGTCCGGGCATCGCCTCGTGCGCTGGCCGTTGGCGTTCGTCCGCGCCGTGCTCTGCGTACTCTTCGCCTTCGGATTGTTGTGGTCGGCGGTCGATCGACGACGACGATCGCTGCAGGACATCGTTCTACGCACCGAGGTCGTCTACGACTGGCGTCAGGACCCGGATCTGGTTGCACCGCACGGAGGCGAGCACGCATGAGCGAACCCAATCGCCCGGACGAACGCTTCACTCTCGCCAGTGAGCGCACCTTTCTCGCCTGGATGCGTAGCTCACTCGCCTTGCTGGCGGGCGGCATCGCCGTCGTCCAGTTGGTGCCGGAGTGGAGCACAGGGTGGGTCCGCACGGCGCTCGGTCTGATCTTGATCGCACTCTCGGCGGCAGCAGCCTTGGTAGGTATGCGACGCTGGCTACAGGTGAAGAAGGCGCTCGAGGACGGAGCCGCGATGCCGGAACCGCACGCATTGTGGCTGTTTGCCCTGGCGTTGGCGGGGGTTGCCGTCGCTGCCGGTATCGCGACAGTGGTCACCAGCCTTGCTCGCTGAGATACGCAGAGAAGTCCTTGCGGTGTCTGGATAGTCTGCAAAGAACGAGAAGCAAGTCAGAGAAGTACACGAAACAGACGACAAGGGAGTGCACGGTGGCGCAGGAACTCAAGCTCGGATACAAGGCTTCGGCTGAGCAATTCGGCCCTCGCGAACTGGTAGAGCTGGCAGTTCTGGCCGAGCAGCACGGCATGGATTCCGTTGCGGTGAGCGATCATTTCCAGCCATGGCGCCACAACGGTGGACACGCACCGTTCTCGCTCGCCTGGATGACGGCCGTCGGTGAGCGCACCGAGCGTGTGCAGATCGGCACGTCCGTGATGACGCCGACGTTCCGCTACAACCCGGCGGTCATCGCTCAGGCGTTCGCGACGATGGGATGTCTCTACCCGGGCCGCATCATGCTCGGCGTCGGCAGCGGCGAGGCTCTCAACGAGATCGCGACCGGCTTCCAGGGCGAGTGGCCCGAGTTCAAGGAACGCTTCGCGCGGCTGCGTGAGTCCGTGCGGTTGATGCGTGAGCTGTGGCTGGGCGATCGTGTCGACTTCGAAGGCGAGTACTTCACCACTCGCGGCGCGTCGATCTACGACGTTCCCGAGGGCGGCATTCCCGTTTACATCGCGGCCGGCGGACCCGTTGTCGCCCGGTACGCGGGACGTGCCGGTGACGGCTTCATCTGCACTTCCGGAAAGGGCATGGAGCTCTACACCGAGAAGCTGCTTCCAGCCGTTGCCGAGGGCGCAGCCAAGGCCGAGCGCGACGTCGCAGACATCGACAAGATGATCGAGATCAAGATCAGCTACGACACCGATCCGGAGGCTGCACTCGAGAACACCCGCTTCTGGGCTCCGCTGTCCCTGACACCGGAGCAGAAGCACAGCATCGAGGATCCGATCGAAATGGAAGCCGCTGCCGACGCTCTGCCCATCGAGCAGGTGGCCAAGCGCTGGATCGTCGCTTCTGATCCGGACGACGCCGTCGAGCAGGTCAAGGCCTACGTCGATGCCGGTCTCAATCACCTGGTGTTCCACGCACCGGGCCATGATCAGCGCCGATTCCTCGAACTGTTCGAGCGTGACCTTGCGCCCCGCTTGCGTGCTCTGGGCTGATCCTCGAGATCAACTGGACGGTGTCTGCCACTCGACGTGTGGCGGGCACCGTTCGTCCTTCTCGTAGCTGCCGGTTGTCGGCACGAGCGTGAGCGTGGCCACGATCAGTGGCAGGGTGGGCGGAGGCCCACACTAGGCTGTTGGGCATGCCAGAAGCGCCCGCTGCCGTGTCGAGTGTCTACGTCGCCTCTCCTGAAGGTGACACCGGAAAATCCACCATCGCGCTCGGCGTGCTGCAGATGCTGTGCGCGACCGTCGCCCGGGTCGGTGTCTTCCGCCCGATCGCCCGCTCGACCGAGGAAACCGACTACATCCTCGAACTCCTGCTCGAGCACACCACCGCCGATCTCTCCTACGCCGACGCACTCGGCGTCACCTACGAGCAGGTTCACGCCGATCCTGAAGCCGCACTGGCCGACATCGTCGCGAAGTACCACACCGTGGCCGAGCAGTGCGACGCCGTCGTGATCATCGGAAGTGACTACACCGACGTCGCCAGCCCCAGCGAACTGAGCTTCAATGCCCGCATCGCCGTGAACCTGGGGGCGCCGGTCCTGCTCGCGGTACGCGGCGCTCGGCGCAGCGTCGAGGAGGTCGCCCAGCTCGCGCACCTGTGCGCTGCCGAGTTGGCCGCCAACCACGCTCATCTGCTCGCCGTCGTCGCCAACCGTTGCGATCCCGACAAGCTCGACGAGGTGACCGCAGCGCTGTCCGACATCGGTGTTCCGACGTGGAGCCTGCCGGAGATTCCGCTACTCGTCTCACCCACGATGGCCGAGTTGATGGAGGCCACCGGCGGCGAGTTGTATTCGGGTGACCCGGAACTGCTGCACCGCGAGGCACTGAAGGTGATGGTGGGCGGCATGACCGCCGAGCACATCCTCGAGCGTCTCGTCGAGGGCATGGTCGTGATCGCACCGGGCGACCGCTCGGACGTCCTGCTCGCGTTGCTCAATGCTCATGAGGCGGAGGGATTTCCGTCGCTCGCGGGCATCATCATGAACGGCGGGATCACACCGCACCCGGCCATCGCGGCGTTGATGGCCGGCCTCAAACAGCGCCTTCCGATCCTCACCACAACTCTCGGTACTTTCGACACCGCAAGCGCCGCGGCCCAAACCCGCGGACGCGTGGCAGTCGGTTCGCAGCGAAAGGTCGACACCGCCCTGAGCTTGATGGAACAGCGCGTCGACGCAGACGTCCTGATGGACCGACTGGCACTGCCGATCCCGTCCGTTGTGACCCCACAGATGTTCGAGTACAAGCTGATCGACCGCGCTCGACGCGACCGCAAGCACATCGTCCTGCCGGAAGGTGACGACGACCGGATCCTGCGCGCTGCCGGTCGACTACTGCAACGTCAGGTTGCCGACCTGACGATCCTCGGTGACGAACCGAGTGTGCGTCGACGCGCGGCGGAACTCGGCGTGGACATCAGTGGCGCACAGGTACTCTCACCGGCGCAGTCCGAGTACACCGAGCGCTTCGCACAGGAATACACCGCGCTGCGTGCACACAAGGGCATGACCATCGAGCGAGCCCGCGAGGTGATCGCCGACATCTCGTACTTCGGAACGATGATGGTGCACTTGGGTATTGCCGACGGCATGGTCTCCGGCGCCGCCCACACCACCGCACACACGATCCGGCCCTCCTTCGAGATCATCAAGACCGCCCCCGGCGTCTCGACGGTCTCGAGCATCTTTCTGATGTGCCTGGCCGACCGCGTTCTCTCCTACGGCGACTGCGCCGTGGTTCCAGATCCGACGTCGGAGCAGTTGGCGGACATCGCGATCTCGTCGGCGCAGACGGCGTCGCAGTTCGGGATCGATCCGCGTATCGCGATGCTCTCGTACTCCACCGGCGATTCGGGTAGCGGAGCCGACGTCGACAAGGTTCGTAGCGCGACCGCGCTGGTACGCGAGCGTCGCCCGGATCTGTTGGTGGAAGGGCCCATTCAGTACGACGCCGCTGTCGAGCAGAGTGTGGCCGACAAGAAGATGCCGGATTCGTTGGTGGCGGGCAAAGCCACGGTGTTCGTGTTCCCGGATCTGAACACCGGCAACAACACGTACAAAGCAGTGCAGCGTAGCGCCGGCGCAATCGCCGTCGGCCCGGTTCTGCAGGGACTGAACAAGCCGGTCAACGACCTCTCGCGTGGTGCGTTGGTCCAGGATATCGTCAACACCGTGGCTATCACGGCAATTCAGGCACAGGGAGCGTAAGAGTGAGCGACGGCACCGTACTGGTCATCAATTCCGGCTCGTCATCCATCAAATTTCAACTCGTGCATCCGGATACGGCGGAATCGGTGGCGCACGGTCTCATCGAACGCATCGGCGAACCCGACGGACACATCGTCTACAACCACCGCACCGGAGTCGAAGACCGGAGCCTTCCGATCGCCGATCACCGCGCGGGCCTGAAGATGGTGCTCGACATCGTCGCCGAGGTCGGGCGGCCGCTGAGCGAGGCCGGAATCATCGCAGTCGGTCACCGAGTCGTGCACGGTGGTGACATCTTCTATTCGCCGACGCTCATCGACGACGGCGTCGTGAAAGCCATCGCGGATCTGTCGAACCTTGCGCCGCTGCACAATCCGGCCAACGTGATCGGTATCGAGGTGGCACGCGAAGAACTGCCCGACGTTCCGCACGTAGCCGTCTTCGACACCGCGTTCTTCCATACGCTGCCCGCGGCAGCATCGACCTACGCGATCGATCGGGACGTGGCCAAGGCCAACCAGATTCGCCGGTACGGCTTCCACGGGACCTCCCACGAATACGTGTCGGGCCGCGTCGCGGACTTCCTCGGCAAGGATCCGGCCGAACTGAATCAGATAGTTCTGCACCTCGGAAACGGCGCTTCGGCCTCGGCGATCAAGGGCGGCAAGGCGATCGACACCACGATGGGCCTCACCCCGCTCGAGGGTCTTGTCATGGGTACGCGCAGCGGCGACATCGATCCAGGCATCATCTTGCACCTCAACCGCAACTCGGGAATGAAGGTCGACGAGATCGACGACCTCCTCAACCGTCGTTCCGGTTTGAAGGGACTCTCCGGAGTCAACGATTTCCGCGCTCTGCTCGCACTGATCGAGGGCGGCGACGAAGACGCAAAACTCGCGTATGACGTCTACGTGCATATGCTGCGTAAGTACATCGGTGCCTTCATCGTTCAACTCGGCGGCGTCGACGTCATCACCTTCACCGGCGGCGTCGGGGAGAACAACATCGACGTGCGACGCGACAGCCTGGCCGGGCTTTCCCGTCTCGGTATCGAGGTTGATCCGGCTCTCAACGAGGCGAAGAGTCGCGACGAGCGTCGTATCTCCGCATCCTCGTCGGCCGTCGAGGTACTCGTGGTCCCCACGAACGAGGAATTGGCGATCGCCCGTGCGGCAGAGGCTTTGGTGGCCGCGCTGTAGTTCCGGCAACACTGTAGTTCCGGCAACACTGTAGTTCCGGCGACACTGTAGTTCCGGCAACACTGTAGTTCTCGGGGCGTCCGTCAGAAATTGCTGCGGGGACGCACCGCATTCGCCCGGTCGACGAGGGCGTAGCGGTGCGTACGGGAAGTCGTGGCGCGGGCAAGGGCGCGTAGGCAGGCCTCGGCTCCCGAACGCAGACCCTGCTCGGTGAAGGGCAGGTCGAGGATGGGTTCGAGTTCGGTGTGCGAGCGATTGCCGTAGCGAATCCAATCGAGTGCCGTGCCCAACACCAGGGTTCGCATCTGCAGGCTTCGGCTCTCTTCAGCAGGTAGCGCCCGAACACGACGGGCGGCTTCCCGCAGAGTCGATTCGTCGAGTTCGGCGATCGGAACGCCGGACAGCATCGTCAGAGCGCTGGACATCCGTGCGACGTTGTAGTGCCGGGAAGACGTGGGTACTTCGTCGAGGGCGGCGATGGCTGCCTTCTTGTTGCCGTGATCGGCGAGTTGTCGGGCGAGCCCGAATGCTGCGCTCACGTAGTTTCGTTCGGTCCGCCAGACGGTGCGGTAGTACTTCTCGGAGAAGCGGCACCATTGGTCCGGGTCGTCGCTCTCCCAGTGCTGGAGAATCAGTTCTGCCGTCGCTGCCAACGCCAGCTTTGGTGCAGCCTCGCCGGGCAGTGCGGTGAGAACTGCCTCGAAGTGACTGAAAGCGGGCTCGAATCGGTCCAGTTGTAACGCCGCAAGTCCTCGATACCACTCGATCTTCCAGTGGTCCCCGATGTTCTGCTGGAGTTCGCCCAGAACTGTCAGTGCGGTTTCCGGATCACCGAGATCGAGATGAGCCTTGGCCTCGGCCAGTCGAACTTCGCCCGAGACGGCGGCCGCGGGTGTGCCCGACGTTCGGTCGATTCCGTTCTCGCGGGCATGCTTGAGAGCATCGAGAGTCTGAGACGGTTCGCTGTGCACCGCCGCTGCCAGCAACGGCGCGCTGGGATCGGTGGGGTCGACCAACGGAATGGGAAGTGCGTGCGCAACTTCGCGCGGATCGAGAGCGGCGTCGTGGCTGACACCGTCCACGTACACATCGGTTTGCCCGACCAATTCATCGGTGCCGAAAGACGTTCGCTGCCTGCTGAACACGAGCGAGAGTCCGGGATTCTCCTGCCCGGTCTGCTCGGCGAGGATTTCTCGCAGAACGCCGGTGAGTTGTCCCGCGATTTCCTCGGCGGACTGAAATCGCTTCTTCGGATCCGGGTCGGTGGCGCGTAGCAGTAGACGGTGGAAGAACTCGTGGTCGCGCAGTAGTGGCTCGTCCTCGGGTTCGGGAAGGCCGTCGAGGTACCGTCCGTGCTTCGAAGGCATGTCGAGGGTGAGAACCGCGAGTGTTCTTCCGACGGTGAAGATGTCGGAGGCGATGGTCGGACCGGTCTCGATGATCTCGGGTGCTTGATAGCCGGCGGTACCGTACAGGTACCCGTAGTCTTCGATTCCGGACACGGCGCCGAGATCGATCAGCTTCAACTGATCCTCGGTGACCATCACGTTCTCGGGTTTGAGGTCGTTGTAGGCCAGGCCGGTGGAATGCAGATAGCTCAGCGCCGGAAGGATTTCCAGTACATAGCCGATTGCCTGCTCGATCGGCATGTGCTTGCCGTCCGGGAATTCGGCCAGCACCTCGCGCAATGATCGCCCACCCACGTACTCCATGACGATGTACCCCATGGGTGTGCCGTCCGGGCGCGGATGCTCGACGAAGTTGAAGATCTTGACGATGCTGGGGTTGGCGACCTCGGCGAGGAACTGACGCTCGGCCACCGCAACGGCTTGCGCTTCGGAATCACCGAAATGCAAGAGCCCCTTGAGAACTACCCACCTGTCGCTGACATTGCGATCGATCGCGAGGTAGATCCATCCCAGGCCGCCGTGCGCGATGGGCCCTTGAACCTCGTACTGACCGGACACCAATTCGCCCTCTTCGAGAAGTGGGCGGAAGTCGAAAGTGGAACCGCACTTGGGGCAGGTGCCGTGCTGAGTTGCCTTGGTGCTTGCGCTCTTACGACCGACTGGTTCGTTGCATTTCCAACAGAAGCGTTTCCGCTCGGGGACGGTCGGGTCACTCATCACCGCAGATGCGGGGTCGATCTGCGGGACGGGGGGAACCTCGACCAGGCCGCCGCCGAGGCGCAGCTTTCGCCCCGACCGGCTGCGGCGGGATCGAGTGGAGCGGCCGGTCGGGGAGGAGGACGCGGACGGCGTGGTTGCTCGTATCTGGGCCGAGGTCGGTTCGAGACGCTCGTAGGCGCCCGTGGCTTCGGGCTCGGGCCGCTCGTAGGCGCCGGTGGCTTCGGGTTCGGGACGCATGGAAGCCTGCGTGGCGTCGGGCTCGGGGCCGGTTTCTTCGGTCATGTCAGCCTCAATCCCGGTAGACGGCCGGCGGGGGACCGGGCGAAGGACCGAGGACGCTGAGCCAGCGGTCGTAGATACGGTTCCAGGTCCCGTCGCTCCGGATCCGATCCAGTGTTCCGTTGACGAATCGGACCAAGTCGGGGTTGTCCTTGTTCACTCCGATTCCGTACGGTTCGACGCCCAGTGAGCCACCGACCATCATCAGATACGGGTCTTGCGAGGCGAGGCCCGCGAGGATCGTGTCGTCGGTGCTGATCGCGTCCACCTGCCCCTGCTGGAGGACGACGAGGCAGTCGGACCACATCGGGACGGTGACGACGGTGGCTTCGGGTTGGAGTTGCTGGATTCGAGTGGCCGAGGTCGTTCCCCGGGCAGCGCAGACCCGCTTGCCTGCGAGGTCGTCGATGCCGCGGACGGATGACCCCTGCAAGACCTGAATTCGTTGTTCAGCGGAGAAGTACTGCGTCGAGAAGTCGACCTTCTCGCGCCGCTCGCACGTGATGGTCATGGTCTTGACGACCACGTCGACCATCGATTCCTGGAGTGCGGCGATCCGATCGTCCGACGTCAGGATTCGGTACTCGATCTTCTCCGGGTCACCGAGCAGATCTCGGGCGATTTCGCGGGCGATGTCCACGTCGAAACCCTCGAGGCGTCCGGTGGCCGGATCGCGAAAGCTCATGAGGTTGGAACCGGTGTCCAGGCCCACGATCAGCCGCCCGCGGGCGCGGATGGCGTCGAGGCTCGGCGTGGGTGGCTGCGGAGATGCGTCTGCGGGGGTGGGCCGCAGGCTCGCGGTGAGGTTGGTGCACGACGCGGTAGTCGTCGGTGTCGGGCTGGGAGCGATGGTGGCCTCGGCCGGCAGCGGCGGTTCCGTGTACGACGTGGCGCCTGCGTTGTCCAAGTCTTCGGCTCGATCCGCACCGCAACCGGCGAGCACCAGCATGGCCGCTGCCAGAACCGCGACACATACGGCCGGGCTCTTCCTCCGCATCACCGGTACTCCCGTCACTGATACTCCCGCAGTCGAGGCCAGAATCCGATGAAGATTCCGGCAACTCCGAGAACTGCCAATACAGACATGCCCGGTGCAGAGGCAGCCAACACCCGGGAGGCGTACGAGACGTCGGACCGAAGATTCGTGCGCGAATCCACGATTCCCTGCCAGAGTTCGTGATCGAGCTTTCCGTACTCCGCGGCCGAATCCTGTTCTCCGGCGCCGATGGTGATGGCTGCGGCGGACGTGAAGTCGCCGTTTCCGAGACGGTCGTACATGCGCGTGTGCGCAGCCACCCACTGCTGGCGCGAGTCGAGTGCGGCGGTCAGCACTTCGCTGTTCACTCGGGCGCGTTCGTCGCTTTGCAGGCCCTCGAGGATGTCCCGCAGAGCATCGACCTTGCGGGTGAACGTCACGTTGTCCTCGGCGGTCGAATCCCGCCTCGCCAGCGTGAGGGTTTCCACGGTGCGTGCTTGCTGCGCCATGATTCGTGCCTCGGTCAGTTCGTGCAGTGGCTCGGCCCCGGCGTCGAGCGCGCGCCCGGTGGCCAGTGCGGAGACCAGTCCGACCGTGAGCAGCCACAGCAGAGCTGCAGCGACCGCGAGCGAGGCAAGGATCAACCCGAGATTGAAGCGTCGGCGACTCTTGCGGGAGAAGTACATCTGTGTCGCCACCAGCGCGCACAGCACGAAGACGAACGCCACGATCGGCCACCACGGTGGAGTCTCGAAATCGCGCTGTACTTGGGAGACCAGCGTCTCCTGCGAGGCGTGCAGTTGCTGGGCCATCGGCAGCAGCGAGGTCTGCATCAACTGCGAGGCCTCGCTCAAATATGCTGCCCCGACCGGGTTTCCGACGCGATTGTTCGCCCGTGCAGTTTCGACCAGGCCGGTGTAGACGGAGAGGTCGGTCGAGATGGTGGTCAACGCGCTGTGACCGGCAAGATCGGTCGAGTCGAGACCGGCCGACGCCTGGACGATCTCCGCAGAGGCCTCACCGATCGACTGCGTGTATCGGTCGCGGACTTCGGCGGGTTCGAGGCCGCCGGAGATGAAGGCGGTGGCCGCGGCGGCGTCTGCCAAGGACAACGCACTGTAGAGATTCTGGGCCGAGTTGGCGAGAGGCTCGGTTTCGACGAGGAGGAGGTCGAGGTTCGCCTGGCGGTTCTCGATCGCTGCGGTGGCGAGGAGTCCGGCGATCAAAGTGATCGCGATCAGGATCAGTCCGACGACGGTCAACCGGCCAGGCGTCGAGGACATGAAGGCCTGCAGTTCGCGCCGCAGAAGTGCCTGCTCGTCCTCCGCCGACACTGTCGTGGCCTCGGAGGGCGGCAGCGACCGGGGTTCGATGGACGGGACGACACGGTCGACCATCGAGCACCTCACTTCGCTGCTGTACGCGGGCTACCGAGAAATGATGTCGCCGAGAAATGATTCAGGGCATCTTCGCGAGCATATAAGCATCACCTACACCTGGAGCAGATTGAAACGGTTAGTGTGGGACAACGGCGAGAGCAGGCGGAGCGAGGTAGTCGATGCGTGGTGACGGTGACGGTTGGTCCATCGGGTCGGACGGTACGCGGCATTGGGGTAAACACGGTGCCGCCGGGCTGCTCTTGCGCGCCCCCGATTCGGACGGATCGCCCATGGTCCTGCTGCAGCATCGTGCGGCGTGGAGCCATCAGGGCGGAACGTGGGCACTGCCCGGCGGAGCGCGGGACTCACACGAGAGCACGACGCACGCCGCGGTCCGGGAGGCTCACGAAGAAGCAGGTATCGCCGAGGACGCCGTCCGCGTTCGCGGAGAGGTAGTCACCATGCGCGCCGAGAGCGGGTGGACTTACACCACCGTCGTAGCTGACGCGGCGCATCCTCTCTCGACGGTTGCCAACGGTGAGAGCACCGAGTTGCGGTGGGTCCGTGAAGCCGACGTCGACTCGCTGCCACTGCATCCGGGATTCGGTTCCTCGTGGCCCGAACTCCGGACTGCGCCGGTTGTGTCGGTGGACGCCGATCCGCACACCGTCGTGCTCGAGGACGGCGGATTCGGATGGTTGTCGGGTAGTTCCCCCGAAGACAGCGCCCACGAAGACAGCGACCAGAACCTGTCCGAGGCGAGCAGGACGGCGAGCAGTACCCAGTCGTAACAACTCGAGTATTGACAGTTCGTACACAGCAGAAGGGCCGGACTCCTCGGGAGTCCGGCCCTTCTGTGTTTCGGTCGTCGACCGAAACGAGGCTCAGCTGAGCGAGTTCAGCGCCGTGATGAAGCTGACCGCGGTGATACCGAGCTTGAGCAGCTCGCTGATCTTGCCGAGATTCAGGTCTTCGAGCGATTCGGTGCTGAGCGAGCCGGTGTCGAGGGATCCCATTTAGTGCTCCTAGGTTTCAGTTAGTAACTGGGAGTAAACTACAACAAACCGAATGGGATGCGACACGCAATCGAACTAACTGTGATGAAGATCACTTAATCCGACTTTTCGGACATCCAATCGCACCTAGGAACTGGGGATTTGTTGTCTAATTGGACAACTTCCATTCACGTTTCGCGTCAGGCGTGCTGACCCGTAACTGTGTGGGAACGGCCCGGCTAACAGTCGACGGTCGCCAGTTACCGGTTTTCAGCGCCCGGCGACGGCCGCGGCAAGGCGTTGCGCGGCGGCCTGGGGATCCGATGCTTGCGTGATTGCACGCACGACGACGATGCGAGTGGCACCGGCATCGAGAAGCTCTGGCAGGCGTTCCTCGTCGATGCCGCCGATCGCGAACCAGGGCCGCGGCGGTGCGGCGTCGGCAGTCGATCGAACAAGTTCCAGGCCGGAAGCACTTCGATTCGGTTTGGTCGGTGTCGCCCAGACCGGCCCGGTGCAGAAGTAGTCGACGCCCTCTTCGATGGCGGCCAGACTCGCCTGTGCGCGACTGCTCGTCGAACGGCCGATGACGACGTCTTCGCCGACGACAGTTCGCGCGTAGGGGACGGGGATGTCGTTCTGGCCGAGGTGGAGGATGTCGGCACCGGAAGCCATTGCGAGATCCGCGCGGTCGTTGACGGCCAACAATGCGCCGTGACGCCGCGCTGCAGTTGCGAGAATGCCCAGCGCTACCAGTTCGTCTTTGGCCTCGAGCGGGCCGAACTCGCGCTCACCGGCAGAGCCCTTGTCGCGCAATTGGATGATGTCGACTCCGCCGGACAATGCCGCCTCGGCGAACTGCGCGAGGTCGCCTTTCTCGCGGCGCGCGTCGGTGCACAGGTACAGCCGTGCTGCTGCCAGGCGCTCGCGCCGGTCGATGACGTTACTGGGATGTGTGGGGTGCACGGAGCAAACGGTAGCCTCTAGGGAGCAAGGTTCGACACGGGAGTCCTGAAACGTCGTCGTCACTTTTTGTCGTGACTGCGAGGTTCGTAGGGCTGAGAGGGGATCGCGACCAGATCCCGACCGTCAGACCTGACCCGGATCATGCCGGCGCAGGAAGTGGAGGTGGAGTTTCGTGAATACACACGCTCGTACGGTGTCGGTGGTCGGCGGCGGTGTCATCGGTCTCGCCATAGCGTGGCGCGCAGCCCGCGACGGTTGGACTGTTCGGTTGTACGACCCGTCCATCGGATCAGGGGCTTCGTGGGTGGCGGGCGGAATGCTTGCCCCACTGTCCGAAGGCTGGCCGGGCGAGGAAACAGCGTTGACCGTCGGCGCGGCCTCCCTGGAGCGGTGGCCGACGTTCGGTGAAGAGCTCGGAAAATTCGGTCCCTCGGTCTTCACTGCGGACAGCTCGCTGACGGTCGCTCTCGATGCTGCCGACGCGCAGGACCTGCAGACCATCGCCGAATGGGTGAGCTCGCAGGGCCATGAACTCGAAATCCTCGGTCGCGCCCGCATCCGTGAACTCGAACCGATGCTCGGCCGCGGCATCCGGTCGGGACTCATGGCTGTCGGTGAGTCCGCCGTCGACAACAGACTTCTGCTGGAGGCCTTGCAGAAGGCTTGTGCGGAATCCGGCGTCGAATTGATCGCGCGTGCCGTCGACGACCTTGCCGAACTCGATACCGATCAGATAGTGCTCACCGCCGGTATCGCGTCACCCAAGCTGTGGCCCGGACTGCCGGTGCGACCGGTCAAGGGTGAGATCCTTCGCCTGCGTAGCAGGCCGGGAGTCACCCCGGCGCCCAGTCGCACAATCCGCGGAAGCGTCCATGGGCGACCCGCGTATCTCGTCCCGCGCGGCGACGGAATCGTCGTCGGCGCAACACAATACGAGTCCGGCGAGGACACGCAGGTCACGATGGCCGGAGTGCGGGACCTGATCAACGACGCCGAGGCACTGATGCCCGCGATCGGCGAATACGAACTCTACGAATGCGCGGCAGGCCTGCGTCCGATGACGCCGGACAACCTGCCGTTGATCGGGCGCGTGTCCGATCGTGTTGTCGTCTCCACCGGGCACGGCCGCAACGGGGTCCTGCTGACGCCCGTCACCGCCGATGCGACGGTCGCGTTGCTGAACGGCACATCTTTGGTCGAGGTAAAAGGAACCGAACCCGAGCGGTTCGCAGTAGCTAAGGAAAATTCATGAGCGAGCAGGTCCCGATCGGGATCACCGTCAACGGCGAAGATCTCGAGTTCGATCGAGCAGTCACGGTGACCGAACTTCTGACGCATCTCGAGTTGCCCAGCAAGGGCATCGCCGTCGCCGTCGACGGTGCACTGTTTCCGCGCGGGCGTTGGGACGAATCCGTCGGACGTGGTTGGGAAATCGAGATCCTCACGGCGGTGCAGGGTGGCTGAGCAGGATCTTCTCACCATTGCGGGCCGTAGTTTCGGTTCCCGGCTCATCACCGGCACAGGTGGCGCCGCCAACCTCGCGGTGCTCGAAGAAGCTCTGGTGGCCTCGGGCACCGAACTGACCACCGTCGCGATGCGGCGAGTCGACGCGGCCGGCGGCACCGGGGTACTGGACCTGCTCCGCCGCCTCGGAATCGAACCGCTCCCGAACACCGCCGGTTGTCGCGGCGCCGCCGAAGCAGTGCTGACGGCGCAGCTGGCACGGGAAGCGCTCGAGACGAACTGGGTGAAACTCGAAGTCATCGCCGACGAGCGGACCCTGCTGCCCGATGCGATCGAACTGGTCTCCGCCGCAGAACAATTGGTGGACGACGGCTTCACCGTCCTGCCGTACACCACGGACGATCCGGTTCTGGCGCTTCGCCTCGAGGAGGTCGGCTGCGCGGCAGTCATGCCGCTCGGTTCACCCATCGGGACAGGGCTGGGTATCGCGAATCCGCACAACATCGAGATGATCGTCGAGCGCGCCGGTGTGCCCGTCATCCTCGACGCCGGAATCGGAACGGCCAGCGACGCCACCCTTGCCATGGAGTTGGGCTGCGACGCAGTCCTACTTGCGACAGCAGTGACGCGGGCCAAGAATCCCGCACTGATGGCGTCGGCGATGCGGCACGCAGTGGTAGCCGGTTTCGAGGCGCGTCACGCCGGCCGGATTCCCAAGCGGTTCTGGGCTCAAGCATCGTCCTGACGGACCATTTCCGGGTGTTTTCTCAGGGTTATGCCCGGATTGCCCGGCTTCGTGTCCTACCTGAGTACCACTCGGAACTAGACCTGTGGCCGATGTGCTGGTCATTGCCGGTAGGGCAAAGTTCTCCTCATGATTGAACTGAGGGGATTGACCAAGGTTTACGGACCGACGAAAGCGGTGGACGATTTGTCGTTCACGGTCAAGCCGGGCATCGTGACGGGCTTTCTGGGCCCGAACGGTGCGGGTAAGTCGACGACGATGCGGATGATCCTGGGTTTGGATCAGCCGACGTCGGGTGCGGCGTTGATCGACGGCAAGCCGTACCGGGAGCTCAAGACGCCGTTGCGGACGGTGGGCGCGTTGTTGGATGCGAAGTGGGTGCACCCCAATCGCAGTGCGCGGGCGCATCTGCAGTGGATGGCTGCCTCGAACGGGATCCCGAAGTCCCGCGTCGACGAGGTGCTCGGGTTGGTCGGGTTGTCCGAGGTGGCGGGCAAGAAGGCCGGCGGGTTCTCGCTCGGCATGTCGCAGCGTCTCGGGTTGGCCGGTGCGTTGTTGGGGGATCCGAAGGTGCTGTTGTTCGACGAGCCGGTCAACGGTCTCGATCCGGAAGGCATCGTCTGGATTCGTAAGTTCATGCAGCGGTTGGCGGCCGAGGGCCGCACGGTGCTCGTGTCGAGTCACCTCCTGTCGGAGATGGCGCTCACGGCGGAGCAGTTGGTGGTGATCGGTCGGGGTCGGTTGATTTCGGATTCGACTGTGGCGGAGTTCGTGGATCGTTCGTCGGAGTCGACGGTGCGGGTGCGCAGCCCACAGCTCGATGCGTTGCGCAGTGTGTTGCTTTCGCAGGGGTTGACGGTGCGTGAAGACGGTTCCGGTGTTGCGCCGGCATTGGTGGTGGTGGATTCGACTACCGATGTGATCGGTGGTTTGGCTGGTTCGCAGGGAATCGTGTTGTACGAGTTGGCGTCTCAGCAGGGGTCGCTCGAGGATGCGTTCATGAAGTTGACCGGAGACGATGTCCAGTACCACGCGTCCGGTATCGATCCGGGTGCTGGAGCCCACCAAGCAAATGCACACCAGGCAAACACACAGCAGGCTATGGGAGGTGCACTGTAATGGCTGTTCTCAGTGCTGAACGTATCAAGATCACCACGACCAAGTCGCCGCTGTGGTGCTCGGTCATCATCGTCGTGCTCGCTCTCGGCTTCGCGGCCATCATGGGCGCCGTTGCCAAGTCGGCTCTGACGTCTTCGGACGTCCAGGGAGCACCTGACCTCGACACCGCCGTCGCCACGGCCGGCATCTCGGGTTTCGGAATCATGGTTCTCATGATCATGGCGGCCCTCGCGGTCACCAGTGAGTACCGCTTCGGGACCATCCGCACCACCTTCCAGGCAGTTCCCAACCGCGCCTCGGTTCTGATCGCCAAGGCCGGTTTGATCGGTGCCTTCGGTGCTGTACTGACATTCGTTCTCGCTTTTGGTGCGTACGCCATGGCCAAGGCCATCGCCGGTACCGAGGCGAGTGCCGGGTTGACGTTGTCGAGCGGCAGTGACTGGCGCGCGATCTACGGCATCCCCGTTTACGCGTTCCTGTGCGTGATTCTTGCTGTCGGCGTCGGATCGATCATTCGCCAGTCGGCCGGCGCAATTGCGTTGCTGCTGCTCTGGCCGCTGCTCATCGAGAGCCTGTTCGGACTGTTCGGCAGTTTTGGTGAGAAGATCACCCCGTTCCTGCCGTTCGCGAATGCCAACCACTTCCTCAGTGCGAGCAGCGGTGGCGTCGACTTCCACTGGGGACCCTGGGGAAGCCTGATCTACTTCGCGGCCTTCGTTCTGGTGATTTTCGGAGCAAGTATCGTCATCGTGAATCGTCGCGACGCCTGATCTTGTCGCTCACTCGGTAGGTGTTGTCGGGAGACCTACCGAGAACCAGGAGTGACAGCAGAGTAGGGACCCAGTACGAAAAACCATTCGTACTGGGTCCCTTTCCTGTGCTTCGGCCGATATCCTCCGAAGATGAGACTCTTCGGTGTGGTTGTGGTCGCAATGGCTGGAGCACTCGTGGTGAGTGGATGCTCGTCGGGAAGTGAAGCGGCCGTCCCGACAGACCCGGTTGCATTCTCCGAGACCGTCACGGTCGACGCCGTGACCGGGCATCTGGAGCAACTCGAGAAGATCGCCGCTAACAACGACGGCAATCGATCGGCCGGAACCCCCGGTTACGACGCCAGTGTCGACTACGTGGCAAACCTGCTCGAAGACAAGGGCTTCGACGTCAGCACCCCGGAATTCGACTTCAGCTCCTTCGATCCCGGCACCGAATCCCTGAAAGCCGCTGACGGCTCCGATGTTCCGGTGCGGGCGTTGACGTATTCGACGTCCACGGGACCGACCGGAATCACGGCGCGTCTGGTGGCGATTCCCGCCGACGAGACCCCCGGTTGCGAGGCCACCGACTACGACGGCCGCGACGTGAACGGTGCCATCGTGCTGGTCACCCGTGGAGTGTGCCCGTTCGGCGACAAGCAGAAGATCGCCGCAGAGCGCGGCGCGGCAGCGTTGCTGGTTGCGAACAACGAGGACGCAATGCTGGGCGGGGCTACCTTGGGTGAACCCGAAGACGCCCGCATCCCGACGGGCGGGGTGAGTAAGGCGTCGGGCGAGGCTCTTGCCGCAACTCCCGGAGATCTCACGCTGATTCTCGACACGTCGACGGAAACGACGAAGTCGCGCAATGTGATTGCGCAGACCAAGACCGGCGCGACCGACAATGTGGTTGTCGTGGGCGCCCACCTCGACAGCGTGCCGGAAGGTCCCGGAATCAACGACAACGGAAGCGGTACCGCAGCCGTACTGGAAACCGCGTTGCAGATGGGAAGCTCACCGAGCATCGAAAATGCCGTGCGCTTCGCATTCTGGGGAGCGGAAGAAGTGGGATTGGTCGGCTCCACTCGCTACGTCGAGGGCCTGAGCGATCAGGAACGGGCCGACATCGCCCTGTACCTGAATTTCGACATGCTCGGTTCGCCCAACGCCGGATATCTGGCTTACGACGGCGACAACTCGGATGCCGTGGGGGAGGGGCCCGGGCCCGAGGGCTCGGCAGGCATTGAGCGCACTTTCGTCGATTTTCTCGCCGGGCGGGGGATTGCGGCGGACGGAACGGACTTCGACGGGCGCTCCGACTACGGCCCGTTCATCGAGATCGGAATCCCGGCGGGGGGAGTGTTCAGCGGCGCCGACGAACGCAAGACGCCGGCACAGGCGGAGAAGTGGGGCGGAGAAGCGGAGGAGACCTTCGACCCGAATTACCACAGTGCCCAGGACAACCTCGCGAACATCGATCGCGAAGCGCTCGCTGCCAATGCTTCTGCAGTAGCCTTCGGAGTTGCGACGTATGCCCAGGACTTGAGCGGGCCCAACGGAGTGCCCGTCGGCGATGCCCGGACACAGGCCAGAACCGAATGATCGACTGACCGAATGATCGACTGACCGAATGATCGATTGCGCGAGCGACCAGGAGGTCACTGTGCGAGAACCGCGGCAGCACACTGTCTGTAACTCTGAGTTACGCTTGAGTTATGGCTGATCTGTCCCCGGAGAGCACCGACACGACAGGTGCTTCTTCCTCCTCCGTTCGAGGCGTCGTCGACGTCGTCTTGAACTCTGCGGCAGAACTGAACCGTCGGCAGCAGCTCATCGACGCGCTACGGCGGCTCAGGCGGGCATTACCCGGCGATCCCGGGTTCGGGGATCCGCTCTCACTCGCCGGCCCCGGCGGTGCCCGTGCCGTGGCCCGCGTCGCCGACAGATTGCTCGATCAGAAGCCGGCAGCCACTCGGGAAGTGAGCCTCGGAGCACTGCAGGTATGGCAGGCGGCGCTGGAAAAGATGGGCCGCGGCCGCGGAGATCAAGAACTGACCATCGTCTTCACCGATCTGGTCGGCTTCTCCACGTGGTCGCTCGAAGCCGGTGACGCGGCCACGCTGACCCTTCTGCGTGCGGTGGCGCAGGCCGTGGAAACCCCGATCACCGACAACGGCGGACACGTCGTCAAACGGATGGGCGACGGCCTGATGGCGGTGTTCATTCGCCCGGATGCGGCCTTGAAAGCGGTGTTCAACGCACAGGACGCGCTCGCGGGAGTCGACCTCGACGGATACACCCCACGCATGCGCGTCGGCCTCCACACGGGAACTCCGCGTCAGATCGGCGACGACTGGCTCGGTGTCGACGTAACCATTGCCGCCCGGATGATGGGCTTGGGCGGCGACGGCAACATCATGATGTCGGCGACCACCCTCGAGGAACTCGAAGCTGGCACCCTCGAGGATCTCGATCTCACGATCCGGCCGTGGCGGCGAGGGTTTTTCGCCACCACGCCCAACGGAGTTCCCGTCGATCTGGGAATCTGGCGCGTACGACGGAACTAGCTAAACCTCGAAGGCTAGACCTGGAGTCGCCAGAGAGGGGACACCGGACCGTGGCCGGCGCCCAGGTCGTACGACGCTTCGAGGCACTTGGTCACCCACTCCTTGCCGAATGCCACTGCATCCGGAACGGAATAGCCGTGTGCGAGAGCACAAGTGATCGCAGCAGCCAGTGTGTCACCACCGCCGTGATCGTTGCCGGTGTCGATCCGGGCACTGCTGAATTCGAGGAAACGGTCGCCGTCGAACAGCAGGTCGGTGGACAATTCCGACGTTCGAAGGTGACCGCCCTTGACGATGGACCACTGAGCGCCGAGCGCATGCAGCGCTTCTGCCGCTTGGCGGGCGCTCTTGTCGTCGACGACCTCGATACCGGTGATCAACCGAACCTCGTCGAGGTTCGGAGTGACCACCGTGGCAGCCGGAATCAAGGTGTTGCGGACCGCGTCGAGCGCTTCTTCGTGCAGCAGTGGATCACCGTGCATCGATGCGCACACCGGGTCGACCACGAGCGGAATCGGTCGATCGCGCCCGATCCCCACCTCGGCGGCCACAGCGGCCACGGCTTCGATGATCGTCGTCGATGCCAGCATTCCCGTCTTCGCCGCGCCGACACCGATGTCCGAGACCACGACGCGTACCTGGTCGGCGACGATCTCCGGCGGAATCTCGTGGAAACCGCTGACGCCCACCGAATTCTGGACCGTCACAGCGGCGACGGCCACGCAGGCGTGCACTCCACACATCGCCATCGTGCGGGAATCGGCTTGAATACCGGCTCCGCCACCGGAGTCGGTTCCGGCGATGGTCAATGCCCGAATCGGGGTCTGTCCGGCGGGGGTCAGGGGCAGCAGCTTCACGACGACGAGCCTACCGATCGGACCTGGGGAAACGGCAGCTCGGTCCACCCCTTGCATGAACGACGGTACGAACGACCGCACGAACGGCCGCGCGAACTGCGATTGCCATCCGGTCGCTTCCGGTGCAAAAATTGGTCGAATCCGGGACAGCGTCGTCGGTAGCTGATTCTATGAGTGGCATGGATCACAGTTATGGAGAGCGTGCGAACGCAGCTGTCGCCGATCGCGCAGGTGCACATCGTGCCGTGGAGGTCGCCGCAATGAACGACATCGAAAACTCGAAAACCGGAACCTCACCGGAAGTGACGCTCGTGGACAATCCGTCGCACGATCGATTCGAACTGCTCTCCGGCGACGAGTTGGTCGGCATCCTCGGGTACCGCGACGAGGACGAGATTCTGGGCAGCGGAGCCGAAGCCGGCGACGTGGTCGCGTACATGCACACCGTGGTCAAGGAAGAGTACGGCGGGCAGGGGCTGGCAGCGGTACTCGTGCAGTTCGCGATGGACTGTGCCCGTGACCGTGAATGGTCGGTACGGCCCGTGTGCACCTACGTTCAGCGGTACCTCGGCGAGCATCCCGAGTATCTGGAACTGCTCGTCGAAGACTGACCGCCGGCAACTACGTACAGACGATCAGGCTCCGAGATCGACGCTTACCCGAGATTTACGATCACCGGAGCGTGATCGCTGGCGCCCTTGCCTTTTCGCTCGTTCCGATCGATCTCGGCCGCCTCGACGCGCGCTGCGAATGCCGGTGAACCGAGGATGAAGTCGATGCGCATGCCCTGCTTCTTCGGGAAGCGAAGCTGCGTGTAGTCCCAGTACGTGTACACACCGGGGCCGGGGGTGTACGGGCGAACTACGTCCGCGAACCCGGACTCGGTGAAGGCGGTGAACGCAGCTCGTTCCGGCTCCGACGTGTGGGTCTTGCCCTCGAAGAAAGCGGGATCCCACACGTCGTCGTCCGTGGGAGCGACGTTCCAGTCGCCGACCAGGGCGATTTGCGCGTCGGGATCCTGCTTGAGCCAGCCCTCCGCGTCGTCGCGCAGCTTGGCCAGCCAATCCAGCTTGTAGGCGTAATGCGGGTCTTCGAGCTCACGGCCGTTGGGGACGTACAGGCTCCACACCCGCACACCGCCGCAGGTCGCACCGATCGCACGTGCCTCGCGGACCGGATCGGCCTCCGGGTCCTTGTCGAAGCCGGGCTGATCCTCGAAGCCGATCTGCACGTCTTCCAGGCCGACGCGGGAAGCGATCGCGACACCGTTCCACTGGCTCAACCCGACGTGGGCGACCTCGTAGCCGATCTCCTTGAAACGCTCGTACGGAAACTGCTCGTCCTTGCACTTGGTTTCCTGCATTGCCAGGACGTCGACGTCGGATCGACCGAGCCAGTCGATGATCCGGTCGGTACGGGCACGGACGGAGTTGACGTTCCAAGTAGCGATGCGCACGAGGGCAAGCCTAGCGTCAGCCGCCGACAGGATCGGTGGCGTATCGGTAGCGGTGGTGTTCGACGAACCCGAGCCGCTCGTAGAGCGCGATCGCCGCGGAGTTCCCGGCCGAAACCTGAAGGTACGCGTGCGTCGCACCGTTCTCGCGACCCCGGGAGAGTAGATCTCCGCAGATCAGCGACCCGATTCCGTGACGACGGTGTTCAGGGGCGACGTGAATGCCGGTCAGCCCTACCCAGCGTTTGTGGTCGGGTGCCTCGGTGAGCGCAGCGCGCCCGATGGCAAGCGTGGTGTCTGTGTTTCCGATCGCGCCGAAAGTTGCAGTGCCCACGACAGCCGTGAGGACCGCCTCGACGTACGCCGGGTTGCCGTGGGCGTCGTACATCGACAGCCAGTTGTGGTCGGGGCGGTCGGCGAACGAGGTGACCGGAGGACCGAGCGGCAGCGTGACATTGCCCAGATCGGCGGCCATCACGATGGTTTCCTTCTCGCTGGTCCACCCGTCCGGAGCGGTGCCGAGTCGATCGGGGAGGAGCAGCAGGGTCGGCAGTCCGCGGTCACCGAACCACTGGCGTATCCGCTCGATGGTGCTCGCGTCGAAGCCGGCAACCGCCCCCGCACCGCCGAGCGGCAAAGCGGAATTGGCGCGACCGGTGACACCGTGACCGGCGCGCAGCAACCAACCGTCGATCCACGCCTGCTCGACCCCCGGCCACGCCGCCGCAGCAGCCGTTTCGAGGTTTCGAATCTCGCCGATGCGAATCGGGCGGGCCGAGAGACTCTTGAGCGCGATCACCTGATCGGCGGAGACCTGGACCAGCCGACCGTCGCCGGCGCGGACGGCGATGGGATCGGCGCCCTCGAGGATGCCGATGACGTCGGTCATGGGATGCGAATAGCCGGGTGGGAGCTTGTATCGCAAAACCACCCGGCTACCGATCGAAATGTTGCCGTTCAGAGCAGAATTCTCAGTCTTCGTAATCGTCGTCGTCGTGACCGAACGGATCGTCGACGGTCCCCGGCGTCCACGTCAGGCCGGGCTTGCCCCAACCGGAACGCTTGATGATCTTCTTGGCGGCGCGCGCGTTGCGGCCGATCAGCACGTCCGTGTAGAGGAAGCCGTCGAGATGGCCCGTCTCGTGTTGGAGCATCCGTGCGAAGAATCCGGTGCCCTCGACCTCGATCGGGTTGCCGTCGGCGTCGGTGCCGGTGACCTTCGCCCAATCGGCGCGGCCCGTCGGGAACTGCTCGCCGGGGACGGACAGGCAACCCTCGAAGTCTTCGTCCGGGTCGGGCATCGTCTGGGGGATTTCGGAGGTCTCGAGTACCGGATTGACGACGACACCGCGTCGACGCTCGCTGGTGCGGTCGTCACCGGGGCAGTCGTAGACGAAGACTCGGAGTGAAACACCGACCTGATTGGCCGCCAGACCGACGCCGTTGGCGGCGTCCATCGTCTCGTACATGTCTGCGATCAGTTCGGCGATCTCGGCCGGGGACTGAGTGACCGGCTCTGTCGCCTTGTGCAGTACCGGGTCGCCGACGATTCGGATGGGGAGGATAGCCATGCGGACAAGGATAGTGCGGCGCGCCCGCGTAGTTATCACGGCCCGCACACTCGATCATGGTTCAATGGTTGCTGAAGAACAGCGATGTAATTCGTTGCTCGGTCGGAACGTGGGCCGCGGGGGAAATTGTGAGTTACCTTCGGGCCAGGGGACCGGGAAACTCACGGCCGCGAGAATTCGGTCGGAAAAGAACACCGGGCATACGAGTCTCGCTGACGCCGAGCACAGCAGTCGAGGAGTGACATGGACGGCGCAACCGCGCGTAGTCGGAACCAGTCCGAAGGCACTGGCGCCGACGATTCGGTAGTAGATACAGCAGGCATGCACGAGGTCGGCGACGACGGCCTCACCCGCCGGGAACACGACATCCTCTCCTTCGAGCGCCAGTGGTGGAAGTACGCCGGTGCGAAGGAAGAGGCCATCAAGGAGTTGTTCGACATGTCGGCAACCCGCTACTACCAGGTTCTCAATGCCTTGGTCGATCGCCCCGAATCCTTGGCGGCTGATCCCATGCTGGTCAAGCGCTTGCGTCGTCTGCGTGCCAGCCGTCAGAAGGCCAGGGCCGCCCGTCGCCTCGGCTTCGAGGTCACCTGAATCACGCGCACATATGAGCGGGCTGTCCACGTACTGGCGATAAGGTCGACATCGTGAGTACCCCGAAAGAGCAGCCGTCCGGACCTCCGCTTCGCGCAATCGCCATGGTGTTGATCGCTCTCGCGATCGTGTTCATCGGTCTCGGAGCAGCCTCTCTCGGTGGATCGGGCGACGGTGGATCGGGCGACGAGAACACTGCAGCAGAGCAGACCGAATCTTCGGCGCCTGCCACGACGAGTGCTCCCGCGGCGGCCCCTGCCACCTCCAAGCCGGCAGCGACGACGCAACCCGCTTCGGGCGATACCACCACCACGTCGCGTCCTTCGGGAACTGCGACGACTACGACTTCCAGCTCCGCGAGCGGCACCGACACGTCGAATGTCAGCGTGCGAGTTCTCAACAACAGCACCGTCTCCGGTCTGGCAGCAGGCACTGCCGAGGAGTTGACGGCAGCAGGTTGGAACGTCGAGGAGACGGGTAACTACAGCGAGGGCACCGTCAGTACGACGACGGTGTACTACGGATCGTCCGCGGCGGAGAAGGCAGCGGCGCAGAAGATCGCAGCTGAACTCGGAGTCACCGCAGAACCTCGATTCGCCGGCATCGCGAACGCGTCACCTGGCGTGATCGTGATCGTGACCTCCAACTGACCGGTCGTGAAGGTGGAACTGACCCGTCGGTTCCAGCTACTACACACGCCGTTATGATCAGAAGCACTTTCTCGCCACCTCAAAGGAGCGGTTCGATGGCCCCCAGCAGCACCCGGCGTATGTCCTGGCGCGTCGTTGCCCCTGTAGTCGCGATTGCCGCTTTCGGCTTGACCGCTTGCAGTAACAGCGAAGAGCCCAGCAGCGTCCCCGGCACGACTCCTCCGGTGTGGACCGGTGCAGCCGATCCCAGCGCGCACGAAAGCGCGGGCGGCCACGGTTCCGAGACGGCTCACGCCGGCGCGTCTGCCGAGACGGTCACCGCAACGCTGAACGGCACCGACGGCGCCAAGGTCGGAACGGTCACGTTCGCGCAGGAAGGTAGCGACGTCAAGGTCACCCTCGACGCCAAGGGCCTGACCCCCGGATTCCACGGATTCCACGTTCACCAGGTTGCCAAGTGCGAGACCAATTCCGTTGCCCCCAGCGGCGGAGAGCCGGGTAACTTCCTCTCGGCAGGCGGACACTTCCAGGCCGAGGGCCACACGGGCCATCCGGCGAGCGGCGACCTCACTTCAGTTCAGGTCCTCGAAGACGGCACCGCCACACTGGTCACCACGACAGACGCATTCACCGTCGACGAACTGATCGCGAACGGCGGAACTTCCGTCATGATCCATGCCGGTGCGGACAACTTCGGCAACATCCCGACGCGTTACGCGCCGGCACCGGATCAGCAGACCCTCGACACCGGTGACGCAGGCGGACGCGTTGCTTGCGGTGTCATCACCAAGAGCTGACAACTCACCTGAGTTTTGCATCACTTCCGGCGACTACCACGCAGTAGCCAGCACGGTGTTTTTACCGACACTGTGATTGGATTCTCTGCGTGGTAGTTCCATTTCCAGGTTCGCCGCGCCCGACGCTGGGCGTGGAGTGGGAGATCGCGCTGGTCGATCGCAAGACCAGAGATCTCTCTAATACAGCAGCCGAGGTGTTTTCGGCGGTCGAAGAGCTTGCCGGCTCCGAGACCCCGCACATCACCAAGGAACTACTGCGAAATACCGTCGAACTCGTCACGGGTATTCACTCGACGGTCGGCGAGGCGATGAGTGATCTCGACAGGTCACTGGATCTGCTGCGTCGCGCGGCGAATCCGCTCGGCGTCGACCTCATCAGTGCGGGCACGCACCCGTTCGCGCAATGGTCGACGCAGTTGGTCACGCGGACGCCCGACTACGACGAACTCATCGAACGCACGCAGTGGTGGGGCCGGCAGATGCTGATCTGGGGCGTGCACGTTCACGTGGGTGTCTCGTCCGCGGACCGCGTGTTCCCCATCATCAACGCATTGCTGCAGCGCTATCCGCACCTGCTGGCGCTGTCGGCGTCCTCGCCGATGTGGGCCGGTGTGGATACGGGGTATGCGTCCAATCGCGCATTGATGTTCCAGCAGCTGCCCACCGCAGGCCTTCCGTACCAGTTCGAGAACTGGGCCGAATACGAGTCGTTCATCGACGACCAGATGAAGAC
The DNA here is from genome assembly GCF_042728675.1 of Rhodococcus sp. NPDC060176. Lineage (NCBI taxonomy): Bacteria > Bacillati > Actinomycetota > Actinomycetes > Mycobacteriales > Nocardiaceae > Rhodococcus > Rhodococcus sp. NPDC060176. The sequence continues at coordinate 70,787 of NZ_JBHWYS010000005.1, forward strand.
CGGTGTGATCACCAAGATCGGTGGCATGCACTGGGACATCCGCCCCGCACCGAAGTGGGGAACCATCGAGGTCCGGGTGTTCGACGGCGTCTCGACGCGCGCAGAACTGGGCGCACTGGTTGCTCTGGTCCACTGCCTCATCGTCGACCTGGATCGAAGACTGACCGCCGGTGAGACTCTGCCGAACATGCAGCCGTGGCACGTCAAGGAAAACAAGTGGCGCGCAGCGAGATACGGACTGGACGCCGAGATCATCCTCGACTCCGACGCGAACGAGTGCCTCGTCACTGACGATCTGGATCGCCTGCTCGACGACTTGGCGCCGATTGCGGTCTCACTCGGGTGCGCGGACGAGTTGGCGTCGGTAGCGGACATTCCCCGTCGGGGCGCGTCCTACCAGCGTCAACGCCGTGTTGCGGAAGCGACGGGCGGCGATCTGGTTGCGGTCGTCGACGCCCTGGTCGCAGAGTTGGGCACCTAGCAAGCTCAAGGCTCGAAGGGCTGTTTCGCGCGCTGGAAATCCGGGCATACCAACCGTTTGTCCAGTGGGTGTCCATATTCGGTTCACACGCCGTTTACTATTGTCCGGTGTTGATAGACAGTTGGTCCCAACGAGGGGACGCACCCGGACAGTCGGATCGTTCGTGGTCGAGTTCTCATCGAGTCCTTCTGATCGGCACAGCAGCATTGACCGTGCTGGTCCTGGGCGTGCAGGCGTTCGCGTCGTACAAGGGCTATCTCGGTCCGGTGGAAAGCCTGTTCGGTGACTACTTCCTCGTTCCCCGATCCGCGACGATGCCCTGGGTTGGCCTCGCTCTCGCACTGGTCGGACTGAACAACAAGGAGCGCATCTACGCGGTATCCGCGGCCGTCGTGATCGACGTGGTCGTCGGCGCGATCCGCTGGTTCTCCGGTGGGCCGCTGACGATGGGCACCGGCGGCACCTGGGTGCTGACGGCCATCGCGGTGTACGCGGTGTGGAAGTTGTCCGGTGAGCGTCGACTCAGCGTTCTGCACGGCGTTGCGCTGGGCGCGTTGCTCATCATCGCGGCCAAGGTTGCCGAGACGTGGCTGGAGATCACCATTCTCGTCGGCACCGATGTGTGGGACGAGTACGTCTTCCTCGCAGACCAGGCTCTCGGGAACCCGTCGTGGGTGATGGGCCAGATCGTCGACGCCATGGGCCCCGTCGGCGCCGCAGCGCTCGACTGGATCTACGTCGAACTGCCGGTAGCGGTGATCGTGGTCGCGCTCTATCAAGTACGCAAGGGATGGCCGTCGCATCACCTGCTGCGTACGTTCCTGCTCATCGGGTTGATCGGCCCGATCTTCTACGTCCTGTTCCCGGTGGTCGGTCCGGTGTTCGCCTTCGGTCCGCGTGGTTTCGGATTCCAGATCGGTGACTACTGGCCGAACATCGTGCCCAACTTCGACTTCGCGTCACCGTCGTCGCTGCCGTTCGACGACGCCGCGCCGCGAAACTGCATGCCGAGCCTGCACACCGCGTGGGCAGTCGCGTTGTTCATCCACTCTCGCAGCGGGCCGTGGTGGATTCGCAGCCTGGGATCGTTCTGGCTCGTCGCGACCCTGACGGCGACGCTCGGTTTCGGATTCCACTACGGCGTCGACCTCATTGCCGGTGCGGTTCTTTGCTTGACCCTCGATGCGGCGCTGCGTGATCCGGAGCGCGGCTGGGGTTGGTTCCGAGTGCGTCTGTTGCTCGGTGGCTCGGCACTGCTCGCGGGGTTGTTGCTCTCCTACAGATTCGCTTCGGTGCAGATGGCCGAGTACCCGGCGATCTTCGGTCCGCTGCTGCTGGCTGTTCTCGTTCTCATGTCGGTGGCGTACTTCGCCACCTTCTTCGCCCGCCCCGGCACCGCTCTTGCAGTGTGGGGCGAGCGCGACGGTGAGTGGGATGTCGTTACCGGAGAGAGTCCGGGTCTTCCAGTTCGTTGATCTTCATGAGGTCGTCCTCCTCGCGCTGTTCGCGGTAGGCGACCCGTCCGACGCTGTGTGCGATGACCGGCGCGGTCAGCAACGTGAAGATGCCGACCAGTACCAGCATCCAGATGTCGACGCTCCCACGAAGCAGGAACACGGCACCCATCAGAACAAGGATGAGCCCGACCACCTGAGGCTTGGTGGCCGCGTGCATACGGCGCAGGGTGTCGGGGAAGCGAACGATTCCCACTGCGGCGGTCAGCGCGAGCAGCGCGCCCAGGAAGATGGAGATTGCCCCGATCGTGTCGAGGATGTTGCCGATCACTGGTCACTCACCCGGAAGCGTGCGACGGACACCGAACCGATGAAGCCGACCAGTGCCAGCGCGACGATCGCGGGAACGATGGTCGTGTCTTTGCTGTACGCGGCCCAGACCGCGAGCCCACACATCGAGACCGCAATGATCGTGTCCAGGGCGACGAGGCGGTCGAGTGAGCTCGGCCCGTCGAGCAATCGGAACGTGGTCAGTACGGCGGCGATCAGGAGAATCACTCCCGAAATGATCAAGATCGTGGTGATGAACCCGTTCATGGTCGGTCCTCCTGCCGGGGTGCATCGAATTCGTAGTCGCGCTGGTGCCACGGGCTGGGCTGCCAGTCCGAATCACGTTCGAACGACGCGATGAACAACCGCTCGAGATCCTCCACCGAGCGGTAGAACGCGCTGACGGCTTTCTGCGAACCGACGTCGAGCACGTGGACGTAGACGATGCGCCGGTTCTGGTCGATCTCGAGAACCATCGTGCCCGGGATCAGGTTCAGAACGTCGATGCACAGCGTGAGAACCAGGTCCGACTTGATCCCGAGTTGGTACCGCAGAACTCCGGTGACCGGCGGCGGCGACGGACGGATCGCCAGCCAGGCGACCTGGATACTCGACTGGATCGCGTAGTACACGATCATCCACAGCAGACGCAGGATCGAGAGCAGATGGACCCGGCCCTCGACCGGTACGCGGGGGAGGGGAAGCAGGACCATGATGATCAGGCCGACGGCGAGTCCGCCGAAGATGTTGCCGAAGCTGATGTTGCCCCACAACAGGATCCACACGACCATCAGCCACAGCAGGATCCCGACGCGGAGTACCTGTTCGCGTTTCATCGCGGAGCCTCCTCGGTGTTCGGGGCCTCGGTGTTCGGGGCATCGGTACTGGGAGCTTTTGCAGGGTCCTCTGCAGCGACGGGAGCCTCGTCGACCGGAACGGGTCGGTGGTTGCCGAGAACCGCGTCGATGTAGATGGAACGATCCTGCAGATCCTTCGCCGCTCGGTCGCTGATGTCGATGATCCGGCCCGCGAATACCGTCAGCCCCAGGCCGACGATGACGAGCCCGACCGTCGGAATCAGCATGAAGATCGGAATCTTGCCGACGTCCTCGCGGTCGACGAACGCGATGTCCTCTTCGGATTCGTCGATCAACGCTGACGGGCTGACGTCGGCGAGGTCACCTTCGGGCGCGTCGGCGCGGGCTCGCCAGAATGCCTTTGTCCACACGCGGGCGACCGCGTAGAGCGTCAGCAAGCTGGTGATCGTGCCGCCGGCGACGAGGATCCAGGCCAGCGCGCTCGCGTCGGACGCACCGGCTTGCAGGAGTGCGACCTTGCCGATGAAGCCCGAGAACGGTGGGATACCACCGAGGTTCAGGGCTGGGATCAGGAAGACGATTGCGAGGATCGGGCTGGCCGCCGCGAGACCACCGAGACGACGCAGCGACGACGACCCGGCTTGTCGTTCGATCAGACCCACCACGAGGAAGAGCGTCGTCTGCACGATGATGTGGTGGGCGACGTAGTAAATCGCGCCGGACAGCCCGGACGTCGTGGACAACGCGATACCGAAGATCATGTAACCGATATGGCTGACCAGGGTGAACGAGAGCAGACGTTTGATGTCGCTCTGCGCGATGGCACCCATGATGCCGACCACCATCGTCAGCAGGCCACACACCATCAATACGTTGTCGAGTTCTCCTTGCGGGAACAGCAGCGAGTGCGCCCGGATGATCGCGTACACACCGACCTTGGTGAGCAACCCCGCGAAGACGGCGGTAATCGGTGCGGGCGCGGTCGGATACGAGTCCGGGAGCCACGCCGACAGCGGGAAGACCGCAGCCTTGATGCCGAACGCCACGAGGAGGACACCGAAGATGGCGGTGCGTGTTCCTGGCGGAATGTTGTCGAAGCGCAGGGCCATGTCGGCCATGTTGAGGGTGCCGGTCGCCGCGTAGGCGAAGGCGATGCCTGCCAGGAAGATCAGCGAAGACACCATCGAGACCATCACGTACGAGATGCCGGCCCGGACGCGGTCGGCGCTGGCACCGAGCGTCAGGAGCACGAAACTCGCGGCGAGCAGGACCTCGAAACCGACGTACAGGTTGAAGAGGTCTCCGGCGAGGAACGCGTTGGAGATACCAGCAGTCAACGCCAGATAGGTCGGCAGGAAGATCGAGACCGGCTGGGCCTCGCTGCCGTCGCGAATACCCTGACCGATCGCGTAGATCATGACGGCGAGCAGTACCACCGACGAGACTACGAGCATCATCGCCGAGAGACGGTCGACCACGAGTGTGATGCCGATGGGCGAATCCCAGCCGCCGACCTGAACCGCGGTCGTACCGTCGCGGTCTGCGAGGTAGAGAAGCAGGCCCGACACCGCGACGACGCCGACGAGCGCGATCAGTGTGATCACACGCTGGAAGCGCGGGCGTCGGCCGACGACCAGCGTCGCGGCTGCGGCCAGCATCGGGATCAGGACAGGCAGGGGCGCAAGGGCTCCCATCAGGTTGTCCGAGATGGTCATGCGCCTCCACCTCCCTCGATCTTGGTCTGGCGAGCGTCTTTGCGCCGCTTCTCGGATTCCTTCTTACGAGCAAGGTCGGTGGCCCAGTCGGGTACCGGTTCGTCCTCGAAGTCGCCGTCGTGGAGGTCGTCGTAGCATTCGATGTCCTCCAGGTTGACCAGTTGTTCGAGGGGAATAGGGTTGCCGTCCTTGTCGAATGCGTCGCCGCCGATGCTCGGGGCACCGGTGAGCGGGTCGTCGGAGCGGTCGTGGTCGGGAGCGTCGGCGGGCAGGCGACGCTTGAGAACCTTGGTGTCCTCGGGATCGTCCTCGACGGCGTCGGCGGTGTTGATCTTGTAAGACCGGTACGCCAGTGCCAGAACGAAGCCGGCGATACCCATCGTGATCACGATCGCCGTCAGGATCATGCCCTGGGCGAGCGGATCCGCTATCTCCTCGTGGACCGAATCTCGGCCGACGATGGGCGGATTCCCGTCCGATCCACCGACGGTCAGGATCAAAAGGTTGATGGCGTTGCCGAACAGGAGCAAGCCGAGGAGCATCCGGGTGATGCTTCGTTCGATCAGGAGGTAGACACCGGCCGACGTGAGGACGCCGATCAGGATCAGCATTCCGATGTTTGCGCTCATGGTGCTTTCACCTCGATTTCTGCGTCGAGGCGGGCGCCGAGACTTCGGAGTACGTCCAGGACCAGTCCGACCACGATGAGGTAGACGCCCAGGTCGAAGAACAGTGCGGTGACCAGTTTGACGTGGCCGATGAGCGGGAGGGTGAACTCGAAGACGGCCGACGAGAGTGCCGGGGCGCCGAGGAACAGCGACACCAGGGCGGTGCCCGCGGCCAGCGCCAAACCGAGGCCGAGAATCTTGCCCGCGTCGATGGGTACGGCTTCACCGAGTTCATAGCGGCCACCGGCGAGGTAGCGAAGTACCAGTGCCAGGCCCGCCGTCAGGCCGCCGGCGAAACCGCCGCCGGGAGCATTGTGGCCGGAGAAGAAGAAGTAGATCGACAACACCATGATGGTCGGGAAGATCAACCTCGTGGTGACCTCCAGAACCAGCGAACGGTGTCGCGGATCGATCAAGTCTCCGCCGCGCAACCACGTCGTGTCAGAGTTGGCGGCCGCCTTGTCCACGATGACGGAGGGTGCGTCGGCGACGCGAGGCGCAATGCCGAAACGGCGGTTGCGGAACACGAGGCTGGCGACGCCGGTTGCCGCGACCAGCAGCACCGAGATCTCACCGAGGGTGTCCCATGCGCGGATGTCGACGAGTAGGACGTTGACGACGTTCTTGCCGTTGCCCAGGTCGTAGGCCGCGTCGGGAAGCAGCTCGTAGATCGGACGAGTGTTTCGGGCATTGGTCGCGAAGGCCGCGATGGTGGTGACGGTGATACCGACGGCGACGGCGAGTGCGGCACGCGGCCACTTGAAGCCGATCGCCTTGCTCTCGTCGACTTCGGCGGGGAACTTCCGGAGCACGAGCACGAAGATCACCAGTGTCAGCGTCTCGACGAGGAACTGGGTCAGCGCGAGGTCGGGTGCACCGTGCAGCGCGAACAACACGCCGCAGCCGTAACCGGTGAGTCCGACCAGGATGACGCTGGCGAGGCGGTTGCGCATCAGCGTCGCGGCGATGGCGGCCGAGATCATCATCAGCGCGATAGTGAACTGGATGGGCGAATCCCACATCCGAAGGTCGACTCCGCCACCCTTGGTGTCGATGATCAGCAGGAACAGCGGCACCACGACCAGCGTCGCGAGAATCGTCGACTGCGTGCGGGGGAGCGAACCACGCTGAGTGGCGCCGGTCAGGCGCATCGAGATGGTGTCCATGCCGCGCAGGGTTGCGTCGTAGATACGGTCGGCGTTGCCGAGTGGCGGGTGCTCGAAGTGCAGGCGGCTGATCTGACGCTGCGCGATGTAGAGCGCGACACCGCCGGCGATGACGATGCACGTGAGCAGCAGCGGAGTGTTGAATCCGTGCCACAGCGCGAGGTGGTAATCGGCGTGCGGTCCGGGAGCCAGCGTGGTGGAGTACGGCGTCAGCAGCTTCTCGAGTTGGGGCGAGAGAATGCCTGCGGCCAGACCGAGAACAGCGAGCAGGCCGGGCGCGAACAAGAACAGCCAACCAGACTTGTGCATCTTGCTCACGGCCGGACTTGGCTTGCTCAGGGTCTTGCGTCCGAAGGCGCCCCAGATGAAGCGGACGCTGTAGCCGACCGTCAGGATCGAGCCCAACACGATCACCGTGACGACGGCGATGGACGACCAGTGCCCGAGCGCGTTCGTTTCGAGCACCGATTCGAGTGCGGCTTCCTTGCCGACAAATCCGAGGAGTGGTGGCAGACCGGCCATGCTGGCGGCAGCGAGGCTCGCAATGATCGCGAGAGCTGGTGCCGCCTTACCCAGGTGAGCAAGTTTGCGCAGGTCACGGGTGCCGGTGGTGTGATCGATGATGCCCACCACCATGAAGAGCGCGGCCTTGAACATCGCGTGCGCCACGACCATCGTCATGCCGGCGAGGGCGGCGTCACGCGTGCCGATGCCGACCAGGACCATCATGAAGCCGAGTTGGCTGACGGTTCCGAAGGCAAGGACGAGTTTGAGGTCGTACGCGCGCATGGCTCGCCAACCGGCGAGGATCATCGACAGCAGACCCAAACTGATGATGGTGATGCGCCACGGCGGCGAATCGGCGTAACCGGGAGCCAGGCGCGCGACCAGGTAGATACCGGCCTTGACCATCGCGGCAGCATGGAGATAACCGCTGACGGGGGTGGGCGCGGCCATTGCACCGGGCAGCCAGAAGTGCAGCGGCACGATTGCCGATTTGGAGAGCGCACCGATCAGGATCAGCACGATCGCGACGGACGGGAGCCAACCCGTCGGCGGGTTCGCGACCAGTTCGGACAGGTTGTAGCTACCGCCGACCTGGCCGAGGATGATCATGCCGACCAACATCGCGAGACCACCGGCGGTGGTGACGAGCAGTGCCTGCGTTGCGGCGCGGCGACTGGTGGCGCGCTCGGCGTAGTGACCGACCAGCAGGAACGACAGGACCGTCGTCAGTTCCCAGAACACATAGAGAAGCAACATGTTGTCGCTGGTCACGAGCCCGAACATGGCACCCGCGAAGGCGACCATCTCGGCGGCGAAGATGCCGAGTCGAGGTTCGTCGTCGTTGAAGTAGCGGGCGCAGTAGATCAGGATCAGCGTGCCGACGCCCAGGACGAGGACGGCCATGATGGCCGAAAGCGCGTCGAATCTGAAGTCGATGTCCATCGACAGGCCAGGGACCCAGGTGATGTGCAGCGTCTCGACGGTGCCCCATTTGTCGATGACCCAGCCGAGGCTGGCGAGGGGGACTATCGCGAGGGGGAAGAAGCCGTTTCGCCCTAACCTGCGCACCACAAGCGGAGCCAAGAGGGCGGCAACGGCATGGGCAAGCAAGATAGCGAGCAAAAGGCACTCCGTCGTGTTGTCAGCGGGCGGCGGGGTGTCCGAACAAAATCGAACCTATCGGATTAACGAGACAATTCACCTAGTCGGAGAGGTTGTCTTTGCGTACATATTACCGGGCGTGGCAGTTTCGATGTGCAGCGAGTCGATTCGGACATCTTCAGCACTCGCTGATACACGTAGGTTGGACGACGTGAATTCGCCGACTCCCACCACGATCATCCGTACCGCTGCCCTCGCGCACATTCGCGATCGCAAGCTGATCCAGACCCGCTCCGTGGGCAAGACCGCGTTCTACATGGCCGGCGGAAAGATCGACCCGGGTGAGACACCCGAGCAGGCGCTGCACCGCGAAATTCGGGAGGAACTCGACGTCGATCTGGTCGACGGAACGGTGAAGTTCCTCGACGTCTTCGAGGCTCACGCTTTCGGTCATTCCGCGGACACCGGGCTGCACATGAGTTGCTATCTGGCGGAGATGGCCGGAGACCCGCACCCGACCAGTGAGATCGCCGAGTTCCGATACTTCACGCTCTCCGAGTACGCGGCGATGGACGAGGTGGCGCCGGGATCGCTCAAAGTGTTCCATCGCCTGGCGTCGATGGATCTGATCGACTGATCGACGGAGGAACGGATCGTGTTATCCGGCCCAATCGCAGACTTGTGTAGGCGCAAACGGCCACGATGATCAGCGCGACGGCGTCGAGTATCAGGATGTCGGTCGAGATCTCGAACGGGCCGACCGTAGTGATGCCGTTGAAGGGCTTGTTCTCGTCCAGCGGGGTGTACGCCGTCCATCCGTAGTCGAACTGCGGATAGACGAGCAGGGCCAGCGCCGTTGGGCCGAAGATGACACCGAATCCGACGAGGGCTCGTGACGCTCCGGTCCGCGGTGGTTCCCGGTACATCGCGCTGGCGATCGCGTAGGTGACGACCGCTGCGGTCAGGGCGACAAGAAGATCGCTGATCGTGAGAAGGTCACCGATCTTCGGCGAAGGCGACGTGGCATAGCTGACGATCCCGGCGACCGTCACCGTCAGGAGCAATCCGTAGCCGACGACGCGGGACGGTGCGAGAGCGCCGACGGCTGCCGCGGCAACGATGACGACGCCGATCACGACGGCGGTCGAGGCCGGGGTTTTCGACCACTCCATCGCCTCGGTTGCCGGACGATTCGCCGAGACCGCCGCCAGAGTTGCGACGGCAGCGGTACACATCAGCAGGATCCGACTGCCGTCGCCCAACACCCGCGCACAGATCACCGTGATCACCAGCGCGACGAGTAGCAGGGGCACCGCCGCCGTGACGGTGGTGATGTCGAACCACCAATTTGCCGCGACGCCGAAGAGGGTTAGCACCGCTGCGATCGTCACCGGCCGAACGGCCATCCGTTCCTTGGGGTGGTCCTTGTCGAAATCGTGGAACCAGAACGCGGCGACACATGCGGCGGTCAATGCCAGTGCGATCAGTGTTGCCGCCAGCACTGGTGGTTGAAACTGGTTGGTGTTGTCGGCGATGTAGTCCGCGTACCGCCGAGGAATTGCATCCTCGTCCAGGAGCGAATCCGAGACATGTACGGCAACAATCGTTCCCGCGACCGAAGCGGCTCGGACCCGGGGAGCGGCAGCAACCGTGACCGCGCCGACAGCGACTCCCGCCCCGACGGGCGAGAGTGCCTCGAAGTTGTGATCGTAGAGTCCGGGCAGTTCGAGGAGGAGCCCACCGAATGCCGTCATGGCAGCGGTCCGTAACCGGCAACGGGCCATCATCGCGGCTGTCCCGACCGCGACGACAGCCAAGACGCCGGCACCGATGGTCGAGATCGACCAGAATCGGTCACCCGTCGAAATCGACGTCGACTGGCTGTTGACGAAGGGCGCCAAAGCGACGACGGTGACGACGAATGCCGTCACACCACTCAGTGCGACGAGCAGCGTCCTGCGGGCGATGGGCACTGCTCCAAAATAGTCAATCCGGTACCAGTTGCACCGCAATAGGAGGTCTCAGTCCGGTGACGGTGTGTCAACGGCGTTTCGGCGACGAAGCGCGATCCCGGAGGCGACGACAACTACACACATCAGAAGCGCGGTGCCGACGGAACGTGGTGGCGCCTCAGTTGCGTCGACGATAACGAACGAGACGTCCGCCTGCCAGGCTGCGCCGGGCTCGCTCGCGTCGACGTAGCCGCGCAGTCCGGTGTCCTGCTGGAAGTACGTCGAGGGCGGATCGGGCCGGACGTACGTTGGTGACACAGTCTCGATGTCGTGCTGCCCGATCGACATGAAGACCAGGGCAGTGAAAGGAATGGTCAACCCCAGCGCCCCGATGACGGGATTCGAGGGCAAGACGGATCCGAACAGTAGCCCCGTTCCGACGCCTAGCGCGACGATCCGGAGCAACAGAACCAGTTCGTGATCGCCGCTGAAGATCCACTCCGACAACGGGATCGCAGCGAGGAGTGCCAGAGCTGCGATCCTGCGATCTCGGTGTCGAGCACGCGTCAACCCGAAGGCAACTGCGATGATCGCGAGGGCAGTGATCACCAACAGCGAGGTTCGGTCACCGTCGAGAAAGAAGCGGTCGGTCAGATCGGCGAACACCGTCGTGGCGGCGGCCGCAACGGCGGTTGCAGCCCAGAGGAATCCGCCGCTGTCTGAAGTTGCGTCGAGTTTCCTCGTACAGAACCAGGTCAGGGTGAGGACGGCGATGGTGGACGCGATCATGACCAGCCAACCCGAATACGTCGACGGGCGCTCTTGCCGGTCGATGACCGAACTCAGAATCCGTTGAGTGACAGCGAGCCCGGTGACAACCGCCAGAGCGGTTGCGGCAATGCCCGGTTCGCTTTTGCCGATCCCCGATTCGGGATCAACGGTGATGGCGCACGCTACTGCGCAGATCAACGTCAGCCACAGAAGTGCCCAGGCGGGTTCACCGATGGACGACGTGCTGACGGGTATCAAATCTCCGGTGGACGATTGCGCGGCCAACCACGTCGACACCAAGCCCACGATCAGCAGGTTGCGACCGATGCGACTGTCCCACGAGGCGGCGACCGCGCCGCCCAGGATGAGTCCTGCGGCAATGGTTTTGGCAAAACCCAGAACGCTCAGCAGATCGAGACCAAGTTCTTCGGGGACGACGTATCTGATCAGAATCAGCACGACGACGCCTACGTACACAAATGCCCACGCGCGCCGGCGAGAACCGCGGTGCTGGAGATATACGCAGGCCGCCACCGCGACGATGGCGCCGACCACGACGCTGGTGGATTGGCTGCTGATCCATTGGTCGATCTTCGACTGCGGTTCGGTAACAGGCCATCTCATTCGCACCGGGTTCGTCAGCGCCACGGCGGCAAGGATTCCCGCGAGAAAGGCCGCAAGGGCGCCGGTGCTTGACCGGACGTCGATGGTCATCGGTCTGTCCTGATCAGGCGGTCTCGGTGGGTTCCGGTACCTCGACGGGCGGATGTGACCGTCGGAGGATCGCCGCGCCGCAGAAGCCGATGATCAGGGTGAAGAGTACCGCTGCGCCGACGGTCTGAGCGGTGACGTAGTCGACGGTGATGCCGATGCCGCGTCCGAATAATCCTCCGTCGCCGTGGGGAGAGACCGCGTCGATGTCGAGCTGGCCTTGGATGTATATCGACCTCATCATCGGTGGGAAAGAGAGCTGATCGGTGAGGATGGCGATCGACGAGAAGGTCATCGCGGCAAAGGGAATGGCGAGTCCGAGTGTGGCGTCGACCAAGCTGCCGGGAGCCAGGGAACCGAACAGCAGTCCGGCGGCGAATCCCAGTGCGGCGATCTTCAGCGCGATTGACCAGACACCGTGCGCGGAGTCGAAGGGCAGTAGTTCTGACAGAGGTACCGCAACGAGAACGGCGATGGGAACGAGGTGTGGCACCTGCTTGTGCAGTCTCAATCCGACGGCCACCGGCAGGGCTGCGAAAAGCACCAGTACCCAGGGGGACTTCAGGTCTCCCCAGTGACCGGAACCCTTCGCGATGTCGACGAACAGCGGAGCTGACGCAGCGGCCAGAGCGGTTGCCGCCCAGAGGAACTTGCCACCAGCACCGGAGGTGTCGCCGAGACGGTAGGCGGCGATCCACGTCAACGCGAGCGCAGCACCTGCCGCCAAAACCATGACAATCCAGGCGGTCGCTTCGGACGCGTATTGCTGGCGGTCGATCACGGCGCCGAGAACGCGATGCCCGATCGCCAGCGCGGTGATCACCACGAGAGCGATGCGGATTTCACCCGCGTCGGGCTTGCGGATCCGGAAGCCGGCCTGCGCCGTCACTGCGCAGGCGATCGCTGCTGCGGCCGTGGCGCCGATCAGCCACCATGACGGCTCACCCACCGAAGACGTTGTCATCCTGGCTGTCCCACCGGCGAACGTGCGGATCGCGAGGAAGGTGGCGAGTACTCCGAGGAGTGTCGCGTTCTTCGTGGCAGTGCGGTCCCAACTGACGGCAGCCACACAGCCCAGAATAGTGCCGGCTGCAACACTTTTGACGATGATCAAGGCGATCAGCAGGTCCAGTGACGCAACCTCGGGTACGACTGCCCGAATGATCGCGATGACGGCGACCCCGACAGCGATCGCGATCCAGGCCGCCCGCCGGGACCCGCGACGCTGCGAGAGTGCGCAGGCAAGCACGGCAACTACGGCGCCGAGTCCGACAGCAGTGGGTCCACTACTGATCCAGCGATCCACTTCCGATGGGGAGGCGACGATGGCCCAGTCACGAAGAACGGGATTGGTCAGGGCCAGCGCAGCGAGTATCGCGGACAGGAGCGCAGCGACGGTGGTGAGGATCGCTCGAGGATCGAGTGGCATCGGGCCAACCTATCGCGGCGCCGCAACATCGGTAGCGGGCGGCGTGAGTGCCGGAAACCAGATGTCGGTGAGAACGTCTGCTGCGACGTCCGCACCCGCGGTGATTGCGCCCTGCTCGGCCCAGCGAATGAAGAAACGCTCGATTTGTGTGAGCAGGAGCTCTACTCGGAGTTTTGCTTCGTCATGCCGGTCCTGCGGCCACCGGGCCAGGTACGACGGCATCGCGTTGGGCAGTGCGGAGATGCCTTCGCGGGCCAGTGTGCGGAACTCTGGTTCGAGGACCATGGCCTCGTCCCACGCCCGCATCATGTGGTGGTGATCGCGGCACCAGTCGAGAGCGCGTGCGATCCAGCCGGCGAATTCTTCGCGCGAACCGGAGTCGAGTACATGGTCGAGATCCTGGAATATGGCGAGGGTGCTGGATACGACAGTGTTCGAGCCGAGGGCCTTGAGAATGTCGATCTTTCCGGGAAAGTGCAGGTAGAAGGTGGCTCGGCTGCAGCCGACCCGGCCCGCGATGTCTTCCACGGTGACAGCCGCGTATCCGCGTTCGGTGAAGAGCGCGCCGGCGGCGTCCACGAGGTCTGCGCGGGTTCGCTGCTTCTGCTTCTCTCGCAGCGTCAGTCTGCCGGAGGTATCTGTCATTACCGGGATCCTAGTGCCGCGGGGGCTCTTGCGGGACGGTTGCACGAGACTCCCCGTCTTTCACTTGACAGGCCGTTAGTGAAAGCTACTCTGTGGTGTAGCGCACATTCGACCGATCAGAGGACGCCATGACCATCTCGGACACAACACGCACGCCTGACCTGCCGGCCGGATTCGACGTCACCGATCCTGCTGTCCTCGGGGAGCGGATCCCTTTCGAGGAGTTCGCCGAACTGCGTCGCAACGCACCCGTGTGGTGGTGTGAGCAGCCGCCGACGGTCGGCGGATTCCAGGACGAGGGCTACTGGGTGGTCTCGCGTCACGCTGACGTCAAAGAGGTCAGCCAGCGCAGCGATGTGTTCTCGAGCTGGGAGAACACCGCGATCGCGCGTTTCGCCGACGACATGCCTCGCGAGGCCGTCGAGATGCTCCGCCATCTTCTGCTCAACAAGGATGCGCCGGAGCACACCAAGCTCCGCAAGCTGATTTCGAAGCTGTTCACGCCGCGCGCGATCAACGGCATGCGCGACGAGTTGGATCGTCGTGCGCGGAGCATCGTCGACACCGCTGTGAGCGAAGGCCCGGGCGACTTCGTGAAGCAGGTTGCCAGTGAGCTGCCGCTCCAGGCGATCGCGGATCTGATCGGTGTGCCGCAGGACGATCGAGACAAGCTGTTCAAGTGGTCCAACGAGATGATGGGCTACGACGACCCGGAATACCAGGGTGATCCGGCAGTCGCGTCCACCGAAGTCCTCGGATACGCGTACCAAATGGCAGACGCGCGTCGTACCTGCCCGGCAGACGACATCGTCACCACACTGGTCCAGGCGGATATCGACGGCGACTCTTTGAGCCCGGAGGAGTTCGGGTTCTTCGTGTTGATCCTGGCGGTGGCGGGCAACGAGACCACCCGCAACGCCATCACGCACGGAATGATCGCGTTCCTGGACAACCCCGAGCAGTGGGAGCTGTACAAGAAGGAACGTCCCAAGACGACGGCCGACGAGATCGTCCGTTGGGCGACACCCGTCACCGCCTTCCAGCGCACCGCGCTCGAGGACACGGAATTGGCAGGAGTGTCGATCAAGAAGGGGCAGCGCGTGGTGATGCTGTACAGCTCCGCGAACTTCGACGAGGACGTTTTCGAGAACCCGATGACGTTCGACATCACTCGTAACCCCAATCCGCACTTGGGCTTCGGCGGAACGGGCGCGCACTTCTGCATCGGTGCCAACCTCGCTCGTATGGAGATCGACTTGATGTTCAACGCGATCGCCGACAACGTCCCGGACATCACCAAGATCGGTGATCCGCGCCGTCTGCGCTCGGGTTGGATCAACGGCATCAAGGAGTTCCAAGTCGATTACAAGAGCACAGGCTGCCCGGTCGCTCACTAGAGTCGGTAGGTGAGAGGTACACCCCACGATCTCGAGGAGCCACCGCATGACTTCGATCAACGACAAGGCAACTGCTCTATTGGCGTTGCACCAGCCAGGTAATCCGGTCATTCTTCCGACGGTGTGGGACGCGTGGTCGGCGAATCTTGCGGTGGCTGCAGGTTTTGCAGCCCTGACGGTGGGCAGCCACCCGGTTTCCGATTCCATCGGCAAGCCGGACAACGAGGGCATCACCTTCGACGAACTTCTGCACCGGATCAAGCAGATCACCGTTGCGGTCGACGCCCCGATCTCGGTGGACATCGAGGGCGGTTACGGGCTCGAGCCGGCAGTTCTCATCGACGGGTTGATCGATGCCGGCGCTGTCGGACTCAACATCGAGGACACCGTTCACAGTGAAGGCGGACGCTTGCGCGAGGCGCAGGAGCACGCCGACTTCGTGGGTGGGCTTCGTCAGGCCGCCGACGCAGCCGGAGTTCACGTTGTCGTCAACGCGCGCACCGACCTGTTCGTGAAGCAGGTCGGTGACGAGTCCGATCGCGTCGATCGCGCCATCGCACGCCTCAAGCTGGCGGCCGACGCCGGCGCCGACGTTCTTTACCCCGTCGGGCGGCATGACGACGCGACCCAGCGCCGCCTGACGTCCGAGCTCCCACTTCCGATCAATGCGATCGGAATCCCGGATCAGGACGACCCGGCAAGTTTCGGTCCGCTCGGAGTGGCACGTGTGAGCTTCGGTCCGTTCTTCCAGATGGCATTGGCCAACCGTGCGAACGAAATCTTGGGACGCTGGAAGTAAGAATGCAGACACTGATGTCGCCCGGCCCGCTTCTCGACGATGGCGGACATTTGGTCGAGACGGGTTGGGCCCCATCGGAGATTCGCAAGTATCGACGCTCTGCGATCACCGCTCCCAAGTTCCGGATCAAGGAGTGGGACTACTACTGCGTTCTTACTGCGGATTACGGCATCGCGTTGACCGTCGCCGACAACGGGTACATGGGCTTGCTCGGGGTTTCCTGGCTCGATTTCCGAACGCCGCACGAGATCACCGAAAACGTGATGCTGCCGTTCCCGATGGGAAGGCTCGGTCTGCCCGAAAGTGCGGACGACGGTGATGTGGTGGTGTCGAAAGGTAAGGCTCGGTTCGAGTTTCGCCATGTAGACGGCGGGCGACACCTGATCGTCGACTATCCGGCTTTCGACGGTGGACGAGGTCTACATGCCGATTTGTTTCTGGCGAGTCCTGCCGATGACCGGATGGTGATCGCCACGCCGTTTCCGAAGGCGCCCCGATCGTTCTATTACAACCAGAAGATCAACTGCCTTCCCGCAGCCGGGGCCGTGCGAATCGGGAGCGACGACTTCTCATTTCACTCGGAAGACTCGTTCGGCGTTCTCGATTGGGGCAGGGGAGTCTGGACTTACGACAACACCTGGTACTGGGGTTCTGCATCCGGACTGGTGAGCGGCGAGCGGTTCGGATTCAATATCGGTTATGGCTTCGGGGACACTACGGCGGCCAGTGAGAACATCGTGTTTGTCGGCGGGCGGGCGCACAAACTGGACAGGATCGACTTCGATATCCCGCAGGGCACGTACGACGGCGCTCCGTGGACTTTCTCGAGCAGCGATGGTCGCTTCGAGATGACTTTCGAGCCGGTTATCGACCGCGCCGCGACTTTCGACGTCGGGGTGTTGCGTTCGATTCAGCATCAGGTGTTCGGAAAGTTTTCCGGCACAGTGATCCTCGATGACGGTTCGTCTCTGGTGGTTCGAGATCTCCTCGGATTTGCCGAGGAGGTTCGGAACCGCTGGTAAGCCGTGCGCATCCGCGAAGGTGTCGGGAACGCAGCACGAGCACCGAGGCATGGAGGTGCCCCGGTGCTCGCGTCTTCAGTTGTCGCGGTTCATGCCGCTGTCGGTGGACTGTTCCCGCCGATCGGATGCTGGAACGGGTCGATCGACATCGGCGGATAGAACACTGTTTTTCGGTCGGGGCCGATCTCCACTCGCCATTCCGTGTGGTGCAGTGTCCGATGATGATGGCCACATAACAGAATCAGGTTGTCGAGATCCGTTGGGCCACCATCATTCCAGTGAACGATATGGTGAGCATCGCACCATCCCGATGGAGTTCCGCACCCTGGAAACGCGCACCCACCATCACGCACAGCCAACGCCCGCCGCTGGGGTACCGTCGCGGTCCTTGCTTCCTTGCCGCACTCGAGCGGAACACCATTCTCATCCAACAAAATCCGCGTCACAGTGCAATCGCACGCCAACATCCGTGCAGTGTCGATGCTGATCGGCCCCACCCAATCCGTCCACGCGAACCCGAGTTCCTCGGTCGACGGCAACAAGTCTTTCAAAGCCTGCATATCCGTCATGTCTTTCGCGCTGGCCGTGACAGTGATGTGCGGTTTCACCCCGCCCTCGATCGGACCCAACCCCGCCCGCTCGTACCGGCGCAACAACTCACTAAACCCGTCCGCGCGTCGCAGTGCCGGAGTGCGGGTGTCTTTGACGCCGTCTTTCTCCGGCGTCGGAGCGGACAGGCTCGACAGCAACGTGATCAGACGAGCCCCGTTCACGGCATCCAGATCGCCCTTCACCGACACGCGCCCGTACAGGCCTTTCGAGGCGTAGAACTCGTTGCGCTCCGAATCCTCACCGACCGGGACACCGTCCTCGCGTTTTCCGTACTGCTTCTCGATCCGGCGGATCGCCGCCCGCACCGCATCACAATCGGCAATGTTCTTCGACGCCAACCCCAACAGGATCCCGCGGGCCTTGTCGACGTCCGCCGGGGTCATGTTCTTGGGTGGATGCTGACAAAACGACGCCACCTGACGGGCCTTCAACGCATCCACATCGCCCCGGTGAAAAGCATCCGCCACAACAGGTTCGAGCAACAACAACCGCGCCAGACTGACCAGCAGACTGCACTCACCGATCTCCAGATTCGTCGAACCGTGCAGCCATTGCGCGATCGCCCGAAAACCCTTCCCGACCACAGTCTCCCGGGAAAACATTTCCACGATCAGCAGCACCATCCGCGACTGCAACTCGTGCCGGACGCGCACCAGATCCAGAACCTCACTCTTGAGGCCCTCGCCATCCAGCTGCCACGCTTCCCGACTGTCCATACTCAAAGTTTAATCGAACATATTTTCGATAACCAGGGACATATCGGACGACTTTGAGTTCGAGATCAGCCGATCGCGCTCAGGTCCCCGTACACCGTCCGGCCCTCCAGGACGGTGGCGAGCACCGTGATGTCGGCCAGCTCGGTCGGCTCGACATCGAGGGGATTTTCCGACAGCACAACAAGATCCGCGTAGGAACCGGGAAAGATGGACCCGATGTGATCCTCGCTGAACAGCTGCCAAGCGGCGTTGACCGTATGGGCGCGCACGGCGGCGTCCACGGGGATCCGCTCCTGGGGCGCCACGACGCGGCCGCTGGGTGAAAGTCTGGTGACGGCATCCTGCATGTTCCGTAGCGGATTGGCGGGGGTGACGGGTCCGTCGTTGTGGAAGGTGAACCGTTGTCCGGCCGCGAGTGCAGATCCTGCTGCGGCCCAAACGGATCCGTATTCGGGGCCGAACAGGTCATCCACCAGAACGTCACCCCAGTAGTGCAGGTGGTCGATGAAGATGCTGACCGTGACACCCAGTTCCGCCGCGCGGACGAACTGATCCGGACGCATCGCGCCGACGTGTTCGAGACGCAACCGGTGATCGGGCCGGGGGTGCTCCTTCAGAAGTTGCTCCCACGCATCGAGAACCATGGTGATCGCGTCGTCACCGTGGGCGTGGCACGCCATCTGCCACCCTTTGGCGAAGTAGGCGGAACTGATGTCGTGGATCTGTTCGCCGGTGTAGTTGGCGTGCCCGTGCGTGCAGGCGATCCCGAGCGCGCGGGTGGCTTCGGTATCGAGATACGGGAAGCTGGTGGCGATGTTACCGACCCACGGTGAACCGTCGGACCAGACCTTGATGCCGATCTGGCGCACCAGGTCGTTTCCGTCGCCCGGTGACGCCTCGGTAGTGCGCGCGTCGTTGGACATCTCGTAGAGCCGCAGGCGGGTGGTGAGGAGTCCGGCGTCGGCTATCGCTGCCAGGGCGGGCCGCATCTTGGGGTCGAACGACAATTCGGCGATGGTGGTGATTCCCGCGGCGTTCAGCCGGGCGCATTCGGCCGCCACCAGTGCGGGGAAGTCGTCACCGATGGTGACTGCGTGGCCCGCGACTGCGAACACCGCAGGCATTTCGTACGCGGCTCCGTCGAGTGCGCCCGTCGCGTCGTGGCCGTACGATCCGCCGATCGGATCGGGGGTATCGCGGGTGATGCTGGCCTGCACTGCTGCCGCCGTGTTGAAATACGCGACGTGTCCCGAGTTGTGCATGATCACGAGGGGGTACTCCGGCGCTACGGAGTCCAGCCAGTCGATGGTCGGATCGGGTAGGCCCTTCTGCAGCAACGGGTCCCAACCGTTCAGAGAAGCGCCGGCAGCACCTCGCGAACGAACAGTGTCGACGACGGCAGCAACTACGGCATCCGCCTCGGCGATCGTGACAGGCCGGATGTCGACGACGTCAGGCCCGAGAACGATGGCTTCTTCCAGGGGGTGACCGTGCGGCTCGATGAACCCCGGTAGAACGGCGGCACCTCCGACGTCGACGACGAGGGTGTCCGGCACCACCAGTTTCTCGACGTCCGTCCGTGCTCCGACGGCTGTGATCCGGCCGCCCGTCACGGCGAGCGCCTGGGCGCGTGGTGATTCCTCGTGCATGGTCACGATGTCGCCGTACAGAACCAGATCAGCAGCCATGGTCAGTCCTTATCGGTTGTCCGCGTACGCCTGTAGGTGTGCCACCTGCTCGGGATCGAGTGAGGGACGTACCTTCTCACGGGCGGTTGCCACGTCCGCGGCCGTCACGTCGGCCGCGTCCATGCTCCGACGCATGGCGGCGAGTGCAGCCTCACGCAGGAGAGCCGAGCAGTCTGCTGCCGAGTATCCCTCGAGATCGACGGCCAGAATGTCCAAATCGACATCTTCGGCGAGCGGTACCGACTTGCCGGAAGCACGCAGAATCGCTTTGCGGGCCTCCGCATCCGGCGGCGGTACGAATACGAGACGTTCGAGTCTGCCGGGGCGCAAGAGAGCCGGGTCGATCAGATCCGGTCGATTGGTGGCGCCCAACACCACGACGTCGCGTAGCGGTTCGACGCCGTCGAGTTCGGTCAGCAACGCGGCTACGACGCGATCCGACACCCCGGAGTCGGAACTTTGACCACGACGCGGGGCAAGGGCGTCGATTTCGTCGAGGAAGATCAACGAGGGCGCCGAATCGCGTGCGCGCTGGAACAACTCGCGTACGGCCTTTTCGGAGGCGCCGACCCACTTGTCCATCAGCTCCGCACCTTTGACGGCGTGGACGCTGAGGTGACCTGAGCTGGCAAGGGCACGAACGAGATACGTCTTACCGCAGCCGGGAGGGCCGTAGAGGAGCACGCCGCGGGGTGGGTCGACACCGAGGCGTGCGAAGGAGTCGGGGTGCTGTAGCGGCCACAGCACCGCTTCGGTGAGGGCCTGTTTGGTTTCGACCATGTCGCCGACGTCGTCGAGGGTGACGCTGCCGATCGACAGTTCTTCGGTACTCGAACGAGACAGTGGCCGAATCACTTCGAGGGCACCGACAAGATCTTCCTGCGTGATCTCCGGAGAATCACCGGATTTGGACGCCCGCGTCGCCGCTCGCAAGGCAGCTTCACGGCAGAGCGCCGCGAGGTCGGCGACCACGAATCCCGGTGCGCGCGAGGCGATGGCGTCGAGTTCGAGGGTTCCGGTGGGCACGCGGCGGAGCAGGAGTTCGAGCA
Source organism: Rhodococcus sp. NPDC060176 (assembly GCF_042728675.1). NCBI lineage: Bacteria > Bacillati > Actinomycetota > Actinomycetes > Mycobacteriales > Nocardiaceae > Rhodococcus > Rhodococcus sp. NPDC060176. Next base: position 91,818 of record NZ_JBHWYS010000005.1, read on the forward strand.
ACGCCTTGCGGGTTGCGCCGTCCGGCAGGGTAAGTGCGAGTTCTCGATCGCAGAGATCCTGGCCGCGAAGGCGCGCGTCGACGGTCTCCGGATGGGCGGAGGTCGCGACGAATGCCACGCCCGGGGTTGCGACGGCGCTGCGCAGTTGTTCGAGGATCAGTGCGGATACCGGTTCCGCGGTGGCCGGAAGCAGAGCGTCGATGTCACTGATCAGCAGTACACCACCGCCGCGCACGGCAGCAACGGCGTCGACGATTCGCTGCAGGCGGGTATTCGCCTCGGTGGCACCGACTCCCGGGCCGTCGAGTTCGACAAGTTTGCGCGAGGACAGGACCGAGCGGGCCAACGTGGCTTTGCCCACGCCGGCGGGGCCCGTGATGAGGACGCCGAGGTGCGGTGAGGCGCCGAGCGTACGGAGCAGTTCTGGTTCGTCGAGTGCCAGGCCGAGCCACTCGGTCAGCTTGGCTGCCTGCGCTTGCGCGCCGGCGAGGTGATCCAGCGGAACCGACGGTGCAGGCTCGATCGCGACGGCGGCCGGACTGGAAACAAGCGCACTCGGTGTCAGTGTGCCCGCCGAGCCGGAACCCCAGTTGACTGCCGAATTCGGCTGGACGCTGACCGGACCACCGGCAGGTTCGACGGCCGTGACGGTGAGCAGTTCGGATGTCCACGCGACGCCGAAGGTACGGGAAAGCGCTTGGGTGGCTTCGGAAGTGCTCGTACCCGGACCGAGATCGCGGGGGAGGAGCGAGACCGTGTCGCCGACGCTGACGACCTTGCCCAGAAGGGCCTGTCGCAGAACCGTCGAACTGATCGAATTTGTCGCCATCGAAGATCCGGTGACGGAGACGGATCGCGCTCCGTACACCGTCACCGGACCGACCACGACGGAAGAGTTCTCGGTCAGGCCGACGTTCGACATGGTGACGTCGTCGAGAAGGATCGTGCCTGCCGGGGTTCCGGTGGGTGCACGGCCCGCGACGGTCGCGGTGCCGCGGGCTCCCATGAGTGCGATGGCATCCCATTCGCGGATGCCCAACGCCGCCAACGCTTCGGGGTGCAAGCGCACGACCCCGCGGCGTAGGTCGGCGGCAGAGGTGTTGAGTCGAACGGTGAGGGCGAGTTCCGGCGAAGTCACCTCTCGAGAGTACGTCGTGGACTAGCGGGGTCGCCGCAATCCGAGACGAGCGGCCGAGCGGCGGCCACCGACGTTGGGTTGGCGTCGGATCGCGCGGCGTTCGGAAGGCTTGATGTCCCAGGTTTCGGGACGCGCTGCCACCCACCGCTTCGAGTGCACGGCAAACGGGATGTGCACCAGGTAGATCGCGATGAGAACGATCAGCAGGATGTACGGGTAGGTGATGAGTGCGGCCGCAGCCAACGTCACCAGGACGAGCAGGCCGGCCGCCATGTGCGGCGGCACGGATACCGACTTCATCGCCAGCGTCGGGATGCGGCTGACGATCAGTGCAGCCGAGAAGAGCGTCCACACGATGACGACGAAGTGCGAAGACCACCAGCCGTCACCCCACTGAGCCGTCGCGGCCAGAGGGGTGAGGGCGATGAGTGCGCCGGCCGGGGCCGGAACGCCGACGAAGTACTCACGTGCGTACGCGGGGACGTCGTCGTCGTCGAGCAGGGTGTTGAAACGTGCGAGTCGCAACACGATGCTGACCGCGTAGATCAACGCGATGATCCAGCCGATGCTGGTGCCGTCCAGCAAGGTCACGTACAGGACCAGAGCTGGGGCCACGCCGAAGGAGATGGAGTCGGCCAGTGAGTCGAGTTCGGCGCCGATCTTGCTGGTGGCGTCTAGCAGTCGCGCGATGCGGCCGTCGAGTGAATCGAGGACGGCTGCGGCGCCGATCATCGCGAGCGAGGTACCGGGTTGTCCGTCGAGAGCGAACTTGACGGCGGACAGCCCGGCACACAGCGCCAGGATGGTGATGACGGACGGCAGCAACCGCACCGCCTGGGTGCGTTTGGGCATCTTTGCGCCGGGTTGGGCTGCTCCCGGCTTCTTCACGGCTGACTTCATCTTCGGCGTCTTCACGGCAGTTGCGCGATAACTGTTTCAGCACCGATCGTGCGTTGTCCCGGCTCGACCAGGAGAGTGGTTCCGGCGGGGAAATACGTGTCGACGCGTGAGCCGAAACGGATCAGTCCGTACGTGTCGCCGATCGGCAGGACGTCACCGACACCGGCGTAGCAGACGATGCGGCGCGCGAGCAGTCCCGCGATCTGGACAACTGCCACGTCGTGACCGTCGGCGGTTTCGATGAGCATGCTGTTGCGCTCGTTGACCTCGCTGGCGTCGGCGAGATCTGCGGAGAGGAACTTGCCTGCCTGGTGAACGACCTCTTTGACCGTTCCACCGACAGGGCTGCGCTGGACATGCACGTCGAGAACCGACAGGAAGATGCTGACGCGCGGGCGCGGCTCGCTTCCGAGATTGAGCTCGGCGGGCGGAACGGCGTTGTCGACCAGAGCCACTTCGCCGTCGGCGGGTGCGACGACGACGCCGATGCGGTTGGGCGGCACCCGGTGCGGGTGACGGAAGAACGTGGCGCATGCGGCGGCGGTGGTCAGACCGGCTCGGCGCACCCACTTACGGTTGCGGCCCAGTGCTGCAACTCCCAGCGGGGCCAGCACGAACGGCAGGCCGGCGGGATGAAGTGGCGGAATCGCATGGCGAACCAGATCGACGATATGTCCGATCCCGGTGGGTTGCGGGGTTCCGGGGGGTGTGGGTCGGCGTGCCACAGGCTCCTCTAACTACTCGGTAGGTCTTCTGCTGGTCGCACTGACAGTACGGGGTGGTAGAGCATCCATAGATTACGTGAACGCCTTCTCTCCTACAGGCTGTAGTGGCATCAAGTACGAGTAGTACCCGACACAGTCGCCCGTGCGTATCGCCAGCGGGAGCGTCGCACCGCTTACTCGGATCACCAGTTGCCGCCCCGGTTGGGCTGCGGCGGCGTCGCGCAGTCGCTGCCGGTCGACCAGTACGCGGAACCTCTCACGGGGATCCATTCCACCCGGATCCACCCGGGCACCACCGTCTTCGCCGACGCTGACGACGGCACTGTCCTCGGTGCCGTTGAGCAGGGCGGCAAGGTGGTCGCCGCTCAGTTCGACGGCGTTGTGGTGCTCGCGCAGGATTCGGTGATCGGGGAACTCTCCGTCCTCGATCAGGGGACTGGACACTTCACCTCCTGGATACGACGCAGTCACCGTGCGCGCGGAGAAAGTCAGCGTCACGACGCCGGCGACATCGCGTAACAATCGCGCGAAGGCCACGGGAACGACGGCGGACACTGCCAGAGCGGAGTGAACTTTCACCTCGGCGACCGCGAGCCGGAACTGATCAGTGGTGACAAACGCAGCGACGCCGTCGTGAATGTCGAGGTGGACGCCGCGAAGTATCGGGAACTCCGATTCCTCGTTCACTGCGAACAGCACGGCGTCGAGTGCGCGTCGTAGATCCCAGGAGTCGATGTCCACGCCGCCGGAGGCAGGTAGCGAATCGATCAGCCGGTGGATTCTCTCGAGTTCGGCGCGGGCGCCGGCGAGGCCGTCCTCGAGATTGCGCAGATGGGCGTCCAGGCACGAATGGGGTTCCGGCCCGGTCAGGACGGCCATCATGTCGCGGATCGGAACACCGACGCGCCGCATACCGGCGATCACGCGTGCGTCGCGGAGTTGGTCGTCGGTGTACCAGCGGTAACCGGTGTGCGGATCGACGGAATGCGGGACGAGCACGCCTTCCTTGTCGTAGAACCGCAGCGCGCTGATCGGGAGCGCCGACGCCCTGGACATCTCGCCGATCGTCAAGAGGGCGGAACTAGTGGTCACGGATCAATTCTGCCCGCAGTCGCTCGATAGCGCCCCTGATCATCCGGCCGTAACCGTCGTCGGCGAGTGTGCCGACCGACGCCTCGGCCTTCGTCAGATGCTCGACGGCCTCGGCGTCGCGTCCGAGTTTGCGGTAGTCGGCAGCCAGGTTGAGGTGCAGCGATGGATAGAAACCGGCGACCTGCAGCGATGCGTGGTGTTCCTGGGCTCGCGCGTCGGTCAACGAATCTGCAGCGTCGAGGGCGCGCAGGTCCCAGCAGAGCTCTTGAGCCGGATCGTCTTGAACGTCGGCCATGTAGTGCGCGAGGGAGACGATGTGGAGCGCATCGGGGGCGGCGCTGATCTCTTCCCACACCTTCTCGAACGCAGAGCGAGCCCCGGCTCGATCGCCGGAGCTCGCCAATTCTTGTGCCTGCGCTATCTGTGTCATCACGGGATCCATGGAACGGATCCTGATGCCTCGACCAGGTCGAGGGTCAAGCAGAGGTGCGTGCAGCCGCCTCGGCCTCGCTCTTCACACGCTTCAAGGTGGCATTCATGCCTTCAACGAGCTCGACCTCGAAGTCGGCGTTTCCGCCCAGGACGGTCTTGACGAGGAACTGCGAGACCTTCGACGTTCCGGTGGGAGCCTCGCGACGCTCGGTCACTTTGGTGCCGGTAGCGGTCGGCTCGAGTTCGTAGGACCAGATCGTGCGGTTCTCCGCGATGCGGAACGCCACCGACTTGTTGGGCTCGAAGCGAACGACCTTCGACGACGTCGGCCAGACCAGCAGGCCCTTGCGGTTGACGTTGATCGTCTTGGCGCCCTCACGCACGGTCCCGCCGATTACCTTCATCACCTTGCACTGGGGGCTCCATTCGCCCATGCGCTGCAGGTCGGCGACGATTGCCCACACGTCCTGCGGTGATGCGTCGATGTCGATGCTTGCTTCGAGGGTGTTGGACACAGTCTCTCCAGTCGAGTTGATGCTACGTAAAGTTACAAACACTTTTGTCGATCGTAAGCGATCCGTCAATGGACCATGTGTGTCAGGTCACTGTACGGCCGTCCAACAGGGTCGTGCGGGAACACGCGCGGTGGTAGCGGACAATGGTTCGCGCACGTATGACGATCCATCCGACTGGAGTACCGAGAAGTGAACAGCGACGCAGCGACGCAGGATGGCCTCAAGCGAGGGCTGACAGCGCGCCATATCCGCTTCATCGCCCTCGGATCAGCCATCGGAACCGGACTGTTCTACGGCAGCGCCGAGGCCATCAAACGAGCCGGCCCGTCGGTGCTCCTGGCCTACCTGATCGGCGGTATCGCGGTCTACCTAGTGTTGCGAGCGCTCGGCGAGATGGCGGTCCGTAACCCGGTTTCCGGTTCGTTCAGCGAGTACGCGAACAAGCACCTCGGACCACTCGCCGGTTTCATGACCGGGTGGACGTACACGTTCGAGATGGTGATCGTGTGCCTCGCCGATGTCACCGCCTTCGGCCTGTACATGCAGTTCTGGTTCCCGGACGTACCGAGATGGATCTGGGTTCTGGCTGTCGTCTTCTTCATCGGCGCGATAAACCTGTTGAGCGTCAAGGTGTTCGGCGAACTGGAATTCTGGTTCACGCTCGTGAAGATCACCGCCATCGTCGCGATGATCGCCGGCGGCATCGCGATCATCGTGTTCGGATTCGGCGTTCACGACACCGATGCCGGAATCAGCCACCTCTGGTCGGACGGCGGGTTCTTCGCGACGGGCTTCGGCGGATTCGTCGCGTGCTTCGCGATCGTCATGTTTGCGTTCGGTGGCACCGAGATCATCGGTATCACCGCGGGCGAAGCCGAGGATCCGGCGCAGACCATCAGGAAAGCCGTCAACACGGTCCCGGTGCGCATCATTCTCTTCTACATCTGCACCCTCGCCGTCATCATGGCGATCATTCCGTGGCAGACCATCAACTCCGACAACAGCCCGTTCGTCCAGATCTTCGAGAACCTCGGATTGGGAACGGCCGCATCGATCCTCAACATCGTCGTCATCACCGCGGCCCTGTCCGCCATCAACAGCGACGTTTTCGGTGCGGGTCGCATGATGTTCGGAATGTCGCATGCCGGCCAGGCCCCGCAGGTGATGAAGAGAGTCTCCGCCAACGGTGTTCCGTGGATGACCGTTGTCATCATGACCGGTGCCCTGTTGGTGGGAGTACTGCTCAACTACCTGATCCCGGACCAGGTGTTCCTCGTCATCGCCTCGCTGGCGACCTTCGCCACCATTTTCGTCTGGATCATGATCCTGCTCTCGCAGTTCCGTTCCCGCGCTCAGATGAGTGCAGACGAAACAGCGGCACTGAAGTTTCCAGTGCCGCTGTGGCCGTACGGTCAGATCTTCGCGATCGTGTTCCTGGCTTTTGTCATCGTGTTGCTCGGCGTCATCGCCGATACCCGAGTTGCGCTGCTCGTCGGTGCCGGATGGCTGGTTCTGCTGACGGGCGCGTACTACAAGTGGGTGAAACCGGCTGTCAGCGCAGCGGATCGAAGTGACGCATGACGGTCGGCGTCTGAGCGCCGGTCATCGAGTCGGCCACCATCTTTCCGGTCAACGGACCCAGGGCGATTCCCCACATCCCGTGACCACCGGCGACGTGCACGCGCGGTGAGCGCGTGGCTCCGATCAACGGCAAGCCGTCGGTAGTGCACGGTCGTGAGCCCACCCATTCCTCTTCCCGCGCAGTCCAGTCGATGCCACTGAGCATCGGCTTGGCCGCATCGATGATCGCCTGCACGCGGCGCGGATCCAACGGCGCGTCGGGGCTGCGGAATTCCATCATTCCGGCCACTCGGAAGCGGTCGTGCAACGGCGTGCACGCAACGCGCTGGGTGGGGAAATACACAGGATTCTTGGGGAGGTGCTCGGGCTTGACGCTGAAGCTGTAGCCGCGCCCGGCCTGCACCAGTTTGCGTACGCCGAACGGTGCTGCGAGCTTGTTCAAGCGGGCACCACTCGAGATGACCACGGCGTCACCGTCGCGTGAATCACCGTGTGCACTGCGAACACTGACTCCGCCGACCCGATCGTCGATCTGCGTGACGTCGAAACCGCTGACGATTTCTCCACCGCGTTCACGGACTGCGTCCGCCAACGAGTTCACGAACAACGGGGGATCGATGAAACGCTGATTGCGCAGACGCAAACCGGCTTTCACGCCCTGACCGAGTGAAGGCTCGAGCGAATGAATCGCGTCGTAGTCGAGGAGGTCGAAGTCGACTTCGCCGCCGGCAGCTTCGACGTGATGGAACTCGTCCACCAAAGTCTGTCGGTCCTTCTCGGACGCAAACGCGGCTAGGAAAGGATCGGCCAGGCGCGTCAACTCTCGGACGCCACCGTCGGCGAGTTCGTCGTACGCGCCCAAGGCTGTTCGGTTGACCTCGGTGTAGACCGACATCGCTTCCTGCCACTTCGACGGCGTGCAGTGGCGCGCGAACCCGACCAGGAACCGAATCAGCTTCAGATCGGTGGTCAGTGGCACGTACACCGGGGACGACGGGCTGAGCATCGCGCGCAAGCCGTATTGGAGCACTGCGGGTTCGGGCAGCGGAAGCGTCAATGCGGGTGCCAGCCAACCGGCGTTGCCCCAGCTCGCGTCGGCTGCGACGCCGTCGCGATCGACGACGGTGACCTCGACTCCACGTTCCTGCAAGAACCAGGCCGTCGACAATCCGACAACACCCGCACCGACCACGACCACACGATCGGGGCTCTGACGAGTTCCCATGACGCACTCCTTCTACAGACTCTGCTCGAACCGAGACGCCGGTCACATCCGGGTCTGTCTCAAGCATGAATCGCGGGGCCGGCAAAAGGACTGGCCGTTCGGCCATCGTCGGAGCTACCTCGTTGTGGATTCGCACAACGCGCCGCCGCGCCTGCTCAGCGAGCGAGTTTGAACTGCAGCATCAGAATCAAGCGGGTGTCGGCGTCGGTCAGGTCGACGCCGCACATCTCCTTGCCTCGACGCAAGCGGTTGCGGAGCGTGTTGGGGTGAACATGCAGTGCGGCAGAAGAATTCGCCACGTCACCGCCGTGCTCGAGAAAGGCTTTTGCCGTCGCGACCAGATCGCTGCCGTGCTGAGAGTCGTGACGTTCGAGGCTTCCGAGTGGTGTGGCGTCACCGAGACCGTCGATGATGTCGGCGACGTGCAGGGCGAGTACGGAGGCCAACGTGTCCCTCATTCCCGCGACGGTTCCGCCGGACCGGCCATGACGAAGCGCTCCGAGAACATGGTCGGCGTCCGAACGTGAAAGATGTGATTCGCTTGCAGACTTCACGGTCCGGCCGACGGCTACTGCCAGGAATTCGCGACCGCGAGCGCGGGTGAGGAAATCGGCGGACAATCGGCGAGCGTTGGTCTCGTCGGCCGCGATGACAAGGTAGATGGTCTCGGACAGTTGAGCGGCAACGGCGTCGACGGCCAGAGTGTCGAGGTACAGGCTCAAGGACGCGACCAACCCCGCCGGCAGTGGTTCCGCGATTGTTCCGACGGCGACGACGGTGAGCGGGCCTGCCAACCGCAAGTCGTCTGCGGCGCGGAAAGCCGGTTCGCCACCGCCGATCAGAGCTTGGACGCGCTGGGACTGGCGACGGCGTGTGCTGTCGACACGGTCACGCTCCGAGGCGATTCTCTCGGCCACGACGGATACCGCGGAACGAAGTATCGATTCCTGTGTGGGCGTCGGTGTTCCGGCGAGTGCAACCCAGATCGAGCCGACGGGATGATCGTTCTCGCGAACTGCGATGACCATGCGCGGCGTGATCGCAGGGTCTTCGAGGTCGACGTAGATGGGATCGCTCTCTCGGTGGAGGCGATCGAATACTCCTGCATCGGAGAGTAATTGGCGGAATCGGCTGGGTACCTGCCGGCCGAGGATCGTGCCGATGCGAGCTTCGTCCACGGCCTGCTCGCCGCCGGAGTACGCGAGGACAGTCGAGTTCTCGTCCTCGATCGTGACGGGAGCGCCGAGTAATTCGGCCAGAGAACCGGCAACGGAGAAGAGGTCGTCGTCGCGCAGGTCCATGGGTGGGAGCCTACTGAGCGATCGACGGATTTCGGGTTACGACGCCTCGGCAGGACCTCGATGGCGAATATAGGCTGGTGCAATGGCCGACATCGAAGGTGTTCTGTTCGATATCGACGGAGTCCTGCTCACGTCCTGGCAGCCGATCGAGGGAGCAGGGGAAGCAGTACGCGAAGTTCGGCGGCGGGGATTGGCCTGTGGGTTTCTGACCAACACAACCTCGCGCAGTTCGACGCTCATCGCGCAGGGGTTGTGCGACGCCGGTATCGAGGTCGAGGCGAGCCAGATAGTTACTGCCGCCAGGCTCACGGGGGAGTACGTGCGGGCGACGTACCCGGACGCGCGGGCGTGGGTCCTCAATCACGGTGACGTGTCTGCCGATCTCGAGGGAATCGAATTCGACGACGCCGATCCGGAGGTCGTGATTCTCGGCGGCGCCGGCCCGGAGTTCACCCACGAGGCGCTGAGTCGAGTGCTCGAACTTCTGCTCGCCGGTGTGCCCGTCGTCGCGATGCACCGCGGGATGATGTGGGAGACGTCAGGCGGCCTTCGAATCGACACCGGGACGTACTTGCCGGGCTTCGAGGAAGTGGCGGGTGTAAATATCGCGGCAGTGGGTAAACCGTCTCTCACGGGGTTCCTGACAGCCACGGAGCTGATGCACGTCGAACCGGAGGCGACGGTGATGGTCGGCGACGATCTGATCGGGGACGTCCTTTCGTCACAACGAGTCGGCTTGACCGGAGTTCTGGTGCGCACAGGCAAGTTTCGGCAAACAGTGCTCGACCTCTCCGTTCAGAAGCCCGACCACGTCATCGATTCGGTCGCCGATCTTCCGGCCCTTCTCGGGGTCGTCCTCGAGGCTTGACCAGCCGGGGGTGACGGACTTCACTCGAGCGGGTACTCTCGCGCCCGAATCCAATGAACCTGTTCCACGAAGGAGTTTTCTATGCCCTTGATCTCGTCAGTCTGGTTCCGTCGCTCATCCTCTCGAGTCAGCGGAATTTCCAGTAGTCGGTTGGGGGGCCGCCTGGCGAGAACAGGGGCTGTGATGACTGTAGGTATGGGGCTCGCCGCCGGGCTGGCGCTGACCGGTGCGGGAGCTGCTTCGGCAGCCCCCGTCACGTGTGTCTCGCCGCCGTCGGCCAATGACATCCAGGTCTCCGAGACCGCGAGCTGCGGCGCGCAGTCCGTCGGAGCCGGCCGTTCGCAGGCCGGTGCTGCCGAGAGCGGTACCGCTGTGAGCGTCGCCGCCGACAACGGCTACTCCAATTCATATGCAAACGGCTTCGGAACCGCGCTGGGGGCTTCTCGCGGTAACGGTCAGGCGCAGGCATTTGCGCTCGGCGGCGGTATCGCGCGGGCCGGGGCGGCGGACGGAAACGTCACCTTCGCCATCGCCGGTTACGGAGCGGGCGCTACGGCCGATGCCAACGGCGTCGACTGCGTCGGAGTGCTCTCGTTTGCGGTCAATTTGAGTAACGGACAGTTCTGCATCGCGGGCTGAGGCTCAACCTTGCACTCGGCACGCTCGAGTGCTAAAAATGCAGTTGGCACTCGCGAACCGTGAGTGCCAGGTCGAGGCAGTGAGACCGGGAACCATAGACACCCCCGGTCGTCCGTCGCGGGCACTGACTAGACCACAGGCGTAGATGGGTGACCAGGCAAATCGGTCGCCCGTGTAATGAGGTGACTGGTCAAACGGTCGCCTTGTGCCGATGAGGTGACCCGACGAGCGGTCACCTTGTGTGTCACCCCCTATCCGGAGGATCACTTCGCAATGGCAAAGATCATCGCGTTCGACGAAGAGGCACGTCGTGGCCTCGAGCGAGGCCTCAACGCCCTCGCCGACGCTGTCAAGGTGACGTTGGGCCCCAAGGGTCGCAACGTCGTTCTCGAAAAGAAGTGGGGCGCCCCCACGATCACCAACGATGGTGTTTCCATCGCCAAGGAGATCGAACTCGACGACCCGTACGAGAAGATCGGCGCCGAGCTCGTCAAGGAGGTCGCCAAGAAGACTGACGACGTCGCTGGCGACGGCACCACCACCGCTACCGTTCTCGCACAGGCTCTGGTCCGTGAAGGCCTGCGCAACGTCGCAGCCGGCGCGAACCCGCTCGGCCTCAAGCGCGGCATCGAGAAGGCTGTCGAGGCTGTCACAGCTCGCCTGCTCGAGACCGCCAAGGAGATCGACACCAAGGAGCAGATCGCTGCTACCGCCGGTATTTCCGCCGGCGACCCGTCCATCGGTGAGCTCATCGCCGAGGCTATGGACAAGGTCGGCAAGGAAGGCGTCATCACGGTCGAGGAGTCCAACACCTTCGGCCTGCAGCTCGAGCTCACCGAGGGCATGCGCTTCGACAAGGGCTACATCTCGGCGTACTTCGCCACCGATGCAGAGCGTCAGGAAGCCGTCCTCGAAGACGCGTACATCCTGCTCGTCAGCTCCAAGATCTCCACGGTCAAGGACCTGCTGCCCCTGCTGGAGAAGGTCATCCAGTCCGGCAAGCCGCTCCTGATCATCGCCGAGGACGTCGAGGGCGAAGCTCTCTCCACCCTCGTGGTCAACAAGATCCGTGGCACCTTCAAGTCTGTTGCCGTCAAGGCTCCCGGCTTCGGTGACCGTCGTAAGGCTCAGCTCGCCGACATCGCCATCCTCACCGGTGGCGAGGTCATCAGCGAAGAGGTCGGACTCTCCTTGGAGACCGCAGGCCTCGAGCTCCTCGGCCAGGCACGCAAGGTCGTCATCACCAAGGACGAGACCACCATCGTCGAGGGTGCCGGCGACGCCGACGCAATCGCCGGTCGTGTCAGCCAGATCCGCGCCGAGATCGAGAACAGCGACTCGGATTACGACCGTGAGAAGCTGCAGGAACGTCTGGCCAAGCTGGCCGGCGGCGTTGCAGTCATCAAGGCCGGCGCTGCTACCGAGGTCGAGCTCAAGGAGCGCAAGCACCGCATCGAAGATGCAGTGCGTAACGCAAAGGCAGCTGTCGAAGAGGGCATCGTCGCCGGCGGTGGCGTTGCACTTCTCCAGGCAGCTCCCGCACTGGACGACCTCAAGCTCGAAGGTGACGAGGCAACCGGCGCGAACATCGTTCGCGTTGCACTGTCCGCTCCGCTCAAGCAGATCGCATTCAACGCAGGCCTCGAGCCCGGCGTTGTTGCGGACAAGGTCTCCAACCTGCCCGCAGGTCACGGCCTCAACGCTGCGACCAACGAGTACGGCGACCTGCTCGCTGCAGGCATCAACGACCCGGTCAAGGTCACCCGCTCGGCACTGCAGAACGCAGCGTCCATCGCGGCTCTGTTCCTGACGACCGAAGCCGTTGTCGCTGACAAGCCCGAGAAGGCCGGAGCGCCCGCAGGCGATCCGACCGGCGGCATGGGCGGCATGGACTTCTGAGTCCATCTCCACCTAGCTCCTAGAGCCCGGCCCACCGTTTGGTGGGCCGGGCTTTTGCTTGTCTGGAGATGAATGCGGGCATTTTGTCGACTACTGCGACGCGATTGCGCTGTTTGGCTGTCCACCGATTCCGGATCAATTTCAAGTTCGTACAAAAGTAGTAAGGCCACGATAAATGCCCTCAGGTTCGTACTTTTGTAGGATATTTTGGGCCTTGACGGCGAATTTTCTTGCTACTTAAGTCTAGCTAATCGGATACCCTTGCTTTCGCTAATGTTGTCGAGAATTCGGGAGTTCAGAGCTGCTCCAGGAAAACTGGTACACGTTTCAGAAGTATGGTCTACGCTCGCAAATGCCGCATAGCCCCCAGAGTCGACGCTTCGGGCAACGCGGATCGGGCGTCAAAATTCGAACAGGCCGGTGCGCGCGGTTCTGATTCAGTTTCTTCGAATGTTTGATGCACATGCTCGCTTCTCGATAGCAGTGATTGTGTGCTGCGGAGAGAGTGAAGCATGCTTTCGGTAGTTGAAGATATCCTGATACCTTCAACTGCTTCATCCGTCTATCCCTTTTATTGGGGATTACTTCATGATGAAATCTGGAATTAAATTCGAGAGAGATGAAGGAACGATGAAGAAGATGCGTCATTCAGCTGTTCGTCAAATTGCTACCAGCGTCGCAATACCCGCAGCTGCGATAGGGCTGGTGCTTGCTGCAGTTTCGCCCGCATCGGCTCACACGGTTGCCACCACGGATAACATGGCGTGCATGGGTGATCCGGTAGCGTCCGGAATTGCGAATGTTCACCAGAGTTTGGTCGCGTTCACTGAAAATGTCACGCATCCCACGGCAAACACTTTTCATGTGCAGCCAGGCACGCAGATTTTCAACAACTCCACCCCCTTTGCCATGAAGCGACTTGAAAATGTGCGAATGGTGTACAAGATCACCGACACGTCCAAGTTTGTGTCGGCCGCGGTGGGTACTGCAGGAAGCGGCTACACAGGGACGCCCGCCGTCACTCGTGTTGACGCTACCCTCGCGCCCAGCGCGACGGGGTCCTATCTGCTCTTGAGTGGAATCACCGTGCCTGCGGTAGCGGGAGCGACAACGTCTTTCGTTCAGCCCGGGATCACGATCAATCAGACTGACGATGCCGATCTGTACCTGGAGATCAACCGTGATGGCGATGCAGGAAAGTATGCCAATTCGAAGAACTTCCTGACCTTCACGTCGGTCGCAACTTTCCTTGGTTTCGAGCAAAAAGCCGCGACAATGTGTCTCGCTACTGATGTCAGTGCTCGCTCCGACTCCGATATCGGAAGTGTGTTGGCAACCAACGATTTGGGTGGGGACCTGCACCCCTGAACGAAGATTGGTGATCGACAGTATTAGTACATACCAATGAAATGGTTACCTTCATTCAATTTCTGGATGAAGGTAACCATATTGTGGAGGAAGTTGAATATCGGGTGCGCGCAACCGATGTGGCGCTTCCGGCTCTCAGGTGAGGTGGGAGCGCGCCCTAGGGCAATTTGGCTGGGAGGGTCTGCATGCCCAGGGGTGATCGGACGCATGGGCACGTTCATATCTGTTCCTTGTGAGATCTACACGGGCGCTAGCACTTTCGGCGGTATTTCGGGAGGGGTACCTCCTCGAGTACTAGTACTTTTGCTCTGCGTCGACTGCAGTGCGTTGCCGTCGAAAAGTATTGGTGGGCAGATCGATTGCACTCGTCGGCAGATACGTTGCAGTGTGTGGTGCCGCGTTGCCGAAGCTATTGAGTGCGGTGTGTTGATGGATTTCAGTAGAAATTGTGGCCGACTCGGGCCCGCGACCTGCAAAAATGGAACAGGTTTCAGAAAGCTTCAAAATGTTTAGCCGAAAGTTCCCCAAATCGGGCTCTTCTGCACTACCTTGATGTCACCCCACAGCCGCGGAAAGGGCGCGTACGCCCCGAAGAATATCGGTTACCTGGTTTGCAAAATCTTTCTCTTTGCTGCTCGGACCAGTTCTTTGTGGGCTACTGCAAGCGGTCCGATGTAAACGTCCTATGAGTAATCCAAGACCTACGAAAGGGTGGGAATCAGTATGATCGTCATGTTCCTCCAGGCGACTGCGCAATTGTTCACCGATCTGCTGGGCAACACATGGAGCGGGTCGATGCTGCCGGGCGTAGAGGCCGGCACAGGCTCGTTGGTATCCGCTATCGAACTCAGCTGATCGATAGTTTCAATTTCCGAGGATCTTTCTGACAGTGGGAGTGAATGATGGGTAGTTTGGGATCGGTCGCTGATGTGCTCGAAGGCGAAATGGGAGGGTTGATCAAGTCGGTCATTGCGGGCATCATTTTCGCGCCGATAATGTCGTCGATCGACCTGGGGTGGCAGGTTCCCCCTCTGCCGTAATTCGGAATCGTCAAGACCCGCGTGTTTGGATAACGGCCACGCAGATCTGATGGACTCCGCTGTTTTTCTTTTCAAAACCCGAACGAACGAATTCCAAGGAGTGTGGAAGTACAGTGGATACAGCAAGTTTGATCGACGCGGTCGGCAGTATTGACGCGAACTCGGTCCAGTTGCCTTTGGCGGCTCTCAAGGGAATTATCGAGGGAGTTTTCGCAGCTATCTCTTCTTTCATTGAACTGGGTGTCACAGGATCCGCTGCGTCAGCCGGATCGATCCAATCCGGCCTCGGCTCCATAGCCGGCACCTAATCCGAAGAGGAGAAAGAAATGTTGAACGGATCATTGACGTACCTGTCCGATCTCGTCAGTTTCGGGTCGGTTGATCTCGTGGGCACGATCGGGAAATACCTGAACGCGCTTTCGTCCTTCCCAGTGTGATGAAAGGAAATGCACAATGCTTGAAAGATACCTGACTTCGATCGTGCAATGGGTTATCGACACAGCGGGCCTCACCTCCGCCGGAAGCAAGATGCTTCAGAATCCGAAGTAGGAAATTCTTGGTGGAGTCTGAATTGGAATACGCCACCGAGTCCGAATGATCCCCGAGGCTGACGTAGGCCTCGGGGATCATTCGGTTTCGAGTTCCGGTCACGATTACCGATGCAGTGAGACGAGGTAGTGTCGATGCGATTGGCCAGCAAATTTGCGGTGCAGTTGGCGCGGTTGAGCCCGCGTGATGCCGATTTCATCTACAACGAGGCGGACGGCCATCTGGGGCATTTGATAGGGGTGTATTTCTTCGATACTTCTCAGCGCCCTGAGTCGGAGTTCTCGCGCGAGCAAGCAGTCGAATGGGTGACCGCACGGCTCGGCCACCATCGCATGTTCACCCACAAGGTAGGTCGTATCCCGCTCGGACTCGATCATCCGTACTGGATGCCAGTCAATGACTTCGACATCCGTGACCACGTACACGTCACAGACCTTGCGGAGCCTGGTTGGGCGTCACTCGAGAAGCCTTTGAGTGCTTTGATGACTTCCCGGATGGACTTGACCCGTCCGCCATGGGAGTTGCACTTCTTCAACGGAATCGAAGGTCTCGACGATCTGGACGGGAGGCTGACCGCCGTAGTGCTCAAGTCCCACCACAGCGCAGCGGATGGGATAGCAATCCGGATGTTGGGGGAATCCATCTTCTCGGGCGAAGAGCGAGCCGCCCGACACGTTCCAGTACCTCGACTATTGAAGGTGCGTGTACTCCTCGAATCGTTGGCGAGCATTCCCAGCCAGATGTTCAGATTCGCCCGGAGCGTTCCAGGGAATCGCGCTGCTCAACGAAGTGCGAACGCGGCCCAATCGGCCGGTGAATGGGTCGAGAGCCTCAACGAACGTCCGGCTACCAGGTTCAACGGCAAAGTCAGCGGATCGGGAACGCTGCAGCAATTAACCCTTCCAGGTGCCGTAATCGGTGGGGTCAAACACGCGGTTCCAGGCGCCACTGTCAACGATGTTCTCCTGGCGATCGTCGGTGGTGCGCTGTCGCGGTATCTGACAGAAAATGGTGAGCCGCCAGGGGGATCCTTGGTGGCAATGGTGCCTCGCTCGATGCGCAAGGTCGAGGAGTGGCAGTCTGCCAATCAACTGGTGACCTTGTCAGTCGATATGCACACGTCCGTTGCGGCGCCGCTGGAACGATTGGCACTCATCGCGCAATCCTCGCGTTCGGAGAAGGTACGTACTTCCCACCCTGCCACTCGCCGTGTGGACGCCGCGATCGAAACGGCGCCGGCATTCCTGCTGAGATTCATTGCTTTTGCGCGAAGTAGGAATTCCCACGATGTCACTCGTCCCCGCTACCAGCACACAATGGTGAGCAATATTCCGCTCTCCGTTGAAGGGCTGACATTGAACGGTGCACCGGGTGCAGCCGTGCTGGCAACCCAGCCCCCGGTTGACGGCGACGGGCTACGGCATTTCATGGTCGCCGCAGCAGGTGGGGGACTGACCCTCAACGTCATCGCGGATACCGCGACCATGCCCGATCTCCACCGTTACATCGAACTACTGCGAGCAAGTTTCGATGATTTGGCGGCGGCAGCCGCGATGCAGACTGCGGATTCACCTGACCAAGAGGTTGCCTCCTGATCGATCGGAATCGCAGGCGCCTTCTCTGATTGCTGGATCCGGTGATACCCAACGATTCCGAGCAGAACCCAGAGGATCTGCATGTCAGCTCGCTACAATTCGGACATTCGTTCAGCGTCGGAATTGAGGGGCATGCATGATCTTTCGGAACTCGTTGCCAGCCGCGGTATCTCAGATGGGACCGCGAGACGCGGAGTTCGTCTACAACGAGTCCGGCGGACATCTGAGCCACATGGTCTGCGCCTACTTCTTCGACACGACGGGCCATCCGCTCGCAGAGATGACGCACGACGACGCGGTTCGGTGGATCACCGAAAGATTCGGGTACTGGCCACTGTTCACGAGTCGACTCCAGCGAGTTCCGCTGGATCTGGATTATCCCTATTGGGTCCCGGCCGATTTCGACGTCGATGATCATGTGCACGTCCATCGTGCCCCTGTTGCCGGGTGGGCGCCGGTTCGTGAATTGCTCGGGCGCTCGCTCGGGGAGCCGATGGACCTGTCCCGGCCGCCCTGGGAGTTGCACGTCATGACCGGCGTGCACGGGATCGACGAGCTGCCGGGCAATCTGACGCTGATCATGCTCAAGACCCACCACGGGGCCGGTGACGGTCTGGCGATCCGCGATCTGACCAACCTTCTGTTCTCCGGTCCGCCGAAACCGGAGACGAAGCGTGCCGGTTCGGGGCTTTCGTCGCTGGATTTGATCGGGCGCACGGTCGTGGGTCTGCCCGGCCAGGCGATCCGTTTCGGCCGGGGTCTGTCCGTGACAAAGGTTGCGGCCGAGACGGTTCGGGAGGCGGAAGAGGCCGGAGAGCTACCTACGTACTCGGCCGACCGCCTACCGACCCGATTCAACGGCGTGCTGGGTGGAGACATCACGATCGATTTCCTGACGCTGGACGGCGCAGACATCAAAGCGATCCGAGCGGCCGTTCCGGACGTGACGGTCAACGACATCTTCCTGACCGTCGTCGCCGGTGCTCTCGACGCCTACCTGTCGGAGAAGGGCGAGAAGTCGGCCAGTGGGTTGGCGGCGATGGTTCCCCGATCGATGCGGCAGATAGCCGAATGGGAATCGGCCAACCAACTGGCGCTGTTGACGGTCGATCTGCACACGGACGTCGAAGATCCGGTCGAGCGGCTGACACTGATCAGGGATTCGGCGCTGATGGCAAAGGGGCGGAGTGCGCACCCAGCCGTCCGTCGTTACGGCACACGCATCGAAACCTCGCCTGCGGCTCTGCTCAGACTCACCGGTCTCTCGCGTCGGCTCAACAAGCTGGACCCTTCGCACAAGGTCATTCAGAACACGACGATCAGCAATGTCCCGGTATCGGTCGACGGCAATGTTTTCGAAGGTGCGCCGGCGGTGGCAGTTCTCGGCGGGCAGGCGCCGGTCGACGGAGACATTCTGCGCCACTTCCTCATTGCCGCGCGTGGAGGTTCTCTGACGCTCAATGTCATCGTCTCGCGAGAGACGATGCCGGATATCGAGCACTATGTCGAATTGTTGCGGGTGGGGTTCACGACGCTTCTGCAGGCAGTTTCTGAACAAAATCGTGAGGTAGTCGAACGATAAAGAGCAACTTGCGTCGGAACTTGTGGTGAATCGACGATTTGTGTTCGGGAAATTTCTGTCGAATTCGTCCTAATTAAGGTAATTGTCCGTAGTGGTGTCGAGTCGTTATCTCGCGGATTAATGTGACTGTCGACACGTCGAGTGTCTACCGCCGGACTGGTTCGATAATCGTCACCGACGGTAAAAAGAATCACCTACGCGAGGAGCTGAACATGGGTTCGTTGATGGATATTCTCGGTGGTCCGAATGGGGACGGTGCACCGATGCAGGCTTTGCTGACAATGCTGCTCGGATTGGACAATGTCGGTGCAAACCTCTTCGGTTCACTGGCTGACACCGCCGGTGGAATCTTCGGATCTCTCGACACCCTCAGCTTTGCGCCGCCTGTCGTTCCCTGAGTTTTCTGATCGGCGTCATTTGCTCGTCCCAAGTGAACCACTGAACATCTAAAGGAGAACGTCATGCTTGAAGGATCTGTCATGGACGCTGCCGGCTCAGTCGGTGCGATCATCGGTCAGGGGTTGGGCAGCGTCAGTGGCCTGGCCGTCAAGGGTCTCGAGGCCCTCGCTGCGCTCAGCGGTGGAGAGTTGAAGGCCGCCAAGTAGATTGTTGATTTCGGGGCCTGCTCGTGTTGGCGCGTAGGCCCCGAAATACCTTTTGGCGGCGCGTAATTCTCGCCATGTCAATTGCCGGAATTCTCAACCTAACGGCATGAGCATCCAGGCGGCGAGATATACCAAAGCCGCGGTTCCGCCCGTGCAAATAGCGGCGATAACGGCGAGTAGACGGACAAGATTTACGTCGGCGCCGAAGTAATCTGCAATTCCGCCGCACACTCCGGCGAACATTTTCTTGTCGTTGGAACGGGTGAAGGGGCGAGGTGTGTTGCTTTCGAATGTCATGCTTCAATTCTGAAGCGAGATGGCGCCGCGCACCATCGGGGACGACCCCCATCTGCACCCTGATCTTTTGAGGCCGCCGTGTCATACCCCGGTAGTTCATCCCAGCGTCACCGAACGGTTGCTGCGGGAGACTAACTTGTCGGCGGTGACCGATTTAGCAGAACGCCGACCGTTCCTCAGCGCCTTCGCGGATCTCTCGACCGCCGTCGATCTGGCCGACACCGCCGCCTTCACCGTCGACGACAACGACGACGATGATCCGGTGCTGCTGACGTCGCCGGACGGTTTCGAGGTCGACACCTGGCGGGAGGGCTACCCGTACGACGCACGGATGCCTCGGGACGAGTACGAAATGTCCAAGCGTCTGCTGCAGATCGAACTCCTCAAGCTGCAGAACTGGTCGAAGGAAACCGGCGCACGGCACGCCATCGTGTTCGAAGGACGCGACGCTGCCGGCAAGGGCGGAACGATCAAACGATTCATGGAGCACCTCAATCCTCGTGGCGCTCGCGTCGTCGCATTGGAGAAGCCGTCGGCTCGCGAGTCGACGCAGTGGTACTTCCAGCGCTATGTGCAGCACCTTCCCGCAGCCGGGGAACTGGTGATGTTCGATCGGTCTTGGTACAACCGGGCCGGGGTCGAGCGGGTCATGGGCTTCTGCACCGACGAGGAGCACGAGCGTTTTCTGCGCCAGGTGCCGTTGTTCGAGCAGATGCTCGTCGACGACGGCATCAGCTTGATCAAGTTCTGGTTCTCGGTTTCACCGCTGGAGCAGCGCACGCGGTTCGCGATCAGACAGGTCGATCCGGTGCGGCAGTGGAAGCTTTCGCCGATGGACATCGCTTCTCTGGACAAGTGGGATGCGTACACGGCGGCGAAGGAAGAGATGATCCGGTTCACCGATACCGCTACCGCTCCGTGGACCGTCATCAAGAGCAACGACAAGAAACGCGCGCGGATAAACGCGATGCGTCACGTGCTCAGTCAGTTCGATTACGACAACAAGGATTACGAGATCGTGGGTACTCCGGATCCGCTGATCGTGGGCAGCCTCGAATAGTCGGCGCGTGTGCTCTGCCCATCCGCGGCGTGGGTGGTTAGTGTGAGTTGAATGGAGACCGTACCGATCCAACTCCCCGACGGCACCGTGACCCCGATCCGTCTGTTTCCCGGACCGAACGACGACGCACCCGTGGTGGTGATGTTGCCAGGGCTCGGAGTTCCCGCCGGGTTCTACGATCCGGTGGCGCAGGCCCTGGTCGAAGCCGGCTTCAATGCGGCCATCGGTGAACTGCGCGGCCAAGGTGACAGCAAACCGCGCCCGAGCGCGTCGAGTGCTTTCGGATATCAGGAACTGGTCTCGATCGATTGTCCGGCGACGTTCGAGGTGGTGCGCGAGCGGTTTCCGGCCAGCACACCATTTCTGATGGGGCACAGCATGGGCGGCCAGATCGGGGTCATGTACGCGTCGAGGATTCGGGGCCGGCTCGGCGGTTTGATCCTGGTTGCGTCCGGATCGCCGTATCACCGCGGATTCCCCGGAATCCGTGCGCCCGGACTCTATCTGGGTGCGTCCGCGATGTCGGTGACGGCCAACATCGCTGGTTTCTGGCCGGGAGACCGGGTCAACGTGGGCGGCTTCGGTCGACAGTCGAAGGTACTGATCACCGATTGGGCCCGGTTCGCCAGGACCGGTCGCATGGAACCCGTCGGTGCGGATATCGACTACGAGGAGCGGATCGCTCGCCTGACCTTGCCGGTTCTGTCGATCACGATCGAAGGGGACGATCTCGCTCCACGCCGGTCGGCAAAGAACCTGGTGGACAAGCTCTCCGGGGCCCAAGTGACGATGACGCACATCGACGAACCACTCGGTCACAACGGTTGGATACGCAATCCCACCGCTGTGAGCGAGCGCGTCGTCGCGTGGTTGCGCGACCGCTGAAAGATCAGCCGAGTTTCTGCCAGAGGAACTCGTAGGTCAGCGCAGTCTTGAAGGCCAGCTGAGCATTGTCCGCGGCGCCGCCGTGGCCACCCTCGATGTTCTCGAAATACAGCACCGGCTTGCCCAGCTCTTCCAGCCGTGCGGCCATCTTGCGGGCATGCGCGGGGTGGACGCGGTCGTCGCGGGTGGACGTCGCGATCAGGATCGGTGGGTACGACGCGGCGGCGTCGATGTTCTGATACGGCGAGTACTCCGAGATGAATGCCCACTCCTCCGGGACATCGGGGTCACCGTATTCGGCCATCCAGGACGCGCCGGCCAGCAGGAGATGGAATCGGCGCATGTCCAGCAGCGGGACCTGGCAGACGATGGCGCCGAAGAGTTCGGGGTACTTGGTCAGCATGATGCCCATCAGCAGGCCGCCGTTGCTTCCGCCCTGAGCTGCCAGAAGTTCCGGGGTCGTGATTCCGCGATCGACGAGGTCTCTCGCGACGGCAGCGAAGTCTTCGTGCACCTTGTGGCGACCGGCCTTGAGAACCTGTGTGTGCCAACCGGGTCCGTACTCGCCGCCACCACGAATGTTCGCAACCACATAGGTGCCGCCCTGCGTCAGCCAGGCACGGCCCAGAGAACCGCTGTACGACGGTGTCAGCGAGATCTCGAATCCGCCGTACCCGTAGAGCAGGGTAGGGCCTGGCTCGCTACGCGGACTACGCACCACGAAGTACGGAACTTGGGTGCCATCGGCAGAGGTGGCGAAGAACTGCTCCGTGGTGATGCCCTCGGCGTCGAAGAACGCGGGAGCCTGCTTGAGGGCAGTGGGTTCGGTTTCGCCGATCACGCCGTGCAAAAGAGTTGCAGGGGAGGTGTATCCGCTCGAGTTGACGAAGTATTCATTGCTGACATCGGGGTCGGTGTCGAGAATTTCGATACTGGTCAGTTCTGGAAGCCCTTCGAAAGGTCGATCCTCCCAGCCGTTTTCGCCCGGCGTCAGGATTCGCAGCGTCGTGCGCACGTCGGTCAGGACCACCAGAATCAGATGATCGCGTGTCCAGGTGTAGTGCTCGAGCGAGGAATGTGCGTCGGGTTCGAAGATCGATGTCAGTGCTCGTGAGCCGGCAAGGAAATCGTCGTAACGGATGGCAAGCAGTGCGCCGGTCGGATATTCGGTGTCCTCGACGGCCCACACGGACTTGGTGCGGATCAACAACCACTCGTGGTGAATCGAGATCCCGGCGTCCTCGGGGACGTCCACGAGCACCAGTTCACCGTCGGGGCGAACTTCGAAATGCTGAGAGTTGTAGAAATCGACCGAGCGAGTGACGAAGTCCCGTTCGAACCCGGGCGTCGGATCGTGCGAAGCCGAGATGGCCACGTCCGTGGCCTGGCCCTCGTAGACGGTCTCGGCGCTGGAGAGGGGAGTGCCGCGCTTCCACCGCTGGGCCAGACGGGGATATCCGGAATCGGTGAGCGACCCCGGGCCGATATCCGTTCCGACGTAGACGGTATCGATGTCGATCCAGTCGATGTCGGTCTTGGCCTCGGGAAGGTAGAAGCCGGGATTCTCGCCCTCGGGAGCGAGGAACTCGCGCTTGTCGATGTCGAACTCGCGAACGACCGCCGCGTCTGCCCCACCGCGGGAGAGGCTGATCAATGCACGGTTGCGGTGTGGCCGTAGAAGTTGCGTGCCCTTCCAGACCCAGTTCTCGCCCTCGGCCTCGGCCAGGGCGTCGAGGTCGACCAGGACGTCCCATTCCGGGTCGTCGGTGACGTACTGATCGAACGTCGTGCGTCGCCACAATCCGCGAACGTGGGTGCTGTCGCGCCAGAAGTTGTAGAGGAACTCACCTCGACGGCGGACGTAGGGGATTCGCGCGTCGGTATCGAGGATCTCGCGCACGTCGCTCTGGAGTCGATCGAAGCGCTCGTTCTCGGTGAGCTGCTCCTCGGTCACGGCATTGTGCTGACGGACCCAATCGAGTGCAGACTCACCGGTCACGTCTTCGAGCCAGAGGTAGGGGTCGTCGCCGGTGGTGGGCTGCTGATCGGAAGTCATACGTCCATTCTTACTGCTCGCTCCCGACAGCACTCGACCCCGCTCCCGAAACACTGGAGCGGGGTCGAGTGAGAACGAATCGGGTCAGACGCCCAGGGAGCGAGCGAGCATCGGCCAGGAGTTGTGGAGATCGTCCTGCCAGTAGCCCCACGAGTGGGTGCCGGTCGGCTTGAAGTCGAAGGTGGCCGGGATCTTCAGGTCGTTGAGACGGTAGGCGAGGTTGTGGGTGCAGTAGTTGACTGCTGCTTCGATGATGCCGCCGACGATCGCCTGGTTGGCGAGCGCACCGACCTGACCGTTGATCGCGGGATTGGCGAGAGTGTCGTGTGGGCCGGGGAGTCCCGAGCCGGTGGAGACGTAGAGCTCGGTGCCGCGGAGCTTCTCGGCGTTGAGGACCGGATCGTTGTCCTTCCAGCCCTGTCCGTCGAGCGGGCCCCACATGTTGGTGATGTCGGCTCCACCGCGGGTACCTGTGACAAGTTCGATCGCACTCTGACCGACGGGAGTACTGGTCTCGGCGCATCCGCTGTACGCGCCGACGCCCTTGTAGAGGCCGGGAGCTGCGATGGCGAGGTTGAGGACCGAGGTCGCGGTCATGGAGATGGCGGAGATCGACTGGACCTTGTTGGTGTTGAACTCGGCGTCGATGACGGGCGGGAGTTCCTGGGTCAGGAACGTCTGCCACTTCTGATGACCGAGAACCGGATCGTCGTTCACCCAGTCGGTGTAGTAGCTGAATGCGCCTTCGAGTGGAGTCACGACGTTGACGTTCTTGTCCTGGAAGAAGTTCATGACGTCGGTCTTGCGTTGCCAGGTCGCCGAGTCCTCGCCGCCGCCTGCACCGTTGAGCAGGTAGAGCGTCGGGCGGGGTTCGCTGCCATCCGCTGGGAGGATGACCTCGAGCGGGATGTTGCGATCCATCGCCGGGGAGAAGACCGAGATGGTGACCTTGCGGTCGCCGGTCTTGGTGTTGCTCACGACGTGCGATCCGGACGTGTCACCGCCCGCAGATGCCGTCGCCGGACTGACCAGCATCGGCAGCACCGTGGCCACTGCGAGAGCTGCGATCACACTGCCACGCTTGAAAATTCGAGCACGCATACGTTCGGATCCTCCACCTGAATGTCTTCGGATCCGGAGCGGATCGAAGTGCCTGTGAGCCCTTACTGGAACAGGTTCACTTTTGTTATGTGTCAGTAAAGCAGAGCGGGCGCAGAAAGTGACGCGATTTGCTTGCCTGACAATTGAATTGGCCCCCGAAATAACCCTCGAATTAACCCTCGAACTGGCCCTGAAAAGAACTCGACCCCGCTCCCGGAAGTGCGGGGAGCGGGGTCGAGCTGAAACGATTTGGGTCAGATGCCCATCGAGCGAGCGAGCATCGGCCAGGAGTTGTGGAGATCGTCTTCCCAGTAGCCCCACGAGTGGGTGCCGGTCGGCTTGAAGTCGAAGGTGGCCGGGATCTTGAGATCGTTGAGGCGGTAGGCGAGGTTGTGGGTGCAGTAGTTGACTGCTGCCTCGATGATGCCGCCGACGATCACCTGGTTGGCGAGTGTGCCGACCTGTCCGTTGATCGCCTCGTTGTTCAGGGTGTCGTGCGGGCCGGGGAGTCCGGAGCCGGTGGAGATGAAGAGTTCGGTGCCGCGGAGCTTCTCGGCGTTGACGACGGGGTCGTTGTCGATCCAGCCCTGGCCGTCGAGGGGGCCCCACATGTTGGTCACGTCAGCGTCGCCGCGCATGCCCACAACCAGTTCGATGGAGGACTGGCCGACCGGTGTGCTGGTCTCGGCGCATCCGCTGTATGCACCGACGCCCTTGTAGAGGCCCGGAGCTGCGATGGCGAGGTTGAGGACCGAGGTCGCGGTCATCGAGATCGCGGAGATCGACTGGACGCCGTTGGTGTTGAACTCGGCGTCGATGACGGGCGGGAGTTCCTGGGTCAGGAACGTCTGCCACTTCTGACGGCCGAGGGACGGGTCGTCGTTCACCCAGTCGGTGTAGTAGCTGAATGCACCTTCGAGCGGGGTGACGACGTTGACGTTCTTGTCAGCGAAGAACTCGTTGACGTCGGTCTGACGCTGCCACGTCGCCCGGTCTTCGCCGCCGCCTGCACCGTTGAGCAGGTAGAGGGTCGGGCGGGGTTCGCTGCCGTCTGCCGGGAGGATGACCTCGAGCGGAATATCGCGTCCCATGGAAGGGGAGTACACCTTGATGGTGGCGATGCGCCCGTTGTCCGTGCGGCTCGAGAGCTTGGAACCCGTTGTGTTTGCCTTGGCAACAGTTGCCGTGGTGGTCGACGGATCTCCGCCTGCGGACGACACTGCAGGGCTGATCAGCATCGGCAGCACGGATACTGCGGCTACAGCGGCGACCAGACGGCCACGCTTGAAAGTGCGAGCACGCATACGTTCAGAAACCTCCACCTAAAATTCCTTCGAATCCGCCCAGGAGTGAACGGTCCTTTGTTGCTGTTCCCGTACGGGAATTCATGCTGGGTACATGCTCTGTCGATAGGTACAGGGCGTGTGAGTCTTGTAAGTTCTACCGCATCGGTGCGTTATCCGCCAGTGAACCAGAGATTTGCTGAACGTACGACCAGTTTCAGGTGAATTTCCCTGATCATCGACGGGATTAGTGAGTGAACCGGACATATCCACTATGGGAACAACATTGTTGCCTACCTCTGCAGTCGAACGCGTCTGTCGAAGATCTTCTCCGATATCAGCGCCCAGCGGGGAGTTACGTTTCGGTGAACGTCGGTTACTCGCCGCAGACTCGCGCGGACTCGACGGCAATCGCCAAGAGTTTCGCGTGGCAGGCGCGGGTCGAGTTCCCGGAGATAACCCCTGTCTTCACCGTCGACGGCGTCCTCGAGATTCAGGAGTCCGGCGGAATCGCCCTGGCCTTTGACCTGGAGGACTCGAATCCGCTGGAGGGAGACCTGGCCAACGTCTCGTACTTCTACGACCTCGGAGTCCGCTCGATGTTGCCGACGTATAACTACATGAACGCTGCCGGCTGCGGCTGCTTGGACCTGGCGGACACGGGGTTGAGTGGATACGGCCGTGACCTGGTTGCCGAGATGAATCGCGTCGGAATGACGGTCGACGGCTCTCACTGTTCGGTGCAGACAGGTTTGGACATCTCAGCTATCACCCAGCGAGCAATGATCTACAGCCACTCGAACCTCCGAAGGTTGTGGGAGCATCCGCGCAACATCACCGACGATCAGGCCAGAGCGTGTGCGGAGACCGGCGGCGTCATCGGGATCAACGGCGTCGGCATTTTCCTCGGCGTCAACGGACCGGATGACGACCAGGCTCGGCTGTCCGCGATGGCCGACCACATCGAAGAGGCTGTGGGACTCGTCGGCATCGATCATGTCGGGATCGGCTCCGACTTCTCCTTCGACGCCGACGACTTCCGCGAAGAGATCGAGCAGAACCCGTCGTCGTTCTCCGAGGCGTACACCGCGTGGGGGCCACTGCAGTGGACTCCTCCGGAGGACGTGCTGACACTTGATCAGGTATTGCGTGAGCGGGGCTTCGACGAGCCGTCGATCGAGGCCGTGTACGGCGGAAATTTCGCCCGAGTTGCCCGAGAAGTGTGGGCTACCGACGGGTAATGCGACCATCTGGGGACAGCGAAACGATGCAGGACTACCCTGGTGAATCGTGACCTCACACTATGACGTCGTTGTCCTCGGAGCCGGCCCCGGTGGGTACGTCGCTGCTATCCGCGCGGCACAACTGGGCCTGAGCACCGCCATCATCGAGCAGAAGTACTGGGGCGGTGTATGCCTGAATGTCGGCTGCATTCCGTCCAAGGCGCTTCTCCGTAACGCCGAACTCGCGCATATCTTCACGAAAGAAGCGAAGACGTTCGGCATGTCCGGAGACGTGTCCTTCGATTTCGGCTCCGCTTTCGATCGCAGCCGCAAGGTCGCGGACGGGCGAGTCAAGGGCATTCACTTCTTGATGAAGAAGAACAAGATCCCGGAGTACGACGGCAAGGGCACGTTCGTCGACGCCAACACCATCAGCGTGGAGCTGAGCAAGGGTGGCACCGAGACGATCACGTTCGACAACGCGATCATCGCGACCGGTTCGTACACCAAGCTGCTGCCCGGCACCTCGCTGAGCGAGAACGTCGTGACCTACGAAGAGCAGATCCTCACCCGTGACCTTCCGGGTTCGATCCTCATCGTCGGTGCCGGCGCGATCGGCATGGAGTTCGGTTACGTCCTCAAGAACTACGGCGTCGACGTCACGATCGTCGAGTTCCTCGATCGGGCACTGCCCAACGAGGACGCCGACGTCTCGAAGGAAATCGCCAAGCAGTACAAGAAGCTCGGCGTCACCATCAAGACCGGTGCCGCTGTGCAGTCCATCAGCGACGACGGCAGCAAGGTCACCGTCTCCATCAAGGACAACAAGTCCGGCGAGATCGAGACCGTCGTCGTCGACAAGGTTCTGCAGTCCGTCGGCTTCGCACCGCGCGTGGAGGGCTTCGGTCTCGAGAACACCGGTGTCGCGTTGACCGATCGCGGCGCCATCGCGATCGACGACTACATGCGCACCAACGTCCCGCACATCTTCGCGATCGGTGACGTCACCGCCAAGCTGCAGCTCGCGCACGTCGCGGAAGCTCAGGCTGTCGTCGCTGCCGAGACCATCGGCGGCGCCGAGACGCAGACACTCGGTGACTACCGCATGATGCCGCGTGCGACGTTCTGCCAGCCGCAGGTCGCCTCGTTCGGGTTGACCGAGGAGCAGGCCAAGGCCGAGGGCTACGACGTCAAGGTCGCGAACTTCCCGTTCGCCGCCAACGGCAAGGCACACGGTCTCGGTGACCCGACCGGTTTCGTCAAGCTGATCGCCGACAAGAAGTACGGCGAACTGCTCGGCGGGCACCTCATCGGACCGGACGTGTCGGAACTGCTGCCCGAGCTGACCTTGGCCCAGAAGTGGGACCTCACGGTCAACGAGTTGGCACGCAACGTCCACACCCACCCCACACTCAGTGAGGCACTGCAGGAAGCGATCCACGGCCTCGCAGGCCACATGATCAACTTCTGACGGCAGGGCCTTCGGCCCCGTGCGCCTTTTCGGTAGTTCGCACTACCGGAAAGGCACACGGGGTTTTTCGTCTTTTGTGTCGAGTTGTGTTGCGAAAGCGCCATCTGAGGCCTTCGAGTCGGGGTGTAGGCGCGCAACGCATTAGCGTCCCGAGTCGACCATCCGGCTTTCGAAGGACCACTCATGAAAACTCGTTCCGTACTGCTCGCGGCTTGCGTCGCGCTGACGCTCTCCGCCTGTGGAACCTCAGGTGACTCCGGATCGGACGCCGAAGCTTCGGGTGCCGCCGAGGCGGGGGCGTTCCCCGTGACCGTCGACCACGCCTACGGTTCGACGACGATCGACGCGGAGCCTATGCGCATCGTGACCATCGGATGGAGTGGCCAGGATTCGGTGATCGCCCTGAACAAGGTTCCGGTCGCCATGGAGAGCTTCTCCGGCGACGGCATCGAGAACAACATCCTGCCCTGGGACGCTTCGCGTCTGAACGGTGCCAAGCCTGTTCTCATGACGACCAATCCCGATATCCCGTTCGAGCAGATCCTCGGGCTCGATCCCGACGTGATCCTCGCCGTCTACTCCGGCATCGACGAGGGCGAGTACAAGCGCCTCAGTGACATCGCGCCGACCGTCGCGTTCCCCGACCAGCCGTGGGATACGGCGTGGGACAAGCAGATGAGCATGATCGGCGCAGCGCTCGGACAGCCGGCGCAGGCTCAGACGCTGATCGACGAGACCGGGGCGTACTTCGAGAAGCAGGCCGCTGATCACCCGCAGTTCCAGGGCAAGACCGCCACGTATGCAATGCGGACCGACGAGGGCCTGATCGTCTTCTGCGGCACCGACCCGCGGATCCGTCTTCTCGGCCAGCTCGGGGTGAAGACCTCGCCCGGTGTCGACGCAGTGTGCACTTCCGGCGACAGTTCGGTGTCCGTGGGCATGGAATCGATCGACACACTCGACGCCGACGTCTTCATTCTCGTCGACGCCGACGGCACCAACCTGGACAAGCTCATGTCCTTCGGTCCGTTCGCGAACATGACCTCGGTGTCGAACGGCCGTCTGGTTCGTCTGGTCGGAATGGACTACGCGATGGCTACGTCCGCTCCGACGGTGCTGAGCGTTCCCTACGCATTCGACGAGTTCATCGCTCAGCTCTCGGACAAGTTGAGCTGATTCCGGGCGTCGTACGACGCTTGTGACGCAACGATTTTCGGCACCTGCGATTCGAGTAGTTCGATCAGGGCCGTGATCTTGGCGGCGACGTCGGCGCCGAGTTCGGTCAGGCTGTATTCCACTTTGGGTGGGATGGTTTCGAGTACCTCACGGTGCACGAGGCCATCCCGCTCGAGTGTTTGCAGGGTCTGCGAGAGCATGCGCTCGCTGACTCCGTCGACGCGTCGGCGCAGGGCACTGAACCGGTACGGGCCCTCGTTCAATGCCGCCAGCGCGAGTGCGCCCCAGCGTCCGGTTGCATTCTGCAATGCAGCCCGAGAGTTGCATCCGCGAGCGAAGACGTCAGCCTCGAGCGTGGGGTCCACGACGTCGGCATTCGGATCAGGAGTCCGGGCAGCACATGAAGGTGAGTCGGTGCTGGTCATGTACGCAGGTTACTACTGCACGATCCCATAGCGCTAACTCAAAGTGTTGCACTTACGAAAAATAAGTGCATGATGGTTGCAGAACGCATTTGCATTTCAACCTGGATCGGGAGTTCGCATGAGCATCGCAGTCACCGGCGCAACCGGAAACCTCGGACAACTTGTTGTCGAGTCGCTGATCGAGCGGGGTACCGCCGCATCCGACATCGTCGCGGTGGTCCGCAATCCGCAGAAGGCGGAAAGCCTCGCGGCGCGCGGAGTAGTTGTACGCCAAGCGGACTACGCCGATGCCTCGGCATTGGAAACCGCATTGGCGGGCGTCGACAAGCTGGTGCTGATCTCGGGAAGTGAAGTGGGGTCACGGCTCGCGCAACACACCAACATCATCGACGCGGCGAAGGCTGCCGGCGTCGGATTCATCGCCTACACGAGCATCTTGAATGCTCAGGACACGCCGATGAAGCTTGCTGCCGAGCACAAGGCGACCGAGGACGTGCTCACTCGGAGCGGTATTCCGTTCGCGCTGCTGCGCAACGGTTGGTACTGGGAGAACTTCACCAACGACCTGGCCGGTGTGATCGAACGCGGCGCACTGGTCGGTGCGGGAGCGGAAGGCAAGATCGCGGCTGCGGCGCGTGCGGATTACGCCGACGCCGCAGCAGTAGTCGCGACCACCGATGGCCACGAAGGCGCAGTGTACGAGTTGGGCGGTGACGAGAGGCTCACCTACGCCGAATTGGCCGAGAAGATCAGCGAGTTTGCCGGCAAGCCTGTCGCGTACCAGTTCGTGAGCGAGGACGCATACAAGGGGATTCTCGAGAGCGTCGGCCTGCCTGCCCCGGTCGCAGAGATTCTCGCGGATTCCGATGCTGCAATTGCCAAGGGAGCGTTGGACACCGAGTCTGGTGACCTGCAGAAGTTGATCGGCCGCAGCAGCACTCCGGTGGCTGAGGTGTTGAAGCAGGCCTAACCTGCTGTGCGCCTTTATTAACCGCGGGCGGTTAATAAAGGCGCACAGGGGTCTACCCCATGTGGACTGCACCCTCGGCGGGCAGATCACCCTTCTTGGCGCGGACCAGAACCAGCACGACCGGTGCGATGATCGCCAACAGGATCGCCGCCCAACCGAATGCGGCAGAGTATCCGGATACCTCGGCGCCGAAGAAGTAGTCCGTCATCGAGGCGACGAAGTCCTGCACCGGCTGGGGGAGTAGTGCCAATTGGTCGCCGGTCGGGATGGTCGCGTTCGACATGTCGACGGGCATGCCTTCGGGCGGCGTCGGCATTGCGTTGTCTGCACTGAAGGCGGACTTCGCCGAAGCGTAGATCGTGGTGAACAGTGCGGTGCCGAGCGCGCCGCCGATCTGCAGGGTGGCGTTGACCAGGGCACTGGCAGCGCCGGCGTCGTGGTCGGGAACGCCGATCAGTGCGAGGTTCTGCATCGGCACCATCAGCAGGCCGAGTCCGAAGCCGAAGATCGCGAGGCCGGGGAACACGTGCGTCCAGTAGGAGCTGTGTACCTCGATCTGGGTCAGCATGAGCAGTCCTACCGCTGCCACCAGTGGGCCGGCGACCATGAGCGGCTTGGGGCCGATCTTGGTGGACAACTGCGCTGCGATGGTCGACGCCAAGACGATGAAGAACGCCATCGGCAATGATCCGACGCCGGCCATGACCGGGCTGAATCCGAGCACGATCTGTAGGTAGAACGTCAGGTACAACGTGCCGCCGAGCAGGGCAGCGCCCACCAACATGGAGCCGATCAGAGCGGCGCCGCGATCACGATGCCACGGAACACTCAGCGGCAGAAGCGGATTCTTGCTGCGGCTCTCGACGACCACGAAGATCGCGAGGAAGACCAGGCCCAGTGCGATGAACAGCAAAGTGTCCGCCTGACCCCAGCCGTGCTCGGCGCGCGTGAACCCGTACACCAGTGAACCGAGGCCGAGTGCGATGAGAATCGCACCGGGAAGGTCGTAGCTCGTGTCGCCGTGTGCCTTGGTTTCCTTGACGATCGGGACGGCCGCAGCGATGGCGATCAGCGCGATCGGGATGTTGACGAGCAGGCACCAGCGCCAGTCGACGTACTGCGTCAGCACTCCGCCGAGGAGCAGGCCGATGGCAGCGCCACCGCCGGAGATCGCGCCGTAAACGGCAAAAGCCTTGGCGCGCTCCTTCTCTCCGATAAAGGTGGTGGTGAGCATCGAGAGTGCTGCGGGCGCGAGTAGTGCTGCGAAGACGCCCTGGCCGGCGCGGGCGATGAACAGTTCGATACCGCTCTGCGCGATGCCGCCGATGCCGGAGGCAACCGCGAAGCCCGCCATGCCGACGATGAAGGAGCGCTTGCGGCCCCAGTAGTCGGCGATTCGGCCGCCGAGGAGCAACAGCGCACCGAACGCCAAGGCGTACGACGTGACCACCCACGCGCGGTCCAGGTCGCTGATACCCAGTTCCTCCTGGGCCGCCGGTAGGGCGATGGAGACGATGGTGCCGTCGAGCACCACCATGAGTTGAGCGAACGCGACGATGCAGAGCACCAGCCAGCGACGTTGATGATTCGGATTCTCGGAGACAGCCGGGATCGGTGGCAGAGTGCCGCCGTCGACGTGGGACGTGGTGGTCATTGGAAAAAGGTATTCCAGCCTTCTCGGGTGAGTCAAACGAAATAGTTCGTTCGGTTACCATCATCACTATGGCTCCCACTGATGTGACCGCGACAAAACAGCGAATCCTCGACGCTGCGCAAGAAGAATTCGGCACCTACGGGCTTGCCGGTGCGCGCATCGATCGGATTGCGAAGAACGGAAACGCCAGTAAGGAGCGCCTCTACGCCTATTTCGGCGACAAGGTCGCGTTGTTCCACGCGGTGCTCGACGTCGACTTCGAGCAGGCGATGGAGTCCGTCGAGTTCACCGGTGAAGACATGCCCGCGCATGCCGTCGAACTGTTCGACGCGATGCTCGGCAAACCGCAGATTCAACGGATGATGATCTGGGGTCAACTGCAGGGTGAGGCGCCACGGATGAAGAAGCTGGCCGAGGAACATTCCAGTTGGGTTCCGCGAATGGCCACGATCCGCAAGGCGCAGGACGACGGCATCATCTCGAAGCATTGGGATCCCCAGGACTTGATCACAATGCTGTTCGGCCTCGTGTTCGGCTGGGTGGTGGCACCCGGTGTGGCTGACAACCAGAACGTCGACGCCGACGAGATTGCGCGCCGCCGTGAAGTGGTGCGCGAGGCCGTCACGCGAATCTGCAAGCCCTAGCTGTCAGCGAGCGAGGTACGCGGCCCAACCGCCGTAGTCGGTGATGTCAGCTGCGCCGTTTACGGCGTCATGAGTGCAGCTGAAACCGACAGTCGTTCTGCCGTCGGATAACTCGACGCTCGTGAGCGCCATCGGCGCAGGCAGTGCAGCGAGGAACGTTCCCAGCCCGGCCGGTGAGATCCGGAAGATCTCGCCGACGACCGGTGCACCAAGGCCGGGACCGCGGCGCACCAGGCCGGGCTTCGGTGGCGTCGTGGCGAGAGCGAAGAGTCGGTAGGCATCCGAGGTCGTGACAGTTTCGACGTACCGCGCACCGAGATCGACCAACTGTGTGTTGAGGGGTTGCCCGCGCAGGTGAGCACCGAACACTGCGAGGTCGATTCCGGTGTCCACGAGGGTAGGTGAAGGCACACCGCCGAGTCGCGCAGCGAGGTCGATGGCGATCTGGTCGTCGAAAGCGGGTACGACGAACATGACGCCGAACGGGTGATCTTCGGCAGTGCGGTGCCCGGGCGCCGCGACGGCTGCCATGTCGAGCAGGTTGCAGAAGTTTGTGAAAGTTCCCATCCGGCGGTTGATTCCGAACGGATCCTCGGTCACGGCAGCGATGGTCGGATGTTCGGTGGTGGTGGGAAGCAGTAGGGCGTCGAACCCGGCGAGGAGTTCCCGGGCAGCGGCCTTGGCGCGGGTGAGAGCATCGAGATCGTCGACTAGCTGGTATCCGGTGGGGTGCTTCGCGCCGAGCACGATGTCGGACACCGCGGGATCTGCTCCGGCAGGACGAGTTTCGAGGAACTCGCCGGCAGCGGCGTACCGCTGCGCCACCACGGCGCCGTCGTAGAGCAATCGGGCCGCATCGAGCAGTCCGGAGATGTCGACCGTCTCGGTCTCGGCGCCGCCCGCTACCAGAGCCGCCGCGGTGTCCTGGAACGCTGCCAGATACGACGGGCTCAGCTGTGCCAGATCCTCGATTCGGGGCACGGCGACACGGGGATTCGGCGCTGCCGCGAGACGAACATCGGAAGGCCAGATTCGGCTGCGGGGATCGCGCGATTCGTGGCCGACCATGATTGCCGCTGCCGCGGTTGCCGATTCGAGGTCGCCGGCGAACACGGTCAAAGCGTCGTAGTCGACGCAGGCGGGTACGACTCCGTGGACGGGGATGACGCCGAGCGAAAGCTTGAGTCCGTAGATCCCGTGGAACGCTGCCGGGACACGGCCGGAACCGGCAGTGTCGGTGCCGATTCCGATGTCTGCAATCCCCAGTGCGACAGCGACGGCGGATCCAGAACTACTACCACCCGAGATCAACTCTTCGTTCCAGGCGCAGCGAACGGCTCCGTAGGGGCTCCGCGTTCCGACCAGTCCGGTGGCGAACTGGTCGAGGTTGGTCTTCCCCAGAACAACAGCGCCGTGCTCGATCAGCCGCGCAACGGCGGAGGCAGTCTCGTCCGGTGCATAGGCGAATTCGGGGCACGCCGCTGTGGTCGGCAGACCGGCGACGTCGACGTTGTCCTTGACGGCGACCAGACTCCCGGCCAGGGGAAGCTGTTCGCCTGCGGCGAGTCTGGCCTCGACCGAGGCGGCGTCGGCAAGCACATCGTCCTTGCTGCGCAACGTGATCCAGACTTCGGGGCGATCGACCTCCTCGATCCGGTGGAAAGCCTGCTCGACCCGGGCAGTCGGGGTGAAAACTTCTGCTGCGACGGTCATGTGTGTACTGCTCCGATCAGTCCGTGATGTGGGCGAGTGAGAGCGCGGTGATCGCACGGGTCACCCGGTCGAGAACGACGTCGAGAGACTCGCCGATGTGTTGGTGCAAAAGAGTGCGGGCCTCGGGCAGGTTGCCGGCAAGTAGTTGTTCGAGGATGCGAATGTGCTCCGCGATCGAGGTGTCGATGCGGCCGTTGACCATGAAGTCGTACATCCGAACGTGCCGGATACGGGAGTTCACGGACAGCAGTGACGCGACCAGTTCGTTGTTGCCCGACGCCCTCAGCACAGCGACGTGGAACTCCTCGTCCAGTTCGACGAACCCCGGCTCCTGAGCCGGCGGATCGAGAGCAAGGGCACGCCACCGCGCCAACTCGTCGTCGAGAATTGTTCGGTCGTGCTGGATCGTCGGATCGGCGATCGCCCGGGTAATTCCTTGCAGCTCCAGAGTGATTCGGAGTTCGTACAGATCTCGGATCCGCGGGATGCTCGGGCGCACGGCGGAGAACCCGTACTCTTCCCGGCGCAGGAGTCCATCGGCACACAGCATCGTCAGCGCCTCCCGTACCGGAGTGCGAGAGATACCGAAACGCGTGGAGAGCTTCGGTTCCGTCAGACGCTGATCGAACCCGATGGTCCCGTTGACCAGTTCGGTACGTAGTTCCCGGTAGACCACCTCACGAAGTGGCTCCGGTGCCGTATTCGTCCCTGTCGACATACCTGTATACGCTATTGATCAGGTGTTTCGTCCAGATGTCTTCGGGTAAGAGCTGAGTTACGGCCGCCGCGGAACTTCAGGAGAAGTCGCGCTGAACCCGCAAGGTTCCGATCGTGGTGGCCAGGCCGTCGTACTGAGTGACCAGCAAGGTGAATTCGATCAACCGACGATCGTCGAGATGCTGCGAGAGCGTTCCCCACGTGTTGTCGGTGATGTCCTTGGCGGTGACCAACTCGTCGACCGCAGTCAAGATCGCACGGTGACGCGGACTCAACTCGGAAGCGTCAGGGCCCTCGATGATTCGGGCCAGTTCTTCTGCGTCGATTCCGGCTTTGCGGCCGAGCCTGGTGTGGTGATCCATCTCGTAACCGCAGTCCCGCAGGTGCGCGACTCGCAGGATGATCAGTTCGGTGTCGTGCCGAGAGATCTTGCCGCCGGGCATGAGTGAGCCGGAGTAGTGCAGCCAACCGCGGAAGAGTCCGCCCGTGCGCCCCAAGGTGCTGAACAGATGCGCATCGGGTGCTCCGGCAGCCTTCGACAGGACACGCCAAATTCCCCAGTTGATCGGACCGAGGTCCTTGAATCGGCCGGGCGGGATACGGGGGTTCATGCGACTCCACGGATGTGAGAGGGACGGAGGTCGATAGCTCGTTGCGCGATGTGGCGAACCGCGGCGCTGCGGCGGGGCGCGTGTACGCGTGACTTCCGGCCGACGATACCGCGCTCGAACGCGTCGACGGCGTCAGCGACGGTCGTGGTGCCGACGCTGGCGAGGGTTCCGCGTGCTCCGTCGAACGACAGTGCGGTGGTATCGGTGTCGATGTCGCCGATGTACGCGACGCCCACCTTGGTGCCGAGGTGTTTCATTTCCAAGCGCAACGCGTCACCCAAGGCTTCGACGCCGGCGCGCGAAGCACCGAACGGTCCGCGAAGCGGATGCTTGGCGGCGCCGTGAGCCGAGGTGACCACCAGGGCGTAACCGTTTTCGTGACTGATGTGCGGACCGGCTGCGCGCAGGGTGTAGTACGTGCCCATGAGATTGACTTCGACGGCGCGGCGCATGTCCGCAGGGTCGCCGCCGAGGATCGAGGAGTTCGCCTCGACACCGGCATTGGCGACGACGACGTCGATGCCGCCCAGCTCCCCGGCTATGTAGTCGACGCCGCGAGATACCTGCGCGAGGTCGGCGACATCGCACAACTGCCAGGGCGCGCGGCCGCAGGAGGTGGCGACTTGTTCGAGAAGTTCCGGCTCGAGGCCGAGCAGTCCCACGGACGCACCACGGTCGTACAGGCGTCTGGCCAGCGAAGAACCGATATTGCGGGCGGCGCCGGTGATCAGGATGCGCCGACCCGTCAGATCGTCGGCACTGCTCTTGCCCGATTCGGCCTTGCCCGCCTCGCTCTTACCCATGTGCTGTGTCCCTACGCAGTGACCTTCTGGTCCTCCGACGCTAACACCGCCGGGTAGCTGCGACTGCAAGTACCGCCAACTCTGTCCGAATGGACGCTCAGACCGATGCGGCTTCGAGACGAGGATGTGACGCGGAAGCCTGTGTCGACCGCAATCGGCGGAATCGGACCACGGCAACGACGGCGGCAACAGCGGCGAGGATCACCAACGGCAGTGACGGACCCATCGTGGGTTCGATGACGACCAGCAGCACCGGTAGTCCGAATCCGAGATAGGTGCCGACGTAGAAGATCCCGGTCAACGCGCCCCGCGAGGCTGGGGGAGCCAGCGACTCGAGATCCAACAGGCCTTCACGCAGGCACAGTCCGTAGGCCGTACCGAGGACGAGCGCGCAGACGATGAACAACCCGAGCCCGGGGCGTGCACCGCCGACCGCGACAAGAAGGTATCCGAGTGCCGCCAGTGCGGCGCCGACCGTGCCGGCCTGGGGACCCCAATTGCGATGACGCGCAGCGGTTTGAACCAGGATCCCGGCACCGAGAGTCAGCGCCGCCGCGAAACCCGGAAGGAGCGGTCCGGAGTAGCGGTCTCCGAGCCTGGCCGTCATGGTCACGAAAGACACTGTTGCGCTGGCGAACACCCACGGAGCCAACGGAAGTGCCCAGAGCAGAGCAGATGCGACGGAGCGCTCCGCGCCGTCTGGTGCATTTGCGACGGAGCGCTCCGCGCCGTCTGGCGCATTTGCGACGGAGCGCTCCGCGCCGTCTGGGACGGGTGTGATGGTCGCGGCTTCTACGGGAACAGGAGTACGACTCCACACAGCCGCCGCGGCAACGGCACCCACCGACAAGACGGCCGAGACGACAAAGGGCGTGGCGAGCGGGAAAGCGGCAAATTCCGCCAACAGACCCGAAAACAGCGGTCCCAGTGCAAAACCCGAGGTAAGTACGACGCCCGCCATGACGGTGCCGGACTTGCCGCGAAGGTCGGCCGCCCACGCGGTACCGGCGCCGATCGCCAGACCGGCACCGATACCGACGACAAGGCGTCCGACCATGAGTCCCGGCGCGTCGTGCCAGAGAAGAAGAATCAAGGTTCCGAGCGAGGCTATGAGCGCACCGGGCAGGACAACGACAGCTCGACCGACGCGGTCCGACACAGCTCCACCGGTCAACAGGCCGGGCAGCAGCCCGAGCGCGTAGATGCCGAAAACACCGTCGAGCACGGTGTGCGAGAGGCCCTCGTCCACCCGGAGAACCGGGATGAGAGAGGCAAAGTGGTTGGCGGCCCAACCCGTCGAAAGCAGAACGGCCAGTACCGAGATGAACCCGCGACGGGAAGGATCGCCCATACCGGCAGCTTAGGCGGGCACCAGATCGCTCACGTCGGCGAGGAGTTCGAACGCGCGCAACCATGCCTCGCGGTTGGTGCCGGTCGACACCGTGATCAGCTCGTCGGCCTGCGCATGCTCGGTGAACTCGTCGAGGTAGGCGCGGACCTCCGTGGGCGTGCCGATGGCGCTGTACTTGGTCATCTGCAGAACCTGCTGACCGGCGGGGGAGTCGAGCAGCATGTCCGCCTCGTCATCCGTGAACTTGCGTCCACGTCCGAGAAGGAGGCTGACGCGCGAACGCTTGGCCGCGAGGAAGTCCTGCTGAGCCTGCTCATGCGTGTCGGCGGCGATGACGTTGACGCCGGCGATGACGTACGGCTCTGCCAACTGCTCCGACGGCTTGAACTCGCGGCGGTAGATCGCAACGGCATCGCGCAGGGCGTTGGGAGCGAAGTGCGAGGCAAATGCATACGGCAGGCCGAGCATCGCGGCGAGCTTGGCGCCGAACAGTGACGATCCGAGAATGTAGAGCGGAACGTGAGTGCCCTTGCCGGGAACGGCGTTGATTCCGGGGACGCGTGAGGTGTCGCCGAGGTAGCCCTGAAGCTCGAGTACGTCCTGCGGGAAGCTGTCCGAAGAACTCGGGTCGCGTCGCAAAGCCTGCATCGTCTTCTGATCACTACCGGGTGCGCGGCCGAGCCCGAGATCGATACGACCCGGGTGCAGAGTCTCGAGGGTGCCGAACTGCTCGGCGATCGTCAGCGGCGCGTGGTTGGGGAGCATGATCCCACCGGCGCCGAGGCGGATTTTGCTGGTGTGCGCGGCGACGTGGCTGATCAGAACACTCGTAGCCGAAGACGCGATGGAACCCATGTTGTGGTGCTCGGCGTACCAGATTCGCTTGTAGCCCCACTCCTCGGCACGCTGCGCCAAGGTGACGCTGGCGTCGAAGCTGTCTTTGGCGGTTTCGTTGTCGCCGATGTGGGCGAGATC
This sequence comes from Rhodococcus sp. NPDC060176, assembly GCF_042728675.1. Taxonomy (NCBI): domain Bacteria; kingdom Bacillati; phylum Actinomycetota; class Actinomycetes; order Mycobacteriales; family Nocardiaceae; genus Rhodococcus; species Rhodococcus sp. NPDC060176. Next base: position 131,287 of record NZ_JBHWYS010000005.1, read on the forward strand.
GAGGATGGAAAGTGGGACGGCCATGAATGTGGTGCCTTTCTCAGCGAATAGAACGCAAGTGTCGTTGGAAGGTGCAACCATCTGGCGGGCTTTCCTATTTCCGAGAGACCACGTCACCCTCGAGTCAGCGATACGAACCTGATCAATTCCGCACGGCATTGGCCATAGCGGCCAACGAGAGGGCTTGGCGGGCGCGGTCGAGGACAACCGCGCGAGATATGTCGATGTGCGATACCAGTGCCTCGTGCGCTTGCGGAATCTTGCCGTCCAGAACCAGTTCGACGACGGATATATGTTCCTCCACGGTGGCCTTCATACGGTCGGGAGTCAGGTAGTCGAACATCCGCACAGGGCGCAGCTTCGAGTTGACGGCCTGAAGAGCGTCGACCAGTGCGTGGTTGCCGGACGAGGCGAGGAGCGCAATGTGAAACTCCTCGTCGAGGGTCACGAAACCGGCGTCCGGCGACGGCATCTGTTTGCGAAACGCGTACCACCGGTCCAGTTCGGAACCGAGCGCGTCTTTGTCATGGACGGGGGCTTCACCGTCGAGTACCCGCCGAAGCCCGTGAACCTCGAGGAGTACGCGCAGCTCGTAGAGGCCACCCAACTCGTCGAGGTGCGGTCGGTACGGAAAGAGGCCGTGTTCGTCGCGTTCGACGAGCCCGTCGGATTCCAACTTTGCGAGCGCCTCGCGGACCGGTGTTCGCGAGACGCCGTAGAGATGAGCCAACCGTTCCTCACCGAGTCGTTCGGATGGCGCGATCTGACCCGACATCAGATCGTTCCGGATCGAGCGGTAGACCTGCTCGCGCAGCGGCGGCCGCACACTCATGTCAGATTGCCATCGCTCGACGAACCGCGTCGGTGGACGTGGTGCCGCCCTCACCGGTCGAGGTCACGTGTCCGGCCGCGAGAATGCTGTAATGCTGCGCAGATTGGAGCGCGAAACCGATGTGTTGCTCCACGAGGAGGACACCGAGATCGCCTCGCTCGGTGAGTTCCATGACGGTCCTTTCGATTTCGGCGACCACATTGGGCTGAATGCCCTCGGTCGGCTCGTCCAGGATGAGGATCTTGGGTTCGGTGATCAGTGCGCGAGCGATGGCAAGCTGCTGTCGCTGCCCACCGGAGAGAAGCCCGGCCCGTCGATCGAGCAGCGTGGTGAGTGCCGGAAACAGATCCAATGCCTCTGCGATGAGTGCTTTTCCGCGTTTGCGCCCGTCGGCGACCACTCGAAGATTCTCGGCAGTTGTCAGTTGTCCGAACGACTGCTGACCCTGGGGTACGTAGGCAAGTCCGCGAGCGACACGGGCGCTGGGCCGCAGACCGGTGATGTCCTCACCGTTCAGAAGTACCTTTCCGCGTGTGGGTTTGATCAGTCCGACGGCGGCGCGCAGCAAGGTGGTTTTGCCCGCACCGTTGTGACCCATGACTGCCGCAACCCCGTCGCTGGGAACCAGTAGGGAAACGCCGTGGATCACTTCGGTACGTCCGTAGCCGGCGCGGATGTCGACGAGTTCGAGCATGATTCAGTCCTCCGGGGTCGGTTCGGTGTCGGCGCCGAGATCGGTTCCGGCAGCGGCTGTGCCGAGATAGACCTCTTGCACCTTGGGGTCGGCTTGGACCTCGGCCACGGTCCCTTCGGCGAGCACTTTCCCAGCGGCGAGCACCGTGACGGACGTGGCGAAGGATCGCATGAAGTCCATGTCGTGCTCGACGACGACGACGGTTCGCGCACCGCCGATGCGCCGCAGAAGGTTCCCGGTCTCCTCGCGCTCCTCGAGGCTCATACCTGCGACGGGCTCGTCGAGCAGAAGTACGGAACAGTTCTGTACCAACAACATTCCGATTTCGAGCCACTGCTTCTGGCCGTGCGCGAGAATGCCCGCGGGAGTGTCCCTGAGGTGCTCCAAACCGGTTGTCTCCAGTGCCTCTTCGATCTCGGGAAGCACACCTTTGCGTTTTCTGAGCAGGTTCCACGGTGATCGGCCGGCTCCGGCCGCGATGTCGAGGTTCTGCAGCACCGAGAGCTCTTCGAAGACGCTTGCCGTCTGGAAGGTTCGCCCGACGCCGAGGCGGGCGATCTTGTGAACCTTCTTGCCGAGCAGTTGCTCGCCGGACTTCGTGATGGAACCCGTCGCGGGAACGAGTCCGGTGATGGCGTCGACCAGCGTTGTCTTTCCAGCCCCGTTCGGGCCGATGAGAAACCTGAGGTCGCCCTGCATGAGGGTCAAGTCGACGCCGTCGACGGCCTTGAAACCGTCGAAGCTGACCGAAAGGTTCCGTACTTCGAGGTACTCGGACGACATTCCGGCGTTGCCGCCCAGTGCCGGTGTGGGTTCGCTGGTGGCGGTTGTGTTGGTCATGACGACACCTCCACTGGTTCGGGTTGGGAGACCTTGACCGGCGGGTCGGCCGGGGTCTCACGCTTCTTGCGGTGGCGCATCAGGGCGAACAATCCGGCCACACCTGCCGGGAAGAACCCGACCACGACGATGAACATCAACCCTTGTGCGTAGATCCATCCCGAAGGGAGTTTCTCCGAGAATGTCGACTGCGCCCAAGCGACGCCGATCGCACCGAGTACCGGACCCAGAAGCGTTGCGCGGCCACCGATCGCGACCCCGATGAGGAAGGCGATTGACGGAACGATCCCGACGTCGGCGGGGGAGATGATGCCCACGATCGGAACGAAAAGCGCGCCGGCGATACCGGCGAGGAACGCCGCGGTCACGTAGGCGACCAGTTTGATGTTCGCCGGATCGTATCCGAGGAAACGCACGCGCTCCTCTTGATCGCGGACCGCGACGAGCAGTTCGCCGTATCGGGAGTTCATCAGCTGGCGAATCAGAGCTACCGACGCGAGAAGAACTCCGGCGGCGATGAAGAACAACATCTGCTTGTTCGCCGGATCATTGAGGTTGAAACCGAAGAACGTGCGAAAGCGGTTGAGGCCGTTGCTGCCACCGATCGATTGTTGTCCGATCAAGAGGATCGCAAAAGCTGCGGCGAGTGCTTGCGAGAGGATTGCGAAGTACGCGCCCTTGACCCTCCGCTTGAACACGCCGAGTCCGAGGAGAAAGGCAACAGCGGCCGGCAGGAAAAGGATGGCGAAGATCGCCACGAATGGCGAGGCGAACGGTTGCCAGTATCCCGGCAGTTCGGTCTTGCCGGCGATGGACATGAAGTCCGGGACAGCGTCGCCCTTGAGTTCGGCATCGGCGATCTTGAGGTGCATTGCCATCACGTATGCGCCGATTCCGAAGAACACGCCCTGGCCGAGCGTGAGCATTCCGCCTCTGCCCCAAGCCAAACCGATGCCGACAGCGACTATGGCGAAGCACAGGAATTTGGCCAACAGTGACAACCTGAAGTCCGAGAGTACAGCCGGAGCGATGGCGAACAGCACGATCGCGGCGAGAGCAAAACCGCCCCACACCCGAGTTCGGGAATTGTTCAGGATGCTCATACGAGGCTCCTCGTCTTGACTACGAACAGGCCCTGTGGCCGGACTTGAAGGAAGACGACGATGATGACGAACACGATCACCTTCGCGATCGACGCCGTCGTCGAGTACTCGATGAACGAGTTCAAGATGCCGAGGGCGAAGGCTGCGATCACAGCTCCCTTCATCTGACCGAGACCGCCGACGACAACAACCAGGAAGGCGTCGATCAGATAGGACTGGCCGATGGTCGGGCTGGTGGAACCGATGAGCGTCAACGCGACACCCGCTACGCCGGCGAGCCCGGATCCGAGGAAGAAGGTCGTAATGTCCGTACGACGAGAAGAGATTCCGCTCGTCTCGGCCAGATCGCGATTCTGTACGACGGCGCGGATGCGTCTACCCATCGACGACTGCTTCAGCGCGACCGAAAGCGCGATCACCGCAGCGATCGCCAATACCAAAATGAAGATGCGGGTCTTCGGGACCACGGCGCCGAAGATGTCGACCCCACCCGAGAGCCAGGTCGGTGCCGAAACATTGACTGCCGGCGCCCCGAAGATGTCTCGTGCCAACTGCTGAAGGATCAATCCGACGCCGAACGTCACCAACAGGGTGTCGAGGGGTCGGTGGTACATCCGCGATACCAGGACCACTTCGAGTACGACACCCATCAGTCCGCCGACGACAAAACCGACGAGGAGAGAAATGATCAACGATCCCGTTGCATTCGAGATCACCTGCTGCACTACGTATGCGGTGTAAGAGCCGGCCATGATGAACTCGCCGTGTGCCATGTTGATGACACCCATCTGCCCGAAAGTGAGAGATAATCCCAACGCTGCCAACAGGAGAATCGATCCGATACTCAAACCCGTGAACAACTGTCCGATCACAACATCCATGACAGACGCTCCACCTCTCTACTCGTCGATTCCGTCAATTCCGCCTTTCCTCGATCAGCTGCCGAGTCCCTCGGCCCAGGGGTAGTTCTTCAAGTACGGATCCGGCTCGATCGGCTGTCCCGAATCCCAGACCGTGTAGATCAGTCCGTCGGAACGGATTTCGCCGATCCGAGCAGTCTTGGTGATGTGGTGGTTGTCGCCGTCGATGGTGACGAGTCCTTCGGGTGCCTGGAAGGTCACACCGTCGGCGTTGTCCTGAATATCCTTGACCGCAAACGAGTTGGCCTTCTCGACGGTGTTCTTCCAGAGGTAGACGGAGGTGTATGCCGCTTCCATCGGATCGGACGTTGGCTTGTCCTGGCCGAACTTCGCCTTGTACGCCGCGACGAACTTCTTGTTCTCGGGGGAGTCGATGGTCTGGTAGTAGTTCCACGCCGTCAGCTGGCCTTCGACGTTCTGGACACCGATACCACCGACCTCTTCTTCCGCGATGGATACGGAGACGACAGGCATGTCGGCAGGCTTCAGACCGACATTCGAGTATTCACGGAAGAACGCGACGTTGGAATCACCGTTGAGTGTGTTGAACACGGCATCCGCGTCGGCAGTGCGCACCTTGTTCACGATGGTGGAGAAGTCGGTCGAGCCCAATGGCGTGTAGTCCTCACCCTTGATCTCGATGCCGTTCGCTGCCGCGTACGCCTTGATGATGCGGTTGGCGGTCTGTGGGAACACGTAGTCGCTGCCAACCAGATACAGCGACTTGACGCCCTTCTCCTTCAGGTAGTCCAGAGCCGGGATGATCTGCTGGTTGGTCGTTGCACCCGTGTAGAAGATGTTCTTGGAATCTTCGAGTCCCTCGTACTGGACCGGGTAGTAGAGCAAAGAGTTGTTGTCCTCGAACACCGGCAGCATGGCCTTACGGCTCGAGGAGGTCCAGCCACCGAAAACTGCTGCGACGCAATCGCTGCTGATCAGTTTCTCGGCCTTCTCAGCGAACACCGTCGGCTCCGATGCGCCGTCCTCTGCCACGATCTGAATCTTCTTGCCCAGCACACCGCCGGAATCATTGATCTCCTGCACCGCCAACGAGATGGAGTCGCGGACCGTCACTTCACTGATGGCCATGGTGCCCGAGAGTGAATTCAGGGAACCGACCTTGATCGTGTCCCCCGAGGTGTCGACGCACGACGTAGCCGTCGAATCTCCCGCTGCGGTGTCTGTTGCCTTGCTTCCGCAGCCGGTGAGAACCAAGCCCAGCGCGGCGAGAGCGGCCGGCGCGGCAAGGGTGCGCTTCGAGAAGGTTCGCATGTACGGGCCTTTCGTGTCGATGGCTCTGGCAGACAATGGCTCTGACAGATCTGTATCCGGGGTGCGTATACAACGCTGTATTCGTCGAGTGCACAGAGTAGGTGGAAGTTGTTGCGGTGGAATGACTGTCGGTGACAAGTGTGTGTCCGGTGTTTCCATTCGATGTCCGGGACCTCACACCGCAGGTCAGCAGGGGTGCGGTGTTAGCATCGACGAGAAATCGATCAAGCACTCGCTTGACAATCGGAACGTCGGAAGGATCTTCTCGTGCGCTCGACCCGACGGGACGAAATACTCGCTCATGCGGCCAAGCTGTTCAGCGAGCGGGGAATCGCCGCGACGACGGTGCGCGACATCGCCGACGAAGTCGGGATCCTTTCCGGGAGCCTTTATCACTACTTCGACTCCAAGGATGCGATAGCAAACGAGATCGTCGTCCGGTTCCTCGAAGATCTCAACGTCCGGTACGAGGACTCGATCGAGCCGGAAGGTTCGGCTCGCGATCGCCTGGCCACGATGGTTTCGGTGTCGTTCGCCTCTGCGGTCGATCACCCGTATGCCACCGAGGTGTATCAGGGCGAGGCCATTCTTTCGTCGCAGCCGGCCGACGCTCCCATCACGGTCCTGGTGCAGAAGGCCCACAGTTACTGGCGATCGGCCATCGCGCGCGGAATTGCCGACGGGGAGTTTCGGGAGGACATCGATCCCGAGCAGTTTCATCGGCTCCTGCGTGAATCCGTCTGGTCCACCGTCGCGCAGTATCGCCCGCAGCTTTCCGAGTTGGCCGACGATCTGCAGCGCAATCTGATCTCGGTATTCCTGGACGGCTTCGCCGCACGTTCCGGCGACGGAGAGCCAGTGGCACGCATTGCGAGGCGCACCACGAAGAAGGATGCGCAGACCGAATCTCCTGACTCTGAATTTGCCGAACTCCGATCTGATGTTGATGAATTGAAGTCCGTCATTCGCGAACTTAGCTCCTCGATCCGGCACCTGCAGAAGCCGTAACACCGCAGTTCCTGCGCGTGTAGTTCGGATTTTGACTATCGGTGTGACCCAGTGCATACTTCTGTCCACAATCGTAAATCAAGCGCTTGTTTGATTTACCAAGCAGAGTTTGGACGGGAGTTCGATGTGAGACTCGGAAAGGCGATTGCCGTCTGCGCGGCAGTGGTTCTCGGGGCGAGCGCGTGCGCATCTGCCGGTGTCATTCCCGAAGACACCATCGTCATCGGTTTGGACGAGGACTCGACCGGCCCCGGTGCCTCGTACAGCACGATCGCCGGCAAGACCGTACGGATGACCGTCGACCTGATCAACCAGGCGGGCGGAATCAACGGTAAGCAGGTCGAATTGGTTGTCGAGAACGACGAGAGCAGCCCCACCAAGACACCGTCGATCATTCGGAAGTTGGTCGATCACGGATCCAGTGCGGTCATCCTCGCAACGGGCAGCGGGTCGGTCCTGCAAGCCAAGTCGATTCTCCAGCAGTCGAAGATTCCTGCGATAGCTCCGGTCGTTCTCAGCGACGCTTTTGCCTCGGCGCCCGACAACGACTACTCGTTCATGATTCCGAACTCGTTGAAGCAGTATGCCCAGGTGTACTGCGGGGCTTTCGAGAAGATGGGGTACAAATCCCTGGGAATTCTCGGTGACGCTAGTGCGTCCATCGACGGAATCATCAAGACCCTGCGGCCGGCGCTCGAGAAATGCGCCAGAGTGACGGCAGTCGAAAAGGCGCCGGTCGATGCCGCGGACATCACCGCACAAGTGTCGCGTCTCTCGGAAACTGAACCGGACGCAATCCTGGTCGCCAGTATCGGCGGGCACTTCGAGATTCTCGCTCACAACACCCTGTCGAAAATCACCCCGCAGACGCAACGCTTCTCACTCGCTTCCATCGGAAACCAGCCTGCATCTTGGGCTTTGGCGGACCCGAAGGCGTTGAGCGGCATGGTGTACATGGGCTCACTGAGTGCGAACAACCCGAGAACCGCCGAACTGCGCAGCAAGGTGCAGGCGGTGAAGGGCCCTGATTATCAACTGACTGCCTACGACGCACAGGCGTACGACGCCGTCATGATGTTGGCAGAGGCCATCGAAATTGCCGGCGATCACCGAGATCGGACGGCCGTCCGTGATGCTCTTCAACAGGTTTCGGCACTTCCCGCCAGCTTCGGCCAGGACGGACTGACACTGTCGTTCTCCCCACAGGATCATCTGGCTCCGGACAGCCTCTGCGGACTGGTGCTCATCGAATTCGGTGAGGACAACAAGCCGGCCCATCCGTGGGATTCCTACCAACCCCCGTGCGGATAACCGAGGAGCCTTGACATGACAGACGCACAACTGTGGCTCGCAGCCATCGAGATCGGTGCATTCTTCTCGCTGATAGCCCTCGGAATGTATCTCGTGGTGGTCGGCGCCGACTTCTTCAACTTTGCGATGGGCCCGTACGCGATGGCTGCGGCCATGGCGTCGAGTTGGGTCGCGATCAACTACGGGCTCGCTCTCTGGATTGCCATGCCGCTGGGGATCGCGGTGGCAGTGGCGTTGTCGATTCTGACGGAAAAGCTTGTGGTCAAGCAGGTTCAGAAGCGCTCGGGTCGGGGGGAACTACCGGCGTTGGTGGCTGTGACCGCGGTCCTGTTCGGGATCCAGCAGCTCGCCGGCACGGTCTTCGGCCGCACACCGCTTCCCGGACAGAAGATCTTCGACTTCGATCCGATATCGGTGCTCGGCGCCACCGTCGACAGTTCGACCGTAGTACTCGTCGTCGGAACTGCTCTGATCTTCGTCGGTATCGGACTGTGGCTGAACCGGTCCACCTCAGGCCGTCTGCTTCGCGCCGTCGGCGACAGTCCGGATGCCGCCCGTGTCCTGGGGTTGCCGGTGGACCGTGTCCGGCTCATCGCGTTCACCCTCGCCGGTGTGATCGCCGCCGTTGCCGGACTTCTGTTCGCTCCCAAGGCCGGTGTTCAGTTCACGAGCGGCCTGTCGTGGACCCTGACGGCGTTCATCGCGCTTGTCATCGGCGGTACCGGCCGGAGTTGGGCTCCGCTGATCGGCGGAATGGTGTTGGGCGTCGTCCAGGTATTCGCCCCGTACTACTTCGGTGCGAGTGCTGCTCAAACCGCGATTCTGTTGATCGCGCTGGTGTTCTTCGCTTTCCGTCCGGAAGGCCTGCTCTCGAGGAAGGTTCGCGTCTGATGGCCTCGCTTTCTACCAGTCCGCTCACGTCAAGTCCGCCCACTTCAGGTGGCGGTTCCCGGACGAGAATGCTTGCCGTGTCACGGGAAGCTCTGATCACCGTGGCAGTGGTTGCCGCCGTGCTGCTGTGGATGGGGCCGAGTCTGTATCGGCAGGATCTGGTGTTCCTCGCTGCGACCTATTCGTTGATCGCTCTCGGAATGTATGTGCCGTTCGTTCTGGCCGGATCACTGTCGATGGCGTACAGCGCGTACGCCGCGATCGGTGCGTACGCGGTTGCGCTGATCTCTGTTCGGACCGGGTTGTCGATGTGGTGGGGATGGATTCTCGGCGCCCTCGCCGCCGCAGCGGTCGCAGTGCTCCTCAGCTTGGCGACGCAGAAACTCTCCGGGTTCTACCTCGCCGCGGTCACCTTGTTGTTCGGTATCGCCTTCGAGCACTGGCTGATCGACGGGCCGAGCTTCACCGGAGGTTCGGCCGGGATCTCGGGTGTCGAGACTGCGACGATGTTCGGTTGGGAGCCACCGCGTTACGCGTTGGTCGTGTTCGCGATCCTGTTCGTGTGTCTGATCGCGGTCGCTGTCGATCGGCTTCGGAAATCCGTGTGGGGTCTGATGTTGCAAGCTGCCCGCGACAATCGCAATGTCGCACGGTCTTCCGGCGTCAATCCTGCGCACCTGACCGTGGTGGCGCTGGCGATCGGTGCCGCCGTCGCGTCGACCGGCGGATCGCTGTTCACCGTGTCGGTGCAAGCGCTCACTCCTGAAACATTCACTCTCAGTATTGTTTTCCTCGCGATCTTCATGCCGATCATCGGTGGTCGCGGTTCCGCGTGGGGTGCTCCGCTCGGTGCACTGATCGTGGTGATCGTGACGCTGAACATGCCCGGGTACCAGGGAAGCGGTGAACTGCTACTCGCCGGAGCCGTTCTGGTGATCCTCATCGTCGCGCCTGGCGGGGTGATCGGATGGAGCCGGAACGTTCTGGGCCGAATGAACCGTCTGTACAAGGAGCGTGGCAACCGATGACTCGGCTACTCGAAGTGAGCGCGCTCCACAAGTCCTACGGCGGCGTCCGCGCAGTCAGCGACGTCTCGTTCAGCGTCGGACCGGGTGAGGTGATTGGCCTGGTCGGTCCGAACGGTGCAGGCAAGACCACACTCGTGGACTGCATCTTCGGCACACAGCAAGCAGATTCCGGAGCGGTCACGCTCGCCGGTGCCGCCTTGACCGGGCCGTCGGAGCGCCGTGCACGGCAGGGGCTCTCGCGTACGTTCCAGCATCCACAGCTCGCAGCGGAACTCGACGCGATCGACAACATCATTCCGGGACTGTACGGGCACAAGATCACCTCACCGCTGCACTCGCTGTGGTGGGCGATCAAAGGGCCGTTCGAGAACTGGGATCGCGCAGCGCAGCGGGCCCGGGAGATTGCCGCCCGGTACTCGGTTACCGATGTCGAAAGTGCCTGCGGGGATCTCAGTTTGGGTGCGCAGCGCCTGGTCGAGGTAGCGCGGGCGATGTCGAGCGAACCTGAAGTCCTCCTGTTGGACGAACCGTTTGCCGGTGCGGATCACGACGGTATCGCCGCGATTTCCCGTGCTGTTCGATCGATTGCTGCACAGGGCAAGGGAGTGGTTCTGGTCGATCACAACGTCGATCTCATCGCGGCGCTCGCAACCAAGATCGTTCTGCTCAATTTCGGATCGGTGGCGTTCTACGGACCGCCGCAGGAATGCCTGGCCAGCGATGCGATGCGCGAAGTCTATTTCGGTTCCGAATACGAGGAAGGTGCCTGACGATGCTCGAACTCGACAGAGTCACAGTTCGATACGGCTCCGCGGTTGCCGTCAGGAACGTCTCCCTCACCGCCCCGGCCGGTGAAGTGACCGCAATTGTGGGACCGAACGGTGCCGGCAAGACCAGCTTGATCGGAGGAATCTACGGCTCGGTTCCCGCTACCGGGAAAATCACTGTCGACGGTCGTGAGATTCAGAAGCTTTCGGCTCTCGCCCGAGTCCGTAGCGGATTTGCCTATGTCCCCCAGGGCAGGCAACTGTTCATGCGTATGTCCGTTCGCGAGAACCTACGCGTCGGCGCCGACCTGATGGGTTTGAAGGCCGAGGCCGTGGAAACAGCTTTCGAGAGGTTTCCGATCCTGCGCGAACGCTCGGAAAGTTATGCCGGGGTTCTCAGCGGTGGTGAACAGCAGATGTTGGTTCTGGGGCGGGCCCTTCTGGAAACTCCGAAGGTGTTGCTCCTCGACGAGATGATGACCGGGCTGGCACCGAAAATCGTCGCGGAACTGCGAGCGTTGGTCGGCGATCTGGCCGCCGAGGGAGTGACCGTCGTCGTGACGGAACCGGCTCTGGCTGCACTGAAGTCGGTTGTCGACCGCGGATATGTCATGCAACGCGGCGAACTCGTCCGCGAATGCGATTCCGCAGCGACACTGGACAACGCGTACAAACAATCGATGGGCGTACTCAGCGCCGACGGGAGATGATCGACGATCATGGTTGAAACGAAGACACTCGACTTCACCGTCGGTGAATTCGCCACGAATCCGGCCCGGTTCGCCGGTGTCAGCATCAGCGAGATGGTCAGGCATTGGTCTGAGACCATCCCGGACGAAACTGCCTTTGTCACCCCGGAGTCGAGGGTGTCGTGGAAACAGTACGACGCCGCTGCCGATGCCATCGCGTCGGCACTGGACCTAGCGGGTGAGGGATACGGGCATGTGGCCGTGTTGCTTCCCGACACCGCTGTCTTCCATGCGGCTCTCTGCGCAGCATTTCGGACCGGCCGCGTTGCCGTCGGAATCGGTTCGCGCTCCGGCATTCGCGAGATCTCTCATCTGATCGCCCGCTCCGAAGCATCCGTTCTGGTCACCGCGCGCACGCTGCGAGGCGTCGATACCGCCGAACTCGTTGCGAGTCTTCGGGCCGAGCATCCCGGACTGGACGTTGTCTTCGCCGACGAACGCGCCGACGTGATTTTCGAACGCGCGGGCGCAGGTGGCGAATTCACTTCGTTGCCGGTCGAAATCAAGCGTTTCCCCGCAACCAGTCCGTGCTTTGTCACGTCGGGCGTTTCGATGCTGAACTCGACCTCCGGCACGACGGGCCTGCCCAAGCTGGTGACTCAAACCGAGGACCGTTGGGTTGCCTTTTCCGAGATTGCAGCCGAGGCGGCGGCTATCGGTGCAGACGAGGTGTTCCTCGGCGCTGTTCCGGCACCTTTCGGATTCGGTCTCTGGACTTCGCATTTCCTGCCTGCGCTACTCGGTGCTCGTAATGTCGTCATGGAACGCTTCGACGTATCGGTGATGATCGAGTTGATCGAGCGCGAACGGGTAACTGCTTTGAATTGTGTGAGTACACAATTCAAGATGCTGTTGCGCTCGGAGGCCGCGGAATCGGCCGATCTCTCGTCGCTTCGTTTCATGTTCACCGGTGGTGAAGCCGTGCCGTATTCGGAGGCACTGGCTTTCGAGCAACGTACCGGGGCGGCAGTCCTCCAGTTCTACGGATCGAACGAAACCGGCGCCGTCTCGGTGACGACGGTCCTGGACGATCCCGACACCCGACTGAAGACGTGCGGCCACATCATCGATCGCATGCAAGTTCGTGTATTCGACGATGCGGCAAAGGAAATGACCGGCTCCGTCCGTCGAGGTCAGCCTGCGGTTAACGGCCCACTGATGTGCCAAGGGTACTGGGGTGACGTCGATGCGAACGACGAGTTGTACACCGACGAAGGTTGGATGCTTCTCGGCGACATCGTCGAGATCGACGAGACGGGACGGGTGCGTGTGGTCGGACGCAAAGCGGACATCATCATTCGTGGCGGCAAGAACATTTCCGCGGTCGAAGTCGAGGAGTATGTACGCGCGCACCCTTCGGTGGAACTGGTCTCGGTAGTGGGAGTCGACGATCCGCTGTTCGGTGAGAAGGTCTGTGCGGTCGTCGTGTCCGCTGATGACGATCTGAGTTCGGAGGACTTGACTGCCTGGCTGCAGAGCCGAGGAGTGACCCGCGAGTACATACCCGAGTACGTGATGACGGTCGCCGAATTGCCGATGGCGGCCGGGGGCAAGGTAGCCAAGGGCGAAGTCAAGGCGCTCGCGCAGAGGCGGATCGCGGAACTCAGCTGATCGAGCCTGGCGGTAACGGCTTCGCGCTACGCTGATCCGGACATTGTGCCGAGAGTGAGGGAAACCCGATGACGAACCCTTCACCGCACCGATGGCGTAAGCGAGCGCTGTGGACTCTCGGGACAGTGATAGTCCTTGTCGGAGCCGTGGTTCTGGCTTTTGTGCTGAGTCCGAGACCCGGCGCGCTCACCGTGCGCTGGGTCTTCGATCGTGATGCTGTGAAAGTCACCGAGGCGCTCGAGAAGCATGCTCCAGGTGGCGTCGACTCGATCAAGGACCAGCACTATCGCGCCGATGACGACGACGCATATCTGGACGTCTACTTTCCTGCAGCGACGACGGCCACGCTGCCCACGGTGATCTGGACTCATGGCGGTGCCTGGATCTCGGGAAGCAAATCCAACTACGCGTCGTACTACGAGCTGCTGGCTTCTCGCGGATACACCGTTGTGTCCCTGGACTACTCACTCGGGCCCGAGCATCACTATCCGACAGCGGTGCGACAGCTCAACGACGCACACGCGTATGTCGTCGCGAATGCGGAACGGCTGCATGTTGATCCGACGAAGATCGTTCTCGCCGGTGATTCTGCGGGAGCGCAACTCTCGAGTCAGCTCGCCACTCTCGTCACTGATCCCGCGTATGCGGACCGCGTGGGCGTGAACCCGTCGCTGCGGCCGGATCAGCTACGCGGAGTGATCCTGAACTGTGGAATCTACGACGTCGGGAACATGGTCGGCGGACCCGGCATCATCGGTTGGGGAGTTGATCGGTCCCTCTGGGCGTATACCGGGGTGCGTGACTTCATGAGTACCGATGCAGCGGATCAGATGTCGACCTTGAACTACGTCACCGATAGATTTCCGCCTGCCTACATCAGTGGCGGCAACTCGGATCCGTTGACCGATTCTCAGTCGAAACCTTTGGCTGATAAATTATCGGCGTTGGGAATTGCGGTCGACACACTGTTCTATCCGGCCGATCACGTTCCGGCGCTCGGTCACGAGTATCAGTTCGATCTGGACAATGCCGACGGTCTCACGGCGCTCGATCGGACGGTTCAGTTTCTCGACGCTCATACCGGCTAGTTACCGGATTGTGTTGAACCGCCGGGAAAATGGTCATTTCGGACAAAGCTCCGAGGATGTGTTCGGAGGGAATTCCCAGCTAGTCCTTTTGGTCTAGCCTGGGGAGATCCGATCCGACACCAGGAGTTGTTGTGCGAGCGTCTTCCCCCGACAGACGGCGAAGACTCGTTGTCGGTAGCATGGCGGCGTTCGTCGTCATTCTGTTCGGCATAACCGCCGCGCTGGTCAGTCCGTGGCCAGGAGTTCTCCTCGTACGGTGGATGTCAGCGGGTGGGTCCGAAGCGACTCACGCCCAACTCGACAAACACGCACCGCCAGGAATCGTCTCGATCCTCGATCAGCCGTACCGCGACGGCGACGACGACGCACGACTGGACGTGTACTACCCGTCGGAGTCCACTCTGGCGCTACCGACGGTGGTCTGGGTGCACGGCGGTGGCTGGATAGCGGGATCGAGAACTGATGCCGACGGTTACTACAAACTTTTGGCAGATCAAGGTTTCACCGTGATTTCGGTGGACTATTCACTCGGACCGGAAGCGTATTACCCCACCGCAGTGAATCAACTGAACGACGCGTATCGATACATCGTGAGCAACGCGGACAGGTTGCATGTCGATTCGAATAATCTCTTTCTGGCGGGAGATTCGGCAGGCGCGCAGTTGTCCAGTCAGTTGGCGACCGTCATGACCAGCCCTGACTACGCGTCGGAAATGGGGTTGGAGCCGGCATTACGTCCCGAGCAGATACGCGGAGTTGTCCTCGACTGTGGGGTCTTCGATCTGAAACCGCTACTGTCGCAGGGGAAGTACTTCGGTTGGGGTGTCGACAAGCAGTCGCTGTGGGGGTACCTCGGAAGGAGGGACTTCGACGGGTCGACTGCAGTGGGTCAGATGTCGACGCTGGGCCATGTGACCTCGGACTTTCCAGCGACGTTCATCACCGGCGGAAATGTCGACCCACTGACCGCCAGCCAGTCGAAACCCATGGCAGAACGGCTCGCCGATCTGGGCGTCGAAGTAGACGCACTGTTCTACCCCGACGATCACGAGCCTGCGCTGGACCACGAATATCAATTCGACCTCGACACCGTGGACGCGATGATCGCGTTCGATCGCACAGTCGCGTTTCTACGCGAAAACGTGCGTTAGCGCGGTCAGCGAATCACGTACGGCGAAATCGAACTCCGGTGCTCGCTGATGTCGAGGTCTTTCCCCAAAGGAGGGAAGGCGCGCTGCGGACAGTTGAGGCGTTCGCAGACGCGGCAGCCCGAGCCGATCGGCGTTCCCGGATTCGACTCGTCCAGATCCAGACCGTCGCTGTAGACGAGTCGATGAGCGTGGCGAATCTCGCATCCCAATCCGATGGCGAAGATCTTCGCGGGCTGTCCGTACCGAGCAGCTCGGCGTTCGACGGTGCGTGCAACCCACAGGTATCGGCGACCGTCGGGCATCTGCGCGATCTGCGGCATGATCTTGCCCGGATAAGAGAACGTCTCGTAGACGTTCCACAGCGGGCACGTGCCACCGCTGGTGGAGAAGTGGAATCCGGTGGCGGACTGACGCTTCGACATGTTTCCGGCACGGTCGACACGTACGAACATGAACGGGACCCCGCGAAGTTTGGGGCGCTGCAGGGTCGAGAGGCGGTGGCAGATCGTCTCGTAGCTCGCGGAATAGAAGGCAGACATGCGCTCGATGTCGTAGCGGAAGTCCTCGGCAACCTCGTGAAACTGGCTGTAGGGCAGCACCGTGGCCGCGGCGAAATAGTTGGCCAAGCCAAGCTTCGCCAGGGAGACCGATGCTTCGCTGGTGAAGTTGCCCTCGGCCACCAACGAGTCGAGCAGTTCGCCATGCTCGAGGTACGCGAGTTCTGTCGCGAACTTGAAGACCTGTTGCCCGCCCGAGAGCCTTGCGGAGATTTCCAGGACCCTGGTGTCGGGGTCGTAGCGATGAAGTATGTTCTCGCCCAAGTCGACTCGTCGAACGATCTGCACGTCGTGGACGGACTCGAGGCGTCTGGCGATCTCACCGGCGACGTCGCCACGGTGAAAGCGCATCCGGGCAGTGAGTTCTTCGGCTGCGGTGTCGAGATCGTGGATGTAGTTCTGTCGCTGATAGAAGTAGTCGCGCACTTCCTCATGCGGCATGGTGATCGAACCGCTGCCGCTGCCGTCCGAGAAACGGTCCTCCGTGGCTGCGGCGAGCTGGGCCGTCGTGTTGCGGAAGCGGCGATGCATGTTCACCATCGCCTTGGCGAGGCCGGGGTGGGTTGAGACCATCTCCGCGATTTCGTGGGCGTCGGCGTCGATACCCATCTCCTGATCGAGGGCAACTTCACGCATTTCCGCGATCAGGCGTGTGTCGTCCTGCGGGGAGAAGAAGGTGGTGTCGACACCGAAGACTTCACTGATTCGCAGGAGAACCGGCACGGTGAGTGGCCGGACGTCGTGCTCGATCTGATTGAGATAGCTTGCCGAGATCTCCAGCGTCTTGGCCAGCGAAGCCTGACTCAACCCGCGCTCGGTCCGCAGTTGGCGGAGCCGGACACCGACAAAGGTTTTCGACATTTTCCCAGGATACGAGTGACGGTCCGGCTTCGCAAAGGTGGGTTCGCAGTCTTCGCACAGGGGCTCCGCCCCCGTGAGTGGTTGAGGAGCCTCGGCACTCCCTAACCACTCACGGGGCCGGAGGCCTAGATTTTGTTCTCCGAACGCGGAGCGCCAATTCCGGGATCGATCTGGAACGGTCCGCTCGACGACGGTGCGAGCGGGAAGTCGAAGATCGCTGTCGGGAGATACACCGTCGAACACGAGTTGGGGATATCCACGACGCCCGACAGACGACCCTCGATCGGTGCCGCACCGAGTAGCAGGTACGCCTGCTCCGGTGCGTAGCCGAACTTGGTCAGGTATTCGATCGCATGCAGGCACGCACGCTGGTACGACAGATGTGAATCCAGGTACTTCTGTTCGCCGTCCAACGTGACAGAAGTGCCCGAGAATGCAAGCCACTCGGAATACTGCGGATCCGTGTTGCCCGGCATGAAGATCGCGTTCTCGGAAACGCCGTAGGTATCCATGCCGCCCTTGATGATGTCCACACGAAGGTCGATGAAGCCGCCCATCTCGATGGCACCGCAGAACGTGATCTCGCCGTCCCCCTGGGAGAAGTGAAGATCGCCGACCGACAAATTCGCGCCGTCCACGAACACCGGATAGAAGATTCGGCTGCCCTTGGTGAGGTTCTTGATGTCCTGGTTTCCGCCGTTCTCGCGCGGGGGAGCGGTGCGAGCCGCCTCGCCGGCCACGCGTGTGTACTCGTCACCGGTCAAGGTTCCCAGAACGGCATCGCGGGGCTCGGGCGGAAGCGCAAGCGGGGGAACCCGATTGGGGTCGGTGGCAATCAGGGCGCCCTCGCGGGCATTCCACTTGGCGAGCAGGGCTGCCGACGGAGCCGTGCCCATGAGTCCCGGGTGGACGATGCCTGTGAACGAGACGTGCGGAATGTGGCGCGACGTCGCCGTTTGTCCGGAGAAATCCCAGACAGCCTTGTACGCGTCGGGGAACTGTTCGGTGAGGAATCCGCCGCCGTTGTTCCGAGGGAAGATGCCGGTGTACCCCCAGCCTTGGCCGGCCAACGGACCCGAATCCTCTTGGGGGATAGGACCGATATCCAAGATGTCGACGATCAGCAGGTCGCCGGGCTTCGCGCCTTCGACGGAAAAGGGGCCGGACAGCGTGTGGACCGTGGTCAGTGGTGCATTGAGAATGTCGTCGGCGGAGTCGTCGTTGTGGATTGCGCCGTCGAACCATTCGCGGCAATGGACACGAAACGCATCACCGGGTTTCACCGTCACCGCTGCCGGGATGTCCGGGTGCCACCGATTGTGGCCGACGATCGCCTGGTCGGTGAATTTCTTGGCGGAATCGAGTGGAAACAGCAGTTCGGGCATATGCACTCCTCATTCTCGAAGAAACGGAAAACTCGTGGCGGCAGGACTTTCGTGTCGGATCGTGACTCGCTGTGAGGGTGCTCAGGGGCGAGGTAGCTTGCGGTGCAACGGATTGGATGTGGTCGGGGCAGTTTTTCGGCCGCGGCCGGGTAGTGACCCACTGACCACGGCAGGCTCGTGAGCCGATCGAGCTGTGCTGTCCAGCAGACCCATCACGGCTGACGACGCGTGACTCAAGCGGGGAGACGAGACCACCCGCTTGGACTCGAGGCTGCACTGGGGGCAGCTGATCGACTGGGGCACTTCGGCCATCGCGAACGACCGCTCGAGTGGGCCGCAGCCGGTACAGCGAAACTCGTACAGGGGCATGCGGTCACGCTATCGGAGGATCCGTCAGTACGACACTGGAACGACAAGCGCCGGGTTGCTGCCGCCGCAAGTGCGCACGTCAGCGCAAGTACACAACCGCGTTGTCTCCGCCGGTGCAGGTGACGATGCCCGAGGCCACCTTGCACGCCATGGTGTACTCCTTGCCGGTCACCGGACTACGTGCGGAAACCGTGCTGGATCGACCGGCGGCACCGGAGTTTCCGTAGGCGATCCGAACTGCCTCGGCAAACTCGCACGAAGTTTTGCCCCCACTGGTCGCGGATTCCCTGTAACTTCCCGCCGGCTGCCCGCCGGGGCAGGTGGACGCACCTGCCGGGAAGTTCGCGGCGCGTGTGGTCGTCGGGGATGTCGTGCTTGGAGCAGTTGTCGTGGCACCGGCGGTGCCGGGTGTGTTCGCGGCGGCGGTGGTGGAGTGGGCGGCTCCACCGGCCGTCGAGTTGGGGACGTCCTTCGGCCACAGAACCCATGCAAGCCCGCCGAAGAGAGCCAACACGGTGACGACACCGATGATCGATACCGGAATCACCCAGCCGGGTCGTCGTGGCGGCGGATTTCCACGTGGCGGACCAGGCGGGAATCCCTGCGGTGGGGGATAGGACTGCGGCGCGGCCCGGTATCCCAACTGCGGCGGTTGAGGCCCGGATTGCGACCATGCCTGGTTGTTCGGTGGCTGCTGATAGTTGTCCGGCACAGCTTTATCGCCCGTTCAGTGGTGTCGAGGGCGTCGAACGACAAGTCATGGTTCGACAGCATATGGCCGGTGAACGGGTTGTCGGGGGCTTTGCGAGACCTCGATCTCGGCAAAGTACTCGCGCGAATGCCGTTGCGACGAAGTGATTGCGGTCACTTGCGGGCAATGAAGTTGACTCCGAAGTAGCGGACAGGCCCGTTCCGTGCGCTGCGCGAACAGGCGTAATTCACCAGTGGCGGAGTTGAGTGCATTTCGTTCACAGCCTGCGGTTTCATTGCTACTCGCCAGTACGGAACCTGTCCGAATGGGTAGTGCTCGCCGTGTAGGAATCTTCACAGACTTAGCAAAGTGTGTTGAAAAGGTAGCGAAGATTGGCATTAGCAACAGGTAGACGGCACTTTTTCGATGTGCCATTCTCGGTAGGTACACAAGAAGGGCCTGGCAAGTATGTGAAGTAGTACGCACGTACTGCTCACAACAGGCCGGACCAGCAGATCAAAGAGATGGAGTCTTGATGTCGACCACCGGCACCCCGAAGACCGCAGCTGAGCTCCAGCAGGATTGGGACACCAACCCTCGCTGGAAGGGCGTTACTCGTAACTACACGGCCGATCAGGTCGTCAAGCTCCAGGGCACCGTCGTCGAGGAGCAGACCCTCGCTCGTCGCGGATCCGAGATCCTGTGGGATCTCGTGAACAACGAGGACTACATCAACTCCCTCGGTGCACTTACCGGCAACATGGCTGTGCAGCAGGTTCGCGCCGGCCTGAAGGCCATCTACCTCTCCGGTTGGCAGGTTGCCGGCGACGCGAACCTCTCGGGCCACACCTACCCGGACCAGAGCCTCTACCCGGCCAACTCGGTTCCGGCCGTCGTCCGTCGCATCAACAACGCACTCCTGCGCGCCGACGAGATCGCCAAGACCGAGGGTGACACCTCCGTCAGCAACTGGCTCGCTCCGATCGTTGCCGACGCCGAAGCCGGCTTCGGTGGCGCTCTCAACGCTTACGAGCTGCAGAAGGCCATGATCGGCGCCGGCGCTGCCGGTGTCCACTGGGAGGATCAGCTCGCTTCGGAGAAGAAGTGCGGCCACCTCGGTGGCAAGGTGCTCATCCCGACGCAGCAGCACATCCGCACCCTGACCTCGGCTCGCCTGGCTTCCGACGTTGCGGACGTTCCGTCCGTCATCATCGCCCGCACCGACGCTGAGGCCGCAACCCTCATCACCTCCGACGTGGACGAGCGTGACCGCCCGTTCCTCGACGGAACCCGCACGGCTGAAGGCTTCTACGGCGTCAAGAACGGCATCGAGCCCTGCATCGCTCGCGCCAAGGCTTACGCACCGTACGCAGACCTCATCTGGATGGAGACCGGCGTGCCGGATCTCGAGGTTGCAAAGAAGTTCGCCGAGTCCGTTCGCAGCGAATTCCCGGACCAGCTCCTGGCCTACAACTGCTCCCCTTCCTTCAACTGGAAGGCGCACCTGGACGACGCCACCATCGCGAAGTTCCAGAAGGAGCTCGGCGCAATGGGCTTCAAGTTCCAGTTCATCACGCTGGCCGGCTTCCACTCGCTCAACTACGGCATGTTCGACCTGGCCTACGGCTACGCCCGCGAAGGCATGACGGCATTCGTCGACCTGCAGGAGCGCGAGTTCAAGGCTGCTGAAGAGCGTGGCTTCACCGCCATCAAGCACCAGCGTGAGGTTGGCGCCGGCTACTTCGACACCATCGCCACCACAGTTGACCCCAACACCTCGACGGCAGCTCTCAAGGGCTCCACCGAAGAGGGCCAGTTCCACTAAGAACTGACTTCGGGTGGGGGAGAGGCTCGGCTTCGGGTCTCTCCCCTGCTTGTATCACCGATCTACTTTCTCTCGTCTTCAAGGCAGTTCCAATTGCATCGGCCACCAGCGTCGACGCAGTTCGAAGTGCTTTCTTTGCAACACCTTCAGACTGCAAAACCTTCACCAGACAAACTCCACGAGACAAACAAGGAGCTGACGTGACCAGCGAAAAAATTCAGCGCGTCGGCGTTATCGGCGCCGGAATCATGGGTGCCGGAATCGCCGAGGTGTGCGCCCGCGCACATGTCGATGTTCTGGTCTTCGAGCAGACTCGCGAGCTTGCAGCAGCCGGGCGTTCACGCATCCTGCGTTCGCTCGACCGCGGCGTGAGCAGCGGAAAGATCACAGAACGCGAGCGTGAGCAGGCCGCATGGCGTCTGCGTTTCACCTCCGATCTGGGAGATTTCGCGGACCGCCAGCTCGTCGTGGAGGCTGTCGTCGAAGACGAGAAGATCAAGAGCGAAATCTTCGCCGAGCTCGACGCGGTCGTGACGGACCCGGATGCGGTTCTCGCGTCCAACACGTCGTCGATCCCGATCATGAAGCTCGGCATCTCGACCAAGCGTCCCGAGCGAGTCATCGGTATGCACTTCTTCAACCCGGTGCCGGTTCTGCCGCTCGTCGAATTGGTGACGACGCTCAAGACCAGTGCCTCCGTCTCGCAGCGCGCCGAGGCTTTTGCCAGCGACATCCTCGGCAAGCAGGTCGTCCGCAGTGCCGACCGCTCCGGCTTCGTCGTCAACGCACTCCTGGTGCCGTACCTGCTCTCGGCGATCCGCATGGTCGAGTCGGGCTTCGCTACCAAGGAAGACATCGACAAGGCAACGGTTCTGGGCCTCGCGCACCCCATGGGTCCGCTGGCGCTGACGGACCTGGTCGGCCTCGACACCGTCAAGTCCATCGCCGACTCCATGTACGAAGAGTTCAAGGAGCCGCTGTACTCCGCTCCGCCGCTGCTCCTGCGTATGGTCGAAGCCGGATTGACCGGCAAGAAGTCCGGCGCGGGCTTCTACGAATACGCCGACAACGGTCGCTCCACCAAGCAGGCAAGCTAAGGCCCAAAGCCCCCTGTGCGCGTTTGTGGAGTGTAGAGACTCCATAAACGCGCACAGGGCGCTCGCGCCCCTCGGTTAGAAAGGTCGACCGCATGTCCAGCAGCACTGCAGCATTCGGCTCCAGCGTCCTGGGGTATCCGCGCATCGGGCCGCGCCGTGAGCTCAAGCGCGCCCTCGAGTCCTACTGGCACGGCACTTCGGACAAGGACGCACTTCTCGCGGTCGCCAAGGAACTCCAGGAATCGACCTGGAGCGAATTGGCTGCGACGGGATTGAGCCAGGTTCCCGGCAACACCTTCTCCTTCTACGATCACGTGCTCGACAATGCGCTGCTTTTCGGCGCAGTGCCGGAGCGGTTCAAACCGCTCGAGGGCGCACTCGATCCGCTCGATTTCTACTTCACGATGGCCCGCGGTCGCCCCGACTTCCCGCCTCTCGAGCTGGTGCGCTTCTTCGGCACGAACTACTACTACCGTCAGCCCGAGATCGACGCGAACACGGTGTTCTCGCTCAACTCGGAAGCACTGCTCGACGAGTTCGAACGTGCGAAAGCGCGCGGCATCGAATTGCGCCCCGTCATCATGGGACCGGTTTCGCTGCTTCTGCTCTCGAAGGTCGGGCCCGCCACCGAGAAGTCAGATCCGAACTTCACCCCACTCGATCTGTTGGACGCAATCCTGCCCGAGTACGAGAAGCTCTTCGAGCAGCTCGCCAAGGCCGGTGCCACCTGTGTTCAGTTGGACGAGCCTTCGGTGACCGAGGACCGCACCGCCGACGAGCTCGCCGCTCTGGGACGCGCATACGAGAAACTTTCGACGGCTCCGCTGCGCCCGCGCCTGTTGGTGACGGGTCCGTACGGCAAGTTCGGCGAAGCCCTCAACATCTTGGCGCCCACCAAGATCGAGGCCTTCGGTCTGGACTTGGTGCACGGCAAGATCACGGCCGAGGAACTGGCCGCGGTGCCGAACATCAAGCGCAAGCGCATCTACGCAGGCGTCGTCGACGGTCGTAACGTGTGGCGCGTCGACCGGTTCAACACGTTGACGTACCTGAACGAACTCAAGGACGTCGTGCCTGACCTCGTCGTCTCCACGTCGTCGTCGCTGCTGCACGTGCCGTACGACGTGCTCTCCGAGTACGACATTCCGGGAGACGTCGCAGACCGTTTGGCTTTTGCGAAGCAGAAGGTCGGCGAGGTCGTCTCACTGGCGAAGGCGCTCACCGAAGGTCCTTCGGACAAGTGGCGTAAGCGTCCGACGAAGGTGCACTTCAAGCTCAAGCATGCTGTCCGTGCTCGGGTCAACGCGATCAAGCCCGAAGATCGTGTGCGTGCACCGTACGAGGAGCGTCGCAAAGCTCAGCAGGAACGGTTGAACCTGCCTTTGGTTCCGGCTCAGACACTGGGTTCGTTCCCGCAGACCGACGCGATTCGCCAGGCTCGTTACGAACTCGGCCAGGGGCGCTTGGAGTGGGACGACTACTACAAGCGCATCCAGGAAGAGATCGAGCGCACAATCCGTCTGCAAGAGGACATCGGTCTCGATGTTTTCGTGCACGGCGAGCACGAGCGCAACGACATGGTCCAGTACTTCGCCGAACTGCTCGAGGGCTATGCCTTCACGCACAACGGTTGGGTTCAGGCCTACGGATCTCGTTGTACGCGTCCGCCGATTCTCTACGGAGACATCGCACGTCCGAAGCCGATGACGGTCGAGTGGATTGCGTACGCGCAGTCGCTGACCGACAAGCCGGTCAAGGGCATGCTGACGGGTCCGGTCACCATGATCGCTCGTTCGTTCGTGCGTCAGGATCAGCCGCTCTACGAAACGGCAGAGCAACTGGCACTTGTCATTCGAGACGAAATCGCGGATCTCGAAGCCGCCGGAATCGCCATCATCCAGGTGGACGAGCCGGCAATTCGTGAACTGCTGCCACTGCGTGAGGACGGCCGGGAGGCCTACCTGGAGTGGGCCGTCGACGCGTTCCGTCTGGCAACAGGTGGAGCGAAGCCGGAAACACAGATCCACACACATCTGACGTACTCCGCTCGGTCGTCGGTGGTCGACGCCATCGAACGGTTGGACGCAGATGTGACGGCTATCGTCGCGACCCGCTCCATCACGTGGGTTCTCGAAGCACTCAAGGAAGGCGCGCTCACACACGGCGTCGGCCCCGGCGTCTACGAATCTCGTTCGGCTCGGATTCCCGACATCGACGAGCTCGACGAATTGCTCACCGAGGCAAGCGAATCGATCTCTCTCGATCGTTTGTGGGCAAACCCGGACGGCGGCCTCAAGACCCGCCATCCGTGGCAGCTCGAGCCTTCGCTGCGCAACATGGTTGCGGCCGCGAGGCGCTTGCGTCGTCGCGCCGAGCAAGCCGAGCGCGACGCCGGGTAAGTCACGTAAAGAACTAGTCATGGAGGGGCCTGCGAGTTGCAGGTCCCTCCATGCACGGGTAGGCATGTCTGCATGGTTACTGCTGCTGCTTATGCCGCGACGTCCGCTGACGGTCCGCTCGAGAAGACCACCGTCGAACGCCGCGAGCTCGGTCCACTGGACATTCTCATCGACATCAAATTTGCCGGCATCTGCCATTCCGACATCCACACCGCTCGCAACGAGTGGGGCGGAGCCAAGTACCCGATCGTCCCCGGACACGAAATCGCCGGCGTCGTCGCCGCCGTGGGTTCCGATGTCACCAAGCACAAGGTCGGCGACCGCGTCGGCGTCGGCTGCTTCGTCGACTCGTGCGGGGAGTGCGACGCCTGCGCCGCCGGCGAAGAGCAGTACTGCCGCAAGGGTGTGACGGGTACCTACAACGCCACCGGCCGCGACGGTGAGCGCACTCAGGGCGGCTACTCGACGCACATCGTCGTCACCGAGCATTTTGTTCTCTCGATCCCGGAGGGCATCGAACTCGACGTTGCCGCGCCGCTCCTGTGCGCAGGCATCACCTTGTACTCACCGCTGCGGCACTGGAACGCCGGCCCCGGCAAGAAGGTCGCCATCATCGGTTTCGGCGGCCTCGGTCACGTCGGTGTGAAGATCGCCAAGGCGCTCGGAGCAGAAGTTACCGTCCTGAGTCAGACGCTCGGCAAGAAGGAAGATGGTCTTCGCCTCGGCGCCGATCACTACTACGCGACCAACGACCGTGAGACGTTCAAGGCTCTTCGCGGCGAGTTCGATCTGATCCTCAACACGGTCTCGGTCAATCTCGACATCGACGCCTACATGTCCCTGCTCGCCATCAACGGCACTCTCGTCGAACTGGGCCTGCCGGAGAAGCCGATCGAAGTTCGGGCATTCTCGCTCGCCGCAAACCGTCGTAGTCTCGCCGGTTCCATGGTCGGCGGTATCCCGCAGACACAGGAGATGCTCGACTTCTGCGCCGAGCACGGCATCGGTGCAGAAATCGAACTGATCCCGGCTAGCGACATCAACGACGCTTACGAGCGCGTGATCAAGAGCGATGTGCGATACCGATTCGTGATCGACACCGCAACGATCTGATCCGCTCAGTCGAGTTGCTCGCGAAGATTACTCAGTGTCTTCGCGAGCAATCTCGACACGTGCATCTGGGATACGCCGACTTTCTCGGCGATCTGTGTCTGCGTCAGGTTTCCGAAGAATCTGAGCATCAACACCGTCCGCTCTCGTTCGGGAAGCTTGTCGAGAAGCGGGCGTAACGCCTCGTGATTCTCGACGTTCTCGAGTGCTGTGTCGTAGTCACCGAGTGTTTCCACGAGCGGGAGATCATCGGTGTGATTGGACGCGGCACCGTCGACCGAGACGGTCTGGTACGCGTTGCCGGCGATCAACGCCTGGGCGACTTCTTCGCGTTCTATCCCTAACGTCTCGGCCAACTCGTCGACGGTCGGCGCGTGCCCGAGTTGCTGAGACAGCTCACTGATCGCCTGCCCGAGTTGGAAATGCAACTCCTTCATCCGACGCGGAACTCGTAGCGCCCAACCGGTGTCACGGAAGTGTCGCCGAACTTCACCCATCACGGTGGGAACTGCGAACGAGACGAAATCGGAACCGCGCGTGGAATCGAAACGGTCGACGGCGTTGACCAGACCGAGCCGTGCCACCTGAACCAAATCGTCGTGCGCCTCACCGCGCCCGTCGAATCGCCTGGCAATGTGCTCGGCCAACGGCAGGCACCTGGTGATGAGTGCAGTGCGCACTCGTTCGTACTCGGGGCTGTGGGGTTCGAGGGTCCGCATTTCCTCGAAAACTGGTATGACGTCCCGATATTCGTCGGTGGACCGCCGACGCGGGCGTGAGGGGCCGTCTGCGGAAGCGGTCACAGGCGCCCGCTGAGGGCCTTGGTGAACTTCATGGTCGTGATGTAGCCGGCACCGCCGAGGTTCTCTTCCTGGTCGAGCGAAATCGAATCCGTCAGTTCGGTGAGAATGTGCCACCCGAACGAGCGCTGACTGCCGTCCTCGTACTCCGTGGTGGTCGTCGAAACAGACACGTGCAGTTGTGGGGGAGTGAAGACGAACCGACACACCAGAACCGAATCAGGGGCAGCACGAACAATCAGATGCGTACAGATTTCGTCCATGGCCAGCTTGATGTCGGCGATGGCGTCGAGGTCGAAGTTTTCCTGAATGGCAACGGTGGCAGCCAGTGCACGCAAAATCGACAGCTGATCGAGAGTCGCTTGAATCCTCAACTCCACGACCGGTTGAGTCTGATCCTGATCGGGCTCGAGTGCGCTGAGGTGTGCCATAAGTTCTCCGGATCGTCGTACCAGGGGTCGCCGTGAAGTCTGGTGCCGAGAACGATACCCATCTCGACCTTCACCGTGACCCCCGAACACGAAATTTCGTCGATGGTGGTGCCGGGGTAATCGACACAGTTCTGCTCACGACCGTTGGCAGTCGCAACATCGGATTACCTCACGGAACCGCAGACCAAACCACATTTTTGTTCGGAGCACCGAAACGAATGGTCGCAACGCACTTGTGACGTCGGTCATGCTGGCGTACTGTTTCAAACCGAGGTTGAGCACACAGCCGATGAGGGATTGATCCGTAATTCTGGAGACCCGTTCATCGTGCGTCTCCTTCGGAGGTCCCTTCTCTTTTGCAGAGTGTAAACCGTTGCGGGATGGGAGAACCATGACTGTTGTTCCAGGATCATCTATTTCAGGCTTTACGAACGCGGCGAAGGGATCGGTTGATTACGGACCTCCCGCGACCGGGACAGCGACCGCATCATTTCACGCGCACCGCATCAGTGCACAGACCGCTGTTATTCAAGTTCGTGGCGAGATCGACCTGATGAGCGCCAATGCTTTTCGCGATTATTTGACGTACCACGTGGCCGCGGACCGGACACTGGTCGTTGATCTCTCCGAACTCGAATTCATGGGGACGTGCGGCTTGTCCGTACTGTCGGTGCTGTCGACGCGATCACGCGACGTGGGCGGCACACTGGCGCTCGTCTGCGCTCGCCCGGTTCAAAGGTTGCTCAAAGCAGCTGGTCAGGAGTCGATGTTTGCCTGCTACGAGTCGCTGGATCACGCGATCGGCCTCGAAGAGACCCGACGTTTCCCGGCTTGATTCCGCAGCTTCACTTCAAACTTCGTGAAATCAGCTTCGTGAAATCAGGTTCGTAGAGCCCGTCAGCGTCAGTGCACTTCACTTCGGTGAGTGCCCTTGTGTTGGCGGGCTCTCGGCGGTGCTGTGACGCACCGGCCGTAGGTTCGGACCACTTCGGTGGCGACGTGATCCCACGAATACGATTCGCACGCGCGAGCGCGACTCTGCCGTGCAAACGCTGCGCCTTCGTCCTCGTCGTCGAGAAGATGCCGGACTGCCCGCGCGGTTTCCACCGGATTGTTGACCGGGACCCGCCGGCCGGTGAGCCCGTCGATCACGGTATCCCGCAGTCCGCCAACAGGAGTCGCGACCACCGGCACTCCGCACGCCATCGCCTCCAGAGCCGCGATTCCGAACGGTTCGTATCTGGGGGTACAGACGAGGGCGTCGGCCGATCGCATCAATTTCGGTAGTTGGCGGTGCGGAACCCGTCCCAGTAATTGGACTCGATCTGCGACGCCGAGCCGCTCGGCAAGCTTGACCAAGCGGATCGCCACCTCGTCGGTGCTCAGTTGTGCGACGGGCGGCCCACCGATCACTACCAACTCCGTGTCGGGCAGCGAAGCCAGCGCGGCGACGGCAACATCGAAGCCCTTCTGCTCCACCAGCCTTCCGACGCAGATCAATCTATGCGGTGCGGTCTTCTTCGCGGCGGGTCCCTCAGGGGTGAACGCCTCGGTGTCGACGCCCGAGGGCACCATGGTGGTCCGTGATCGTGGTGATCCCTGCCGAACCAGATCGAAGATTTCGTCCGAACTGGTCGCGATGACATGGGTTGCGCCCCTGGCGATCAACGGTTCCAGGTGAGTCCGCTCCGAGGGGCTGTCGTCGGCTGCTCCGAGGTGGCGGTGCGCCGCAGATCCCAGGGAATGGAATGTCTGAAGTACAGGGATGCCGAGCGAGCGGGTCGCGAGTTCCGTTGCCACACCAGACATCCAGAAGTGCGAGTGCACCACATCGGGTCGGCCGGTACTCCACTGAGCGCGCAGAATGCTGGCAAAGGTTCCCAGGTGAGGAAGGATTTCGGCATCCGGAAGAGCCTGTGTCGGGCCGGCCTCGAGATAGTCGACGCAGTACCCGGCGCGAGCGCGAACGCGGTCCGGTCCACCGACGTGTGCCCGCCGCGTGAAGACGGTGACGTCGTGTCCGGCGCGAACCAAGGCCGCAGACAGTTCGTCGACGTGCAGGTTCTGTGCACCAGCTGCCGAGCAGCCCACCGGCGCGAGTGGATCGGCGTTCACCGACACCATGGAGATCTTCAGCATTCGTCCGGGAGCCATAGCGGGCGAGTACTTCATCGGGTCCCCTCTCCACTTGATCGGTTCGTCTGGGGATACCCGGAGTCCATGATCTGAACCGGGTTTCGACGTGGTCAGCGGTGGGCACATTCCAAACACGATGGCGAGGAGTGAGGTTCGATGACAGAACAAATGCTGGTCGACGCAACCGTCGGACTCGGGTTCGAGCGGTACGTACAACGGGTGGCGGTCGGCGTGGGCGCCGGTATCGAGCAATGGTGTTGCAGGCGCGAACACCCCCTGG
Source organism: Rhodococcus sp. NPDC060176 (assembly GCF_042728675.1). Lineage (NCBI taxonomy): Bacteria > Bacillati > Actinomycetota > Actinomycetes > Mycobacteriales > Nocardiaceae > Rhodococcus > Rhodococcus sp. NPDC060176. The sequence continues at coordinate 160,493 of NZ_JBHWYS010000005.1, forward strand.
AGGCCTACATCGCGTTGGACCGAACGGTGCCGCGTTTTCCCGGGCGTGAGGTGGCGTTGCTCTGGGAGGAGACGTGCGGTTGGGCCCTGGCCGTGGAGACTCGTTCAGGGGAGGACCTCATCGTTCTCGGATATCTGGGAGAACATGCGGTGCCTGCCCCCGGTGCCGTCGCCGACTTTGCCGCGACACTGGGCACCCGCAGCCCGCATTGGGTCATGAACAGGCCGCTGGCGGATTCGGACGAGACCGCGCGAGAACTGCGGAGCTATTCCGGAAGTGCTTACACCTGAACAGTATTCAGATTCAATTGGCTCAGTTGACCACGTCCAGGATGGGATCGAGGACGGGCGTCGAGGCAGCTTCGACGTCCGGATCGTCCATGAGTCGAAAGACGATGTGACCGCCGAGCGCACCACCGATGCCGACCGCGGTGAGCCCCAGTATCGACAGCACTCGTGCCAGCGCGAGTGAGTCCTTTCCGCGTAGCCTGTACGACGCAGCAAAGGACCAGATACCCACTGCATTCGACGCAGCGTGCACCAGTCCCACACGGCGGGCGACGTCGCCACGTTCGGACCAGTCCAGCCAGCCCGTCAGCAGGACCGGCGGAGTCGAAACCAATCCGAGCCCGATCAGCCGTCGTGCTGTCTGCGGATCGCCTAAAACATCGAAGATCAGCGACGCCGTCCAGGCGCCCGCCGGAATGGTCACGAGGGCAGGATGGATGGGATGCCCGACGGCGGCGCCGCGCAGAAGTGCGGCGACAGTGCGCGATCGGTCGGATCGCTCCGTGATCTCGAGGATTCTGCGCCTGAGGCCAGTGGACGGACCGTCCAGTCCGCGAGCGGATTCGATTCCGCGATAAAGAGTTCCGATGTCCATGTAATTCGGCTACCCGGCGTAGACGTCGGGAAACCTCGCGACGGCAGTGTCTTGTCGACCGTCATGCTCCGGCGTACGGTCGAAACGAAAGAGATCCGACCGGAGGAGCGAACGATGAAGCTCAATCTCTTTGCGGCGTGGGCGTCGTATTTCCTGGTATTGGCCACAGTGGTCTGCCTCGGCAGTTTCCTGGTGGCGGCAGGCTCAGGTCAGGGCGGTTGGGCATTGATCGCCGGACTCGCCGGCGTCGCGTCCATCGGCCTCGCGGTAGCCCTGTACGCCAGCACTGTGCGTCACGACCACAAAGTGCACCGCGAATCCCCACACCTGTTCTGATCGGGAATGCTTCTGATCAGGACTGTGCGAGTCGCGCCTTCTCCGCCTCGATGTCGAAGTTGGCAGGCGGCCAGTCGAGATCGAGCTTTTCCAGAGCGTCGATCAGTAGCTCCGTGACCGCAATTCGGCTGTACCACTTGCGATCACACGGCACGACGTACCACGGCGCGTGCTCGGTCGACGTCTTGTCGAGCATTGCCTGATACGCCTGCTGATACGCCGGCCACAAACCGCGCTCGGTCACGTCGCCCGGGTTGTACTTCCAGTACTTGTCCGGACGGTCGAGACGTTCTTCCAGTCGCTTCTTCTGCTCGTCGAGCGAGACGAACATCGCGACCTTCACGATCGTGGTTCCGGCGTCGACGAGTTCCTTCTCGAACTGGTTGATCTCGTCGTAGCGCGTGCTCCAGACATCCTCCGGGACAAGATCGTGAACGCGCACGACCAGGACGTCCTCGTAGTGGGAGCGATCGAACACACCGAGATAGCCGCCGCGGGGCAGTTCCTTCTTGATCCGCCAGAGGTAGTGGTGTTGCTTTTCCTCTTCGGTCGGGACACCGAAAGCTGCGTGCTTCACTCCCGAAGGATCCACGTGACCGATCACGTGCCGGACCATGCCGCCCTTGCCTGCGGTGTCCATTCCTTGCAGGACCAGCAGAATCGAGCGGATGTCCCCGGACCGGCCGTTGGCGTACAGCAACTCCTGCAGGTCGGACAGTACCGCGCCGCGCTCCTCGAGCAGACGTTCGCCGTCAGCTTTGTTTCCGGTGAATCCCGGAGTGCTGTTGCGATCGAGTTGATCGATTTCGAACCCGGGCTCTGCCCGCAAGGTCTTGGCGGCCGGTGTTTCCCACAGCGAGTCTTGTGCCATGCCGAAAGAGTGCCACAGGATCGCCCCCTACGGCCCGAAAGTTCGGTCTCGGGCGAGTCAGTCCTCGGCAGGCTTGACGAGGGGATGCGGAACCGACTTGAACTTGGCCGGTGATCCGTTGACCGCCGCAATGCCGGTGATGCCGCCCCACGTCATCATCGTGAGGTAATCGATCAGCGATTCAGCGGACATCGACTTGTTTGAGATCCACCAGTGCGTCGCGAGCTGAATTCCGCCGACGATCCCGAATGCCCACGGCAGGGAGCCGCCGGAATCCATCTCCATCTCGCGAAGACGATTGCCCAACACCGTGGAGAGCAATTCGGCGATCATGCGCTCGGAGTCGGCAACGACGTCGCGGTTGGCGCCGGCGCCGTTGGCCATCACGTAGAGGTAGATGTCCGGGTCGGATGCCACCGTCTCGACGTACGCGGTGATGCTGGCCTGAGTGAGTTCGAAATCGTCGAGATCGCCGCTGATCGCTTCGTAGATACGCGGCGAGAGGATGGTCTCGACGTACCGCATCATCGTGGCGGTGGTGAGGTCGCTCTTGTCGGCGAAGTAGCGGTAGAGGACCGTCTTGGAGACACCGATCTCGGATGCGATCTCGTCCATGCCGATCTCACGGCCGCGCGCGCGGATTGCGGCGATGGTGCCGTCGACGAGTTCCTCGCGTCGAGCGATCTTGTGCTCACGCCAACGACGCTTGCGACCGTCGGATTTCTCGGGCTTCGCATCAGCAACGACTGTGCCGTCTACCTGCTCGTTGTCCTGCACGGCATTCTTGGCCACGAGTCATCTCATATCTGTGGTGCGAGCCACGTCCGATCGGTCTACTTTTCCGTTCCAGCTTAATGTCCGTGCCTTTATCTCGGGCACTCACATCGGCAGTTGGGGGGATTAGGTCCTGCAGAATCAGACATCGTGTCGCTCGCGCTACGCCGCGTCACACCTTTCGGCACAATGGCGAGGGTGCAGCAACTGAGCCTCTCCGCCTTCGACGACGCCGCCAAGCGTCGGGACCTTCGCAAGATGAAGGTCTTCGCCACGGGCCTCCTCGGCTTCGCGACGGTGGTCTACATCTTCTGCCGGTGGCAGGAATCCCGCGGTGCCGGAGAGTGGGTCGGATACGTCCGGGCCGCGTCGGAGGCCGGCATGGTCGGCGCACTTGCCGACTGGTTTGCCGTCACCGCGCTCTTCCGTCATCCGATGGGGCTTCCCATCCCGCACACCGCGATCATCAAGCGTAAAAAGGACCAGCTCGGGGCCAGTCTGAGCTCATTCGTCGGACAGAACTTCCTGGCTCCCGAAGTTGTGTCGGCCAAGGTGCAGCAGGCGCAGATTCCGCTCCGACTCGGCACGTGGATGGCTGAACCTGCCAATGCCGCTCGCGTCGCTGCCGAGACGTCGACCGTCCTGCGCGGCATGGTCGAGGTTCTTCGCGACGAGGACATCGCCCAGATCATCGACAACACGATCGTGAAGCGTCTCGCCGAGCCGATGTGGGGACCGCCGATCGGCCGAGTGCTCGGTGAGCTTCTCAAGGACAACAAGCAGCTGCCGATCATCGAACTGCTGGCCGAGCGCGCGCATCAGTGGGCTCTCGGCAGCCAGGAAACGATCGATCGTGTGATCGTTCGTGATTCGCCGGCATGGTCGCCGAAGTTCGTCGACGCCATGCTGGGGGAGAAGATCTACAAGGAGCTCGTCGAGTTCACCTGGAAAGTCCGTTCCAATCCCGAGCATGAGGTGCGCCTCGCCGCCAACCGCTTCCTGATCGATTTCGCGGACGATCTTCAGAACGACCCGGAGACCATCAAGAAGGCCGAGGGGATCAAGGCCGAGATCATGGGTCGCGAGGAAGTGACCGGTCTGGCGTCGTCGACGTGGCAGGTCGCCAAGCGGCTCATCATGGAGTCCGTCGACGATCCGAACAGCACCCTGCGGACCAAGGTCGCCGAGAACGTGGCCGGCTTCGGAGTTCGGCTGCGCGACGACGACTCCATGCGCGCGAAGGTCGACGGCTGGCTGGTGCAGGGCACCAAGTACATCGCGGAGAACTACACCGACGAGATCACCGGGGTCATCAGCGACACGGTCGAGCGGTGGGATGCCGACGAAGCAAGCGAAAAGATCGAATTGCAGGTCGGTCGAGACCTTCAGTTCATCCGTATCAACGGCACCGTCGTCGGGTCGATCGCCGGTCTGCTGATCTATACGATCTCGACGCTCATCTTCGGCTGAACTGTCCGGTATGTGACGTCCACCACGAGTGCTAGCAGTAGTGCTTGCAATAGTTAGCACCCTCTCCTATCCTGGGAAATGTCCACTGGAAAGGGAGGACGCAATGCCAGCGAAGTCGACGAACTCCGATGACGGAGATCGTGAATCATCCGGTGCCGCAGCCGGAGCAAGCGACTTGGCAGCTCGCGTCGTCAGCTCTGCGGCACACGACATCGGGGGGTTCATTCGTGCACAGCGGGAAGCCGCCCAAGTTTCGATGCGCCAACTTGCTCAACTCGCCGGCGTCAGCAATCCGTATCTGAGCCAGATCGAACGCGGATTGCGCAAACCGTCGGCAGACGTACTGGCGCAAATTGCCAAGGGCCTTCGAGTCTCCTCGGAAGTCCTGTACGTCCAAGCGGGATATCTCGAACAACGCCCGCACAGTCCCATCAGGGACGCGGTGTTGGCCGAGACGGCCATCAACGAACGGCAGAAGCAAGTACTGCTCGAAATCTACGACTCGTTCTGTCGCGAGAACGAGTCGTCCAGACCAGCCGCAGCGCCCGATTTTGCTGAATCGGCCGCAATTCCAGACACCGAGACTTCACTAGGAGAAAAAGATGACTGACAAGAACGCCATCGACAGCGTCAAGACCTCGCTCTACGCCGCCGTCGGTGCAGGCGACCTCGTCGTCCAGGCCGTAGCCGACGTTGTTGCTCAGGTTCGTGAACGCGCCGAGAACACCCAGGGTGACGTCAACGGCCGTGTCGACGGTGCCCGCGAGAAGCTCGCTTCCGTCCAGGGTGACGTCGCCGAGAGCGTCGAGGCACTGCGTGAGCGTCTCGCCGGCCTGCCGTCCGAGCTGCCCGAAGAGCTCGCCGAGCTGCGCGAGAAGTTCGCACCCGAGGAGCTCCGCAAGGTCGCCGAGGCATACCTCAAGGTTGCCGGCGATCTGTACAACTCCCTCGCGGAGCGCGGCGAAGACGCAGTCGAGCGCATCCGCAAGCAGCCCGCAGTCGAAGAGGGCATCGCAGCTGCAGAGTCGGCACTCGGCGACGCCGTCGAGCTGACCGAAGACGCACTCGGAACCGTTGCTCGTCAGACGCGCGCCGTGGGCGAGCAGGCTGCCAAGCTGGCCGGCCGCGCTGCCGGACGCATCTCCGACACCGCAGAAGAGGTCGGCGAGAAGATCTCTGACGCCGGCGAGAAGATTGCCGACGCAGGCGACGAGGCCGCGCTGAAGGTCCTCGACCTCGGTGACCAGGCTGACGAGGCTTCCAAGGAAGCTGCCGCTCGCGTGACCGCTGCTGCTTCCGACGTCCAGGAGCGCGCAACCACCGCCGCCAAGAAGGCCGCTCCGGCCAAGGCTGCTCCCGCGAAGGCTGCACCGGCCAAGGCCACCGCGCCGGCTCCGGCCAAGAAGGCTGCTCCGGCCAAGAAGGCCTGATTTGCCCAGCCCCACCTGACGAAGGCTCCCGCGCTCAGCCGAGTGTGGGAGCCTTCGTGTTCGTCGGGAACCGGATGAGAACTTAGGATGTAGTTGTGACTCAAGTCGATGGGCTAGTCGGTCTGATCTTTCTCGCACTCAAAGTGCTCGCGTTGGTGGGCGCTGTCTACGCGATCGTTCATGCCGTCAGGCAGCGTCCAGACGCCTTCACCGCGGTCAACAAATTGACCAAGCCGATCTGGCTGGGAATTCTGATTGTCGCGGCATTGATTCTTCTGGCGACGTCTCCTGTCGGCCTCCTGGGCATCATCGCGGTCGTCGCAGTGTGCGTGTATCTCGTGGACGTTCGCCCGCGGGTCGATGACATCCAGCACGGCGGTTCTCGCTGGTAGTGTGCTGCGGTTCCCGCTCATCGTGTGCTGCCCCACTCTTCGCTCCAACGCTGACAACGGGCGTTGTTCGAGTGATAGTGTCGGTTAACGGCAGTCACACATAGATTGCATCCGTCTGTCGTCAGCAGCAGTCAGGGGTAAATGCATGTCCAGTCGTTCGCGCACCACAGAGCTTCGAGTACTGGCAGGCGCCGTCGGAGTGGGAGCACTCGTCGCGGCTGTCGCGGGGATCCGTCATCGGCGATCCACGCGTGGGTTGACCCTCTCGAGTGACGTTGAGCCCAATGCACTCCTGAAGGCTCCGACGCTCAAAGCTGACATCAGTGAACTGACCACCGACGACGGTGCGATCATCAACATCCGGGCTTACGGTCCCGTCGACGGCGATCCGATCGTTCTCAGTCACGGCTGGACGTGCTCAACCGAATTCTGGTACCCGCAGGTCAATGCGCTTGCCGGCGAATACCGCGTCATCACCTACGATCAGCGCGGTCACGGCCGCAGCACCGTCGGCAATCTTCCGCTCGGCCCGGACGTCCTTGCCGACGACCTCTCTGCTGTGCTGGCAGCCACGGTTCGCGAGGACAAGAAGGCCGTCATCGTCGGTCACAGCATGGGCGGGATGAGCATCATCGCCTGGGCTGGTCGCCACCCCGACGAGGTCAAGAAGTATGCATCGGCGGTCATGCTCGCGAGCACCGCGAGTGAAAGGTTGATCGCGGAGACCACGGTCATCCCACTGCCCAATCGTTTTCCTCGGGTGCCGGTCCCGGTGGGCCGCGCCATCCTCAGCTCGCCCGTTCCGTTCGTCTCCTCGGGCGCGATGACGAAGGCGATCCAATACGTCTCGATGTCACCGAACGCGACCAAGGCCGAGATTCAGTTCTGCGAGAACATCGTTCGCGAGTGCAAGCCCCGCATCCGTGGCGGTTGGGGAGCAGCGCTGAGCACCCTGGACATTCACGAGGGACTCGACAATCTCGAAGTGCCGACCACCGTGCTCGTCGGCTCGCTTGATCGGCTCACTCCGCCGGTCCATGCGCGCAAGCTTGCGCAGGTCCTCGACGACGCCGGCAACCTCGAACGGTTGATCGTGTTGCCGGGCGTCGGTCATATGTCGTCGATCGAGAACATCGACGAGTTCGACAAGGAAATCGTGCGATTGCGCAACCTCTAGCGCAACGCTGCTCTAGCTGAAGACAACCGTCTTGCGCCCGTGGACCAGAACACGATCCTCGAGGTGCCAGCGCAGTCCGCGTGAGAGTACGAGCTTTTCGATGTCTCGACCCTGACGGACCATGTCGGCGACATCGTCGGCATGGTCGACGCGGATCACGTCCTGCTCGATGATCGGGCCTGCGTCGAGTTCGGCGGTGACATAGTGGCAGGTGGCGCCGATCAGTTTCACGCCGCGCGCGAACGCCTGGTGATAGGGGCGGGCGCCGATGAACGACGGCAAGAAGCTGTGGTGGATGTTGATCGCGCGTCCGGCCCAATGCTCGCACAGTGATTCGGGCAGCACCTGCATGAAGCGTGCAAGAACTACGGCGTCGGGATTGTGAGCGTCGACCAGGGCGCGGACCTTCTCGAAGGACGGTCCCCGTTCAGCCGGGTCCTTGGCGAACGGAACGTGATGGAAGTCGATCCCGTGGCGCTCGGTGACACTGCGCAGATCCTCGTGGTTTCCGATGACGGCGCTGATTTCTGCCGGAAGTTCTCCGCCCGCAGCGCGGCCAAGGAGATCATGCAGGCAGTGACCTTCCTTGCTCACGAGCAGCACGATCTTCTTGGGAGCACCCGAGTCGTGAAGAGTCCACTCGGTTTCCGGACCGATCTCGGCTGCAACAGCTTTGAACCGTTCACGAAGCTCGTCGATGCTCATGCTCACCGAAGACGCACGGACCGCCTGCCGCGTGAAGAACCATCCGGTGTCGGCATCGGCGTGATACGCAGCTTCCACGATCCATCCACCGACGTCGGTGAGAAAGGTCGAGATGCGTGCGACGATGCCCGTGGTGTCGGGGCAGCCGAGGGACAGAACATAGCGACGATCGTCGATCGAAGGTGCAGCGGTCATGCGGCCTAGTCTCTCAGGTGCGGCTGCGGCGACGGTCGCGTGGTGGTGTGCCAAGCTTTCCACCATGTCTGAAGCTGCACTCACTCGTTCCCAGGTTGCCGCGATGGTGGACCACACTCTGCTCAAACCCGAAGCCACCGCGGCCGATGTCACCGCCTTGATCGACGAAGCACGCAGCCTCGGTGTGCTCGCGGTCTGCGTCTCGCCGTCGATGTTGCCGATTCGCGCCGACGGACTGGTGACGGCGGCCGTCGTCGGATTCCCGTCGGGGAAGCATCATTCACTGGTCAAGGGCGCTGAAGCGCGACTGGCCGTCGATCAAGGCGCAGCCGAGATCGACATGGTCATCGACGTAGGAGCGGCGGTCGCCGGCGACTACAGCGCGGTGTTGGCAGACATCCTCACCGTCCGCGAGGCGATGGGGGAGAGTGCGATCCTCAAGGTGATCCTCGAAACCGCAGCGCTGTCCGACGAGGCCATCGTCGAATGTTGCCGCGCAGCTGTGCGTGCCGGGGCGAACTTCGTCAAGACCTCCACCGGCTTCCACCCCGCGGGCGGAGCGACGGTCGAGGCCGTCGCACTGATGGCGCAGACGGTCGGCCCGGGCGTGGGAGTCAAGGCCAGTGGCGGAATACGTACTACGCAGGCAGCACTCGACATGATCGCGGCCGGTGCCACCCGCCTCGGATTGTCCGGAACCCGAGCAGTACTGGACGGACTGGCCGACTAGGTCAGCAGGCCGCAGCTGTCCGGCACCGCCGAGGTGTTCTGGTTGTTCGCGTCGGCGACGGGCATGGCGTAGGCGCCACCCTCGAGCGAGATCTCGATAGCGTCGTCGGTGACGGTCAGCTTGGTGGGCTTCATGTCCAGCGGGTACGTCTGCAGGCTGTCGGTGAGTGTCTGGACGATGCCGTCGACCAGGTCGGTCGGCAGACCCAATCCGAGAATCTCGGCGCCGACGGTCTGGACGTCGACCACACCGTTGGTGACGGTGGGCTTGACCGTGAGCTTCGCGAGCCCGACCGGTCCGACGTCGAACGCGAGTGTTCCGGCGCTCGAGTCGGCGGTGACGCCGGAGACGAGCCCGCCGAAGGTCTGTTCCTGCAAGGTGGCGAGAATGCCTGCGGTAGACCAGTTGACGTCGGCGCTGGAGCTGCCGATGGTGCCGCTGTTACCCGTCGAGGGCTGCAGGTTGATGTCGTTCACCTTCGCGTGAACCTGCATTCCCGTTGCGGGGCCGAACGACGAGTCGTCACTGTCGATGCTGATGTACGGCACCTTCTTGTCGACTGCCTGCAGGAGTACTGGCTTCCAGCTCAACCCGACATCGACCTGGGATCCCAGTTCGCTCTGGAACTGGTCGGCCATGCAGGTCTTCACCTGGTTGCGTACGTACAGTTCTCCACCGACGAGCGCCGCGACGAGTACGGCGATCACCACGAGAAGGATGATGAGCACTCGGTTGCGCGGACGAGGGTTGTTCGCTGCGACAGTCATTCGCCAGATTCTTCCCGACGAGTCTGAACGAACTCTGTGAATACGCACTTCCTCATTCCTGTGATGCGCGACACAGTCGCCCGTAGTCTGTTCGAAACGGCGTTTTCGACGGTCACCGGAGGTGGTCATGGCTTCGGACTACGAGTCACTCGAGCTGCTGGCGCTACGACAGTGCGGATTTGTCACGGCTCTCCAGGCATCCGAACTGGGTTTCGGTCTGGCCCTGATGGACGAGATGACGGAATCCGGAGCTTGGACGTGTGAGTGTCGCGGACTTTTTCGCCTCGAACGCGTCAGACATACTGCCTTGGACGAGTTTGCGAAGTGGTGCACGTGGTTCGCCGGTAGCGCCACCGTCTCGCACTACAGTGCCGCAGATCTGCATGGCCTCGGGCACCTGCAACCTCGTTTCATTCATCTCTCCGTTGCGCATCCTCTCGCGGCGCCGACCCGCCAGGTCGCACTGCATCGACTGCCACTCGCGGACGACGAGTGTGAACAGATCGGGCCCATCCGCATCACCACGCCGTTGCGTACCGTGCACGACCTCGCTTCCGGTGGAATTTCCCAAGTCCTACTCAACGAAGTAGTCGCTGATGCGGTGGCGATCGGTCGACTCGACGCGCACGAGTTGTATCTCTCGTGTGAGAACGCGAGTGTGGATGTTGCTGTTCGAGTGGAGTTGGCGCTCGCCGCAAGCCTGTAATCGAGATTGAATTCTTATACTTCTGCGAGCTTCTGGCATCACGTCCCAAATCGAATATGACGCCCATATCAGAGATGAGTGCGGGACTTACGGAATGGCCGATGTGGGGCGGCGACGTGAAGACGTTTGAGTTCCAGTATCGCGTTGGTGCGGATTGTGCGCTGTAAAGGTAGGGCAGTCCGTTGAGCTGAAGGCGGCAGTGACCGGTGGTGCCGACGGTGATTCGGTCGAGTTCTTCGACGGCGCCACCAAGATCGGTGAGGGCACGCTCGCCAATGGTGCTGCAACACTTGCCTGGACACCGGCCGACGTCCGAACGCACAGCGTGACGGCCAAATATCTCGGCAATGCGAAGGTATCGACCTCGACGTCTTCGGCTGTCGACGTCGTCGTCTCCGAAGACGACAAGAGCACTGCCACCACGATCACCGGTCCCGCAAGTGCGGTGGCGGTGTACTCCGGTTCCGGTGTGTACCAGGCCTCGACGTCCGCGCCGCATGCGTTGACGGTCGCTCCGGTAGTCGTTCACTGACTCCGTCTCGACCGGTGCTGCAGGCGGAACCGTGCAGTTCAAGCAAGGCGGCAGGGATCTGGGCTCACCGATTCCCGTGAACGTCAAGGCGCCGGCTCCCACCGACCAGCAGACCCAAACGACCTTGACCGTTCCGGCGAATGCGAAAACCGTTACGGCAGTTGGTCTCTCCGTAGCCGTCACGCCGACTCCCGTAGGCGGCACGGTGCAGTTCAAGGACGGCTCGGGCAATCTCGGCTCGCCGGTGTCGGTCGTCGACGGCAAGGCGTCGATCATGCACGAGTTCGCGAGCGTCGGCACGCATGACATCACGGCCGTCTACTCGGGTGCCACAGGATTCCTCACCTCTACCTCGGCCGCGCGGGCGGTTTCGGTTACGGCTCCGGCCGCGGAGGATCAGGAAACGTCCATCACCGTGAGCGTCCCGGCATCAGCGGTCAAGGGCGCGAAGGCCGATCTTGTTGCGGCAGTTGTACCTACGCTCAGCGCAGGAACGGTCCAGTTCATGGATGGAGCCACCCCGATCGGTGGATCGGTTACCGTGGTGAACGGCAAGGCCACGCTCTCGCATACTTTCACCGAACTCGGCGATCGTCGAATCACCGCGGTGTTCAGCGGAACTGACGGCTACCTCGGTTCCGAGACCCAGGCTGCAGTCACCGTCAAGGTCACGGCAGAGTCTGACGGCGGCGATCCCGGCAACGGCGGCAGTTCGACCGGTTCGCTGGGAAGCCTGGAAAACACCTTCGGGTCCTGGCCCGACGCCGGCACAAAGACGCCTCGCCGCGGAGAACACCTCCGCGGCGGGGCGTTTCCCGTCTGGGAGTTCAGGGATTCGGCGCTACGACGTGCCAGGGCACGGTCAAGATGCAGTCACGAAGACGTCGACGCGCGGGTTGGACGGGAATTCCCTGTGCCCGAAGAATTTCCAAGGCGGCGGCCCACCGGTGGCGCGGGCCGAACGAGGCGTGCGGCGCAGCGGTGGCCCAGGCTCGATCGGCAGCGCTCAGCAACGCATGGATCGGCTCGCCCGGAACATTGCGATGGATGAGAGCCTTCGGCAGTCGTTCCGCGATGTCGGACGGTCGCTCGATGTCGAAGGGGTCCCAAGCCAATGTCAGCGTCAGCGGACGATCGGCGTCGAGAAGTACCCAGGCGCAACGCCTCCCGAGTTCGTCGCAGGTGCCGTCGAGTAACAGTCCGCCCGGTGCGAGACCGGACTGGATGTGCGACCAGGCCGAATCAACCGCGTCCTCCGGGTACTGCCGGAGAACGTTGAATGCGCGCACGAAAACGGGTGTCAGACCGGCCAGCTCGAATCCACCGCGGGCGAAGCTGACACCGTCACGACTCTCGACCACGCGGGCGGGGTCGATCTCGAGTCCGATGACCCGTCGGTCCCGCCGGACAGCGGTGAGGCGGCTTGCCATCTCGAAGGTGGTATCCGGCCTCGCCCCGTAACCGAGGTCGACTATCAACGGATCGGCTGCGTTGTTCAGAGCGTGTGCGATCGTGCGGTTGTGGACGATCCACCGGTCACTTCGTCGCAGTCTGTTGATCCCCGTCGTGCCACGGGTGATGACCCCCTCGATCTTCGGGGGTGGAGCCTTCTTCACGCCGGCTTCAGCGAGCGGCGAGCCAGGTCGCGGTGACCTGTGCCTCGGTGCGGAACAGATCTACGAGGTTGATCAGCATGAGCTGTTCCAACTTCGCGCCGATGAACGGGATGAATACCTTGGCCTCGGACGTGGTTCGCAGTGTGGACCCGGTATCGGTAGCGAACAACTCCATGGTTCCGGACAGACTTCCCGGCCCGGCGGGGATCGAAGCCTCATATGTTCCGGTCACGGTGTCACCGAAGGCGCCGTAGGACTCCTTGCGAGTGATGACAAGATCCTTCTTCATCACCGTCTGAGCTATGTCCGGCAAATCGGTGCGCGGAAGAATGTGGTGGAGCACGAGATCGATTCCGGTATCGGTGACCTCGAAATGTTCCACATGGTTCTCGGAGTGCTTGCGCATCTCCTCGACGCGGGCCTCCCAGTACGAGCGGTCCGCCAGCGCCGCGTAGACCTGCTCGGGGGAGTGCTGATAGCGGGCGGAGTAGTCGATGCGGCGAGCCATGATCGGAAAGAATACCTGTTACCCGCTGTGACAAGCCAAATTGGCCGTATCCACAACTGTCGCCGCCCGCAGGGTTTTACTTCGCGATCCACTCCCGGGTGAAGTCCTGTTCAGCCTGGATGAGCCGGACAACTTCGTCGACTATCGCGCTCTCGATCTTTCCGCCGAGGAACGGGATCTTGACCTCGACCTCACCGTCGACCTCGAGAGTGGCGGAGTTCTCGTCACCAGTCAGAACCTGGGTGCCCTCGATACGGGCGGGAACACCGTCGACGTGGGCGGAGAAGGTTCCGGTAGCCCTGCCGTCCTTGAACGGGGCCATCGTTTCACTGCGCTTGATGACGATGTCGCCGTTGACGACCTTCGACACCATGCTCGGGAGGTGCTCGGCGGCAATGATCTGCGACATCGTGACCGCAACGGTCTCGTCGCGGACGGTCAGCTCTTCGATCGTTGCGCCGGGACCACCGACAGCGACGATTCGGTCGCGCCAGTACTGCTCGGAGGTCACCGCCTCATGGACCTTCTCGGCGGGGACTGTGTACTTCGACGAATGCTCGATGCGACGGCTCACGATTGTGGAGGCTACCGTTTATCGATGTGTGGGACGTAACCATTGGCAGACGCGTCGTGGAATCAGGCGCTTTCGTGTCCGAGAACGTTGACTTGTCAGGATTGACGACGCTGCGAATCGGGGGACCGGCGCGGCTGCTCGCAGAATGCCCGACGACGCAGTCGTTGATCGACGTCGTGACGCTGCTCGATCGCGAGCAGATCCCGACGCTGATTCTCGCCGGCGGATCGAATCTCGTGATTTCCGACGAGGGATTCGACGGAGTTGTCGTTCGTGTGGCCAACACCACCGTGAGCCTCGACACGGACCGCGTCGTTGCCGAAGCGGGTGCGGTGTGGGACGAAGTAGTCGGCCAATCCGTCGCCGCGGAGTTGGGTGGCCTCGAGTGTCTCTCCGGGATTCCGGGCTCCACGGGTGCGACGCCGGTACAGAACGTCGGCGCGTACGGCGTCGAGGTGGGCTCGCGACTCCGGCGAGTTCAATTGCTCGACCGGCGCAATGGCGAAGTGTCGTGGGTCGAACCGTCGAAACTCGAATTGGGTTACCGGTCGAGCGTCCTCAAGCATTCGGACGCAGCACTGGTTCTCGCCGTCGAATTCGACGCGTCGACCGACGGATTGAGCGCCCCGCTCGCGTACCGCGAACTGTTCACCGCGCTGGGAGCAGAAGAAGGCGCGCGGTTGCCTGCGTCGCAGGTCCGTGAGGCAGTTCTGGGACTTCGGACAGGCAAGGCGATGGTCCTCGATCCGTACGATCACGACACCTGGAGCGCGGGTTCGTTCTTCACCAACCCCGTAGTGCCGGGCGACAAGCTGCCTGCCGTGCTCGCAGCCATCGCCGAACAGCTCGGCGACGTCACCGTGCCGCAGTTCCCCGGCAGTGGTGGGACCAAGCTCTCGGCCGGATGGTTGATCGAACGGGCCGGATTCTCGAAGGGTTATCCCGGCGAAGATGCACCGGCCAGGCTGTCGACCAAGCACACCTTGGCGTTGACCAACAGAGGGTCCGCAACGAGTGCGGATGTGGTCTCGCTCGCGCGGGCAGTGCGCGACGGGGTCGAGGCCGCGTTCGGCGTCCGCCTGGAACCGGAACCGGTAACTGTGGGCTGCACCGTCTGATTCCTGACAGAGCCCGCAGGTAGCCTGTTGAAGTGCATGAGCTGGGTGGTCGGAGAAGTCGTTCGCGTCTTGTTGCGTTGGTAGCTGTATTGCTCGCTGTGATGGTGGCCGTCGTCGGCTGCACGATCGGCGGCAAGGACGGACAGGGCGGCGCGGCGGCCGCCGAACCAGCACCGGTGGCGACCGTGGTGTCGACGCCGGCGCCCGGTACCAAAGATGTCAGCCCGGTCGCCCCCGTCTCGGTAGCGGTGACCCAGGGAACGCTGTCCGACGTCAACCTCAGCAACGCAGCCGGTAAAGCCGTCGCCGGACAACTGTCGCCCGACAAGACATCGTTCACCGTCGGTGAGGCACTCGGCTACGGCACCACGTATTCGTGGTCGGGCTCGGCAACCGGAACCGACGGTAAATCCGTGCCGGTCCAAGGGAGCTTTACGACGGTTGCCCCGGAGTCGACCACCGGCGCCACCCTCAACATCGCCGACGGCCAGGAAGTTGGCATCGCGGCACCGATCACCGTGCAGTTCGACAACTCCGTCGTCGACAAGGCGGCCGTCGAGAAGGCACTTGTCGTGACCACCGTGCCGCCCACCGCCGGATCGTGGGCTTGGCTGGCTGACGACAACGGCGGATCTCGGGCCCATTGGCGCCCGGCCGATTACTGGGTGCCAGGAACGACTGTTCATCTGGATGCCAAGCTCTACGGCTTGAACTACGGCGGTGGCGCCTACGGCGACCAGGATCTCACGCTCGATTTCACGATCGGCCGCAGCCAGATCGTGAAGGCGAATGCACCGAGCCACCGCATGCAGGTGGTGCGCGACGGCCAGACGATCATGGACATTCCCGTCAGCTACGGCGAGGGCAACGAACCCCGAAACGTCACGCGCAGTGGCATTCACATGGTGACCGAGAAGTACGAAGACTTCATGATGTCCAACCCGCCGTTCTACGAGAACGTGCGCGAGCGTTGGGCGGTGCGCATCTCCAACAACGGCGAATTCATCCACGCCAATCCTGAAACCACTGGGGTACAGGGCTCGTCGAACGTCACGAACGGTTGCATCAACCTGTCGACGTCCGACGCGCAGGAGTACTTCGGAACGGCCCTCTACGGTGACCCCGTCGAGGTGACCGGCACGTCGATCGACCTGTCTCCTGCGGACGGCGACATCTACGACTGGGCGATCGATCTGCCGACCTGGAAGTCGATGTCCGCACTGCCCTAAATCTATTTGTCGCTGTGAACCGAGCAATCTGGCGAAGTTCGGAACCATCCGGGCGTTGCTTGCGTCAGTACAGGTAAGTGCTGTCGGCTCGGGGGAGTCTGACGGAGGTTTCGACGTCAGGGGGGGACGGCAGTGGGCATTCCATTTCTGGAAGACGTGCTGGGCAGAATTTCCGAAGCGACGCAGGCCGTTCCTTCCGGCGTGGCGGCATTGCCAGTTGTCGGTATTCCCGTCGCTAGCGCAATCGCTACATCTGCTCTGGTTCAATCCGTGACCGACGACCGCGGCGCGTTCGACGGCGAGATGGCTGCTGCGACTGCGGACGCCGATGCAGAACGCGCACGAGCCTGGGGTGAGCGCGATGCCCTCACCGCTCAGACCTCGTCGCTGGAGTACAGCGAACATGCAATCGTGGACGACGATCCGTTCGACGCGATGTCGCACTCCGAAATCTTCGATCACGTCAACGAGATGGATCCGGCAACCCTGAGCGCAATCGGCGAGGCCTGGAAGGCAATTGCCGGCCGGGTGGAAGCCGGCATCGGGAAGTTCCAGAACGATGTGAACGGCGCGATCACCGAAGGGTGGCAGGGGCGGGGCGGCTCGGCTGCGTTGGAAGCCGTGCTGGCCTACTCGGCAGATGCGGGTGAGCTGAAGGTGCGGGTCGATCTGATCTCGAACAAGATCGAGGAGGCGAAGATCGCACTCCACGAGGCCAAACGCTCGATTCCGGCACCCGACGGCGCCTCGACGGTCGAGATGATCCTCAGCGTGGTTCCCGGGGCTACGTGGAAGCAGGCCCAATACGAAGCGGAAGAAGCCGAACGTCAAGCGCGTCAGGTGATGAAGGACGTGTATCTGCCGTACATGAAGCGCGCGGACGACCAGGTGCCGATCCTCCCGGCCGCGTTCAATCCGATCACCGGCAGTGGAGGGGCAGGCAGTGGAGGGTCTGGGGGCGGCGCATTCGGTGGCGGTGGTTCCGGCGGCGGGAACACTTCGGGTTCGGGGAACGGGCTCGGCACGCCACCTACATCGGGTGGCGGAGTTGGTGGAGGAGCGGACGGTGGAAACTCCGGCGGTGCAAACCCGGCCGGAGACGGTTCCGGTCAGAACGCATCCGGAACCAGTTCCGGAAATGGTGACAACCGTAGCGGCGTTGATGCCCAAGGGAATTCGGGTGCCGATGCTGCCCGGTTCGCAAACGATTCGGGCCCGGCCGGGACTACCGCGGCACATGCCGGCTCACTGCCGGCCGGTGCAGCGCCAGGTGGCCTGGCAGGTGCAACTCCGAATGGTGCTCAGCTCGGTTCCGGAGCGCCTTCAGGCCTCATGGGTAGCGGTTCGGGTGGTGGTTCCGCAGGTGGAATCGGTACCGGCGGCTTCGGGCCAGGTGGAACCGGAGGTGGCGCTCTCGGCCCTGGCGGCCTCGCCGGTGGCGCTCTCGGCCCTAGCGGCCTCCCCGGTGGCGGGCGTGGGGGCGTCAACGGAACTGGCGGTACCTCGGCGACGGGCGCGCAGAGCGGTCGGGGCGCGATGGGTGGCGTCGGCGGCATGGCACCGGGACGCGGACAAGGACAAGACGAAGACAACGTTCACGACACCCCCGGCTACCTCGTCACGGTCGAGAACGGCAACGCCCTGATCGGCGACCTACCCATGGTCTCCCCGGCGGTGTTGGGCGAATGACAACCAAGCAGTGGCACTTCACCGGCCTCGAATTCTCGATCCTCTGGGAAGCGGTCGGACGTGACCGCCTGCCGTACCCGCTTCGGTTTCGTTCGACGGCCGAAACCATGAACGAGCTGACAGCGGAGCGCCGTCGAGCGGGAGCGCGCCTGTCCTCCATGCTTGACGATCGGCTGCATCACGTTCTCGGAGCTCTTGCGAATCCCGCTGCTCGCGTTGAGGTTTCCGGCTTTCACGGGCCGAACATGAGTACAGTGACGCGATTGCACGGCGTTGTTGCCGGCGATCTGGGCGTGCTCGCAACCCAACTGCCCGGCAGGACCTCGGACTGTGGCTCCGATGTGGTTCTGAGCGTGGCGCATCCGTCGGCAATTCCGCGGATGCTGGTCGATCGGCTGCCCGCCTGCTCCGCCGGATCGGAGCGTGGTGTGAGCATCGAGAGATCGAAACCTACCGGGGGACAGAGCTTTCTGAGCAGCGCCGGCAGTGCACGCGGGAGCGAGGAAGTGCGCAGGTTCTTCGGCCGAGCACGGACCTCGATCGGTGAAGTCACCGCATACCCAGGCGGAGCCGTCGACAGCAGACCGACCGACGACGGAATAACGTTCCACTGGTACGACTATGCCGATGACGGTCGGTACATCATCACCGCGGGTGAAACCGTCAGTGCCCGCGGCGCTTCCGCGGAAATGACGGAGGCCGAGATTGCACGCAATCTCGGCCTCGTCCTACACCGGGCGATTCGCACTGGTTAGTCAGAACGATTCGAACTAGCTGGTGGTGCGGTGGAACCGGCCGGGGCTTGCCTGATCCCTCGGCTTGACGACGATCTGATCGAGGTTCACGTGCGACGGCCGCGAGGCAACAAAACCGATGATCTCGGCGATGTCCTGCGCCACCAACGGTGTGATTCCCTCGTACACCTTGTCTGCCTTGTCCTGATCACCTTCGAACCGGACGAGTGAGAACTCCGTCTCGACGGCTCCCGGCGCGATTTCGGTCAGACGAACGGGCTTGCCCAACAGTTCACCGCGCAATGTCCGATGAAGGACGGCTTGAGCGTGCTTGGCGGTGGTGTAGCCCGAGCCGTTGTCGTACGCCTCCAGCGCGGCCACCGAGGTGATGGTCACGACCAGACCATCACCCGAATCGATCAGCTTGGGCAGCAGTGCCTTCGTCACACGCAACGTGCCCAGGACATTGGTCTCCCACATCCACCGCCAGTCGTCCAGATCGGCGTCCAGGACCGTCGCCAGACCCTTTGCACCACCTGCGTTGTTGACCAACACGTCGACACGGGGGACCACGGCCGCGAACGCGTCGACGGAATCCTCGTCGGTGACGTCGAGTTCGAGAGCAGTACCACCGATCTCCTCGGCGATCTTCTCGAGACGATCGACGCGGCGAGCACCGATCACGACGTGGAATCCCTGAGCTGCCAGGGTGCGGGCGGTGGCCTCACCGATTCCGGAGCTGGCTCCGGTGACTACGGCGATGCGGGCATCGGAAGAAATGGTCATGATGCAATCGTAGGGCTAGTCGGCGGCATACTCTGCTTCCCGTTCGATGGATTCGATGTGACGACGCGGTACTTGTATCCGGCCGGGTGTGTAGGTGACGGCACGCAGAGAGCCGCTGTACCGGAACGGTCCGTGGCGTCGGCGCACATCCCACGACACCGGCCCTCTCGCGTCGACGCCGACTGAAATGCCGGTCCACGGCGCCATCCCGACCAGTTGTACCTGCCCGAGTAGTTGACCCGCATGGATTCCGTCGACACTGACGTGGAGATCCCAACGCAGCCGAGGTACCACCGTCACGGACACGTCGATGCGCTTGCTGCCGATCGCCAACGGGCCTGCATCGACCACGGAGTAGGAACCGAATGCGTTGTATCCGAGATGCAGGTGCCCGTCCTCGACGTAGAGAAGATATCCGCCCTGTGGATCACCGTGAGCGACAAGAACACCGGCGTCACCTGCTCGGTAACCGTCGAGTTCGATCGTGATGTCGAAATCGCGGAACCCGATCAGTTTGCTCGACCGGTAGCGCTCCAGTGGAGGTGTTCCGGCAAGCAGACGGACCGGGCGCGAGAGTGCTTCCTCCGCCGGCCGCCGGACTGCGCCCACCGAGTTGCCGAGCAGTGGAAAGACGGTGTTCGCCCACGCCGAGTGGTCCCAGGCCTCGGCGAGTTCGCGAACCTTGTCGGGAAACCGTGATGCGAGGTTGTCGAGCTCGGTCGGGTCGGCTCGGACGTCGAACAACTGCCAGTGTGGCTTGTCGATGTCGTCCGGCGCCAGGGCCAGCAGTTTCCAACCGTCCTTGTAGTAGCCGCGGTTGCCGGTCATCTCGGTGTACTGCTCGGTGTGAGTGCTCGGAGCGGTGGACGATCGCAGAACCGGTGCGGTCGAGACACCGTCGAACTCCTTCACCGGAAGCCCGTTGCGTACGCTCGGTGCGTCGATTCCGGCCAGGTCCAGCAGCGTGGGGGTCAGGTCGGTGACGTACGCGAACTGGTCGCGAATCCCGTTGTCGTCTGCTCCGGGTTTCAATCCCGCGGGCCACGACAGGACGAAGGGAACACGAATTCCCCCCGCGAAGGACTGCCCTTTGTAGAACCGGAAGGGAGTGTTGGACGTCTGCCCCCATCCACGTGGATAGTGGACGCCCAACTCCGGTCCGCCGATCAGGGATTCGTCGTGGGGGACATCGCCGACCCAGTCCGGATCCTGGATATGCGCGAATTGTGCGAAGTAGCTTCGGGTTCCGTCCGAACCGCCCTCGGCGGTGCCGCCGTTGTCCGAGGTGAAGACGATGATCGTGTTGTCGAGCTCGCCCAGCTCGTCCAGGGTGTCGACGATGCGTCCGACGCTCTGATCGATCGAGTCGACCATCGCCGCGTACACCTCCATGTAGCGGGCGAACCGAGACTGCACTTCCGGTGTGAGCGAATGCCATTCGGGGACGTCGAAGCCGGGTTCGGAGTTTCGCGGAGCCTGCCGTGTTCCGTCCGGAAAGAGTCCTTGCAGGAGCTGAGAGGCGAACCGAGACTCTCGGATTCGATCCCAGCCCTCGTCGTAGCGACCGCGGTATTTTGCCTGATCGGCCGGCTTGGCCTGCAAAGGTCCGTGCATCGCGACGTGCGCGAAGTAGAGGAAGAACGGCTTGTCCTGATCGTGGGCGCGCAGATCCTTGATGTACCCGACGGCCTTGTCGGTCAGATCGTCGGTGAGGTAGTAGCCCTCGGGATACTCGTCGACGTCGACCACCGAATTGTCGGAGATCAACTGATTGGGATAGTAGAAGGAATTGAGGCCTTCGAGCGAGCCGTAGTATCGATCGAAACCGCGCTGCGTCGGCCAGGAATCGCGACTTCGGCCCGGGGCGAGGTTTGCGTCGCGCACGAGATGCCACTTGCCCACCGCATAGGTTGCATAGCCTGCGCCGCGCAGGATTTCGGGGAGTGTCTGCACGTCGTCGGCCAATTCCAGACGCAGCCCGGGGTATCCCGGATCGGCGTTGGCGACAAATCCGTACCCGGCGCGGTGCGGATTGAGGCCGGTGAGAAGTGCGGCGCGTGAGGGCGAGCAGAGGGGTGTCGTGTGATAGTTGGTCAACCGAACACCCTGCGCGGCAAGCCGATCGAGGGTCGGAGTCTCGATCTCGGAGCCGAAAGGCCCGATGTCGCTGTATCCCATGTCGTCGATCAGAACCACGACGATGTTGGGTGATCCGGGAGTAGGGGTCGAGGCGGTGGGCCACGACGGGGCCGAATCGGCTGCGGTGCGGCCGATTCGACCCTCGAAGCCTTCGTAACCGCGGGCATGCGGAGGAAGGATGGAATCCGGTGAAGTCATGGGAGAGTCGAGGCACCTTCGATAATCGAGTATTCGGAAGCGTCGCCGGCGATGCTGCTGCTTCGTTCCCCGTGGATGTTGACCGGAATGTCACCGGCAAGTGTGATGCGCTCCAGGCGGCGGTACTGATCGTCGTAGTCGGCGATCGCGTAGTGCTGGGTGGCGCGGTTGTCCCAGATGGCGACATCACCCGCCGCCCAGTTCCAGCGCGTCGTGTACTCGAGCTTGATGGCGTGATCCTGCAGGAGCTTGAACACACCGTTCGACTGTTCGGTGCTCAACCCGACGAAGTTCTTGACAAAGTGACCGAGGACGAGCGTGCGTTCTCCGGTTTCGGGGTGGACACGCACCACCGGGTGTTCCGTCTCGAAGTAAGTGGACTGGAACTCTTCGCGGTAGGCGGCCGTGCGATCTTCGGTGAGCCGCTCGGCACTGGTGGCCGCGTAGTCGTAGACGTTCGTGTGGCGGGCCCAGAGGTTCTCCGCGAGCGCCTTGAGCGGATCCGGGAGTCCGTTGTACGCGGCTACCCCTGACGCCCACGTCGTGGAACCGCCGTATTCGGGTAGCTGCACCGCGCGCAGGATCGACGCCTTGGGGATGCGATCGACGAAGGTGACGTCGGTGTGCCAACTGTTGGCCTTGCCCAGGTCCGAATCGATGGGGAGGACTTTTGCGCCGTGCGACTTCACCGTGGGGTGGGCAGTGGTCGGGGTGCCCAGCAGCTGGGCGAACTCGTACTGCGAATCGTTGTCGAGGTGGTCTTGCCCGCGGAAGAAGATCACCTTGTGTTCGAGAAGTGCCTGTCGGATGAGCGAGATCGTCGCCGGGTCGAGGTGCCCGCCGAGGGTGATTCCGTCGATGCGGGCGCCGATATGCGCGCCGAGGGCGGTGACAGTGCCGCGAGCGGCGTCAGCAGCCGCTCCGTTCGTCGACGCCGCATTGGTGAGGGTCGGCTTGGCGAAAGCTGTAGACATGGTGCACCTTTCGTGGGGAGTGTGCCCACCCAAACACGCGAGATTTCGCCACGACAGGGTTGCGTTCAGTGTGATCGTTACCGCACCTGATTTGTGAATCTCGGTGAAGCTGCTACTTTTGGAGCCATGTCGACCGACCAGCCTGCCGCTTTGCGGGTCACCTATGTGACCGCTGCGCTTGGTTCGCGTCTGCCTCTGGCGCGAGAGCTGTGTTGTCGCCGCCGTTCTTTCTGCAGCTAATTTCTGCGCCTTTTCTGTCTACTTCTTCGTGTGACCAGTGGAAACGCTGATTTCTCGGTCGACAGAGATATGCGCCTTCTCCTCCTTCTGCAAGGGACAGCCATGTCGACACCCACCATCTCTGCCATTCCGAACATCCGATCGCGAACCGCGCTCTCGGGAACCCGGACCCGTACCCAGATTGTTGCGCCCGAACTGCGCATTGCCGACGGTCCGTCCGCGACTGTGTTGCGCATTGCTCGATCCCGCGGACCGCTCTCTCGCGATACCGCCGCGAAAGCGTCCGGACTGAGTATTGCCACCGTGAACCGGCAGGTCACGAGCCTGCTCGACCTCGGAATCCTGCGCGAACGCGCAGACCTGACAGCCTCCGGCGCCATCGGGCGTCCGCGGGTTCCGTTCGAGGTCAATCACGAGCCGTACCTGACCGTCGGCATCCACATCGGTGCCGTAGTCACCAGCATCATCGCCAGCGATATTCGCGGCAAGGTGCTCGGCGCCGTCGAGATTCCGACGCCCGCCACCAATTCCGCTGTCGCACTTGCCACCATTGCGCGGTCGGCCAAATCGTTTGCCTCACGGTGGCACAAGCGTCGCCCGCTCGCCGTCGGCGTGGCCATCGGCGGTCGCGTCGATTCAGCGACCGGAGTAGTCGATCACCCGCGCCTGGGGTGGAAGGGCGCCAAGGTCGGATCCATCATCGGAGCCGGCTTGGACCTCCCCGTTTCGGTCGCCGCCCACGTCGAGGCGATGGCCGCGTCGGAACTTCTGCTCAGCAACGACCGCGCCGAGGCGCCGACGCCGGGAACCACCGGACTGTACTTCTACGCCCGTGAAACCGCCGGTATCGCAATCACTTTCGAAGGGCGAGTGCACACTCCGTCCAGCGGGCCCGGTTCGATCGCGCACCTGCCCACCGGCTCGTCGGCGCGGTGCACCTGCGGCGCGGTGGGTTGCTTGGAAGCGACGATCAGCGACCGCGCGGTCGTCGCGCAGGCACTGTCTTCGGGCGCAGTGATCCAGGGCAGTGAGCGTGTCACGATCGCCGATGTCTATCGTGCTGCGTCGGCGGGTTCCATTCCGGCTCACGAACTTCTGGTCGACCGGGCGCGCGTGCTCGGCCGGACAGTGGCGATGTTGCGTGACCTGTTCAACCCGGATCGGGTGATCCTCGGTGGCCAGGCGTTCACCGACTATCCGGCCGGCGTGCCGCACGTCGCCGAGGCTTTCTCGTCGGCATCCTCCTTGGAGCGCAAGGATATTCGAATCACCGGTTTCGGCAATCGCGTTCAGGAATACGCCTCGACGGTCGTGTCACTGAGCTCGCTGTTCGCCGATCCGGCGGCGGCAATGCGGCGTGCGTCGGCCGTCTGACTGCGAAGAGGGCAGTCAGAGTTCCGGTCGATCGAGCACCCGCAACCACGAACCGTCGGGCTGGCGGCGCGCCACCTGTGTGCGTCCGCCGGTTCCGTCGGAAGGTTTGGTCGAGGTCATGGCGAGGTCGTCGCTGATCACCGTTGGTAGGGTTTCCTCGACGGTGAATGTCGGTGCTGCTGCGAGCATCTGAGAAATCACTTCGCGGATGGCCTGACGGCCAATCGTGAGGGATCCGGGTGGAAACGCCATCACAGCGTTTTCCTCGTACAGTCCGGCGACAGCGTCTGCGTTTCCGGCGTTCGCGAACTGGACGAAGAGTCGGGCAATATCTTCGGGGGTTGCGGCCTTCTGAACTTCATGTGTTGTTGTCATGTTTCCATCGTGCAAGCACACTTTCGATAAGTCCAAGATCTAGTTTGTCTCAAAGCTAGAATCAACAGTTATGGAACTCCGGCAGCTGGAATACTTCGTCACGGTAGCGGAGGAAGCCAATTTCACTCGCGCCGCCGAGCGGCTTCACGTGGCGCAGCCGGGTGTGAGTGCGCAGGTCAAAAGACTGGAACGTGAGCTGGGGCAGGAGTTGCTCGACCGTAGTGGTCGAACCGTTCGTCTGACCGATGCCGGGCGAGCCGTCCTCCCACACGCCCGCGCTGCACTTGCTTCCGTGCAGAGCAGTCGCGACGTTGTCGACGCCTTGAACGGACTGGTTCGGGGCTCGGTTTCGGTCGGGATGGTCACCGCCTGCGCTTCCGCCGATCTGACCGATCTGCTCAGTCGTCTACACACCAGACACCCAGGTTTGGACATTTCGCTGGCCGAGGACGATTCGCGCAGCCTGCTTGCCGGAGTGGTGGACGGAACCTTCGACATAGCCGTCATCGGAGTTGCGGGCGAGCTGCCGGAAGACCTCGAATCGAGGGTGATCACCGACGAACGACTGGTGGCCGCAGTGGCGGCGGATCATCCGCTGGCCGCGTTGTCGTCTCTGCCGTTTGCCGAACTCGCCACGCGATCGGTCATCTGTCTTCCGGAGGGAACCGGTATCAGGACGTGTCTGGACTTCGCGTGCTCCGCGGCCGGCACGAAGGCGACGGTTGCGCTCGAGGCAAGCAACCTCGGCATCATCGTTTCGTTGGCCGCACAGGGGTTGGGAATCGCTGTGCTTCCCGAGTCGACAGTGGGGGAGTTGCATCGGATCGATCTCGAACCGGAAGCTCGATCCCGGTTGGAATTGGTCTGGCGTTCGTCGGGCGGCAAGAACCCGGCGGCATCCGCTCTCATCGATCTCGCGAGAGCTGTTCCCGCCGAGTGAGTTCGGCCTGCGCCCGATCCAATCCGCCGTGCTCTAGGGCGGCCAATCTTGATCTGTCCTTCCAGACTATGGTGCCGCGTCGCCGGACGATAACCGACATGGTTCCACCGAGATGCTCGAGCGCTCCGGGTACGTTTCGACGCTCGGCGGGAATGGGAACCGGAAGTATGTGCGCGTCGGCGATGGGTGCGGTCCCGTCGATGTCGACGCTCCACTTTCGGCTGTAACCTCGAAGCGTCCAACGATCGTCGGACACGGTCGTCTCCACCTGTGACGTCAGCGGATTGCCCAGACGCACCACTGTGCCGTCTGGCAAGGCGACCACCACGGCGGTGACTTCGGTGCGCAGAGGCCCGGCGCTGACCTGGCCGCCGGCAAACGCCACGCAGGCCCGCGGATCGGTGAATCCCTGGGCCTGTCCCCACCACCAGGCATCCGGGAATCCTCCCTTTCCCCAGTTCTTCTCGCCGTACACCTGTGCTCCGGTGAGATCCCAGCTCTGTCCGTCGATGACGGCGCTTCCCTCGACCCGGCCGCCGAGCAGCCACGGATGCCAGTACTGATTGAGTGCGGGAACTGATTGGAAGTAACTCGATCCCCCGAAGCGGCGGTGCGGCCAGAATCGCTGATTACTGATCCGCACATCGAGATGGCTGTCGCCGAAATCGACCTGTAGTCGACCAGCATTGCCGCGGAAAGCGTTGTCGGCGTAGGCCACCAGGATGCGGGAATCGGCCGATCCGCTCGGGTGCTCGGCGGTCCGGAGGAATCCGCCCGGATGCGCCGCGAGACCGAGCGTCGACCAGTTGCCACCATCGGACTTGTTGATTCCGGCGAGCGCAATCACCACCCGCCCGCTCTCCGGCATCGTGAAACGCCAGAAGTAACCCTCCATCGCAACGTCATGGGAGGCAAGCAGATTGCCGAAAGGAAGGGTGGCACCGGAGGCGCGGTACGAGGGAAGCTTCACGGTCCCAGCACTGCCTGTGATGCGGTGACCTGAGCGACGAGACGGCCCTCGTCATCACGAATCTCGGTCACGACCGCGACGGTGCTGCGTCCCGCGTGCAATGGACGGGCAGTTGCGGTGACCGTGCCTTTACGAACCCCGCGGGTGAACACGGTCGACGAACTGGTGGTGGACGTACTTGCGCCGGGCGGAAGATTGAGGAATGCACAGACGGCGCCGACGCTGTCTGCCAGCGTCATCAAGGCGCCGCCGTGCATTCCGTTGCCGGCGGTGGTGCGGTGGCTGTCCCAATCCAGATGGCCGACAACCTGTTCGGGTGCCGCGCTGTCCAACTGAATTCCGGTGTGAACTGCAAAAGGCATGCTCGCGACAAGTTGTTCGAGGTCCATGCCTACCGATGGTAACGAGCCGCCGAAACCTCCGTCGGGACTTCGGTTTATCGAGGGCGGTGGCTCAGAGGGGCAGGGCGGTTTCCGACAGTCCCTCCGGCGCGTTTCGGCGACGGAACCACTCGGTGCCGAATGCCGCGGCGAGCTGCTCCGTCGGCATTTCGAGGAACGGGCCGAAATCGCCGACCTGCGTTGCGTGCGCGTACATGGCCGCGCGCTTGGACGAGATCACCGAACTCACGTCGACTGCGGTGGTGAGTTGGTCAGCCGGAAGCCCGAACGATTCGATGTCCGGCGGCTGCGCCTCCTCGGTCCACTCGGGGTTGGCCTGCATCAGCATCTTCATGTGATCGCGGTTGGTGGACGCCTCGTAAACGAACGGCGTGCCCGCGAGTTCTGCAGCACGAACGCCGACATGGTGGACCTGGATGTGATCCGGGTGGCCGTATCCGCCGTTGGGGTCGTAGATGGTCAGGACATCGGCGTTCTCTTCACGAAGAACCTCGGCCAGACGCTCGGCCGCCTTCTCGACGTCGACGTTGCAGAACGCTTCCGGATTCTCGTTCTCGGGCGTACCCACCATCCCCGAATCCGGGTAGTGCAGGGACACGACGCGATTGGCACCCAACGCGTCGGTGGACGCCTCGAGTTCACGGCTGCGGCGCTGAGCCAACGTCTCGTATTCGTCCAACAGTCCGTCGGGGAATTCACCGAGAGCACCGTCGGTAGCGGTGACGACTACGACGCGGTGACCTGCGTCGGCGGCCATTCTCATCACGCCGCCCGTGGTGAAAACTTCGTCATCGGGATGGGCGTGGAAACACACCAGGACACTCATTCGCGCAATCGTAAGGCAAGTTACCGACAGGTCAACCCGAGCGCACAGTGAAAACGATTTGTCGAGTCGGCCTCGGCTCTGTGAACCTTGTTCAGTGCACGAGAAGCTGACATGAGCGAATCCACCAACAAAGGCCTGCTGAGCGCCTACCGCGAGATATTCTCGGCCCCGGGATCGGTTGCCTTCTCGGCCGCCGGATTTGTCGCAAGGCTGCCGATAGCGATGATCGGCATCGGAATCGTGACGATGATCTCGCAACTTCGTGGTGACTACGCGCTCGCCGGGGCGCTCGCCGCGGTTTTTGCGCTCTCGTCGGCGATCATCGCGCCAGCGGTCTCGCGCGCGGTCGACCGCTTCGGACAGAGGGCGGTCCTGCCGATTGCCGCGGCTGTCAGCGTCACCGCGATCGGGGCACTCTTGCTCGCAGTCCGGATGGAAGCCCCCGACTGGCTGCTTTTCGTCCTGGTAATTCCCGGCGGCGCCACCCCGACGATCGGGGCGATGATTCGCGCCAGGTGGGTCGCGATCTACGTCGGAAAACCGCAGCTGCGCACTGCCTTCG
This sequence comes from Rhodococcus sp. NPDC060176, assembly GCF_042728675.1. Classification (NCBI taxonomy): domain Bacteria; kingdom Bacillati; phylum Actinomycetota; class Actinomycetes; order Mycobacteriales; family Nocardiaceae; genus Rhodococcus; species Rhodococcus sp. NPDC060176. The sequence goes on from NZ_JBHWYS010000005.1 coordinate 188,713, forward strand.
CCTTCGAATCGGTGGTGGACGAGCTCTGCTTCGTGGCGGGCCCGGTCATCTCGGTGGGTCTGAGCATCGGACTCTTCCCCGAGGCTGGACCACTTGCAGGGTTGATTCTGCTGGTCACGGGGACCTTGCTGCTGGTGATTCAGCGCGGAACCGAGCCGAAGGTGCATCCGCGTCGACCCGGCCGCGGACGGTCGGTACTCGGTAACCACGTGATGTGGATCGTCATCGTGATCATGGTGATGCTCGGAACGATCTTCGGTGTCATCGACGTCGGCGCCATCGCGTTCACCGAGGAACAGAATTCACCTGGCTCCGCGACGCTGGTCCTCGCGCTGTTCGCCGGCGGTTCGGGAATCGCGGGACTGATCTTCGGATCGATGCACCCGGCGCGATCGCTGCGTGGGCAATTGATGATCGCGTCCGCCGCGGTCGCCCTTCTCAGCGTCCCGCTTCTCCTGGTCGGAAACGTGGCCGCACTTGCGGGCGCGTACGTCCTGGCCGGCGCGACCGTCGCACCGACGCTCATCATCGCGACAGCCTTGGTCGAGCAGATCGTCCCACCGGAAAAACTCACGGAGGGGATGACCCTGACGGTCACCGGACTCGGCGTCGGCGTGGCGCTCGGGTCCGCGCTGGCCGGGCAGTTGATCGACCGCTACGGCGTCTCCTCCGCTTACATGCTCGCCGTCGGCGCCGCAGTCGCAGCCTCTATCGTGACGGCATGTCTATTCGTGAAGCCGTCAGCGTCGACGGCACGTCCATCGTCTATCGAGTAACCGGAAATCCGGCTGGGACCCCGCTGGTGCTGCTGCACGGCTGGGCTCAGTCGTCACAGTGCTGGGGCGAGCAGGTCCTCGCGGACCTGGCAGCGGACTACCGCTTGATCGCCGTCGATCTGCGCGGCCACGGTTACTCCGACGCGCCCGAGTCCGGATACGACGACTCCGCGAACTGGGCCGGCGACGTCGCGGCGGTTCTTGCTGCCGAAAGCATCACCGAGAACGCGATCCTGCTCGGCTGGTCGTACGGCGGTCTGGTGATCTGCGATTACCTGGCAGCACACGGAACCGGCGCGGTGGCGGGTGCGGTTCTCGTCGGTGCGATCACCAGCATCGGGCGCGGTGAGAAGGGCGGCAAGGTCGGCTCGGCAATGCGGAGTGCGGTTCCCGGCGCTATGTCCGAAGATCCCCGCGAGGCAATCCGGGCACTCGGCGCTTTCGGCAACGCTCTCACCGGCCCACCCGAGGGCAAGGGTGCAGCGTCGCAGGCCTTGTTCGGGTACAGCCTCTCGACGCGTCCGCGGGTGCGCGCAGCACTGTTCAACCGTGCAGTCGGTCACGACGACCTGCTCCGCAACCTGGACATCCCGGTCCTCGTTCTGCACGGGACCGAGGACTCCGTCGTCGACGTGAATGCAGGTAAGCACGCCGAGGAACTGATTCCCAAGTCGCAGGCGTCGTACTGGGAAGGCTGCAATCACGGCCCGTTCGTGGAGGATCCGACACGATTCGTGTCTGAAGTGCGAACCTTCATCTCGAGCCTCGGTTAGAGTTCGCGCCCGGTGAGGGGGCAGTATGGAGTGGTGACGTCCATGCACATTTCGCGCCCTCGCCGGGTGGCCGTTCTCTCGGTCCACACCTCGCCATTGGCGCAACCCGGCACCGGTGACGCGGGTGGGATGAATGTCTACGTTCTGCAATCCGCCATTCAGCTCGCCAAACGTGGCGTCGAGGTGGAGATATTCACCCGCGCGACGTCCTCGGCCGACGCGCCCGTGGTGGACGCCGCTCCCGGAGTGCGGGTTCGGAACATTGCGGCCGGTCCCTTCGAAGGACTGGACAAGGCGGATCTGCCGACTCAACTGTGTGCCTTCGTCGCGGGAGTTCTTCGGGAGGAAGCGCGACGCGAACCCGGGTACTACAGCCTGATTCACTCGCATTACTGGTTGTCCGGGCAGGTCGGCTGGCTGGCCCGCGATCGTTGGGGCGTGCCCCTCGTCCACACCGCGCACACACTCGCGGCAGTGAAGAATCTTTCGCTGGCCGAGGGGGATACCCCGGAACCTGCAGCACGGCAGATCGGCGAGCAGCAAGTTGTCGCCGAATCCGATCGGCTGGTCGCCAACACCACCGACGAAGCCAAGGCGCTGCACGAGTTGTACGGCGCAGACCCCACGCGTATCGACGTCGTGGCTCCCGGCGCCGATCTCACCCGTTATCGACCGGGCGATCGCGATTCCGCCCGCGCGTCGTTGGGATTGAACCCCGGCGAGATCGTCGTGACTTTCGTCGGCCGGATCCAACCTCTGAAAGCACCGGACGTTCTGCTGCGTGCTGCCGCCGAAGTGATCAGCCGTCGCCCCGAGTTGCCGTTGCGCATCCTCGTCGTCGGCGGGCCGTCGGGAACCGGTCTCGCGCGGCCGGACGTATTGATCGAACTGGCACGCTCACTCGGCATCACAGCGCAGGTGACGTTCTTGCCGCCGCAGGCGCCGGAGCGTCTCGCCGATGTCTACCGTGCCTCGGATCTGGTTGCGGTGCCGAGCTATTCGGAGTCCTTCGGGTTGGTGGCCATCGAAGCTCAAGCCTGCGGAACTCCGGTGATCGCCGCCGACGTCGGCGGACTGGGAGTAGCCGTACGCAATGGTGAGACGGGCCTGCTGGTTCAAGGACACCGCACCGAAGACTGGGCCGGTGCCCTCGAATCTTTGGTGACAACGCCGAAGCGCTTGGCCGAACTCGCCGCGCAGGCACCGCGTCACGCCGAGAATTTCTCGTGGGAACACACCGCGGACGGTTTGCTCGAGAGCTATCGCAAAGCCGCAGTCAACTACAACAACGGAACCGGTCCCAGCGACTTCTCGCCCCGCCGTGCGCGGGGTCTGTGGCGTCTGCGCCGGACCGGGGGAGTGCGTACATGAGCAGCATTTCGGACACTATCGAGCAGGCCCTCACCGAGCGCGAACTCGAGTTCACCAGAAAAGACGACGCGCATTTCATCGTCGAACTTCCCGGCGAGCACAAACTCAAGACGTCGACTCTGCTCACCGTCGGCAATCACGGCGTGCGGGTCGAGGCCTTCGTGTGCCGCAAGGTGGACGAGAACTTCGAAGGCGTCTACAAGTTCTTGCTCAAGCGCAACCGCCGTCTGTACGGGGTGGCGTACACACTCGACAAGGTCGGGGACATCTACCTGGTCGGCAAGATCGCCGAGCATGCCGTGACCGGCGATGAACTCGATCGAGTGCTCGGTCAGGTTCTCGAAGCCGCCGACGGCGATTTCAACGTCATTCTCGAACTCGGTTTCTCTTCGTCGATCAAGCGTGAGTGGGCGTGGCGGGTGTCGCGAGGTGAGTCGCTGGCGAATCTCGAACCGTTCAAGCACCTCATCGAGGAGGAGCCCGCGCAAAGCTGACCGAGCGGGGTGAGACACATCGCTGATGTGTCACGTAAAGTGGCCTTTATTTGTGACTGTCGTCACGGAATAATACTGTTCCCGTGAGTCACAGTAAGTTGGTCACACCACCCTGCCGCGCAACTTTTCGAGGAGCACAGTGAGCTTCAAGAGTCCGTTCCCCGACGTTGAAATCCCCAACCTCAGCGTCTACGACTTCCTGTTCGGAAACACCGACCCCGCAGACCTCGACAAGACGGCATTCGTCGAAGGCAGTTCTGGCGCGGTCACCACATACGCATCGCTGATCGCACAGATCAACGGCGTTGCAGGCGCTCTCGCTGCGCGTGGACTCGCCGTCGGAGACGTGGTCGGGTTGCATTCGCCCAACGTCCCGGCCTTCGGTTCCGTCTTCCACGGCATCCTTCGTGCCGGTGGTGTCGCGACCACGATCAACGCTCTCTACACCGCCGAGGACATCGCCAAGCAGCTCACCGATTCCAAGGCCAAATTCCTCTTCACGGTCTCGCCTTTGCTGCCGCAGGCCAAGGCAGCCGCCGATCAGGTCGGCATCCCCGCTGAGAACGTGTTCGTGCTCGACGGAGCCGAAGGCCACCTGTCGCTGCGAGATCTGCTCGGCGAGGGTGCAGCGGCGCCCGATGTCTCCTTCGACCCGGCCACCCAGCTCGCGGTTCTGCCGTACTCATCGGGCACCACCGGCCGGCCCAAGGGCGTCATGCTCACCCATCGGAACCTCGTGGCCAACGTCTGCCAGATAATCCCGCGGATGGGGATCGAGACCGACGACAAGATCCTCGCGGTCCTGCCGTTCTTCCACATCTACGGCATGACGGTGCTGCTCAACGCGGCGCTGTACCGCCGCGCGACCCTCATCACGATGCCGAAGTTCGATCTCGTCGAGTTCCTGCGGATCGTCGCCGAGCAGAAGTCGACGTACATCTTCGTCGCACCGCCCGTTGCCGTCGCGCTGGCCAAGCACCCGCTGGTCGACCAGTACGACCTCTCGAGCGTGCACACCATCTTCTCCGGTGCGGCCCCGCTCGACGCGGCGCTCGGCAAGGCCGTCGCAGACCGTTTGAACTGCCACGTCCGCCAGGGCTACGGCATGTCCGAGATGAGCCCGGTCTCGCACGCGATCCCGTTCGATCGTGACGACATCGCGCTCGACACCTGCGGTCCCACCATCGCCAACATGGAATGCAAGCTCGTCGACCCGGGAACGGGCGAAGAGGTCGCGTACCCGGCACTCGGCACGGACGGGGTCAGCGAGCCCGGTGAACTGTGGTGCAAGGGCCCGAACATCATGGTGGGCTACCTCGGCAACGACCAGGCCACCAAGGACACCCTCGACGACGACGGTTACCTGCACACCGGTGACATCGCGACCGTCGACGGAGACGGCGTCGTCAAGATCGTCGATCGCCTCAAGGAACTGATCAAGTACAAGGGCTACCAGGTTCCCCCGGCCGAACTCGAGGCTTTGCTGCTGACGCATCCGCAGATCGCCGACGCCGCCGTGATCGGTGTGCTCGACGCCGAGGGCGAAGAGGTTCCGAAGGCATTCGTCGTTCTCCAGGACGGCGCCGAGTTGACCGAAGCCGACGTGATCTCGTTTGTCGCCGAGCGCGTCTCGCCGCACAAGAAGGTCCGCCAGGTTTCGTTCATCAGCACCGTGCCGAAATCCGCGGCCGGAAAGATCCTCCGCAAGGATCTGCGAACTGCGGAAGTAGCCCCGAGCTGATTTCCAGACAGGGTTGACCAAGAAGGGTTCCGGTACTCGTGCCAGGATGAACGCCATGAGTATCGGAACCCTGGTCCTGCTCCGCCACGGCGAGAGCGAATGGAATGCACTCAATCTGTTCACCGGCTGGGTGGACGTACACCTGACAGACAAGGGCATGGCCGAAGGCAAGCGCGCCGGCGAACTGCTCGCCGAGCACAACCTGTTGCCCGACGTTCTCTACACCTCGCTTCTGCGCCGCGCGATCAGCACCGCTAATCTCGCGCTCGATGCGGCCGATCGCCACTGGATCCCGGTAGTTCGCGACTGGCGCCTCAACGAGCGCCACTACGGCGCCCTGCAGGGCAAGAACAAGGCTCAGACCAAGGAAGAGTACGGAAACGAGCAGTTCATGCTCTGGCGTCGTAGCTACGACACCCCGCCGCCCGCCATCGAAGCCGGCAGCGAGTACAGCCAGGACACCGATCCTCGGTACGCGAACCTCGACGAGGTTCCCTTGACCGAGTGCCTGCTCGACGTCGTCAAGCGTCTGATCCCGTACTGGGAGGACACCATCTCGCAGGAGCTGCTCGCCGGCCGGAACGTGCTGGTCACCGCGCACGGCAACTCGCTGCGTGCATTGGTCAAGCACCTCGACGGCATCTCGGACGAGGACATCGCGGGCCTGAACATCCCGACCGGAATCCCGCTGCGGTATGACCTCGACGAGAACCTGAAGCCGCTCAATCCTGGCGGCACCTACCTGGATCCGGAGGCCGCCGCTGCCGGCGCCGCCGCGGTGGCGAATCAGGGCGGAAAGTAGCAACCCGATGATGTGCGTCGAGGCCCCCCGAACAGTGTTTTCGGGGGGCCTCGGCCAACAACAGATGAACGACGAACCAACGCCGTCCACCTGGCGGATTACACGGGTGGGAACGTCCGAACCCGCCGTAACCGACTCTTCGCGCGAACGTACGATTGCGCCGTGAGTGTCGTGATTGCAGTGCTGCTGGTCGTGGTCGCCGGCTTGGTCGGCTACCTCGTCGGCGGGGTGCTGGTGCCAAGGCTGTCGTCGCGCCAGAATCAGCGCTCTGACGAACAGACCGGGCTCACGATGTCCCAGGTTCTCGACCTCATCGTGTTGGCTTCGGAAAGCGGTATCGCCGTCGTCGATGGTTTCCATGACGTCGTGCTCTTCAACCCTCGCGCCGAAGAACTCGGCCTGGTGAAGAATCGTCTGGTCGACGAGCGAGCGTGGCGGGCAGCGCAGGAAGTCCTGCGGACAGGTCACACCGTCGAGGTGGATCTGACAGCGCAGACCGCGCAGCGCGGCCGCGACAAGATTGCCGTTCGTGGCACCGCTCGGCTGCTCAGCAAGGACGACCGCAACTTCGTGGTCCTGTTCGCCGACGACGATTCCGAGCAGGTCCGCATGGAGGCGACCCGACGCGATTTCGTCGCGAACGTCAGCCACGAACTGAAGACACCGGTCGGTGCGATGAGTCTGCTCGCGGAGGCGCTGCTCGAATCTGCCGACGACCCGGAATCGGTGCGCCACTTCGGCGAACGGGTGCTCGGTGAGTCGATTCGTCTGGGCAAGATGGTCACCGAGTTGATCGCACTCTCGCGTCTGCAAGGTGCCGAGAAGCTGCCTGATCTCGATGTGGTCGACGTCGACACGGTGGTGTCCGAGGCGCTGTCGCGGTCGAATCTGTCGGCCGAGGCCGCCGGAATCACCGTCACCACCGACCATCCGAGCGGGCTGGAGGTGCTCGGGGATCAGACCCTCCTCGTGACTGCACTGTCCAACCTCATCGAGAACGCTATTGCATACTCGCCCAAAGGTTCTCCGGTGTCCGTCAGTCGGTCGGTGCGCGGCGACAATGTCGCGATCGCGGTCACCGACCGAGGTGAGGGCATCGCGAAATCGGATCAGGAGCGAGTGTTCGAGAGATTCTTCCGCGTGGACAAGGCGCGGTCACGGCAGACCGGTGGAACCGGTCTGGGGCTGGCGATCGTCAAACACGTCGCGGCCAATCACAACGGCTCCATCGAACTGTGGAGCAAACCGGGAACAGGGTCTACCTTCACGTTGCAGATACCGGCACACGTGGAGTCGGACGACGACATCGACTCTGACGACGCGGGAACCGCCGGTTCCACGCGGATCGGCAGACGAGAACAAGGCAGTAGAGAAAACGGCATGGAGGCCAAACGATGACGAGTGTGCTGATCGTGGAGGACGAGGAGTCCTTGGCGGACCCGCTGGCGTTCCTGCTCCGCAAGGAAGGCTTCGAGACCACCATCGTCAACGACGGACCGTCGGCGTTGGCGGAATTCGACCGCTCCGGCGCGGACATCGTCTTGCTCGACCTCATGCTGCCCGGCATGAGTGGTACGGACGTCTGCAAGGCGCTGCGATCGCGCTCAGGCGTTCCCGTCATCATGGTGACGGCGCGCGACAGTGAGATCGACAAGGTCGTCGGCCTGGAACTCGGTGCGGACGACTATGTGACCAAACCGTATTCGGCGCGCGAGCTGATCGCCCGCATCCGTGCGGTGCTGCGCCGCGGGGTGGAGAACGAGGCAGACCTCGCCTCCGACAACGGTGTGCTCGAGGCCGGACCGGTACGGATGGACGTCGAGCGTCACGTCGTGCAGGTGGCCGGTAACCCGGTGACGTTGCCGCTCAAGGAGTTCGACCTCCTCGAGTACCTGCTCCGCAACTCCGGCCGGGTGCTGACCCGCGGACAGCTGATCGACCGCGTCTGGGGAGCCGACTACGTCGGTGACACCAAAACCCTTGACGTACACGTGAAGCGGTTGCGTTCGAAGATCGAATCCGATCCGGCCAAGCCGGAACACCTGGTCACCGTCCGCGGGTTGGGCTACAAGCTCGAAGCGTGATCGAACCTCGTCGAGAAGAAATGTCGAGAGAGAATTCAGCCGCTCACACGATCGTGTGAGCGGCTGAAATTTTTCGGTTTGCGTGGAGTCAGCCCTGAGCTTTGTTCTGAGCGATCGTGGTCGCCGGGTGGACCGCTATGAGGCCGAGGCCGGCGCGACGCCTGCAGAGGCGAGCCAGCTCGTCGTACGCGCGCTTTCCGAGAAGCTCCGTCAGTTCCGGCCCGTAGGACTGCCAGACTTGCCGCTCCCCGACGTGAGCGTCGGGGGAGCCGGAGCAGTACCAGGCGAGGTCGTCGCCGCCCTCACCCCAGCCGCGGCGGTCGTACTCGGTGATCGTGGTCTTGAGGATCTGCACGCCGTCCGGCCGGTCGACCCAGTCCTGAGTGCGGCGGATGGGTAGCTGCCAGCACACGTCGGGCTTGACCTCGAGTGGCTCGATGCCCTTCTTGAGCGCCATGGAATGCAGTGCGCAGCCCTCGCCGCCGGCAAAACCCGGCCGGTTGAGGAAGATGCACGCTCCTTTGTAGCGGCGGGTGCGCAGCGCGGGCTCGTCCTCGAGGTCGTCTTCTTCGACGTAGCCCTTCTTGCCGAGACCCTTTTCCATGTACTGCCAGTCTTCGGCTGTGAGCATTTTCACTGACGCATCGAGCTTGTCCTGATCTTCCTGATCGGAGAGGAAAGCGCCGTGCGAGCAGCAGCCGTCGTCCGGGCGGTCGCCGATGATGCCCTGACATGCCGGCGTGCCGAACACGCAGGTCCAATGCGAGAGCAACCACGTCATATCAGCGGAAATGAGGTGCTCGGAGTTCTCCGGATCGACAAATTCGACCCATTCGCGCGGGAAATCGAGATCGACCTCGGGGCTCGGAGTCATCTTGTGGGACCGGTCTGGGTTACCTGCTGTCACAAGGGCCGACGGTAGACCCAGTAACGTGGCGATGTGCGACTAGGGGTACTCGACGTCGGAAGCAATACCGTCCATCTATTGGTTGTGGACGCCCATCGGGGCGGCCACCCAACACCCATGAGCTCGACCAAGTCCACGTTGAGGCTGGCGGAGAACACCGACGACCGCGGCGATATCACCACGTCAGGAGCCGATCGGTTGGTCTCGACGGTCTCCGAATTCGCCGGTATCGCCAAGACGTCCGGATGCGAGGAAATGATGGCTTTTGCCACTTCCGCCGTCCGTGACGCCAACAATTCCGAAGCCGTGCTCGCCCGCGTTCGCGCGGAGACCGGAGTCAATCTCGAGGTTCTCTCCGGGGTCGACGAAGCCCGCTTGACCTTTCTGGCAGTGCGCCGCTGGTACGGCTGGAGCGCCGGACGCATCCTGAACCTGGACATCGGCGGCGGCTCCCTCGAACTCACCGCAGGTGGAGACGAGGATCCGGACGTCGCCTTCTCGCTGCAACTCGGTGCCGGACGGTTGACGCGCGACTGGCTCCAGGCCGATCCGCCGGGCAAGCGCCGGGTCGCAGTCCTGCGCGACTGGCTGGACGCGGAGCTGGTTGGACCAGCCAAGGAACTGCGCGCCGCCGGCGACTGGGACCGCACGGTCGGGACGTCGAAGACCTTCCGATCGCTGGCTCGGCTCACCGGCGCGGCCCCTTCTGCCGCAGGCCCCCGGGCCAAACGGACCCTGACTTCCAGCGGACTCAGGCAACTCATAGCCTTCATATCCAGGATGACGGCAGCGGACCGTGCAGAATTGGAAGGAGTGAGCTCGGATCGGTCACAGCAGATTGTGGCCGGCGCGCTCATCGCAGAGGCAACCATGCGGGCGCTCGGAGTGGACGAACTGGAAATTTGTCCCTGGGCACTGCGTGAGGGTCTGATTCTGCGAAAGCTCGACACAGAAATGGGCGGTGAATTGGTGGTGAGTGCTTGATGACCGAGGACAGTCAGCAGATTTCCGTAGCGGAACTGCTCAAGCGGAACGGTCAGAGCGTCGAATCCCGAGGTGGACGACGCCGGCGCGGCGTAGCCGGTGGCATCTCCGTCGCCGAACTGACTGGTGAGATCCCGATCGTTCGCCAGTCGGGATCGCGCGCGGCAGCCGAGCCCGAGTCGGCCGAACCAGCAGCGTCCGAGCCGGCAACCGCAGCGCCTGAAACTGCTGCACCGGCCGAGGCTGTTGCGGAAACCGCGAAGCCCACCGCGCCGGCACCGAAGGTTCCCGCCGACCGCACTGCCGCTTTCGCCGTTTCCTTCGACGACGACGATGACGACGAGCCGCAGGCACCCAAGGCCGAGTCGAAGCCGGTTGCCGCGCCGCCGACCACGACTCCGAAGCCGACTTCCACACCTTCGCCAGGACAGACCTCGAAGTCCTCGCCAGGACAGTGGGTGAGCCGGGCTCCGCTCAACTCCTCGTCGCCAACGCAGGTAACGCAGGAACCGGCACTGCTGTCGGGTCAGACCCTGGCAGGTGACCTGATGCGTCAGGAACGTGCCGCAACCCAGTCACCGTCGTTGCGTCCGCCGATCCTGCCGCCGCGTGTCCCCACTCCCGTCGCCAAGACACCTGCTCCGGCCGCTCCGGACGACAGCACCGAACTGATCGACAAGATCGCAGAAGCGGATTCCACCGAGGCCGAATCGACCGCAGTGGTCGATCTGGTCAAGGCGCCGGCAGTCACTGACAGTGCAAAAAAGTCCACTGCCGTCGCTGAGCCCGAGACTGATGTCGAAGCCGAACCGGCCGCGGAAGAGGCCGGCGAACGTAACTCGATCCGTGAATGGGCAGTGCTTGCCGGTCAGGTCGTTATCGCACTGATCGTCGGCGGCGCGATGTTCAAGGGCTTCGAGAAGCTGTGGGACATGCTGCCGTGGGTGGCGTTGGTGCTCGCGCTGATCGTGATCGTCGGCCTGGTGGCCGTCGTGCGGGTTCTGCGCAAGACGGACGACATCACGAGTTTTGTGATCGCGGTGGTCGTCGGCATGATCGTGACGCTCGGTCCATTGGCGTTCTTGTTGACTTCGGGTTGATCGGACGATGATCGGGGGATCGCAGCGCAGAATTCGTCGGCCGATAGCCGTCGGTTTGTCGACGGCTTCGGTGTATCCGGAGAACACGGAAGCAGCATTTCGTTACGCCGCCGATCTCGGATACGACGGTGTAGAACTGATGGTGTGGGCCGAATCCGTCAGCCAGGACGTCGGTGCTGTTGCTGCCCTCGTTCGCAAATATGCGATCCCGGTGCAGGCTGTGCATGCGCCATGTCTGCTGATTTCGCAGCGCGTGTGGGGATCCGATCCGGTCGAGAAACTCGAGCGTTCGGTTCGCACCGCCGAAACCTTGGGTGCGACGACGGTGGTCGTCCACCCACCGTTCCGGTGGCAGCGCAAGTACGCCGAAGGCTTCGCCGAACAGGTTGTCGACCTCGAATCGAAGAGCAGCGTCGTCGTGGCGGTGGAGAACATGTTCCCCATGCGCGCGGACAGCTTCTTCGGCGGTAAAGACAAGTCTGCGGAGCGTCTACGCAAACGTGGCGGTCCGGGCGCGGCGCTGTCGGCATTCAGCCCGTCGTACGACCCGACCGATTCCGATCACGCTCACTACACACTCGACCTGTCGCACACCGCGACGGCGGGCATGGATGCCTTGGAGTTGGCCTCCCGGATGGGTAGGGGACTCGAGCATCTGCATCTGGCCGACGGTCGCGGGGCGTCGATGGACGAGCACTTGATCCCCGGGCATGGTTCACAGCCGTGCGCGGAGTTGTGTCAGCAGTTGGCCGCGAGCGAATTCAGCGGCCAGGCCGTCATCGAGATCAACACTCAGAACGCGCGCACCAGGCGGGAGCGGTCGTCGATGCTGGCGCAGGCGCTCGCGTTTGCACGCGAGCACCTGGCACGTTCAGCGGTGGCCGGCAAGTAGCGCAGCTTCGAACTGCGCGCGTACCTTCTCGACGTGCGCGTCGAGGTCCTTGGTCTCCCAGCCTTCGGTCGAGATGGGATCGAGCACCGAGACGTAGACCGGGCCCGGATGGGCGACAAGCGAATTGCGCCACATTCTTTCGCCCGCGTTGTGAATCACCACGGGCACGATCGGCACACCGGCCTGGATCGCCAAGTGGAATCCACCTTTCTTGAACGGGCCCAGGCGTGGTGTCGGAGAACGGGTGCCCTCCGGAGCGATGACGATCGAGACGCCGTTCTTCAGCTTGTCGACCGCCGGCTGCAATGCGGCCTTCGCCTTGGTGGTGTCCGTGCGGTCGATGTAGGCGACGTCGAGCAGTGCGCCGACGGGCATGAACCGCGGATCGCTTGCCGCTTCCTTCTTCGCGACGCCGGTCACGTCACGCTTGATCACGGTGCCCAGGACCAACATGTCCAGGGAACTCTGATGATTGAACATGAATACCGCCGGACGGTGATCCCACACGTTGTGCTCGCCGTCGATCTCGACGTCGATGCCCAGCAGTGAGAGCGAGATGTCGGGGCCGTACGTGCCGACCAGGTTCGCACCCAGTTGACGGTTCCCGGTGACAATGCCTGCCGACGCACCGAGGGCGGCGGTGGCAGCAAGCGCGCCCATGGCCGTCGCCGTTCGGATCGTGGAGATCGGTGTTGCGCCACGTTGCGGTTTACGCAGGCCGACCGAGGGCCAGTGATTGCGCAATGCGATCTTGGCCAGACCACGGTCGGGATTCAGTGCGACAGGTCGCCCGACGGCCTCGAGCATGAAAACATCTTCGACGCCGTTGGAGTACGCAAACGCGTTCTTCAAGTCGGCGCCCATCGTCTCGGCATATCCCGCAAGGGCATTGGCTTTGGCCGGACCCCACAGAGCGGGTGAGGACAGTTCGCCGGTCAGCATTCCGTCGACGACTTCGGGTTCGGTGCACAGCACGTCTTCGATGTCGAGATCTTCGGCGACGTATTTGGCCTGGAACGGAGTCGCCGACGTGGCCATCACGATGGTGTGGCCGGCGCGCCGGTGCGCAGCCAGAAGCCCGCGTGCTTCCGGGTAGATCATCGCGGCGATCTCCTGCTTGAACAACCGTCGGCCCCAGTCGTTCAGTTCCTCGACGGTCCGGCCGCCCAGGGCGCGAACGCCGATGTCCATCAGTGCTCCGACATCAGCGCCACGGAACTGCGTGTCGATCGCGGCACCGGTGGTGCGCAACAGTTCACCGACGCTGATGTCCAAGCGTCGCAGGCGGTCTCGGTACACGACACTGGCCGAGTACCCGCTGATCAAGGTGCCGTCGAGATCGAAGGCGGCGATCGTTCCCGGTCCGGGCGGGGCGGCTTCGATGGCGGAGTGCAGACGCTCGAGTCCGGTCACAGTCCTACTTCCTCGTTCGCGGCGGGCGCTCGGTTTGCTTCTGGAATGGTCACTACCGCAGCGGCGTCCGGTACCGGCATCGCCACCTGATCGAGTCGCGCATGCGCGAGTGCGCGAAGGTGACGCAGGCGCTCGACCTGAACCTTGATCTCGGCAGCGAATGCCAGGCGCCGGGCCCGGACTCCGTCGTCGTCGACTTCGATCAAGTTACGGTTGCGCGCCAAATTCAGTGCGGTGGCGAACAATTCGCCGGAGACGGATTCGTTGCTGGCGATCTGCTGCCGCAGTCGACGCTGATGTGCGACGTCGATACAGTTGCTGATGAACGACTTCTCGTCGAACGACGTCGAAATCGGCGCGAGCACAAGCTGATCGGCGACAACCTGGTACGCCTCGAGGAACGGTTGGAGCACGCGGTGCGCGAGGTACGGGCGAACCGTCTCGATCATGTGCTCGGTTCGTTTGTCGTCGGCCATGACGGTTTCCCACTCGGGGTCGATCAACGTCAGCTCGGTCCGCATCTCCTGCTCGAATGTGTCCCGGTCGCTGAAGAAGAACTCGAATTTCAACAAATCTCGGATGCGCTTGGCCTCGGCCCACCCGTCCCCGATGGGATCCTCGAACCGCTCTTCGACGGCTGCCTGGAGTACCAGTTCGGTGATGGCACGCACGACAAGAAAGTGAATCGTGTTGTTGCGGTAGAAGGCAGCGACAAGATGCTGGTCCTTGCCGAGGTAGAAGACCTGCTCGCCGCCGCGATCGAAGCGCTCGAGCACACCGGAATCGACGTGTGTCTGCAACGCCTTCTCGATGACACGCGGATCGGACAGTTCGACGTCGCCGGCGATCGGAAGGTTGCGCGCGGTGATGTACCCGAACAGCGGCGTGAGGATCGCCGTGAGTTCGCGAACGGTCAACGCCCGGTCTTCGATTCCGAGGAACGCCAACATCGCCAGCGAAGACACGGTCACCGGCGTGACCTCGTTGATTCGGTGACACACCTCGATTCCGGCCTTTTGAATGGCGAGGCGCTGGTCGGTTTCCTGGCTGAGTGCGTCCGCGAGTGAGAGCGGCCTGCCGATGGTCACGTGCGCGACGCCGTTGCGCTTGCCCTGTGCACGTACGTAACCCACCATCCAGCGTAGGCCTTCCGGTGTCTTCTCGGCGCCGAGCGCCTCGGCCGCCATGGCCCCGACTTCGTAGAGTTGGTCGTAGCTCAGCGCGACCGGGACGAGGTACACGTCGGATGCGCCGCTGACCTGAAAAGCCTTGGTCAGGTAGGTCAGGAGACCGAAGCGCGGCGGGCGCAGTTTCCCGGTGCGCCCGCGTCCACCCTCGATGTACCACTCCAGATTGAAGCGCTTGGTCAGCAGGTAGCGCATGTACTCGTGCATCGACCACTTGTAGACCTCGTCGTTGCCGATGCTTCGACGAATGAAGACGGTGCCGCTGCGCTTGAGGATCGAGCCCATGGGCCAGAAGCTGATGTTGAGTCCGCCCATGACGTGATTGAGCGGCAAGCCGTTCGCGATCAACGCCGGACGCAGAACGAGGGGATCGAGATACGAACGGTGACTGGGAAGGAAGACCAGTGAGTGTTCCTTGTTCAGCTCACGGAGTTCCTCGAAGCGGCTCGTGTCCACGTCCAGCTTGTAGGCGCGAGCGAAGTAGCGGCCCAGGCGATCCCACACCGCGATGGCTTGGCGACTCTGGGTGGCAACCATTTCTTCGAGAGCTTCACGCGCACGACGATCGACGTCGGCGACCGCGATGTTCAACCGGTCGGCCAAAGCCATGACCTCGGTGGCGAACCGGCGGGTGTCGGTGATCTCGTCGACGACGAACCGCGACACCTTGTACTGGCCACCCAGTAGGCCCAACTCGGCGCGCTCGAGCGCCAGCGCCGCCTGACGACGGATGAACTCGGGTAGCGAACCGCCACCGCTCTTTTCGAGTCGACGCTCGAGATCGCTCAGTGGCGCGGGTTCACCTTCGATGACCTGGCACCGCGACGGGTCGGTGCGCAGGGTTCTGCGCTGCGCGCCGCGTCCGGGGTGGAGGGGGTCGCGTGGTGCCAGTGCATCGCGCACCCGCACCGCGACGTTGTGTTTGGTATGGGTGTCCGGGATCCACACAACGCGAAGCGGCGCGAGCATCGGGTCGTCGGTCCGCGCCGCCAGTTCGGCCAGGGTCTTGTCGGTAATGTTGACGGTGACCGGCCGCGTTTCGGATGCGGTTGCCTTGTCGGCAAGCCACTTTCGCAGTACACCGGCCTCGGCCTCTGTCATGGTTTCGGTGAGGTACACGCGCGGGTTGGTCGTGTTTTCACTCATGACTCACGCACCTTCCGTTGGAACTCCGAGAGCCACGATCTCGTCCAGGCTCTCCTGCAGGCACTGCATCAGCAAGGCGGGTTTCGTGATCGCAGCGGTGTCGAGATTGATTCCGATACAGCACACCCCGACATGGGAGACCAGCGTTGCCATCGCCGCGCAGCCGGGAGCCGGGCCGAACGGGAACATCCGCTCGATCTTGGCTCCGGCGAGATACACCGGCACCGGTACGCCGGCGACATTGCTCGCCTGCAGATCCAGTCCAGTCGACTGGGACAGATACCAGTTCGCGAGCAGATAATTTGGCAGGCGGGCGAGGATCGGGGCAGCGACGTCGAGAGCGTCCAACGCCGGTTCCTCACGCAGACCCAGGACGATTTCTCGTACCTGCCTGATGCGTTTGGCCGGATCGGTCTCGGCGACCGGACCGTTGAAGCGAACTGCTGCAAACCGGTTGCCTCCGTTGGCATCCGCGCCGGTACGCATACTGATCGGCATACCCATCGGAATGCTGTCGACGGATTGTCCGAAGGCTTCGTGGTAGCGACGGAAGCCGCCGAGCAAGGCAGCGACATACGCGTCGTTGAGTGAACCGCCGGCAGCTTTCGCCCCGGCCTTGAGCTCTGGAACACCCACTTCGAGAGTTCCGAACCACCGTCCGAGACCACGATCGTGGAGCAGCGGGGAACCGGAACGAGCTGGGGGAGTGACGATCTTGCGGAGTGAATTGGCGTAACCGAGGACCTCGGAAGCCGTCGTGATCGGACTCGAGATCGCCGTCGTCGCAACATTGGTGGCGCCGCGGACCAGTTTGGCGATCCGCGAGGGCGTCCGCCGGATCTCGCTGACGACCTCCTCGCCGAAGGCGCCTACCGAAGACAGGTGCTCAGGGGCGGGCGGTGTGCGGTCGGGTTTGTTCGGGGTGGGATCCGGGCGCCTGCTGTGTAGGAGCGTCATCATCTGGATGCCCCCCATGCCGTCGGTGATGGAGTGGTGAGTCTTGACCACGAACACGGCGCGACCGTCGTCGAGACCTTCGATGAGCAGTGCGCTCCACGGCGGCCGAGCCTTGTCGAAGGGTTCGGTGGCCAGGTGGCGACACATGCGCAGCGCGTGATCGAAATCCGCGGGTGCAGGCAAGCGAACCCGTCGTAGGTGATAGCCGATGTCGAACTCCGGATCGACGGACCACACCGGATTGCCCAACTGCATCGCCGGTTCCACCGCTCGCATACGAATGCGCGGAACCACGTGCGATGCCCACTCGACTGCGTCGAGCAGACGGTCCCAGTCCGGGGCGCGATCGAGAACCTCCACCGCAACGATCGGTGAGCGCAGTTGCGGCTGCGCTTCTTCCATCCGCCACATTCCAGTCTCGAAGTCGGACATCGTGCGGTTCGCCCCCCAGGCGACCGCGGAAAGGTCGACGTCGACCGCGCTAGGAGGAACAAATGGATTGCTGTTGGCCATACGTCAAGAACTCCCTCGGTCTGCGGATCCACCCCGCGCATCTCTGCTTCTAAGTGTGGACCCGCGACCGTGGGCGCGTCCCGGTTTCGGTGTCAGCCGACAGGTGTGACGTTCGTCAGTTAAGGGCTAATCGGACATGCCGGGAAGATCAGTGATCAAGAAGTGACGCCGACGGCTTTCAGGGCTATCTCGCGGTAGAGGACACTGACTTCGCGTGGAGTCTGCGGTCCGTCGAGTCGATACCAGAGGACGACGGACTGACACATGCCCAGCAGTGCGCGGCCCGTTCCGGTGATGTCGGGGACCGTGAACTCACCGCTCTCGACGCCTGCCGTCAGTACGTCGACGAGTAGGTTCTCGAGCTTCTTTCGCTTGGCCGCGTAGCTCTTTCGTTCCGCGTCCTCGAGGTATCGGAGTTCGGAATCGAGGAAAGCTATGTCGGAGCGACTGGTCATGTGCAGGACGCACGCCTCGATGAGATTGCCGAACTGTGTCGTCGGTGACGGGCCGGCAGCGTCGACAGCAGCGCTCGCGCGCGCGGTGACGTTCTCGATTCCCGGTTCCATCAGTGCGACGAGGATGCCTTGTTTGTTGCCGTGGTGGTAATACAGTGTCGGCACGGTGACGCCGGCGCGTTTGGCAATGTCGCGAACCGATGCTCCGTGGTAGCCGAGTTCATGGAACACCTCGAGTGCGGCGGTGAGCAGGGGAGTCAGCGCCAGTGGTTCGACGATGCGCCACTGTTCGTCGGGCTGAGCCTCCGACTGCAAATCCGTCATTCCGCCTGTTCGCTCCGTTCGGAAGTTTCTGGTGGTGTGCGCAAAGAAGGTTCAACCCTAGCGCAAGGCGTGTCCTCCTTACCGATGCTCGGCCACCATTGGATAGCATCACTATCCAGTGATGGGCCGAGCGAGTTGGAGCGACGGAGGAGCAGTGAAGGTTTCCGAACTGGCCGCGCAGTCCGGCGTCGCACTGGCCACGATCAAGTACTACCTCCGTGAAGGTCTGCTGATGCCTGGTGAGCCGATCAGCGCAACGGGAGCGAGGTACGGCGAACAGCACGTCCAACGACTCGCGTTGATCAGGGCCCTGGCCGGGGCGGGACTCGCGATTCCACGGATTCGCGCGGTGCTCGAATTGGTGGTCAGTGACGAGCGATCCGAATTCGAGACTTTCGGCCGCGCGATCGCACAACTACCGCCCTACATCGAACCTGAACCGGATCCAGAGTTCCCCAGAGCTCGCAAGGTTCTGGAGTTTCTCGGTCAGGTCTTCGAGCCGAGGTACGTGGCGGTTGCGCACCTCGAGCGGGCACTGATCGGCCTCGAGGATGCCGGACTGAGCCTCTCGGACGAGCGATTGCGCGCCTACGGCGAGCACATCCGAGGGATCGCCGAAGTGGAAATCGAGCTGATGCCTACCAGTTCGACCGAGGACGGCATTCGCTATGCGGTCCTCGGAACCGCCATGTACGAACCCGTCCTGACAGCTTTGCGACGCTTGGCGCACCAAGACTTGGCCGCACGACATTTCCCGCAACACCGAGAAAGCATTGAACAGGAAAATCGATGAGCACCAGCCCCTTTCAAGATCTCAATCGCCTCACCTCGCTCGGCAACGGGCGGTACACCGCAACGATCGACCCGATCTGGACCATCGGGCCGAAGGTGCACGGCGGCTCCATGATGGCCGTGTGTGCTGCTGCGGCGCGTCAATGTCTGCGAGACGGCGCAGGTGAGAACGACTCGCTTTTGAATATGCAGCCACTCGCTGTGAGCGCCAACTATCTCTCCGCCCCCGACCCCGGTGAAGTCGACTTGGAGGTGATCGTCCGCAAGCAGGGACGGCAGGTCGCGTTGTTCGACGTCGAATTGAGCCAGGCCGGTCGCAGCGCTGTTCGCGCGGCGGTCACGCTCGGATTCCCGGACGACGGCGACCCGACATTTGTCACTGCCTCGTCGATCGACGACATGTCACCGGAACCGCCGGAGAGTGCGGTGGCCGTCATCGGCGATCATCCGATGGCTCAGGTCGTGCACGTCGGGCAGGGTTGCGACATGCGAATCGACACCACCTCGGCGCACTTCCTCACCGGGAGCCAAGGCGAGGCCGAGGTCAGGATGTGGGTCCGCCCCCGGCCCGAGGACGAGAACGATCTCGACACCGCTGTGCTGTTCGCCATCATGGCAGGTGACATCAGCGCGCCGGTGACGATGAACCGCGGCTTGTTCGGGTGGGCGCCGACAGTGCAGTTGACGACGTACCTGCGCCGACTGCCGACGCCGGGATGGCTTCGTGTGCGAGCAAGTTCGGATGTTCTGGGCAGCACGTGGTTCGAAGAGGACCACGCAGTTCTCGATTCGACGGGCGCAGTCGTCGTCCAGAGTCGTCAATTGGCGATGATGCCCCGCTAGGGTCGATCGCTGCGGTCGTGGCAGGCTGTTCGCCATGACAAGAATTGCGATTATCGGTGGCGGCAAGATCGGCGAGGCGCTGATCTCCGGGCTGTTGCAGGCCGGCCACGCCATCAAGG
This sequence comes from Rhodococcus sp. NPDC060176, assembly GCF_042728675.1. Classification (NCBI taxonomy): domain Bacteria; kingdom Bacillati; phylum Actinomycetota; class Actinomycetes; order Mycobacteriales; family Nocardiaceae; genus Rhodococcus; species Rhodococcus sp. NPDC060176. The sequence goes on from NZ_JBHWYS010000005.1 coordinate 208,386, forward strand.
ATCTGGTTGTCGCCGAGCAGTATCAGCCTCGCGCAGACGAATTGATTGCCGAATACTCCATCCGCGTCAGCACGGTCGCCGATGCTGCGGAGGGTGCAGACGTCATTGTCATCGCGGTCAAGCCCAACGACGTCGAATCAGCGCTCACCGCGTTGACGAAGGTCGATCTGGACGGTGACCTCGAGCAGTTGATCGTTTCTCTCGCGGCGGGAATCCCCACCGGGTTCTTCGAAACGCGTCTGCCGGCAGGGTTCCCGGTCGTCCGCGTCATGCCGAACACCCCCATGTTGGTGGGGGAGGGCGTGAGCGTTCTGTCACCCGGACGCCACGTCAAGGCCGAGCATCTCGAGCTTGTACGCGGCATCCTCGGCAGCGTCGGCAAGGTGGTCACTGTTCCCGAATCGCAGATCGACGCGGTCACTGCTGTCTCCGGTTCCGGCCCGGCCTATTTCTTCCTGGTTGCCGAAGCGATGATCGACGCGGGAGTCGGTCTCGGCCTGACGCGCCCGGTCGCTACCGAATTGGTGGTGCAGACGATGGTCGGTTCCGCAGCGATGCTCGATCGCACCGGCGACAGCGCAACGGATCTTCGCGCCGCGGTGACGTCACCGGGCGGAACGACGGCTGCAGCACTGCGTCAGCTCGAAGCGGGCGGCCTGCGGACGGCGTTCTTCGATGCCTTGGATGCAGCAAAGACGCGTTCGGCCGCGATGGGTGCAGCTGCGGAATAGTCGTCCGTTTAGCCACACCCGTCGCTTTAACCCCACCAGTACAGCTAAGCTCGACTTAGTACGTACGTGTCTGTTCCGCCGGAGGGGAAGCCGGCGGCGCGAGTCGTGCTGGAGGTATGTGGATTAATGGTGTCTGCAAACAAGCCGTCCATGGGTTCGTCCCACGACGGAAAGCCGGCAGTGGCCGGCACGCAATTCCTCACTGTTGCTGAGGTAGCAACTTTGATGAGGGTGTCGAAAATGACTGTGTACCGGTTGGTGCACAGTGGCGAATTGCCCGCTGTACGAGTGGGCCGTTCGTTCCGTGTACATGCGAAGGCAGTGCACGATTACCTCGAAACCTCGTACTTCGATGCCGGCTGACCAGCCGGTTCGAAGCGGATGACCTCGGCGTGAGCCGAGTCGCGGGCACAGCGGTTGCTGTGCCGGAGGCTCGGTTTATGCCGAGTGAGTCCACACCGGTACGATGAGTCACTGTCGTACCAGCAAGCTGGTGTCGTAAGGCGCTGAGCTAGTTAAAACGAGGGCCAGGCGCCAAATTGCTTGGCGCAGGCGTACGTGACCGGCGTGCGCAGGAACGCTAGAGAAGAACGTGAGGGACACCCGCTATGGGTTCAGTGATCAAGAAGCGTCGCAAGCGCATGTCGAAGAAGAAGCACCGCAAGCTGCTTCGTCGTACCCGAGTACAGCGCAGGAAACTCGGTAAATAAGCAATACCTGTCGATGCCCGCCGCCCCTTCCGGGGTGGCGGGCATCGACGTATTTCAGGGGAGGGGCGACGTATCTCCGGGGAGAGATGTGTCGGCCGTCTCATTGTCTGGGCGGTTTGTCTTGAATGACCGAAATCTGGGTAGTCAGCGCGGGACCCCCTCTGCCCGTAAAGTGGGGGAAAATCGCGGGAGGGACGCTTCGGCAGAGCGCGTTTCTACTGGATATGGGGGTACTTGGTGGTTGAAGGTGACAACACTTCAGGGGGTACGGCGCCTCGCGTCGTACTGGTGACCGGGGCGAGCAGATTCCTCGGCGGCTACCTGGTTACCAGGCTTGCGCAGAATCCGTCGATCGAGCGTGTTATCGCCGTCGACGCGGTCAGTCCGAGCAAGGACATGATGCGCAGAATGGGCCGCGCGGAATTCGTGCGAGCAGACATCCGCAATCCGCTGATCGGCAAAGTGATCCGAAACGCCGAGGTCGACACCGTCGTGCATGCGTCGACGCTTCAGAAAGCCCCCAAAGCCGGCAGCCGCGCCGCGATGAAGGACATGAACGTCATCGGCGCCATGCAACTGTTCGCGGTCTGCCAGAAAGCTCCGACGGTTCGCAAGGTGGTTCTGCGCTCGGCCTCGGTCGTCTACGGGTGCAGTGCCAAGGACCCCGCTCAGTTCACCGAAGAAATGAGTGCGCGCCGCCGGCCGCCGGGCGGATATGCCCGCGACAGTCTCGAGATCGAGGGATACCTCCGCGGGATGGGGCGTCGGCGTCCCGACATCTCGGTCGGGATTCTGCGGTTGGCGCCGCTGATCGGACCTCAACTGACGGCAACTGTCGGGCATTACGTCACCGCCCCGCTCGTGCCGACCATCGTCGGGCGGAACGCGCGTCTGCAATTGCTCCACGTCGAGGATGCCCTCGCAGCGTTGGAGAAGGCGACCATCGGACACGCCTCGGGTACGTACAACATCGCCGGCGACGGAGTGGTGATGATGTCGCAGGCGATCCGCCGGGCAGGAAGGGTCGAAGTTCCGATGCCGCTCGCGCTGTTCCGCAGTGTCGGGAGCGCGTTGGTGGGATCGTCCATGAGGCTGTACACCGACGAGCAACTCGAGTACTTCCGGTTCGGCTGCGGACTCGACACCACTCGCATGCGCAGCGAATTGGGGTTCGAGCCGCGATGGACCACCATGCAGGCACTCGACGATTTCATGCGTGCGATGCAGACCCGCCGGATCATCAAGTCCGAGTGGATCGATCGGGCCGAGAATGCGTTGACCACGATCCTCGGCGGTGACGCCGCCGCGGCGAGCGCAAGTGCAGACGTGATGCACATGCCGTTGTCGCGGCAAAGTGCGGTGAAGGGGTGACTGACGTGGCGAAGGTAATTCCCCTGAGACCCAGCGCAACTCACACCGGAAAGTCGGCAACCTCGCGCTCGCGTGAGTCCGTCACGGGCACGGAGCGTGACATCCGTGAACAAAGTGAGCGTCGGCATCCGTCCGGAGCGTCCTCGGCGGCCGACCACGGCGGTGAGAGCACATTCGTCGATGCGGCCAGGTCCGCGATCGTCGACCAGATCGGCTCGGCGGCAGAATTTTTCCGACGTCGGGTGTCCGGTGACTACGAGGTCGACGAGTTCGGATTCGATCCGCATTTCGCGGACAACGTCGTCATGCCGATGTTGCGACCGTTGTTCGAGAAGTGGTTCCGCGTCGAGGTCAGTGGGATCGAGAACATTCCCCTCACCGGGGGAGCACTGGTGGTTGCCAATCACGCCGGCGTGATTCCGCTCGACGGTCTGATGACGTCGGTCGCAGTGCACGATCATCATCCGGCGCATCGCCCGCTGCGAATGTTGGCTGCGGACATGGCTTTCGAGATGCCGGTGGTGGGCGGTCTGGCGCGCAAGGCCGGTCACACGTTGGCGTGCAACCCCGACGCCGAGCGTCTGCTCAACGACGGTGAAGTCGCGGCGGTGTTCCCGGAGGGATTCAAGGGGATCGGGAAGCCGTTCAGTGAGCGGTACAAGTTGCAGCGGTTCGGGCGCGGTGGCTTCGTGTCGGCCGCAATGCGTACCGGTGTTCCGATCATTCCGTGCTCGATCGTGGGTTCGGAGGAGATCTATCCGAAAATCGGTGATCTGACCACACTCGCGCGTGTTCTCGGGTTGCCGTATTTTCCGGTGACACCACTGTTCCCGCACTTCGGGCCGCTCGGCCTGGTTCCGTTGCCGTCGAAGTGGTACATCGAGTTCGGAAAGCCCATCGTCACCGACACTTTCGAGAGCGGTGCCGCCGACGATCCGATGGTCCTGTTCGAGGTCACGGACCACGTTCGAGAGACGATTCAGCAGACGCTGTATCGGCTGTTGGCCAAGCGTCGCAACGTCTTTCTCGGCTGAGTTCGGTCCGGATCGCCAGGCGATCCGGACCGAACCCGCTCAGGCGTTCTGTTCTTTGCGCCTGGCAAGAATTGCCGCGAGCGCCCCACCGACCGCTCCGAGCACCAGCGCCGTCGGTACGCCGATCTTGGCGGCCTTTCGTCCGGTGCGGAAATCGCGAACTTCCCAACCGCGGTTCTTCGCGAGTTCACGAAGATCTGCGTCGGGATTGATCGCCACTGGCGTCCCCACCAACGAGAGCATCGGAACGTCGTTGTGGCTGTCGGAGTAGGCGGAACAGCGCTTGAGATTGAGTCCTTCCCGTACGGCCAATGTCCGCACGGCGTGAGCCTTGCCCATGCCGTGCAGGATGTCGCCGACGAGTCGGCCGGTGAAGACGCCGTCCTCACTCTCGGCGACGGTGCCCAAGGCGCCGGTCAGTCCCAGTTTCTCGGCGATGACCTGAGCCAGTTCGACCGGAGTCGCCGTCACCAACCACACCTGCTGTCCGGCGTCGAGGTGCATCTGAGCCAACGCTCTCGTGCCTGGCCAGATCTTGTCGGCGATGACCTCGTCGTAGATCTCCTCGCCGAGGCGGGCGAGTTCGGCGGTGGATCGGCCGGCCACGAAGGACAGTGCTTTCTCGCGGCCTTCCGCGACGTCGTCACTGCTTTCTCTGCCGGTAACTCGGAACTTGATCTGCTTCCACGCGAAATCGACCAGATCCGAGGTCTTGAGATACTTGCGAGCAGCGAGACCCCGGGCGAAGTGGATGATCGATGCACCCTGCACCATGGTGTTGTCGACGTCGAAGAATGCGGCGGCCGTGAGGTCGCGCGGAACAGTCGGCAGCTCTTCGCCGGTTTCGGGTTCGGTGGGGTTGGCAGCTTCGTGCAACGCCAGGGCTGCATCGGCACTCGCCTCGCCGGCGAGATTGGCTCGAACTTCCGACTCACTCGGGCCCAGCGGATTCTTCACATGGCGACGCCCGGGGAGTATGACCCCGGCCAGCCCTGATCCGAATCCGGAGCCGTTCGGTAGTGATCGCGCAGGCACCCGCACCTCCCGTGTTGCACTCTCGAGCAGAGAACTCTTCGAGTCAGCCTATCCTCCGCGATGAGGCCCGATGGGTTGGATGGCGACCTTCCCTGTGGTGTGTGACGTTCCTCTCCGCCGATTTGGTATCGAGTGGGGCTCTGGAGGCACACTCGACCGATCAAGTAGATGGCATCCCAGCAGAAGAAAGGTATGCGTCGATGACTGCAGCTACGCATGAAGTAACCCTGTTGACACGCGCAGGATGCGCGTCCTGCGTCGGCGCGGCGGAGGTACTACGACGGGTCTGTTCCGAGTTCGAGCTGGAATTGACGTGCATCGACGTAGACGAAGCTGCCGCGACCGATCCAGAGCTGAGAGCGGAGTACGGAGACAGATTGCCGGTCATTCTTCTCGACGGACGCGAGCACGGTTACTGGGAAGTTGACGAAGAACGCCTTCGCGACGATTTACGCAAGTAAGGCAACCCTCAAAGTTGTGCGCGGAGCCGCTTTGCAGGTGAACGGCACATCGCACCCGTCTCGAGCAACTTTGTGCATGGGTTCACAAGCGGTTACCGTGGTGTGAACATTCCCCCCGGAGCATCGTGGAGGTCGACAGTCGTGTCGACCGGACGAGGAGCCAGCGACGTGACCGAACCGCACCAGACGCATGAGCCTGTGGCTCAGCGCGTCACCGGCGCTGCGGGCTCTTCTGTCACCGACGCTGCCAGCGCCTCGGTCACCGACCCGATCGCTCAGGATCGCGTCATCCCCCAGGCTACGGTGACGCGGTTGGCCGCATACCTGCGGGTCCTCGGAGTGATGTCCGACCGGGGTACCTCCATCGTCTCGAGCGAGGAACTAGCCCAGGCGTCAGGCGTCGGATCAGCGAAATTGCGTAAGGATCTGTCGTTCCTCGGGCCCAACGGCGTCCGCGGCGTCGGGTACGACGTCAACAGGCTCCGCATCCGCATCGAGCGTGCACTCGGACTCGATCGTGGGCACAAGGTCGTTCTCGTCGGAGTCGGAAACCTCGGCAAGGCGCTGGTCGGCTACGGCGGATTCAGCCGCCGCGGTTTCGAGATGGTCGGACTCTTCGACAGTGACGCAGATCGAATCGGAAGTAGAGTCGGCGATCTCGTCGTGCGCAGCACCGAGGAACTGACTGTCGCCTGCCGCGAACTGAACGCGACCATCGGCGTCATCTCCACACCGGACGAGGCAGCGCAGGGCGTGTGCGACCAGTTCGTCAGCGCCGGGCTGCGCTGCATCATGAGTTTCTCGCCGATCGCCCTCGACGTTCCCGATCACGTGGAACTGCGACGCGTCGATCTGGCCGTCGAGATGCAGGTTCTCTCCTTCAACAGTGCGCGCAATGCCGATCAGGCATCCAGCGCGCCGCGAGTACGCGTGGCTCACGCCGCATCCGCTTCGTCAGTTCCATCCACCAGTTCACCCGCTCCGGTCGGAGCAGGTTCGACAAGAAACGGATCAGTGATCGCGCCGTGAGTGTTCTGCTTGTCGGGGTCTCGCATCGAACCGCGCCCGTCCCGGTGCTCGAGCGAGTAGCTGTGACCGACACCGATCGTCCGAAGCTGATCGACAAGCTTCTGGCGTCCTCGCACATCTCCGAAGCGATGATCGTCTCCACCTGCAACCGGGTGGAGGTCTACGCGGTGGTGGACGCATTCCACGGTGCTCTCACCGAAGTCGGTGAAATCCTGGCCGACCATTCGGGTCTCGACCTGACAGCGCTGCACGCTCACGCTTACGTCCGCTACAGCGAAGCAGCGGTCGAACACCTCTTCGCGGTGGCCAGTGGCCTCGACTCGATGGTGATCGGCGAACAGCAGATTCTCGGCCAGATCCGATCGGCCTACGCATCTTCGGATGCGCAGCAGGCCGCTGGACGCGTCGTCCACGAACTGGCTCAGCAGGCACTGCGCGTCGGTAAGCGAGTGCATTCCGAAACCGGAATCGACTCCGCCGGAGCGTCAGTCGTGTCCGTGGCTCTCGATCGTGCAGCCGGCATCATCGGCGAGGGCGGCCTGGTCGGCCGCACTGCCGTGGTCGTCGGGGCAGGCTCGATGGGCGGCCTGTCCGTCGCGCACCTCACCCGCGCCGGAATCGAACGCATCGTGGTCGTCAACCGGACACAGGAACGTGCCGAGCACCTCGCCGAGACGGCACGCTCCAACGGCGTCGACGCCGACGGTGTTGCCTTCGACCAGCTTTCGGCCGCGATGGCGCAGGCCGATGTCATGGTCACCTGTACCGGCGCGGTCGGGGCAGTGGTCACCCTGGCGGATGTGCACCTCGCACTCGCCGAGCCCGATCGCGACAACACCAAGCACCTGGTCATCTGCGACCTCGGGCTGCCGCGCGACATCGATCCCGCCGTCGCCGGCCTGCCGGGTGTCACCGTTCTCGACATGGAGACGCTGCAGCGTGATCCGGCGGCAGGCGCCGCCGCTTCCGACGCAGACGCCGCACGCACCATCGTTGCCGGTGAGCTTGCGACGTACCTCGCGGGACAGCGTCTCGCCGAGGTCACTCCGACCGTCACGGCTTTGCGTCAGCGCGCCGCCGACGTCGTCGAAGCCGAACTGATGCGGCTCGATTCGCGTCTGCCCGGCCTGGACGATCCGCAGCGCGACGAGGTTGCGCGCACCGTGCGCCGCGTCGTGGACAAGCTTCTCCACGCCCCGACTGTGCGCGTCAAGCAACTGGCGTCGGCCCCCGGCGGCGACTCCTACGCAGCAGCGCTGCGCGAACTCTTCGAACTCAGCCCCGGATCTCCCGCGGCCGTGGCCACACCCACCGATCTGGTGGACGGCGACCGCACTGGAAGGGACCTGCAGGCATGAGCGTCACCACCCCGCAATCGGGGAGCCCGCTGCGGATCGGCACTCGCGGAAGTCTTCTCGCGACCACCCAGGCCGGAACCGTGCGCGATGCGCTCATTGCAGCCGGACATCCCGCCGAGTTGGTCATCATCAAGACCAAGGGCGATCAGTCCACCGATCCCGTCCAGAAGATCGGCGTCGGAGTGTTCACCGCTGAGCTTCGAGAAGCCTTGCTGGACAATCGCGTCGACGTCGCAGTGCATTCCTACAAGGACCTGCCGACCGCGCAGGATCCACGTTTTGTCATCGCTGCGATTCCGCCGCGTGAAGATCCGCGCGACGCGCTCGTCGCCCGCGACGGTCTGGTCCTCGGCGAGCTTCCGGCCGGTTCCAAGGTGGGAACCTCGGCGCCGCGACGGGTTTCACAGCTGAAGGCACTCGGGCTCGGCCTCGACATCGTGCCGCTGCGGGGCAACCTGCAGCGTCGCCTCGGCAAGGTCGAATCCGGTGAACTCGACGCCGTGATCCTCGCCCGCGCCGGCCTGTCCCGGATCGGCCTGCTCGATCTCATCACCGAGAACATCGAGCCCGTACAGATGCTCCCCGCTCCGGCGCAGGGCGCTTTGGCCGTCGAATGTCTTTCTGCCAATACGGAATTGGCAGCAATTCTGGCCGAGCAGGACGACGCGGGTACCCGAGCGGCAGTCACTGCCGAGCGTGCACTTCTCGCCGAGTTGGAAGCCGGCTGCACCGCGCCGGTCGGTGCGATCGCGGAAATCGTCGAATCCCTCGACGACGACGGCAGAATCTTCGACGAACTGTCGGTACGCGGCTGCGCAGCCGCCATCGACGGCTCGGACGTCATCCGTACCGGCGCCGTCGGTGCGCCGGACAAGGCCGAGGAACTCGGCCGAGCGGTAGCGCGCGAGTTACTCGAACTCGGCGCCCGAGAGTTGATGAACGTGACTACAGGCGAGGCAGCCGATGTTTGACGCCCCACTTTGCACTTGCACCAAGTTCCCATTTCGATACAGCGCACTGGAGAATCACCGATGACCCGAGTCCGAAAGAACACTCCCGGACGGATCCTGTTCGTGGGATCGGGACCGGGCGACCCCGCCCTGCTCACCGTTCGCGCACGTGACGTCCTCACCGGCGCCGCAATGGCATTCACCGATCCGGACGTCGACAAGGGCGTCGTCGCGCTCGTCGGCATCGACATGGGTCGCGACGAGGAGACCGGCGAGCTGATCGCGGACGTGCGTCCGGCACTCGGTGAGCCGGCCGAGGTCGCAAAGACATTGGTGCACGAGGCCAAGAACGGCCACGACGTCGTGCGTCTGGTCTCCGGTGACCCGCTGACCACGGATTCCGTGATTGCAGAAGTCACCGCGGTCGCTCGCACGCAGGTTCAGTTCGAGGTCCTCCCCGGTCTTCCGTCCGGTTCGGCAGTGCCGAGCTACGCCGGCATGGCGCTCGGCTCGGGTCACACCGAGGCCGACGTTCGCGGTGAAGTCGACTGGGCTGCTCTGGCCGCTGCACCGGGACCGTTGGTTCTGCACGCGACGTCCGGACATCTTGCCGAGACCGCCAGCGCGCTGGTCGAGAACGGTTTGGCTCCGCAGACCCCCGCTGCCATCACCGTCCGCGGCACCACTCGTCAGCAGCGAACCGTCGAGGCAACTCTCGCGACGCTCAACGAAGCCGGATCCGAACTGGTGGGCTCGCTGATCGTCACCGTCGGCAAGGTTGTCGCGCAGCGCAACAAGATGTCGTGGTGGGAATCGCGCGCTCTGTACGGCTGGACCGTTCTCGTGCCGCGCACCAAGGATCAGGCCGGCGAGATGAGCGACCGTCTGGTCACTCACGGAGCCATCCCGATCGAGGTTCCGACCATCGCCGTCGAGCCGCCTCGCAGCCCGGCTCAGATGGAGCGTTCGGTCAAGGGTCTCGTCGACGGTCGTTACCAGTGGGTCGTCTTCACTTCCACCAATGCTGTTCGCGCAGTGTGGGAGAAGTTCGAAGAGTTCGGTCTCGACGCTCGCGCCTTCTCCGGTGTGAAGATCGCCTGCATCGGCGAAGCAACCGCAGCCAAGGTTCGCTCGTTCGGCATCAACCCCGAGCTGATCCCGACCGGTGAGCAGTCCAGCGAGGGCCTGCTGGCCGAATTCGCGCCCTACGACGACGTTTTCGATCCGGTCAACCGGGTTCTGTTGCCGCGCGCGGATATTGCGACCGAAACCCTTGCCGAGGGCCTGCGCGAACGCGGTTGGGAGATCGACGACGTCACCGCCTACCGCACCGTCCGGGCAGCGCCGCCGCCGGCCGAGACCCGCGAGATGATCAAGACCGGTGGATTCGACGCCGTCTGCTTCACCTCGTCCTCGACCGTGCGCAACCTCGTCGGCATCGCCGGCAAGCCGCACGCCCGCACGTTGGTCGCGTGCATCGGCCCGAAGACGGCCGAAACCGCTATCGAGTTCGGTCTGCGCGTCGACGTGCAGCCCGAGACCTCGCAGGTGGGACCGCTGGTGGAGGCTCTCGCCGAGCACGCAGCTCGTCTGCGCGCCGAAGGTGCTTTGCCACCCCCGCGTAAGAAGTCTCGAAGGCGCTAGCGCACCCGTGAGTGGTTGAGGAGTCTGTGGGCTCCTCAACCACTCACAGGTCCCGACGAAGGAGGGCCCCTTCCGTGTTTCCCACTCATCGCCCTCGCCGGCTCCGGCGCACGCCTGCGCTCCGGCGGCTCGTGGCAGAGACCTCGCTCGAACCCCGGCACCTCGTGTTGCCGATGTTCGTCGCCGACGGCATCGACGCTCCGCGTGAGATCAGTTCCATGCCAGGCGTTTTCCAGCACACCCTCGATTCGTTGCGGTCCGCCGCGGTGGAAGCGGTGGAAGCCGGCGTCGGTGGCCTGATGCTCTTCGGTGTCCCCAAAGCGGAGGACAAGGATCCACAAGGTTCCGGTGCCTCCGATCCCGACGGCATCCTCAACGTCGGATTGCGCGCTCTGGCAGACGAACTCGGTGATTCGACGGTCATCATGGCCGATACCTGCCTCGACGAGTTCACTGATCACGGCCACTGCGGTGTGCTCTCTGCCGACGGTGCCGTCGACAACGACGCGACCTTGATCCGATACGTCGAAATGGCTCTCGCACAAGCTGAATCGGGTGCTCACCTGCTCGGACCCAGTGGCATGATGGACGGCCAGGTGGCTGCAATTCGAGGTGCGCTCGACGCATCCGGGTATGTCGAGGTCGGCCAGCTCGCCTATGCCGCGAAATATGCGTCAGCGTTCTACGGGCCGTTCCGTGAAGCCGTTGGATCCTCTCTGCAAGGTGACCGTCGTACGTATCAGCAGGACGGTGCCAATCGCCGCGAGTCGATGCGCGAAGTAGACCTCGACATCGCCGAGGGCGCCGACATGGTGATGGTCAAGCCTGCGATGTCCTACCTCGACATTCTGCGTGAGACCGCCGACCGGTCTCCGGTTCCGGTCGCGGCGTACCAGATATCGGGGGAGTACTCGATGATCACGGCCGCTGCGCAGAACGGGTGGATCGATCGGGATGCTGCGATTCTCGAATCGCTCACCAGTATTCGCCGCGCCGGTGCCGACGTGGTCCTCACGTACTGGGCGTCGGAAGTTGCCGGATGGCTGTGACGGTGTCACGCATGTTGTCTGTGACGGTGCCGCACATGGTGGCTGCGCCCGTATCGACCGATACGCTGGTGTCATGACCGAGCAGTGGCCGCCGTCGCGCCAGGAACCGCCCCGCCGGGAACCTCCCTACGAGAACCAGCCGTTCGAGAACCAGCCGTACCGCGAACTCGGACCGATGCCAACCGGTCAGATCCCGGGATACGGCCCCGGTTACAACGGATACCCAGGACTTACGCCGAAACCCGAGCCGCCGACGGACGTCGTGACTGCGATTCAGTTGTGGTGGGCTGTGACGGCGCTGGGGTTGGTCCAGGGCGGCGCGATGATCTGGATGCTGCTCGGGCAGAAGTCGATGTTCGTCGACGAGATGCTCAAAAACCAAGCGGCTGTCGACGCGGGCCTGACGCGTTCCGACGTGGACGGTATGTTCCCACTGGTCATCGTGTTTTCCGCGGTGCTGGTCGTGATCGTCACCGCGGTGTTCCTTCTGTTTGTGCGCTCGATGAGTCGCGGCAAGAACTGGGCTCGAATGTTGCTGACGTTCTGTGGTGTGTTCATGCTGGTCTCCGCGATCCCGGTGATCTTCGGGCTCGGCGGCGACGGCGGCGCGGCCACGCTGCTGTTCGGTGGCGCGGAAATCCTGCAGGCAGTTGCTGCTGTCGGCGCGATTGTGATGATGCACCGAAAAGAGTCCAATCCGTACTTCCTTCGTTTCCCCCCGGCGGGGAACCGGTAGGTAGCTCGGGGTACTGTGAAACGGGTCACTGCAGTAGTAGGGGAGAGGTCGCACGCGATGAGTTCTCAGGAAGCCCTGCGCACAGAAAGCACCCACGACGCGCCACTGCGCCAACGTGGTTCACGCACCGAAGTGATCTTGTTCGCGATCCTCGGAGCCTCTGTTCTGGTGACACTCCTGGTGCTCATGATTCCGGGCATCGTCAGCGGATAGCGCACACTTGAACCCGTGAGTATCTCTACGAAGGTCAGGCGCCCGACAGCCGTCGAGGCAGCATTTTGGCTGTGGATCGCCAGCGCGTTCCTACTCATACTTTTCGGCCTGATCAACGTCACCAGCGCGTCGTATTCGCTGCGTGAGCAGTTCACCGATCAAGGCATATCGGCCGGAAACATCGACATCTACGTCACTTTCGTGCGGGTGTCCGGGCTGGTTCTGCTGTTGACCGGTCTCGCGATCGGCGGCCTCGCCGGTCCCACGCGCGCCGGAAAACCTCTCTGTCGACGAATCCTGGTGATCGTCTCGGGAGTGTTCGCGGTGCTGCAGATCGCGCTGGTGGTGGCCGGGATCAGTACCGTGCTCGCGCTTGTCGTTCCCGTCATGCTGATCTGTGCCTGCATCGCGATCTACCGAGACACCACAAGAAGTTGGTTTGCCCGTGGCTGACCGTGCTCCTGAAAGCGGCCCGGACGTTCTCTACTACGAGCCGGGTTCGCGGTGGTGGGCCGTCGCGTTCGGTCCGATCTTCTGCCTGATCGCCTTGGTCATCGAACTGCTCACCGGCCCTGTCGTGCATTGGTTCGGTCTGGCGATGTTCGCTGTGATTCTCACCGGATTGGTGTACGTGCAGGTGATTGCCGCGCGCCGGCATGCGAGCGTACTTCTGACCGCGACTACTTTGCGTCAGGGAACCGAAGAGGTGCCGATCACCGAGATCGCCGAGGTGTTCCCAGAGTCCGACGACGCGGCCTACGAGGACGAAATGGAACCGTGGGAAACGGCACGTGCACTCGGTGAGCTGTCCGGAGTGCCGAGGCGTCGGCACGGTATCGGCTTGCGTCTGACCACCGGGGGATTGGTGCGGGCGTGGGCGAAAGACGATCGGGCACTTCGCGAGGCGTTGAGCCAGGTTGTCACGGTTGGTGTCGAACCGGACGGGTCTGCCGATGACTGAGTCGCAGCCATCTCCGCTTGTCGACGTGAAGACGTGGATCGGTGTCCTCGGCATCGTCGCCGCCACGATTCTGGCGATCGTGTGCTGGCGGTCGGGTACGACGACTACCGACTTCGGCCCGATCTTGGAGGGCGCTCCGCCGTTCGAGAGCACGCACTACGACGGCCTCTGGATCTCGGGTGCCGGACTGTCGATTCTGGTCGCGGGGCTGATGGCCATCGATGTCGTGCGCCGGGTCCGGGTGGGCTTCGTCGCATCCCGCTAGCCCTCATACGGGTAGGGGGTATAGTTGCGGTATGAGTAGTTACAGCCCCGAGCAGGACGATCTGCTCAAGCGCCTTCGTCGTATCGAAGGTCAGGTAGCCGGAATCTCGCGCATGGTCGCAGACGACCGGTACTGCATCGACGTGCTCACCCAGGTGTCCGCTGCGACGAGCGCGCTGCAGTCGGTATCCCTGAAGCTTCTCGACGCCCACCTCGCAGGTTGCGTCGTCGAAGCTGCCAAGCAGGGTGGTCCGGAAGCGGACGTCAAGATCAAGGAAGCACAGGCGGCTATCGCTCGTCTCGTTCGTTCGTAAGGTGCCGGTCCGTCACTGTGTGATGGACCGCGCAAGCGCCCGGGCGGAGAAGTTCACGAAATGCTCGGGCGTGATTTCCTTGGCGATGTTGACGACGATGGTGTCCGACAGACCTTTGAGCCCGGAGAGCACGACGTGGATCAGCGCAGGGTCGTCGATCAGCCGACTTCCTTCGGCTGCAGCAGCTTCGGTGAGCGCTCGAATCAACGCCGAGTTGAAGACCGCGACGGATGCGTGAAGTTCCCGCATGCTCTCTCGGTCGGATCCGGCCATGCCTTCGATGTCGCGCCAGGTGGTGGTGAGTCGACCCACCCGTGCCCAGTGCCGAGCAAACTCGGAAATCATGGACGCGAGCAATGCGCTCAGTCCCTGCTCGCGGGGGAGCGAGTTCACGAAATCAGCCATTTCCAGCTGACTTTCGCTCAAGAGGGCTGCGAAGATGTCCTGCTTGTCGACGAAGTACTGGTAGATCAGCCCAGTGCTGGTGCCGGCTCGTTTGGCGACCGCGCGGATCGTGAGCGCGGAGTAGCCACCCTCGTCCAGTAGCGAGATCGCCGCGTCGAGTGTTCGGCGCCGACGCACTTCGGCGTCGCCGTAGATCGACTTGCTGCTGGTACTGCTCATTTGATCACCGTAGTCGCGGTGGTCGGCATCCTCAATTCACATCGAACACTGTTCGTTGTCGAACGCCGCACTCAAGTGAATGTGATGTATATCATAGAATGAACATTGTTCGAAATAGAATGAACATCGTTCATTCTGGTGTTACGGTATGGCGCAGACCACATCGAGGCCAGTGCAAAGCGCTGGACACTCTGCGGTCGGCCTGACCTTTCTTCCCGCATCGATCGGGAGGTCTACACAGTTGTGGAGTACCTATGACACGCACCAACGATGAACGCGCGGCGATCGACATCGCCACTGCGGCGGGAGAACTTCTGCTCGAACACCGGAAATCTCTCGGCGAAAACGACGGTGATGCCGCGACTTTCAAGAACGCCGCCGATCGGCTCAGTCACGAATTCATCGTCGCCGAACTTGCCCGACGCTTTCCTGCGGATGCAGTGCTGTCGGAGGAAGGCGCCGACGACCTCGCGAGGCTGGCTGCGGATCGAGTGTGGATCGTCGACCCGCTCGACGGCACCCGTGAATTCGGTGAAGCCGGCCGATCGGACTGGGCCGTTCATGTCGCACTGACCGAAAACGGTGTCCTCACAGCGGGTGCGGTCGCAATGCCTGCCCTCGGTGTCACCTATTCGAGCAGCGATGATCGAACCGAGCGGGATGCCGCGACGCCGGTTCGAGTCGTCGTATCGCGGACGCGTCGTCCGGAACCGGTCATGCGCATGGCCGACTCGATGGGCGCGGAGTTGATCGAAATGGGATCCGCCGGAGCCAAAGCAATGGCGGTCGTCTCGGGTGACGCGGACATCTATGCCCATGCGGGCGGGCAGTACGAGTGGGATTCGGCGGCGCCTGTTGCCGTCGCACGCGCTGCGGGACTGCATGTTTCGCGTATCGATGGCAGCGAACTGCGCTACAACCAGGAAAACCCGTGGTTGCCGGATCTGCTGATCTGCCGACCAGAACTCGCCCCGAAAGCACTGGAGGAACTGGGCCGATGACCACGACACTGACTCATCTCGAACGGCTCGAAGCCGAGAGCATCCACATCATGCGTGAAGCTGTTGCGCAGAGCGAGAACCCGGTGATGTTGTACTCGGTGGGCAAGGACTCCGCCGTGATGCTGCATCTCGCGCGTAAGGCCTTCTACCCGTCGAAGTTGCCGTTTCCGCTTCTGCACGTCGACACGACGTGGAAGTTCCGAGAAATGTACAAACTTCGTGACAGTACCGCTGCTGCAGGCGATCTCGATCTGATCGTCCACACCAATCCGGACTGCATGAAGCAGGGGATCAACCCGTTCACTCACGGATCCGCGGTGCACACCGACATGTGGAAGACCGAGGGCCTCAAACAAGCCCTCGATCACTACAAGTTCGACGCGGCATTCGGCGGCGCCCGCCGTGACGAGGAAAAATCCCGCGCCAAGGAACGGATCTTCTCGATCCGATCGGCTGCGCACCGCTGGGATCCCAAGCAGCAGCGACCGGAGTTGTGGCGGATGTACAACGTCCGCAAAGCGCCGGGTGAAAGCCTGCGCGTCTTCCCGCTCTCGAACTGGACCGAGCTGGACGTGTGGGAATACGTACGCCAGGAAGAGATTCCGATCGTTCCGCTGTACTTTGCCGACAAGCGTCCCGTCGTCGAACGCGATGGCGCACTGATCATGGTCGACGACGACCGGATGCCGTTGCTGCCGGGAGAAACTCCGGAACTCAAGAGTGTTCGTTTCCGCACCCTCGGCTGCTATCCGCTGACCGGCGCTGTCGAGTCGACCGCCACCAGCTTGACCGAGATCATCTCGGAAATGTTGCTCACCACCACTTCCGAACGCCAGGGACGGGTCATCGACCACGACTCCAGTGCGTCGATGGAAAAGAAGAAGCAAGAGGGGTACTTCTGATGACTGTTTCCTCGGATCTGATCGCTGACGACATCGAGACATACCTCGAGCGTCACGCGAACAAGAGCATGCTGCGATTCATCACGTGTGGCAGCGTCGACGACGGCAAGAGCACCCTGATCGGCCGTCTGCTCTACGAATCGAAGCTCGTCTTCGACGACCAGTTGACGGCGCTCGAAGCGGATTCACGCAAGAGCGGCACCCAGGGGGAGGGGCTCGATTTCGCGCTCCTGGTCGACGGTCTCGCTGCCGAACGTGAGCAGGGCATCACGATCGACGTCGCCTACCGCTACTTCACGACCGAGCGTCGCAAGTTCGTCGTCGCCGATACTCCGGGGCACGAGCAGTACACCCGAAACATGGTGACCGGCGCGTCGACCGCCGATCTCGCGGTGATCCTTGTCGACTCCCGCAAAGGCATTCTGACTCAGACCCGTCGGCACTCGTATCTCGTGTCGTTGCTCGGGATCAAGCACGTGGTTCTTGCCGTGAACAAGCTCGACCTCGTCGACTACTCGCAAGAGGTCTTCGATGCCATTACCGCGGACTACACGGCCTTCGCTCACGAGATCGGGCTGGACGGATTCGTCGCCATTCCTATGTCGGCATACATGGGTGACAATCTCACCGAGCGCAGTGCGAATACCCCGTGGTACTCCGGGCCCAGCCTGATCGAGCATCTCGAAAGCGTGGACATCGACGATGCTGCCGCCGCGGCTCCGTTCCGGATGCCGGTGCAGTGGGTGAACCGGCCGGACCTCGACTTCCGGGGATTCTCCGGCCAGATCGTTTCCGGCACCGTATCTCCCGGAGATCCCATCCGCGTGCTCCCCAGTGGGAAGACGTCCACCGTCGAGCGCATCGTGACCATGGGTGGTGACCTCGACGTTGCCGGTGCCGGCCGCTCCGTCACCATCACGCTCACCGACGAGATCGACATCAGCCGCGGCGACGTGCTCTCCATCGGTGACAATCCGCCGGCCGTCGCCGATCAGTTCGAGGCCTGCATCGTCTGGATGGGTGAGGCTCCCATGCTGCCTGAACGGCCGTTCCTGTGCCAGATCGGTACCGTCACTCTCACCGCACGCATCACCAAACCGAAACACAAGATCAACGTCAACACACTCGAAAAGACCGCAACGACTACTCTCGAGCTCAACGAAATCGGTGTGTGCAACATCAGTTTCGATCGGCCCGTCCCGTTCGATCCGTACGTGGGCAACCGCGACACCGGTAGCTTCATCCTCATCGACCGTCTTACCAACGGCACTGTCGGTGCGGGCATGATCACGCACTCGCTGCGTCGATCGGACAACATTCACTGGCAATCCGTCGACGTCGACGAGGCCGCGCACACCAGGCTCAAGGGACACCAACCCGCAGTTCTGTGGTTCACCGGTCTCTCCGGTTCGGGAAAGTCGACTATCGCCAACGACGTCGAGCGTCAACTGCACGCACTCGGCGCGCACACCTACCTCCTCGACGGAGACAACGTCCGTCACGGGTTGAATCGAGACCTCGGATTCACCGAAGCCGACCGCGTCGAGAACATCCGCCGCGTCACCGAGGTCACCCGCCTGATGGCGGACGCGGGTCTGATCGTCCTCGCGTCCTTCATTTCACCGTTCGAGGCCGAGCGTCATGCCGCCCGTGAATTGATCGGCGACGACCAGTTCGTCGAAATCTTCGTCGACACCGCTCTTGCCGTCGCAGAGGAGCGAGATCCCAAAGGTCTGTACAAGAAAGCTCGACGTGGGGAGTTGGTGAACTTCACCGGAATCGATTCGCCGTACGAAGCGCCGCAGAACCCCGACATTCACATCGACACCAGTGTCACGACGACCGAGGACGCTGCGATCGCGATCATCGATTACCTCCGCGCCCGCGGAACCATCTCTTGATCCGACTGACCACGAGGAAATTCCATGCCTGACAGAGCTGAAATAGTTTCTGCTGTAGAAGATTACGTCAAGTATCTCGGAAGTCACGACGTCGACGGCCTGGTTGCGCTGTTTGCACCGGACGCAGTTCAACACGAACCGCTCGGGGTCCAGACCTACCGCGGGATCGACGAGATTCGCGCATTCGATACCGCGAACGCGCAGGTCGACTTCACAGTGAGTCTGCTCGGCCCGATTTCGGTGACGGGAAACTACGCGGCCATGCAACTTCGGGTGCAGCGAGTCGGTATCCCCGACTTCGCTGCCACCGACCTGTTCGAGTTCGACGAGAACTGCAAGATCACCTCTCTGAGCGTGGTTCTCGATCCGCAGGCGCTGTGCTGACCTGTCACGGCCTGCTGGCAGACAAGGTGGTCGTCGTCTCGGGAGTGGGCCCGGCGCTGGGTCGCTCGATTGCGCTGCAGAGTGCGGCGGCCGGAGCGAAAGTTGTCCTGGCTGCCCGCACACCCGAGCGCTTGGAATCGGTGGCAACCGAGATCCGTGATCGCGGCGGAATTGCACTGGCCGTTCCGACCGATCTCACCGACGTCGACTCGATCACGTCGCTGGCGGAGACAGCGGTCGCCGAGTTCGGTGCCGTGGACTGCCTCGTGAACAATGCATTCGTCCAACCGGCCCAGGTCCCGCTCCTTGACGCTGATTTGGCGTCCATCCAGTCGGGTATCGACATCAACCTGCTTGCGGCGTTGAATGTCACACGCGCGCTTGTGCCCGCATTGACCGAGGCACAGGGGTCCGTCGTGATGGTGACGTCCATGGTGCTGCGCAATCAGCTTCCCGGGTTCGGGGCGTACCGCATCATGAAAGCCGGGCTCCTGGCAATGGCGCGAAGTTTGTCGATCGATCTCGGGCCCAAGGGGATTCGAGTCAATTCAGTTGCTCCCGGCTATATCTGGGCGGACTCGGTCAAGAACATGTTCGAGAAGAAGGCAGCGGCAGCAGGAGTCGACCCCAAGGTCATTTACGACGAGGTCGCAGCGGGCGCCGATCTGCGCCGGCTACCAGAACCCGACGACATCGCCAATGCCGTCGTCTTCCTCTTGTCCGATGCGGCCAGAGCCATCGCCGGGCAATGTCTCGACGTCAACTGCGGTCACACCCACCACTGAACCCATCCCCCAAGGAATTACAGATGACACAGGATTACGACGGCATCGGTTCCGTCGACGACTTGCACCAGGCTGCGCGCGAGGTGGCCGGGTACAAAAACTTCGGCAGCGACAGCTATCTCGAAGGGCTTCGAGTTCTCCTCGAGTCGTTCCAGAACGAGGCCGACCTCACTCCGCACGGCAAGGTGATCGCTCGCAAGATGATCGTCGGCGCGCTCGCGGGTCGCTTGACCAGTGAGGCCGGATTCGCGAGATATCCAGAGCACGTCGACGTTCCGATCGAGCGCCCGATCTTCGTCGTCGGGTTGACCCGCACCGGCAGCACCGCGCTGCACCGCTTGCTCGGCGCAGACCCGGCGCATCAGGGCGCCGAGATGTGGCTCGCCGAGTCGCCGCAGCCTCGCCCCGAGCGCGACAAGTGGTCGGAGAACGCAGACTACGTTCGCTCCGACGCCTTCTACCGTGCGCGCCAGCGCAACGAGGCGGACCTGATGAAGGTTCATTTCATGGGGGCAGAAGAGGTCGAGGAATGTTGGCGTCTGCTGCAGCAGACGATGCTCTCGACCGCGTTCGAGACGGTGGCGTACGTGCCGAGTTACACCCGGTGGCTGGCGGAGCAGGACTGGACCGAAACATATGCGCGGCACAAGAAGAACCTGCAGTTGATCGGGCTTCACGACCAGGACCGACGGTGGGTGCTCAAGAGCCCGAGCCATGTATTCGCGATCGACGAGATCATGTCGGTTTATCCGGATGCACTGTTCGTTCGGACCTTCCGGGACCCGTTGACGTCGATGGCGTCCACCTTCAGCCTTGCCGAGCAGGGCGGACACGACATGTCGAAGGCCTTCGACCGTCCGGCTATCGGGCGCACCCAACTCGACCTGTGGGCGAGAGGGAATGCGAACTTCAACAGTGCCCGTAGCCGTTACAACTCCGATCAGTTCATCGACGTCGACTACAAGGACTTCATCTCCGATGCAGTCGGCACCGTCGAGAAGATCTATGCACAGTTCGCCCTGCCCTTCACGGACGAGGCTCGCGCCGCGGTGGAGGCGTCACACCAGGCGAGCCTTGCCGAGCATCGTCGTCCGTCGCACCGCTATTCGCTCGAGGAGTTCGGCGTGAGCGCTGCCGACGTCGAAGCGAAGTTCGCCACCACACCCTGAAGCCCTGACCGAAACAAGGAGATTCACATGAATGCTGTTTGGGAAAAGTTCTGCGCAGATCTGCTCGAGGTCGGAAAGGTCCTGGAAGACGAGATCGTCCCTCAGGACCCGCTGACCCAGGCCGAGGGCGTCCGCTATCTGAGTCGGTTGCTTCGGTACGGCACGATCAACTGTGTCGAGTACACCGATCCACGCTGGCCACAGTTCTCGTCGGCTCCGAACCCGAACATGATGACGAAGATCGGTGCCGACAACCCGGACAACGTCTACATGCGCGCCAACATTTCCGGTCAGTACAACTACCGGATCATCGGCACCCGAGGCACCGTCCCGTTGATCACCTTCGGCTCGCGCGTCAATCGGTACCACATCGACGGCACCATGCTGCAGACCGGCGATCTGCATATCCAGGACCTCGAGGTCGACGAGAACGGCCGTTTCGAGTTCATCGCGAGCGTCGACAAGCCCGCTGAGGGGGCTTGGCTGCCTTTGGCGCCCGACAGCAACCTCATCTCCGTTCGGCAAACTTACAAGGATCGGCGCAACGAGGTCATCGGTGATCTGACCATCGAATGCCTGAACCCGGACGGGGAGTTCGTCCCGCTGACTCCGGAAGAGATCGGCGAGCGCCTCACCAAGTCCGTCGGGATCGTGAAGGGGATGGCGGAGACCTTCCTGGAATGGTCACGCAAATTCCAGCCGCACACCAACGAGATCTTCGACTGGGGACAGGACTACTTCCAGGACGCCGGCGGCGATCCGACGATCTTCTACTTCCACGGCTATTGGAAACTCGCAGAGGACGAGGCGTGGGTCATCGAGACCGAGGTTCCGAACTGCGAGTACTTCAACTTCGTGCTGCAGAACTTCTGGGTCGAGTCTCTCGACTACAACCGCACGAACATCTACATCAACAACCACACCGCGAAGCTCAACGACGACGGCACCATGACGATTGTCGTGGCGGCGAAGGATCCGGGCTACGGCAACTGGATCGACACCGATTCGCACGCCGAGGGGACTTGGGCGCTGCGCTGGATCAAGGCGGACTCGCACCCGATCCCGACGTCGAAGGTAGTCAAGATCTGACCCGCTGCCGAGATTGGGAACGTATGTACACCAAGAAGAATCGGTTCGTCCCTCGATTTGTCGCGCTCGGGCTTGCCGGTGCCCTGTTGTTGGCCGGGTGCGCCTCCAGCAGTGGGGGCACCGCAGGATCGGATTCACCGGGCAGTAGCGGCGCAGCGGGTTTCGTGGGAGCTCGAGATACGGGGGAGCGGATCGACGGAGGTCTTCTCACCTTCGGGTCTTATTCGTTCCCTTCCTCACTGGACCCCACTAGAACTCAAGCCGCCGGTTCGACCGGCGGAACCGAAATGGCCGCGATTTACGACACGCTGGTGCGCAGCGACTCCGCCAGCGGGAGCTTCGTGCCGAAACTTGCGAAGTCACTGTCGGGCAACAGCGACTTCACCTCGTACACCGTCACTTTGGCTGATGGTCTGACCTTCAGTGACGGAAGCCCGCTCGACGCGGAAGCGGTGAAGTGGAGTATCGAACGATTCGTGGCAGGTAAGGGTGATGTATCGCAGACCTGGCTCAACATCGTGGAGCGGATCGAGACACCCGACGCCACCACTGTCGAATTTGTGCTCGAGCGGCCCTGGCGACAATTCCCGGCACTGTTGTCGCTCGGCCCCGGAATGATCGTTGCGCGAAGTTCCGACGCAGAGACCGTGGGAGGGGAAAAAGCGTTCACTCCGATCGGGGCGGGCCCGTTCACCTTGGCCAAGTTCGCGCCGCACGAAGAACTGGTACTCGCCGCACGCACGGATTATCAGGGCGGCAAACCGCCACTGGACACACTGCGGTTTGTCCCTACCTCGGGTGCACAGTCTCAGTACGAATCGCTGAAGAGCGGTCAGATCGACATGACGTACATTCTTCGCGACGAGGCCGTCATCAACCAAGCTCTCGACGACGGATACTCCGGCTACCTCAGTCCGACCGGACAGAACGGGATCGGCACGATCAACAACCGGGCGGGCAAGCCCGGAGCCGATGTGCGCATTCGTCAGGCGATCGCCTATGGGGTGGATCCGGCGGCGATCAATACCCGTGCGAACAACGGATTGGGCACCGCCAGTTCCGAACTGGTCCCGCAGACATCACGTTGGTTCAACAACACCGCAGGCATCCCGTTCGATCACGTGAAGGCAAAGGCGCTGCTCGATCAAGCGAAGTCCGACGGGTACGACGGGAAACTCCGCTACCTCACCACCTCGGAGCCGAGCCAGCAGGCGACGGCACTGACGGTTCAGGCGTCGCTGAACGCGATCGGGTTCGACGTCACCATCGACTACGCCACCGATGTGACCGACCTGGTCCGACGGGTATACAAGGACCACGATTTCGACATGACCAGAGGTGGCGCTCCAGTCGGCGAAGAAGCGCCGTACCTCAATGTGTACAACAGTATGGCCAGTGATTCGAAGAACAACCCGTCGGGCTTTGCGGACCCGGAGATGGACGCACTGATCACGGCTGTGCAGACTGCACCGTCGGACGACGCTGTCCGTGATGCGATCAGCAAGGTGCAGGAGTACGCCAATGTGACTGTTCCTTACGTGATCTGGGGTCCCGCATCGGTGTTGATCGCCTGGGACGGCAATATTCACGGCGTCGAACGCAATATCACCGACATCATGTTCTTCGACGAAGCCTGGATGTCGTCGAAGTGAGTTCCTCTGAGCGGAAGGGTGTTTCGACGTGCGAATGACGAAATGGTGTAGCGGCGAAATGGTGGAACGATGAAGTGGTCGTTGGCGGGCGCGATGATCGACGCTCTGGAACTGTGCGAATTGGCCCAGGTTGCAGAAGAGGTGGGGTTCGACGGTATCGCGATGCCGGATTCCGTGTTCTATCCCGAGCAGGTGTCGGCGCCGTATCCGTACACCGCTGACGGGAAGCGGATGTGGGCGCCCGAGACTCCGATGCCTGATCCGTTCATTGCGATGACGGCAATGGCGGCCGTCACGTCGCGAATTCAGTTTTACACCAACGTGTTCAAACTCCCACTGCGTGATCCTTTGTTGACGGCAAAGCAGGTCTCGACCATGGCAGTGATGTCGCGAAATCGCATCGCACTCGGCATCGGTTTGTCCTGGATCCCCGAGGAATTCACCTTTACCGGGACCGAGATGCGCACCCGCGGTGCGCGTACCGACGAAGCCATCGAGATCATCAAGGCCGTGTGTGCGGGACGTGGACCCGAATGGATCGAATACCACGGCAAGCACTACGAGTTCGACGCTCTGATGATCAGTCCTGCTCCGGAGATTGCGGTTCCGATCTACATCGGTGGGCACAGTGAACCGGGATTGCGCCGCGCAGCCAGGCTGGCCGACGGTTGGATGTCGGTGAACACGACCAAAGCCGAATTGGCCTCCGCCATCGATCGCCTCATGGAATTGCGGGTCGAGTACGGTCGTGCCGATCTTCCTTTCGGCGTCAACGTCTCGCCGACTGATGTTCGTGATCTGGACGGATATCGCGAACTCGAGACTCTCGGAGTCACGGAAATCAGAGTGTCGCCGTGGTATCGCTACGGAGTTGATGCCGGTGATCGTCAGGGAAGACTCGACTCCATTCGACGGTTTGCCGACGAGGTCATCGCTCAGTACTGATCGATCAGCGTCTGCATCGCCCGGCCGTAGAGCTTTGCCAACTGATCTCGATCTGCCGACTGAGGGATGCTCTCGTCGCTGAGAGCACTCAACAATCCGGACACCTGGGCGGAGACCAGGAGCGCGCGGGTGTATGCGTCTTCGCCTTGGAGACGAGCCGAGAGATTGGTGGCGAATACTCCGGTCATCTCGCGCAGCCGCTCCCGGATGCGTGGACTGTCCGACGCCCGCATGAGCGCCGTGTACACCGACAGCATCCGGGCGTCGGCCTTACCCAGGACGAATTCTGCGATCCGCTCACCGAGGGTGTCGATCGGGCCGTCGAACTGGCCTTCGAAGTAGCCGGCGACCGGCGTGGTTTCCAGGAACAGTGCTTCTTTGGATCCGAAATGCCGGATGACCAGGGCCGGATCGATACCGGCAACCTTGGCGATGGCGCGAACTGACGTGCCACCGAACCCGTGCTCGCCGAACAGTTGGAACGCTGCCGCGCGAATCGCCTCGGACGTCGAGGGCTGCTCTCGTTCTGTGAATGTCACGACACCGACCTGTGTGCTCGCTCGCCGACCTCGTTGTCAACACTGTTGACTATAACGTGTCAACAGTGTTGACTGTTGAGTCTGTCAACGGTGTTGACAGCTAGATGCGGTTAGTGAAGAGAGCGTGGAATATGACAGTTACCGACGTCCGGGTGCCCAGCGAAGAGGTTGTCGATCCGCCGACCAATTGGAAGATGGTGGGCAGTGGACTCGCATTTCCGTTGTTCTTCGTCATCATGTTCTGCCTGTGTTACGTCAGCGCCTTCCACTCACCGATGCCGAATCAGGCACCGATCGTGGTGGTCGGTTCACCATCCGTCACGGCTCCGCTGATCGAGGGAATCGAAGCTACGTCAGGCGACAAGTTCGACATCGTCGCCACCGACAACGCCGCCGACGCTCTCGCTCGTATCGACAACCGCGACGCCATCGGCGCCATCGAAATCGGTGACACCGTGACCGCGCACATCGCAACCGGTGCGGGGGCCTCGACGGTTTCCGTGGTGAGCGGCTTAGCCCATTCCGTCGCGGAGCAGACGGGGCAGCAGGTCACCGTGATCGACTCGGCGCCTGTCACGGCGCGCGACTCCTCGACCGTCGGGCTCTTCTACTTCCTGATCGTCTGCACCCTCGGCGGCTACCTGACCATCACGGTGCTCAGTCAGGTTGCTCCGAGAATGCGCCTGCGAGAGCAGTATTCAATCCTGGCCGGCGCGGCGATTCTCACCCCGCTCATCGCGTTCGGCATCACCAGTATTTTCATGCACGCCTTCGGCGCGTCGTTCAGCCAGATCCTGCAACTGCTGGGGATCTCGATGCTCTACACGTTCACCGTCGGCGCGGTGAGCATCCTGCTGAATCGACTGCTCGGACAGGCAGCGATCTTTGCAGTGCTGACGGTGCTCGTTTTCATCAACTTCCCGAGCTCGGGTGGCGCCATCCCGGTGTCGTTCCTTCCAGGATTCTGGCAGCACATCCATTCGTTCTGGCTCGGATCAGCGGCCATGGAGCCGATTCGGTCCGTCATCTACTTCGATGGCAACGGTGCCGGGCCGCACCTGCTCGTTCTGGGAATCTGGCTCGTCGCGGCACTCGGCCTGACCGGACTGCTCGCCTCTCGCCAGTCGAAAAAGGCAGCAGCGCACTGAGTGTGGTGGGGCCGGCGTTTGCCGACCCCACCCGACCATCTACTTCAGACCGTCTGCTTCAGCCGTACCGCGTCCGTACCCGGTCCGTCGAGCATCGCCGACCCCAGCAGGATGTCCGGAATGCCGAACCCGTCGATCAGTGTCTCGACGTGCGGACGCAGGGTGCGGCAACGCTCGTTGATTCCGCGCGTCACGGCCTTCGAACGCTCCACCGACAGATGCCGGTGCTCCATGAACCAGGCCTTGTCCTCCTCGATGACGGACAGTGCATAGAGGTCGCACACCTCGCCGAAGAGTTCCTTCGTGGTCTCGTCCTCACAGGAGTCGATACCGGCGACGAATGCTTCCAGGATGACACGCTCGATGTGTGCCTGAGCGGCTTTGAGCACGTGATCCTGGACGAAGTTGAACGCGTCGAAGGGGTTCTCCTCGCGCTTCTGTGCGGCCTGCAATCGCCTTGCCGCAGTGGCGAGTAGGTACTCCTCGCGGTCCTCGAACATCTTCATCTGGGTGCCGCGGTTGAAGAGGCTGCCGTCCTCTTCGTTGTCCTGGCGGGTGTCGACGATCGTCTGCAGAATCTGCTGCGCCGCCGTGCGCTTCTTGACCACGTCGGAGACCGTCGTAGCGGCGAAGCGCATCCAGTCGACCGGGCTCATGCCGCGTACTTCGTCGGCGTAGGAGGTGAGCAGTTCCTTGGCGACCAACTGCGTCAGAACGTGGTTGTCGCCCTCGAACGTGGTGAACACGTCGGTGTCCGCCTTGAGCGCGGTGAGACGGTTCTCCGCGAGATAGCCTGCGCCGCCGCACGCTTCGCGTGCCTCCTGGATGGCCCGCGTGGCATGCCACGTGTTTGCGGCCTTGAGTCCGGCGGCGCGACCTTCGAGTTCGCGCTGCTCCTGCGGATCCGGGTTGTCGCTGCTCTGGATGTCGTGCATCGCGGCAACAAGTTCGTTCTGTGCGAACTGCAGAGCGTACGAGCGGGCGATCAACGGCAGCAGACGCTTCTGGTGGACGAGGTAGTCCATGATCAGAACCTCGTCGTCGCTCTTCGGGGCGCTGAACTGCCTGCGCTGCAGGGCATATCGACCGGCAATGGCCAATCCCACGCGGGCGGCCGCTGCTGCCGAACCACCGACCGTGACACGTCCACGAACCAGTGTGCCGACCATCGTGAAGAAACGACGGTTCGGGTTTTCGATAGCCGAACTGTACGTGCCGTCCTCGGCGACGTCGGCGTAACGGTTGAGTAGATTCTCACGCGGGATGCGGACCTGGTCGAAGACGATGCGGCCGTTGTCGACTCCGGGTAGTCCGCCCTTGAGTCCGCAGTCGGACGTCGTGACGCCGGGAAGGTCGTTGCCGGCGTCGTCACGAATCGGCACGACAAAACAGTGGACGCCCTGGCTTTCGCCACCGGTGATCAACTGAGCGAACACCGCCGCGACGGTGGCGTGCTGGGCCGCGCCGCCGATGTAGTCCTTGCGCGAGGACGGAGTGGGGGAGTTGACGACGAACTCGCCCGTCTCGACGTCGTAGGTTGCGGTGGTTTCGAGTTCTTGTACGTCGCTGCCGTGGCCGGTCTCGGTCATCGCGAAGCAACCGAGTAGGTCCAGATCGATCAGCGGTTTGACGTACGCCTGGTGATGACGCTCGGTACCGAGGTTTTCGATGGCGCCGCCGAACAATCCCCACTGGACGCCCGCCTTGACCATCAGCGAGAGGTCGGACATCGCCAGCATCTCGATGCTGGTGACGGCGCCGCCCGCGTCGCCCGTTCCGCCGTGAGATACCGCGAAACCGTTTGCGGCGTAGCCGAGATCGGCGAGAACCCGCATCTGTTCGAGAGCCTTGGAACGCGCTATGGCGGTGTTGGGTGTGTAGTGCGGAGCAAAACGTTCGTCGTTCAATTCGCCGCGAACGCGCTCACGCACCTCCCGCCAGCGTCCGTCGAGTGTTGTCCTGAGGTGGTCCGCTGTGGTGGCCATGGAACCGACGATAGCGCGTAGCGCACCGCGGGCAACCCGGTTCGATCTCAACCCTCGCATTCAGCAGGAGCCTGCGGCGCCCGCTTCGATTCCCTGACGGAAGAGTTCCTTCTCGCTCTCGGACATAGCCTGGTACGAAGGGTCGTTCTCGACGATCTTCAGGAAGTCGGCTCCCGCCGCCCGAGTCGACGTGTCGCCGCTCTGAACACGCTGCTGAACGTAGACGGACACGGCCGAACACCCGCCGAGAAACGCGGGATCAGTGCTCGCCGCCGCGGTGGTTCGAGCCGAATCGGTGGCGCTCGATTGCGACGAAATTGTCGCCTTGTCGTCATCGGAAGCGTCCGAACCACATGATGTGAGAAGAATCGCAGCTGAGACCATCAGCGTCGTCAACAGTCGCTTCATGCCCGAAATCGTCTCACGTGAGGTCCGGTTCGACCGGAAAACTCGCCTCGAGCACCGAAGTCCTACACCCTGTCGTTGTCAGATTCGACAGAACTGGGACACTGGAAGCCGTGACTGTGTCTTCCGGTGATCCCGACGTGCATGCAACGAACTCCGCTCGGCTCTTCGAACGTGCCGGCAACGTGATTCCGGGTGGCGTCAACTCGCCCGTCCGTGCGTTCGGTTCGGTCGGCGGAACACCGCGATTCATCCGCGAGGCGTCCGGTTACACCCTCACCGACGTCGACGGGAACAACTACGTCGACCTGGTGTCGTCCTGGGGTCCGATGATTCTCGGGCACGCTCACCCGGCAGTCGTCGAAGCCGTTCGCGAAGCCGCGCTCGGCGGTCTCTCCTTCGGTGCGCCGACGGAAGGCGAAGTTGCCCTCGCCGAGGAAATCGTCGCCCGCGTCGCGCCCGTGGAAAAGGTTCGCCTGGTCAACTCCGGAACCGAAGCCACGATGAGCGCAGTCCGCCTCGCCCGCGGATTCACCGGACGCACCAAGATCATCAAGTTCTCCGGTTGCTATCACGGCCACGTCGACGCCCTTCTCGCCGACGCCGGATCAGGCCTCGCGACGTTCGGACTGCCGACCTCGCCCGGTGTGACCGGTGCGCAAGCCGAAGACACCATCGTCGTCCGCTACAACGATCTCGACGCAGTGGCCGCGGCGTTCGCCGCCAACCCCGGCGCCATCGCGTGCGTCATCACCGAAGCTGCCGCTGGAAACATGGGCGCCGTCGCGCCGCTCCCCGGCTTCAACGAGGGCCTGCGTCGTCTCACCCGTGAGCACGGCGCACTCCTGATCATGGACGAGGTGATGACCGGATTCCGCGTCAGCGCCTCGGGTTGGTACGGCATCGACAACGTCGCCGGCGACCTCTACACCTTCGGCAAGGTCATGAGCGGGGGCCTGCCCGCCGCAGCCTTCGGCGGCCGCGCCGACATCATGGGCCACCTCGCACCCGACGGTCCCGTCTACCAGGCAGGCACCCTCTCGGGTAACCCCGTAGCCGTTGCCGCCGGACTCGCGAGCCTGCGCGCCGCCGACGCCGAGGTGTACGCCAAGCTCGGCCGGCACGCGACCGCCCTCGGCGACCTCATGACCCAAGCCCTCACCGCCGAAGGCGTCGAACACCGTGTGCAGTACGCAGGCACCTTGGTGAGCGTGTTCTTCACGGAGAACACGGTGACCAACTACGACGAAGCCAAAGCCGCGCAGACCTGGCGATTCCCCGCCTTCTTCCATGCGCTGCTCTCCCGCGGCGTGTACCCGCCGCCGAGCGCGTTCGAAGCGTGGTTCGTCTCCGCAGCACTCGACGATCGAGCATTCTCGATCATCGCCGACGCCATGCCTCATGCAGCCAAGGCCGCAGCTGCTTCCGTCAAGCCCTGATCCGTTCCAGTTCCAGAACACCCGCACGCTTCCGACATCCATCACCTTCAGCGAGGACCCTCGACTGTGACCGACGCCGATCACCCCGACCACACGTCCACCCGCACCATCGTCCACGTCCTTCGCCACGGTGAAGTTCACAACCCGCGCGGGATCCTCTACGGACGGCTCCCGGGTTTCCGGTTGTCGGTGGCGGGCGAGGCCCAGGCTCGTGCGGTCGCATCCGTGCTTTCCGATCACGACATCACCCACGTGGTCGCGTCGCCGCTTCAGCGCGCACAGGAAACCGCGACTCCGATCGCCGAGGCGCACAAGCTCGACATCGTCACCGACGAGAACCTCATCGAGGCGGGCAACGAATTCGAGGGCCTCAAGGTAGCTGTCGGGGACGGTGCGCTCTCGCGTCCGCGTCACTGGTGGAAACTGCGTGACCCGTTCACCCCGTCCTGGGGCGAGCCCTACTTGCAGATCGCACATCGCATGCTGGCAGCCGTCAACGCCGCACGCGTCGCGGCAGTCGGACACGAAGCCGTCGTCGTCAGCCATCAGCTTCCGGTCTGGACTCTGCGTCGATTCCTGCAGGGTGAGCGTCTCTGGCACGACCCCCGTCACCGTCAGTGCGGTCTGGCCTCGTTGACGTCACTGGTCTACGAGGGCGACACACTGGTCGACATCGTCTACTCCGAACCCGCCGGCGCCTCCGACCCGAGAGTGACAGGCGCATGATTTCGCGCCGCATCGCCGCAGCACTGGCAGCCGCTGCATCCGCGATGCTCCTTCTCTCGTCCTGCGCGACCGGCGACGACGCCGTCGCACAGGGCGGAACTTTCGACTTCGTCTCACCGGGCGGACAGACCAAGATCTTCTACGATCCGCCGTCCGACCGAGGCACCATCGGCAACCTCTCCGGGCCCGACCTGATGAACGAAGGCCAGAAGGTCGGCGTCGACGACTTCGAGGGCAAGGTCGTCGTCCTCAACGTCTGGGGTCAGTGGTGTGGACCGTGCCGGGCCGAAGCCGACGATCTGGAACAGGTCTACGAGCAGACCAAGGATTCCGGCGTGCAGTTCCTCGGTATCAACGTCCGCGACGACACCAAGAACAAGGCGCAGGACTTCGTGGTCGACAACAAGGTCTCGTACCCGTCGATCTACGACCCGTCGATGCGCTCGCTGATCGCCCTCGGCAAGGGCTACCCCACGTCGGTCATTCCGACGACGATCGTCCTTGATCGCCAGCATCGCGTCGCCGCGGTATTTCTCCAAGAACTTCTCGCCGAGGATTTGCTGCCCGTCGTCCAGCGGGTAGCTCAGGAAGACGCGCAGTAGACATGACAACCACGACCACCACGCTGCTGGCCGGCAGCGAAACACTGAGTGCCGGTGTGGGCGAAGCATTTCAGAACGCGGCGTCGTCCGGTCCGCTGCTGCTGGCCCTCGGTGCCTGCGTCCTCGCCGGTCTGGTGTCGTTCGCTTCACCGTGCGTCGTGCCGCTCGTTCCCGGCTACCTTTCCTACCTCGCCGGCGTCGTCGGCGCCGACGCACCCGCGATCACCGCCGACGAGGCGAGGACCCGGACGATCACCCGGAGCAGTCGCCTGAGGGTCGCCGGTGCGGCCGGACTGTTCGTCGCCGGCTTCACCGTCGTCTTCGTTCTCGCCACCGCGTCGGTGTTCGGCGTTATCTCGACTCTGCTCGTCAACCGCGAGGTCCTGATGCGCGTGGGCGGTGTGGTCACGATCGCGATGGGCCTGGTGTTCATCGGACTGATCCCGGCGCTGCAGAAAGACGTCCGCTTCGAACCGCGTCGTGTGTCGTCGCTGGTGGGGGCGCCGCTACTCGGGGGAGTGTTCGCGCTGGGGTGGACGCCATGCCTCGGACCGACATTGGCAGGCGTGATGTCCGTAGCCGCGGGAACCGACGGGATGACCGCCGCGCGCGGTGTCACGTTGATCGTCGCGTACTGCATCGGACTCGGGCTGCCGTTCATCTTTCTGGCGCTGGGGTCGGCACGTGCGCTGACCGGCGTCGGCTGGTTGCGTCGTAATGCACGCACCATTCAAATTTTCGGCGGAATCATGTTGGTGGCAGTGGGAATCGCCCTCGTCACGGGCGCGTGGGACCAGTTCGTCGGCTGGGTTCGCGACGCATTTATCTCGGAGGTGACGCTGCCGATATGACAGCTGACGACAATAACGACAACCCGACACCCGTGCTGCCGAAGCAGTCGGTGATCGGTCGAGTCGTTGCACTCGGGCGCAACACCTGGCGCGGGCTCACCTCGATGCGGACCGCGCTGGTTCTGCTGTTCCTCCTCGCACTCGCTGCGATCCCCGGTGCCCTGCTGCCTCAGCGAACCCTCAACGAGGGCAAGGTCGCCGACTACATCGCCGCGCGTCCGACTCTCGGCCCGTGGATGGACCGCCTCGAACTGTTCGACGTGTTCAGCAGCTTCTGGTTCACCGCGATCTACGCATTGCTCTTCATCTCGCTGGTCGGCTGCATCCTGCCGCGTTGTGTGGAGCACGCAAAGGCACTGCGCACCCGTCCCGTTAATGCGCCGCGTAACCTCGCTCGTCTGCCGCACCACACCACGAGCGTCGTGGACGGCGAGACTCCCGACGAACTTGCCGCCCGTGTGTCGAAAGAACTGCGTGGTTGGCGCGTCGAAACGCGTCGCGGCGATACGAAATCACGACGCGAAGGCGAGATCACCATCTCGGCGGAGAAGGGATATCTCCGCGAATTCGGCAACCTCATGTTCCACCTGTCGCTGGTCGGACTGCTGATCGCGATCGCCGCGGGCAAGTTGTTCGGCTACGAAGGCAATCGCATCGTCATCGCCAACGACGGCCCCGGGTTCTGCACTACGTCACCGGCGGTGTTCGACTCGTTCGTCGCGGGCCTGAGCCTCGACGGCACCGGCATGACTCCGCTGTGTGTCCGTGTGAAGAACTTCCAGGCCGACTACCTCGAGACCGGTCAGGCCGAGATGTTCACCTCGGACATCTCGTACCAGGCAGGCGACGACCTCGAGTCCGATACCTGGCGGGACACGACCATCCAGGTGAACCACCCGCTGCGGATCGCCGGCGATCGTGTGTACCTGCAGGGACACGGATACGCGCCGACCTTCACCGTCACGTTCCCGAACGGCGAGACCCGCACCGAGACGCTTCAGTGGCGTCCGGACGACGCCACGACGTTCCTGAGCAGTGGCGCGATGCGTTTCGACCCGCCGGGCGGTATGTATCCGGATGCGGACGAGCGTCGGAAGAATCAGATTGCCATCGAAGGATTGTTCGCGCCCACCGCGCTGTTCCACGGCAACCTTCTGTCGTCGAGTTACCCGGCGATGAACGATCCGGCCGTCGCGATCGACATCTACAAGGGCGACACCGGACTCGATACCGGTAACCCGCAATCGCTGTTCGAACTCAACACCGAACTGATCAATCAGGGTCGACTGCTCAAGCAGGACCGGGTCAACCTTTTCCCGGGGGAGAGCGCGACGCTTGCCGACGGAACCCAGGTGCGATTCGACGGTGCCGTCGACTTCGTGAACCTTCAGGTCTCCCATGATCCCGCTCAGGTATGGGTGTTGGTTTCGGCGTTGACGATGATGGCGGGTCTGCTCGTCTCGCTCGTGATCAAGCGTCGCCGCGTCTGGGCGCGTATCTATCCAGATGACGAACGACGTACTGTAGTAGAACTTGGTGGGCTTGCCCGCACCGACCACGCAGGCTGGGGCGACGAGTTCGACCGCCTCGCCGACCGCTTGCTGAAAAGCAATCCGACCACCGCGGTGACCGAACCGCACGCGCAGGAGAACGCCCGATGACAACCAACGAGACACTCGCGCAGTACAGCGACTGGGCCTTCAAGTCCGCCTTCACCGTGCTCGTTCTGGCGTTTGTGCTGCTCATCGTGCAGTACGCGTCGGCCAGAGCCAAGGCGGTTCAGGACAAGGAACTGGTCTCGGCCGGTGGAGTCGACGCTTCCGTGCCTGGCAGGGTCGCGGAGACTCCGACCAAGTCGCTCTCGGAGCGATTCGGCGGAATGGGCCGGGCTGTCCTGGTCGTCGGAACGGTTCTGATCATCGCGTCGATCGTGCTCCGCGGATTTGCGACGGAACGATTCCCGCTCGGCAACATGTACGAATTCGTGGCGATGGCGTGTGCGGCGTCGTTGCTGGTCGGGCACGTCCTCTTGATCAAGCCGGCTTACCGTCCGATGTGGGTCTTCCTGCTGGTTCCCGTTCTGATTCTGATGTTCCTCGCCGGCACGGTTCTCTACGCCGACGCGGCCCCCGTGGTTCCGGCGCTGCGCTCGTACTGGCTTCCGATTCACGTGACGATCGTCAGCGTCGGCTCCGGCATCTTCATGATCGGCGGTATCGCGAGCCTCCTGTTCCTGCTGCGACTGAAGTTCCCGCCCGGTGACGAGGGCACGAGCATCGGCGGCCGGATCGCAGAGCGACTGCCGGACGCCCAGACTCTCGACCGCTTGGCATACAAGAGCACGATCATCGCGTTTCCGCTGTTCGGCGCAGGCGTAATCCTCGGTGCCATCTGGGCGGAAGCTGCGTGGGGACGCTTCTGGGGTTGGGATCCGAAGGAGACGATGTCCTTCATCGCCTGGGTGATCTACGCGGCCTACCTGCATGCGAGGGCAACGTCCGGGTGGCGGGAGACGAAGGCTGCTTGGATCAACATCGCCGGTTTCGTTGCGATGCTGTTCAATCTCTTCATCATCAACATGGTCGTCTCCGGCTTGCACTCCTACGCGGGACTCAACTGATCCTCTCGAGGTACCGTGGGTGGCTGCCGACCGGTCTGTAGGTATTACCGGTAGGTAGGTCAGGGGCGGCACCAGCTACGATGCAGCTCGGTGAATAACTAGCTGCCTGGTAGCTGTGGGGATCGACGAGGGGGAACGGCGAGATGGCCGACAAGATTGAAGACGCCGGAGCAGGATTGTGGGAGCCGGTGCGTCCTGCCGAGCCGACGCGGCGCGAGCCGCGCGCGTCCGCGCCGGATCCGTCATCCGACTCGGTTCCCAGCGATGTTCGCAGTCTCTTCGTGGCCCCGGTCGACTCCGGTCCGCTCCAGCAAGTAGGCGGCCAGGCGCCCAGTGCATCCCCCGCCCACCCGCCCAGTGCATCCCCCGTCCACCCGCCCAGTGCATCCCCCGCCCACCCGCCCAGTGCACCCGCCGCCCAGCCGCCGCTTACGACGCCGGCAGCTCCGCCGGCGCCTGCGCCAGGCCCTAAAACTCCGGTCATCCAATACCCGGAAGCACAGCCAGGCCCCATCAACGGCCAGTTCTCGACCTCGCCCGCGATGCCGATGCAGACCTACGAACCCGCGAATCGTGCAGGGTCGGTTCCGGATTCACGAGTCGCCGCTCCGCAATCCGCACAGAACTCGCAGCCCGTTCAGAACCATCCCAGCCCGACCGCGAGACCTCTCCAGCAACCGCAGGCACCTTCTTCGCCCGGCATGCATCAGCCCAATCCCGTGATTCGGCAGTTCGGTCACCCCGGCGCTGCGCCGGTGCAGAACGGTCAAGCGCTGCAGAATGGTCAAGCGCTGCAGAACGGTCACACCCTGCAGAACGGGCAGGCGATGCCGGTTGCTCCGCCGACGGCGGCACCGGTTCACCCTCCGATGCAGAAGGCCGGATTCAACCCCGCTCCCGGCAATCGTCCTGAGCCGGCTCTTCCGATGACGGCGCAAGACCTCTCGGCAGCGCTTCTCGTCAAGCCGGTCCGGCCAGCCCCGGCCGGTGGCTGGCGCAAAGCGCTGTACACGATGTCCGGCCGATCGGTGAACCTCGGGAACGGCGCGAAGGATCAGCATGTCGTCGAGTTGACGCGCCAGATCAACCAGCCGCTGCAGGGCTGCTACAAGGTTGCGGTGCTCAGTCTCAAAGGTGGCGTCGGAAAAACCACGACCACTGCGACGCTGGGATCGATGTTCGCATCGATTCGCGGCGATCGCGTCGTCGCAGTCGATGCAAACCCGGACCGGGGAACCCTGAGTCAGAAGATCCCGCTCGAGACGCCGGCAACTGTGCGTAACCTGCTGCGTGACGAGAACAGTATCGAGAAGTACAGCGACGTCAGAGGCTATACATCGCAAAACCAGCACCGGCTCGAAGTGCTTGCGTCCGACAGTGATCCAGCAGTCTCGGAGGCATTCAGCGGCGTGGACTACACGCGCACGGTCGACATGCTCGAAAAGTTCTACAGCATAGTTCTGACCGACTGCGGCACCGGCTTGATGCACTCGGCGATGCAGGCCATTCTCGAGGGCGCAGATTCGTTGATCGTCGTCAGTTCCGGATCCGTCGACGGTGCACGTAGCGCCTCCGCAACACTTGATTGGCTCGACGCTCACGGTTACAGCAGGCTGGTCGCCACGTCCGTGGCCGTCATCAACGCGGTGCGGCCTCGCTCGGGCAAGGTTGATCTGCCGCGCGTCGTCGAGCACTTCGAGCAGCGCTGCCGAGCGGTGAGGTTGATTCCGTTCGACCCGCATTTGGAAGAGGGCGCCGAAATCGATCTGGACCGGTTGCGTCCGGGTACTCGGGAAGCGGTGCTGGAGTTGGCTGCTGTGGTTGCGCAGGACTTTCCGGCCTCCCCGTACGGCTTCTCAGGGCGGTAATCGGATAGCCGGGTAAGCCCGGACGCTACGTCGACGTGTCAGTCGGCGGTACGTCCGGCCCTTCCGTGCGCTTGCGTCGTGTTTGCTGGTTCACATTCCACAGGAATTCGGGATCGTCGTCCGGTCCGCGCACGCCGCTCACCGGGGCGCGCGTCGACGGATCGGGCCCGAATGCCTTCCACATCAGAACGATCAATGTCACCAAACCCACCAACGCCAACAGATAAAACACGGCGCACCTCCTCAGGGAACTGAGGTCGAGCCTACTCAGTCTCCGGCCCGCATCACCAGAAGTGCTGCGGACAAGTGTTTAGGCTCAGTGCGTCAGTGCTGTATCTGTCGGGTAGTACGTGTTTCTCTTTGCGGGCTGTGGATGCTCAGTTGTGGTCCGCTTCCGTGGTCAGCGATCGCAGAAGCTGCATGACCTCGGCCTCACGGAATCGACGATGTCCCCCTGGTGTGCGAAGCGAGCCGAGTCGTCCTGCGTGTGCCCAGCGGGTCACGGTCTTGGGATCGACATGAAACAATGCCGCTACCTGTCCGGGCGTCATGAGTGCGTCTGCGGCGGTATTGAAGGTTGGTGCGCTCATTGTGAGGTCCTCCATGTTGATGTCGAACGTTGACGAACAGTGACTCTGAACAGTGATACCGAACCGGCGTGTCGAGCAGTTGCCGAAAACCTGCGTCGAGTTTGTTTCGAAGTCCTTCGCTTACATTCGACCGTTTTCTGAGTGGTAGCGCAATGTTTGCACAGATATAGCCGGGTAGTCGATCTTTCAAGACAAAGTAATGTTTAAGTAAAGGACAAAATGGATATAGCGGGCTCGGTGCTACCGGTATTCGGAATGGGTAACCTGAGAGGGTGAGTCAGTTGTCTGAAAACCCCGAAAATGTTCCTTCTGAGCCGGTCAAGGCCAGTAAACCTTCCGCAAACTCTGGGCAAGCAAAGTCGGCTGCCGGGCCGGTGACCAAGGGTCAACTGGCCCGCGACGTGGTGCTGTACTCGGTCGCCCGGTTGCTGCTTGTCGTCGTGATCGGTGCCCTCATCATCGGCGGCGGAAAGCTCGCCGGCACCGACGTTCCGCTGATTGTCGCCGCACTGTTCGCAGTGCTGATCGCCTTGCCGCTGTCGCTGCTGCTCTTCGCGAAACTGCGCAAGCGTGTCAACGCAGGCATTGCGGCCGTCGACGCCCAGCGGCGGTCCGATCGTGACGATCTTCGTTCCAAGCTGCGTGGAGACGGCCGGTGACCACGGAGTCGCTCGACGTCGACCGCCGGACGTCTCGGCAGTGGGTCGACAACGCGGTGCGGTTGATCGAAGCTGATGCGCAACGCAGCGCGGACACTCACCTGCTGCGGTATCCGCTGCCGAGTAACTGGACCGTCCAGCTCTATCTGAAGGACGAGTCGACACACATCACGGGAAGTCTCAAACATCGACTCGCGCGGTCGCTTTTCCTCTACGCGATCTGCAACGGCTGGGTTACCGAAGAGACCACCGTCATCGAAGCGTCGTCCGGTTCGACGGCTGTGAGCGAGGCGTATTTCGCGAAGTTGCTCGGTCTGGATTTTGTCGCGGTGATGCCAGCGAGCACGAGTCCCGCCAAGATCGCGTTGATCGAGGCACAGGGTGGACGTTGTCATTTCGTGAGCGATCCGTCTTCGATCTACTCGGAATCGCATCGGCTCGCGAGTGAGTTGAACGGTCACTACATGGACCAGTTCACC
Source organism: Rhodococcus sp. NPDC060176 (assembly GCF_042728675.1). Lineage (NCBI taxonomy): Bacteria > Bacillati > Actinomycetota > Actinomycetes > Mycobacteriales > Nocardiaceae > Rhodococcus > Rhodococcus sp. NPDC060176. Next base: position 246,609 of record NZ_JBHWYS010000005.1, read on the forward strand.
CACGCCGAGCGTGCGACGGACTGGCGCGGAAACAACAACATCGCCGAATCCATCTTCACTCAGCTCGAGCACGAGGAACATCCGATTCCCGACTGGGTGGTCGTCGGAGCCGGAACGGGCGGAACCGGCGCCACGATCGGCCGCTTCCTTCGCTACCGGAAATTCGACACCGGACTGTGCGTCGTAGACCCGGAGCACTCCGTGTTCTTCGACGCGTGGCGAGCGAGCGATCCGTCGATCGTCGGTACTCGGGGCTCCCGGATCGAGGGCATCGGCCGTCCGCGCGTCGAACCGTCGTTTGTCGGTCAAGTGGTCGACCGCATGATCAAGGTGCCGGACGCGGGCTCGATTGCGGCGGCACGGCACGCCAGCGCCGCCCTGGGGCGCAAAGTGGGTGGCTCGACGGGTACGAACCTGTGGGGAGCTTTTGCGTTGCTTGCGGAGATGATGGCCGCCGGACGCAGCGGCAGCGTCGTCACGCTTCTGTGCGACGGCGGAGAGCGCTACTCGGGCACCTACTACAACGACGAATGGGTGGCCTCGGAAGGGATAGACCTGCTCGGCCCCACAGCAGTGCTGGACGAGTTCGTTCGTTCGGGTGCGTGGACCGCCAACTCCTGAACCGCATACTCCTGCGCCGCGCGCTTCTGCACTGCTGACACATGACCGCGGGCGGGGCGGCTCATTGTCACGCGAGGCCACGCGTCCAGGCCGGATGACTGCTCGATCATTCTGATGCGGATCAGGCCGGGGGAGAGTGTGTTCTCCGCCAGGCGCACGAATCCGAGTCGCTCGTAGTACGGCGCGTTCCACGGAACGTCGACGAAGGTCGTCAGAGTCACGAGATCGTGGTGATGGTCCGCCGCCCATTCGGTGACAACGTCGATCAGTTGGGCTCCGAGGCCTTTGCGGGCATGATCGGGGTGAACGGAAACCTGCTCGATATGTGCGCCGCCGTCCACGATCTCGACCAGTGCATACGCAACGGGTACGTCGTTTGCGTCGGTCTGAACCCAGATGTGTTCGGCGGCGAGAAAATCGTTCAACTCGTCGAGCGTCGGCGGTGGATCGTCTGCGATGGCGTCCATCCCGATGTCTCGGAACGGTTCGCCCGCGGCGATCTCGATCTGTTGCAGTGCGGGTAGGTCGGTGGATATGGCCGAGCGGATCACAGAAACCGTTTTACCTCGAGAAGTGCGTTTCTCCCAGCGCTACGCCATGTGAAACACAAACCTACGCAACCGTAGGTTGTGTATCGTTTGTCCAAGGGACACTTCTCCAGCGAGGGCGGATCATGGGCAATCCTGAAGTTTCACTCGACAACTACGAAGCTGTGTACGAGTACTACCGCAGCCATCAGCAGAACCGGTTTGTGGCGAAGCTCGCCTATGCCGCGCTGGCGTTGAAGTACCGCCCGCGGGTGAAGTACGCGCCGGGTGCGGAAGCTGCGCTGAAGACTCTGCTCGAACGCAAGACGCAATTGGTCGTGGCAGTCAATCATCTGACGGAGAGCGACCAATTCACACTCGCCGCGACCGCGTGGCGTACTCCGTTGCGGCGCGTGATCGGACGGACCAGGGTCCTCGCCAAAGACGAACTCTTCGTTGATCCTTCGCAGCGCAAGAAGGTCGACATGATGGGCAGCATTCCGGTTTTTCGCAGCAAGAACTACGGCCTTCGCGCTGTCTCGGATGCCGGCCGCGTGATGATGGACGTCGCGGCCGAGCGTCTGGGCAATGGGGATTGTCTGGCGATTTTCCCGGAGGGGACGTGCAATACCGAGGATCCGACGCGGCTGCAGCATGTCAACAGCGGTATCGGCCACATCGTCGCCCGCGCCGAGAAGTTGGGATGCTCGCCGGCCCTGGTGTCGATCGGCATCAACTACGGCCCGGTGGCCGGCGACGTGAAGGCTGCGAGCGTCTTCGTCGGGATGCCCGTGACCGAACTTCCGGACAAGCCGATGGATATCGCCCGAACCGTGCAGGCTGACCTGCAGTTGGCAGTGGACGGCGCAGTCGCCGGGTACTGACATGGCGGTGTCAATTTTGGTTGACAGATTTCGATTGTCAATCTAAATTGACAATATGACCGAAGCAACCTCTCTTGCCGCTGCCGCCGGCAGTCCGGATCCCGCCGAGGGATTGCGTGCCGTTCGAGCGCTGCGACGTCTACTCGAAAAACTCGAGGCCATTCAGGTCGCCAATGCGCGTCGTCACGGATGGTCCTGGCAGGCAATCGCGGAAACCCTCGAGGTCAGCCGTCAAGCCGTCCACAAGAAATATGCGTCCGCGCAATCGGAATCGATGCTGCGTTCACTGCGCGAGAAGGGCAGGTAAGTGCCATGTTCGAAAGATTCTCCGCGCAGGCGAGGGGAGTCGTCGTCGATGCTGTCGCCGGCTCCGGTCCTGTCACTCCGATGGAACTGTTGACCGCGTTGCTCACCTCTGATCGGGGCATCGCCACCGAGGTGCTCGCCGAGTCTGGTGTCACGCTCGACGTGATCCGCCACGCCGGCGCCGGGTCGAACGAAGGTAGCTCGAACAAGCTCGACGACGACGCCGAGATACTCAAGTCGATCGGCATCGATCTCGATGCGGTTCGGGAGAGTCTCGAGCAGTCCTTCGGCGAACGTGTGCTGGACGAGACTCCTGTGCCGAACGGCGTCGACACTTCCCGCAAGAGCCGATTCGGGTTCCCTCGTTCACGATTCGAGAAGGACTCCAAGAAGGTGTTGGAACTCTCGCTCCGTGAAGCGCTCGCGCACAAGGACAATCGCATCGGCGCCGAACACATCCTGCTCGGCATCCTGCGTGTCGCCGACGGACCCACCCGTGAGGCTCTCGAAACGCAGGTCACGATGTCGGTGATCCGTGAGCGGTTGGAAGCGAAGATGAATCGCGCGGCCTAGATTCGGCACGGTTCCGCATGCACGGGAGGGATGTGCCAGCATTCAGACATGACATTTCTGGCACGTCTCATCATCAACGGCATAGCCATCTGGCTGGCGTCGGCGTGGGTCACCGGCATCACGATCGCCAACCACGACAACGGCACCTGGGGCACGGTTCTCGTGATCGCGGTGATCGCCCTGATCTTCACGGTGGTCAACGCCTTCATCAAGCCGGTAGTACAGCTTCTCTCGCTACCGCTGCTCATCCTGACGCTCGGACTGTTCACTCTCGTGATCAACGCCCTGATGCTGATGCTGACGGCGTGGATCTCGTCCGGAACGTCCTACGGCTTGACGGTCGACGGCTTCTGGACGGCAGTCTGGGGCGCGCTGATCATCTCGATCGTGAACTTCCTGCTCAGCGCGTTCGTGCCCGACAACCGTTGAGTGCGTCGACGTTCAGGCGAGACTGAGCGCAACTGCGGTCGCGGCACCCCAGACGAGCATGGCAAGTCCGGTGTCGCGCAGCGCGGGGATCAGGGCCATTCCCTGCCCGCCTGAACGCAGCGGGGCGTTGGCTCGGATTGCCAGTGGCAACGCGAGCAATCCGAGCAATGCCCACGGAGTGCGCAGGATCAGCAGCAGGGTCGCGACGAACGGAACGGCCAGCAGGATCACGTGCAGCGTGCGGGTCTTCGCGTCCCCGAGCCGTACTGCGAGAGTGATCTTTCCGGACTCGGTGTCGGTCGGGATGTCGCGAAGATTGTTGGCAACGAGCACTGCGCTCGAGAACGAGCCGATGGCGATCGCTCCGGCCAGCCCGGCCAGATCGACCCGCTCGGCCTGCACGAACTGAGTTCCCAGTACTGCGATCAGCCCGAAGAAGATGAACACGGCGATCTCGCCGAACCCGCTGTATCCGTACGGCTTCTTGCCGCCGGTGTAGAACCAGGCACCGATGATGCAGAACACGCCGACCGCGACCAGCCACCACGCTGTGGTCGCCGCCAGAACGAACCCGGCCACCGCGGCAACGGCGAAGCAGCTGATCGCTGCGGCCTTCACGGCTCCGGGACTGACCAACTTCGATCCGACCAAGCGCAGTGGCCCGACGCGGTCGTCGTCCGTTCCGCGGATTCCGTCGGAATAGTCGTTCGCGAAATTCACCCCGACGATCAAGGCCAAGGAGACGACCAGTGCCAGGAGCGCCTTCCACCACACTGCGAGGTCCAGGGACGCCGCGGCTCCGGTGCCGACCAGCACGGGCGCAATCGCGTTCGGGAGTGTGCGCGGCCTCGCGCCTTCGATCCATTGAGCAGCTGTTGCCATACAAGGATCTTTGCACTGTGCAATACGATCGAACGCGGTGGATCAGCACATGACTCGAGACGTGAGTGAGCGCGCCAGGTACGCGCAGTCGGGCGAAGACCTGGCAGACATTGCCTTGCTCGGACCCGTTTCGACCAAAGTGGGCGATCGCCTGGTTCCGCTGCCGGGTCCGCGAGCTCGAACTCTGCTGGTTGCGCTGGCTCGCAATCCCGGTGAGCCACGCACCGCGCAGAGCCTGATCGACGACGTCTGGGGGCTGGAGCCGCCGCGCTCACCGATGAACGCCCTCCACACTCAGGTCTCGCGCTTGCGATCTGCACTCCCGGACGGGGCCCTCGAGGTCACGGCGGCCGGATACCGGCTCACTCTCGCCAGAGCGCGCGTCGACCTGGCCCGGGCAGCGGACGCGGCTCGTCGTCTGCACGCCGGCGACGCGGACGCGTCCGAGTCACTTGCGGCCGCGACCGAGGCGCTGCGCCTGTGGCGCGGCACACCCGGGAGCGACGTCGTCGGCGACGTCGCAGATCGTCTGGCGCTCGACGCGGGCCGCGTGTACGACGAACTGGAGACGGCGCAGATCGACGCGTTCCTCACGCTGGGGGAGTACGCGGCAGCCATTCCACTGGTGCGCGGACGGCACCTGGCGAATCCATTCGACGACACAGCAGCCGAAGCGCTGATGCGTGCGCTCGCCGGAGCCGGCCGGGTCAACGAGGCACTCGAGGTGTTCGCGGAGTTCCGAAACCATCTCGCCAACCGTCTGGGCGCTGATCCGTCACCCGCACTGGTGACTCTGAACGCGAAACTTCTGGGGGCACCTGCGGCAATACCGCGGGCTGCGCGTGCGATCGGCCTGCGGGCTGCCCCCAACGCCCTGCTCGGTCGCGACAACGACATCGACAAGATCGAATCCTTGCTCGCCCGCTCTCGCGTCGTCACGATTCTCGGACCCGGTGGTGCCGGAAAGACCCGCCTTGCACACGAATTGGGTCTGCGTGCATCCGTGAACCACCCGGGCGTGTCGGTGGTACTGGTGGAGTTGGCGTCGTTGCGTAGCAGCGAAGATGTGATCGCGGCCATCGGCGGCACCCTCGGAATCAGTGAATCCGACCTGGCTCCAGGCAAATTGACCGTCGGCCGGACGCATTCGGCGCGAGAACGACTCAAAGAGGCGCTGTCGGCCGGTCCGATGTTGCTCATCCTCGACAACTGCGAGCACGTGATCGGCGCGTGTTCGGAGATCGTGGCCGAGATGATCGCGGCCGGTCGTCAGTTGACGGTACTGACCACCAGTCGATCGCCGCTCATGATCAGCGCCGAGGCTGTGTACCCGTTGCCGCCGTTGGCGATCGACGACGGAACCGGCTCGGCAGTCGAACTCTTCTCAGCGAGAGCCCGCGCGGTGCGGCCGTCGGTTCATCTGGACGTCGACGCCGTCGTCAAGCTGTGTACGACGCTCGACGGACTCCCGTTGGCGATCGAACTCGCGGCCGCTCGGGTCCGGACGATGAGCGTCGACGAAATCGGTTCGAGACTGCGAGATCGGTTCGCGTTGTTGCGCTCCGATGATCCGACGTCTCCGGATCGGCATCGCACTCTGCACGCGGTGATCGACTGGAGTTGGAATCTGCTGGGCGGCGGCGATCAGATTGCGCTGCGTCGGTTGTGCCGATTCCCGGCAGGCTTCACGCTTTTCTCGGCGCAGGCCGTTGCCGGGTGGGGCGAGTTGACCGATGTGGCCGGTGCCGTCGAAGCGCTGGTGAATCAGTCTCTTCTTTCCGTCAGCGACGGGGAGGGTGAGCTTCGCTACTACATGCTCGAGACGGTCCGTGAATACGGCGAGGAGCAACTCGCCGCGTCCGGAGAGGGGCCGGAAGTGATTCGGCGCCTCGATGACTGGGCGATCGCGATCGCCGAGGACGCCGTCGTGCGTGCGCGCACCGATCAGCTGCGTCTGATTGCCGACCTGGACGCCGAGCACGACAATCTTCTCGCAGTTCTTCGCTGGGCAGTCGAGCGCGGCGACGCGATCACCGTGGCCAACGTCTTTCCCGTCCTTGCGATTCTGTGGGCAGTGCGAGGATCGAACTCGGAAATCTCGAACTGGGCGTCGAAGATCGTCGGGGCTACCGCGGACAACGATCTGCGCGACGTGAATGCGGAACTGGTGGGCGCCACGTTCATTCTGGTAGCGATGCATCTCTATTTCGGGGAGGCCGATCGAAACCATGCCCGCGCGCGGGTTCGTCTTCGAAAGTTGTTGCGAGAGCGCGATGATCTCGGTCCGTTGTTTGCGTTTCTGATCAGACTTTCCACGAGTGGGATCGCCAACCACAAACTTGCGCGGTTGGTTGCGGAGGGCGTTCGCAGCCCCGACCCCGAGACCCGAATGGCTGCGCTGTCCGCGCGTTCGAACATGCGGGAGAACATCGGCGATCTGCGCGGCGCATTGCTCGACGGGCAGGCTCTGTTCGACTACGCGACCAGTGTCGGTGACGAGTGGGGACTGGCGATGGCAGCCCAACATGTCGGGTCGGTTCACAGCCAGTCCGCCCGCTACGGCGACGCCATTGCGTTCTACGCGATTGCGGCGGCGTCGATGGAACGTCTCGGCGCGCGTGACGAGGCGATGCAGCTCATCTGCTTTCAAGCCGGAGCGATGATCGCATCCGGTGACACCGCCGGCGGGCGAACACTTCTCGATCGGGCGCGCCCGGCCTTGGCGCACTCGACCGGGACCGGTGCGATCGAAACCGATCAACGGCGAGCGGCACTCATGGCGAGCATTGCCGAGGCGGATCTCGCGGACGGCCGTATCGAGGACGGCCTGGCCCGCTATCGAGAAGCCCTGGAGTTGTTGGGTCCTGCAATCGAGAACATCTTCGGTGATCCCTTCGTCGTTCTACTCGGTGCCGCGGCAGTGTGTGCTCACGTCGTTCACGGACGACACGAACTCGTAGCCGGTCGGGTTCTGCAGATGAAGGATTCGAGTGCTCTCAAGTTCGATCCGAACGGTTATGCGGACCTGCCGCTCGCGGGTTCCTTGGCGTCGGCGATCGGGTCGTTCGATCTTGTCACGGGCAACATCGACCGCGGGGTCGAACTGATGGCTCTGTCGTTGAAAATGCCCGGGAGACAAGACTTCGTCTCGCTCCACCATGCGCGCCTGTCCGACTTCGCCGTTGGTGTGGTCGGAGCCGACAGGTGGTCCGTGGAAACCGAAAAGGTGTCGGGCTACTCACGCAGAGCGGTCCGCGAAGCAGCGTTGGCTGTGCTTCGCGGACCGGTGCTCGATTAGAGCTGGACAGTGGTGCGGGACTTACGTCTTGCGCATGTACATCCGGACGGTCAGAGGTGCCATGACGGCAACGATCACCGCGGCGCCGACCAACGACCACACGACGTGGATACCGAAGTGACCGTCGTTGGCCAGCTCGCGAACCGCGGTTACCAGGTGTGAGACCGGATTGACGTTCACGAACTTCTGAAGCCAACTTGGCATGGTGGCAGGATCGACGAACGCATTCGACAGGAACGTCAGCGGGAACAGCACGAGCATCGAAACGCCCTGCACCGTGGACGCTTTGTTCATCAGCACGCCCATGAGAGCGAAGATCCAGCTGATCGAGAACGCGCACACCATGACCAGGATCGCGGCGGACAGAATGCCGACCACGCCGCCCGCGGGGCGGTAACCCATCGCGAAACCGACGATGAACGTGATGGTCGTGGCGATGCCGTAGCGCACGACGTCGGCGAGCAATGCTCCGGACAGCGGGGCGATACGAGCGATGGGAAGGGATTTGAATCGGTCGAACACACCCTTGTCCATGTCCTCACGAAGCTGGGTGCCCGTGACGATGGAACCGGTGATGACGGTCTGAACGAGGATGCCGGGGATGATCGTCGGCAGATATGCCGTCACGTCACCGGCGATCGCGCCGCCGAAGATATAGGTGAACATCAACGTGAAGATGATCGGCTGGATGACGACGTCGAACAGTTGCTCGGGGTTGTGCTTGATCTTGAGAATTCCGCGGTACGCCATCGTGAACGTGTTCGCGAAGCTCTGCTGCAGGCTGATGCGGCGGGGTGCGGCATCCGGCTGGGCTATCGGTGACCGGGGTTTGGTGAGGGTGGTTGTCATGCGACGCTCCGATCGGAGTCGTTGTCGGACTGGGCGTCGTTGCGTCCACCGTCTTCGGGCTGGTGCCCGGTGATGGTCAGGAACACTTCGTCCAGGCTGGGTTTCTGTACGTTGATCTCGTCGACGGCGATACCTTGCTCGCGCAGGCGGATCAGCAGGTCGGCGGTGATCGACGGGTCGCTCAACGGGGCGGTGATCCGTCCGACCTCGGGCGTGACACCTACCTCGACGCCGAGCGCCGACGCGATGAGCGAGCGAGCTTCCTCGGTGCGATCTCGATCGACCAGCTTGAGTTGGAGCGAGGAGATCCCGACCGAAGCTTTGAGTTCGTCGGCGGTGCCGTTGGCGATCACGCGGCCGCGGTCGATCACCGCGATCCGATCCGCCAACTGATCGGCCTCGTCCAGGTACTGCGTGGTGAGCATCACTGTCGAACCCTCGGCGACCAATCGCCGGATGGTCACCCACATCTGGGCGCGGGTGCGCGGATCGAGGCCCGTGGTGGGCTCGTCGAGGAACAGCAGCGGCGGGCGGGCGATCAGGCTTGCTGCCAGGTCGAGGCGTCGACGCATACCGCCGGAGAAGTTCTTGAGCGGCTTGCTTGCTGCCTCGGCCAGGTCGAACTCTTCGAGGAGTTCGAGGGACTTGGTCCGCGCATCGCGGCGGCTCAGGCCGAGCAGTCGCGAGAAGATCACGAGGTTCTCGGTCGCGGTCAGGTCCTCGTCGACGGAGGCATACTGCCCGGTGACGCCGATCAGGGAGCGGACTGCGGTGGGTTCACGGCTGACGTCGTGGCCGAAGATGCGCGCCTCACCGCCGTCGGGACGAAGGAGGGTGGCGAGCATGCGGACGGTGGTGGTCTTGCCGGCGCCGTTCGGCCCGAGGACGCCGAAGACCGAGCCGGTGGGGACGGTGAGGCTGACGCCGTCGACCGCGCGGTGCTCGCCGAACTTCTTGACGAGTCCGTCGGCCTCGATGGCAAGAGGCGAAGCTGTGTGGTTCATGGGGTGAAGCTTGGCAGATCGATCTTGCATGGACCTTGCGTGGAACTTGCGGTTACTTGCACAGCGCGCGAGGTCGGTGCTCCACAACCGGCAGACAATCCCCAGACGGATCTTGTTTGTCGGTGTGCGGGCGCGATGGCGTCACGCTCGCTGCATGGGAATTCTCACGCGGGCGCAGGCGCACCGGGACGGCACCAGCGACGCGCAGTTGCAGCGAGCGGTCAGGCGCGGTGAGCTGTACCGAATCGCAGCGGGGATCTACATGCGAGCCGATCACTTTCGCGAACTCGATGAGAGAGCACGCCACCGGTGCGCTGTCCTCGCGGCCGCTGAAACCTGTGGTCCAGGTGCGATCGTGAGCCACGCTTCGGCAGCGGTCATGCACGGATTGGATTGCGGCGGATTGCGATTGGGCACCGTGCACATGACGCGTAACCGGTGCTCGGGTGGGCGGAAGAGTCAGACCTTGCATCTTCATCCAGCAGTGGTCCCGCCCGAGGAGGTCGTGCTGATCGACGGCGTCGCAACCACGTCACTTGCGCGAACATTCGTAGACCTCGCACGGACGACGTCGTTCGAGAACGCCGTGGTGATCGGCGATTGCGCCCTGCGACGCGGAATGAGGCGTGAGGACGTCGACGCTTCGCTCGATCATGCGCGCGGAAGGCTGGGCATGAGTCGTGCGCGAGTGGCGGCGGAGTTCATCGAACCGGGTGCCGAGAGCCCAGGGGAGTCCATCAGCCGCGTACGCATGCGCGCCGACGGTTGGCCGAAGCCGACCCTGCAGCACGAGATCCGTCATGGTGGCCGGTTCATCGGACGAGTCGACTTCTTCTGGAAAGAGCACGGTGCGGTGGGCGAGTTCGACGGGATGGTCAAGTACCGCGGCGACAATCCGGGTAGGGCGGTAGAGCGCGAGAAACTGCGTGAGGACGCGATCCGGGACGCGGGGTTCGAGGTGTTCCGCTGGGTGTGGGCGGATCTTCGCGACTTCGAACGCGTCCGGGAAAGGTTCGAGCGGGCTTGCCTCCGCGCAGCCGCGCGCTGATTGTGCAGCCGCGGGGCTGGTCAGGCCTGCGGCTGAACAATAGTGCTGCGGCTGCTAGCTGAACCGAGCCACCAGGGCGGCGCGGTCGAGCTTGCCCGGTCCACGCAGGGGGAGCGCGTCCACGACGAACAGTTCGCGCGGGGCTGCGGTGACGTCGAGTGTCCGCTGAGCATGTGTGCGCAGTTCCTCGAGCGTCGGAGCTTCGCCCTCTGGTACGACGACGGCCACCACCCGCTGCCCGAGACGCTTGTCCTCGATGCCGATCACCGCGCACTCGCGAACGGCGGGGTGATCTGCCAACGCGGCCTCGACCACCTGCGGTACGACGGTCAGCCCGCCGGTGGAGATTGCCTCGTCCAGTCGGCCGCTGATGCGCAGGACCCCGTCGACCACCGATCCGGCGTCGTCGGTCCGGAACCACCCGGGCTCGGCGAAGGCTGGGTGGTCGGGAAGCCCGCGGTACCCGGACGCGAGCATCGGCCCACCCAGCAGAACCCGGCCGTCGTCGATGCGAATCTTTGCCCCGGACAACGGGATTCCGTCGTACACACAGCCGCCGGACGTCTCACTCATTCCGTAGGTCCGGACGACGGTGATGCCAGCTTCGGTGGCCTGCGCGAGCACCGGCGCGGGAGTAGCAGCGCCGCCGAGCAGGACAGCGTCGAGCGAAGCCAACGCCTCGACAGCGGTGCGATCACCGAGCGCCTTGACCAACTGCGTCGGCACCAACGAGGTGTAGCGGCGCGGTCCGCTCATCGCGGCGACAGCGCCCGGCAAGGCCGCCGGGTCGAAACCCGCGCTGACGTCGACGATCACCGGTTGTGTTCCGGCGAGGACACTGCGCAACAGAACCTGCATCCCGGCGATGTGGTGCGGAGGGAGAACCAGCAACCAGGATCCCGGCCCGCCGAGGCGTTCATGCGTCGCGTCGCCGCTGGCCCGCAGTGCGCTCGCCGTGAGCATCGCACCCTTCGGAGTGCCGGTGGTTCCCGAGGTTGCGACTACCAGCGAAACACCGTCGTCGATGGGCTGATCGGGGTGCAGTGCATCGCTCAGGCGGGCAGTCTCGCGTGCGTCGGCCGCCGGGACGGGGAGCACGGCGTCGTGCTTGCCTTCGAGGATCTGCGCGATGCGCGGCAGCACCTCGAAAACGGCCTCACCCTGCGGAACGGCCAGTGTGCGAAGAACGCTCACCGGACGTCCGGCCCGGCCAGCGGCCAACCACCGGCAGCCAGATGGCTTCGCACGCGGTCGACGTCGGTTTCGAGTGGCATCTCGTTGGTGATCTTCGTGATGAGGACCTGGATGTCGGTCTTCTCGATGGGCAGATCGCCGTCCTCGATCAACGCGTCGGCGACGGCGTCGACCTCGGTTTCGGAGAGTCTGCGAGTGAGAAGTGCGAAGAGGGGGATGTAGTCCTGCTCAGGGACGCCATTGGGATAGCCGGCCCGCAACCAGCCGACTATCGACGTGAGGAAGGGCGGAAGGGCCATGACGTCAGCTCACGTCTCGAACTTCGTTGTCGGATTCCGCGTCTTCGATGACCGGCCACCCACCTGCACGCAGTCTCTCGCTGACACGATCGACGTCGTCCTCGGAAGGCTCCTCGTTGAGGATTCCCTCGATGATGGCGCGGATGGTGTCGTAGTCGACGTGCCGGTCCGGTACCTCGTGTGCGGACTCGATGGACATCGAAACGACCTGCTCGATCTCCTCGTCGGTCAGACGACGACGGAGAACGGCGAGCAGTGCAAAATGATCCTTGTCCGGGATGCCCTCGGGGTACCCGGCACGCAGCCAGTCGAGCACGCTGCGCAATGAATACTTGCTCAAATCCTCGGCCTCAATTTCGTTTCGGTGGTTTCAGTGGTGTGCCGCGACGACCACTCAGAAGACGTGGATTCCGAACGTGCTGGCCAAGAAGTTCTTCATCAACAACAGTATTCCGGCGAAGATCGTGACGAGCACGACCGCAAAACAGAGGTACGCACCCATTTTACCCAGGGTGGACGGTCCTTCGGTGCCGTCAGCGTTCGGCAGGCTCAGCGACTTGAGGCCGAAGGCGAAGATCGCCGGCAGTCCGGCTCCGAAGAGCAGTCCGACTGCCACTACCTGCCAGAGCGAATCGAGGGTATCGGTGAGTAGATGCATTCTCTTGCGCCCCTTTCAGGAGTTGCGAGTGGGTTCGGTGGACGGAGTGGGATCGGCGACCGGAATCTCTCGAGCCGTCACATCCGGATTCTCGTCCCATTCGGCGGTCACGTTGGCCGCGTCTACGGGTTCCTTACGCGAGCGCAGGTACATGAAGATCGCGAACGCGATGAGAGCGGCGAAGACGACGAGCACCCCGGCCAGTCCACCGACCAGATGCGCGAGTGCCCAGCAGATAGCGCCGACGACGGCGGCCGACGGCAGCGTGATCAGCCAGGCGGCGGCCATTCGGCCTGCGACGCCCCAGCGGACCTCCGCGCCCTTGCGGCCGATGCCGGTGCCGAGGATGGATCCGGTGGCGACGTGGGTGGTCGAGAGGGGGAGTCCGAGATGGCTCGACGTGAGGATGATGGCGGCCGACGATGCTTCGGCTGCCAGACCCTGCGGCGCGGCGATCTCGACAAGGCCCTTGCCCAGGGTGCGGATGATGCGCCAACCGCCGAGGTAGGTGCCGAGAGCGATCGCGACGGCACAGGTGAACTTCACCCAGAACGGCATCTCGGTTTCGGCGGTGATGGTGCCGTGAGCGACCAGGGCCAAAAAGATGACGCCCATCGTCTTCTGGGCGTCATTGGTGCCGTGCGCAAGTGAGATCAGTGAGGCGGTGCCGATCTGGCCGTAGCGGAAACCGCGCTCACGCTCGTCTTCCTTAACGGATGCGGTGATTCGGTACACGAGCTTGGTGCCGACGCCGGCGACCAGAGCCGCGACGACCGGCGCGAGGATTGCGGGGACGACGACCTTGGTCAGGACCCCGCCCCACTCGACGCCGCCCATTCCGATGGAGGCGATTGCGGCGCCGATCAATCCGCCGAACAGTGCGTGCGAGGAGCTCGACGGCAATCCGAGCAGCCAGGTGGCCAGATTCCAGATGATTCCGCCGACAAGACCGGCGAACACGATCAGCAGCAGATCCTGCCCACTGACCGCGCCGAGGTTGACGACTCCTTTGGCCACGGTCGCGGCGACCTCGACGGAGAGGAACGCGCCGACCAGGTTCAGGATCGCGGAAAGTGTGACCGCAACTTTGGGCTTGAGTGCACCGGTCGCGATGGAGGTGGCCATTGCGTTACCCGTGTCGTGAAAACCATTCGTGAAATCGAACGCGAGGGCGGTGACAACTACCACCAGGAGGATTAAAAGCTCTGCGGTCACAACGTGAATTGTGCGTATCGAACGCGTAAAAGTACAGCGAACGGGATGCGAACAGCGGCTCCGTGGAGTACGTCGCCGCGCGTGGGCTGCGGCGCTGCCGTTCGTGATGTGTTCAGCGCCACGAATTTCGAACCCTGTGTGGGACCTCACTTTTTGGTCTCACTCACCGGGAAGGCACATTCGGGCCGTTTTAAACGCTGATTACCTACGGGCACCGAGCGCACCGGAACAGGGGTTTCACCCCTGTATCTCGGTGTCTGTCAGTGAGAAGGAGAGCTCCGACCGTGAAGCCCAACAAGTCCACGAAGCTGATCGTGGCACTCGCCGCGACCGCCGTTCTGGCATCAGCCTGCGCATCGAATCGTGGTGACGATCCCTACGCCGTCGCTGTCGGCGGATCAGGCGTCAGCGCCGACGTCGCGTCGAGCACCTCCGATGCCAAATTCGGCACCCTCGATTCGCCGTGCGGCGAAGGCGATGCCACCGGGGCAACCGATCAGGGCGTCAGCGACACCGAGATCAAGATCGGGTTCGGTGACGACCGCGGGTACGTGAAGTCTCCGGGGCTGAACAAGGAAATGAGCGACGCGGTGAACGCGCTCATCTCGTGGTGCAACGATCAGGGCGGCATCAACGGCCGCAAGGTCGTCGGAACCGACTGCGACGCCGCGATGACACAGGCCAACTCGGTCATGCAGGAAGCGTGCGCAAGCCAGTTCATGATGGTCGGCTACGGCTTCGCGATGGATCAGACCGCCGAGCAGACGCGTGTCGCGTGCAACCTGGTGTCCGTGCCAGGCTTCACCGTCTCGCCCGACGCAGCCAACGGACCGATGACGTTCCAGGGTGTCCCGTTCCCGGTCGATTACGCGAACGGCTCGCAGTGGTTCCAGATGGCCGAGATGCACCCTGACCTGGTCAACGACTTCGACGTCGTCAACAGCACGATGCCCACGATCATCAGCTCCACCACGAAGATTCGTTCGATTGCCGAGGCTGCGGGCTTCAAGCTCAAGGATTGTGGCGTCACCCTCAACTACGAGGGTGAATCGAGCTACGTGCCCTTTGCCGAGAAGTTCAAGGAGTGCGGCGCGAAGGGGATCTGGACGTCACGATCGGCGAGCCCTTCGGAACTGAACTTCGTCAAGGCCCTCGACCAGGTCGGGATCGATCCCATCTTCTTCGGTGAAGCCACTTGGTACGGCGCGACCGTCTCCGATTGGAACAAGGACACCGGCCTGCTCGACAACCTCAACGCGGGCATGACCTTCCAGATGCTCGAGAACGCGGACAAGGTGCCCGCAGTGAAGAAGTACGTCGATCTGGTCGCCGAGCAGGGTGGCAAGACCGCGCTCCTCGGTATGCAGGCGGCATCGTCCTTCTTACTGTGGGCCGCCGCCGCGGACGAGTGCGGCAGCGATCTGACGCGTCAGTGCATGGTCGACGAACTCTCGAACATTCACGAGTGGGACGGCGGCGGACTGCACGCCGCCACCGATCCCGGCAAGAACATGCCGGCTACTTGCGGACTCACGACCTCGCTGAAGGGCAATACCTACTCGCAGGCGTTCCCGTCGACCGCGGGCGAATTCAAGTGTGACCCCAAGTACCTCGTCGCGACCGACAAGAGCACCTGGGGAACCGAACTCGGCACCGACCGCGTGTCGACGAAGTACCAGAACGCGAACGTCATCAAGCCGCAGTCCTGATTCTCCTGACTCGGGTGGTGAGCGCCAACCACCGCCCGAGTCCCTAACGAGGGTTCAGCCATGAACACTTTTGTCACTTTCACGATCCTGGGCCTGGTCCTGGGGTCGGTGTACGCGATCGCCGCCTCCGGGCTGGTGCTCACGTACAACACGTCAGGCATCTTCAACTTCGCGCACGGTGCACAGGCAATGCTCGGTGCGTTCATCTACTGGCAGTTGCGCTACGGCTGGGAACTTCCCACCGTCGTCGCTTTGCTGATTTCACTCGTCCTGGTCGGGCCACTGATGGGCCTCGGCCTCTACGTCCTGATCATGAAGGGTCTGCGCGATACCGCCGAGGTCACCAAAATCGTTGTGACGGTCTCGATCCTGCTCGGAATGCTCTCGATCTCGCACTGGTTCTGGCACCCCGAAACTGCTCGGACGATGCAGATGTTCTTCGGCGACCAGTCCAAGATCACGGTGTTCGGCGCGAGCATTCGCTACCACGAGTTGATCTGCATCCTCGTTGCGATCGCCATCGCCGTCGGCCTGCGGATCCTGTTCACGCGCACCCGCGCCGGCGTCGCGATGCGCGGCGTCGTCGACGATCCGGAACTACTGCGCCTCAACGGGCACAATCCGGAGCGCCTCGCGGCACTCTCGTGGGCGATGGGTTCGACGCTCGCCGTCCTCGCCGGCATCCTGATCACCCCGATCAGCGGCGGCACGCTCGAAGCGAACATGTTGACGCTCTTGGTGATCGACGCGTTTGCCGCGGCCATGTTCGGCCGGTTGCGCAGCATCCCGCGCACCTTTGTCGGCGCCGTGGTTCTCGGGCTTGCCGGTACGTACGTATTGGCGTACTTCCCGACGAGTTGGAGTTGGACGTCGAATTTCCGTGTCTCCCTGCCGATGATCGCGCTGTTCGTCGTACTCATCGTCCTACCTCAGGACCGCTTGCGCGGTGCGGTCACTCGTACTCGCGAGCGCTACCACGTGCCGAGCGTGCGCAAGGCCGTCGTCTGGGGCGTGGCCCTGATCGTCATCGTCTACCTGATCCGTCTGCTGATGGTGACGTCCGCGGTCACCACACTGACCATCGGAATGACGTTTGCGATCATCGCACTCTCGCTCACCCTCCTCACCGGCTATGCGGGTGAATTGAACTTGGCGCCGGTGTCTTTCGGCGCTATCGCCACCATCGTGGCCTTCCACTTCGGGATCTCCGGTTCCGGATTGGCCGCGCACCTCAACCTGTGGGGCATCGTCGTCGGAGTCCTGGTCACCGCAGTCATCGGCGGCCTGGTTGCCCTGCCGGCGCTGCGGCTGCGAGGGCTGTATCTGGCGCTTGCGACCATGGCCTTCGGAGTGTTCCTCTCCAACATGGTTCTTCGTGACACCACCGAACACGAGATGTTCGGCATGAAGTACTCGCTGTTCAAGGACGGCAACATCGCCCTCCCGCCGCTGAAGATCGGCCCGCTCGATCTGAGCAACGAGACGGTGTTCCTGATGACCGTGACCGCGCTGTTCTCGGTACTCGGCGTCGGCGTCATCGCGTTGCGTAACAGCGGCTACGGGCGCCGACTCGCTGCGATGAAGGACAGCCCGGCCGGTTCGGCGATGCTCGGGCAGAGCCTGGTTCGGCTCAAGCTGAGCGTTTTCATGATCTCTTCGGGGATCGCCGGTCTCGGCGGCATTCTGATGTCGAGCGCCATGGGCTCCGTCTCGGGCGAGAGCTTTGCCATCATGGTCAGCCTCTCGCTGCTCATGTTGACCGTCGTCGCGGGTATCGGATACGTCACCGGTGCCCTGTTCGGTGGACTGATGGCCGGAATCGGGTTTGCGGTCATCATGGTTTCGTTCACCAATCTGGCTTCGGCGCAACCGGAGTTGGAGGGAATGTGGCTGCTCTTCGGCAACATCGCGGCCGTCAGCCCGGCACTGATCGGCATCGGCGTCGGCGCGAACCCCAGCGGAACGGTCCACAGCGTGATCGAGGGCTACCGAAGGCTTGCCGACGCCAGGCCGGTTCTGATCGGCGGCGCCGCAGTTGTTCTGCTGACGTACGTCCTTGCCCTGACCGGCGTGCTCGGCAACTGGTGGTTCGCGTCCATCACGATTGCCGTGGTGTTCATGTTGCCGGTGATCGGTGAGATGGTCATGCCCAGTGCGGTTCTCACCCCGGAAGAACTGGCTGCCAAGTCGACAATCGTTCCCGAGGACGTCGGGATCGTCGTTCCGTACAGCCCCGAGATCCGTGACGAGATCGACCGCGAACTGGGGATTCCTCAGTACCAGGGCGGCTCGCCGAAGGAGTTGACCGCTCATGTCTGATGCACCACTTCTCGAAACACGCGGTGTGAGCGTTCGTTTCGGTGGACACGTCGCGGTTAAGGACGTTTCGCTCACCGTGCAACCCGGCACGGTGACGGGACTCATCGGACCGAACGGCGCCGGTAAGACGACGCTCTTCAATACCATCACCGGGCTGCAGAAACCCACGTCCGGTCAGGTGTTCCTCGGTGGCGTCGACGTGACGAAGCTGCCGCCGCACAAGCGTGCGGGTCGGGGGCTGGCACGTACCTTTCAGCGGCTCGAACTGTTCGTCTCGCTGTCGGTGCGTGACAACCTGCGCGTCGCGGGAGACATCCACAAGGCCAACGGCCGCAACAAGATCGACGTGGACGGTGAGACCGATCGCCTGCTGGAGCTGACCGGGCTCACGGATGTCGCTGACAAGGACGTCGCGGACATTCCCACCGGACGTGCTCGCGTCGTCGAAGTTGCACGAGCCCTCATGACCGACCCGCGAGTCCTTCTGCTCGACGAACCGGCCTCGGGTCAGACCGAGCAGGAAACCGAGGTCTTTGCGGAGATGCTCACCGAACTGGCTGCGGGTGGACTCGGAATCTGTCTGGTGGAGCACGACATTCCGCTGGTGATGAAGGTGTGCTCGACCATTCACGTGCTCGACTACGGCGCTGTCCTCGCCTCGGGTGATCCGGAGAAGATCCGGACGGATCCGGAAGTGATCGCGGCCTACATCGGGACCGAGGAGGAGGCGGTATGACTTCAGCGAAAATTGGCGAGGCGAAAATTGGCGAGGGTATACGCAGCCCCGACCGCGCCGAACCGTTACTCGAACTGTCCGGTGTCCGCGCCGGTTACGGGTCCATCGAGGTTCTGCACGGCGTGGATCTGGTCCTCGAACCGGGCGCCGTGGTGGCGTTGCTCGGACCCAATGGCGGCGGCAAGACGTCGACGCTCAAGATATGTTCGGGCGTCCTGCCCGTCACCCGCGGCGAGTTCCGGCTCGCGGGCCAGGTCGTGAACGGCGTCGAGCCTTCGGAGTTGGCGCGGCTGGGTGTCTGCTCCATCCCCGAGGGACGCGGGATCTTCGCCAACCTCACTGTGCGGGAAAACCTGTGGATCGCCACCGGAACGGGCGTCGGGCTGGCCGAACTCGAAGAGGTTGCGTACGGCAGGTTCCCGATCCTGGGGGAGCGGCGCGGACAGTTGGCCGGATCGATGTCCGGTGGTGAGCAGCAGATGCTGGCGCTGTCACGGGCACTCGGCACTCACCCGACGGTGCTCCTGCTCGACGAGCTGTCGATGGGACTCGCACCTCGAATCGTCTCGCAGATGTACGACGTCGTCGGCTCGCTTGCAGCCGAAGGGATTTCCATTCTCGTCGCCGAGCAGTTCGCACGAGCGGTGCTGCCCATCGCGACCTCGGCCGCACTGATGTTGCAGGGACGCGTCGTCAAGACCGGCGATCCACACGACATCGAAAACGAACTTTCTACCAGTTATCTAGGAGGATGACGATGACTACTCTCGCCGAAGATCGCCGTGAGGAATTCAAGAAGAACATCGCAGAGTTGAAGCTGGACAAGAAGCAGGCAGGCGGCGACGCGGCGACTCGCATCGCCGGCCTGGTGCTCATGGTCGTTGGAGTGGTCGGCGCCTTCGTCGTCTACATCTCCTCGCTGACGCTCTCGGACCTGCGTGATCTGGTGTCGTACCAGATCCTCACCGTGGTTTTCCTCGCCCTGACGGTGGTCGGCGCTGCGCTCTTCCTGGCCGCATCGGTGGCAAAGGTGCTGCGGCTGTGGTTGGTTCGCCAACTGCTCGAAGGTCAGGCCCAGACCGATCAGATCTCGCAGGCGTTGAGCACGCGCAACTGATCCCTGGGAAGAACCGAAAGATGCCCGCCACGAAAGTCGTGGCGGGCATCTGTCACTGCTCGGCTACAGCTGTGTCTCGACTACGCGGACGGTGGCCGGGAATCGCGTCGGATGGGATGGTTCTCCGGGATCTGCACCATCACGATCGGTGTCCCGTCCGGGTCGGCAATCCACATCTCGTGTAGACCCCACGGTTCCTGTCTTGCCTCGCGCGCGATCTTGACCCCGGCGAGAACCAGTTCGGTCTGAGCGGCAGTGAGGTCACGGACCTGCAGCCAGATCGCGCCGCGAAACCCACCCTCGCCGGTGCCGCCGTGTGCGGCGACTTCGATCAGCCCTTGGCCGGCGAAGAAGACTGTGCCGCCTGGATATTCACGAGCGATCGCCAGACCGAGGGTGTCTCGGTAGAAGCTCAGCGTCCGTTCGTACTCGCTCGGGCGCAATATCGTACGGCTACTCAGAATCTCCACGTCCGGCCTCCCGTCTCACACCTACTGTCTCAGAAGTACCAGGGATATGGTGACCAATCGGGATCGCGCTTCTCGAGGAACGAGTCGCGACCCTCGACGGCCTCGTCGGTCATGTACGCCAAACGTGTTGCCTCACCGGCGAACAACTGCTGACCGACCAACCCGTCGTCCTGCAGGTTGAACGCGTACTTGAGCATCCGCTGCGCCTGCGGCGACTTACCGTTGATCTTGCCGGCCCAGTCGATCGCGACGTTCTCGAGTTCCGCGTGGTCGACAACCTTGTTGACGGCGCCCATCTGATGCATTTCCTCGGCGGTGTACGTCTCACCCAGGAAGAAGATCTCGCGGGCGAACTTCTGGCCCACCATCTTTGCCAGGTAGGCGCTGCCATAGCCGCCGTCGAAGCTTCCGACGTCGGCGTCGGTCTGCTTGAAGCGAGCATGCTCGCGGCTCGCGAGCGTCAGGTCGCACACCACGTGCAGGCTGTGGCCGCCGCCCGCAGCCCAGCCGTTGACCAGGCAGATGACTACCTTCGGCATGAAGCGGATCAGGCGCTGAACCTCGAGGATGTGCAGGCGTCCCGCGCGTGCCTTGTCGACGGTGTCCGCTGTTTCACCTTCGGCATACTGGTAGCCGTTGCGGCCACGGATGCGCTGGTCGCCGCCCGAGCAGAACGCCCAGCCGCCGTCCTTCTCGCTCGGTCCGTTGCCGGTAAGCAGCACCGCTCCCACGTCGGAGGTCATGCGGGCGTGATCGAGGGCCCGGTACAACTCGTCGACGGTGTGCGGGCGGAACGCATTACGTACTTCCGGTCGGTCGAAGGCAACGCGAACGGTGCCTTGGCTGACGTGCCGGTGGTAGGTGATGTCGGTGAGGTTCTCGAATCCGGGGACAGGGCGCCAGAGCTGCGGGTTGAAGGTCACCTGAGCCACGATAGAGGCACGCCTCGCGCGTCTAACGGATACCTGAGGTAGAACACGTTCCCGGGCGCGCTAACGTGCAGGTCATGAGCGAACAAACCGCAGACGGCACGGAGATCGTCACAGACGGTGAGAACCGGGGCGGATTTCCGCGGTTCCGGCACACTCCCGCAGGTCCGGACTTCGGCCGCTTCGTCGAGGCAATGCGCAGGTTGCAGGACCTTGCGGTCTCGACCAACGTGCCTGACGACGTACTCGCAGACATCGCTACACAGGCTGAGGAGCTTGCCGATCGGTTGACGCCGTACGAGGTCCCGGAAGGCAAGTCGCCCGCGGGTTCCAACATTCAACTGCCCGGTCGCGGCAGCCTCCTCATGCTCCCGTGGATGGTGGAGAAGTTCGACACCGAAGGGGTCCGCAGTACCGGCGTCTTCCGCCGCTACCACCTGGGCGGCAACGGCGCCGCTCACGGCGGCGTACTGCCGCTGCTGTTCGACGACGTCTTCGGGATGACGGTCCACGCGGGTGGCCGTCCGATCTCCCGCACCGGCTACCTCCACATCAACTACCGCGCCATCACTCCGCTCAACCAACAACTGGTGATCGAGGGGAAGGTGGATCGGGTCGAGGGTCGCAAGACTTTCGTCAGTGCGCGCCTGACCGACCTCGACGGCAAGCTCCTCGCCGACGGTGAGGCGCTCATGATCGAACTGCTTCCGGGACAGCCCTGACATGTTCCCCTCGTTCGACGATCTGATCTCGGACGCCGTGGTGCTCGCGCTGCCGATGCGAGTTCGCTTTCGCGGCATCACGACTCGTGAGGCGCTGCTCGTTCGTGGCCCAGCCGGGTGGGGAGAATTCGCCCCGTTCGTCGAGTACGACGACGAAGAGGCGTCGCAGTGGCTGCTCGCAGGTATCGAAGCGGCGTGGCTGGGTCCGCCGCCGGCACTTCGTCACGCGGTTCCCGTCAACGCGACCGTGCCGGCGATCGACGCGTCTGCCGTTCCGGAATTGTTGGAGCGCTTCCCCGGGGCCCGGACCGCCAAGATCAAGGTCGCCGAGAAGGGGCAGTCGCTGGCGCAGGACGTCGCTCGGGTGAACGAGGTGCGTCGGCACATCCCGAACGTGCGCGTCGACGCCAACGGCGGGTGGAATGTGGACGAGGCGATCACGGCTTTGCGTGCGATCACCGAGGACGGTGACCTCGAATACGCCGAGCAGCCGTGTGCCAGCGTCGAGGAACTTGTCAGGGTTCGCGCCGCGGGGACCGGTGTGCGGATCGCTGCTGACGAGAGCATTCGCCGTGCCGAGGACCCGCTGCGCGTCGTACGAGCCGGGGGAGCGGACGTAGCCGTCGTAAAGGTGCCGCCGCTGGGCGGAATGCGTGCTGTGGTGGCGCTGTCGGCGCAGCTGGCGGACTACGGGGTGCCGGTAGTGGTCTCGAGTGCGCTGGACACGGCTGTGGGGATGTCAGCGGGGCTGGCTGCCGCGGCAGCCTTGCCTTCGCTTCCGTTTGCCTGCGGCCTCGGCACCGGCGGCCTGTTCGTCCGGGATGTCGCGGTCACCGGGGCAGCCGTCGACGGCGCTTTGTCCGTTGGCGCGGTCGAGCCCGACCCCGTTCTACTCGAGACGCTGGCCGCGCCGGCGGACCGGCGCGACTGGTGGCTGGATCGTGCTCGGCGCTGCCATCGGATACTCGGCGGTAAGGACCTGCCGAATTTCGTATAGTCTCGGGCCCGACCTGATGAACATCAGTGAAGAATGAAGGGATCGAAAGTGGTTGCAGCTCTGAACGAAACCCTGCTCGAGGAATCACGGGTTCCCGCGGTCGTCGCGGACGTGCAGACCTTGATCGACGCAGAGGTTTCGGATAAGTCGGGGGCCTCAGGGCTGGCTCTCAAGGGTGGCTACGGCGCGGTCAAGAAGGTGAGCCCGTCCATCGTGCCGGACGCCGTCACCGCGCTTCTGCCGGCTTTCGTGGCAAAGCTCGAGCCGTACTGGCAGGACTTCTCGGCTTCCGGTGAAGGCAGCTTCGCCGATTTCATCAGCGCCCGCGGTGACGCGGTTGCCGATTCCCTCCTCGAGGTGACGGACGAGCGTATCGACGGCAGCGACAAGGCCGTCGTCAAGTCGATGTACTCGAAGCTGCGCGGTTCGGCCAAGAAGCATGTGACTGCAGCTCTGCCCCGTCTGGGCGAGCTGATCCAGAAGCACGCTGCCTAAGCGAACGTAAAACAACGAGCGGCCCGGGAGTTTCTCCCGGGCCGCTCGTCGTTTTCGATGCGTTTGTCAGTGAGCCGAATGGCCGTGGCGCCAGAAGCCGGTGAAGGTGATGTCGGTTTTGGCGAACTTCCGGTCGTTCACCAGGTGCCGACGCAGCCCGGTGGTAAGTGCCTGTTCGCCGGCGACAAACGTGTACGACGGCCCCTCGGGCAGTTTGGCATCGAGGACGGTCTCGAGGGTAAGAACACCCGGCGTTGCGTGTTCGTCCTCGCGAACGAGCCAATGCACGTTGACGTTCGCCAGCTCCGGAATGTCTTGCTTGTCTTCGATGTTCGGAATCTC
This sequence comes from Rhodococcus sp. NPDC060176, assembly GCF_042728675.1. Taxonomy (NCBI): domain Bacteria; kingdom Bacillati; phylum Actinomycetota; class Actinomycetes; order Mycobacteriales; family Nocardiaceae; genus Rhodococcus; species Rhodococcus sp. NPDC060176. The sequence continues at coordinate 270,232 of NZ_JBHWYS010000005.1, forward strand.
GACGAAGACCTCGGCACGCAGGTCTGCGGGCGCGGATTCCAGAATGCCGATGATCGCGGGAAGTGCACTTTCGTCGCCGACGAGCAGTTGCCACTTGGCCTCGGGTGTGGGGTTGTAGATGCACCCCTCGTCCAGGAGGGCGACCTTGTCGCCGGCCGACGCGGTGTCCGCCCACGCGGATGCCGGGCCGATGTCCCCGTGGTAAGCGAAGTCGATGTCGATCTCCGTGGTCTCGCCGAAGAGGCCTGATCCGGCCGCGCGATAGGCGCGAATCGTGTAGTTGCGCACGACAGGTCGCGTGTCCTTGGACATCAACAGATACTGCGCGTACCAGAGATTGCTTGCCGCGCTCGGCAACCGGAGTTCACTCTGACCGAGTTGCGGGATGAACATGCGGAACCACTGATCTGCACCCATCGGTGCGATGGTGGACAGTTCCTCGCCCGCAATGGTCACTCGGATGAAGCTCGGGCTGATTCGTTTGTTCGCCACGACCTGCGCCGACACGATGCTGCGTGAGGCCGGTTTCACGAACTTGGCGCGCTTGGCCATGACTGGTTGCTCCCTGATTAGCTGTTACTCATACCTAATCAGGTAACCCTAACCTGATTTACGGCCGGTGTGGAGTGGTGGGTCTGTCCTTTTCGACGACTTCGGGAGGAAGACCCCACTGCGCTCGGCCAAGTCGGCTCATCGGTGCGATTGCCGCGAAGTCCGGTAACCCGTCGTCGGCGACAGCCTCGGGACGCACAGCGACCGCCACCACATTTCCCATCACGACAAACGAATTACCGACCTCGATGACCTGGTGGAGCGTGCATTCGATGGCGATCGGGGAGTCGGCGACCCGGACCGGTCGAACCCGCTCGCTCGGTTCGCTGCGGATGTTCAACTCGAGAAATTCGTCGGCATCGGCGTCGTAGAAGGCCGAACTGGCGTTCACGACGTCCGCGAGAGGAGCCGTCGCGAGATTGACGACGAATTCGCCGGTCGCTTCGATGTTGCGCAGACTGTCCTTGCGCCCGACCGACGTGAACTGCACGATCGGCGGCGCCGAACTTGCCACGGTGAAGAAGCTGTACGGAGCCAGATTGCCGACGCCGTCGGCCGACACCGTGGACACCCACGCAATCGGCCGGGGGACCACCGAAGCGGTGAGTAACTGGTAGAACCGGCGGGGTTCGAGCTCGGCTGGATCGAAGAGTGTGCGCACCCACACATAATGCCGCTGTCCCCGCCCCTGGGCATGCTTGCGCCCGAACATCTGACACTCTTGAAGGTGTGAATCCGTCCACTGCACAAGCCACAGCCGTCGTCGACGAACTGGTTCGTGGTGGCGTGCGTGAAGTCGTGCTGTGTCCAGGCTCTCGCAACGCGCCCCTCGCATTTGCCCTACAGGCTGCCGACCTCGACGGCCGGTTGCGTCTGCACATGCGGATCGACGAGCGGACCGCAGGCTTTCTGGCACTCGGACTGGCAATCGCCGGGAAACGACCGGTCCCCATCGTGATGACCTCCGGGACCGCCGTCGCCAACCTCGGACCCGCTGTCCTCGAGGCCAACTACGCGCGAGTGCCGCTCGTCGTCCTGAGCGCGAACCGGCCGTACGAGATGCTCGGCACCGGCGCCAACCAGACCGTCGAACAGCTCGGGCTCTTCGGCAGTCAGGTCCGCGCAACCATCAGCCTGGGCCTGGCCGAAGACGATTCGACGCAGAACAGCCAGTGGCGCTCGGCAGTCTGCCGTGTGCTCGCCGCTGCCCGCGGAACCCGATCCGGAAACGCGGGCCCCGTGCATTTCGACATCCCGCTGCGTGAGCCGCTGGTGCCGGACGTGCACGTCCAGGGACCGGTTCCGGAAGGCCGTCCCGGCGGTGCGGCCTGGACCACCACGCAGAACGCGACGCTCGACGTTCCGGTCGATCTGGACCTCACCGCGGACACGGTGGTCATCTCCGGACACGGCAGTGCACTTCGGCCCGAGCTGGCCGGCCTGCCGACGGTGGCCGAGCCGACGGCTCCGATGCACGGGATCGCGCTGCATCCACTCGCTCTCTCTCAACTCAAGCCCAAGCAGGCGATCATCACCGGCCGCCCGACGCTGCATCGCCAGGTCTCGAAGGTGTTGGCCGACCCGAGCGTCGACGTCTACGCGCTGACAACCGGGCCGCGCTGGCCCGACGTGTCCGGCAACGTACTCGCCACCGGTACCAGGGCAGTGGTCACCGGAACGCCAGATCCCGCGTGGATCGCTCGGTGCGCCGCGCTGACCGAACACGCCGAAACTGCCGTGCGTAAGCAACTCGACGCCCACCCGAAGGCGACCGGCCTGCACGTCGCAGCGGCCGTGATGGATGCGCTGGTGGACGGTGACCAGCTTCTGCTCGGCGCGTCCAATCCCGTTCGCGACGCGGCCCTCGTGAGTTACCCCAAGCCCGCAGTGCGGGTGCTGTCCAACCGCGGTGTCGCAGGTATCGACGGCACCGTCTCGGCGGCGGTCGGTGCCGCGTTGGCGTACGACGGTGGCCGGACCGTCGCTCTCATGGGCGACCTGACATTCCTGCACGACGCGTCCGGACTGCTGATCGGGACCGGTGAGCCGAGGCCGAGCGACCTCACCATCGTCGTCGCCAACGACGACGGCGGCGGCATCTTCGAGCTCCTCGAACAAGGCGACCCGCAGTACGCGGGAGTCTTCGAGCGAGTCTTCGGAACTCCGCACGGCATGGACCTGGCCGCGCTCTGTGCGGCGTACCGCGTGCCACACGCAGCTGTCACCGTCGACGCCCTGGCCACGACGCTGGCACAACCAGCCAACGGGATCCGTGTTCTCGAGGTCGCGACAGATCGCAGTGGGCTGCGCGAACTCCACGCTTCCGTGCGGGCACAGCTGTGACGCAAACAGTTCTGCGTCGCTTCCGCATCGGCGTGCTGGTGGTTGCCGTCGGCATTTCGGTGCTCGCGGTCATCCTCGTCCTCGGAGCCTGGCGCAACGATCGGACCATCGAATCGAACATGGGGACCGCAACTGCCGAGGTGCTCTCGGCAGGCTCGCTTCGGTCGGCGATCAGCTTCGTGACACCGGACGGCGCAAATCACAACCCCGAACTCGGCGTGCTCTACCCCACCAATCTGACTGTGGGACAACGTATCGAGGTCGAGTACTCCAAGGCCGACCCCGATTTGGTCCGGGTGGCGGGACGCAACGCGACGGTGGCGCTGATCCCGGCCGGATCCGTGATCGTCGTGACGTGGCTCCTGGCTGGACCGTCGATCTGGTACCTGCGCAAGCGGGAAGCACAGGCAGCGGGTTCGGCGCCGGTCGCCTCGAGTTAGTTCGCGCTTCGCCCGAACTTCACACGAACATGACGTGGACTTTTCCTGGCCCTGTCACCGTTCTCGGTGTGAGAGTAGCCATCGTTGCGGAGTCATTCCTGCCCAACATGAACGGCGTCACCAACTCGGTACTACGCGTGCTCGAACACCTAGATCGCACTGGCCACGACGCCATGGTCATTGCGCCGGACACTGTCGGATCCGACACCTCTGCCGCCACCGAACACGAAGGTGTTCAGGTGGTTCGGGTGCCCGCCGTCATGGTGCCCAAAGTCAGTTCACTCCCCGTCGGCCTGCCACAACCACGTCTGACGACGGCCGTGCGGACCTTCGCGCCCGACGTCGTACATCTGGCGTCACCGTTCCTGCTCGGTGCCGGGGGAGTCGCCGTCGCCAAACGCCTCGGAATCCCCACCGTCGCGGTTTATCAGACCGATGTCGCTGGATTCGCCGAAAGCTACGGTCTCGGCGTCACCAGTCGCGCCGCATGGGCGTGGACCCGTCGAATCCACAAGAGCTGCAACAGGACCCTCGCGCCGTCCACCTCGGCGGTCGACGCCCTCGAAGAGCACGGCATTCCGCGCGTGCACCGGTGGGCTCGCGGCGTCGACGCACAACGATTCGCGCCTTCGCGTCGTAGCTCGGGGTTGCGCCAGTCCTGGATCGGCGACAGTGATCGGCTGGTGGTCGGCTTCGTCGGTCGCCTCGCGCCCGAAAAGCACGTCGAACGGTTGGCGGCGCTGGCCGGCGATCCCAGTGTGCAGATCGTCGTCGTCGGAGACGGCCCGGACCGCCAGAATCTGCAGCGACTGATGCCGGACGCGATCTTCACCGGACAACTCGGCGGTACCGCGCTTGCTGACGCTTACGCCAGCCTGGACGTGTTCGTTCACCCCGGCGAGCACGAGACCTTCTGCCAGGCGGTCCAGGAAGCGCTCGCGAGCGGTGTGCCCGTCGTCGGCCCGGACGCCGGTGGCCCCCGTGACCTGATCTCGCATTGCCGCAACGGCTACCTCCTGCCGACGGACAGGTTCACCGAACTCCTGCCCAGCGCCGTCGACGCACTTCGCCAGCGTGATCTGCGAGTGCAGTTCGGCTCCGCAGCGAGGCGCTCGGTGCTGCACCGCACCTGGCCGGCCATCTGCGAAGAGTTGCTCCGTCACTACGAGGACGTGCAGGGCCTCGGGCGGCGAACGGGTGCCAGAGCAGCCTGAACGCCCTCGCTGCCCGAGGGTTGGTAGCGTTTCGGGTGTGGCCACTACACACGGAACCCGAGCAACTCTCGAGAAGCAACCGCACGAAGTCGCGTCGATGTTCGACGACGTCGCGGAGCGGTACGACCTCACCAACACCGTGCTGTCCTTCGGCCAGGACAAGGGTTGGCGCAAGGCCACCCGCGAAGCCCTCGACCTGAAGCCGGGAGAGAAGGTGCTCGACCTCGCTGCCGGAACCGGTGTCTCGACCGTCGAACTGGGGCGCTCCGGGGCCTGGTGCGTCGCCACCGACTTCTCCAAGGGAATGCTCAAGGCGGGAATCTCGCGCAAAGTTCCGATGGTCGCAGGTGACGCGATGTACCTGCCGTACGCCGACAACGTTTTCGATGCCGCGACGATTTCCTTCGGCCTGCGCAACGTCTCCGACTTCGAGGCCGGACTTCGCGAGATCGCCCGGGTCACCAAGCCGGGCGGACGCCTCGTCGTCAGCGAGTTCTCGACGCCCGTCTTCGGGCCGTTCCGCACGGTCTACATGGAGTACCTCATGAAGGCGCTCCCGCAGGTCGCACGCACTGTCAGCAGCAACCCCGACGCCTACATCTACCTCGCCGAATCGATCCGCGCCTGGCCGACCCAGGAAGAGCTGGCACGCAAGATCGAGGCCGCCGGGTGGAAGAACGTCAAGTGGCGCAACCTCACCGGCGGCATCGTGGCGCTGCATTACGCCACTGCCTGACTGCTGTGCGCCTTTATTAACCCCCGGCGGTTAAGAAAGGCGCACAGCAGTTGCTCAACCGAACAGCGGCCGGGAGTCGATCTTTCTCGACGCGGCCCCTGACGCCCGCCAGGCCTTCGCCGTCAGATCGGCGTCGGCGTCGGTGACGAGGTTTCCCATCACCCGAACGGCGACCGTCATCAGTGCCCGTGAGCGCATCGCAATCGGACCCGACGCGGGCAGGAACTGCGGAACCGTCAGCAGTCCTGCGAGTCGGCGCGCGACCGAGAACGCCTGCCCGTAATGCTCCCGCAGCACCTTCGGCCACAGCTGCGTCAGATCGTCGGCGCCGAGCGCTTCGACCACCAAGCGTCCGCCTTCGAGGCCGTAGTCGATGCCCTCACCGTTGAGCGGGTTCACGCACGCTGCGGCGTCACCGATCACGGCCCAGTTGCGTCCGGCGATGTTGGAGACGGCGCCGCCCATGGGAAGCAAAGCCGAAGCGACGGAATGTATTTCGCTGCTCCACTGCCACTCGCTTCGGCGCTGATCGGTGTAGAGGTCGAGCAAAGGTCGCAGGGCACCTGGTGCCGGACGTTTGGACGTCGCCAGTGTCCCGACCCCGATGTTCACCTCGCCGGTACCGAGCGGGAAGATCCAGCCGTACCCCGCCTGCAACGTGCCCTCCGCGTCCCGCAGCTCCAGATGCGAGGTGATCCACGGGTCGGCGCTGCGCGGCGTCGCGACATACGCGCGTGCGGCGACGCCGTACGCGGTGTCCCGGTGCCACTGCCGTCCCAGCTTCTTGCCGAGCGTCGAGCGAACGCCGTCGGCGATGATCAGCGTCCGACAGCGAAGGGTGCTGCGTCCCGAGGGGCCGGCGAGTACGACGGCGGCTACTCGATCGCCGTCGAGTTCGACGTCCACTGCCTTGGTGCCCTCGACCATGACCGCGCCGGATTCGACGGCACACCGGCGAATGGCGTCGTCGAGTTCGGTGCGGGGGATCGCACTGCCGATCGGCGGGAACGACGTCCCCGGCCACTCGAGTTCGAGTTCTTGCCCGAAGCCGGACAACCGCAGGCCCTTGTTCGTCGTATGTGACCGAACCCACTCGCCGAGGCCGAGGAGATCCAGTTCGGCTACGGCGCGCGGAGTGAGTCCATCACCACAAGTCTTGTCTCGCGGGAAGACGGCAGCGTCCACCAGAACGACGTCTCGGCCGCTGCGGGCGGCCCATGCCGCGGCCGAAGAACCCGCGGGACCTGCGCCGATGACCACAATGTCGGTTTCGGTCGGAAGCGAATCGACGACGGGGGACTGCTCTTCTACGGACACACTCACATCTTCCCAGGCTCGCGATCGCCACCGTGGCGAGGCCGTCCCGAGTGCGAACCGCTAGGTTCACTACCGTGGGAACCGAGCCGTCACTGACGACAGGAATGGGTACTGACATCGTGAGCACCGAAAAGACTGCTGCCGACGCAACCGCATCGAGCACCGTCGTTGCAGGCATCGACCTGGGCGACGAACAGCTCGCCGCAGTGGTGCGTGGTGGACTCTCCGATGTCGAGGAGTTGTTGGTCAGCGAGCTGTCCGACGGCGAAGACTTCCTCACCGAGGCCGCGCTGCACCTCGCGCGAGCCGGTGGAAAGCGCTTCCGTCCGTTGTTCACGATCCTGACCGCGCAGCTCGGACCGGTGCCGAACGATCCGTCGATCATCACCGCAGCGACCGTCACCGAACTCGTTCACCTCGCGACGCTCTATCACGACGACGTCATGGACGAGGCGTCCATGCGCCGCGGGGCACCCAGCGCCAACGCCCGCTGGGGCAACAGCGTGGCGATCCTGGCCGGCGACTACTTGTTCGCGCACGCGTCACGACTGGTGTCGACGCTCGGACCCGAAGCAGTTCGGATCATCGCCGAAACCTTCGCCGAGCTGGTCACCGGCCAGATGCGCGAGACGATCGGCGTCAAGAAGGAGCAGGATCCGGTCGAGCACTACCTCAAGGTCGTGTGGGAGAAGACCGGTTCGCTGATCGCTGCCTCGGGACGCTTCGGCGGCACCTTCTCCGGCGCCGACGCAGCTCACATCGAGCGCCTCGAGCGCCTGGGTGATGCCGTCGGCACCGCGTTCCAGATCTCCGACGACATCATCGACATCTCGTCCGTCTCGGCGCAGTCCGGCAAGACGCCCGGCACCGACCTGCGTGAGGGCGTCCACACCCTGCCCGTCCTGTACGCATTCCGCGAAGAAGGGGCCGACGCAGATCGTCTGCGCGAGCTGCTCGCGGGTCCGGTAACCGAAGACGCCCTGGTAGAAGAAGCCCTCGAACTGCTCGAGCGTTCGCCGGGCATGGTCAAGGCGAAGGCAAAGCTGGGCGAGTACGCCGTCGCGGCCAAGGCTCAGTTGGCCGAACTGCCCCAGGGGCCTGCAAACGAAGCGCTGGTTCGTCTCGTGGACTACACGATCGAACGAGTCGGCTGACACCTCGACGAATCGGGGCTTCCGGGGGGAAACCCCGACGAGCTCTGGGTGGGAACCCTGATGGCCCTGTCCTTCGTTGACTGAACAGAACCGGTGCACACGCCGGGGAGTTCGGGTGAGCCTTCGGCTCCGGCGAGGCAAGAGGTGAGCGGTTTGCACGGCTACGCGAACGGTGCGAAGACATTCGGGTTGTTGGTGGGGATGTCGGCGCTGATCGTCTTCATCGGCTCGCTGTTCAACAGCCCGATGCTTCTGTGGGGATCCGTACTCTTTGCCGTCGGCATGAATGCATACCTGTACTTCAACAGCGACAAGCTGGCGCTTCGATCGATGCGCGCCCAGCCCATCACCGAGGTCGAGGCACCGGCGATCTACCGGATCGTGCGCGAACTCGCCACGACGGCGCACCAACCGATGCCCAGGCTGTACATCAGCCCCACGAACGCCCCGAACGCGTTTGCCACCGGTCGTAGCCCTCGGCACGCCGCGGTGTGCGTGACCAGCGGCATCATGCAGATCCTGAACGAACGCGAACTGCGTGCCGTGCTCGGGCACGAACTCTCTCACGTCTACAACCGGGACATTTTGATCTCGTCCGTGGCCGGCGCGATGGCCAGCGTCATCTCGGGCCTGGCCAACTTCGCCATGTACGCGAGCATCTTCGGTGGCCGAGGGAACGGGCAGGGAAGCAATCCGATCGCGCTGCTGCTCGTCTCCCTGCTGGGACCGATCGCGGCAACCGTGGTCAAGCTGGCCGTCTCGCGCTCTCGCGAGTACCAGGCGGATCAATCGGGAGCCGAGCTCACCGGTGACCCGCTGGCGTTGGCGTCGGCGCTGCGCAAGCTCGAGTCTGGCGTCGCAGCCGCGCCGTTGCCGCCTGAGCCCAAGCTCGCGGCGCAGTCCCACCTGATGATCGCCAACCCCTTCAGAGCGGGGGACAAGGTGAGCAAGCTGTTCTCGACGCATCCGCCCATGGCGGACCGGATCGAGCGGTTGGAGAAGATGGCGGGGATGTAGGGCCTTCGGCCCCTGTGCGCGGTCAGGTAGTCCCAGGACTCCTTAACCGCGCACAGGGGCGCAGCCCCTACTACCGGTAGTTCACGAACTGCAGGGCGATCCCGAAGTCCTCACCCTTGAGCAGGGAGATGACACCCTGGAGGTCGTCGCGCTTCTTGCTGCTCACCCGAAGCTCTTCACCCTGGATCTGCGCCTTGACGCCCTTGGGACCCTCGTCGCGGATCTTCTTGGTGATCTTCTTCGCGTTCTCGCTGGTGATGCCCTGGACCAAGGTTCCGGACAGCTTGTAGATCTTTCCGGACTGCGCCGGCTCGCCGGCATCGAATGCCTTCAGTGAGATGTCACGACGGATCAGCTTCTCCTTGAACACGTCGAGGGCGGCCAGCAGTCGCTCCTCGGTGTCGGCGTTCAACGTGATCGTCTCTTCACCAGACCACTCGATCGACGCTCCCGTGTTTCGGAAGTCGAAACGCGTGGTCAACTCCTTGGCAGCCTGATGCAGAGCGTTGTCCACCTCTTGACGGTCTACTTTGCTCACCACGTCGAAGGACGAATCAGCCACTTCACACTCCCGCTTTCCGGTAGTTCACGAACATCGAGTTCCGCCCACCTTCCATACCGGTGGACACCTCGACGTTATCGGGTCGGCACCGCCCGTTACCACCCGGTTTGCAAAATGGGGGTGTGTTCGTTGTATTCTTCTCACCGCACCGAGGAAGCCGTTTTCGGCCGCCGCACGTCGCGATATACTTGCGAATGCGCCGGATCGAAGCCTGGTGCAAGCACGGCAGATTGCCCGAGCGGCCAATGGGAGCGGACTGTAAATCCGTCGGCTTATGCCTACGTAGGTTCGAATCCTACATCTGCCACACCAAGTCAGCCCCGATTCTCTTTCCGAGAATCGGGGCTGACTTTTTTGTGCTTGTTCCGATGTCGACGGATGGCAGGTGACGCGTACCTGCTGCGGCTCGGGGAGGACTCCGGGGGAGTGCGGGGCCAAGTTGGTTCTCGCAAAGCCCTCGCCACAGGCCCCGATCGGTGCAAGAATGGGCTCCGGCACCATTTTTGCCCCGATGACCAGCGGATTTGGTGCTGGCGCTCGTTCGTGTGTAATCTTTCGGAGGCTTCAAGAGAGCGGCAACGCACTCCTGAGCCACGCCCCCTTAGCTCAGTCGGTAGAGCGTTTCCATGGTAAGGAAAAGGTCAACGGTTCGATTCCGTTAGGGGGCTCGCTGGATTGTGGTGCCGTGCTTTCCGCGCGACACTCGACACCGAGGCGGTGTAGCTCAGTTGGTAGAGCAAACGACTCATAATCGTTGCGTCGCCGGTTCAAGTCCGGTCACCGCTACACAATATGCATGATCCACCCTGATTGCTCGTAATCAGATACACCCGAAAGAAGGCATCCCGTGGCCTCCTCGACCGACGTTCGGCCCAAGATCACCTTGGCCTGCGAGGTATGCAAGCACCGCAACTACATCACCAAGAAGAATCGGCGCAACGACCCCGATCGCCTGGAGCTCAAGAAGTTCTGCCCCAACTGCGGAACCCACCAGTCGCACCGCGAGTCGAAGTAGTAAGTCCTTAACCGGACGACGATTTTCGCGGAAGACCCTCTCCGGGCCTGCGTCTTCGGGTCCTAGCTAGAAGAGAGTCTCACCGCGTGACAGATTTGCAAGAGAACCAGGCAGCGGCCGAGGTCCCTACGGACCCGGCCGCTCATGCCGTCCAGATGGTCGGTCATCACTATCGTGTCGAAGACTTCTACGAGGTCGGACGCGAGAAGGTGCGCGAGTTCGCTCGCGCCGTCCAGGACGCGCATCCCGCGCACTACGACGAGTCGGCAGCCAAAGGCCTCGGATACGACGGTCTGATCGCTCCCATCACTTTTGTCGCAATCGTGGGTGCCATTGCTCAGCGACGTCTGTTCGAAGAGATCGTCACTGGCTACGACTTGAGTCAGATTCTTCAGACCGATCAGCGTTTGGTGCTGCACAAGCCCATGCAGGTCGGTGACCGACTCTTCTGCGATGTCTTCCTGGATTCGTTCAGGCAGGCCGCAGGTAGCGACATCATCGTGACCAAGAACATCATCACCGATCAGAACGACGAGGCAGTTGTCACCACGTGGACAACGCTTGTCGCTCGAACCGGTGGGGAAGTGGACGAGAACATCGCCCACGCAGTCAAGGACGTGATGATGCATGTCGCTTCGTAAATTCTCCGACGTGAGTGTCGGCGAACTTCTCCCCGAGAAGTCCGTGACTCTGACACGCGGAAACCTCGCCAACTATGCCGGTGTCTCGGGAGATCCGAACCCGATTCACTTCAGCGACGAGGTTGCACGACTTGCCGGCTTGCCGGACGTGGTTGCGCACGGCATGCTCTCCATGGGCATCGGTGCCGGTTACGTCACCGAATGGCTGGGAGATCCGGGCGCAGTGACCGAGTACAACGTACGGTTCACGAGCCCGGTCATCGTGGCGGCCGACAAGGCTGCCGAGATCGATTTCACCGCCAAGGTGAAGTCGGTCGACGAAGAAAGCAAGACCGCAGTACTGGCAATCGTGGCCAAGTCCGAAGGTAAGAAGATCTTCGGTCGTGCCACTGCCACGGTCCGTCTAGCCTGATCGCAGGGCGGATTGTGTTTGTTCCGGGGCTTTGAAGTACACTGAGATTTCTGGGATTCCTCAGCGCTGCGCGCTGCCCTGAATGTTGCAAGGCATTCACCTCGGGTAGCGCGTATGTTGTGTGATCGCAGAACGGTTGATTCAGGCAGGGTCTACCTGTCGAGGTCAACCAAAGGGGCGTAGCTCAACTGGCAGAGCAGCGGTCTCCAAAACCGCAGGTTGCAGGTTCAAGTCCTGTCGCCCCTGCCCCCGGATGCCAGCGACTGAGAGGAACGACGTGAGCGAGGAGCGCGCCAAGCGCGACGCCGACACTTCGGATGCGGAGACTTCACCGTCTGCCGATTCGACCGGTGTCGACGACACTGCAGCTGACGCGACTACGCGTTCCGATCTGTCGCTGGACAAGGACGGTGCCGACGAGGCCCCCTCCGCATCCAGTGGGGTTTCCAACAAGCCGACCGGCAAGCGCGCTGCACGCGGCGCCTCGGTCAGCGCGTCCACCGTGAAGACTCCGGCACGGACGGCATCCCGGACATCATCGGCCAAGCCGACTGCAACGAACCCCGGCAAGAAGCCCAAGGCGAAGAAAGACAACATCTTCAAGCGCCTGCGCAAATTCTTCCGCGAGGTCATCGCAGAACTCCGTAAGGTCATCTGGCCGAACCGCAAGCAGATGATCACCTACACCAGCGTCGTGCTGACGTTCGTGGTCTTCATGGTCGCTTTCATCAGCGGCGTCGATATCGCTGTGATCAAGGGTGTCACCTGGCTGTTCGGCTGATCGCCGTAGCAGTCGGGCGTCTTTGCCTGCGAGCGCGACAAGACCCGACCCGGGTCCGAGTAACGAGAGGAAGCGAGTGCCCCAGTGAGCACCCCCGAGAACGACACGAATGAGGCTTTGGCCGAAGAGCGTGTTTCTGCCGAGGCGGCAGCCGAAGTAGACGTCGTGGTTGCCGAAGGCACCGATGCAGACGTTGCCGAAGGCACTGATGCAGACGCTGCAGCGACCGAGGACGTCATCTCCGACGATGCCGAGAACTCCGACGAGGCCGCTCCCGCCGCCGAACTCGAGGTCGAGGATCCCGTTGCCGAACTCAAGGCTGCGCTGCGCCGCGCCCCGGGTGACTGGTACGTCATCCACTCGTACGCCGGTTACGAGAACAAGGTCAAGACCAACCTCGAGACTCGCGTTCAGAACCTCGACGTCGGTGACTACATCTTCCAGGTGGAAGTTCCCACCGAAGAGGTCACCGAGATCAAGAACGGCCAGCGCAAGCAGGTCAACCGCAAGGTTCTGCCCGGATACATCCTCGTTCGCATGGAGCTCAACGACGAGTCGTGGGGCGCAGTGCGCAACACGCCTGGTGTCACCGGTTTTGTCGGTGCAACGTCGCGTCCCTCGCCGCTGACCCTCAACGAGGTCGTCAAGTTCCTGCTCCCGCAGCAGGAGCAGAAGAAGCAGCAGGCTGCAGCGGCCGCCGTCGCAGCAGGCGAGGCACCGTCCGAGTCCTTCGGCAAGCCCCTCATCGAGGTCGACTTCGAGGTCGGCGAGTCGGTCACCGTCATGGACGGTCCGTTCGCAACCCTTCCGGCCAGCATCAGCGAGGTCAACGGCGAGCAGCAGAAGCTCAAGGTTCTCGTGTCGATCTTCGGTCGTGAAACCCCGGTTGAGCTCAACTTCAACCAGGTCGCGAAGATCTGACCACCCCAAAACTTGCAATTTGTTCGACGCAAGACACACACCCAAGCTAGAAACTAGGAACTAGAGATGCCCCCAAAGAAGAAGAAGCTCGCCGGGCTCATCAAGCTGCAGATCCAGGCAGGTCAGGCTAACCCTGCACCTCCCGTGGGTCCCGCGCTCGGTCAGCACGGCGTGAACATCATGGAGTTCTGCAAGGCCTACAACGCGGCGACTGAGTCCCAGCGCGGCAATGTTGTGCCGGTCGAGATCTCGGTCTACGAAGACCGGACCTTCGATTTCAAGCTGAAGACCCCTCCCGCCGCCAAGCTGCTCCTCAAGGCAGCCGGCGTCGCCAAGGGCTCCGGCGAACCGCACAAGACCAAGGTTGCCTCGGTGACCATGGATCAGGTGCGCGAAATCGCGAAGACCAAGGCTGAAGACCTCAATGCCAATGACATCGAGCAGGCCGCGAAGATCATCGCCGGCACCGCTCGCTCCATGGGCATCACGGTCCAGGGCTAGTAGCCCGCTCCACAGCATTACGTGGGAGGGCCGGCCAGGCCCCGACCACAACTGAACCATTCACCACTGCACCAAGTAACTCACTGCAGTGATAAGTAAGGACAGAACAAATGGCAAAGCGCAGCAAGGCGTACCTCGCCGCCGCTGAGAAGATCGACGCAGACAAGCTCTACAGCCCGCTTCAGGCTGCAAAGCTCGCCAAGGAGACGTCGTCCACCAAGATGGATGCAACCGTTGAGGTTGCAGTTCGTCTGGGCGTCGACCCCCGTAAGGCTGACCAGATGGTCCGCGGAACGGTCAACCTGCCCCACGGCACCGGTAAGACCGCTCGCGTCATCGTGTTCGCTGTTGGCGAGAAGGCAGCAGAAGCAGAGGCTGCAGGCGCTGACGTAGTCGGTGCAGAAGACCTGATCGAGCGCATCCAGGGTGGATGGGTCGATTTCGACGCCGCAATCGCGACTCCTGATCAGATGGCCAAGGTCGGCCGCATCGCCCGTGTCCTCGGACCGCGTGGCCTGATGCCGAACCCGAAGACGGGCACCGTCACGGCGGATGTCACCAAGGCTGTCAACGACATCAAGGGCGGAAAGATCAACTTCCGCGTCGACAAGCAGGCCAACCTGCATTTCGTCATCGGCAAGGCATCGTTCGACGATGAGAAGCTGGTGGAGAACTACGGCGCAGCCCTGGACGAGATCCTGCGTGCGAAGCCCTCGTCGGCCAAGGGCCGCTACGTGAAGAAGATCACGGTCTCGACCACCACCGGTCCGGGCATCCCGGTGGATCCGAACCGTACTCGCAACCTCCTCGAGGATGCTGCAGACGCGTAAGCAGTCCGCATACGAACAAGAAGGCCGGCAGGGATCACTCCCTGCCGGCCTTCTTGTCTGTTTCGTGAGGGAGTGATCCCCGCCGGTGGTATCCGGTCCAGCGGTGGTATCGATCTAGCGATGGCATCATCGGGTGTATGCACGAAGCGTTCCAGTTCCTCGGAAATTTCTGGTGGCTGCTGTTCGTTTTCGGCGGCACCATCGGTGGGGCGCTGAAAGGTGTCGCGGTTGCCAACGAAAGGCGGATCGAGCGCCGGCAGGAGCGTTTCCGGCTCAAACAGCAGACCAAGGTCGCCATCGCGCAAGCCAACGCACAACATCACGCCGACGAAGACACGCAGCGTCGCGAGCTGGTGAAAGCCGTCGAGCAGCACGACGAAGTCGACGCAAGATGGTTCTCGTACGAGCTCGACCCGGTCACGCTGCTCGACACCCCGATGATGACGGACATGCGCGAGCCATTGACCGCCGATTTTCATCGAGCCAAATATCGTGCCGATCTCCTCCGACCAGGCAATCCGGAGACGATGATCGGTAACCAGCAGGCACAAACCGAGTACCGCGAGTCGGTGCACGCTTACGCGATCGCCTTCGAAATCGCGGAAGCGGAAGCCAAGCGCCGCCGACGCAGCGGCTTCACCCTCGACGAACAAGAACGCCTGGTACGAGCGCAGCGTCTGTTGCGACTGGCCATGGACGAGGGCGCGACGCCGCAGGAACGTCAGAGCGCTTACAGGAAGGCACACAAGGAACTCGACGGACTCCTTGTCTTGCCGGATCGTGCTCGGGCGGAGATCGAGCACAAGATCGCCAGGGCTATAGGTGCGTGAAGAAGCGGGGCGTGACGAACCCGATTTGGTTATGCAGCGAGCAGTCAGGTAGTCTTCGACGCGGAGTTCAGTGCTGGATATGAACTTCACCCCAAAATCATGTTCTACCCAAGACCGTTGGTGATTGCGCTCAGTGATGAGTGTGGTTGAAAGTCCGGGAGTGCCCGGCGGCCCACGTAGGTGAACGAGGTAGGGGGATAGCTTGATGTAGTGGTTCTACAGTTTGCCTGGTTGTGCACTGCTTTGCGTTGCATCGTTACGCTGATTCGTAAGCCTCTTCTTCATGTTTCCTCTGTACGCCCCGTGCGCTTGCGCCCGGGGCGTTTTGCATGTCGCGGGCTGTGTCTTCTCGGGTTCATCCCCGATGAGGTGCAGCGGTTCCTGAGTGGGACAACGACGCTCACGAGAGGAGGCGAAGTATGGCAAAGCCTGAGAAGGTTTCCGCAGTTGCGGAAATCACCGAGCAGTTCAAGGGTTCGACCGCCGCTGTGGTCACGGAATACCGTGGCCTTTCGGTTGGCAACATCACGACACTGCGACGCGCTCTCGGAGAAGGTGCCACCTACTCCGTCGCCAAGAACACCCTGGTCAAGCGTGCCGCCGCAGAGGCTGGCATCGAGGGCCTTGATGACCTGTTCGTTGGTCCGACCGCCATTGCATTCATCAAGGGCGAACCGGTCGACGCTGCGAAGGCTCTGAAGAACTTCGCTAAGGACAACAAGGCGCTCATCATCAAGGGCGGCTACATGGACGGCGCTGCGCTGTCCGTGGAAGAGGTCAACAAGATCGCGGATCTCGAATCCCGCGAAATCCTGTTGGCAAAGCTTGCCGGCGCGATGAAGGGCAACTTGGCAAAGGCCGCAGGCCTGTTCAATGCTCCCGCTTCGCAGTTTGCCCGTTTGGCTGCTGCACTGCAGGAGAAGAAGGCCGCAGAAGGCGGAGCCGCAGAGGCCCCCGCAGAGGCTGCCACCGAGGCTCCGGCCGAGGCCGAAGCCGAAAGCTGATCCGCACCCGCGCATCACTGCTATAACCCCGCCCGGTCGCGGATCAGCGACATGGGACTTACAGGAAGGACCGCCACAATGGCGAAGCTCAGCACCGAAGAGTTGTTGGACCAGTTCAAGGAGCTCACCCTCCTCGAGCTCTCGGAGTTCGTTAAGGCATTCGAGGAGACCTTCGAGGTCACCGCTGCTGCTCCCGTCGCCGTCGCCGCTGCAGGCGCACCGGCTGCCGGCGCAGAAGCTGCTGAAGAGCAGGACGAGTTCGACGTCGTCCTCGAGTCGGCTGGCGACAAGAAGATCCAGGTCATCAAGGTCGTCCGTGAGGTCGTTTCCGGCCTCGGCCTGAAGGAAGCCAAGGACCTCGTCGAGAGCGCTCCGAAGGCCATCCTCGAGAAGGTTGCCAAGGACGCCGCAGAGGCTGCCAAGGAAAAGCTCGAAGCTGCCGGCGCAAAGATCGTCATCAAGTAAGACGGTTTTCCCGCTGCTCTTCGCGAGTAGTAACGAAGAGGGCCACTCCCCACGGGGAGTGGCCCTCTTTTTTTGAACTTTTTTCGCGGGCGATATGTCGGAATCCATGCAGGTGGGAGGGGTGTCCGAACTAGGCTGTGACCTGAATTATGCTTCTTCCCTACTCGTTAGTAGTATTCGCAGTCACGGGTACCACTCCCATGCGATAGAGTGACCCAACCCACACGGGTGCATGCATGCAACGGACGTCGCGGAGGTAATGGTGGGAGTCGAGGTAGCGGTACAAGGACTGACAAAGTCTTTCGGGTCGCAGAGGATTTGGCAGGACGTGTCGTTGACACTTCCCGCGGGTGAGGTCAGTGCACTGCTCGGGCCTTCGGGTACCGGTAAGTCGGTGTTCCTGAAGTCCCTGATCGGACTGCTCCGCCCTGAACAAGGCTCCATCGTCATCGACGGCACGGACATCCTGCAGTGCTCCTCCAAGGAGCTCTACGAGATCCGCAAACTGTTCGGCGTTCTGTTCCAGGACGGCGCTCTGTTCGGCTCGATGAACTTGTACGACAACATCGCCTTCCCGCTTCGTGAGCACACCAAGAAGTCGGAATCCGATATCCGCAAGATCGTGATGGAGAAGTTGGACCTCACCGGTCTGGTCGGCGCCGAGGACAAGCTCCCCGGCGAGATCTCCGGCGGTATGCGCAAGCGTGCCGGTCTGGCGCGTGCACTCGTTCTCGATCCCGAGATCATCCTCGTCGACGAGCCGGACTCCGGTCTGGACCCGGTGCGTACGACGTACATCAGCCAGACCCTGATCGACATCAACGCGCAGTCCGACGCGACGATTCTGATCGTCTCGCACAACATCAACCTCGCGCGCACGGTGCCGGACAACATCGGCATGCTCTTCCGTCGCCAGTTGGTGATGTTCGGTCCTCGTGAGGTGCTTCTCACCTCGGACGAACCCGTCGTCAAGCAGTTCCTCAACGGAACGATGATCGGTCCGATCGGTATGTCGGAGGAGAAGGACGAGGCGCAGATGGCGCACGAGCAGGCGCTCGTCGACGCCGGTCACCACGCCGGTGGTGTCGACGACGTCGAGGGCATCGTGCCGCAGATGAAGGCCACCCCCGGAAACCCGGAGCGTCAGGCTGTTCGTCGTCGCCAGGAGCGCGTCCGCCAGATCATGCACACCCTCCCAGCTAACGCTCAGGCGGCAATTCAGGACAGCCTGGACGAGGTTGACGGAACTGGGCAGTACGATCCCCAGTACGCCGAAGCGAGCGGCTATCAGGGGGAGTGGAACGACAACTCGCAAGACACGCAGGTCATTCCTGCATACGAGGGCGATCCCTACGGAAACACGACACACGGGCAAGGGTAGGCATATCGGATGGGGGTTACCCGCAACTCGGTTCTGAGTCCGGTCAACGGAGCATTAACTCAGGCCGGAAACATCGTCGAACTGTTTGTCGACGTCGTTAGGAATACGTTCCGGCGTCCATTTCAGTTCCGTGAGTTCATCGAGCAGGCCTGGTTCATCGCCAGCGTGACGATTTTGCCGACGGCATTGGTAGCCATTCCTTTCGGCGCCGTCGTCTCACTGCAGACCGGTTCGCTGATCAAGCAGTTGGGTGCAGAATCGTTCACCGGCGCGGCCAGCGTCCTGGCGGTGATCCAGCAGGGTAGCCCTCTGGTGACAGCGTTGCTGGTCGCCGGTGCGGCCGGATCGGCCGTGACGGCCGACCTCGGTTCACGAACCATCCGCGAAGAGATCGACGCGATGGAAGTCCTCGGAATCAATCCGATTCAGCGCCTGGTGGTTCCGCGAGTACTCGCGATGGTGCTGATCGCTGTACTGCTCAACGGACTGGTGTCCGTGGTCGGTATCGCGGGCGGCTACTTCTTCAACGTGATCCTGCAGGGCGGTAACCCCGGTGCCTACATCTCGTCGTTCTCAGCTTTTGCGCAGCTACCGGACATTTGGAGCGGTGAGATCAAAGCCGCGGTGTTCGGTGTCATCGCAGGTGTGATCTCCGCGTACAAGGGACTTCACCCGTCCGGTGGCCCCAAGGGCGTCGGTGAGGCGGTGAACCAGGCCGTCGTCATCACGTTCCTGCTGTTGTTCTTCGCCAATCTGATTCTGACGATGGTGTACCTCCAGATCGTGCCGGCGAAGGGATCTTGACCTAAATGACCATCGCACGAGGCCGCGGCGATCAGTTCCTGCTGAAGAGCCGCAAAGTTGCCAAGATTCCATTGAACGCGTTGGACCGCGCGGGCGAGCAGATGTCGTTCTACGCGCGCGCAATCGCGTGGACTCCGCGCACCCTGCACCGGTACCGGAAGGAGACGCTTCGGCTGCTCGCCGAAGTGACGTTCGGTAGCGGTGCGCTCGCAGTCATCGGCGGAACGATCGGCGTCATCGCGATGATGTCGGGATTCACCGGTGTCGTCGTCGGTCTTCAGGGCTTCGCCGCCCTCGAGCAGTTGGGTAGCTCGGTTCTGACCGGCTTCCTCTCCGCCTACGTCAACACCCGTGAGATCGCTCCGATCGTTGCGGCCCTCGCGCTCTCGGCCACGGTGGGTTGTGGATTCACAGCTCAGCTCGGCGCCATGCGAATCTCCGAGGAGATCGACGCACTCGAGGTCATGGCGGTGCCTTCGGTGCCGTTCCTGGTCACGACGCGCATGATCGCCGGCTTCGTCGCCGTCATCCCGCTGTACATCGTGGGTCTGCTTGCGGCGTACCTCGCCTCCAGAGTGATCAGTACGGTGTTCAACGGGCAGTCGACGGGCTCGTACGACCACTACTTCAACCTGTTCCTGCCACCGCAGGACGTGCTGTATTCGTTTGCGAAAGTCCTGGTCTTCGCCTTCGTGCTGATCCTGATCCACTGCTACTACGGTTTCCACGCCTCGGGTGGTCCCGCAGGCGTGGGCGTGGCCGTCGGCCGCGCTGTTCGCGCCGCCATCGTGACGATCGCCGTTCTCGACTTCTTCCTCAGCCTCGCAATCTGGGGCACCACGACGACAGTGAGGGTGGCCGGATGATCGAGGCTCCGTCAGTCCTGCGCCGCCGTGTGCTCGGACTCGTGTTCTTCGTGGTGTTGGCCTTGTTCCTGGCCTTCACCATCGGAACTTTCAACAAGACGTTCAAGGACGTCGTGAAGATCGACCTCGTGACCGACACCGTCGGAAATGCTTTGCCGCCCAACGCGGACGTCAAGGTCCGTGGGCTGCTGGTGGGCGAGGTGCGGTCCGCGTCGACGAAAGACGGCCAGGTCACGTCGGTCCTCGCGATCGAACCGGACAAGGCTGATCTGATTCCGTCCAACGTCACGGCACGTCTGCTTCCGAAGACGCTGTTCGGTGAGCGATACGTCTCCCTGATCATTCCGGAGGGAACCACCGCGACCCCGATTTCCGCGGGAACGGTGATTCACCAGGACAAGAGCGGCAACGCTGTCGAGGTCGGTGACGTTCTGGACGGGCTGCTCCCACTCCTGCAGGCCATTCCGCCGCAGGATCTGGCGAACACTCTCGGGTCTCTCGCTCAGGGCCTGACGGGACGCGGTGCCGAGCTCGGTTTGACCGTCGATCGTCTCGAAGAGATCTTCCGCGGCGTCAACACCGAACTACCTGCCGTGCAAGAGGATCTGCGTAAGTTCGCGGACTTCTCCCAGACGTACTCGGACGCTGCGCCCGATCTGGTCAACGCTCTCGACAATCTGCGGACCACGGGTAACACGGTGGTGCAGAAGCAGGATCAGTTGCGGACACTGCTGGCGTCGCTCACCGCGACCTCGTCGAACACAGCAGCATTCCTCGAGACGAACTCGTCCTCGATCATCACGCTGGCTGCAGATTCGACCGAAGCGCTCCAGCTGTTGGCGCAGTACTCGCCGACCTTCGGGTGCACGTTCAAGGGCTTCTCGGACACTGCTCCGGAAGCGGCCAAGATTCTGTCCACCGACGCGCCCAATCCCGGTGTGCGTGCGAGTATTCAGATCGTGAACCCCAAGGGCCGCTACCTGCCCAACCAGGACGAGCCCCGGCTCGTCGACAACCGCGGCCCGGTTTGCTACGACAACGTCACCGAGCCCGGTCGCCCGTTCCCGCAGTACCCCGGCGGGTCGTACGGTGACGGTTCCTACCAGGTGCCGTCCCGCAACCCAGGACCCGCGACCATGGAATTCCTGCCCGCACCCGAGGGCTCCGGACCGCAGCTCTTCTCGACCAACAACAGTGGTCCTGCACAGCAGGCCGGCTACGCGGGCTCGCGACTCGAAGAGGATACGTTGAAGGTGATCTACGGACAGGCCAACGGTGTTGCGCCGGACGACGTTCCGGCGTGGACCACAATGGTCAGTGCTCCGGCATTCGCCGGTGCGGAGGTGAGCGTCCAATGAGAGGACTCGCAGCTCCGCTGACAAAGCTCATCATCTTCGTGGTGGTGACGGTCCTGGCGACAGGACTGCTGGCAGCCAGTATCGCCAACCTCGGAGGCGGTGGCGGTACCAAGTTCAACGCCGTCTTCTCCGACGTCACCTCGCTGAACGAGGGCGACGAGGTACGCATTGCCGGAGTTCGTGTCGGGCAGGTCGAGAAGATCGCCATCGTCAACGACAACCAGGCCGAGGTGCAGTTCTCGGTGTCCGACCGTGATTGGTTGCCGGCGAGTTCCATCGCCACGATCCGGTTCCGCAACCTGGTGGGGCAGCGGTACATCTCGCTTTCACAAGGTGAAGGTAGCCAGGGCAAGAAGATCACCGGCGGCGACACCTTGCCGCTGGCGCAGACGCGCCCGGCGGTCAACCTCACGACGCTCTTCAACGGCTTCAAGCCGCTGTTCACCACTCTGAGCGCCGACGACGTGAACAAGCTGTCGTACCAGATCATCCAGGTCTTCCAGGGTGAGTCGGGAACTATCAGTGAGCTCGTACGCAACACCGCGAGCCTGACCAACACCGTTGCCGACAAGGACGCTGTCATCGGCGCGGTGATCAAGAACCTCAACGACGTTCTCGACACCGTCAACGCAAATGACAAGAACCTCGATTCGCTGATCGTCAACACCCAGCAACTGGTCACCGGGTTGGCCAACGAGCGTGGTGTGGTCGGTTCGGCCGTCACCTCACTCGCCGGCCTGACCGACGCGACAGCCGATCTGCTCGAGCCGACGCGGCCGTCGATCCAGGGCTCGATCACGGCACTCAACACCTTGGCGACCACACTCAACCGTCGTAGTGACGACGTGAATGCGGTGCTCGAGACCTTGCCGGTCAAGCTCGACAAGCTCGCTCGCGTCGCGAGTTACGGTTCCTGGTTCCAGTTCTACCTGTGTGGAATCGACATCGTCGCCGGTCCCGGACAGTCTGCGTCGCTGAATCTGCCCACCGGCCTGCCGACGGTCAACCAGCCGATCTACACCAATGCCGCCACGCGATGCACTCAAGACGGTATGAGGGAGTTGCAAGGTCGATGAGTAAACGTCGCAGTCCGGCAATGGCCGGAGCCATCGGTATTTTCGTGGTGCTGTTGGCCACTTTGTCAGCATTCTTCCTCGATTCGCTTCCGTTCGTGGGGGCAGGGTCGTCCTACTCCGCGGAGTTCTCCGAAGCCGCCGGGCTCAAGCCCGGCAACGAGGTTCGTATCGCCGGAGTGAAAGTCGGAAAGGTCACCTCCGTCGATCTCGACGGAGATCGTGTACTCGTCGATTTCAAGGTCAGCGACGCGTGGGTCGGCGATCAAACTTCGGCGTCCATCCAGATCAAGACGATTCTGGGACAGAAGTACCTCGCACTCGATCCGCGCGGAACCGACAACCTCGATCCCAAGGACCGGATCCCGCTCGAGCGCACCACGTCTCCGTACGACGTCGTTCAGGCTTTCTCGGCCGCGGCGGACACGGTCGGCGACATCGACACCGACCAGTTGGCGAAGAGCATGGAGACGTTGTCCCAAGCCTTCTCCGAGACACCTGGCGACGTGCGAGCCTCGCTCGACGGTGTCAGCCGGTTGTCCCAGACGATCGCGAGCCGCGATCAGGACTTGCAGAAGCTTTTCGACGCGACCGGGAAGACGTCCCAGATCCTTGCTGATCGCAACAAGGAATTCACGCAGCTCATCCGAGACGGCGGACTTCTGGTGCAGGAGCTCAACAATCGTCAGCAGGCGATTTCGCAGTTGCTCACCGGAACTCAGCGAGTCTCGCAGCAGCTCACCGGTCTCGTTCGCGACAACGAGGCGGCAATCGGGCCGGCGTTGACGCAGCTCAACGGCGTCATCGACATCTTGAAGGCCAACAACGAGAACTTGGACAAGGCACTGAAGCTCTACGAACCCTTCATTCGGCTGTACGCCAACGTGGTCGGCAACGGCCGTTGGTTCGACCAGGTCGTCGTGAACCTCCTTCCGCCGGGTCTGCCGGATATTCCGGGCTACCGTGACCCCGTTCGTACGTTGGGAGGCAACTGATGGCTGACACTGGAAGCGGCTCCAAGAAGCGTTCGGTCGCGATCATCGCCGCTGTTCTGATCGGGTTACTCGTCATCGGTGGCGCACTGTGGTGGGTGTTCACGCGCGCCGGAACGACCAAGATCACCGCCTACTTCGACAAGTCGGTGGGTATCTACGACGGTTCCGACGTTCGTGTTCTCGGTGTCAAGGTCGGCACCGTCGAATCCGTCGAACCTCAGGGAGATCAGGTCAAGGTCGAGTTGCGTGTCGATCGTGGGATCGACATCCCCGCCGGCGCCAGCGCCGCACAGATCACTCCTTCGGTGGTTGCCGACCGTTACATCCAGTTGACTCCGGTCTTCACCGGCGGCGACAAGATGTCCAGCGGTGCAGTCATTCCGCTCGAGAAGACGGCGACGCCCGTCGAGGTCGACCAGTTGTACTCCAGCATCGACGAACTCGCGTCGGCACTCGGTCCCGAAGGTGCCAACAAGAACGGTGCGCTGTCCGATTTCGTCGAGGCCGGCGCGGCCAACCTCGAAGGCAACGGTGAAGCGTTGGGGGACAGCATCACCAACCTCTCGGATGCCGCACGGACGCTGAACGATTCGCGTGACAACATCTCGCTCACCATCAAGAACCTCGATACGTTCGTGGGTGCGCTCGCGGCCAACGATCAGCAGGTGCGTCAGTTCAACACTCAGTTGTCGGACCTGACCGGATTCTTGGCAGGTGAACGCGACGATCTCGGTGCCGCCCTGAATCAGCTCTCGATCGCACTCGGCGACGTCGCGAAGTTCGTGGCCGACAACCGCGATCAACTGGTCCAGACAACCGAGGGTCTCGTCGAACCGACACAGACATTGGCGAACAACAAGGAAGCCCTGGCCAACACGCTCACCATGCTTCCGTTGGCGATCTCCAACCTGGTCAACTCGTACGACGCCGAATCAGGTGTGCTCGCTTCACGTCTGGCGTTCCCTGATCTTCAGAACCCGGCCGGAGTGCTCTGCAAGTTGATGGACCTCGGCAAACTATTGCCTGGTGATCCGCGGTTCGAGGCGTTGGGACGGCAGATGCAACCGGCCATCGACCAGTGCGCAAACGTCGCAGCGATGACCGACGCAGCCAATCAGGCTGCAGGCCTGAACCTTCCCTTCGGCATCCTTGCCGGTTCCGAACGACAGATGCAGGTAGTTCCGGGCACTGTGCCCGGCGTCGTGTCACCGCGACTGACCAGTGGAAACGGGGAGGGCGAGTGAAGCGTTCATTGATAGTCGGCGCCGGATTGTGCGCCGTCCTGATCTCGGCAACCGCCTGCTCGTCCGAGGGGATCTACGCTGTCCCGCTTCCCGGCGGTCCTGATGTGGGATCCGATCCGATGCACTTGACCATTCAGTTCGACGATGTCCTGGACCTTGTTCCGCAGTCCGCTGTGAAGGTCGACGGCGTTCCTGTCGGTCGCGTCGACGACGTATCGGTCGGACCGGACGGATGGACCGCGGACGTCGGCATCATCCTTGACTCGTCGGTTGATCTGCCCGCCAATGCAATTGCCGCGGTCGAGCAGACGAACCTGCTCGGCGAGAAGTTCATCCAGCTGTCGGCCCCGCCGTCAGGCCCGGACTCTGCGAAGCTGGCCGACGGCGATCTGATCCCGCTCGATCGCACCCGGCACGCCACCGAGATCGAGCAGGTTCTCGGCGCGTTGTCGCTGCTCCTCAACGGCGGCGGTGTCGGCCAGTTGCAGCCCATCGTCGAAGAACTCGGGGCCGCGTTCGACGGCCGCGAAGGCAAGACGAGGAGTCTGCTGGAGCAGGCGAACACTCTCATCGGTGGACTCAACGAGCAGCGTGACGACATCACCCGCGCGCTCGACGGACTCGACGTGCTGTCGAGTCGAGTCAACGATCAGAACGAGAAGATCGGCAAGATTCTCGAGGAACTGCCCGTTGCGACACAGGTTCTCAACGAGCAGCGTCCGCAGTTGACGCAGATGCTCGCTCAGGTGGATCGACTCGGAACAGTGGGAACCGACGTCCTCACGCAGTCGAAGGACGATCTGATCGCTGATCTTCAGGCCCTTCGTCCGACGCTTCAGGCGCTTGCGGACTCCGGTGACGACTTCGTCGGGGCACTTCCTTTTCTCCCGACCTTCCCGTTCCCGGACGGTGTCGAGAAGATTGCGCAGGGTGGTTCGGTGAACCTCTTCCTGAGCGTCGACCTGCAGATCGGCAATACTCTCTCGGGTCTTGGTGTCGGACAGGGTGAACCGGAATACCGTCAGCCGAAGTTCGGCAATCCCAAGCCGGTAGTCGATCCGTCCAACCCGTATTACAACGGCAACGGACCGCGGCCGGGTTGGCCGACGGTGTCACTGCTGCCGATCGCTCCGATCCTGCCGCAGATCCCCGTCGTCGCCGGTCTTCCCGCGACAACGGCCGGTGACCCGGCAACCCCCGCTCCGGCGGCGGATCCGCTCAACCCCATCCAGGGAATGCTGGAACAGTTCGGAATCGGTGGTGATGGACAGTGAGATCAGCTCTGGTCAAATGGCAGCTAGTCGGCTTTGTCTTGGTTGCGCTTCTGGGTCTCATCTACGTCGGTGCCAAGTACGTGCGTCTGGACAACCTCATGGGGTTCGGGCAGTACACGGTCAAGACCGAATTGGCCACGTCCGGTGGAATTTTCACCAACGCCGAAGTGACGTACCGCGGCGTTCCGGTCGGCCGAGTGGGCGACATGTCGTTGACCGAGGACGGAATTCAGGTCGACCTGAAGATCGACAACAGTGCTCCGGAGATTCCCTCGTCGGCCCGTGCCGTCGTGGCTAACCGCTCCGCCATCGGTGAGCAGTACGTCGATCTTCAGCCCGATACCGATCAGGGACCTTTCCTCGAGGACGGGTCGGTGATTGCGGTGGGGGACACCACAACTCCGATCCCGATCGAGGATGTGTTGACCAGTGCAAACGGCTTGGTCAAGTCCGTGCCGGTCGACGCACTCCACACCGTCGCCGTCGAACTCGGTGCCGCGTTCAACGGCAAGGGTGAGGACATTCAGGTCCTGGCCGATTCGTTGTCCGGTCTCTCGCAGTCCGGTCTCGACACTCTGCCTCAGACACTCGCGCTGATTCGCAACAGCGAGACGGTTCTGACGACGCAGTCGGATCAGTCCTCCGCGATCAAGCAGTTCAGTACCGATCTCGACGCTGTCACGGCGCAGTTGCGTACCAGCGACCCGGACATTCGACGTTTGATCGACAACGGCATTCCGGCCAGCGATCAGATCGGTGCCCTCATCAACGAGGGCGGTCCGAGCCTGACGACCGACCTGACCAATCTGGCGGCCACTACCAAGACACTTGCGCCGCGAACGATCGCGCTGCAGCCGTTCCTGATCTTCCTTCCTGGCCTTGCCGCTGCCGCACCGACGGTTGCTCCCGGCGACGGAACGGTCCATCAGGGCTTGGTGCTGGAGACCAACAATCCGCTCTCGTGCACGGTGGGTTACGAAGGCACGATGGCGATCCTGGACGACATGAAGCGTCAGAATCCCAATTTCGACGACACCCAGCAGGATTTCCCGCTCAACACCGCGGCGTCGTGTGAGGTGCCGTTGGGCAGCGAGACGGGTGTCCGTAGTGCCAACCGTGTGATCTACGCAGACCCCGACACGATCCAGCCTTGGGACTTCAAGCCGAAGGTCGATCCGGACAAGTTGAACCTCAACCCGATCGCGACGCAGTTGGCGCCGATGCTCGGAGTGACACCGAAGTAGACCGATCCGAATGTGATCGAGTTTGTGCAGTTCAGGCTACTGAGTTGTGGCAGTTGACGATTCGCGGCCAGAGGCTGGGCAAAACAGGTAAGTAGGGTAGTGAGTGTGATTCAGAGAAACAGTTCCCCGCAGTCCGGCGGGCCCGAGCAAGTCGAAGCGGGAACGCCGACGACCGGCAAACCGAAGGGACTGACAGCGTCTCTGATTGCGGTCGGTGTCTTGCTTCTGGCGGCAGTGGTTGCGCTCGGTGTGTTCGGCGTCCCGTACGTTCGGGCGCTGACCACCGACCGCACCACCGCCGAGATGCGTGACGACGCGCTGATCGGTGCGCAGCAAGTCGCGATCAATCTCAACAACGCGGACTCGGCCAATCTCGACCAGTCGATCGAGAACATGCGTTCCTCGGTGACCGGTGACGAGATGACGACGTATCTGCAGACCGTTCAGGATTCGATCACCGACGAATTGCGTAACTCCGGCTCGAAGGCTGACACCGAGGTTGTGCAGTCCGCTCTGACCGAACTCAACACCGATGATCGGACCGCCACGGCTCTGGTCGTCGTTCGAGTGACCACGACGCAGGGCAACCAGTTCGTCAAGAACCAGCTCGGGATGCGGCTCGGAATGGTCGAGGTGGACGGGGTCTGGAAGGCGCAGTCGGCCGATCCGGTCGGATCGCGGGTCGACCTCGGCTCCGGCACTTTGCCGGCTGCCGACGGCTCCACGCCGGCACCCGATGCGACGCCCGCCCCCGGCTCGGGGACCGAAGCACCCGCATCCAGTGCTCCTGCACCGACAACCGAGGGTGGTGATTCCGGTGGCCAGTAGTTCTTCGAACCTGCACACCGACATCCCTCGAAGGAGAAGCGCGTAATGCCACCCAAACGTCGTACCGGCGGACCGTCCTCCCCGCAGAACCGTCGGCCGAAGATCGCGGGAAGCGCTCGCTCGCTCAACGTCCCCGCGGGGACGTCCGATTCGGATCCGGTCGAGCCCACTATCGAGCAGCCGGAAGCAGCGACACCAGAAGCAGCGGCTCCGGAAGCAGTGACTCCCGAAGCAGTGACTCCCAAAGCAGCGACACCTGAATCAGCGAAGCCGAACCTCGCGAAGGCGCAAGCCTCCAGTGCCGAGCCGGCGAAGTCTGAATCCGACGACCCGGAATCCACACCAGCCCCGGATCTCACCAAGCCGGCGAAGACCGTCGCCGACGAACCGAAGGCCGCTTCCGAAGAGTCGAAGGCCCCCGCTGCCCCGGAGACGGACGCGGGGGAGTCGGCGACAACCTCCCCACCATCCAGGGTCGGCTGGCGCCTGGTCGCGATCCTGGGGGCAGCAGCGGTCATCGTCGCGATCATCGCCGGCATCGCCTTCTTCAAAGTCGGCGCGAAGACGGACGACATCGCCTGGGTGGACGAAGGCGCCACGGCTGAGGTTCTTCGTGTGACGCCGTCGGCGTTGGCTGCAGTCTTCACGTTCTCTCCCGACACGTTCGACGCCGATTTCGACAAGGGTGTCCAGGGCCTGAACCAGTCGATGCGCGATCAGCTGACGCAGTACAAGGACACGCAGAAGGCCGGCGTCGAACAAACCCAGACGGCAACGACCGCTGATGTCCCGCTGATCGGGATCACACGGCTCGAGAAGGACCGGGCGCAGTTGCTCGCCCAACTGAACGTCAGCTCGACGCAGAACGGCGTGGCGGCAGACTCTCGCTCAGGAATGGTCATCGTGAGCCTGGAGAAGCAGGACGGAAACTGGCTGATTTCTGAGATTCGCGACCAGTAGAACGCGAGTAGCCCCTGCGTAGCAGCGCGAAGATCTGGATCGACGCACGATGTCGGTCCAGATTTTTCGTATGTGATGCCGTTGCTGGCTACACTCCCGGTGGCAGTGTTCGAATGCGCGTCACGAATGTTCGAATGCTGCGACACGCGCTCTCGCCCTTGACGGAGCGGTCCGCAAGGTCCACTCTGATCGGTGAACATGCACGGACGAGTGATCGGCAGTCTCACGTCAGTATCTGAATTCGACCCTCAGTTACACCCGACTCGACATTTCCAGAGTAAGGGTGTACTTTTGGACGTTGCGCTGGCTGCCTCCTGTCCACCCCTCGTCTCAACCGCTGCGAAGTCAAGTACTTCTTGCTTTCTGCGACGGGTTTCGTTCGGGTTGTAACCAGCGAAATTCGAAGCAGATACAGCGGCGGTCGCAACAGCACGGAGCGGCCCGCGTGAGGTGCTGGAAGGACGCATCTTGGCAGTCTCTAGCCAGACCAAGGCAGTTTCCGGAATCCCCGGAGCCCCGAAGAGGGTTTCGTTCGCGAAAGTTCGCGAACCCCTCGAAGTTCCCGGGCTTCTTGACGTACAGACAGATTCGTTCGAGTGGCTGATCGGCGCGCAGAGTTGGCGCGAACGAGCAGCGGCACTCGGCGACAATGCAGTGTCCGGTGGTCTCGAGGACATCCTCGCGGAGCTTTCTCCGATCGAGGATTTCAACGGCACTATGTCGCTGTCCTTCTCCGACCCTCGATTCGACGAGGTCAAGGCCTCGACGGACGAGTGCAAAGACAAGGACATGACCTACGCGGCGCCGTTGTTCGTCACCGCGGAGTTCATCAACAACAACACTGGTGAGATCAAGAGCCAGACGGTCTTCATGGGAGATTTCCCGATGATGACCGACAAGGGCACCTTCATCATCAACGGCACCGAGCGTGTGGTCGTCTCGCAGCTCGTGCGTTCCCCCGGTGTGTACTTCGACATGAGCGTCGACAAGAGCACCGAGAAGGATCTGCACAGCGTCAAGGTGATCCCGGGTCGCGGCGCATGGCTCGAGTTCGACGTCGACAAGCGCGACACCGTTGGTGTCCGTATCGACCGCAAGCGTCGTCAGCCTGTCACCGTCCTGCTCAAGGCACTCGGCTGGACCACCGAGCAGATCACGGAGCGCTTCGGCTTCTCCGAGATCCTCATGGCCACGCTGGAGAAGGACAACACCGCCGGCACCGATGAGGCGTTGCTCGACATCTACCGCAAGCTGCGTCCGGGCGAGCCCCCCACCAAGGAGAGCGCGCAGACTCTGCTGGAGAACCTGTTCTTCAAGGACAAGCGCTACGACCTCGCTCGCGTGGGTCGTTACAAGATCAACAAGAAGCTCGGCCTTAACGCGGGTCAGCCGATCGTTGCATCCACGCTCACCGAAGAAGACATCGTCGCCACCGTCGAGTACCTCGTGCGTCTGCACGCAGGTGACACCTCGATGACGGCTCCGGGCGGCGTCGAGGTTCCCGTCGAGGTCGACGACATCGACCACTTCGGCAACCGTCGTCTGCGTACGGTCGGCGAGCTCATCCAGAACCAGATCCGCGTGGGCCTGTCCCGCATGGAGCGCGTGGTTCGTGAGCGCATGACCACGCAGGACGTCGAGGCAATCACGCCTCAGACGCTGATCAACATCCGTCCCGTCGTCGCTGCGATCAGGGAGTTCTTCGGAACCTCCCAGCTGTCGCAGTTCATGGACCAGAACAACCCGCTGTCGGGGCTGACGCACAAGCGTCGTCTGTCCGCCCTCGGCCCGGGTGGTCTGTCCCGTGAGCGCGCCGGCCTCGAGGTTCGCGACGTTCACCCGTCGCACTACGGCCGCATGTGCCCGATCGAGACCCCGGAAGGCCCGAACATCGGCCTGATCGGTTCACTGTCGGTCTACGCCCGCGTCAACCCGTTCGGTTTCATCGAGACCCCGTACCGTCGCGTCGTCGACGGACAGGTGACGGATGACGTCGACTACCTGACCGCCGACGAAGAAGACCGCCACGTGGTCGCGCAGGCCAACTCGGCCATCGACCGTGAGGGTCGCTTCACCGACTCGAAGATTCTCGTCCGCCGTAAGGGTGGCGAGGTCGAGTTCGTCGCGTCCTCCGACATCGACTACATGGACGTTTCGCCGCGTCAGATGGTGTCCGTCGCTACCGCGATGATTCCGTTCCTCGAGCACGACGATGCAAACCGTGCCCTGATGGGCGCGAACATGCAGCGTCAGGCTGTCCCGCTGGTTCGCAGCGAGGCACCTCTCGTCGGAACCGGCATGGAGCTGCGTGCAGCTGTGGATGCCGGCGACGTCATCATCACCGAGAAGACCGGTGTCGTGGAGGAGATCTCCGCGGACTACGTCACGGTGATGGCTGACGACGGAAGCCGCAAGACGTACCGGATGCGCAAGTTCGCGCGTTCCAACCAGGGCACGTGCGCCAACCAGCGTCCGATCGTGGACGAGGGACAGCGTGTCGAGGCCGGCCAGGTTCTGGCCGACGGCCCTTGCACCGAGAACGGTGAGATGGCGCTGGGCAAGAACTTGCTCGTCGCGATCATGCCGTGGGAAGGCCACAACTACGAGGACGCGATCATTCTGTCGCAGCGTCTCGTGGAAGAGGACGTCCTGACCTCGATTCACATCGAGGAGCACGAGATCGATGCCCGCGACACCAAGCTCGGTGCCGAGGAAATCACTCGCGACATCCCGAACGTCTCCGACGAGGTCCTCGCTGACCTCGACGAGCGCGGCATCATCCGTATCGGTGCCGAGGTTCGTGACGGCGACGTGCTGGTCGGAAAGGTCACGCCGAAGGGCGAGACCGAGCTGACCCCCGAAGAGCGCCTCCTTCGCGCCATCTTCGGTGAGAAGGCTCGCGAGGTTCGTGACACGTCCCTCAAGGTTCCTCACGGTGAGACCGGCAAGGTCATCGGAATCCGCGTGTTCTCGCGTGACGAAGACGACGATCTGCCTCCCGGTGTCAACGAGTTGGTCCGCGTGTACGTGGCACAGAAGCGCAAGATCCAGGACGGCGACAAGCTCGCCGGCCGCCACGGTAACAAGGGCGTCATCGGCAAGATCCTGCCGCAGGAAGACATGCCGTTCCTCTCGGACGGCACGCCTGTCGACATCATCTTGAACACGCACGGCGTCCCGCGTCGTATGAACATCGGTCAGGTCCTGGAGACCCACCTCGGGTGGATCGGCAAGACCGGCTGGAACGTTCAGATCGCGTCCGACGGCTCTCGTCCCGACTGGGCTGCGACCCTGCCGGAAGAGATGCTGTCCGCTCCGGCCGACTCGAACATCGCCACCCCGGTGTTCGACGGTGCGAAGGAAGACGAGCTCACCGGTCTCCTCGGCGCGACGCTGCCGAACCGTGACGGCGAGCAGATGGTCGGACCCGACGGAAAGGCCACCTTGTTCGACGGCCGCTCCGGCGAGCCGTTCCCGTACCCGGTCTCGGTCGGTTACATGTACATCATCAAGCTGCACCACTTGGTCGACGACAAGATCCACGCTCGTTCGACCGGTCCGTACTCGATGATCACGCAGCAGCCTCTCGGTGGTAAGGCCCAGTTCGGTGGCCAGCGCTTCGGTGAGATGGAGTGCTGGGCGATGCAGGCCTACGGCGCGGCTTACACGCTGCAGGAACTGCTGACCATCAAGTCGGACGACGTGGTCGGTCGAGTCAAGGTGTACGAAGCCATCGTCAAGGGCGAGAACATCCCCGAACCCGGCATCCCCGAGTCGTTCAAGGTGCTCCTCAAGGAGCTCCAGTCGCTCTGCCTCAACGTGGAGGTGCTGTCCTCGGACGGCGCGGCCATCACGATGGCGGACGGCGACGACGAGGACTTGGAGCGGGCCGCAGCGAACCTGGGCATCAACCTGTCTAGGAACGAAGCTGCGACGGTCGACGACCTCGCGAACTAGGTTTCGGTCCCCGGGTTGTTCTTCGAAAGAGCGGCCCGGGGGCGTAGTTCACATTTGAATTGGCAGTCAGGTTGCCGGGTGACCGGCAACCGTAACCCCAACGGGGAAAGGAAGTTACGTGCTCGACGTCAACTTCTTCGATGAACTCCGCATTGGCTTGGCCAGTGCAGAGGACATCCGCAATTGGTCCTACGGCGAGGTCAAGAAGCCGGAGACCATCAACTACCGCACGCTCAAGCCCGAGAAGGACGGCCTCTTCTGCGAGAAGATCTTCGGCCCCACCCGGGACTGGGAGTGCTACTGCGGTAAGTACAAGCGTGTCCGCTTCAAGGGCATCATCTGTGAGCGCTGTGGCGTCGAGGTCACTCGCGCCAAGGTTCGTCGTGAGCGCATGGGTCACATCGAACTGGCCGCACCGGTCACGCACATCTGGTACTTCAAGGGTGTTCCGAGCCGTCTCGGTTACCTGCTCGACCTGGCTCCGAAGGATCTCGAAAAGATCATCTACTTCGCTGCCTACGTCATCGTCGGCGTCGACGAGGAGCTCCGTCACAACGAGCTGTCCACCCTCGAAGCCGAGATGCAGGTCGAGAAGAAGACCGTCGCAGATCAGCGCGACGCCGATCTCGAGGCACGTGCGCAGAAGCTCGAAGCCGACATCGCGGAGCTCGAGGCAGAGGGCGCGAAGTCCGATGTCCGCCGCAAGGTCAAGGACGGCGGCGAGCGCGAAATGCGTCAGCTCCGTGACCGCGCGCAGCGTGAGCTGGATCGTCTCGACGAGATCTGGACCACCTTCACCAAGCTGAGCGTCAAGCAGCTCATCATCGACGAGCTGCTGTACCGCGAGCTGGTCGACCGTTACGGCGAGTACTTCACGGGTGCGATGGGCGCAGAGTCCATCCAGATCCTGATGCAGAACTTCGACCTCGACGCCGAGGCAGAGTCTCTTCGCGAGACCATCCGCAGCGGCAAGGGCCAGAAGAAGCTGCGTGCTCTCAAGCGCCTCAAGGTGGTTGCGGCTTTCCAGACCAACGGCAACTCGCCGATGGGCATGGTCCTCAACGCTGTTCCGGTGATCCCGCCGGAGCTTCGCCCGATGGTTCAGCTCGACGGTGGACGTTTCGCGACGTCCGACCTCAACGACCTGTACCGCCGAGTCATCAACCGCAACAACCGCCTCAAGCGACTGATCGACCTCGGTGCTCCCGAGATCATCGTCAACAACGAGAAGCGGATGCTGCAGGAGTCGGTCGACGCCCTGTTCGACAACGGTCGTCGTGGACGTCCGGTCACCGGACCGGGTAACCGCCCGCTGAAGTCCCTGAGCGATCTGCTCAAGGGCAAGCAGGGTCGTTTCCGTCAGAACCTGCTCGGTAAGCGCGTCGACTACTCGGGTCGTTCCGTGATCGTCGTCGGTCCTCAGCTCAAGCTGCACCAGTGTGGTCTGCCCAAGCTGATGGCTCTCGAGCTGTTCAAGCCGTTCGTGATGAAGCGTCTGGTCGATCTGAACCACGCGCAGAACATCAAGTCGGCAAAGCGCATGGTCGAGCGCAAGCGCGTCCAGGTGTGGGACGTCCTCGAAGAGGTCATCGCCGAGCACCCCGTGCTGCTCAACCGTGCACCTACGCTGCACCGTCTGGGTATCCAGGCATTCGAGCCGCAGCTTGTCGAGGGCAAGGCCATTCAGCTCCACCCGCTGGTGTGTGAGGCCTTCAACGCCGACTTCGACGGTGACCAGATGGCTGTTCACCTCCCGCTGTCGGCAGAGGCTCAGGCCGAGGCGCGCATCTTGATGCTGTCCTCGAACAACATCCTCTCGCCTGCTTCGGGTCGCCCGCTCGCCATGCCGCGTCTGGACATGGTCACGGGTCTGTTCCACCTCACCCGTCTCGACGAGGGTGTCACCGGTGAGCTCATTGCTCCGACCAACGACGAGGCAGAGCAGGGCGTGTACTCCTCGCCCGCCGAGGCTCAGATGGCGGTCGACCGCGGTGCTCTCTCGGTACAGGCTCAGATCAAGGTGCGTCTGACGCAGCAGCGTCCGCCGCGCGACCTCGAGAACGAACTGTTCCCCGAGGGCTGGAACTACGGTGACGGCTGGACCGCCACCACGACACTCGGCCGTGTGCTCTTCAACGAGCTGCTTCCGGCGGACTACCCGTTCGTCAACGAGCAGATGCCGAAGAAGCGCCAGGCGACGATCATCAACGATCTCGCCGAGCGGTACCCGATGATCGTGGTTGCACAGACCGTCGACAAGCTCAAGGACGTCGGGTTCTACTGGGCCACCCGTTCGGGTGTCACGGTCTCGATTTCCGACGTGCTCGTGCCGCCGGAGAAGCCCGCCATCATCGAGGACTTCGAG
Organism: Rhodococcus sp. NPDC060176; assembly: GCF_042728675.1. Lineage (NCBI taxonomy): Bacteria > Bacillati > Actinomycetota > Actinomycetes > Mycobacteriales > Nocardiaceae > Rhodococcus > Rhodococcus sp. NPDC060176. Next base: position 305,316 of record NZ_JBHWYS010000005.1, read on the forward strand.
GCTCAGGCCGACAAGATCGAGAAGCAGTACCAGCGTGGTGCTTTGGACAAGAAGGAGCGCAACAGCGCTCTGGTCACCATTTGGCAGGAAGCGACCGACAAGGTCGGCAAGGCCATGGAGGCTCACTTCCCCGACAGCAACCCGATCCCGATGATCGTGAAGTCCGGCGCAGCCGGCAACATGACTCAGGTTCGCTCGCTCGCCGGTATGAAGGGCTTGGTGACAAACCCGAAGGGTGAGTTCATCCCGCGTCCGATCAAGTCTTCCTTCAAGGAAGGCCTGACCGTTCTCGAGTACTTCATCAACACGCACGGTGCTCGTAAGGGTCTGGCCGATACCGCACTCCGCACCGCCGACTCGGGTTACCTGACCCGTCGTCTGGTGGACGTTTCGCAGGACGTCATCGTCCGCGAGGTCGACTGTGGAACAGAGCGCGGCATCGTCACCACGATCGCCGAGAAGCAGGCCGACGGCACGATGATCCGCGATGCTCACGTGGAGACCAGCACGTACGCCCGTACCTTGGCGGCCGATGCAGTCGACGCGAACGGCACCGTCATCGTCGAGCGTGGCCACGATCTCGGTGACCCCGCGATCGATGCTCTGCTCGAGGCCGGCATCACGACGGTCAAGGTCCGCTCGGTCCTGACCTGCACCACCGGCACCGGCGTTTGTGCCACTTGCTACGGCCGCTCGATGGCCACCGGCAAGCTGGTCGACATCGGTGAGGCTGTCGGTATTGTCGCCGCTCAGTCGATCGGTGAGCCCGGTACCCAGCTGACCATGCGTACCTTCCACCAGGGTGGTGTCGCAGGAGATGACATCACCGGCGGTCTGCCGCGTGTCCAGGAGCTGTTCGAGGCACGTGTGCCCAAGGGCAAGGCTCCCATCGCGGACGTCACCGGTCGGGTACAGCTCGAAGACGGCGATCGTTTCTACAAGATCACCATCGTTCCGGACGACGGCGGCGAAGAGGTTGTCTACGACAAGCTCAGCAAGCGTCAGCGTCTGCGCGTCTTCAAGCACGCCGACGGTCGCGAAAGCCTCTTGGCTGACGGTGACCACGTCGAGGTCGGACAGCAGCTCATGGAAGGTGCTGCCGATCCCCACGAGGTTCTGCGAGTCATGGGTCCGCGTCAGGTTCAGATCCACTTGGTCAACGAGGTCCAGGAGGTGTACCGGAGCCAGGGTGTGTCGATCCACGACAAGCACATCGAGGTCATCGTGCGCCAGATGCTTCGTCGCGTGACGATCATCGATTCCGGTGCCACCGAGTTCCTGCCCGGTTCGCTCACCGAGCGCGCCGAGTTCGAGTCGGCAAACCGCCGCGTTGTCGCCGAGGGTGGCGAGCCCGCAGCCGGCCGTCCGGTGCTCATGGGTATCACGAAGGCGTCGCTCGCGACGGATTCGTGGCTGTCCGCGGCATCGTTCCAGGAGACCACTCGTGTCTTGACCGACGCGGCTATCAACTGCCGTTCGGACAAGCTGATCGGTCTGAAGGAAAATGTCATCATCGGTAAGCTGATCCCTGCCGGTACCGGTATCAACCGTTACCGCAACATCCAGGTTCAGCCCACCGAAGAGGCGCGCGCCGCTGCTTACGCAGTGCCGTCGTACGACGACCAGTACTACAGCCCGGACGGCTTCGGCCAGAACACCGGTGCTGCAGTTCCGCTGGACGACTACGGCTTCAGCAACGACTACCGCTAGTCGGGTAGTCGCATGTGACGACTACCGCTAAGCGCTAGGTCGTGAGAAATCCCCCGCCTGAATCAGGCGGGGGATTTCTTCGTTTCGGAGGTGCGGTTTCAGGAGTTACTGCCGCTGAGGTCCGGGATGACGATCTCCTGGACGGCCCACTTGTTGCCGTCGGGGTCGGCGAAGTAGATGAATCTGCCCCAAGCCTGGTCGTCGATCGGGCTGATGTCGATGCCGCGGCTCTTGAACTCGCGCTCAGCCTCTTCGATGTCCTTGACCACCACCTGCATGCCGACGACCGAGCCGGGCTCCGCGTCGGTGATTCCCTTGCCGATGCAGATCGAGCAGGCAGAGCCGGGTGGGGTCAACTGGACGAATCGCAGGTCTTCGCTGACCGTGTGATCGTGGTCGGCATTGAAGCCGAGGCGGACGTAGAAGTCCTTGGCGCGGTCGATGTCGGTGACGGGAATGGCGACCAGTTCGAGCTTGATGTCCATGACGTGCCCTTCATGTGATGGTGAATTCCGGCGACAGGTCCAGTGTTGCGGGTATTGCGGTCAGAAACGGTCCTCGTTCGGCGTCCGGATGAAACTTTCCGAATTGCTTGTTGCTCCGAGAGTGCTTCTCTCACTTCTCGACCGATCCCGAACCAGGAGCGGATACCCCGACTCCGCTGCTCTGACGCATTCGCTCGAACGTGCCGCGCACGCCGACGCTCTCGGCTACCACCGGTTCTGGGTCGCCGAGCATCACGCGGTGCCCGGGATCGGGAGCGGGTCGCCGGCAGTACTGCTCGCCGCGATCGGCGCGCATACGAGCGATATCAGACTCGGCAGCGGTGGGGTCATGCTGCCGAATCACCAACCACTGATCGTCGCCGAGCAGTTCCTGATGCTGGAGGCTCTCTACCCGGGGCGAATCGATCTCGGCCTCGGCCGATCGCTGGGGTTCACGGAGCCTGTTCGTCAGGCACTACGACGCAGCAAGGACGCGCCGGACACGTTTGTGTCGGACCTGGACGAGGTGAGGCGTTACCTGGACGGATCCGCCGTGGTGACGGCACGGCCGGCGTCGCAGACTGGAGTCCCGATCTTCGTGCTCGCCACGCGCACAGGCTTGAAAGTGGCAGCGCAGCTGGGGCTTCCGGTGGTCGTGGGTGGGCCGATACTCGGAATCGGCGGCACCGATCGGGTGGATCTATTGGACGAGTACCGCCGAGATTTCCGGCCCACCGACGCTCATCCCGAACCCTTTGTGATGGTTTCCCTCGAGGTGGCGGTTGCCCACACCACCGACGCGGCACGTGAGTTGCTGATCCCGGAGGCGTACGCGCTGGCCGAATCGTCTCGGACAGGGGAGTTTCCGCCGCTGGCGTCACCCGATGAGATCAGGCGCGCACCGCGCAGTGATCGAAACGCCAGGCGTATCGAGTCTTTCATGGCGTCGGCGCTGCACGGGACGCCGGTCGAGGTGAAGCAGCAGCTTCACGATCTGGCCGAGCGGACCGGTGCCGACGAATTGCTCGCGTCCACGTCGACGTACGACCGTGACGCGCTTGCACTTTCGGACCGACTGCTGCGTGAGGTGATCTAGCGGTGTGGTCGATCTAGCGGGGTACGTGAAACTCGAGCAGCGTCGCGACGGAGTCGTCGAGTTCGGTCCACGGCACCGGTACCGAGAGGACCGCGATCGCCGAAGTCGGGAACTTGTCCCGGATACGTTGGGCCGCTTCGGAGTTTTCGTTCGACGCCAGATCGAGTGCAGTCCACGGGATCCCGGGTTCGTGTCCGACGATCAGGAGTGTTTTGACGTGGTCCGACGTGGTGCGCGCAGCTGCGATCACGTCGGCGGGTGAGCCGCCGTAGATGGACTTCTCGAATCCGGCGGGCGCCTCGATACCCGTCGAGGCAAGGGTTTCGACGGTCCGCCGGGAGGTGGAGCACAGAACGGCGTCGACGGGCGGGACGTTCTCGCGGATCCATTCGCCGCCGATGCGGGCCTCGCGCAGGCCCCGTTCGGCGAGTGGACGCTGGTGATCTCGGATGCCCTCGGGGTAGCTGGACTTGCCGTGTCGCATGAGGACGAGGGTGCGGTGGTCGGCCATGCGTTCACGGTATCCGCTTTATGCCCGTCAGTCCGGTTACTCTGGATGGTCAGGACCTTGAAGGAGGTTTTCGATGGCCGGTAAGAAGCTTGATCGAACTAATGCCCGAACCGCACTCGAGGTGGTACGCGAAAGCCCCACCATCGCGTTCATCACCGTTGCCCCGGCAGTGGTGGTCTTCGGTGTGGTGTGGTGGCTCTTCGGTTTTTGGGCCGCGATTCTTCTCGCGTTGGTTTTCGGTGTCGCGGCAGTCGCGACCCAGAAACTGCGTTAGAGGGCGCTCACCTGCGCAACTGCGCGGAGCGCTTCGCCCACCAGGAACCAGACCGTGACGGTCTTGTCGTCGACGCGACTGCGCAGGACGACGTCGTCGCTGGAGACGATGGGGGAGAGGTACTCGATCAGCGCTCGATGCGGAACGGTACGCAGTTCTGTGCGAGCGCTGAGGACCTCTTCGACCGCTTGCCAGTAGACGGCGTTGTTGACGTGGTCGAACGGGTCGATGTCGGTGGCGCGCAGAGCGAACGGCGTGTCGAGAACACCGGCGTCGTCCACCTCCGGTGCGTTCTCGGCGAGGACACGCTTCCACTTCAGGCGATGCTCGTCGGTGGATTCTTCCAACGGCCGCATGAAGTCGTCACTCATCCGGGTGGGCATGCCCGACTCGGCGCTGATGTTGATCCAGAAGCCTTCGGTTTCCATCAGCGCGCCGTTGCTGCCGTCGAAGCGCACGCGCATGTTCGCCCATCTCGTGGAGAAGCCGGAGCACCAGCGAGTCATGGTCAACTCTTCCGGCCAGATTGCCGGCCGGACGACGTCGACGACGGTGCGACGCACTATCCAGAGCGGGTGTGTGTCGATGGCCCCGGCGGCCTCGATGTTGTCGTTGCCGATGTCTTGCAGGTAGCGGGCGACGGCGTCGAGCCTGACCTGTTTGGCGACGTCGATGTCGCCGGTGCGTACCGGGCGGGACTTGACGAAGATCGGTCCTCTGTCTGGCTGCTGCGCGAGCGTGAGATCTGGGTTCACGTGAGATTCCTGTTCGCTGGAGTGAGCCGATTCTGTCAGGCTTTTCAGCGAGTGGCGATTATCTGCTTTCCGCAGCCGGAGCCGTCGACCATCCGTGCCACAGCGACGGCGGTGTCGGTGAGGGTATGAACCGAGTCGATCACCGGGGTGATGACACCTGTGTCGATCATTGCCGTCAGCACCTCCAGATCCTCGGTGTTCTCCGAAGCCATCAAAGACCCGAGCTTCTGAGATACGAACGGAGACAAGCACAGTGCGCGGATTTGACGATCGATTCCGCCGAGCCACCGTCCACCGTTCTCGCCGCCGACGATGACGAGAGTTCCGGTGCGTGTGAGTGCTCGTCGTAGGTCTCGCAGTCGGCGGTTGCCGCCGGTGTCGATGATGACGTCGTACCGATGTGATCCGTCGGTGGCGTCGTCGATGCGGTAGTCGAGAACCTCGTCGGCTCCGAGAGCGCGGACGGTATCGATTTTCGATGCGCTGCATACGCCGGTGACGTGCGCCCCGAGGGCTTTGGCGACTTGGACCGCATAGATTCCTACGCCACCGGATGCACCGAGGACGAGGACAGATTGCTCCGCCTCCACGTGACCGTGATCGCGCACCGCTTGCAGTGCCGTCAGGGCGGAGACCGGTACTGCTGCCGCTTGCGCGAACGACAACCGGGCAGGTTTTGCGGCAATCTTCGATTCGAGCGCGCACGCATATTCCGCGAAAGCACCGACCGCGATCCCGTACACCTCCTGGCCGACTGCCACGCGGGTAACCGAACTGCCGATGGCTTCGACGCGACCGCAGACGTCCAGTCCGCGAACCCGGTTCTTGGGTGCGCGCAGTCCAAATCCCGCGAGGCGCAACGGATATGGCAACCCGGCCATGAGGTGCCAGGCCCCTCTGTCGACAGACGCAGCCTCGACGCGTATCAGCACTTCGTTGTCGGCGACGGTGGGGCGCGGAATGCGATCGAGGTAGAGGACATCGGCTTCGCCGTAGCGATCCTGCACGACGGCGGTCATCAGTTCCTGTGCCATGCGAGTCTCCGTTCGTCGAGTACTTACACCGTAAGTATTACACTTACGGTGTAAGTTCTGTCAATGTGGAGAAGCGTGCGAGATTGACCCGGGACGACGTCGTAGGCGGTGCCGTCGCACTGGCCGATTCCGTGGGGATCGACTCGATGACGATGCGCAAACTGGGGACGCAACTGGGCGTCGAGGCGATGTCTCTGTACAACCACGTGTCGGACAAGGGTGACCTGCTCGACGGAATGGTCGACGCGGTTTTTGCGGAGATCGACCTGCCGACGCCAGGACGCCCATGGCGAACGGAACTTCACGCGCGAGCGGTTTCCACTCGTGCAGTATTGGGGAGGCACCCTTGGGCAACTCCGTTGATGGAGTCTCGAACGACGCCTGGTCCCGCGACGTTGCGTCACCACGACGCAGTGATCGGGACGCTACGCGCCGCCGAATTTCCGGTCGCCCTTGCTGCGCATGCCTTTTCGATCATGGATGCGTACATCTACGGCTTCGTGCTGCAAGAGGTGAGCTTGCCGTTCGAAACTGCGCAGGAGACGACGGAACTGGCGAACGCGATCATGGGATCGTTCGAGAGCGGTCAGTATCCGCACCTGGCCGAGTTGACCACCGAGCACGTGCTGGCGCCGGGATACAGCTACGCTGCCGAATTCGCTTTCGGTCTGGATCTGATTCTCGACGGACTCGAACGACTGCACATCGGGAGCGAACGATGATCTGACGTGAGTACCGGGTTAAGGTCGAGAAAAACCGGGTTACCGGTCCAGATTTCAGATGTCCCGAATTTCAGATGTCCCGAAGAGGAGCTTTCTGTGCGCGCAATGGTGGTTACGGAACTGACCGGTCCCGAAGGAATTGTCGCGCAGGAGGTTCCCGAGCCCGCAGCTGAAGGTCTGGTCCTCATCGACGTGAAGGCCAGTGGCGTCTGCTTTCCGGACCTACTGATCACCTACGGCAAGTATCAGATCCGGCCGGAACCGCCGTTCATTCCCGGAGCGGAGATATCGGGCGTCGTGGTCTCTGCGCCCGAGGGTTCGGGTTTCGCTCCGGGTGATCGTGTTCTGGCAGCCGCATATCTGGGCGGCTATGCGGAGCGGATTGCCGTGAACCCAGCGCAGGTACTTCGAATTCCGGACGGACTCGCATTCGACGAGGCGGCTTCGCTGATCATCAACTATCAGACGATGGAGTTCGCGCTCGCTCGTCGCGCAAAGATCGTCGAGGGGGAGACGGTGGTTGTGCTCGGCGCAGCGGGTGGCGTCGGAACGGCAAGCATTCAATTGGCAAAGGCGCACGGCGCCCGGGTGATCGCGGTAGTACGACGCGAGGGTGTAGAGGACTTTCTTCGTGAGCTCGGTGCCGACGAGGTTGTCGCGCTTGCCCCGGGATGGGGAGAGCGGATTCGGGAACTGACCGACGGTGTCGGTGCTCAGATCGTGGTGGATCCGGTGGGCGGCGACGCGTTCGACGACGCGGTTCGTGTTCTGGCACCCGAAGGACGGCTTGTGGTGATCGGATTCGCCGGCGGCGGTATTCCCGAGGTGAAGGTGAACCGGGTGCTGTTCCGGAACATCAGCATTGTCGGGGCGGCGTGGGGCGAATTCACACGCACCAATCCCGAAGCGGTAGCCGAGGTGCACGCATCGTTGGTCGACCACGTCCGAAACGGCCTGCGACCCCTGGTCAAGGCACGGTATCCGCTCGCGGACGCTGCGGTTGCCCTCGCTGATCTCGAAAGCGGCAAAGTTCTCGGAAAGGCCATTTTGCTGCAGGAATGATGTCGGCAACGTGATGGCGCTCACCAAATAATAAGTTGCAACATGTTTTCATTTGGGCAATAGTTGCAACCGCACTACCATTTGCCAGGTGATCGCTTCCGATTCTGATGACCTGTTTGGAGCACTCGACGAGTTGTTCACTCGCCTGATGAGCGCCGGTGATTCGGAGTCGATCGATGCGTTGATCGAGCTGGATCTCTCGTTCTCTCAGGTGCGTGTGCTGTTCGTACTTGCACAACGTGATGCGGCGATCCCGATCAACGAGGTTGCCGAGGAGCTTCGGCTCTCGGTGGCAGCTACGGGACGAAACATCGACCAGCTCGTGAACATGGGCCTGGTCGATCGCCGTGAAGACGAGCGGGACCGGCGCGTCAAGCGGGTTTCCTTGTCGGAGGCCGGTCGTAAGGTGACGACCAACCACATCGAGTGCAAGCGCGGCCAGCTTCGTGATTTCGCGTCGCGTGTTCCTGAGCCAGAGCGAATTCGTTTGTTCGAGGCTCTCAAGCCCATTCTCGCGGGTGACTATCTGCGAGCACTTACCCAGGAGACTTCGCGATGACATCGCCGAACGCGCCGGCAACGGCGCCTGACAAACTCGACGGGGCGGTCCTCAAGATTGCGTCCGTGGTGGTGCTCGGCGCCATCATGTCGATTCTCGACGTAACCGTGGTGAGCGTCGCGCTCACCACCTTTGCCGAGGACTTCCAGACCTCGTACGCCACCGTCGCATGGACGATGACGGCGTACACCCTTGCCTTGGCGACGGTCATCCCGGTCACGGGTTGGGCAGCAGATCGATTCGGTACCAAGCGCCTGTACATGACGGCCCTGGTGCTGTTCGTGCTCGGTTCGGTCGCCTGTGCGATGGCGTGGGACATCACCTCGCTCATCGGCTTCCGTGTGCTCCAGGGCCTCGGCGGCGGCATGTTGATGCCGCTCGGTATGACCATCATGACCCGGGCTGCCGGTCCGGACCGCGTCGGTCGCGTCATGGCAGTTCTCGGTATCCCGATGCTGCTCGGCCCCATCGGTGGTCCGATCCTCGGTGGTTGGCTGATCGAGGCCGCGAGTTGGCACTGGATCTTCCTCATCAACCTGCCGATCGGCATCATCGCGTTGGCAGCAGCATTCATCATTCTGCCGTCCGACAAGGCGAAGCCTTCGGAGTCCTTCGACTTCCTCGGCATGATTCTGCTGTCACCCGGCCTCGCGCTGTTCCTGTTCGGTGTGTCGTCCATCCCCGAGGTGGGGACCGTTGCCTCGGCCAGGGTTCTGGTGTCGGCCGGTATCGGTCTGGCGCTGATCATCGCCTTCGTGTTCCATGCGCTCAACAAGGATCACCCGCTGATCGACTTGCACCTGTTCAAGAACCGCCAGTTGACCACCGCCGTCATCACGACATCGTTGTTCATTGTCGCCTTCATGGGAGCCGGTCTGCTCTTCCCGAGTTACTTCATTCAGGTCGGCGGTCACACCACGCTCGCTGCCGGATTGTTGATGGCTCCGCAGGGCCTCGGTGCCATGGTCACGATGCCGATTGCCGGCCGGCTGGTCGACAAGATCGGCCCGGGCAAGATCGTCCTGACCGGTTTGCCGTTGATTCTGATCGGTCTGGGTGTCTTCACACAGGTCGCCTCGGATTCGCCGACGTGGTTGCTGATGGGCGCGCTGTTCGTCATGGGCCTCGGCATGGGTTGCACCATGATGCCGCTGATGACCGCAGCCATCGTGACGCTTTCCAACGAGCAGATCGCTCGCGGTTCCACCCTGATGAACATCGTTCAGCAGACCGCAGGTTCGATCGGTACCGCTGTGATGTCGGTGGTTCTCACCAACCAGCTCCTCGATCGTGGCCTCGATACGACGATGGTCGGAGCGGCGTCGCACATTCCGACCGAGCCGGGTAGCCCGCAAGAGTCTGCGGCCGATTCGATTCTCAGCGCAGCGTCGGACGCATTCGGCAACACCTTCCTCGTTGCCACCGTGTTGATCGTCCTGACCCTCATCCCGGCGTTCTTCCTGCCGCGGAGCAAGACCACCAGGCCGGTGGCCGAGGGCGAGACGGCAGCGCCGATCGTTATGCACTGACCGGTTTCCGGTACAAAGTTTGACCAGGTGAGGGCGGCACACATCATGTGTGCCGCCCTCACCTTTTGCCGTGGAATACAGCGGGATGGTTGAATGTTTGATCAGTTACATGCAAACGCATGGATCTAGTTCGCGGAGGAGCAACCATGCAGTTCGGAATCTTCACGGTCGGCGACGTCACCACCGATCCCACGACCGGGGTCACGCCCACCGAGCACGATCGCATCAAGGCCATGACGACCATCGCCAAGCACGCAGAGGAAGTCGGTCTCGACGTCTTCGCGACCGGCGAGCATCACAACAAGCCGTTCGTTCCGTCGTCTCCGACGACGATGCTCGGATACATCGCTGCTCAGACCGAGAAGATCACGTTGTCCACGTCCACGACGCTGATCACCACCAACGACCCGGTGAAGATCGCCGAGGACTACGCGATGCTCCAGCACCTCGCCGAGGGGCGCGTCGACCTGATGATGGGACGCGGAAACACCGCGCCGGTGTACCCGTGGTTCGGCAAGGACATTCGCGCCGGAATCCCGTTGGCGCTCGAGAACTATCAACTTCTTCGCAGGCTGTGGGACGAGGAGGTCGTGAACTGGCAAGGGGAGTACCGCACACCGCTGCAGGGATTCACGTCCACTCCGCGCCCGCTGGACGGCATCGCTCCGTTCGTGTGGCACGGGTCGATCCGCAGCCCCGAGATCGCGGAGATCGCGGCGTATCACGGCGACGGATTCTTCGCGAACAACATCTTCTGGCCGAAAGAGCACTACATCGAGCTGATCAATCTCTATCGCCAGCGTTACGAGCACTACGGCCACGGGTCCGCGGATCAGGCGATCGTCGGCCTCGGCGGTCAGGTCTTCATGCGCAAGAACAGTCAGGACGCGGTCAAGGAGTTCCGTCCGTATTTCGACAATGCCCCGGTGTACGGCCATGGACCTTCCCTCGAGGAGTTCACCGAGCAGACCCCGCTGACGGTCGGTTCCCCCGAACAGGTCATCGAGAAGACCTTGGCTTTTGCCGATTTCTTCGGTGACTATCAGCGCCAGCTGTTCTTGATGGATCACGCCGGACTGCCGCTCAAGACAGTGCTCGAGCAGCTCGATCTGCTCGGTGAGGAAGTTGTTCCGGTTCTGCGCCGTGAGTTCGCGGCCAGACGCCCCGCCCATGTGCCGGACAACCCGCCTACTCACGCGTCGATGAAGGCGGCTCGTGAGGCAAGCAGTGTCACTGCCTGACGCACAACAGCCAGAGGCTCCGGTCAGCACCACCGAGCTCGCCACCGACGCCTGGGAAGCCTTGTTTCGCGCCCAGGTGTCGGTGATGCGGCGGCTCTCTGCCGACGACGTCTGGGATCAGGTGTCAATGCGCGAGTACGACGTGCTGTTCACGCTCAGTCTCGCGCCGCGGAACTGTCTGCGCCTGCATGACCTGAATCGGGAGATTCTGTTGAGTCAACCGTCGCTCAGTCGCCTGGTGGAGCGGCTGGAGGGCGAAGGCTTGGTGTCCCGAAGCGTGGATCCACTCGACCGCCGCGGCACGATCGTGCAACTCACCGAAGCGGGTGCAGCGCTGCAGAAATCAGTGGGTCGCCGTCATGCGGCAAGTATTCGCCGCCACGTCGGACCGGCGTTGGACGCGGACGAACTTCGACTGTTGGCCGAACTGTGCACGCGTCTGCGTCTCGCGCAGGCATGACTAGAGGCAGGATGGACGATATGAGCAATCTCGAAGCGCAACCCGTCGAGCAGGAATGCGAAGGCCATCCGGTCGAGAGCGAGATTCAGATTCTCACCCCGCGCGACGTGCCGCTCGGCGGCCCGCGGGCAATGCGAGTACGACGCACCCTCCCACAACGCGAGCGTTCGTTGATCGGAGCGTGGTGTTTTGCCGATCACTACGGTCCGGATGACGTCGGCTCTGGTCCGGGCATGCATGTGCCGCCGCATCCGCACACTGGATTGCAAACGGTCAGTTGGCTGTTCACCGGAGAGATCGAGCACCGTGACAGCATCGGTTCCCATGCGATGGTGCGACCGGGTGAACTGAATTTGATGACGGCCGGGAGTGGGATCGCGCACTCCGAGGTGTCGACGCCGAACACCAAGGTTCTGCACGGGATGCAGTTGTGGGTGGCGCTTCCGGATGCGGCACGCGATACCGCACCCGCATTTGTTCACTACCGGCCCGAGCCGGTGACCACCGGCGGCGCCACGCTCAGTGTGTTCCTCGGTTCGCTCGCCGGTGACACATCTCCGGTGTCGACGTTCACCGAATTGTTGGGCGCCGAGGTGATTTTGGACCCTGGCGCCGAGATCGCCCTCGACGTCGATCGTTCACATGAGCACGGCGTAATCGTCGATCAAGGATCGGTAGTGCTACGCGGAACCACCGTCGGCTGGGCCGAGTTGGGTTATCAAGCACCGGGTTTCGGCAAACTGACATTGCGTAATCCGGGATCCGAACCGGCTCGACTGCTACTTCTCGGCGGTAAACCGTTGGGAGAGCAGGTCATCATGTGGTGGAACTTCATGGGCCGCACCCACGAAGAGATCGTCGAGTATCGACGCAAGTGGCAGGCCGAGCTTGGCTCCGGATTCGACGGCAGCGTCCCGGACCAGCGTTTCGGCGTCGTGCCGGGATACGACGGTCCGGCGCTCCCGGCACCCGAGTTGCCGAACAGTACGTTGCGGCCCCGAGGCTAGTCGTTGCTCTTGCTGCTACCGGCCGCGAGCGTCGTCTCGATCAGGCCTGCTCGATGTCCTGGTGGGCCTTCGCGAGCATCAGGTAGCCGGCGCCGTTCGCGATGATACCGGCCTTTTCGCCTTCGGAGAGTTCACGTTTGACCTTGGCGGGCACACCGGCGACCAGCGATCCGGGCGGGATCTGCATTCCCTGAGACACGACGGCACCGGCCGCGATCAGCGATCCCGAACCGATGTGCGCGCCGTTGAGCACCACGGCGCCCATGCCGACGAGCACGTCGTCTTCGACGGTGCACCCGTGCAGCACCGCGTTGTGGCCGACCGAGATTCGTTCGCCCAGTACCGCGGGGAACGTCGGGTCGGCGTGAACCGTGCAGTTGTCCTGAATGTTGGTGTCAGCGCCGATGGAGATCGATTCGGCGTCGCCGCGCAGGACTGCGCCGTACCAGATGCTGGCGCCCGCAGCGATGGTCACCGCGCCGACAACGGTGGCGTTGGGTGCGATGAACGCGCTTTCGTCGATTTTCGGGGTGCGTCCGAGAACGGTGGCGATGATCGGGTTGGTCATGGTTCTCCTGTGCGTTGGAATGACGTGCTCTGACGGTACCTGGACTATTTCGGCGTGGACTTTCGATTCATGACAACAGTCCCGACACCCGCGGTCACCACCAGTCCGATGGCGACGAGTGTGAAGGCGTCGAGCGATTGCCCGATCACGAGAACTCCGGCCAGTGCAGCCGCAGCGGGTTCGAGGGCGATGAGGACGGCAAAGACCTTCTTGGCCAGCGAGCGTAGGGCCCACATCTCCAGGCTGTAGGGGATGACGGACGAGAGGATCGCGACGGCCGCGCCGGCGGCGAGCATCTTCGGATCCAGCAGTTCGCTTCCGCCGGAGACGAGGCCGAACGGCAGGGTCAATACTGCCGCGACGATGCTTGCGCCGGCCAAACCGTCGGCGCTCGGGAGGGTCGCGGCGAGATGGGAACCGGCCACGATGTAGCCGGCCCACGCAGCAGCGGCGATCAACGCGAACATCACCCCGACCGGGTCCAATCCGGATTCGCCGTGATCTCCCAACCCGAGCAGCAGCACTCCGCCGAAGGCGAGCAGCACCCACGCTCCGTCGGCCCATCGACGAGACAGCACTGCGGCCAGCGTCAACGGTCCGAGGAACTCGATGGTGACAGCGGTGCCGATGGGCACCGTGTCGAGGGCGAGGTAAAAGGCACCGTTCATGACGGCCAGCGCGATACCCAACGCGAAGATGCCTTTGCGCTGCCGGTTCGACCACCTGCTCCATCTAGGGCGGACGATGACGCCGAGGATGATCGCGGCGATAGTCAGTCGCAGCGTCGTCGCTCCGGCCGGCCCGATCTGTGAGAACAGCGTCGTCGCGAATGCCGCTCCGAATTGGAGCGAAAGTATCGAGGTGAGGACTGCACCGACCGGCAGTAGCTGACTGCCGGTCTTCATTCTCCGGTGAACTCAGGACTACGACGTTCGAGCATCGCGGCGACGGCTTCGTGGTGATCGCGAGTGTGATGCGCGATCGACTGCATGGCGGCGGAGAGTTCGAGCAGGCTCTCGAGGCTTTGGTGCTGGCCTTCACGGAGCAGTTTCTTGGTCATGCGGAGTACCTGCGGGGAATTGGCTGCTACTCGCGCTGCCAAGGCGTGCGCGGCGGAGAGCAATTCTTCGGGATCGGTGACCTGCGAGATCAGCCCCCAGTCGAGTGCCTTGGTCGCGTCGATCGGTTCGCCGGTGAACGCCATCTCGGCGGCGCGGGCGTTGCCGATCGCGCGGGGGAGCAGCCAGGCTCCGCCGTCGCCGGGGATGAGTCCCACCTTGACGAAGCTCTCGGCGAAGACCGCCGCTGTCGACGCGATGCGGAGGTCGCACATGAGTGAGAGGTCGCAGCCCGCTCCGATGGCGGGGCCGTTGACGGCTGCGATGGTCGGGACCTCACACGTGTACAGAGCGAGGGGAATGCGCTGGATCCCGTGCCGGTAGCCCTGGCGGATCTCGCCGGGAGCGCCACCGAACATGCCTTCCTTGTCTCGCATGTGTTTGACGTTGCCGCCGGAGGAGAAGGCCGACCCGGCTCCGGTGAGGATCACCGCGCGCACACTCTGATCTCGGTTTACTGCGGTGACCGCGTCTTCGAGGGCCTCGATCATGTCGATCTCGGAGATCGCGTTGCGGGTGTCCGGGCGATTGAGGGTCCAGGTGACCACGTCGCCGGTTCGTGAGATGAGTACGGCGTCGCTCATGGGTGCTCCTGTTTGATCGATGGTGCAGGGTCGGTGATCGGTTCCGCTCAGTCTCTCACCACAGGATTTCGCAATAACAATCATTCGTGCTTGATTTTTATAACCTTGAGTGTGATGCTGGTCGCATGGCCGAACTTCAGACGTTCATCGATGACTTGCGGGCCGAAGGCGAGAGCCTCGACGCCCTGGTTGCAGATCTGCCCGAGGAGAAGTGGGCGACATTGACGCCCGCGGAAGGGTGGACCATCGCCCATCAGATCGGGCACCTGCACTGGACGGACAGTGCAGCAATCCTGGCGATCACCGACCCGGACGGGTTCGCGGAGCAGTTGAAGGCGGCGTTCGTGAATCCGGCGGGGTTCGTCGACGACGGCGCTGCCGAGCAGGCCGCCCGGCCGCCCGCAGAGTTGCTCGCCGATTGGCGGGCGGGGCGCACTGCTCTCGTCGAGGCGCTCACCGCTGCCCCGGCCGGCACCAAGTTCCCCTGGTACGGCCCGCCCATGGGCGGTGTCTCCATGGCAACTGCGCGGTTGATGGAGACGTGGGCACACGGACAGGACGTCGCCGACGCTCTTGGCGCCGAACGAGTTCCGACGTCGCGCATCAAGAACATCGCTCACCTGGGTGTCCGCACGCGGAACTTCGCGTACTCGGTCAACGAGAAGACGCCACCCGCCGAGGATTTCCGGGTTGAGTTGACGGCGCCCGACGGCTCGATCTGGACCTGGGGGCCGGAAGATGCGACGCAGAAGGTGACGGGGCCGGCGTTGGATTTCTGCTTGCTGGTCACTCAGCGCGCCAACCGCGCCGATCTCGATCTGGTCGCCGACGGCGGCGACGCGGACGAGTGGCTCGGGTTCGCGCAGGCATTTGCGGGGCCCAGCGGTGAGGGACGAGCTGCCGTCGGATCCAGCGGTGAGGGACGAGAATCGAAGGTGGACAAATGAGTTCGGTGCGGATCGGCAACTGTTCCGGTTTCTACGGCGACCGCGTCTCGGCGATGCGCGAGATGCTCGAGGGCGGCGAACTCGACTACCTGACCGGCGACTACCTTGCCGAACTGACGATGTTGATCCTCGGCCGCGACCGGATGAAGGACCCGTCGCTCGGCTATGCGAAGACGTTCCTGCGGCAGGTGGAGGACACCCTCGGCCTCGCGCTCGACAAGGGCGTGAAGATCGTCGCGAACGCCGGCGGCCTCAACCCAGCCGGACTGGCCGACGCGCTGCGCGAGGTCAACGCCAAGCTGGGTTTGAACGCGAAGATCGCTCACGTCGAGGGTGACGATCTGGTCTCCCGCGCCGACGAACTCGGACTCGGCTCCCCGCTGACGGCCAACGCGTACCTCGGCGCCTGGGGCATCGTCGAAGCATTGTCGGCCGACGCCGATGTCGTGGTCACCGGACGTGTCACCGACGCTTCGGTGATCGTCGGTCCGGCCGCCCACCATTTCGGTTGGAAGCGAGATGATTTCGATCAGCTGGCTGGTGCTGTCGCGGCGGGCCACGTCATCGAGTGCGGCACCCAGGCCACCGGCGGCAACTACGCGTTCTTCACCGAGATTCCCAATCTGGGCCGCCCTGGCTTCCCGATCGCCGAGATCAACGCGGACGGCTCGTCCGTCATCACCAAGCATGCCGGAACGGATGGCGAGGTGAGCGTCGGCACCGTTACGGCGCAGCTGTTGTACGAGATCACGGGCGGACGCTACGCGGGCCCGGACGTGACCACTCGCATCGACAACGCGGTGCTCACCCAGGAAAGCCCGGATCGGGTGCTGATCAGCGGTGTCACAGGCGAGGCTCCGCCGCCGCAGTACAAGGTCTCGCTGAACACACTGGCCGGGTTCCGCAACGAGGCTACGTTCATCCTCACCGGTCTCGACATCGAGGCCAAAGCGGATCTGGCAAAGGGGCAACTCGAATCCTGGCTGACGAAGAAGCCGGCCGAACTGGTCTGGACCCTCGCTCGCACGGATCATCCGGATTCCGATACCGAAGAAACTGCGAGTGCGTTGCTGCGCTGCGTGGTTCGCGATTCCGATCCCAAGGTTATCGGTCGCCCTTTCTCCGCGGTTGCGGTGGAAATGGCACTTGCCAGCTACCCCGGCTTCTCGCTGACGGCACCGCCGAGCAACGGCCAACCGTACGGGGTGTTCACCCCCGGCTACGTCGACGCGGGATCGGTGCCTCACGTCGCCGTGCTTCCCGACGGCACTCGTGTGGACATCGCTCCGTCCACGCTGACGCAGGACCTCGAACCTGTCGACGAACCCGAGCGTCCGGAGCCCTTGCCGCCTCAGTCTTCGCTCTCGGTGCCGCTCGGCACGATCGCCGGCGCTCGAAGCGGCGACAAGGGTGGAAACGCCAACGTAGGCGTCTGGGTTCGCACGGACGATCAGTGGAAGTGGTTGGCGCACACACTCACCGTCGAAAAGCTCAAGGAACTACTGCCCGAAGCGGCAGAGTTGACCGTCACTCGTTACCAGCTTCCGCACCTTCGTGCCGTCAACTTCGTGATCGAGGGAATCCTCGGTCAGGGTGTGGCCTCGCAGGCGCGGTTCGATCCGCAAGCCAAGGGAATTGGCGAATGGTTGCGCTCGCGCCACATCGACATCCCGATTTCGCTACTCCCCGCAACTGACGAGAAAGAGGATTCACGGTGACCGTGTGGACCACACCGGAAAGGCTTGCGCTTCGCGAGACCGTACGCGGATTCGTGAACCAGGAGATTTTGCCGCACCTGACGCAGTGGGAGCGTGACGGTGAGATTCCGCGCGAATTGCACCGCAAGGCAGGTGCTCTGGGTCTGCTCGGGGCCAGTGCTCCCGAATCTGCAGGCGGTGAAGGCGGTGACGCCGTCGACTCCATCGTGATCTGTGAGGAGATGCATCAGGCCGGTGCGTCGGGCGGGCTGTTCGCATCGCTGTTCACCTGCGGCATCGCGG
The DNA here is from genome assembly GCF_042728675.1 of Rhodococcus sp. NPDC060176. NCBI lineage: Bacteria > Bacillati > Actinomycetota > Actinomycetes > Mycobacteriales > Nocardiaceae > Rhodococcus > Rhodococcus sp. NPDC060176. The sequence continues at coordinate 322,978 of NZ_JBHWYS010000005.1, forward strand.
TGCCGCACCTCATTGCGGCCGGCGACGAGGCGCAGATCGAGAAGTGGGTCAAGCCGACGCTGCGCGGGGAGAAGATCGGCTCGCTCGCCATCACCGAACCGGGCGGTGGCAGCGACGTCGGACACCTGACAACCACAGCCAAGCGCGACGGCGACCATTACGTCGTCAACGGCGCAAAGACGTTCATCACCTCCGGGGTTCGCGCCGACTTCGTCGTCACCGCGGTGCGCACCGGCGGCTCCGGAGCCGGTGGCGTCTCGCTGCTCGTGATCGAGAAGGGCACACCGGGATTCACGGTGTCGCGCAAGCTCGAGAAGATGGGGTGGCGCGCGTCCGATACCGCGGAACTGTCGTTTGTCGACGCAAGGGTTCCGGTGGAGAATCTGGTCGGGGCCGAGAACAGCGGCTTCGCGCAGATCGCGCAGGCATTCGTCTCCGAGCGTGTCGCCCTCGCCGCGCAGGCGTATGCCAGCGCGGAGCGATGCCTGGAATTGACCCTCGAATGGTGCCGTGCCCGTGAGACGTTCGGCCGCCCCCTGATCAGCCGCCAGGCAGTGCAGAACACCGTGACCGAGATGGCCCGCAAGATCGATGTGGCCAAGGTGTACACGCACTCGGTGATCGAGCGTTACATGGCCGGTGACGGAGATCTGATCGCCGAGGTGTGCTTCGCCAAGAACACGGCCGTCGAAACCGGTGAATGGGTTGCCAACCAAGCGGTTCAGCTGTTCGGTGGCCTCGGCTACATGCAGGAAAGTGAAGTGGAGAGGCAGTACCGGGACATGCGAATTCTGGGAATCGGTGGCGGTACCACCGAAATCCTCACCGGCCTCGCAGCCAAGCGATTGGGGTATCAGTCATGAGTGTCATCCGGTCCACACTGGACACCAATTCCGAGGTCTACAAGACCGCAACCTCGACCATGAACACCAAGCTCGCCGAGATCGAGGTCGAGCACGCCAAGGCGCTGGCCGGTGGTGGCGAGAAGTACACCGAGCGGCACCACAAGCGGGGAAAGCTCTTGGCGCGTGAACGGATCGAACTTCTCCTCGATCAGGATTCACCGTTCCTCGAGGTGTGCCCCCTCGCCGCCTGGGGAAGCGATTTCCCGGTCGGCGCCAGCACCGTGGTCGGTATCGGCGTCGTCGAAGGCGTCGAATGCCTGATCGTCGCCAACGATCCCACCGTGCGCGGCGGCACCAGCAACCCGTGGACGCTTCGTAAGGGTTTCCGCGCCAACGACATCGCCATGCAGAACCGCCTGCCGGTGATCTCCCTGGTCGAGTCCGGCGGCGCAGATTTGCCGACGCAGAAGGAGGTGTTCATCCCGGGTGGGCGTATGTTCCGTGACCTCACGCAGCTCTCCGCCGCCGGAATCCCCACCATCGCACTGGTCTTCGGCAACTCGACGGCCGGCGGTGCGTACATCCCCGGCATGTCCGACCACGTCGTGATGATCAAGGAACGCTCCAAGGTGTTTCTCGCGGGCCCGCCGCTGGTCAAGATGGCCACCGGTGAGGAATCCGACGACGAGGCACTCGGCGGCGCCGAAATGCACGCGCGCAAGTCCGGACTGGCCGACTACTTCGCCGCTGACGAGCAGGACGCGATCCGCATCGGGCGCTCGATCGTCAAGCGACTCAACTGGACCAAGAAGGGGCCGGCGCCTCGCGCCGAGATCATCGAACCGCTCGAGGATCCGGAAGAGTTGCTCGGCATCGTTCCCGCCGACCTGAAGATTCCTTTCGATCCGCGTGAGGTCATCGCTCGCATCGTCGACGGTTCCGACTTCGACGAGTTCAAACCGCTCTACGGGTCGTCTCTCGTGACCGGCTGGGCGGAGCTGAACGGCTACCCGATCGGCATCCTGGCGAACGCCCGTGGAGTTCTCTTCAGTGAGGAATCCCAGAAGGCCACACAGTTCATCCAGCTGGCCAACCGCTCCAACACGCCGTTGCTGTTCCTGCACAACACCACCGGCTACATGGTGGGCAAGGAATACGAGGAGGGCGGCATGATCAAGCACGGATCGATGATGATCAATGCGGTTGCCAACTCCAAGGTTCCGCACATCTCCATCCTGCTCGGAGCGTCGTACGGCGCTGGTCACTACGGCATGTGCGGGCGCGCGTTCGATCCGCGATTCCTCTTCGCCTGGCCCAGTTCCAAGTCCGCGGTCATGGGCGGTGCGCAACTCGCCGGAGTCATCTCCATCGTGGGACGCGCTGCCGCCGAGGCGCGTGGCCAGGTCTTCGACGAGCAGGCCGATGCCGGCATGCGCGCGATGATCGAGAACCAGATCGAGGCCGAGTCACTTCCGATGTTCTTGTCCGGGCGTCTTTACGACGACGGCGTCATCGACCCCCGAGACACCCGCACCGTGGTGGGAATGTGCCTGTCGGCCATTGCCACCGCCCCGATCGAAGGCACCGAGAACTTCGGCGTCTTCCGTATGTGAGGCACGCCGTGACAATCACTTCAGTACTGGTCGCCAATCGTGGCGAAATCGCCCGCCGTGTCTTTGCGACCTGCCGCAAGAACGGAATCGGCACGGTCGCGGTGTTTTCCGACGCAGATGCCGACAGCCCCCACGTCGCCGAAGCCGACGCCTCGGTTCGGCTGCCGGGTAACACACCTGCCGAGACGTACCTGCGGGGTGAGCTCATCATCGCCGCCGCCAAGGCTTCGGGCGCTGACGCGATTCATCCCGGCTACGGATTCCTCTCCGAGAACGCGGAGTTCGCGCGCAGCGTCATCGACGCGGGACTGACGTGGATCGGCCCGCCCGTCGAATCCATCGAGCTCATGGGTTCGAAGGTCGAGTCCAAGAAGATCATGGACGCCGCCGGAGTTCCGGTACTTTCCGAACTCGATCCCGCCGCGGTGACCGAAGCTCATCTGCCGGTGCTGATCAAGGCATCGGCCGGTGGCGGTGGACGCGGAATGCGTGTCGTTCGTGAATTATCTTCGCTGGATGGCGAACTGGAAGCGGCTCGGCGGGAGGCGCAGTCCGCATTCGGCGACCCGACGGTCTTCTGCGAGCGCTACCTCGAGACCGGTCGGCACATCGAGGTTCAGGTCATGGCCGACCGACACGGCGGCGTGTGGGCGGTGGGGGAGCGCGAGTGCTCGATCCAGCGTCGGCACCAGAAGGTCGTCGAAGAAGCACCGTCGCCGCTCGTGCAACGCATCCCCGCCATGCGCGACAAGCTCTTCGACGCCTCGCGGCTTGCCGCCAATGCCATCGGCTACGAAGGCGCAGGAACCGTCGAGTTCCTTGCCGACGAAAAGGGCGACTTCTTCTTCCTCGAGATGAATACCCGTTTGCAGGTGGAGCACCCGGTCACCGAATGCACCACCGGACTCGATCTGGTGGAGCTGCAATTGCAGGTGGCTTCGGGTGACGCGCTCCCAGACGAGCAGCCGCAGATCCGCGGGCATTCGATCGAGGTGCGTCTGTACGCCGAAGATCCCGCGAAGAACTGGCAGCCGCAGAGCGGTACCGTTCACCACATCGAGTTGCCCGGTGGCGTGGCAGAATTCAGTGTTCTGCGTGAGCAGGGCGTTCGCCTCGATTCGGGTGTCATCGACGGCAGTGTCGTCGGCGTCCATTACGACCCGATGCTGGCCAAGGTCATCTCCTACGCGCCGACGCGAACGGCAGCTGCGCGGCTGCTCGCATCGACGCTGGCGCGCACCAGGATTCACGGCTTGCGTACCAACCGCGACCTGCTCGTCAACGTCTTGGCCCATCCGGCCTTCATTGCCGGAGATACCGACACTGCCTTCTTCGAGACTCACGACCTCGAGAAGCTGTCAACACCTCTGGCCGACACCGGCGCCGTAAGACTCTCGGCGCTGGCGGCGGCACTTGCCGATGCCGCGCACAACCGGGCGTCGGCCCGCGTCATCGGCCGCTTGCCCAGTGGGTGGCGCAACCTGCCGTCGCAGCCGCAGAGCAAGAGCTATTCCACTGCGTCGGGCGACTACGACGTCCGCTACTCCCTGAGTCGAAGCGGCGTACTGAGTGCAGAGGGCTTCGACGACGTGAGCCTGGTATCGGCAACTGCGACCCGGGTCGTGCTCGAGCAGAGCGGAGTTCGGCGTTCGTTCGACGTGGCTGCCTACGCGAGTGAGATTTTTGTCGACTCCTCGCTCGGACCCGTCGCCTTGACGGCAGCACCGCGCTTCGTGGATCCGTCGGCGGAAGTCGCTGCCGGTTCGTTGCTCGCTCCGATGCCGGGATCGGTCATCCGCCTCGGCGCCGCACTCGGTGACACCGTCACTGCCGGCCAGCCGATTCTGTGGCTCGAGGCCATGAAGATGGAGCACACTGTCACCGCGCCGACTGCCGGTGTCCTGGTAGAACTTCCGGTCGCAGTCGGCCAGCAGGTCGAGGTCGGATCGGTACTCGCACGTGTGGAAGAACCCGCTACAGAAGAGGAAGCATGATGAGTTTCATCGAAACCGAAGAGCAGAAGGAACTGCGGGCATCCGTTTCCAAACTGGGTGAGCGCTTCAACTACGTCGACTACGTGCTGCCCAAGGCGCGCAAGGGTGAGCCGCTCACCGAATTGTGGAACGAGGCGGGCAAACTCGGATTCCTGGGCGTCAACCTGCCGGAGGAATACGGCGGCGGCGGTGCCGGCATTTACGAACTCGCGCTGGTGCAGGAGGAATTGGCAGCGCAGGGTGCCGGTCTGCTCCTGGTTGTCGTCTCGCCGGCCATCTGCGGCACCATCATTGGCAAGTACGGCACTGCGGAGCAGAAGCAGCAGTGGCTACCCAGCCTCGCCGACGGCTCCAAGATCATGGCGTTCGGAATCACCGAGGCCGACGCAGGTTCCAACTCTCACCAGATCACGACGACTGCTCGTCGCGACGGCGAAGACTGGATCCTGAGCGGTAACAAGATCTACATCTCGGGCGTCGATCAAGCTGATGCGGTCCTCATCGTTGCGCGCACCGAGGACTCCAAGACCGGCAAGCTCAAGCCCGCTCTGTTCATCGTCCCCACGGATTCTCCCGGATTCGTGAAGACGCAGATGGAGATGGACATCATCGAACCGGACCACCAGTTCATCTTGTTCCTCGACGACGTGCGCCTGCCGGCCGACGCTCTGGTCGGCGAAGCTGATGCAGCTTTGATGCAGTTGTTCGCCGGCCTCAATCCGGAGCGCATTCTGGGTGCGTCGATGGCGATCGGTATGGGCCGTTACGCCCTCAACGCTGCGGTGAAGTTCGCCAACGAGCGAACGGTGTGGAAGACGCCGATCGGTGCGCACCAGGGTATTTCGCATCCTCTCGCGCAGGTGAAGATCGAACTCGAACTCGCCAAGCTGATGATGCAGAAGGCCGCGGTGCTCTACGACAGCGGTGACGATTTCGGTGCTGCCGAAGCCGCGAACATGGCGAAGTACGCGGCCGCCGAGGCCAGCATCAAGGCACTCGATCAAGCGATTCAGACGCACGGCGGCGCCGGTCTGACGAAGGAATACGGACTGGCTGCCATGCTCGGCGCGGCACGTATCGCCCGCGTTGCTCCGGTCAGTCGCGAGATGATCCTCAACTTCGTCTCGCAGCATTCCCTCGGTCTGCCGCGGTCTTACTAGACGGTCCTACTGAAGAGGAGACTCATGACGGATCAGGACAAGCCATACGTACGGTACGAAGTATCAGGCGGTGCTGCCACGATCACTCTCGACTCACCCCACAACCGCAACGCGATTTCGACGCGGTTGGTTACGGAGTTGCAGGCGGGGTTGACGTCGGCTGCGGCCGATCCAGCGGTTCGGGCGGTAGTGCTCACCCACACCGGTGGAACATTCTGTGCGGGAGCCGATCTCAGTGAGGCTTCGGGGTCGTCCGCGTCACCGGAGGAAGCCGTCAAGGAGCGCGGCCGGGGGATGCTGACGCTCTTGCGCAGCATTCTCGAGCTTCCCAAGCCGGTGATCGGGCGCATCGACGGTCACGTCCGGGCCGGAGGCATGGGTCTTGTCGGGGCGTGCGACATCGTCGTCGCCGGACCGGCGAGCACCTTCGCGGTGACGGAATCACGATTGGGTTTGGCAGCATCCATCATTTCGCTCACGGTCCTGCCGAGGCTCGACCAGCGATCCTCGAGCCGCTACCTGCTCACCGGAGAGAAGTTCGGCCAGCACGAGGCCGAATCCATCGGACTCGTCACCTCCGCGTCGCAGGACACGGAGGAGTCGATCACCGAACTGCTCGGCACCTTGCGCCAATGTTCACCGCAGGGGCTGGCCGAATCGAAGTGGATCACGACGCGTTCGGTCCTGGCCGGATTCGACCGGGACGGCGAGGAGATGATCGCGCAGTCGGCTCGGCTGTTTTCCTCTGACGAGGCTCGTGAGGGCATGATGTCTTTCTTGCAGAAGCGTCCAGCAGTCTGGGCGCAGTAGAACTGCGCACTGGAACACAGCGGTAGAAAGGATGGCGGCGCGATGACTCGAGAGCCCAAGCAGGACCGAAGTCGAGTCACGCGCTCCCACCTGCTCGAAGTGACGGTGGAGTGTCTCGCCGAACTCGGATGGAGCGCAACGACGATGAGCGTCGTCGCGCAGCGTGCCGGGGTGTCCAGAGGTGCGATGCAGCACCACTTCCCGACTCGTGAGGACCTCATCACCGCGGCGCTCGAGGTGATGTTCGACGCCCGGATGGATCAGGCGCGAAAGGAATCGACCGACCTTCCGGTGGGTGCCGGACGAACCGAAGCAATCATTTCGCGGCTGGTCGAGTACTACACCGGGACCCTCTTCAAGGCAGCACTGCAGGTGTGGACGGCCGCCGCCTCCGACCCCGACCTGCGTGCCCGCGTCCTGCCTCTCGAGGAACGGTTCGGGCGCATCGCGCACCGCATGGCCGTTGAGAGTCTGGGTGTCGACGACTCCGATCCGGTGACGCATCGCCTGGTACAGGCGACACTGGACCTCGCCCGAGGGCTAGGGTTGGCAGACGTACTCACCGACGACTCGCGCCGGCGCACCGAGGTGGTCAAACAGTGGGCGGCGCAATTGGATTCCACGCTGGTTCGAGTACCGGTCACGACCCCCTGAATCGGTAGCGGGGCGTGTGTCGGGGGCCACCGAGAAGTACAGTCGGCTCCATGGCCGCGCGCACTCTCACTTCGATCGGGACTTCGGTATTGGTCTCGGCTGCCGTGCTCTCGGCGGTGGTCGGCTGCAGCTCCGACGACGGGTCCGCCGACCGGCCGGGCGACGGCGCCAGTTCGCCGGCCCTCGCACCCACCGATCCCGGTCCGATGTTCGCCGAATGCGGCTCGGTGACCGACGAAGAAGTTGTCAACGCCTTCAATCTCGGCACTTTTGCGACGACGACGCGCAACGGCGTCGGTTGCCAGTGGGAGGTCGCCGGTTCGAATGGCCCGAGCGTAAGTTTCTCCTGGTACCGCGGAAGCCCGATAGGCCGCGAAAGGGCAGGGTCCGACCTTCTCGGACGTCCCGCCGACGACATCACGATCGGTGGTCACCAGGGCTTCATCGCGTCCACGGCGGGTTCGTTGTGCGAGTTGGGTATCGCGTTCGGCGGAGACTTCGTGCACTGGTCGATCACCTACGGCTTGCTGCCTCCGACCGCTGATCCGTGCACGGTTGCACGGGATCTGATGGAAAAAACAGTTTCGAGGGCACAGTGAGGTTCGAAGGCACACTGAAGAGCGCAAGGATCGGACTCGCCCTGGCGGGGTCGATTGTTCTACTCACGGGCTGCGGCTCGGTGGTCACCGGGACTCCCCGCGCGGAGGGCAGCTACCGCGGTAGTGACAGCCAGGAATTCGCGAACGTCCTCCAAGAATGCGAAGCGGTCACCGACGAGCAGATCGCCGGCGCCGTGGGTGCCGACGCCGTCGGGCGTGGGTTCTTCGGCGCTATCTGCCGCTGGGACGGCATCGGGGCCGCGGGTCCGATCAAGATCACCTTCAACTGGTTCGAGTCGGGCACTCTCGATCACGAGCGCGCTGCTTTCGAACACCTGGGATACGTGGTGGCGAAGATCGACATCAACGGCAGTAGCGGGTTCCAGGTTCGCCAGCCGGTCGATCCGCAGAGTTGCGGGGTGAGCGCGAGCGCACCGGCCGGGGGAGTGTTCGGGTGGTGGGTCACCGAGCCGCAAGGCGGAGCGGATCCGTGCGAGGCGGCGGCGAAGCTCGGCGGGTTGACGTTGAACCGCAGCATCTGATCGCGACCGGTCCGGCTACGTGGTTCGAGTATGCGACCAGAGTGTCTGGTCAGAGCATGAGGTCACTATCACCGTGGCCTCGCTTTGACCTTGTGGCGCGCCGACAGGTATCGTTATGGGTCGTGTCCGGCATGCCCGGGCCGATCTGTGTGCCTAGCTAGGTATTGCCGTGCGCGCGTTCGAGCAGATTTTGCTGATGAACGAGCATCCGGCTGCCTGTGTGGGGGTATGCGACACGCCCGACCTCGGGGGTGGTGCAAGGCGCGAAAGTGCTGAGTACAGACTCTGAGGTGGGTGAGGAGCAGCAGCTCTCTTGCTCCAACTGCTAGATCCCTAATTTCAGAACAGCCACGTTTTCGAACGGCCCGAGTTCGCTCGAGCAGTCTGTTCGTCACAAGAAAGCCGGTAAATGCCAACCATCAACCAGCTGGTCCGCAAGGGTCGCCGCGACAAGACCGCCAAGGTCAAGACGGCAGCTCTCAAGGGCAGCCCGCAGCGTCGTGGCGTGTGCACTCGCGTGTACACCACCACCCCCAAGAAGCCGAACTCAGCGCTCCGTAAGGTCGCACGTGTTCGCCTCACGACTTCGGTCGAGGTCACCGCGTACATCCCCGGCGAAGGTCACAACCTTCAGGAGCACTCCATGGTGCTCGTCCGTGGCGGTCGTGTGAAGGACCTCCCGGGTGTCCGTTACAAGATCATCCGCGGCTCCCTCGACACCCAGGGTGTCAAGGGTCGCAAGCAGGCACGCAGCCGCTACGGCGCCAAGAAGGAGAAGAGCTAATGCCACGTAAGGGCCCCGCTCCGAAGCGCCCGCTCATCAACGACCCGGTTTACGGTTCCCCGTTGGTGACGCAGCTCGTCAACAAGATCCTGCTGGACGGCAAGAAGTCCACCGCAGAGCGAATCGTGTACCAGGCTCTCGAGCAGGCACGCGAGAAGACCGGCACCGATCCGGTCGTCACCCTCAAGCGCGCCCTGGACAACGTCAAGCCTGCACTCGAGGTTCGTAGCCGCCGCGTCGGTGGCGCTACCTACCAGGTGCCGGTCGAGGTTCGTCCCGGTCGTTCCACCACGCTGGCACTGCGCTGGCTGGTCACCTTCTCGCGTGCACGTCGTGAGAAGACCATGGTCGAGCGTCTCGCCAACGAGCTCCTCGATGCCAGCAATGGCCTCGGTGCAGCTGTGAAGCGTCGCGAAGACACTCACAAGATGGCCGAAGCCAACAAGGCATTCGCCCACTACCGCTGGTGATGTAAAGCGTCGGAGCAACTGCCATCGGGTGGGGCTCCGACGCTTGTCGCCGTTGGCGACCTGATCATCTCGCCGGTTTCCGGACGCAGGTGGCCAGGTTCGCCTCGGCAGAGACATAATTGAAAGACCATGGCCTTGACGGTGGAACACACCGGATACGGCCGACACCCGAAAACCAAGCAACGAGCGGGGAAGAAACCTGTGGCACAGGAAGTGCTGACTGACCTGAACAAGGTCCGCAACATCGGCATCATGGCGCACATCGATGCCGGCAAGACCACCACCACCGAGCGCATCCTGTTCTACACCGGTGTCAATTACAAGATCGGTGAGACGCACGACGGTGCGTCGACGACGGACTGGATGGAGCAGGAGAAGGAACGCGGCATCACGATCACGTCTGCCGCCGTGACTTGCTTCTGGAACAACAACCAGATCAACATCATCGACACCCCCGGCCACGTCGACTTCACGGTCGAGGTGGAGCGGTCGCTGCGCGTGCTCGACGGCGCAGTTGCTGTCTTCGACGGTAAGGAAGGTGTCGAGCCGCAGTCCGAGCAGGTTTGGCGTCAGGCTGCCAAGTACGACGTTCCGCGTATCTGCTTCGTCAACAAGATGGACAAGATGGGCGCGGACTTCTACTTCACAGTCCAGACCATCATCGACCGTCTCGGCGCGAAGCCGCTCGTTCTCCAGCTGCCCATCGGCGCTGAGGACGACTTCGACGGCGTCGTCGACCTGGTCGAGATGCGCGCCATCACCTGGCGCGGCGTGGTTCCGACCGGTGCACTGCCGACCATCGAAGAGATCCCCGCGGACCTCGCCGAGAAGGCTGCAGAGTACCGCGAGAAGCTGCTCGAAACCGTTGCCGAGTCCGACGAAGCTCTCATGGAGAAGTACTTCGCAGGTGAAGAGCTCACGGTCGAGGAGATCAAGGGCGCCATCCGCAAGATGACGGTCGCTTCGCAGCTCTACCCCGTGATCTGTGGCTCCGCGTTCAAGAACAAGGGCGTTCAGCCCATGCTCGACGCGGTCATCGATTACCTGCCGAACCCGTTGGACATCGGCGAGGTCGTCGGTCACAAGCTCGGTGACGAAGAAGTAGAGATCACTCGCAAGCCGAGCAAGGACGAGCCGTTCGCGGCTCTCGCCTTCAAGATCGCCGCTCACCCGTTCTTCGGCAAGCTGACCTTCGTTCGCGTGTACTCGGGTCGTCTCGATCCGGGCCAGCAGGTGCTCAACGCGACGAAGGGCAAGAAGGAGCGCATCGGAAAGCTTTTCCAGATGCACGCCAACAAGGAGAACCCGGTAGACGAGGCTGTAGCCGGCCACATCTACGCAATGATCGGCCTCAAGGACACCACCACCGGTGACACCTTGTGCGATCAGGCGAACCCGATCGTCCTCGAGTCGATGTCCTTCCCGGCACCGGTCATCCAGGTCTCCATCGAGCCCAAGACCAAGTCCGACCAGGAAAAGCTGGGTGTCGCCATCCAGAAGCTGGCCGAAGAGGATCCGACCTTCTCGGTCGAACTCGACGACGAGACCGGTCAGACCGTCATCGGCGGCATGGGCGAGCTCCACCTCGACATCCTCGTCGACCGCATGCGTCGCGAGTTCAAGGTCGAGGCCAACGTCGGCAAGCCGCAGGTTGCGTACCGCGAGACCATCACCAAGAAGGTCGAGAAGCACGACTACACCCACAAGAAGCAGACGGGTGGCTCGGGCCAGTTCGCAAAGGTCATCATCGCTCTGGAGCCTTTCGTGGGCGAAGACGGTGCTACCTACGAGTTCGAGAACAAGGTTTCCGGCGGTCGTATCCCGCGCGAGTACATCCCTTCCGTGGATGCCGGCGCGCAGGACGCGATGCAGTACGGTGTTCTCGCCGGCTACCCGCTCGTGAACCTGAAGCTGTCGCTGCTCGATGGTGCTTACCACGACGTCGACTCCTCGGAAATGGCATTCAAGGTTGCCGGTTCGCAGGCATTGAAGGAAGCCGCCCGCAAGGCCGGCCCCGTCATTCTCGAACCCATCATGGCTGTCGAGGTCACTACGCCCGAGGACTACATGGGCGACGTGATCGGCGACCTCAACTCCCGCCGTGGCCAGATTCAGGCCATGGAGGAACGCAGTGGTGCCCGTGTCGTCAAGGCGCAGGTTCCGCTCTCGGAGATGTTCGGCTACATCGGTGACCTGCGGTCCAGGACTCAGGGTCGCGCGAACTTCTCCATGGTGTTCGATTCCTACGCAGAGGTTCCCGTGAACGTTGCGAAGGAAATCATCGCCAAGGCGACAGGCGAGTAAGCGCAAGCAAGCTCCCCAGCCCGCGCCGGTAAGCGACCTCGGTTTCTTCCGGCACGAAGCACGACCAAGTAACAACCAACCGCACTGCTGCATACGGCAAGCAACAACAGTCCAGGAGGACACAAAGTGGCGAAGGCGAAGTTCGAGCGGACGAAGCCGCACGTGAACATCGGCACCATTGGTCACGTCGACCACGGCAAGACCACGACGACGGCGGCCATCACCAAGGTTCTCGCGGATGCATTCCCCGACCTGAACGAGGCTTCGGCCTTCGATCAGATCGACAAGGCTCCCGAGGAAAAGGCTCGTGGCATCACGATCAACATCTCGCATGTTGAGTACCAGACGGAAAAGCGCCACTACGCGCACGTCGATGCACCGGGTCACGCCGACTACATCAAGAACATGATCACCGGCGCAGCTCAGATGGACGGCGCTATCCTCGTCGTCGCAGCTACCGATGGCCCGATGCCCCAGACGCGCGAGCATGTCCTGCTCGCTCGCCAGGTCGGCGTTCCTTACATCCTCGTCGCCCTGAACAAGGCCGACATGGTTGACGACGACGAGATCCTCGAGCTCGTCGAGATGGAGGTCCGCGAACTGCTGGCCGCTCAGGAATTCGACGAGGAAGCCCCCGTCATTCCGATCTCGGCACTCAAGGCACTCGAGGGTGACCCGAAGTGGACGCAGTCCATTCTCGACCTGATGGCTGCTGTCGACGAGTCCATCCCGGACCCGGTCCGCGAGACGGACAAGCCCTTCCTCATGCCTGTCGAGGATGTCTTCACGATCACCGGCCGTGGCACCGTTGTCACCGGTCGTATCGAGCGCGGCTCGGTCAACGTGAACGAGGAGGTGGAGATCGTCGGCATCAAGGAGACCTCCACCAAGACCACCGTCACGGGTATCGAAATGTTCCGCAAGCTGCTCGACTCGGGCCAGGCCGGCGACAACGTCGGACTGCTCGTTCGTGGCATCAAGCGCGAAGATGTCGAGCGTGGACAGGTTGTCGTCAAGCCGGGCACCACGACTCCCCACACGGAGTTCGAGGGCCAGGCATACATCCTGTCGAAGGACGAGGGCGGCCGCCACACCCCGTTCTTCAACAACTACCGCCCGCAGTTCTACTTCCGTACCACGGACGTTACGGGCGTCGTGACGCTGCCTGAGGGCACCGAGATGGTCATGCCCGGTGACAACACCGAGATGTCCGTCAAGCTCATCCAGCCTGTCGCCATGGACGAGGGCCTGCGCTTCGCAATTCGCGAAGGTGGCCGTACGGTCGGCGCCGGCAAGGTTGCCAAGATCATCAAGTGAGACTCTCGTCTCGCTAGCTGATTCACAGCACTAGAAAAGGCGCTCATTCCCTTCGGGGAGTGAGCGCCTTTTCTGTGTCTGTTTGCTTCTTACCTACTTGGTGGCTTCGACCCGGTCGAGATGCAACAGAACCTGCACCGCCACGGGTGAGCCGTCGAGGCTTCGCCTGGTTGCGCCGGCGATGCGTTCGGCCGAAGCGGTGAATCCGGCGACGTCGATCGCCGGATCTGCGGTGACGACAATCGACAGCGTCGGCAGGCCGCGATCGATCGTCGCTTTGCTCCTGGTGCTTCGCACGCCGCTCAGCTGGGCGAGTTCGGCAGCTACACCGTCGGCAACGGGCCCGAGATCCACGCTGACGTCGGTACCGGATTCGTTGTGCCGCAATGTGACTGCGCTCGTTCGGCGCCGGCGAAGGTTCAGGTATAAAAGCCCGAAACCGGTGACGACGCAGAGAACAAAGGTGCCAGAGAGGACCCAGTGCCACCACGGCTGCTCCGGAAGGCCGAAGAGGACTTCCCGATCAAGACGTGACACCCAGGTTCGAATAAGCGAGGCACCCGCGTCCCACGCGATGGCGTATGCGCCGGCCGCAAGCAGCGCGATTCCGACAATGAGGACGATGGTCCGATCGACCGCGGAGATCCAACGGTTCACGAGGCGTCCTTTCGTCGGACTGCGGCTTCTCGTCGTGCGGCAGCTTCTCTCACGACCACCGAAAGTTGCAGTGGCTGCTGCAGTATCGCAAGGTGAGGCCGAACGGCTTCGTCGACGGCTGCGGCAAGTTGGGTGCGATCGCCACCGGTGGATTCGACGTGGACTTTGACGTGTTTGCGGTCGACGCTGGTGTGGGCCGAGCCGACGCCGGGAACGATCGCTGCGTGGCTACTGCACAGACGTGCGATGTCCGTCGGTCGCATCCATACCGTCGATGCACTCGGGTTGCCCAGTGGGACATGGGTTTTAGCGCGGCGTTTGGCCGCCGACATGATCAGGACCACGCCCGCGACGACGGCGGCGATTGCCGCCGGAAGGAGCCACGGTTGCCAGTGCAGACGCGACGTCCATTCCACGGAGTTTCGGATCCAGGGTGCCGATTCGAAAGTTCCACGGTTGATGAACCATTCGCGGGAGACCACGAACGCGAGCGCGAGCAGGCCGCAGGCGATCACGACGGCAGAGACCGCGGCGGCCGGGTTCGCGGAGGGAACTCGCGGTGGAATCGGATCCGAGAGCGCCTCCTGTGCAGGGTCTTCCGCGATCTCGACGCCGGAAACGCAAGAATCGTCGGTGCCCTCGGTTGCCGCGATCATAACGTTCATGTCGTGGAGGGGCAGGCCGGTCAGCGACTCGACGCTGCGTCCGACTTCCGCTCGCACGCGCCCGGTCAGTTCGGTGACCGAACACGGCCAGGACACGGCGAGGAAGAGGTTGATGGCGACGGCGTCGCTGCCCATCGAGATGTCGGCTCGCGGAAGGTCGCGTCCGGTCAAGCGGGTCAAACCGCCGGACTGGCGGACCACTCCCGGGACGTTTACCGCTGCGGCCGTGGCGATCTTGGCCATCGCCCGGTCCTTGATGACCAGCGAACCGCGTAGGCCGGGATCGTCTGCCGCGCTCGAATCAACTGGCTCAGCCACGGCCACGGCTTCGAAGGATCGCGCCGAGATCGAGATGTCCGTCGCGGTGTGCTCCAATCGCCATACCGGCGGCGCCGAGCAGGACTGCGAAGACGAATCCGCTGAATCCACCCATGATTCCGGCGAGCGCGAGGAGCAGACCGACCAGCAGTCCGACGGTGGTGCTGTTCATGTCAGTTCCCTTCTCGAATGTTCGGTGCAATGTCGGTGACGCTGGAAGGCTCGGTGACTACATTCTCGGAGATATCCGGCAGGTACCCCGCTGTCGACAGGTCTCCGACGGTGACGTCGACCGGTACGTCGACCAACTGCGCCACCACAACTCGGACGCGTTCGGCGACGCTGCGAACGTCGGCCGGGTAGTGAACGGAAATATGTACCGCACAGGAGTTTTCGTCGACGACGACGCCGGTGATTCGGCGCCCTGGTAGGTAGGTTCCCACCTCACCGAACTGCCCGCCGTGCAAATCTGCCACTTCCGGGATCGCAAGAACGGCGTCGGCGACAACCTCGGCCGCGTCGATCTCGCGGCCGGCGTCGGCGGTACTCACTGAACCCTCGGCTTGGCTTCCGGATCGGTACTGCCGCCGCTCTCGGCATCCTCGAAGAGCATGACGTCGAAGACGGTGATGTTGACCTCGGTGACCTCGAGACCCGTCATGCTTTCGACTGCGGCAATGACGTTTCGGCGGATCCCTACCGCCAGTTCGTGGAGTGCGACGCCGTACTCGGCGACGATTCCGATGTCGATGGCGGCTTGTTTCTCGCCCACCTCCACCGCCACGCCCTGGGCATGGTTGACGCGGGCGCCCGGTATGCGGTCGCGAAGTGCCCCCACCGCACGCGCTGTGCCCCCGCCGACGTCGTACACACCGTTGATCTCGCGGGTCGCGATACCGGCGATCTTGGCGACCACGGCGTCGGCGATGATCGTCTTGCCCTGGGTGCTGACTAGTTCCGCGCCACCGTCGGCGCCGAATCGGACGCTGTTCTTTTCACTGGAATCGCTGGTCATGGGGGCTCCCTGCTCATGTGTCAGTGCGTGCGTCTGAAGTACTTACAACTGTAGTGACTGGTCGGTGGCCATGCGGGATGCACCACACCTACTCCGGCATTTCGTATGGCAGAGTCGGAGGCAAATAGTGACGGCGTTCATAGCGGACGCTGCAAGTGACGTGGGTCGGACAGGGTGGTACGTGGTGGCACGGATAGTGATCGTGGGTGCGGGTTTGTCGGGACTGCGGACCGTCGAGGAACTACGACGAGCGGGTTTCGACGGCGAGTTGACGCTCGCCGGTGGGGAAACGCATCTGCCTTACGACAGGCCTCCGTTGTCGAAGGAAGTGATCCGCGGTGACAAGGACGAGACAACGCTGCGCCCGGCCGAGTTCTACGTAGAGAACAAGGTGGACCTCAAGCTCGGTTCGCCGGCAACCTCGGTGGACACTGCTGCCAAGTCCGTGGCGTTCGCCGACGGATCCACCCTGGACTACGACGAGTTGATCATCGCGACCGGACTGACTCCGCGTCGGATCGCCGGCCTTCCGGAGCTGTCCGGAGTGCACGTTCTGCGCTCCATCGAGGAGGCGTTGGCCCTTCGCGCCGACTTGGCTCCCGGCAAGCGCGCGCTGATCGTCGGGGCAGGCTTCATCGGTTGTGAACTGGCCGCGAGCATGAAGTCTCACGGCGTCGACGTCGTCCTGCTCGAACCCCGACCGACACCGCTGGCATCGGTGCTGGGCCCTGTCGTCGGCGCTCTCGTCGAACGTCTACACCGGAACGAGGGTATCGACGTCCGCGTCGGCACCGGCTTGACCTCGCTGTCCGGTGAGGAAGCGGTTACGGCCGCGACCTTGAGCGACGGTTCGGAGATCCCGGTCGACGTGGTGGCGATCGGAGTCGGTTCGGTGCCTGTCACGGGCTGGCTCGACGGTTCGGGGATCGAACTCGACAACGGAGTGCTCTGCGACGGCGTCGGCCGCACCAGCACCGAACACGTCTGGGCGGTCGGCGACGTCGCGTCCTGGCAGATCGGTGATCGACGCAAGCGTGTCGAACACTGGACCAACGCGGGAGATCAGGCCAAGATCCTGGCAGGTGCGATCACCGGCACGGGTGATCCGGATGCGCCGGCGCAGGTTCCGTACTTCTGGAGCGATCAGTACGACGTCAAGATCCAGGCTCTGGGGACCGTCGCACCCACGGACACCGTTCACATCGTCAAGGACGACGGCCGCAAGTTCGTCGCCTACTACGAGCGCGACGGTGTGTTGGCCGCTGTCGTCGGCGGAGGTAGCGCGGGAGCCGTGATGAAGATGCGTGCAAAGATCGCGGCCGGCACGCCCATCTCGGACGTGTTGGAGTCCACGCCAGCCTGAACGGATGAGGCAGGACCGGTTCCGAGACGATAGATTTGTGCGGTGATCGTTGCACTCATCGACTCGGGGCTGGGCCTGCTCCCTACCTCTGCGTGGCTCAGACGCCTGCGCCCGGATCTCGATCTGGTGCTGTCCCTGGATCCGGACGGCGCCCCCTGGGGGCCCAAGCCAGAGCCGTGGGTCATCGACCGGGTCCTCGGTGCGGTGCGGCGGAGCCTCGATCGTGGAGCTCAGGTCATCGTTCTCCCATGCAATACCGCCAGCGTCACAGCGCTGCCGCACGTCCGCGAACTCGTCGGACCGCAAGTGCCCGTCATCGGAACCGTGCCCGCGATCAAGCCCGCTGCCGCCGCGTGCGATTCGGTGGCGATCTGGGCGACCGCCGCTACAACTGCCAGCCGGTACCAAGCCGATCTGATCGAGCAGTTCGGCAACGGCGCCAAGGTCGTCGGGGTGCCGTGCCACGGCCTGGCCGATTCGATAGATCTCGGTGATCGCGCAGCCGCACTTGCTGCCATCGATTCCGCGGTTGCCCGGACGCCGGACGACGTCAGCGGCGTTGTCCTCGGGTGCACCCACTACCCACTGCTCGCCGACGAAATCGCAGCGCGGTTGCCGGCGGGCGTTACGCTCTTCGACAGCGCGGAAGCCGTTGCACGACAGACTTTGCGGCGGATCGACGGGCTCGGCGCCGCGGGCGTGGGATCGGGAACCGTCGAGGTATTTGTGAGCGGGAGGCCGGGCGCGCTACCGCCCAGCGCCGAAGCCTTCGACGCCGGGCGATTGTTGGGCGCGATCAAAGCCTGATTCAGCAGCTCTGTCCCTGATCCAGCGGCTCTGTCAATGGGCAGCTACGCCGCCGTGACCCCCGTGATGCATCCGCGCACTCATCACCGGCATCGCACTCACCGCGACCACAACTGTCAAGGCCCCGACCACCCAGGCTGTCCACGACGCACCGCGCAGAGCGTCGAAGTTCATGACCCAGGGTGAAATGAACATCAAGACGCCGAAAACGCCCATCGCGTAATCCGCCATGGCCAGGTCCGGACGTGCCATGTGCGCCAGACCCGACAGTGCAACCAGGACACCCAGGACGACGAGTGACCACATTGCCCGATCGGTGGTGTCGAGCCACATCGGCGAGAGAGCCGCAAAGACGCCGAGAACCACCGCGACGGCATCTTGCATTCGATTCCACGACTTCATGACGAGACCTCCAAAGACGAGAGTGTGTCCACCTGTAGTACACGCCCGCGGAAGATCGAGATCAACTCTCCGCCAATTGCATTCGCGTTGCAGTTAGGGTCGATACGGGGGCTCGAATATCAAGATTTGTGACCATTCGTCCGGATTACCACGAGCCCACGCGGCGCGCTTGCCGCGATATGTCCCGAGAGTGCCATGAGGGTGAGAGTGGTGAATGCGATAGCGGCGGTGATCATGGGTGGTCCTTTCACTGACTGTCCTCGAGTGTCGTCTGCCGACCTGTGGCCGAGCAGGGCACACGGTGTGAGCACGCTGAGAATCGAAGAGTCAGCACGGGCGACCCGTGAGAAGGTTCTGGGGTGACGCAATCGAGTGCCCAGGACGTGATCGAGCAATTGGCCGATCTCGCGGATCCCGCAGATGCCGTCCACCTTCAACGGTTCTTCAAGACGGGGCCGGGGGAGTACGGCGAGGGTGACGTCTTCATCGGAGTGCGAGTGCCGAAGACGCGTTCGGTGGTGAAGAAGCATGTGGGCCTCGCGTTGCCTCAGATACGCCTCCTTCTCGACAGCGACGTTCACGAGCACCGGTTGGCCGGGCTGCTGATCCTGGCCGCTCAGTTCGAAAAAGTCAGTCGCCTAAAATTTTTCGACGACGAGAGTCGCGCCCGCATCGCCGACTTCTATCTCACCGCTGTCGAGGACGGGCGGGTGAACAATTGGGATCTCGTGGATTCGTCGGCCGGCCAGATTCTCGGCGGCTGGCTGTACGACCGAGATCGCCGGCTGATCTTCGAGCTTTCCGATTCGGGTGACCTGTGGCGACGACGGGTGGCGCTGCTGACGACGTACGGCTTCATCACGCGCGGTGACGCGTCGACCACGCTCGAACTTGCCGCACAGGTGCTGGGTGATCGACGGGACCTGACCCAGAAAGCGATGGGCTGGATGCTCCGCGAGGTGGGCAAGCGGGTGGATCGGGATTTGTTGACCGGCTTCCTTACTGAGAATGCAGCAGACATGGGACGCACGGCGCTGAGCTACGCGTGCGAACACCTGACCGCAGACGAGCGAGCGCACTTCCGAGCAGCCCGCTAGACGACTACCGCTCGGTAGGTTGTGGGACGATTCTCGGTATGCCCGCCATCCGTGTCGAGGCGTCTCGAATTGTGACGATCGGTTCACTGATCGCTGCCGGCGTCGCAGCTCTGTGTTATCTCGTGTACTCCGTTCGAGCCGTCGAACCCGTTGATTTTCTCGTCTACCGCTATGCCGCCCAGGCATTTGCCGCAGGCTCGAACATCTACGAGAGCAATCTTGTCGGCCCGTTGATCGTCGACGAGGGCATGCCGTTCACCTACACCCCGTTCGCGGTGATCTTCCTCTGGCCGACTGTTCTCTTCGACTGGTGGACTGCCTATCTGCTGTGGTCGGGGTTGTGCATCGCGGCCGTCGTGTGGACGGTCGCAAGGTTCACTCCCGCGCGCGTCCCGAAGCGGCCCCTGGTCATGGCGGCATTGGTCCTGGCCGTGTCGGTGACGCCCATCGTCAGTGCACACATCTCCTTCGGCCAGGTGAACCTGGTGCTGATGGTGCTCGTCCTGTTCGACGTGACCCGCCGGGAGGATTCGAGATTCGGCCGATGGATCCCGCGAGGACTTCTGATCGGCGTCGCGGCTGCGATCAAGCTGACGCCCGCTCTGTTCGTCGTCTACTTCGTCGTGACGAAGCAGTGGCGGCTCGCGATCTGGAGTTCGATCGGATTTGCCGCGTCGACGGCCGTCGCAGTACTGGTCGACCCGGCCGTCAGCTGGACCTTCTGGTCGGACGTCGTCTGGAATCTCAGTGATCGGGTGGACTTGAGCGGGCAGGCGATCGCGAGTGCCGGCAACAGTTCGCTGCAGGGTGGGCTTGCGGCCCTGGGCACCTGGACGGCGGCGCTGGCGATGCCGTTGACCGTGCTGTGCGCGGCGGCAGCGCTCTGGGTCGCCCGAGATGTCTATCGCGTCGGGCGTGCGGTTGATGCGGCGTTGGTGATCGGATTGAGTGCGCCGATCTTGTCGCCGATCAGCTGGATACACCACTGGGTGTATCTCGTGCCCGCTGCAGTCACGATTCTCTTTCGGCTTCGATCGCCCCTGCAGTTCGGTGCCGCAGCACTGGGGTTGGCGCTCGTCTACTGCGGGCCGAGTATGGGGCAGCAGTTCATCGAGACGTCGCCGCTCCTGCTGCCGTTGGGGTTGGTCCTGCGGGAGGGCTTCCTGATCGTGACCGTGGTACTGATTCTTGCGCTGTGGCGGTTGCCCACAACGGCGCCGGAGTGGGTTTCGGAGTGTGGATCAGACGGCTCAGGAGATGACTCGGAACATGACAAAGCCCCCGATTCCGCAGGGAATCAGAGGCCGTCATGCGTGGAAGCAGGGCTTAGAACTCGATCTTCAGGTGATCGGTGATCGGCTTTGCCTGGCAACCGAGAATGTAACCGTTCGCCACGTCCTCGGCGTCGAGGATTTCGGAATTGTCCATCTGAACTTCGCCTTCGGTGACGGTGCAGGCACACGAGCCACACTCACCTTCCTGGCAGGAATACGGTACGTCGAGGCCCTTGGCGAGCATGATGTCGACGAGCGTCTGCTTGCGCGGCCAGACGAGGGTGTGGGTTTCACCGTCCAGTTCGACCTCGACGGTTGCGGCGTCGGCAGCTTCCTCGTCGGAGACCTCGGCTACCTCGACGTCACGGAACGGGTCGCCGGCGAGTGAATTGAAGACCTCGGCGTGAACCTGCGTGCGGGGCATGCCCGCTTCTGCCAGTGCCTTGTGGACGGCGTCCATGAAGGGGCCGGGACCGCACATGAAGGCCTCGTACGCGACAAAAGGCTTGGCGAGCGTCGCCAACTGTGAGACAGCGGGGAGTCCCTGCACGGTTTCGATCCAGTGGACCACGGTGAGGCGGCCGGGGTGTTGCGCTGCCAGCTCGCGAAGTTCGGCGCCGAAGATGACGGACTTCTCGTCGCGGTTCGCGTAGATCAGCACGACATTGCCGCTGCCCTGCGTGAGGGCGGACTTGAGGATCGAGATCACCGGAGTGATCCCGCTGCCCGCACCGAAGAGCAGGAAGTCGTGATCGAGCGACTTGGGCGTGAAGACACCTGACGGCGGCAGCACTTCGATGGTGTCGCCGACCTGGAGCTTGTCGCACAGCCAGTTGGAGCCGTAGCCGTCGACGGTTCGCTTGACGGTCACCTTGGGGGCGTCGTCGGTGAAGGGCGAACTGGCCAGGGAGTAGCAGCGAGCAACCGAGCCGGTCTGATCGCTCGGGATGCGCAGGGTCAGGAATTGACCGGGCTTGTAGTCGAACTTGTCCTTCAGTTCTGCGGGAATTTCGAACACCAGCGACCGGGCGTCGGAAGTCTCTTCGATGACTCCGGACACGGTGAGTACCGCCGATCGCGAGCTGTGCGGTACCTCGACTGTCGTCATCGCGAAGCTAGTCCTCTCGTGAAGCTGGGTAAAGCGCAGGTCAGTGAAGTGCAACATCTAGAACGTGTTCTAGTTCAATGTTAGCAGTGATGAAAAGCTACTGGGGATCGTAGTCGCCGAGCAACACGTTCCCGATCAGCGGGAACCACCTCGGTCTGATCGGGCCGTCCTGGCAGTCCGGGGCGGGGCCGACCTGCCCGAACGGGCGGTTCGCGGGCGGCGTCCGGGCGGTTGAGCTGCCGAAGCCTGTGCAGGGGCTGTTTGTCGGTACACAGTGGAAACCAGGTGAGACGCCGGTCACAAAGAATCGGCTCGAATCCCTCCCGCAGTCACATTCGTGCACATCCCCGAGGAGATACCGATGGCTATCGAGCTCAACCAGATCTGGGACTTTCCCATCAAGGAGTTCCACCCCTTCCCACGCGCCCTGATGGGTGTGGGCGCTCACGACATCATCGGGGTGGAGGCCAAGAACCTCGGCTTCAAGCGCACCCTTCTGATGACGACCGGTCTGCGCGGTTCGGGCATCATCGAGGAGCTGGTCGGCAAGATCGAGTACCAGGGTGTCGAGGTCGTGCTCTACGACAAGGTCGAGTCGAATCCCAAGGACTACAACGTCATGGAGGCCGCGGCTCTCTACCAGAAGGAGAAGTGCGACTCGATCATCTCGATCGGCGGTGGTTCGAGCCACGACGCCGCCAAGGGTGCTCGCGTCGTGATCGCACACGACGGTCGCAACATCAACGAGTTCGAGGGCTTCGCCAAGTCCACCAACAAGGAGAACCCGCCGCACATCGCCGTATCCACCACGGCCGGTACGGGTTCCGAGACGTCGTGGGCGTACGTCATCACCGACACGTCGGACATGAACAACCCGCACAAGTGGGTCGGCTTCGACGAGGCGACCATCGTCACCCTGGCGATCGACGACCCGCTGCTCTACTACACCTGCCCTCAGCACTTCACCGCGTACTGCGGCTTCGACGTACTCGCGCACGGCAGTGAGCCTTTCGTGTCTCGTCTCGATTTCGCGCCCTCGCTCGGTAACGCGATCTACTCGGTCGAGTTGGTCGCGAAGAACCTGCGCGAGGCTGTCTTCGAGCCGCGAAACCTCAAGGCCCGCGAGGGAATGATGAATGCGCAGTACATCGCCGGACAGGCCTTCAACTCCGGCGGGCTCGGCATCGTTCACTCGATCTCGCACGCGGTCAGTGCCTTCTTCGACAGCCACCACGGTTTGAACAACGCCATCGCGTTGCCGCGTGTGTGGGAGTACAACCTGCCTTCGCGCTACGAGCGCTACGCCCAGTTGGCCGGTGCACTCGGTGTCGACACTCGTAACCTCACCACGGTTCAGGCTGCAGATGCTGCCGTCGAGGCGGCCATCCGTTTGGCCAAGGACGTCGGTATCCCCGACAACTTCGGTCAGGTTCGCACCGATTCGTACGCGAAGAACCAGATGAACACCAAGAAGTACGAGGGTCGTGGTGATGTCATCAAGGGTGACGAGAAGACTGTGCGCGCGATCTCCGAGCACATTCAGGACGACTGGTGCACCCCGGGTAACCCCCGTGAGGTCACCGTGGAGTCGATGATCCCGGTTGTCGATCACGCGATCAACAAGTCGTACTTCTAGCAGGGCCTCCGGCCCCGTGCGCGCTTAAGGAGTCCAGAGACTGCTTAAGCGCGCACAGGGGGCTTGCCCCCATGAAAGGTGTTCAATGTCCAATCGCAGTTTCTCCAGCGGAATCGAAGTGAAAGATGCTCTGCGAGAGCAGGACTACATCGCGGACGACGAGTTTGCGGTAGTCGTTCATCTGGCGACGGCGCTGGGGCGTTCGCTCCTGCTCGAAGGGCCGGCCGGTGTCGGCAAGACGGAACTGGCGAAGTCGCTGGCTGCGATCGGTGGACGCAAGCTGGTGCGTTTGCAGTGCTACGAAGGGCTGGACGACAATCGCGCCCTCTACGAATGGGACTACGCGAAGCAACTCCTGCACGTGCAGATGCTCCGCGACCGGATCAGCGATCAGGTCTCCGAGTTCGACAGCGTAGCCGAAGCGTCGAAGTTTCTGGCCGATCAGGATTTCGGTTTGTACTCCGAGAACTTCCTGTCCGTGCGGCCGCTGCTCGAAGCGATCCTCTCACCCGAACCGGTGGTGCTCCTGGTCGACGAGGTGGACCGCACCGAGGAATCGATGGAAGCGTTGCTACTGGAGATCCTTGCCGAACAGCAGATCACCATCCCCGAGGTCGGCACGTTCGTGGCCCGATCGCAGCCCTGGGTCATCTTGACGTCCAACGACACTCGCGAACTCTCGCCGGCTCTCAAGCGGCGCTGTCTGCATTACCATCTCGGCTATCCGACGTCGGAGCGTGAACGCGAGATCGTCACGGCCCGAGCACCGGAGGTAGATGCGGCCACGGCCACGGAGGTTGTCGAATTGGCTCGCATCCTGCGTGATCTCCCGCTGCGCAAGAGCCCGTCCATCTCGGAGGTCATCGACGCGGCCAGAGCCGCAACAGTGCTCGCGGCCAGCGGATTCGACACCGCCTCCGACGCCAAGGTGCGCGACATCCTGCTCACGGCGTTGCTCAAGTACTCGTCCGACGTGACGCTGGCCAAGGAGCGATTCGACGGAAAGTTTCTCGAATCATCTTCGCGCGACGGTGGCGAGCCGATCGAGCGAGCCACTGTGGCAAGCAAACCCGCCAACACGACGACGGCCGTGTTCCGGGGAACCGGCGGACGCGACCCCCATCAACAGGGAATCCGCGGCGGCAGCGGAATCCGTTCGACGCGATGACGACGCTCGGTGGCCTCGCCGTGTGGCAGCCGTCGTTTGTTCTCGACGTGGTGTCCGCGAGCTTCGGCCGATTGCTGAGGGCGGCCGGAGTTTCCGCGTCACCGGCCGAGGTCATCGAGGTTCGGCGTGTCCTCGCGATGGTCGGCGCCTCGGATCGCGAGACGTTGCGAGCGTGTCTCCGGGCAGTGTGCGCCAAGTACTCTCACGAGCAGGCCGGTTTCGAGCGGGCGTTCGACGCGCTGTTCCGGCCGGCCGCAGGCAAAGCGCACGCCGAGCGGATGGCATCGCGAGCCGAGGTGGCGGACGGTCTGCCGACCGCGCTGGGGATCGACGAGGGTCAAGAAGTTGGTCGGTACGCCGAGTACAACGAGCGTGCGGCCGAGGTAGGCGACTACTTCGACACTCCGGAGGCGGAGAAGGGCTTCAACCCGCACAAGGACGACGACGATGTGTCGATGACGTCGAGTGACGCCGAACTGTCGGTCGATACCGGTTCGGAGACCGGTCGACGCGGAGTCAGTTACACGGTCGACGTGGACCGTGCAGCCTCGGCGGTGGTCGGTGATCTCAGTACCAGTGTTGCTGCAGCAGTAGTCGGTTCGTTGTCGTGGGACGATCCGACGTCGATCCTGGCCTGGCTGGACGCATACGACCCGAGCAAGGCGTACGCGGACGTCTCCGACGACGGACCGTTGACGCAGGCGCAATTGAATCGGCTCGTCGAGGCAGTCGAAGCGTTTGTGCAAGCGCTCTCGGCCGCTGCGCTGGCCGAATCCGCTCCCGATGCGCCGGACAGTGAATCTGCTGACGGTGCAACGCACAACGACATCGAACTCGCGTGTCACGAGGTGCTTCGGCGGATGCGAGGTCCGTCCAGGCCTCGACCCCGTGAGCGCTCTCGTGGGCATCTCGACATGCGCCGCACGGTCCGTTCGAGCCTGCGTACCGACGGAATACCCTTCCATCTGGTCGTGAGGGCTCCTCGCCCCGATCGTGTTCGGTTGCTTCTGATCGCAGACGTGTCATTGTCCGTGCGCCCCATCACCGCGTTCACTCTGCGGTTGGCTCAGGCAATGCATCGGCGGGCAGATCGTTGCGAAGTACTCGCATTCGTTGATCGTCCGGTCGACGTGACCGATGCACTTCTCGCCAGTAGCGGAGACGGTGCACTGGCCGCGGTGCTCGCGCACCCGGGCCTGGATCTGGAAGCCAGCAGCGACTACGGGCGGGTGCTCACAGAATTGTTGGACGAGCACGGAAATACCTTGAACTCGCGGACTTCCGTCATCATCGTGGGTGACGGTCGATGCAACGGCTTGCCCCCGCAGGTGGACAAGCTGGAAGAGATACGACGCAAGGTCCACCGTCTGGCTTGGATCACGCCGGAACCACAGCGTTACTGGAACCAGGCGTCGTGCGCGATGCCGGAGTATTCGGAGATCTGCGACGAGGTGGTTGTTGCCCGAGATGCCGCGCAACTGATGGCCAAAGCAGCCGAACTGGGGCACGCACTTCGCTGATGTCACTGCAATTCACCGATGTCACTGCGCGATCCGTCGTGAACTAGTTTGATCTCATGACCGAAATCAGGGGATCGATCTGGCGACCGATCGCGGCGCTGACAGTGCTCGGAGCCGTGTGCGGTCTCGTCGCACTCGGGATTGGTCATCGGACCGACAGCGGTCGGCTTGCTCTCCGGGATCGTGTTCGTGGCGTTCGTCAGGTGTAATCGCGCGCAGAACTGCGCGATTACACCGGACGAATCATCAGAGCGCTAGCAACGCTCGCGAGCCCAGGCGAGGGTCCGCCAACGGACGTAGCGCCAATCGCAGCAGGACCAAGGCGTTGTCGTCGCCGGCGATCCTGTTGACTTTCAACGTATTGCACTCGACGCACTGGTGAACGAGCATCCATTCACCGTCTTGCCGGACCGACAGGGACAGCGCCGCCATTGCGCCTCTGCACTGTTGTGCTCGGTCGCCGGGAATACGTCCATCGACGTGTCGGCTTGCCAGACAGTTCGGGCAGTGGTTCCGATGGGCGGTGCCCGGGGCCGCGGTGGGGATATCCAAACGGCATGTGAGACAACGGAAACTTGATCCTGGCTCGCCGCCGATTCCGTGCAGTACGTGCTTGGTGCGTTGCGGTGCCCGCCGCGAGCGGGTGCTGGGATTCCTACGTGGCATCTGCGTTCCCACCCCTCACAAGTCGCCGAAGGCTTCGAGCGGGAAGGGCGGTTGCGCGAGTGGCCGCACTGCCATCCTCATCAACAACAACTGGTTGTCGTCACGGCTGACGGGGTTGGAGGTGAGCTCGAGGCACTGTGCGCAGCGGTGGATGATCATCCAATCGCCACTGCGCAGTACTGCGATCGAAATGGGAGCCATCCGCATTCCGCAGTCCGACGGTCCACCTTCCACCTGGTCGAACAGGTGTCGGGAATGCAGGCAACTGGGGCAGTGGTTTCGGCGATCACCATCGGGGCCGTACGTCATGACTGTGAGTCCGCACTGAATGCACGAGAAGGTGTCGGTTTTCGAGATTGAATTGTGTGATTGAGGCACTGGAGAACTCCTAGCTGAGTGAACAAAGCAGTAGGAGCAGGCCGAGGGGGCCTCGCGGCTGTCAGTCCGACGTTTGGAGGATCAGCATGTGACCCTCGACGTTGCCGGCAGTGCAGGGGCGGGAGGCGCGCTCGGCGCGGGCTGGGTCATAAACACCTTCTGGATCAGTACTACCGGCCGCTCTGGCCGAAACCGAAAGTACAACGGGACCTGGTCGCCGCGCCATCCATTTTCCGGAGACGTTTTACCTGCCCGAATGGGTAGGCAAGTGCCTCTCCTTCGGTGGGTGTGCCCCGACTGCCGTCCGCGTAGGCTCGGGGCCAGCGATTGTAAGGTGGATCTCACCAGTTGGGTGCACGTGAGAGCTGATGCACTGGGAGCGACGGATACGAAATCCCGAGCGGAGATCTCAGAGCAGCGAGAGGAGAGTGGGGTCGTGTCCGTGGCTTATCCGGATGCTGTGAACCACGGTGTTCATCGCCGCGGTACTGCTGCTCGACTGGTCAAATTTCACGCCCCCGAGATCGTCTTCGGCATCGGTTCCCTGGTCGAGGCAGCACACGCGACTCTGAGGTTCGGCGGGTTCCGACCGTTCCTGGTCACCGATCCCGGTCTGATCGACGCCGGATGGGTCAGCGAACTCGAAGGCCATCTCACCGAGCAGGGGTTGACCGCGACGGTGTGGTCAGGGCTGACGCCCAACCCCAAGGACTTCGAGATCGCGGCCGGATTCGAGGTGTACCAGGAAGGCGAGTGCGACGTCATCATCGCGCTCGGCGGCGGTTCCGTCATCGACGCGGCAAAAGGTGTTGCCGTCCTCGCTGCCAACGGCGGCAACATACTCGACTACGAGGGTGTAGATCAGGCGACAAAACCGATCCCGCCGTTGGTGATGGTTCCCACCACGTCCGGCACCGGCGCGGACGTGTCGCAGTTCTGCATCGTCACGGACACGACCCGCGGCACCAAGGTCACCATCATCGGCCGGGCTCTGGTCCCCGACGTCACGGTCATCGATCCGCGGTTGCTCACGACGATGCCCGAGTGGCTCAACGCTGCAACGGGATTGGATGCACTGACGCACGGTATCGAAGCCTTCGTCTCGCTGGCGCACAATCCGTTGACCGATCATCACGCGCTCCGCGCTGTCGGGCTGGTGACCGAGAATCTGGTGCACACGATCCAGGACCCGATGGAGATGGAAGCGCGGTCGGTGATGGCGCAGGCGAGCCTCGAGGCCGGGTTGGCGTTCACCAACGCGATACTCGGCGCCGCGCACGCGATGAGCCATCAGGTGGGCGGCATGCTCGACCTGCCGCACGGCGTCATCAACGGAATTCTGTTGCCCCACGTCATCCGTTTCAATTCCACGACGGACGCTGCCCCCTTTGTTGCCATCGCTGCGGCACTGAGTCTTCCCGAGCAACACGGCACCCCGGAGGAAGCAGCGCTGGCGGTGGCCGATCGGGTCGAACGGCTCGCACGTGAGGTCGGCGTGCCGAAGGGGCTGGGGGAGTTGGGTGTTCGAGAGGAAGATCTGAGTAGGCTCGCCAGCTTCGCTTTGCTCGACGCCTGCATGTCCACCAATCCCCGGGAAGCGACGCAGGAGCAGATGGTGGCGTTGTTCAGAGGTGCCTTGTGAAGAGGGACGCTGTGAAGTGGTGCAGACGATGACCGCGGACCTGTCCAGGCTCACCGGATTACGGTCGGGTAAGAGTTCGTTCTACCCGCAGTATCGCGGTGCGGCCGAGCGCCTCGAGCGCGTCGTACATGCGCTGGAGTTGATCTCGCGGGCTTTGGTGCGCACCGTCGAGGGGCCGGAAACCCTCGTCTGCGCGGTCGCGGAAGCTGCCCGTGCGCATCTGAGTGCCAACTGGATAGTGTTCGCCTTGGCTGACGGAACTTTGCCCGATGCCGGGCCCCGGCGATTGGTCCTCGGTCCGGATGCGACGCCGTTCCTGGTCGACAATGTGGAGGGGCCACCGCTTCCGGAGGATGTCGTTGAATGCCTCGACGACATCCGTTACGGCAGAATCGAATCCAACTCGGTGATCGACGCTCACTACGCGTTTGTGCCGATCGTGCTCGGCGGTGGTGTGGTCGGCGCCTTTGCGGCCTGGACGCCGGCCAATCGGACGCTCGATACGACGGACGGGGCCGTGCTCAGCATCCTGGCCAGCCAGACTGCTGTGGCCCTGCAGAATTCGGCGCTCTATCAGCGCGGACAGTTACTGCTCGAACGTGCTGAAGACGCGTACGCGGAGGCCAATCGCACTGCGGCCGATCTTGCGGTGCGCAACAGTGAATTGGAGTCCACTCAGCGTCAGTTGGGAGTGGCGCACCGACATCAGGTGGTCGACGACGAACGTCACCGGATCGCCCGCGAACTTCACGACAGTGTGACGCAAGCGGTGTTGTCGGCCGGCATGCAGATCGAGGTGTGCCGCAGCGACATCCCGGAGGCCGAGCGCAGTGAAAGACTGGACTTGGCAAAGGATTTGACCAGGCGGGCAGTCGAGCAGCTTCGTTCGGCGATTTACGCTCTCAATCATTCCTCGGACGCGGACAGGACGTCGCTGCCCGAGATGCTCGAGCAACTCGGCGTGGTTCACATGCCCGACGAGTTGGCGGTCAGCGTTCGCGTCGGCGGTACCCCGACCGAACTTCCGGGCGATGCCGAACACGCTCTTCTCCGGATCGCTGGGGAAGCTCTCTTCAATGCAGCGGTCCATGCTCACGCGAATCGGGCGGTGCTTCGTCTGACCTATCGGGCGGACTCCGTGTTGCTGTCCGTCTCCGACGACGGTGATGGTGACCCTGCGCGAATGCGTCTGATCCTCAAACTCGCAGCCACCAACGACGTCGACGGCCGCCATCGCGGTCTCGCGAACATGCAGGCGCGAACACTCGAGTTGGGTGGTGCGCTCGAAGTACGGCGCGCGCGGATCGGTGGGATTCAGATTCTCGTGCGACTACCACTGCCGTTCGACTCGGGCATGGAAAACCTTTGCTCCACCACTGAAATCGAGAGCGAGGAATCATGACCACTGCGCGTCCCGTCATCACCCGCGGAGCATCGCCGGTTCAGGGATTGGTCCGAATCGTCCTGGTCGACGACCATGCAATTCTGCGGCAAGGGCTCCGCTCGGTGCTCGAGCGCGAAAGCGACCTCGAGATCGTGGGGGAGGCGTCGTCCCTCGCCGAGGCGCTTGCCGTCGTCGACAAGGTCGGCCCGGACATCGTCCTGATGGATCTCAAACTCTCCGCAAGCTCCGACTACGAGGGGCTGACCCTCTGTGGCCAATTGTCGTCAGCGCATCCTGGGCTCGGACTGTTGGTTCTCACCACCTTTCTCGATGATCAACTGGTAGTGCGAGCGGTGCACGCAGGTGCTCGCGGCTATGTGGTCAAAGACGTCGACACCACCGAGCTGGTGCGGGCGATCAGAGCGGTCTCGCGAGGCGAGAGTGCGTTCGATTCTCGCAGCGCATCGGCTGTCGTCCGTTCGCTCAACGGACAGTCGGCAACCAAGGAACGATTGACCGATCGCGAGCTGGAGGTACTGCGGCTTCTCGCAAACGGCTTGTCCAACATCAAGATCGGTGAGCGATTGTATATCTCACCGACCACTGTCAAGTTTCACGTCAGCAACATCATGCGCAAACTCGAGGTGAGCCGACGAGCGGAAGCTGTCTACGCCGCGAGTAAGCAAGGTCTGATCTAGCTTCGGTCGGAGACCGTCCAGGCGCGTAGTGCCTGATGCTGGACGAGGAGCACGCTCGAACGAGTTGTGCGGAGAGTCGACGCGGTCATGTCGGCAGTCAGACCGACCGCGATTCGAAGTACCAGAACCTCACGTTGGTCGTCGGTCAGGCGACGAGGGCGGTTGAATTGCCCGTTGATGTTGTGTGACTGGGGAATTGCCGCAATCCGTTGCGATGCCAACTCGTACGCAAATGTCTCGATCCGTGTGTCGGCCGAGATCGTCTCGGACATTCGTGTGACGACGTCCAGGGTGCATTGGTGGGCGAGATCGTCGGCGAACGCTGCGACAGACGTTCCGAGAAGTCTGGCGCGATAGTAGAGAACGACGCGAGGGTGCAACCGGGCCAGGAGTTTCGAGAGTGCATGGTGATCGCCGGCGAATGCCTCGGCGGCGGTGCGATTCAACGAAATCGATCGTTCACAGGTTTCGGGTGAAGCGGTGTGTGCGAGGGGCGGAGTCGGTGAAGTGTTCGCGCCCCTGATCGACAGCTTCATGAACAACTCCTCGGGTACACCGCACCTGACCATGCTGGACCGAGAATTGAGGTACCCCGCCGAATTTGCGGGTAAACCCGAAGTTACCTGCCAGGTGTCCGGTCTTTTCGCCGTGAGCGCCAGTCGGCGAGCATGCGCGGCATTTCCGCGGCCATGAAGTCGAAGAAGTCGCGCAGATCGGCCATCCGATCGCCGGCGGTGGTTCCTTCGCCGAGGACCCGAATTCCCTCGTCCGCCACTGCCGAGACCTGATAGAGGGAGGACTGTTTCGTGACAAACGCGTCGGCCCACATCTCGACGCTGACGCAGTAGTGCTGACGCCTCGACCCGGGGACGGCCACACGCTCTATCAACCCGACTTGCTGGAGGTATCGGACAGCTCCGGAGATGGCGGCGGGGCTCACTCCCAACCGAGATCCGAGATCTCCCGGTGTGGACGAGGGCGTCTCGCTGGTCATCAGCGCGGCCCAGACGCGTGCGGGCATCGGCGGAAAACCCATGTCGCTCAGCACGAGTGAGAGTCGCTCGACATAGTGTCGGCTCTCGTCCGGGACGACGGTATGGCTGGTGTCGGTCATCGGAACCTTTCGATCTTTCCTTCTTTTCTATCTTCACACATTTGTGAAATCGGCGTACGGTCAAATTCATGGGTGCGGCAATTTCAGTGAAAAGCCTCGTCAAGACCTTCGGTACCACCCGCGCGCTGGACGGCCTCGATCTCGACGTCTCGACGGGTGAAGTACACGGATTCCTGGGGCCGAACGGCTCCGGAAAGTCCACCACTATTCGTGTGCTTCTCGGCCTGCTCCGCTCCGATTCCGGGGACGCAACCGTCCTCGGCGGCGATCCGTGGCGAGACGCCGTGACTTTGCATCGACGGCTCGCGTACGTACCCGGCGACGTGAATCTGTGGCCCAACCTCACCGGCGGGGAGGCTGTCGACCTGTTGGCCGGTCTGCGCGGTGGTCTGGACCGAAAGCGGCGCAGCGAGCTGCTCGAGCGCTTCGAGCTGGACCCGACCAAGAAGGCGCGTACGTACTCGAAAGGTAACCGGCAGAAGGTTGCACTCGTTGCTGCCTTTTCGTCGGACGTCGACCTTTACGTCCTCGACGAACCGACATCAGGACTCGACCCGTTGATGGAAGCGGTATTTCAGGACTGCGTCGAGGAGGTGGCTCACGCCGGGAAGACGGTTCTGCTGTCGAGCCATATCCTGGCCGAGGTAGAGGCATTGTGCGATCGCGTGAGCATCATCCGCGACGGGCGGACGGTGGAAGAGGGAACACTCTCCGAACTCAGGCATCTCACCCGCACATCCGTCTCGGCGGAGACGGTGCGCCCGATCGGTGGACTCGACGGACTCGGCGGTGTCCACGACGCGGTAATCGACGGTAACCACTTCACCTGCGAAGTCGACAGCGCACAACTCGGGCCACTCATGACGTACTTGGTCGGCTTCGGGATCGTGGCGCTCACTTCCACTCCACCGACGCTCGAAGAACTC
Source organism: Rhodococcus sp. NPDC060176 (assembly GCF_042728675.1). Lineage (NCBI taxonomy): Bacteria > Bacillati > Actinomycetota > Actinomycetes > Mycobacteriales > Nocardiaceae > Rhodococcus > Rhodococcus sp. NPDC060176. The sequence continues at coordinate 355,908 of NZ_JBHWYS010000005.1, forward strand.
TTCTTGCGGCACTACGGTGACGAGCGGGCCAGGGAGACTTCGGTCCACCTGCGGGCCGAGACCGGAGTATTGCCATGACCGTCGTTGCCGAAGCCGCTCCACCGGTACCGGCGTCGGCAAGTCAGTTCACCGGCACGCGCCGACTGGTTCGGTTGGCTTTGCGACGGGACCGGATCCAGCTTTCCGTGTGGGTCGTCTCGATCGTGCTGTTCATGCTGCTTGTCGTCGCCAGTGTGACCGGGCTGTACACGACACCCGAGGAATTGCGAAACATCGCAGTCAGTTCCGCGGTATCGCCGGTGGCGCTGGCAACCAACGGAATCGTGTCCGGCGATTCGCAGGGCGCGATAGTCGCCAGTCAGTCGGTGCTCGTGTTCGCGTTGGTGGCGGCATTGATGAGTACCCTTGCGGTGGTTCGCCATACGCGACAAAACGAGGAGACCGGCCGTGCCGAGATGATCGGTGCGGCGGTGGTAGGTCGGCGAGCGCTCCTGACCTCCGCGTTGATTGTCACGGTCGGTGCGAATGTGGTTCTGGCACTGGGGATTGCACTGGGATCGATCGCCGTCGGCCTGCCGGTCGGCGGTTCGCTCGCACTGGGCGCGTCGATCGGCGGTACCGGAATCGCGTTTGCCGGAGTGGCGGCAGTGACGGCGCAGATCACCGACGGCGCTCGTACGGCCAACGGGTTGGCGGGCGCCGCGATCGGTGTTGCCTTCATGCTGCGCGCGATCGGTGACGTCAACAGTACGGTCGTCGACGACGGAACTCGCGTGGTGAGCGGTTGGTTGTCGTGGCTCTCACCGATCGGGTGGGCACAACAGATCCGACCTTTCGACGACGACGCCTGGTGGATCCTGTTGTTGTTGATCGGATTTGCGTCTGTGCACGTCGTGGTGGCGTTTGTTCTCATCGGCCATCGTGATCAGGGAGCGGGACTCGTTCAGCCCCGACCCGGCCCGCCGGCCGCGGCATCGTGGCTGCCGTCGGCTTGGGGCCTGGCGTGGCGCATGCAGCGAATGACGATGTTCTGGTGGATCTTTGCCATCGTCATACTCGGATTCGCGTACGGTGCTGTGGGCAACGAGATCGACGCGATGGTGGGATCGTCGCAGCAGACCGCAGAGATGTTCGAGAAACTCGGTGGCGGCGGTACGGATCTGGTGGACTCCTACTTGGCCACCGCTCTCGGTCTCACGTCGATAGTCATCGCGGCATATTCGGTCCAGAGTCTTCTCCGTATGCGGGGCGAGGAAACCTCGGGACGGCTCGAACCGTTGCTGGCAACCTCGCTGTCGCGGCGGAAGTGGATGCTGTCCCACTTGGGGGTGGTTGTCGGCGGCGTGATCCTCGCGCACGTCTTGATGGGTGCGTTCACCGGATTCGCCTTCGGGCTCGTCACGGATGACATCGGCGGCAACACATTTCGGATGACCGGCGCGGCGTTGGCGTATCTGCCTGCGGTGCTTGTCGTCGTGGGGTTGGTGTCGTTGGCTTTCGGACTGTTTCCGACGTATGCGTCGTCCCTCTCCTGGGGAATCTTGGCGGCATGCATCGTGCTCGGGCAACTCGGTACGCTGCTGAAACTTCCGCAGATAGTTTTGGATCTGTCACCGTTCACCCACGTGCCGGGTGCCCCTGCCGAGCCTGTGACTGTTCTACCCCTGCTTGCGATGATTGTTGTGGCAGTTGTGCTTTCGATCGTGTCGCTTGCCGCATTCCGGCATCGCGACATCCAGATGTAGTCGAGCTGCACTCAATTGGGAGTTCAACTCAGAATTCGACGAAGCTGACGCGCCTGCGCGGTGAGACGTCCGGTCGAGTCGAACAATTCGGATTCGTCGACGCAGAGAGTGTCTGTCGCCCATACAGTCCCGTGACGCAGGCGATACCACGGTGACAGTGATTGGGGATCTGCCGTGAGGTGCTCCGGGATGAAATGCGCGGTGAACTCGATGGTCGGAATGGCCACGGGCATCGTCAGTGTCGCGAACAGTCCAGGTGGAAGTGCATCGAGCAGGACCGCCGCACGCTCTTGCGCCGTGAAATCGAGATCTGTGAGCAGCCGGATCCAGACGTCGAATTCGGGGGAGTCACCACCGGCGAACGGCCTCGCCGAATTGATCGGCCGAATGTCGAGGTGCTGGGCGAACGGCACAAAATCCACCGGGATCTCCAGTGGCGGCAGGGTTGACGGGTCGGCCGAACTCGGCTCGACTCCGGGGGCGGACAGCGTCGTGACTCCTGTGTCGCGGGCTAACCGAACAAGGGCGGATCCTGCACCGGTCAGCGTGACGTGGCAACTGACGGTCCGCCCGCCCCGCATCTCGCCGACAGTCAATTCGGCCGGTCCCGGAGGGACGGGGCGGTCCAGGTGCGCCGTGACTGCCAGCGGTTCGGCTCCGGACGCGTCGGCGGCGACTCGCAGCATCCGTGCTACTGCAAGTCCGCCCTGAATGCCGTCGAAACTCCGCCAGCTGGAGTCGAATTCGGTGTGATGACGCGCTGCATCGGTCGGCGACGCGGCCGTCACGGATGCCTGACTAGTAATTACCATAGTCAGCAGACTAGATGCTGACTATGGCAATGGCAAGCCAGGGTCTATTCGGGAGTGCTGGACGACCCACCGAAGAGCATGTAGATGAGGATCTGAAGAATGCCGAGAGGATTGATCTCGCCGAGGCTGCTCATGTGTGAGGAACTCCTGATTGCGGGGATGGGTAGTGTTGCGTCGCAACGTCACTGAAAGTACGGCAATTCAGACAATGCGGTGCGGAATTTACCGATAATTCACTGTCCGCGAGTCGGGCGGCAGTGCAGGTAAGCGTCGGTGACGACGTCGAGAACGCGATTGCCGTGCGCATCGACCAGTTTTGCCGTGATGGTGACCAATCCTCGCGCGCGATTGTCGAACACGACGTTGTCGACGGTGACCTTTCCGCTCAGGGTGTCACCGGGGCGAAGTGGACGTAGGAAGCTCACGTCGCGCATGGTCTTTCCGGCGATCACGTTCCACTGGTCATAGAGACTGTCGACCACCAACTTCTGGCAGATCGACAGGGTGTGCAGCCCGCTGGCGATCAACCCGCCGAAGACCCCGGACCCGGCGGCTTCCTTGTCGATGTGAAACCACTGGGGATCCCACTGGGTTGCGAACTCGACGATCTCTTCTTCGGTCACCGAATACGAGCCCAATGGGATCACTTGGCCGATCTCGAGATCTTCGGCGAACACTGTGCGTTTGTGAAGGGCGGCCGAATCGTTCATGTCTGTGTGAATCTCCTGCGTGTTCCGGGTGTACTCGGAACATACTCCGGCAGTGTGTTCGAGTCGGTCTCCGGTGTCGTCGGGTAATCCAGGGTCACTAGAATCGTCACATGGTTGACGACGCGAAGATCGAGCCGAGGGCGCTGGCAGGAACGTGGCACTTCGAGCGCGACATCGTCGACCGTCTTTCCGGTTCCACCAAGCATGTCTTCGGAGAGACTACTATCTCCGACGCCGGTGACGGTCGGATGCGCTGGTACGAGAGTGGAACTCTGCGTGACGGCGATCTGGAACTGCCCGTGTTCCGGACTTTGTTCATCGCTGAGCACGGCGCCGGGTGGGCTGTGACATTCGAGGACGGCAGAGAGTTTCACGACTGGGCACCGGGGGAGGAAGTCGAGCACCTGTGCGGTGCCGATACCTACCGCGGGCGAATCGACATCACTGCCGGCGATCGATCGGCCTGGACTGTCGTCTGGACCGTGACGGGGCCGAGCAAGGACTACACGATGACCACGCATCTCACCCGGCCCTGATCACAGCGTTCGCCAGTTATTCGACGCCGATCGTCACCTCGGTGGACTTCACGAATACCGTTGCAGCTTGGCCTGGTTCAAGGTCGAGATCCAGCGCGGCATCGCGGGTGATCGACGAAGTCACGATCTGGTTCCCGCCGTCCAATTTCACCTTGACTGTTGCCATGACGGTGCCGAGGTTGACCTCGGTGATGGTGCCGGTGAGTTGATTTCGTGTGGACAGTCGCATCTCTGAACTCCTGTGCTCTCGGGTAGTTGTACTTCGACCCTAAGCTGCCTGGCCCGTGGATACCCAGCGATTCCGCAGGTGCGGACATGCAGGCGAGAGAGTTGCGCGAATGATGTCGGCCGCCCGCGGTAGATTCCGGTCATGACTGAACCTGTGAAGGGCCCGGCGTCGTACTTTCCGTCGATCGAGAAGAAGTACGGTCGGCCGATCGGTGAATGGCAAGAGCTCATTCGAAGCTCAGAGCTCACCAAGCACATGGAATTGGTGAATTGGTTGAAGTCGGAGCACGGTATGGGCCATGGTCATGCGAATGCCCTTGTCGCGCATACGTTGAAAGAAGGCTAGTTCACTTCAGGCGGCAGTAGCGTCCAGCACCAACCAGCCGCCGTGATGCTCGAATACCTCGAACGGCACACCGGTCTGCCGGCCGACTGCGCGCAGCGATTCGAGGTCGAAGGTGCGGATGTGGCCGTGGCACGCGGTGGCTTCGTTTTCGAAGGGGACGGCTATGACGACCCTCTGACGTGCGATTCGGAGTGCCTGCGCAATCACCGCTTCGCCCACTGGGTCGTCTACGTGCTCGAGGAGATGAATCGCGGTGACGGTGTCGGCGCTGTTGTCCGGAGCCGGGACTTCCCCCGCGTCGCAGATCACCGTGTCGATCTTGATGCCGAGTGAGGGGGCTACCGCGTCGAGCAGAATCATCGTTCCGGGCAGGATGTCCGTGGCGGTCACGTCCATTCCGGCGCGCGCGAGCCGCAAGGGCAGGAAGCCGAAGCAGGACCCCAGATCGAGCACGGAACCACGAACCAGTTCTTCGGCTTTGTCGTGAATCGGTGCGAAATCCGCAGTGCCGTCCAGTAGTTCGGCAAGCGAGTTCCGGTAGTAGGTGGTCCAGGATTCGAGAGCGCCGTCCACGGTGGAGCGAACCAGACCGACCATCGTCAGCTCGAATTCGTCCTGACCGAACTCCGCGTCCTGAATCGACGAGGTGACTCCGGCGACGAGGCGCTCGCTCAGATCAGCAGGATTGAGGGAGTGCCGGACGTGGAGGCGACCGCCTCGACGATCGAGCGAGATCGGACCGGAATCGACCCGTTCGACGGTGACATGCCCGAACGACCACAAGCCCGGCGTCGACGGTGCCAGTGAATCCAGGACCGGTTCGTTTGTTGTGGTGGACATGATCACCTTTCTCGGGTGGCTGATGCTCTATCAGGTGCTGATGCCGGTCCGCAGGGACTGCGTACCTGTTTTCAAGAGTTCCGGTAGCTCGAGTGAATCGTCGGTGAGCCACTGCTCGTACGCCGACATGGCCACCCCGAGCAGAAGATAGCCGACGGTGCGTGGGCCGTGATCGGTCGGTTCGAGATTCATTCGTCGTGCGACGTAGTCGGCGACCACCTGTCGCCACCCTTCGTACATCACCACAGAGTATGCCTGAAGCGTCGGAACTTCGAGGATCAATTCCATCCGTTTACGATGTACCGCAGTCTCTTCCGGTGGGAAGGTGTTGAACGTCAACAACGCGGATTCGAGTGCGTCGACCAACGGGATGTCGGCGGGCAGTGAATCCAGGTGCTCGCGCATCTCGCCGAGATGTCCGTCGAAGTCTCCCCAGGGAACGGCGTTCTTGGACGGGAAGTAGCGAAAGAACGTCCGACGCGCGATGCCGGCGGCGTCGGCTATCTGGTCGACGCTCACCTCGTTGAAGCCGACTGTGGAGAACAGTTCGATGCCGATCGTGCTGATTCCCTCCTTCGTTGTGGAGGGGCGACGACCTATCCGAGCGGACGGTTTCTTGCGGCTACGCATACTTTTTTCGCTCCATGTGTGTCATTCTGCACTCGATGCCATTACAGTGGTGAACCGAGTCACAGTGAAGTCCCACTAGTGACCACCAACTCCCAGGTTGGAAGTCTGATCTACAGACTTCCAGACGGAGTGCGAACGCAGGAGGAATCCATGTCAGATCGTGACAACAAGGCGCTCGAGAACGACCTCGTCGAGGAGTCCCTCGTGGAGGAAGTTTCCATCGACGGCATGTGCGGCGTGTACTGACCGTGTCTGCTTTGGATCTCGACGCGGGGTGGAAACTCCACCCGCAGGTAGCGCTTCGCCCCGAACCTTTCGGGGCGTTGCTCTACCACTTCGGAACGCGCAAGCTCTCGTTCCTGAAGAACACGACCATCGTTGCGGTGGTCAAGGCGTTGCCAGACCATCCTGATGTCCGGTCCGCACTGCGTGCGCAAGGCATCGAAGATGACGCGGCTCCCCAATATGCCCGTGCGCTGAGCACTCTCGCCGATTCGCACATGATCGTGCCTGTCTGAGCCAGACGCTCGCCCCCCACGTGCGGAACAGCCCTTCTGCACGTTCGCCCGCTTCATTTCTTCGCGAGGACACAGCCATGACCTCAGTTCTTGAACAGCCATCCCCACCCGCCAAGGTGGGTCGCCTCGTCGATCAGTTCGAACTCGGACTCGACGCCCCGATCTGCCTGACGTGGGAACTCACCTACGCCTGCAACCTGTCCTGCGTGCACTGCCTGTCGTCTTCGGGTCGTCGTGACCCCAACGAGCTGAGCACCGAGCAGTGCAAGTCCATCATCGACGAGCTGCAGCGTATGCAGGTGTTCTACGTCAACATCGGTGGCGGCGAACCGACGGTACGCTCCGACTTCTGGGAGCTCGTCGACTACGCGACGGACCACCAGGTTGGTGTGAAGTTCTCCACCAACGGCGTGAAGATCGACAAGAAGGTCGCCGCACGGCTCGCGGCCAGTGACTACGTCGACGTGCAGATTTCCATCGACGGTGCCACTGCTGAGGTCAATGATGCTGTGCGCGGGCCTGGTTCGTTCGCTATGGCCGAGCGCGCTCTCGCGAACCTGAAGGAAGCCGGCTTCAAGGACGCCAAGATTTCGGTGGTCGTCACGCGGCACAACGTCAGTCAGCTCGACGAGTTCAAGGCTCTCGCCGACAAGTACGACGCGACACTGCGCATCACCCGCCTGCGTCCTTCGGGCCGCGGCGCCGACGTGTGGGACGACCTGCACCCGCGTCCGGAGCAGCAGCGTGAGCTCTACAACTGGTTGGTGGCCAACGGTGAGGGCGTCCTGACCGGAGACTCGTTCTTCCACCTCTCCGCGTTCGGCGATGCACTGCCCGGTCTCAATCTCTGTGGCGCGGGCCGTGTCGTGTGCCTGATCGACCCGGTCGGCGACGTGTACGCGTGCCCGTTCGCGATTCACGATCAGTTCCTCGCCGGAAACATCGTGAAAGACGGTGGATTCCAGGAAGTTTGGCAGCACTCGGACCTGTTCGAAGAGCTGCGCTCGCCGCAGACCGGTGGTGCCTGCAGCAAGTGCAACCACTACGACTCCTGCCGCGGTGGCTGCATGGCAGCCAAGTTCTTCACCGGACTGCCGATGGACGGTCCTGATCCCGAGTGCGTCATCGGAAACGGTGAAATGGCCTTGGCCGGCGCGGGAGAGATCCCCAAGTCCAGCGTCGACCACTCACGTTCCGGTCAACGTAAAACCCCGCGTGCATCGGTGCCACTGACACTGATGATGCGTCCCCCCGCCAAGATTTGTGACGAAAACCCGCTTGCGGGAATGTAAGTAGCCTTTCCGGCCACTTGCGATACGAGAGGTTTGACTGATGGCAAAGAACGCATTCTTCGAGACCGTCGCCGAAGCACAGCGACGTGCACAGAAGAGGCTCCCCAAGTCCGTATATGCGGCGCTGGTGGCCGGATCCGAAAAGGGTCTGACCGTCGACGACAATGTCGCGGCCTACAGTGAACTGGGTTTCGCTCCGCATGCGGCCGGCTTGCCGAACGAGCGGAACATGGCCACCACCATTATGGGGCAGGACATTTCGCTTCCGGTGATGATTTCGCCGACCGGTGTGCAGGCAGTGCACCCCGACGGCGAGGTAGCGGTAGCTCGAGCGGCCGCAGCACGGGGAACGGCGATCGGCCTGAGTTCTTTTGCCAGCAAGTCCATCGAGGAAGTTGCAGCGGCCAACCCGCAGGTGTTCTTCCAGATGTACTGGGTCGGCAGCCGCGACGTGCTCCTGCAGCGTATGGAGCGCGCTCGCGCTGCCGGTGCCAAGGGCCTGATCATCACCACCGACTGGTCCTTCTCGTACGGCCGCGACTGGGGCAGCCCGTCCATCCCCGAAAAGATGGACCTCAAGGCGATGTTCCAGTTCGCACCCGAGGGCATCATGCGCCCGAAGTGGTTGTTGGAGTTCGCCAAGACCGGCAAGATCCCGGATCTGACCACCCCCAACCTCGCGGCCCCTGGCCAGCCGGCACCGACGTTCTTCGGCGCGTACGGCGAGTGGATGCAAACTCCGCTTCCGACGTGGGAAGACATTGCCTGGCTGCGTGAGCAGTGGGGCGGGCCTTTCATGCTCAAGGGCATCATGCGCATCGACGACGCCAAGCGAGCTGTCGACGCCGGTGTCTCCGCGATTTCCGTCTCCAACCACGGTGGTAACAACCTCGACGGCACCCCAGCGCCGATCCGCGTACTCCCGGGGATTGCCGAAGCCGTGGGCGATCAGGTGGAAGTTGTTCTCGACGGTGGCATTCGACGCGGCGGCGATGTCGTCAAGGCGCTCGCTCTCGGCGCCAAGGCCGTCATGCTCGGGCGCGCCTACCTGTGGGGCCTCTCGGCAAACGGTCAGGCCGGAGTCGAGAACGTGCTCGACCTGATGCGGATGGGCATCGACTCGGGACTGATGGGCCTTGGCCACTCGTCCATCACCGAACTGAGTCCGGCGGACCTGGTGATCCCGGAAGGCTTCACCCGCACGCTGGGTGCGAGCTGAAACTCCGGCTCTGATCGAGCTGTGAGTTGAGCCTTCACGAACACACAACCCTGGCCGGACGCACCGTCCGGTCCAGGGTTGTTTTCGGTCCGCACGAGACCAATCTGTCCCTCGGCCGCGAACTTTCGGATCGGCACCGCGCGTACTACCAACGCCGCGCCGAGGGCGGTGCCGGGATCGTCGTCACTGAAGTGGCGTCGGTGCTGGACAACGACTGGCCGTACGAGCGGGCACCGTTGGCATCGGAGTGCGGCCCCGGGTGGCAGTCGATCTCGACGGCGTGCGCTCCGTACGGAACATTGGTTCTTGCCGGTCTCGGTCATACCGGGATGCAGGGTTCGAGCGCATATTCACAATCGGTGCTGTGGGGACCGTCGCGGGTAGCCGACCCGGTGACGCGCGAGTTGCCGATGGCAATGGGGCAGCCGGAGATCGACCAACTGATAGCCGGCTTTCGCGACGCAGCGGCGCTGGCGATCGCTTCGGGAATGGACGGCGTGGAACTCGATGCCGGCCCTCGAAGTATTCTGCGGCAATTCCTTTCGGGCCTGACCAATACTCGACAAGACCTATACGGCACTGATCGCGCTGCCCTCCTTCGTGAGGTCATCTCGGGAGTGCGTGAGGAAATCGGACCGGACCACGTTGTCTCCTTGCGGTTGTCCTGCGACGAGGAAGCACCGTGGGCGGGATTGACACCCGATCTTGCCGCAGGCTTTGCGCGTGAAGTATCTCCGCTCCTCGACCTCCTTGTCGTCGTCCGAGGTGGACTCTATTCGGCTGACCGATACCGTCCCGACTTTCACTGCTCGACGAACTTCAACTTCGCCCTGTGCCGTGAGATCAAGGCCGCGGTCACGATTCCCGTTGTCCTGCAGGGGAGTGTCGTTGATCTTGCCGAGGCTTACGCGGCGCTGGAAATAGCAGAGTTCGTCGAGATGACCAGAGCCCAGATCGCGGACCCTGACGTGGTCGTGAAAGCCGCGCGCGGCGATCGTCCGCGGCCGTGCGTGCTCTGCAATCAGACGTGCCTGGTGCGTGATCCTCGCAATCCGCTGGTGACCTGCGTCGGAAATCCGAGCGCCGGTTTCGAGACGGTGGACCCCGATGAGCGAGAGCAGATTTGGACACCGGGATCCGTCCTGGTTGTGGGCGGTGGCCCCGCCGGAATGGAAGCTGCACGGATCTCGGCGGCCGGAGGGCACTCGGTCACACTGGTTGAGAGTTCATCGCAGTTCGGCGGCATGATCCGAACTTTCGCGCGAGGTGACGGCCGCGGGCGGTTCACACTCCTCGCGCAGTGGCTCGAGGACGAATGCCGTCGAAGCGGGGTGGCGATGCGAACCGGGGTGGCGATCGACGCACAGGATCTCGACGACGCACGCAGTCGGGGCGAGTTGGTTGTGGTTGCCACCGGTAGTGCTGCGAGGGCACCGGCATATCCGTGCGACGACTCGGTTCGATGGATGGATGCATCGGAAGCCTACGAGAAGTTCACTTCGGTGGGGCCGGGCCCGGTAGTGCTGATCGATCCGCTCGGTGGACCGATCGCGGTGGCGCTCGCAGAAGCACTCGCAGCCAAGGGCGTCTGCGCCTCGATTGTCACCCCGGACACCATCGTCGGTTCGAGGCTCGGCGCGAGTGGCGATCTGGTCGGCGCCAACACCCGCATCCAGCAGGCCGAGATCACCCGAGTGCTCGCATCGCGTGTCGTCGAAATCGCCTCAGGGGCCGTCTGGGTCGAACACGTCTACACCGGTGAGCGGTCTCGGCTCGAGTGCGAAGTGGTGATTGACTGCTCGCCTCGTCTGCCGAACGAAACGCTGAAGGAAGCGGCCGACATCCAGGTGGGTGACTCGGTTGCCCCGAGAACTGTTCTCGAATCCATCCGCGAAGGGCGCTTTGCAGGGTTTACTACTAGAACGAGTTTCAATTCTGCAGAGAGGGCTATCTCATGACACAGGGTTCAGTTCGTTCGCTCGAAGGTCGCGTTGCTTTCATTACCGGCGCAGCTCGCGGTCAGGGACGTGCGCACGCGGTCAAGATGGCGCGCGAGGGAGCAGCGATCATCGCAGTCGACGTGTGCGCGTCGGTGGCGTCGGACAATTCTTACGACGCAGCAACTTCCGAGGACTTTGCCGAGACGATACGTCTGGTCGAAGCGGAAGGTGGGAAGATCCTCGCCCGCGAGGTCGATGTCCGTGACGGCGCAGCGCTCACCGCGGTGGTCAAGGACGGTGTCGAGCAGTTCGGACGCCTCGACATCGTGGTCGCCAATGCCGGGGTATGTAACTGGAATCGATTCTGGGAAATGTCGGACGAGCAGTGGGAAACCCTGATCGACATCAACCTGACAGGAGTCTGGAAAACCCTCAAGGCATCGGTGCCGGCGATCATCGAGGGTGGGCGCGGTGGATCGATCATCGTGGTCAGTTCGGTGGCCGGACTCAAGGCGCTGCCCGGACAGGCGCACTACGCGAGCGCCAAGTTCGGTCTCGTCGGTCTGACGCAGGCCGCGGCAAAGGAACTGGGGGAGTACAAGATCAGGGTCAACTCGATCCATCCCTACGGAGTCAATACGCCGATGGGCGTCGACCAGGGCGCGCTCGAGGTATTTGCCAAGTTCCCGCAGTACCTTCCCAACTTCACTCCGATCCTGTCGGATATCGCTTTTGCCGAACCCGACGAGATTGCCGATACCGTTCTGTGGCTCGCCGGTGACGGTTCACGCACCGTCACGGCAAGTCATATCGCGCTCGATCAAGGAAACTCCAAGGTCTGATGACGCCGTACCCGCGCCTCTTCACGCCACTGCGCCTGGGCAACCTGACACTCCGCAATCGGGTCGTGTTCTCCGCACACCTGACCAATTACGCGGAGAACGGGTTGCCGACGGAGCAGCACGCGAGCTACTACGAGGCGCGGGCCCGCGGCGGTGCGGGTCTGATCATCACCGAGGAGCACTCGACGCATCCATCGGATCGACCGTACGAGAAGATGATTGCAGGCTATCGGCCCGAAGCAATCGAGGGCTACCGGCGGATCACCGACGCCGTTCATGCGCATGGTTCGTCGATTCTCGCGCAGATCAACCACAACGGCGGTCAGGGTGCTGGAACCTATTCGCGATTGCCGCTGTTGGCGCCGAGCGCGGTCGCCGATCCGTTGTTCCGCGAGGTGCCCAAGGCCGTCGACGACGCGAACATCGCCGAGCTACTCGCAGGGTTCGCTCTTGTTGCGCGCAACTGCGTCGCCGGTGGCTTCGACGGGGTGGAATTGCAGGCGTCGCAGTCGTCCATCGTGCGCGCCTTTCTCTCACCCTCGACGAACCTGCGCACCGACCGTTACGGCGGAGGCGTGGCAGATCGTGCGCGTTTTCTGCTCGAGGTGCTGGGGGTGCTTCGTGAGGCCGTCGGCCCAGATCGTGTGCTCGGCGTGCGCCTGAGTGGATACGAAGGAACGCGGGGTGGGATCGAACTGTCCGACGCGGTAGCCACCGCCCAACTCATCGAAGCCGACGGTCGTGTCGACTACATCAACACTACCGTCGGAATGGCAACGGAAACACTGCATCTGGTCGAAGCGTCGATGGCTGTACCCATCGGCTACGCCAACTTCGTCCCGTCTGCGATCCGGGAGGTGGTCGATCTTCCCGTGGTCGGCGTCGGCCGTTTCAAGACGCCTGAGCAAGCTGAAGCTGCGCTCGCGGGCGGTGTGTGCGATCTGGTGGGTGTGGTTCGTGGGCAGATCGCCGATCCGGATTTTGTGAACAAGGCGCGTGCCGGTCAGTCGGTGCAGGTGCGAACCTGCTTGTCCTGCAACCAGGAATGCGTCGGGCGGATGGGTCTGGGGCGTTGGTTGGGGTGCACCGAAAATCCGCGCGCCGGTCGAGAATCGGTCCCACTGCCGATGCCGCGGCGACGAGGTCGCACTGTGATGGTGGTCGGCGGCGGCCCTGCCGGCCTGCAAGCTGCGGCCACCGCGGCCCAGCGAGGTCATGCGGTGACGCTGTTCGAGCGTGAACGAAGACTCGGTGGACAGATTCTCACCGCCTCGGTGGTCCCCGCTCGCCGAGAACTTGCCGACCTCGTCCGAAATCTCGAATCGGAGTGTCGCCGAAGCGGTGTCACGATCGAGCTGGGTGTTGGAGCTGATCTCGCGATCGTGGAGGAGGGCGTGCCCGACGTGGTAGTGATCGCAACCGGGGCGCGGCCGGTGCGCCCAGCGTGGGCGGGTGGATCCGAGCGTGTGGTGGGTGTTCGAGAGGTTCTCGACGGCAAGATTTTGCCGAGTGGAACGGTGCTTGTCTACGACGAGTTGGGATTCCATCAAGGTACGTCGGTGGCGGAGTTCCTCGCTGATCGAGGCTGTGCGGTCACGATCGCGACCAACGGCATGGTGGTCGCGCAGGACCTGAGCATCACCTTGGATTTCGAGGCGTGGAACCGCCGGGCGTTCGAGAAGTCGATCATGCAACGGACGGATCTGATGGTGACTTCGGTGAGAGCTGGAGCCTCGCCGCTCGTGAGCTTGGTGCACCTTCCGACGGGTGTGGTCGAGGAAGTTGCGGTCGACTGGGTGGTTTTTGTAACGCAGCAGGAACCTGTCGACGAGCTATGGAATGCGTTGCAGGGAAGTTCTTTCGAGACTTTTCGAATCGGTGACGCTCTGTCGCCGAGACGTTCGCATGCCGCGGTCATCGAAGGTCATCGAATTGCGTTGTCGATATAAGTCGTCCGTTATGTCCCTGGTTATCGAAAGTATGTTCGATTAAACTTTCGGCATGGACAGTCGGGAAGCGTGGCAGTTGGATGGTGAGGGCCTCAAGGGTGAGGTTCTGGATCTGGTGCGTGTCCGGCATGAGTTGCAGTCGCGGATGGTGTTGTTGATCGTGGAGATGTTTTCCCGGGAGACTGTGGTCGGGAAGGGTTTTCGGGCGATCGCGCAGTGGTTGCATGGTTCGACGAATTTGGAGATCGGTGAGTGCAGTCTGTTGGTCAGTCTAGCGCGGTTGCTGTTGCTCGAACCTGTTGTCGCGGATGCTTTTCACCGGGGTGACGTTGATGCGTTGAAGGCCCGTCAGGTGGCGTCGTTTTGTCAGCATCCACCCAAGAACATGACCCCGGCGGATGTCGACAAGGCCCGCGGGATCCTGTTGGAGTTGGCGTCGAAGAACATCGCTGATTGTGATGCGGTGCGGGCGGCGATCCGGCGGATCGAGAAGCAGTACGGCACACGTGAAGACGGCGTCCCGGTGGGTGAGGATTCGGAGCGCAACGAGTTCTACGCCTCGAAAGGCTTGTACGGGCGGGTCAGCGTGAAAGGCGATTTGGATGCTGTGAACGGGGCCCGTCTGATCACGTTGTTGTCGAGCCTGTCGGCGCCGACACCGGAGAAAGACGGCGTGAAGGACACGCGTACTCCGGCGTTGCGGCGGGCGGACGGGTTTTGCGAGTTGTTGCGGCGGTACGAGCGGGCGGGACTGGGTCCGATCGAGGGCGGAGTGAAACCGCACATCACGGTCACCGCGTCGGCGAAAGACATGACCGACCTCAAAGCATTGAAGGACCTGCTGCCGTCCACCGAAGAGCTGGGTTTCGCGTGGACGGATTGGATAGGTCCGATCAGCATCGACACCGCACGAATGTTGGCCTGCGACTGCACCATCACCCGAATCCTCTTGGACGAGAATGGTGTTCCGCTCGAGTGCGGCAAGGAAGCAAGAACCGCGACGGTACCCCAGCGGCGCGCGTTGGCCGTCCGGGATGGTGGGTGTGCGTTTCCGGGGTGCGGGACTCCATCGGGGTGGTGCGATGCTCACCATATTGTTCACTGGAACGATGGTGGCCCAACAGATCTCGACAATCTGATCTTGTTGTGCGGTCATCACCATCGGACACTGCACCACACGGAATGGCGAGTCGAGATCGGCCCCGATCGGAAGACGGTGTTCTACCCACCGATGTCGGTTGATCCGTATCAGCATCCGATCGGTGGGAACAGTCCGCCGACAGCGGCGTGAACCGCGACCAGTGAAAACTCATACACCGGGGCACAACCATGCCCCGGTATATCCGCATGCTGTGTTGCGGTGGGAGGGGCCTGCACCAATACGATCGGGGGATGAGCTCTCCGCGTGACCTTGCTGCCATCCCGAGTCCGGCGCTCGAGGGCACTGCGCTCACCGTCGTAGTCCCGGTCGGTTCTTTCGAACAACACGGTCCGCATCTGCCTCTCGATACGGACACTCGGATTGCGAGAGCAGTCGCACAGGCTCTGCCCGACGTCGTCGTGGCCCCGGCCATCGAATACGGGGCGAGCGGCGAACACGAAGGGTTTGCCGGCACGATTTCGATCGGTGCCGAGGCTATGGAAACCCTCGTCGTCGAATACGGAAGGTCGGCGTTCAGGTGGACGAAGCGGGTGCTGTTCGTCAACGGCCACGGCGGAAATGGTCCCGCGCTGGCCAAAGCTGTGGCACTTCTTCGATACGAGGGACGTGACGCCGCTTGGGTGCCGTGCGCTGTTGCGGGTGCCGATGCGCACGCGGGGCACACTGAAACGAGCCTATTGCTGCACCTTTCGCCCGATTTGGTGCACATGAGCCTTGCTGAGACCGGAAATTTGTCTCCTATCTCAGACCTGATGCCAGGAATGCGTTCGGGCGGTATGGTCGCTGTGTCGCAAAACGGCGTTCTCGGCAATCCGGTCGGGGCTACCGCCGAAGACGGCGCATACATCTTCGGTGAGTTGGTAGGACGCGTGACGGATGGACTGGCCCGGTGGGAGCCTGGTCCAGATGGGAGGCTTCGGTGACGACCACGACCGAGTGGGGGCGGACGGTCCACCTGCGACGGCTTTCGAGGCTGCGACGAGTTGCAGCACGACGGGCTACGTCCCTTACGATCACCTGATGCGACCAGCAAGACTCCCCGACGGCTTCGGCATTCGGTTGGACCCCAAGGTGCGCACGTACTCGGGTGGCCGGGTACTCATCGGCGGATCTCCGACGCGGATGCTCAAGCTGGCTCCGACGGCTGCGGCGATGATCGGTGACGGCTTCCTCGAGGTGGTCGATCAGCAGAGCGCTGCGGTTGCGCGACACCTTCTCGATTCGGGTGTCGCGAATCCTCGTCCGATGTCGACGCCGTCCGCTGCCGATGTCACGGTCGTGATTCCGGTCAAGGACAACCAGGCCGGCGTCGAACGCCTATTGCCCGTCCTCAAGGATCTGACCGTCATCGTCGTCGACGACGGCTCGGAAGTGCCGGTGGAACCTCGGCGAGCCTGCCCGGGCACCGGCACCATCACAGTAGTGCGGCACGAGAGCGCCCGCGGACCCTCGGCGGCACGAAACTCGGGATTGCGTTCGGCTCAAACACGTTTCGTTGCTTTCCTCGACTCCGACGTCATCCCGCGTGCCGGTTGGCTCGAGCTGATGTTGGGTCACTTCAGCGATCCAGGGGTTGCCCTCGTTGCGCCCCGCATCGTCGCCCTCGATCCGTACGGGACGGCGCTGGCGCGGTACGAGAACATGCGATCGTCTCTCGACCTCGGACGCAAGGAAGCTGCGGTGAAATCGGGCAGTCCGGTCGCCTATGTCCCCAGCGCCGCCGTGATCGTCCGGCGCGACGTAGCGCTCGAATGCAACGGTTTCGACGAGAGCCTCGAAGTAGCCGAGGACGTCGATTTCTGCTGGCGCCTACAGGCTGCTGGTTGGCGTCTGAGGTACGAACCGGTAGCGCACGTCGCTCACGATCATCGAGTGCAGTTCGACAAGTGGTTCGCCAGGCGTGCGTTCTACGGGACGGGTGCGGCGCCGTTGGCTGCCAGGCACGAGGGTTCGGTTCCGCCGATGGCGATGTCGTTCTCGACGCTCTTCGCATGCATCGCCGCCGCAACACTGACACGTTCCGGTCTTGCCGGCGCTCTCGGCGCTTTGCTGTTCACCGTCTACCGGCTGCGAAAGATGTTCACCGGTCTGAGTCAGCCCACCCGGATCGCGGCCATCCTCACCGCGCAAGGGTGTGTCGGTGGATTCTGGCAACTCGCATCGGCGATGTGTCGTCACTACTGGCCCGTGACGCTCTTGGCGGTGATCGCCTCCCGTCGAATACGACGACTGGCCGTCGCAGCAGCCGTCGCCGAAGGGTTGGTGGACTGGTATCGCCACCGTGAGCCAGGCGGACTGGGACCGGTTCGGTACGTCTTCTTCAAACGAGCAGACGACATCGCTTATGGAGCCGGACTCTGGCGTGGCGCATTCGACGCCCGCGACTGTGCGGCGCTGAAACCTCGAATCACCAAGTGACAGAAGCCGACTACGCAGATTTTCTGGTTGTCGGTGGTGGCACGTGTGGCTGCGTCGTCGCAGCCAGGCTCAGTGAAGATCCATCCGCCACGGTGATGCTCCTCGAATCGGGAAGCGGATACCGTTCGGCGCTCGAACTTCCGGACGTCCTGAGTGATCCGTACCGACTGCCGGTCGGACCTGCGAGCGAATACACGTGGACGTATCCGGTCGAGTTGACACCGCGTCGGGCGTCCACGATCGCGCGCGGGCGGACACTCGGTGGGTCCGGGGCTGTCAACGGCGCGTACTTCACCCGCGCAACCCGCGCCGATTTCGAGAACTGGCCGAGTTCGTGGCGATACGACGACGTATTGCCGTACTTCAAGAAGTCCGAATCCGATCGTGATTTCGAGGGCGAGTTCCACGGGAGCGGCGGTCCGATCCCGGTCGAGCGGCGAGCGTGGGACCAACTGCATCCACTGAGCGGTGAGTTCCAGGCCGCAGCACTCGCAGCTGGTTTTCCCGACGACGTCGACAAAAATGCGCCTGACTCGTTCGGCGTCGGCCGGGTGCCGCTGAACGTATCGGATCATCGTCGGATCAGTACTGCGGTCGCCTATCTGATGCCGGTGTTGCACCGCCCGAATTTGCGGGTGGAATCCGGCGTGAACGTCATTCGTATCGCGTTCTCGGGAACCCGTGCGATCGGCGTCGACGTATTCGACGGCGGTAACGTCCGGCGCATTCGTGCCGACCACGTGATCGTGTGTTCGGGTGCGGTGGCGACGCCACACATTCTCTTGAACTCCGGCATCGGTCCGGCGGAACAACTTGCAGAGCAAGGAGTTTCCGTCATCCTCGACCGACCTGGCGTCGGCCAGAACTTCGTCGACCACCCGGAAGTGCTGCTGCCGTACTATTTTTCGACGCCCCGCACGATTCGATCACAGACTCCGGTTCTGGAGACGGCCCTCAATCTCGCTGAACTCGAAATCCGTCCGTACACTGCGTCTTTCACGGACCTGGTTCCTGGTGCGCCTCGCATGGATCACGGCGTCGGGGTGGTCCTCATGGCGCCGCGCAGTCGGGGAAGTATCGAACTGGCATCGGGGGATCCCGCTGGGGCGCCGCGTATTCGATACAACTACGTCGCGTCGGCGCACGATCGAGCCGCCATTCGGGAAGGGATGCAGATCGCCGAGAATCTTCTCGAGTCGATCGCCGAGACAGGATTGATCGACCGCCCCGTTGTGGAGTACGCCGACGAGTGGATTGAATCCCGACTCGGTACGTCCTTACATATGTCCGGTAGCTGCGTGATGGGGGTCGAGTCGGACCCGTTCGCAGTCGTCGATGGTCGGTGCCGTGTGATCGGTGCGCAAGGGCTCAGTATTGTTGACACGTCAATCCTGCCGACGATCCCGACTCGCGGCCCGCACGCGACCGCGGTGATGGTCGCGGAGCGAGCAAGCGCCATCCTGCTCGGTGACGAGTGACCAGGAGCGGCAACAGGCAGGGGCTGACAGGCAAACCGAATGGTCGTTCTCGCCGATGAGTTGTGATCGGCGTTACAGTGGTCCACGGAGCGGAGGAACGCAAAATATGGCACGTGAACAGGCTGTGTCCGGCAACCCGTGGGTGGCGGTCAGGCCAGGCGATGACGTCGCGTTACTAGCGCGGCGACTTTCGTCTGCCCATCAGTCGTTCATCGATGCCCGGGGCGTGCCCGGACAAGGACTTACCGACGACTCCCATGTCCGTTCGGTCGTGCTCGAATCCTGGATGCGGAGCCGCAACAAGGGAGTAAATCCCGACGTTGTCGGCAACCCTGAAATGCTCGAAGGGCTCGAGCTCGAGAAATATCGATCCGCGCATCCCATGTCCCTGATACGACCAGTGATCCGGAAACTGCTGGTGGAAGATGCTGCCGAGACCGGCTTGCTGATCGCGATCAGTGACGCACACGGTCGACTGCTCTGGGTAGAGGGTGACAATTCGGCCAAGGACAAGGCGTTGTCCATGAACTTCGTCGAAGGCGCCGACTGGAGCGAAGATCGTGTCGGTACCAACGCGCCGGGAACGGCGCTTGCTCTCGATCACTCCGTACAGATTTTCGGATCCGAGCATTTCAACCGAACCGTGCACGACTGGAGTTGTTCGGCCGCCCCTGTCCACGATCCCACCACTGGTCAGATCCTCGGTGCCATCGACATCACCGGTGGACCCAGGGTCGCGGTACCCGAAGTGCTGTCGCTGATCCGTGCAACTGTTGCTGCCGCCGAATCGGAATTGCGATTCCACCTCTTGAACTCGCCCATCCCGCTCAGTGCCACGGCTCCACGCCTCGAGACCTTCGGTGCAGGCCGGCCGACGTTGGTTCGCGGCGGCGACCGAATCCCGATTTCGCAGCGTCACGCCGAGATTCTCCTTCTGCTCTCCGAGCATCCGGAAGGTCTCAGCTCCGACCACCTTGCGGTCCTGCTCGACGAGGGTGAACTCGACGCAGTGACCATTCGCGCGGAAATGTCGCGGCTTCGTAAGGTTTTCGGCGCTGACCGGCTGGCTTCGCGCCCCTATCGGATCATCACGGAGTTCACGACAGACGTCGGCGACGTGCGGGCAGCGTTGGATCGCGGCGACGCGGCGACGGCGATGAAACTGTATTCGGGCCCCGTGCTGGCCGGCTCGGCCTCTCCCGGTATCGAAGAGGTGCGGGAAGAACTGCGCACCAGGGTGCAGGCGGCTCTGCTGCGTGGAGGTGACGCCAACCTTCTGGCCCGGTGGACCACGTCCGTACACGGCCGCGAAGACTCCGTCGTGTGGGAGGCCTACCTGTCCACGTTGGATCCGCAATCTCCGCTGTATTCGCAGGTCCAAGCAAGAATTGATCTCCTCGACCGCCAATTGGGCATCTGAGACTCAGCTGCGTCTCTCGCACGCAACGTACTTGCAACGTTGCAACTCCTAGTGTTGTGAATCACACCCCACCGGGGGGTGGGATTGCAGTCACCGATTTGGTGGGTGCGCCCAGGAAGAACACGTTTACATAGGAGCTTGCAATGACCGTGTACGCCCGCCCAGGTACCGCCGACGCGATCATGTCCTTCCAGTCTCGATACGACAACTGGATCGGCAACGAATGGGTTGCTCCGGTCAAGGGCCAGTACTTCGAGAACCCGACACCGGTGACCGGACAGAATTTCTGTGATGTGGCCCGTTCCACCGCAGAAGACATCGAGCTCGCTCTCGACGCAGCGCACGCAGCAGCTCCGGCCTGGGGCAAGACCTCGGTCGCCGAGCGCGCGATCATCTTGAACAAGATCGCTGATCGTATGGAGGAGAACCTCGAATCCATCGCACTCGCCGAGTCGTGGGACAACGGCAAGCCGATCCGCGAGACCCTCAACGCCGACATTCCGCTCGCCATCGATCACTTCCGTTACTTCGCGGGAGCTATTCGCGCACAGGAAGGTTCGCTCTCGGAGATCAATTCCGACACCGTGGCCTACCACTTCCACGAGCCGCTCGGTGTAGTCGGTCAGATCATTCCGTGGAACTTCCCGATCCTCATGGCCGTGTGGAAGCTTGCGCCCGCCCTCGCTGCCGGCAATGCCATCGTGCTCAAGCCTGCCGAGCAGACACCCGTCTCGATCCTGCACCTCATCGGCATCATCGGTGACCTGCTGCCTGCCGGTGTTCTCAACATCGTCAACGGCTTCGGCGTCGAGGCCGGAAAGCCGCTGGCGTCGAGCCCGCGAATCAAGAAGATCGCGTTCACCGGCGAAACCACCACCGGTCGCTTGATCATGCAGTACGCATCGCAGAACCTCATCCCCGTCACCCTCGAACTCGGTGGCAAGAGCCCCAACATCTTCTTCTCCGACGTTCTCGCTTCCAACGACGACTACCAAGACAAGGCGCTCGAGGGCTTCACGATGTTCGCCCTCAACCAGGGCGAGGTCTGCACCTGCCCGTCGCGTTCGCTGATCCAGGAAGACATCTTCGACGAGTTCCTCGCGATGGCAGCCATCCGCACCAAGGCTGTGCGCCAAGGAGATCCGCTCGACACCGACACCATGATCGGCGCGCAGGCCAGCAACGACCAGCTCGAGAAGATCCTCTCGTACATCGAGATCGGCAAGGCCGAAGGCGCCAAGGTCATCACCGGCGGCGAGCGGGCCGAACTCGGCGGAGACCTGTCCGGCGGCTACTACGTCCAGCCGACTGTCTTCACCGGCAACAACAAGATGCGCATCTTCCAGGAGGAGATCTTCGGACCAGTCGTCTCGGTCACCTCGTTCAAGGACTACGACGAGGCCATCGAAATCGCCAACGACACCCTCTACGGTTTGGGTGCCGGAGTCTGGTCCCGCGACGGCGGAGTTGCGTACCGCGCAGGCCGTGACATCCAGGCCGGTCGCGTCTGGACCAACACGTACCACCAGTACCCGGCACACGCCGCCTTCGGTGGATACAAGCAGTCCGGCATCGGCCGCGAGAACCACCTGATGATGCTCTCGCACTACCAGCAGACCAAGAACCTCCTGGTCAGCTACGCCCAGAAGGCTCAGGGCTTCTTCTGATCGACCCCCGGCACCCGTGAGCCCCTCGCTGCGGGTGCCGGTGAGCACGACTGCAACATGCACACCTGCACAACAACACGGAGGTTGGAATGAGCGCCACGGTCACACCCGATACCGGCGCCGTTCCACCCCGGTTGGTGACCACCGCTGGGGCGGCTGACCTCCTGCGCCGCCTCAGCGGGACTCACGGCGAACTGATGATGCATCAATCCGGTGGATGCTGTGACGGCTCCGCCCCGATGTGTTATCCCTCAGGGGAATTCATCGTCGGAGACCGTGACGTACTACTTGGAATTGTCGACCTCCGGCTTGCTGTCGGAGAGATTCCCGAAGACCTTCCCACCGGAACGGACGCTGTACAGGTCTGGATTTCCGGATCACAGTTCGAAGCCTGGAAGCACACCCAGTTGGTTCTGGACGTCGTGCCCGGGCGAGGCGGTGGATTCAGCTTGGAGTCTCCTGAAGGATTCAGATTCCTCAGTCGAGCAAGGGCATTCACGCCGGAAGAGAACGAAGCACTCGGCGCGTCGAGCATTCTCGTCGGCGCAGATTGGGAAGCGGGCGTGCGGCCTCTGCCGCCGACGGTTCCCCAGGTGGTCGCCGAGGCCGTCGATGCCTGCCCGGTGCCGGGTGCGGCGCGCCGGGCCTGAAGAAACTCGGGGGCCGACCACATGACAGCCAGTTAACAGCGCGGTCATCTCCAGGCGACCTTCTCCGTACATCGCCCACATACCGTTCATTTCACGCGACGCATCCACCGTGCGTCGTCTCATTCTTGACCGATTCAGAGGATGGACATGTCTCTTTCCGACCACGCAACCGGCAAAAACGCCGGTGCCGCGGGTGCACACCACGACGGCGCCGACTTCCACGCGGAAGACAATTCGTATCTGGAGAAACGAACACTCCGAAAGGGAACAGCAGGGTGGGTGCTGCTTGCGGGGTTGGGCGTCAGCTATGTGATTTCCGGTGACTACGCCGGCTGGAACAACGGGCTGGCCGAAGGCGGCTTCGGTGGCCTTCTCATCGCGGCCGTCGTCATCGCGGGTATGTACCTGGCGATGGTGCTCGGTATGGCCGAGATGTCTTCGGCGCTTCCGGCTGCGGGTGGCGGGTACACGTTCGCCAGACGGGCCATGGGTCCCTGGGGCGGATTTGCCACCGGCACAGCAATTCTCATCGAGTACTCGATAGCGCCCGCGGCGATCGCGACGTTCATCGGTGCGTACGTCGAGTCCCTGAACCTGTTCGGGATCACCGACGGGTGGTGGGTGTACCTCGCGGTGTATGCGATCTTCATCGGCATTCACCTCACCGGTGCCGGTGAGGCACTCAAGGCGATGTTCATCATCACGGCCATCGCACTCGTCGGCCTGGTCGTGTTCGCGGTTTCGGCTGTCGGCCTTTTCGATTCGTCCAACCTCACCGATATCGCCGTCGACACCAGCGCAGTCGGATCGTCGTCGTTCCTGCCGTTCGGTCTGCTGGGAATTTGGGCCGCCGTGCCCTTCGCGATCTGGTTCTTCCTCGCCGTCGAAGGTGTACCGCTGGCCGCCGAGGAAGCACGGGAGCCGGAGAAGAACGTCCCTCGCGGCATCATCATCAGTATGTTGATCCTGATCGTCACAGGCGCAACGGTTCTCTTCCTCGCCACCGGCGCGCTCGGTGCCGATGCCCTGTCCACCTCCGGAAATCCGCTCGTCGAGGCTTTGGGGGACAGCGGAGCGGCAAAGGCGGTCAACTACATCGGGCTTGCCGGTCTGGTCGCGAGCTTCTTCTCGATCATGTACGCATACTCACGTCAGACGTTTGCGCTCTCCCGCGCCGGCTACCTGCCGAAGAACCTGTCGGTGACCAACAAGCGCAAGGCCCCCACCCTCGCGCTCGTCGTTCCCGGAATCATCGGCTTCGCGCTCTCACTCACCGGTGAAGGTGCCATGTTGCTCAACATGGCCGTGTTCGGCGCGGCAGTCAGCTACGTCCTGATGATGGTGAGTCACATCGTCCTTCGCAAGCGTGAGCCGAACATGCCGCGCCCGTACCGCACTCCCGGCGGTATCGCCACCACCTCGTTTGCACTCGTGATCGCAGCAGTGTCCGTGGTGGCAACCTTCCTGGTGGATCCCGTTGCAGCACTGCTGACGTTGGTCGCCTTCGGTGTTCTCATGGCGTACTTCGGTCTCTACAGTCGCCACCACCTTGTTGCCAACTCGCCGGACGAGGAGTTTGCTGTACTTGCACAGGCGGAAGAAGAATTGGGATGAGTCGCGGGATGGCCAAGTATCACCAGCAGGTATCCGGAACCAACTACTCGTTCGACGGTCTCGTCGATCTGATGGCGAAGGCGACACCGCTGCGCTCGGGCGACGAGCTCGCCGGTTGCGCGGCAAGCTCCGACGCCGAACGTGCTGCTGCCCAATGGGTTCTGGCTGACCTTCCCCTGACTGTATTCCTCGAGGATCTTGTGGTTCCGTACGAGGACGACGAGGTGACTCGGCTCATCATCGACAGCCACGATCGCCTGGCCTTTGCACCGGTGGCACACCTGACCGTCGGCGGACTGCGGGACTGGTTGCTCGAGACGGCGTCGGCGCCGGAAGCTTCCGCACGCTTGTCTGCCGTCAGTCCCGGGCTCACCCCGGAAATGGTTGCCGCGGTAAGCAAGATCATGCGCAATCAGGACCTGATCGCTGTCGCCAAGGCCATCACGGTCACCGCGGGGTTCCGTACGACCATCGGTCTGCCTGGTCGGTTGAGCACTCGACTGCAACCAAATCATCCGACGGACGATCCACGCGGCATCGCGGCGGCAACACTCGACGGTCTCCTGATGGGATGCGGCGACGCCGTCATCGGTATCAATCCCGCGACGGACTCTCCCCAGGCCACCTCGGATCTGCTCCACCTGCTCGACGACATCCGTCAACGTTTCGAGATCCCAACTCAGTCGTGTGTGCTCTCGCACGTGACCACCACGATCGGACTGATCGAATCGGGGGTGCCGGTCGATCTGGTTTTCCAATCGATCGCCGGCACCGAAGGCGCCAACTCCGGTTTCGGAGTGAACATTCCGCTGTTGCGCGAGGGCAACGAGGCCGGGCGTTCGTTGAACCGCGGAACGGTCGGCAACAACGTCATGTACCTCGAGACGGGTCAGGGGTCCGCCCTGAGTTCTGGGGCGCACTACGGCACCGGCGGAGTCCCGGTCGATCAGCAGACACTCGAAACCCGGGCATACGCGGTGGCACGTGATCTCGAACCGCTGTTGGTCAACACGGTGGTCGGCTTCATCGGCCCCGAGTATCTCTACGACGGCAAGCAGATCATTCGTGCGGGCTTGGAAGATCACTTCTGCGGAAAACTGCTCGGGCTGCCGATGGGTGTGGACGTCTGCTACACCAACCACGCCGAAGCCGATCAAGACGACATGGACAACCTCCTCACCCTGCTGGGCGTCGCCGGCGCTGCGTTCGTGATCGCGGTTCCTGGCGCCGACGACGTGATGCTCGGCTATCAAAGTCTGGCGTTCCACGACGCGCTGTACGTACGTAAGGTCCTCGGTTTGCAGCCCGCCCCGGAGTTCGAGACCTGGCTCCACAATTTGGGGATGACCGACGCAAACGGTCGGGTTCTTCCGATCGACGCCGAAATGTCGCCGCTGCGGGCTTTGACGGTGAACTCATGACCGAAGATCAGGCTCCGATCCTCGATTTCTGGGGTCCACTGCGCAAGACCACACAATCGCGTATCGGGTTGGGTCGCGCCGGTGATTCGTTGCCCACGAAGCGGGTTCTCGAATTCAAGGCAGCGCACGCCGCCGCTCGCGACGCAGTCCACGAGCCACTCGATTCGCAGACGCTTGCCAGTCGGGTCGAAGGGGTGGGTATCGGGGCACCGGTGGTCGTGGCGAGCAGTGTCTCCTCGCGCAGCGAGTATCTCCGGAGACCAGATCTGGGACGCCAGCCTGCCGACCTGAGTGCGATCTCGAGTTCTGACAAGGAGATCGGGTTCATCCTCGCCGACGGACTGTCGCCGCGCGCGCTGATGGACCACGGCGAACAACTCCTGTCCGCGTTGGTCACGGTGCTGGGAGAGCGGTATTCCATAGCGCCGCCCGTGATCGCCACGAACGCGCGTGTGGCACTGGGCGATCACATCGCCGCCGCGATGGGAGTGCAGACTGCGATCGTCCTGATCGGCGAACGTCCAGGGCTCTCTGTTGCGGACAGCGTCGGGATCTATCTGACTCACCTTCCACGCGTCGGTCGCACCGACGCGGATCGAAACTGCATTTCCAACGTCCACCCACCCGAGGGGCTCGGATACGAGCAGGCCGCTCGTGTCGTCCTGGGGCTGGTGGCGGGAGCGCGCCAGTTGGGCCGCTCCGGCGTCGACCTCAAGGACACCTCTCGCGCCGACGCCGTTGCGTCGGGAGAAGTGCTGACGCTCGATTAATTGACAGCTGCACGGCATACCTGGGTCGATCGACACTCGGGTGTGCCGTCGTACCCGAATCACGACGAAAACGAGGGAATCGATGTTCCGTTCGCTGCATGCCCGCGCCCTGTGCGCGTTGGCCGTAGGTAGTGTTCTGTTGAGTGCAACTGCTTGTAGTTCAGCCGAAAGTGCTCCGAAAGAGGATGCGGCGCAGAGTGGTTCATCCTGCGCGCCACTGGATTCAGGTCTTGTCTGGTACGGCGACAACCGAACGAAGCTGGACTCCATGATCGCGGAGTTCGGGACGTGCGGTGCTGCAGGTGATGTCGATAAGGGTGCTCCGTTGGCGCTCTTCGACTGGGACAACACAGTTGTCAAGAACGACATCGGAAGCGCCACTGCATTCTGGATGATCAAGAACAACAAGGTGTTACAGCCTGCCGGAGGGGACTGGGCAACCACCAGTCGCTTCATGACGCCAGCCGGCGCTGCCGCACTTTCCGCCGCCTGTGGCTCGGAGACCGCGCCGGGACAACCGTTGGCAACCAGCACCGACGTCGACTGCGCCGACGAGATCGTTGCGGTACTCGAAGAGAAGACTCGCGACGGGCAGGCCGCATTCGACGGTTACGATCACCGCCGGACCAAGGCAGCGTACGCGTGGGCCGTGCAGTTGATGGCGGGGCACACCGAGGACGAGATCACCGAGTACGCGCGCGCCGCACGCGCCGAGAATCTAGCTGCCGCAGAAGGATCCGATCAGATCGTCGGTACCACGGAAGTCGACGGCTCGGTGCGTTACTACGCGCAAATCGAAGATTTGGTGAAATCCCTCGGCGCTCATGGATTCGACGTGCGGATCATCTCCGCGTCGGCCGAACCGGTAGTTCGAGTCTGGGCGGAACAGCTGGGATTGGACGCCGATCACGTGATGGGTGTGCGGCCGATCGCCGAGGACGGTGTTCTGACCGGCCGCTTGCGTGGATGTGGTGGCGTTGCGGACGGCGACGACTCGGTCATTCCGTACATCGACGGCAAGCGGTGCCAGGTCAACGAGGTTGTCTACGGGGTCGTCGGGCCTACGGCGTTCGAGCGGTTGGCCGCCGATCGGCGTCAGGTGTTTGCTGCCGGTGATTCTGTCACCGACGTGACCTTCCTCGGAGATGCGACCGGTGCGCGTTTGGTGATCAACCGCAACAACCCTGAACTGATGTGCAACGCCTACGACAACAGTGATGGAAAATGGCTGGTCAACCCCATGTTCATCGAACCGAAATCCCAGGCGGATGCACCTTATCGTTGCTCGACCGACGCGTACACCGACGCGGCCGGGGCCAAAGGCGCCGTCACTCGCGAGGACGGCAGCGTGATTCCCGATCAGGCCGATTCGGTCGCCTGAAACGATATCGGGCGCTCAGAAGTAGAAGGTGCGATTCCTGGCGGCGCATTTGAGCTTGCCCACCTGTAGACCGGCAAAGGCGATCCATCGACCCCGCGGCATTCCGCTGAGCCTTTGTGGAATCAACGGATTCAGCAAGATGAGGCCGGCAAGCGTCGTGAGCGAAGACTTCATCGTCGGTCGTTGGACCCCGTAGTCCCGAAATGCAAGAAATAGCTCGACTTCAGCCATACCGTACGACACGGTCTGGTGCCATGTTCCGCTAAGGGTTGATCGAAGGCGGTAGGCGACGGTTGCCTTAGGCGCGTGGGCGAAGGACAGGCCTGAGATCTGGGCTCGCCACGAAAATTCGACATCCTCGCCTGCTGTCATCGATTCGTCAAAGCCGCCAATCGAATCGAAGGCGCGCTTCCAGATTCCAATGTTGCACCCCATCGCAGAAGGAAGAAAGCGGCCGAGAACCAACCCGTCCGTCGAGGCAAGTGGCCGCCACGAATGCACTTCCGACGAATTGATCGATTCTGATTCCACGCCGCCGGCAATCAGATCTGCGAACTCGGCCGAAAGAAGTAGCTGGGTCAGCCAGGAACTGTGGACGCGGTCGTCTCCGTCGCAAAATGCAAGAAATTGCCCACGCGCATATGCTGATCCATTGTTCCTGGCAAAGCTGATTCCAGCTCTCTGAGAAGAATCTACATATCGAAGGTTGAGCTCAGCCGTGAGCGGGTGATTTGCAATGTGCTGCTCGAGGCCGTCTGTCGATCCATTGTCACTCACGATGACCTCGAAAACTCCGCCGAAGTTCTGCTCGCTCAAGGCAACCAGCTGGACGTCGATGTATTTCATGACGTTCAGGCAGGGGATTATTACAGACACCATTGGAGCTATCACACTGCAAACATACCGGATCGTCCGAATTGTCAGTGGGGGAGCCCATCGTAAGTTGCTCGACACATGGCTAAGCGTGTGTGATCTGATTCTGTCGAGCCCTTTGTCGGGCTGTGGAAACCCTTGGGTGTCCGCTGAGATGCTGGAGCCGCAATGGCGGCACGTGAGTAGGAGAAATCGATGGCCTTCGCTGGCAATGTGGACGAACTGGCACTGCTCCAAGCAGTACGTCTCAAGGAGCGGGTCGGAGCGGTTGTACTGGCCGAGCACTTGGGCGTCAGCGCAGCGTCCGGTCAAGCTGCGTACGACGCACTTGTCGCGCAGGGTAAAGCGGCCGAAGCAGAAGGTGCCATCAGCCTGACTGAGAAAGGCCTCGCGGAACTCGAAGATCAGTTGGACGCTGAGCGGGTTTCGATCGACGAGGACTCCATCGTCGAGGTGTACGAGGCTTTCGTTCCGCTGGACGAGGAGTTCGTTGCACTTATCGACGACGCAGACGCGAATTCCCTTGCCGAGCTGGACCGCCGGGCTGCAAACCTGTTCGACGATTTGTCAGCATTCGTTCCGCGGTTGTCCCGCTACCAGGATCTCTTCTCGGATGCTCTCGCGAAAGTTCAAGCGGGGGAGTCCAAGTGGATTTCAGAACCGATCATCGACTCCTACGCCACGGTGTGGGGAGAGATCCGTCAGGAGCTTTTCGGGGCTGCCGGAAAGGCTTGATTCGTAGCGCTGGACCCTGACGCAGTTCAGCGTGGGCCGTCCGATTCGTGTGAAAGAATAGGACGGCCCACCGCAAGTGAACAGCCCGGAAAATCCTTAACAGAGCATAAAACTC
>NZ_JBHWYS010000005.1:385228-426418 GCF_042728675.1 Rhodococcus sp. NPDC060176
TCGTGTGGTTGGGGGGGGGCCGTTATGTTTTTTTGGTGGCGGGGGGACCCGCCCGGTTTTGGGGGGGGCGCGGGTGGTGTTTTTCCACCTAAGCCCCGGCCCCACGGCATGTGAAGAGCCGTGAAACTCGTTACCATTGCATACAAGTCGTGACCGAGATCACTCTTACCCTCTTTCGGGGGTAGTGCAGGGGTGAGCCACATCACTACCTTTCCTCCTATCGACGGTGATGCCCACAGGGCGACACCATAGGACCACGGAGGAATCGAGTGACCACAGTCTCTCCCACAGGCGGCACCAGTGCCGCCGGCGCCGGGGGCGCGAGTGCCGCAGGTGCGACGCAACCCCCGCAGACCACCAGCGTGCGGCGCGTCGCCATCGCGAGTTGCATCGGCACGACCATCGAGTTCTACGACTTCTTCATCTACGGAACTGCTGCAGCACTTGTCTTTCCGACGGTGTTCTTCCCCGCACTCGGTGCCACCGCGGGAACTGTCGCATCGTTTGCGACCTTCGCAGTCGCCTTCATCGCCCGCCCCGTCGGCGCAATGTTGTTCGGACACTTCGGCGATCGCATCGGTCGCAAGAAGACTCTGATCTCGACGCTCCTGCTCATGGGCATCTCGACGCTGCTGATCGGCTTGCTGCCCGGTGCGGCAACTATCGGTGTCGCCGCTCCGATCATCCTGGTGCTCTTGCGATTCGGCCAAGGCTTCGCGGTCGGTGGTGAATGGGCAGGCGCAACCCTGCTTACCGCGGAATACGCTCCACCGGGCAAACGTGGTCTGTACGCGATGTTCCCGCAGCTCGGCCCCGCAATTGCCTTCGTGCTCTCGAGCAGTACCTTCCTCATCACCGGCGCTGTCCTCGGCGATACCAACCAGGCCTTCCTCGACTACGGCTGGCGTATTCCGTTCCTGTTCTCGATCGTGTTGGTCGGCATCGGCCTCTACATGCGACTCGCTATCGAGGAGACTCCGGTCTTCAAGGCGGAGCAGGCAGAGCGCGTCGCAGAGCAGAAGAACGAAGCACCTCGCACCCTCCCGTTCCTGGATGCCTGGCGGTTCCAGACCAAGGAGATCCTGCTCTCGGCCGGCGCCTTGGCTTGCCTCTTCGCGTTCTTCTACATGGGCACGGCATTCCTCACGAGCTACGGAACCAAGACTCTCGGCTTCTCCCGCCCGTTCGTCCTGTCGGTCGGTATCGCTTCCGCCTTCGTTTTCGGTGCGGCGATCATCGTCTCCGCTCTGTACTCGGACCGCATCGGGCGTCGCAAGGTCATCATGATCTCGTGTGGTCTGGCCGTCGTCTGGGCTCTCGTGCTGTTCCCGCTCCTCGACACGGGATCGCCGATCGCCTTCGTCATCGGAATGTTCGGCACGCTGATGATCTTCGGAATCGCCTACGGCCCCTGCGGTGCGCTGCTTCCGGAAATGTTCCAGACCCGCTACCGCTACACCGGTGCCGGCCTCGGCTACAACCTCGCCGGAGTGCTCGGTGGCGCAGTGCCGCCGCTGATCGCCGCACCACTGGCCTCGGCCTACGGGAGCATGGCCATCGGAGTCATGCTGGCGATCCTGGGTGTGCTGAGCCTGATCTGCACGTGGGCGCTTGTCGAGACCAAGGATCACGCGCTGTAACCACTGTGCGCCTTTATTAACCGCCGGCGGTTAACAAAGGCGCACAGCAGGCGGGTGGGGTGTCCGGACTTCAGACAGTTACGGCCACCCCACACCGGGAAGTATGTCGTGCATCACACCGAATCGAGTAAATTCGTAGATGAGAGGGTCCGCTGCGGCGGCCCCTCTCATAGGTGCCTGAACAGGTAACCGGAGAGGACAGAACACATGAGTACCCCGCTGCCCAGCTATACGTCCGGAGTATGGGACGGTCCGATGCTGGGCGACACCATCGGAGACAACCTGGATCGCACGGTTGCCGCGCACGGTGACCGTGATGCGTTGATCGACCATGCCAGCGGTCGACGATGGACGTACCGGGAGTTCGCCGAGCAGGTGAACGGGCTCGCTGCCGGACTTCTTTCCCATGGTGTGGGGAAGGGTGATCGGGTAGGGATGTGGGCTCCGAACTGTCCGGAATGGACGTTCACGCAATACGCGACGGCAAAGATCGGGGCGATCCTGGTCAACATCAACCCGGCGTACCGCTCGCACGAGTTGCAGTACGTGCTCGAGCAGGCCGGGATCTCGACGCTGGTGTCTGCGCCGAGCTTCAAGTCTTCGGATTACGCGTCGATGATCGAGACGGTGCGGCCGCAGTGCCCCGATCTGACGTCTGTGATCCTGCTCGGTTCACCCGAGTGGGACTCAGTGCTTGCAGACGGGTTGGCGGCGCAGTCAAACGATCCGGCTCCGCTCGCCGCTGCCCAAGCCGCATTGTCAGCCGACGACGCGATCAACATCCAATACACCTCGGGCACTACCGGTTTCCCGAAGGGCGCGACGCTCAGTCACCACAACATCCTCAACAACGGCTACTTCGTCGGCGAGTTGTGCCACTACAGCGAGGTGGATCGGGTGTGCATCCCGGTGCCGTTCTACCACTGCTTCGGCATGGTGATGGGCAACCTTGCGTGCACCACTCACGGTGCCGCCATGGTCATTCCGGGTCCGGCGTTCGATCCGCGTGCTTCGCTCGAAGCTGTTCAGGCCGAAAAGTGCACATCCCTCTACGGCGTTCCGACGATGTTCATCGCAGAGTTGGCCTTGCCGGACTTCGAGAGCTTCGATCTGTCGAGCCTTCGCACCGGCATCATGGCCGGTTCACCCTGCCCGGTCGAGGTGATGAAGCAGGTCATCGATCGCATGGGGATGGCAGAGGTGTCCATCTGCTACGGAATGACGGAGACGTCGCCGGTGTCGCTGCAGACTCGCTCGGACGATTCGATCGAGCAGCGCACCGAAACGGTCGGACGGGTGGGGCCGCACCTCGAGATCAAGATCGTGGATCCGGCAACCGGATTGACGGTACCGCGCGGCGAACCTGGTGAGCTGTGCACACGTGGGTACTCGGTCATGCTCGGTTACTGGGAGAACCCGGAGAAGACCGCCGAGGCGATCGACGCTGCCAGGTGGATGCATACCGGAGACATCGGAGTGATGGACGAGGCCGGGTACGTCGCTATCACCGGACGCATCAAGGACATGGTCATCCGCGGTGGTGAGAACGTCTATCCGCGAGAGATCGAGGAATTCCTCTACACCCACCCCGACATTCTCGATGCTCAGGTCATCGGTGTACCCGATGCAAAGTACGGCGAGGAATTGATGGTGTGGGTCCAGATGCGCGAAGGCGCAGACGATCTGGACGCCGATTCGGTCCGTGCATTCTGCACCGGCAAGCTCGCGCACTACAAGATTCCGCGGTACGTCCACGTCGTGGACGAGTTCCCGATGACAGTCACGGGCAAGGTTCGCAAGATCGCGATGCGAGAACAGGCGATCGAATTGATCGGTCAGGCCTGAGAGTATGTCCGCGAACCCAGGGGAGCGTGAGCCGGTACGCCCCGAGATCGCGCTCTCCTGGAAGCGTTCTCGACTCAGTGGCCTCGACCCGTCGTCGGCCATCGCCGTGGACACCGAGGAACAGGACGGCGAATCTCGTCTGCTTCGGGCCGCCGCACCTGTGCTCGACGAGGTTTCGCAACAGATCGCGGGCACCGGGTTCTGTGTCCTGCTGGCCGATCGGGACTGCCGAGTGGTCGCCTCGGTGTACTCCGACAGTCGAGTCGAGCGGACGATCGAGCGGTTGGGCGTAGTCAACGGTTCACGCTTCGGCGAAGAGCACGCTGGTACCAACGCGCTCGGTACGCCGCTCGAGGTCGGACGCAGTGTGGTGATCCACGGTGACGAGCATTTCCTCGACAGCCTCAAGGGATTGAGCTGCTACGGGCAGCCGATCCTGCATCCCGTCACCCGCCGCGTCGAGGGAATTCTCGACATGACCGGCGTTGTCTCGCAGGCCAACCCACTGTTCGCGCCATTCCTTGCGCGTGCGGCAGCGGACATCGAGAAGCGACTGCTCGAGGGCTCGAAAGCGTCGGAGCAGCGACTGGTCGACGCATTCCAACGAGTTTCGCATCAGCGTCACATTGCCGTTGCGGCTATCGGCGACGACATCCTGCTGAGCAATCGAACCGCCCTCGACCTGCTGGACACTGCTGATCACGTGTCGCTCCGTTCCTTGATCGCCGACCTCAACCCGGATCAATCACGATTGGTGACAGTCGAATTGGCGTCCGGTGCGCTGGCGCGAGTTCAGGCCGACCGGATTTCCGGGGCGGACGGCGGGGCGCTCTTCCTGGTCGAACCACTCCAGCGTGAACGGGCGCCGATCCGTAGAACTCATGAGCGGGCCCCGTCTCCGGGCGAACGACTGCGCCGAGACTTGGTGCGAGCGCGGGCTGGTTCTGCCGCCGTGGCGATCTCGGGTGAGGCGGGTTCGGGCCGAACCTCGGCAGCATCGGACGTCGTCGGCAGCATCGACGCGAGTTGGCTCGATGCCACGCGGATTGCATTCGACGGACGTGAGCAATGGGTTACCGATCTTGTGCGAGCCGCCCGTAAGCGTTCGGGCGTCGTCGTGATCGAACAGGTGCAACTTCTTCCCGATTCGGTGTTGCCGCTGGTTGCAGACCTGATCGACGCGAGCGCCGAGGGGCCGCGGATCGTGCTGACCAGCGGCGCGGTAGCGGATCTACCGCCGACCATCGCATCGCTCATCTCGCGTTGTGCTTCCAGGGTTGTCATAGCCCCACTGCGTGAGCGACAAGCAGAGATCGCCGAGTTGGCGCAGGCGATGTTGGAAGGGATCTCGCCCGAACTGAGGTTGACCGCCAGTGCTACCGAAGCGCTCGCGGCGGCCAGTTGGCCGGGCAATCTGGCCGAGTTACGCGTCGTGCTGCATCGTGCCTCAGGCGATCGCTCCAACAACCGCATCGACGTCGCCGATCTGCCCGAGGACTACCGCACCACCACCAAGGTGTCGCGGTTGGCGGGGCGGGAGAAGGCCGAGCGTCAGGCGATCATCGGAGCGTTGAAAGACTGCGGCGGCAACAAGGTTCACGCGTCGGCGCAGCTCGGCATCAGCCGAAGCACTCTCTACACTCGTATGCGGGCGCTGGACATCACTGTGTAGTTCGCTGTCCGATTCCAGTTGTACAAAGTTCGGACAGTTAGCACCCTCGGAAGCGCGGAAGTATGGCGTGCATCACATTCGCACCTCACTACTTCAGGGGAGTTTCCGATGACGGCAGTAGCCGAACACACCATCAGTTCCGCGGTACAGGGTTTCCTGAACGGACCGAAGAAGCTCTACATCGGCGGTGAATTCGTCGACGCCGCTTCGGGTCAGACCTTCGCGACGTACAACCCGGCTGACGGACAGAAGCTCGCAGACGTGGCACACGGACAGGCCGAAGACATCGACCGCGCAGTGCGCGCCGCTCGCACGGCCTTCGAAGACGGCCCCTGGTCACGCATGAAGGCAAACGAGCGCGAGCGGATGATCTGGCGCGTCGGCGACATTCTCAGTGCCCGCGCCGAAGAGTTCGGTCAGCTCGAAGCTCTCGACAACGGCAAGTCCGTTGCCATCGCCACCGCCGTCGACGTGGCTTGGGCCGCAGACGTATTCCGCTACTACGCAGGCTGGGCCACCAAGATCGAAGGCAGCACGGTCAACGTGTCGATGCCATTCTCTCCGGGCGGCGAGTTTCATGCATACACACTGCGTGAGGCGATCGGCGTCTGCGGACTGATCGTCCCGTGGAACTTCCCGCTGCTCATGTCGTCGTGGAAGCTCGCACCCGCGCTCGCTGCCGGCAATACCGTGATCCTCAAGCCCGCAGAGCAGACCCCGCTCACCGCACTTCTTCTCGCAGAGGTATTCGAAGAAGCCGGCTTCCCGCCTGGCGTCGTGAACATCGTTCCCGGATTCGGCGATGCCGGCGCTGCACTGTCCGGGCACGACGACGTGGACAAGGTCGCGTTCACCGGTTCTACCGAGGTGGGCAAGAAGATCGTCGACGCTGCCAAGGGCAATCTGAAGAAGGTCACGCTCGAGCTCGGTGGCAAGAGCCCCAACATCGTGTTCGCCGACGCGGATTTCGATTCCGCGGTGGAGGGTTCGCTCAACGCGTGGCTGTTCAACCACGGACAGTGCTGCGTTGCGGGCACTCGCCTGTACGTCGAGGACACCATCTTCGAGAAGTTCACCGAGGCAGTGGCACACGCTGCGAGCCAGGTCAAGATCGGGCCCGGCCTCGACCCCACCACCCAGCTCGGACCGCTGGTCTCGCAGGAGCAGTTCGACAAGGTCACCGGCTACCTCCGTGAGGGAATCGCCGACGGCGCACGCGCACTGACGGGCGGCAACCGCTGGGGTGATCAAGGCTACTTCGTCGAGCCCACAGTCTTCGTCGACGTCAAGCCTGAATTCTCCATCGTCCAGGAGGAGATCTTCGGACCGGTCGTGGCAGCGCTGCCGTTCAACGCGGACGACGGACCGATCACTGCCGCAAACGATTCCATCTACGGCCTCGCTGCGGGCATCTGGACCCGGGACATCTCCAAGGCGCATCGCACGGCAAAGCGTCTGAAGGCCGGCTCGGTGTGGATCAACCAGTACAACGGCTTCGACACCGCAATGCCCTTCGGCGGATACAAGCAGTCCGGCTGGGGCCGCGAGCTCGGCGCTTCGGCCATCGATCTCTACACCCAGACCAAGGCCGTCAACATCGCCCTCTGACCGACCTCATCGCTCATTCTCTCGTCCGACAATCAAGGAGATCACCAGTGAAGACCAAAGCTGCTGTACTGCTCGAGCCCGGAAAGCCTTTCGAGATCATGGAACTCGACCTCGACGGACCGGGTGTGGGTGAGGTACTGATCAAGTACACCGCGGCCGGACTGTGCCATTCGGATCTGCACCTGACCGACGGTGATCTCCCGCCGCGTTATCCGATCGTCGGCGGACACGAGGGCTCGGGCATCATCGAAGAGGTCGGCCCTGGCGTCACGAAGGTCAAGCCGGGCGATCATGTCGTGTGTAGTTTCATTCCCAACTGCGGCACCTGTCGCTACTGCTCGACCGGTCGCCAGAACCTGTGTGACATGGGCGCCACCATCCTCGAAGGTTCCATGCCCGACGGGTCCTTCCGTTTCCATGGCAACGGTCTGGACTTCGGCGGAATGTGCATGCTCGGAACATTTTCCGAGCGGGCCACCATCTCGCAGCACTCGGTTGTCAAGATCGACGACTGGCTTCCGTTGGAGACCGCAGTGGTCGTCGGTTGCGGTGTGCCGTCGGGCTGGGGCACCGCCGTCAACGCCGGTAACCTTCGCGCCGGTGACACCGCGGTGATCTACGGCATCGGTGGTCTCGGCATCAACGCGGTCCAGGGTGCTGTTTCGGCTGGTTGCAAGTACGTAGTGGTGGTCGATCCGGTTGCTCTCAAGCGTGACACCGCACTGAAATTCGGTGCCACGCATGCCTTTGCAGACGCCGAGAGTGCGGCTGCCAAGGTCAACGAGCTGACCTGGGGACAGGGCGCCGACGCTGCGCTCATCCTTGTCGGCACCGTCGACGAGGACGTCGTCAGTGCAGCGACGGCAGTGATCGGTAAGGGTGGCACCGTGGTGATCACGGGACTCGCCGACCCTGCCAAGCTGACCGTTCACGTGTCGGGTACCGACCTGACCCTGAATCAGAAGACGATCAAGGGCACGCTGTTCGGTTCGATGAACCCGCAGTACGACATCGTACGACTGCTGCGTCTCTACGATGCCGGCCAGCTCAAGCTTGACGAACTGATCACCAACACCTACAGCCTCGAAGACGTCAACAAGGGCTACCAGGATCTGCGTGACGGCAAGAACATCCGTGGCGTGATCATTCACGACAAGTAGGACAACTGCTGTGCGCCTTTATTAACCGCGGGCGGTTAATAAAGGCGCACAGCACTATTTCTTGGCTTTCGACAAAATCTGCATCAACTGAAGTAGCGCCGAGAACTTCGCGAACACCGAGCGCGAGACCACCGGACCGAAAGCGGCGGAGTCTGTCGCATCGAATGCGTCGAGTAGATCCCGGAAGCTTTCGATCTGCTTGATCATCGCGTCGAGATCGACATGTGCAACGGCGTCGGCCTCGCGCAGAGCGAGCAGGTACTGCGGCGCCGTCACCAAGGCGACTGCCGGGATCTTCCGCTCGAACAGTGGTTCGCCCTCACCGAAATGAATGACCGGTCCTGGTGCCACGATTCGGCGATCGCCCGCTCCGATGTCGCGCCACAGCGGTGCAACGATGTTGTGTACTTCTCGGCTCGTCGCGTAGAGCAGTTCCGGTTCCGGAGTGGTCTCCAACGTATAGCTGCCGGTCGAGTTGTCCTCGGTGTCACCCAGTGCGCCGAGGTGCTCGATTGCGATCCCCGCTACTGCGCGCGACTGTCCGGCTTCGCCCTTCCACATCTCGGGGTGCGCTTCGAGCCAGGTGGACGTTGCCTGTCCGTGCTTGGACACCGCTGGAATACGAAGGTGGCCAGTCGTCAGGACAAAAACGTACGACCGTCGATGCGGCT
The DNA here is from genome assembly GCF_042728675.1 of Rhodococcus sp. NPDC060176. NCBI lineage: Bacteria > Bacillati > Actinomycetota > Actinomycetes > Mycobacteriales > Nocardiaceae > Rhodococcus > Rhodococcus sp. NPDC060176. The sequence continues at coordinate 393,825 of NZ_JBHWYS010000005.1, forward strand.
GCGCGACGGCGTGGCGCGCCAACGCCAACATTCCCAGATGGCCGTTCTCCTCGACGCCGTTTGTTCCGTCACTGTGAGTGATGAGCAGAATCGTCTCTTCGGGTGAGGTTCCGGGGGACACTGCCCACACCGTGTCAGTCCGGATGTCCGGATGCAGAGTCGCGTCCAGTACCAGAGTCGCCCGCTGACCGGAACGAGCTGCAGCGACAACCTTCGCGCCCTCGTCGCCGGCCACCCAGACGGCGGGGATGTCGTGATATGGCTGCGTGAACGGAAGATATTGTCCCAGTGCGTTGTCCGGAGCGATGTCACGCCACACCGCGATCACGCCGAGGACACCGGCCTTGCGGGCCTTGTCTAGCTTCGGGCCCAGAAGTGTTGCGGAGAGAACCGGATTTCGAAGTGTCTCGTCGGTGGCGATCGGGCCCCACTCGCTGACCAGTAGCTTGCGGGGAAGATCGATGTGCGGGACCTCGATCACTGCGATCGCGCCCTTGGCCGCCGACCACTTGGGGCGTCGCGCGCTGACGTAGACCAGGGGAGCGGAGATTCCCTGTGGCCCGGTCAATCCGGAGTAGGGAAATGCGGACGAAACGCTGATCGGTCCCGTCGGCAATTCGATGCGAAGCCCCTCAGATGTGTCCGGTAGATCCCAGCGTTCGAAAGTGTGTGAATCACGCCGGACGTCGAGGCCCAGTTCGGTCAGTTCGTTCGCGACTTCTTGCACCACAGCGTGGTGTGAAGGCGATCCAGTCAATCGTGGACCCAGTGCGTCGAGTCGTTGTTGGCCGGCAAGGAGGAGATCGCGATCGACGGCCTGGCCGTGATTCATGGGATTGCCTTTCGTACTACGTGGCGTCTGCTCTGGTGAGGCGCCTGCCCGTGTCGTGTCCACGGTACCGAGCGGTCTGAAAACGAGACGAAGGCGCGTCGGATATGCCGTTTTCGCAGATATACCGGGTGCCAACGGGCCGATCGGTCCGTACCGTATGACCTTGGCACCGAAAGACTCCGTGTTCTTCGGACAGACCAGTCCACGGCGAGAGAGGCCTACGTTGGCTACGTATCTTTACAGGTTGGGGAAGTTTGCTTTCCGCCACAAGTATCTTGTGGTGGCCGCGTGGATCATCGTGATCGCGGTGGTGGGGGGCGCAATCAGCGCCACAAATCCGACGTTCTCCAAAGAATTCAATCTTCCGGGCACTGATTCCCAACGTGCGACCGAGTTGATGAACGAGAACTTCGCAGCGGCAGCCGAGCAGCAAACTCAGGCGTCGACCAGTATTCTCATCGCGGCAGACGACGGACTTGCCGCACACAGCGATCAGATCGACCAGTTGATCGCGCAGGCGAAGACGTTGCCGGACATCGTCGATCCCGAGAAGATCGTCAACCCGGTGACTCTCGCGGAGGCCAATCCGGCGGTGGCGTCGGCCGTTCTCGGGGACAACGGCAAGGTCGGGCTGATCCAGCTCAATCAGTCGATTCGCATCGAGGATCAGACGCAGGCCAACAAGACGGCGTTCCTCGACCTGATGGCAAAATTCCGCACCGGTGGCCTGCAAGTCGAAGGCACCGGCTCCATGATGCAGGTGCAGGCCGCAGGCGGTCTGTCGGAGATGCTCGGCTTCGCGGTGGCGTTCATCGTGATGATCGTGGCGTTCGGCGCGCTCATTGCGGCTTTCATTCCGTTGTTCACCGCAATTCTGGGAATTGCGCTGGCCACTCTGACGGTCACACTCGGTTCGGGCTTCTTCGACATCAACGAAGGCGTCACAGGAATCGTCACGATGATCGGCATCGCAGTCTCGATCGACTACGCGTTGTTCATCGTTTCGCGCTACCGCAGTGAGCTCAATTTGGGCGGAACGAGGGAAGCAGCAGTCGGGCGCGCAGTGGGTACTGCCGGTTCGTCCGTCGTCTTCGCCGGCCTGACGGTTGTGGTCGCGCTGGCAGCCCTGGCGGTAGTCGGGGTTCCGATGATCACCCAGATGGGAATCTCTGCAGCGGTTGCCGTCATCATCGCCGTCCTCGGCGCAATCACGTTGATCCCGGCTGTCCTGGGTATCTTCGGCCGATTCGCGTTCTCGCCTCGTATCCCCGGGCTTCGCCACGGTGACGAGCCCGAGACGATGGAATCCAACGGTCATCGCTGGGCCAAGATAGTCACCAAATACCCGTGGCCGATCGCTGGTGCTGCTCTGGTTCTCCTGGTGATCGCGGCTATTCCGATGACCAAGCTCGAACTCGGACTCTCCTTCACTCAGGACGAAGAGCGACCGGCGCTGGCCCTACTGCAACGAGGGTTCGGTGAAGGCGTCAACGGTGAGTTGTTCGTCGTGCTCGATGCACCCGACGGTACCGACATCACCGCGATTGCCGAAGGCACTGTCGCGCACATCAAGGGCCTCGACAACGTCGCAACGCCGGATCAGCTGATGTGGGTCGGAAACGGACCGGACGCGGCAAACCCGATGGCGGGCGCCAACTCTGCCCTGATCGCCGTCACCCCGCAGATGTCACCGAGTGGACCCGAAACCCACGAACTGATGAATCAGATCCGCGACTACGGATCGACGGTGAAGTCGGAGGGAGCTGAACTCGGTGTAGCGGGTCAAACCGCGATCGTTGCCGACATGTCGTCGAAGCTCAGTTCCGCGCTCATCCCTTATCTGATCGTGGTGGTCGGGCTGGCGTTCATCATCATGATGGTCGTCTTCCGCTCGATCCTGGTGCCGCTGACCGCAACTCTCGGATTCCTGTTCTCCGTCTGTGCGACCTTCGGCGCCACGGTGGCGATTTTCCAAGAAGGCGACTTCGGGCTGATCGAGCACACTCAACCCATCATCTCGTTCCTGCCGATCTTCATGATCGGTGTGGTGTTCGGGTTGGCGATGGACTACCAAGTGTTCCTCGTGACGAGAATGCGCGAGGAATACGTGCACGGATTGTCGGCCAAGGATGCCATCATCTCCGGCTACACCCATGGTGCTCGCGTGGTCGCGTCGGCGGCCATCATCATGATCTCCGTGTTCGGCGCATTCATGCTGTCCTCGGAGACGACAAGCAAGATGATGGGCTTCGGTCTCGCGGCGGCAGTCTTCTTCGACGCCTTCATCATCCGCATGATCGTGATCCCTGCGGTCATGTCGATTCTCGGTGATTCGGCGTGGAAGTTGCCCGCGTGGCTCGACAAGATTCTGCCGAACGTCGACATCGAGGGTGAAGCGATTCGGCGGATTCCGATCGATCCAGACCCGGACTCCGATCCAGACCCGAATAAGGTTCCTGTCAGGGTGTAAGCACTCAGGTCGTGAAACGAACGGGGTGCCGGTTGCAGAGCAACTGGCACCCCGTTCATTTGTGTCTGGATGGCGCTGACACAAATAGGAAACCATCCGGTTGGTAACAGAAATTGCTGTGATCGCGACAGGACTTCCAGAGGCGACGCGCACCGGGGGCGAGCCGTGACGATGACTGTGAGGACTCGTGCCGAACGAGCAAACCGATTCGAAGCGTGCGGAGACGTGGACCTTCGCGTTGACGGTCGTCTCCCTGATCGCCGGCGGCACAGTGGTTGCCGGGTTCGTGGATCGGTGGAGTGGCTCGGAGTCCGACAACATCTCGGTAGCTGCATCGACGTCTGTCAGCGTGACGTCTACGCCGGACGGTGGGTTCGCCGAAGACGCACCTGAATTCTCGTACGTCACGCCGACCGCGGTGTACCCGACCACCATTCCGGGTTGTGAGAGCGTCGAAGCGCCAGAGGAGGATTCGTTCTTCTCCTATATTCTGGACGGATCCAACACGTACGACGATCCACGCTTTCCGTGGTTCTCGAGCGCCAAGGCAGCAGCGATGTCTGACGCGGTCAAGCAGGCGCTGCCGCACGACGTCGAGCTGAAGTTCGCCAGCCCGGGCAATTCGCTCCAGTTCGGGCCGATCTATGCGCCTTCGAACACAGATGGCCTGCCCGAGGGGTTCTCGCTCGAGGATCTGGCGTCCACCACTGCGTCCGGGACGCTGGTTCGGGACGGGAAGATCGGCGCGCTCAGCCTGATGCTGCACTCGAGTTCTGATCCGATCCCATCGTGTGTTGCGGGGTCGCTCGTCGAACGTCGGGTGCTGGCCGACCAGTCTGTGGTGGACCTGCAGGATACGTGGAGCGAAACCAATGGTGTACGCACTCTTGGTCGGTCGGCGATGCTGTACGGAGTCGACGGGACCCGTATTCAGGCGTATGTCAACGACACGAACAACGACGGAGCTCGGGACGCCGAGAGTTCCGGCGTGGTGCCACTGACGCTCGACGAACTTGCGACCCTTGTCGAGATGCCACAGCTGCGAATCACCGCGCCTATTCCACCAGACACTGCTCCGCTTCAGATTGATTGCGGCGGTTGGGCGGACGAGTCATCTGGGCGGGAACTGGATCGAGGAATCGTCGACGCGCTCGGTGAAGCGCTCCGATCGGGTTGGCGCGCAGCACCGCCAGACGCGCCTGACCTCGGCAGTCAGCTGGGTGATCTGGTTCTTGCCGAAAACGACACCACCACCGCGTGCCAGGATCTCGTTGCACGGTCGGGCGGCAACGAGTCGCGCCTCAGCATCTCGATTACCAGTGGGCAGCCGCTTCCTACGCCTCCGAACAAGTACGACCCTTCTTACGACGGGCACCCGCTCTCGATGGTGACCGCCGAGGACGGGTCCGTGATCGAACATGATGAGAGTCGCTGGGAGAATGTCCACAGGTCTGTAGTAGTTACCCATCCCGGTGGGACGCGAGTAACGGTGAGCTCGTCGGCCGAGGCACCGAACGTGCCGATGACGTTCGAGCAGTTGGAATTTCTCGCGACGACCGACGGGCTGGAGATTCGATGACCACCAGATTCTCCCCGAAAACGCGCCTTCGAGTCGCGGCCGCCGCTGCCGTGGTCACCGTCACCGCCGCCGTCGCCACGGTGGTTACGTCGACGAATTCCGAACCGACAGCGGCCTCGTCGCCGTTGTGGAGCGTCGAGGCCTCCGAGATTCTCGGACGCGAGTTCGCGATCTTTCGGAGCCCACTTGTCGGCACCGAATTCAACATGGACATGGGCGGATTCATCGACGCCGGATCACTCGTGGTCACGATGATCGGTATGCCGGATCGTCAGGCGTATTCGTTGGACGACGCAGAATTGGTCGGATTGGACGCCGAAGACGGCACAGTTCGTTGGCGCGCGTCGGCGGTCGACATCGGTGGTTGCTCCGAGACTCTGCTCGGCAGTTCGGTGCTGTGTTTCTCCGGGCCGTACGTATCCGGTGGTTCGTACTCGCTGTTCGACATCGAGACGGGAGAGCGGCGAGACATCAAGACGCCGTGGTCGCCGATCATCGCGGTTGTCTCAGGCGACACCGTCCTTGCGCTCGAAGGGGATATCGAGAGCAACGACGTTCGCGTGCACAGCGGAACCGTCGACGATCCGGAAGCGAACTGGTCCAAAGCGTTCGACATCGGCGGATCGTGGGAGGCCGGATATGCCGATCCGGTGATGTCGGTTCACGGCGACCTCGGTGTGATCGCTCTCGACGAGTCCTTGGGATTCGACCTGAAGACCGGCGAACAGCGGTGGGTACACGGTTACTCCACCTGTTCGACCGCGCACACATCGTCGGACGGTGTGACCTTGGTGTCGGACGGCGGTTGCGAAGGCAACGGTCGCCCGACAAGTGAGTACGCACTCGATCAGAACGGGCGCGAGTTCGCCAGGACGGACGAACTGCCCTCGGAGTCCTCGCACTACGGTGGGCGATACAGTCGAGATGAACCTGTCGGCGGATCGACTCCGATCATTTTGGGACACAGCGGTTTCGACCGGAAGTCCGGCGAGAAATTGTGGTCCAACAGTGAAGTCTTCGACACCGCACAGTCGTTGGCGGTGATCGGCAACGTGGTCGCCGTGACCCGTTCCGGTTCCGAGCCCGAGGTCCAGTTCGTGGACCTGCTCACTGGTGAGGTCCTGTGGCGATCGAATGCCGAGCGCGCCGGAGAGATTATCTGGCACGGAGATGTCGTCATCGAAGAGGGCAATGTTTTCGGAACGGATGTCATGACGGGTCAACGGAGTTGGGAGGTCCACGTCGACCATGACGGGGACGACGAGTTCACCCCCTGGGCGATGCCGAGCGAGCTGTGGGCAGGGGACAAGGTGCTGTTGCGTTCCAGTGAAGACCGCATCACGGCGTTGAAGGTGTCGTGAGATCCGGTGTGGTGCATGTCCGTCAATACACTCGGATAAGCGCTCGGTACTCGGCGGTCAGCGGCCCGAACGGTCATCGATGAGCGGGTTTCGGTGTACCTCGTGGAGGACACGGCGGACTTTTGTGCGCATCAGCAACGAGGGGGTCTCTGCTGCACTGTCACTTCGCACCCGTAGTGAATAGCGAGGCTGGATTGGCTACTGGTTGACCGGCATGATTCGTCCTTGCGATTTGCCGAACAAGCGTCTGAACTCAAAACGCTCCTGCTCGAAATTGTATGCACGGTATATCGGCCATGCCAAGGCGTGGACAACTGTGTCCAGCCGGATCAGGAACTTGAAGCGCCAATTCATGACGTTGTGGAGTCGAAGGACCGATTCAGAAGCGCGGTTGTACTTCGAGTATTCGCGCGGAGGTGTTTCTCCCCGCCTCCCCGATGTTTCGACGCGCATGGAGTCGCACTGTCCGATTGTCAACCCGATCTTCTGGAGACATATCGAGAGATCCATGTCTTCGTGAATGTCAGTGCGCTCGCTCAAATTCTTCCGCACTTCTAGCCACGCTGATCTTTTCACGGCCATGTTCGCTCCGGTAGCAGCTAGCACTCGGCGATCATGATTGAACTTTCCACGTCGAATTTGTCGGTCAAGTGCGAACCGGTGGACGCGCGAGAAAGGGGATTCGAAGAGGTATGTGACGCCCGCAACGGCGCAGTGGGTGGAGTTGGGGCCGAGGAATTCGCAAATCGCGGCCGCCCATCCGGTCTGGACCCGGGTGTCGGCGTCGATTCGGCCGACCAGTTCACAAGAAGACGCGTCAAAACCCGCATTTCGGGCATGCACAACACCTTGGCGTGACTCGAAGATATATCGAACTTTTTCGTGTGACCCTGCGTAGCGTTCTATTATCGAGGCGGTTCGGTCGGTGGAGTTGTTGTCGACTATCAAGATTTCATCGATTGTGTCACCTTGCGCGAGCAGACGGTCAATGCAGTCCGCGATTCCTGCCTCTTCGTTAAACACAGGTACAACGACCGACAATATATTTCGGTGAGGATTCTCAGTCGATTGCTTTGGGGACGTCACAATCGTTCCTGAGGTTTACGGTTCGGGTGAATCTTCACAAAATAACGGTATCAATCAATTTTTCACCTTCAAAATCGTGGCACTCGGGTAGGTACGCCATGCCGAAACGGCCGCATGGCTACTGGTGTACGATTTGTTCTTTTTGTTGAGATTCTTGTTTGTAAAATTGCAGGTAGCGGGATATCTGATCGATAAGAGGGCTGTGGCGGCGCCGGCTGTCGGTCGATGTGTGGGCCGTCGTTCGAGTGCCAGAACTTATGCCGTATCTCACGCATTCCATACCGTGGTGGATGACTTGATGAGACGGACTGCCCGACTGTTTGGCCTCGGCGTAGGTTTACTGCGAGATTCAGATCGAACTATGCCGAACGGCCTTCCCGTGCGGATCGACTTCCCCGAGCGATGGAACGTCTTCGCCCCCGTGTACTCGGCGCATGAGCTCGTCGTCGAGTTGCCAACCGCCGTCGGTAAGGTATTCAAGATTCCACTGATCAATGGCGCAATGCGACGGGTGATCGTCGAAGAGGTTGTCGACCTCGCCCTCGCGGCCGAATTGTCGTCGATGGTGACCGGGCATCGGTATACCTCGACCAGTTGTCGGCGAACGATCGTGTGGATCAGCTACGAGACCGTATTCTGCACTATCACTTCGAATCTGCGGTGATTATCGAAATCGATGGGCTACTGGTGAACCGGCATGATTCGACCCTGCGATCTGCCAAACAAGCGCCTGAACTCCAGGCGCTCCTGCTCGAAGTTGTAGAGGCGGTAAACGGGCCACACGAGCGCGTGGAGCATCGAGTCGCCCCAGATTGTCAGTTTGAGGCGCCAATTCATGATGTTGTGAAGGTGCAAAACCGATTCGGATGCCTGGTTGTACTTCAGGTACTCCAACGGAGGGGTTTCACCGCGTCGACCGGACGTTTCTGCTCGCATGTCGGCGATCTGACCGATCGTCATCCCTTCCTTCCGAAGGCACAGTGAAAGGTCGATATCTTCGTGGATGTCCGGCCGGTCGCTGACTCGCTCGCGGACGGCCAGCCATGCGCTTTTTCTGATCGCCATGTTTGCTCCGGCGACAGCAAGTACTTGACGTTCGCAATCGAACTTTCCCTGCTTGACCTGACGGTCCAGTGCGAAACGGTGGATTCGGGCAAACGGCGATTCGAAGAGATAGGTGAGTCCGGCGACCGCTGAATGCGCAGTGCTGCGCTGGAAGAAACCTTTGACCGCACGGGCCCATCCCGGTTGGACCCGCGTGTCTGCGTCGATCCGACCGATGATGTTGCCGGTCGAGGCGTCGAAGCCGGCGTTCCGCGCATGAACGACGCCTTGCCGGGCCTCGAAGACATATCTCACTCGGTCGTGCTTCTCGGCGAACTTGTGAATGATCGATGCGGTGCTGTCCGTCGAGTTGTTGTCGACGACCAGAATCTCGTCGATTTCGGACTGGATCAGTAAGCGCTCGATGCAGTTCGAAAGGGAGTTTTCTTCGTTGAATACTGGAACAACCACGGAGAGTCGATTAGTGGACAAGTGTTCAATTTCTTGCATGGACTCGGTCACTTGGCTCCTTTGCTGGGCAATTAGTCCAGTCCTTCGCAAAGGTTACGATAGCAATGGGTGTCCGTTTCGGCAATTTGGAGTGGTGAGATTTCGGTCATTTTTGCAAATGCCCACTCCGTCGAGGAGTCGACATAAGTGCAGCTAGATGCGCGTTTCTGTGTTCGGAAGAATGGTTTCCGCAATGTTTGATTCTTTGCTCACTCGAGTCTGTTTGTCGGCTGAACAGTGGACTTTAGTCCTTCTATTTTCGGCAAACATAATGCTGGCAGTTCGCTGATCTTCGGATCTGAACAATGGCAACCGCGTAGCAATATTGAGATAGTGGAGGATGCTTTCCCTGGTGCCGAGTTAGCCCAGCGCACGTGGAATATCTGTGAATTCACCAGTCCTTAGTCGGCAAGCTCGCCACCCCCTGCAAATATTTGCGTTCGGGCGTGCTGGTCTGAGTATTCCGGTCAAGTACGTCCCCGCGAACCTTCAGCACCGATTCCGACGCGCAGCCGGTGGTCACCATCTCCTCAACGGGGCACGGCGCCCTCGGCTTCGGGTGCCGGAACAGTTTTCCCGGTGATCGGATCGACTTCCTCGAGCGGTGGAACGTCTTCTCCGTCGAGCACTCGGCGCATGCGCTCCTTGTCGAGCTGCCCCTCCCAATTGGCGACCACGAAGGTTGCGACACAGTTCCCGAGCAGGTTCACCGACACCCGCATCGAGTCCATGATTCGATCGGCGCCCAGTAGGAGGGCGACTGCGGCGACCGGAATTGCGCCGTGACCGATTGCGGCCACAGTGGCGGACAGCGCCAGGAAGGACGATCCCGGTACCCCTGCCATTCCCTTCGACGTGAGCATCAGTACCAGGACGGCAGTGATCTGTTCACCGAGTGTCAGATCCACGCCGAGTGCCTGAGCCAGAAACAGCATGCAGATCGACAGGTACAGCGTCGCGCCGTCGAGATTGAACGAGTAGCCGGTTGGCACCACCAATCCTGTTGTCGTGCGCGAGCATCCGGCGTTGGTGAGCTTGACCATGATTCGGGGCAGAACTACTTCGGTCGACGCCGTTCCCAACGCGAGGAAGAGTTCGTCCTTGATGTACTTGACGAACTTCCACAGGTTCACGCCCGCGAAGTACCTGACTATCGCGGCCAGGATGAGGATGAACAGGACGGCGGCGAGATAGCATGCGGCGATCAGCTTTCCGTAACTTCCGAGCGAAGCGATCCCGTACTGGCCGACGATGTACGCCATCGCGCCTAGAGCGCCCAACGGCGCCAGTCGCATGATCCAGCCGATGATCGTGAAGAACAGATGACTCAGACGATCGACGAGTTCGAACACGATGGGTGGGCCGCTCTCGCCCGCCTTGGCCAAGGCGAGCCCGAACAGTACGGCGAAGAAGAGGACTTGGAGAAGTGCGTTCTCGGCGAAGGCCGAAACTATCGACACCGGAATGATGTTGAGCAGAAACTCGACGGTGTGGGGGAGTTCGCCACTTCCGGTTTTCGCGGCGACGGCGTCCGCCCCGTTCGCCAGTGTCTCCGGATCGATGTTGAATCCCGCACCTGGTTTCATCAGGTTGCCGATGAGGAGTCCGAACAGAAGCGCGAAGGTGGTCACGACCTCGAAGTAGATGAGCGCCTTGACACCAATGCGTCCCACCGCTTTCAGGTCGCCGACGTGGGCGATCCCGATCACGACGGTGCAGAAGATGATCGGAGCGATCAGCATCTTGATCAGCTTGATAAACCCGTCGGCAAGGGGCTTGAGATTCGCGCCGAATTCCGGCCACAACCAGCCGATGAGGACGCCGATGACGATAGCGGCGATCAGTTGCACGAACAGTGATCGGTACCAGGGCGGCTTGTTGGCGAGTCGCGCGAGCTCGCTGTTCGGCAGTTTTACGGAAGTGGCCATGGACGAGAACGGTAGGTCTGCTTGATTGCGAAAGAATAACTCGCGAATGTCCTGCGTGTAACACGTCCAGGTTGCATCTCGGACAACAATTCGGTCAACAAGCGACAGTTGTGTGTGACTGTGGTTATTGTTTCCCTGAGCGGTGATCTTCCGTCCGCGTGCATGCACGACGTGTGAGAGGGGCTGTCATGGGGCAAATTATCGGAACCATCATTTTCGGCGCAGTCATCGGAATCCTGGCTCGTCTCGTACTGCCAGGTAAGCAGCAGTACGGCATGATCGTCACCGTCGTGCTGGGTATCGCCGGAGCGCTTATCGGGTACTGGGTCTGGGGAGCGATCTCGGACAAGGGCGACACGGGTGGAATCGACTGGATCCGCTGGATCATCAGCATCGCCGCGGCGGCCGTGCTCTCGATCGGCTACAGCGCCGTCACTGGCAAGAAATAGCAAGCCAACGCAATTCGCGAAGTGCGCCCTCCCGAAGTTCGGGAGGGCGCACTTTTGGTTTGCCCTAGTTGTCTGACCCCAGATGTGAGCGAACGGCACTCTCGTCGCCTCAGATGCGCCGAAAGGCGCGTTCGCTCAGGGGAGGGGGACCGAATTCAGAGCGCCCGTCGCTGAAGATGCAGCGCCTCGAGGAACTGCGCCGGCAGATCCTGCTCGAGGATTTCGTCGTCAGGATGCGGTAGCGCTTTGATTTTCGCGAACTCGTCGTTGAGGCGTTCCATCTTGACGTCGAGGCGGTGTGCCGCGGCAGCAGCCTCGGTGAGTTCGTCGAGGAGTTCGACGGGGACCTCGCGGTTGTACTTGTAATATATCTTGTGCTCGAGGCTTGCCCAGAAATCCATCGCGATGGTGCGGATCTGGAGTTCGATCGGTACGTGCCGGACGCGGTCGCTCATGAAAACCGGGACCTCGACGATCAGGTGCAAGCTCTTGTAGCCGTTGGGTTTCGGATCGGCGATGTAGTCCTCGCGCTCGATCACCCGAAGGTCCGTCTGGCTGGTGAGCATCTCGGCTATGCGGTACGTGTCGGAAATGAAACTGCAGGTGATGCGTACTCCGGCGATGTCGAAGATGTTCTTCGAGATGTCGTCGATCGTGAGCGGGATGTTCAGTCGTTGAGCCTTACGCAGGATGCTGTCCGGCGACTTGACCCGTGACGTCACGTGTTCGATGGGGCTGTACTGATTGATGTGAGTGAACTCGTCCTTGAGGATGTTCACCTTGGTCATCAGTTCGGAGATTCCGAATTGGTACAACATCATGAAGCGGGAGAACTCGGTCCGCAGTTCGGCGAAATCGGCTCTGCTGACCCCACTGCTGTCTTCCACGTTCGGCACCCTCATCTGTTAGCTGGTGTAACCAGTCTGCCACCGATTGTGCCGTGTCCTGTTTCAGTGGGTGCGCAGTGCGGCGAGCGTCATATCTCGCAGGACGCGCCGTGCGCGTGCCGGCGAAGCTGGGTTGGCGCTGTGTGGGGTCGAGTTGATCAGACCGAAGGTGGCATGCGCTTTGATTCGTGCGTCCGCCTGATCGAGGTGGGGATCGAGTTGCTCGAGCACCCCGACCCAGACCTCGACGTACTTGCGCTGCGTCTGGCGTACCTGTCGACGCGCGTCGGCCGGCAGGCTTTCGAGGTCGCGGTCCTGGATGCGGATCAGGTCCGGCTCGCCCAGTGCGAAGTCGAGGTGGAACTCCACCAATGCGTCGAGAGCGGCGCTCGGTGAGTCCGCTGCCTCCGCTGCCGCAGAACCGCCTTCGTGCAGGCGCGTGCTGATGCCGACGAGAAGTTCCACGAGGACGGCATCCTTGTTGGGGAAATGCCGATACACGGCCGGGCCGCTGATGCCGACGGCCGCGCCGAGGTCTTCGAGTCGCACACTCACGAATCCGCGCTCGGCGATCAACCGGGCGGCGGCGTCCAAGAGTTGACGTCGACGGTCGGCCTTCATCTGATCGCGTCGCGTCGGAGCTGCTACCTGCTCAGAGGTCATTCTCTCGATCTTTCTTCGCTTGTGTTCTGGACAACTCAGTTAATCATAGTTAATCTAGTTTCAGTTATCGAGCATTAACTCATGGCGAAGGCGGCGGGATGACTCCCAGTGGAATCACGCAAGGATCGGGCTACCGGTCCGATCACACCGTTCTGGTGGACGAACTGAAGAAGAAACTGGCGCAAGCAGCGCTGGGTGGCAACGAGCGCTCTCGCGAGCGTCACGTGAGCAGAGGGAAGTTGCTGCCGCGCGATCGCGTCGACTCGCTGCTCGACCAGGGCAGCCCGTTCCTCGAGTTGTCCCCATTGGCGGCCAATGGCCTGTACGACGACGAGTGCCCCGGCGCCGGCGTCATCACCGGTATCGGCCGTGTGTCGGGTCGTGAGTGCGTCATCGTTGCCAACGACGCGACGGTCAAGGGCGGCACCTACTACCCGATGACGGTGAAGAAGCACCTGCGCGCGCAGGAAGTTGCGCTGCAGAACAACCTTCCCTGCATTTACCTCGTCGACTCCGGCGGCGCCTTCCTGCCGCGCCAGGATGAGGTCTTCCCGGACCGTGAGCACTTCGGCCGGATCTTCTACAACCAGGCGACCATGAGCGCCAAGGGGATTCCCCAGATCGCCGCAGTTCTCGGTTCGTGCACCGCGGGCGGCGCCTACGTGCCCGCGATGAGCGACGAAGCAGTGATCGTCCGCAACCAGGGCACCATCTTCCTCGGCGGCCCGCCGCTGGTGAAGGCTGCCACCGGTGAGATCGTCACGGCCGAAGAGCTCGGCGGTGGCGACCTGCACTCCAAGGTTTCCGGCGTCACCGATCACCTGGCCGAGGACGACCGCGACGCACTTCGGATCGTGCGCAACATCATTGCCACACTCGGCCCCCGCTCCGAGCGCCCGTGGGACGTCATCTCCACGGTTCCGCCCGTCGCCGACCAGCGCGAGCTGTACGACGTCGTTCCGACCGATCCCCGTACTCCGTACGACGTGCACGAGGTCATCACCAAGCTCGTTGACGGTGGCGCGTTCCAGGAGTTCAAGGCTGAATACGGCAAGACGCTCGTCACCGGTTTCGCCCACATCGAGGGCCATCCGGTCGGCATCATCGCCAACAACGGCGTTCTCTTCGGCGAATCCGCCATGAAGGGTGCACATTTCATCGAACTGTGCGACAAGCGCAGTGTGCCGCTGCTGTTCCTGCAGAACATCGCGGGCTTCATGGTGGGACGCGACTACGAGGCCGGCGGCATCGCCAAGCACGGCGCCAAGATGGTCACGGCAGTTGCGTGTGCACGAGTTCCGAAGCTGACGGTTGTCATCGGCGGCTCTTACGGCGCCGGCAACTACTCCATGTGTGGACGCGCGTATTCACCTCGCTTCCTGTGGATGTGGCCGAACGCGCGCATCTCGGTCATGGGCGGCGAGCAGGCAGCTTCGGTGCTCTCGACGGTTCGTAGTGACCAGCTCGACAGCGCGGGTAATCCGTGGTCGGCCGAGGACGAAGAATCCTTCAAGGCGCCGATCCGCGAGCAGTACGAGGCTCAGGGCAATCCGTACTACTCCACTGCGCGGCTGTGGGATGACGGTGTCATCGATCCCGCAGATACCAGAACTGTTCTCGGCCTGGCCCTTTCGGTGTGCGCAAACGCGCCGATCGAGCCGGTCTCCTACGGCGTCTTCCGGATGTGAGCGAAATGACTGAGTTGCGCACTATCGATACTGTTCTCGTGGCCAACCGCGGTGAGATCGCGGTTCGCGTGATCCGCACGCTGCGTGAGTTGGGAATTCGCAGCGTCGCCGTCTACAGCGACGCCGACGCGAATGCTCGCCACGTCCGCGAGGCCGACACTGCCGTCAACATCGGACCGGCCGCGGCGCGTGAAAGCTACCTCGTCATCGACAAGGTCATCGACGCTGCCAAGTCCACCGGTGCTCAGGGTATTCACCCCGGTTACGGCTTCCTGTCGGAGAACTCGGCGTTCTCGGCTGCCTGTGCGGCCGCCGGAATCGCCTTCCTCGGCCCCTCCGAGCGGGCGATCGAGGTGATGGGTGACAAGATCACCGCGAAGAACGCGGTTGCCGCGTTCGACGTGCCGGTGGTCCCGGGTATCGCTCGCCCCAATCTGACCGACGAAGAACTGATCGCAGCGGCCGAGGACATCGGCTACCCGGTGTTGGTCAAGCCTTCGGCCGGCGGCGGTGGCAAGGGAATGCGTCTGGTCGAGGATCCGGCCAATCTGGCCGAGGCTCTTCGCAGTGCCCGCCGTGAGGCCGCGTCGTCGTTCGGCGACGACACCCTGTTCCTCGAGCGATTCGTCCTGCGGCCCCGGCACATCGAGGTCCAGGTTCTCGCCGACCAGCACGGCAACGTCGTTCACCTCGGTGAGCGCGAATGCAGCCTGCAGCGGCGTCATCAGAAGGTCATCGAAGAGGCTCCCTCGCCGCTGCTCGATCAGGTGACCCGTGACCGGATCGGCGCGGCAGCGTGCAACACCGCTCGAAGCGTCGATTACACCGGCGCCGGCACCGTGGAGTTCATCGTCTCCGCCGACAAGCCGGACGAGTTCTTCTTCATGGAGATGAACACCCGCCTCCAGGTCGAGCATCCCGTTACCGAAATGGTGACCGGACTGGATCTGGTCGAATGGCAGGTCCGTGTGGCAGCAGGGGAGAAGTTGGCCTTCTCCCAGAGTGACATCACGCTGACCGGGCACGCCATCGAAGCTCGTGTGTACGCGGAGGATCCGGGCCGTGGATTCCTGCCGACCGGCGGCCGCGTCGTCGATCTGGTCGAGCCGTCAGGTTCCGGCGTGCGCGTCGATTCCGGACTGCTCGCGGGCACCGTCGTCGGCAGTGACTACGACCCGATGCTCAGCAAGGTCATCGCCCACGCTCCCGACCGCGCGGGCGCACTGCGCAAGCTCGATCGCGCACTCGGTGACACCGCAGTGCTCGGAGTCGTGACCAACATCGAATTCGCACGGTTCCTCCTCGCTGATCCGGATGTGATCGCGGGCAACCTCGACACCGGTCTGCTCGATCGTCGCGTCGAAGACTTTGTCGCAGCCGACGCCTCGGACGAGGTGCTCATTGCTGCCGCGGCGTATCGCTGGCTCTCGCGGTGGACAACCTCGGAATCTGTTGATCCCTGGGATGTCCCGAGTGGATGGCGCGTCGGAACTCCCGCTCCGACCAGCATCAGGCTCTCCGCCGGCACCCGAACGGCGCACGTTGCGATCGTCGGCGTTCCCGCGGCTGCAAAGGTCGAGGTCGAAGGTTCACAGCCGCGCGCATTCAGCGCGACCCTGACGGGATCCGAACTGGCGGTAGTGATCGACGGACGTCGACGCACGTTTGTCGTCGCCGAGACCGATGGTGGTCTGTGGCTGGCAGGCGGCGGAACCTGGCACGTGCGCGAGGTTGCCGAAGTCAGCGTTCGCGGTGAGGACAAGCACGCCGGTGACGCCGAAATCGCCAGCCCCATGCCCGGTGCCGTCATCGCAGTCAACGTCGAGAACGGCGCGGCAGTGAGCGCGGGACAACCACTCGTCGTGGTCGAGGCCATGAAGATGGAGCACTCCTTGACGTCCCCGATCGACGGGATCGTGGAAGTGCTTGTCCGTCAGGGCGATCAGGTGATGGTGGATCAGGTTCTGGCCCACGTGGTACCTGTCACGGACGAAGAGACTGCAGAAGTAAAGACCGAGAACACGACGCAGAAGGAAGACGCCTGATGTCCGATTACCTTGCCACCGGAGCGCTTCCGGACGAATACCAGCAGCTCGCCAAGACGGTTGCAGATTTCGCGAAGACCGTAGTGGCACCGGTTGCTGCCGAGCACGACGCCAACCACACCTTCCCGTACGAGGTAGTGGCCGGGATGGCCGACATGGGACTGTTCGGCCTGCCCTTCCCCGAGGAGTACGGCGGAATGGGTGGCGACTACTTCGCACTCTGCCTGGCGCTCGAAGAGCTGGGTAAGGTCGACCAGAGTGTTGCGATCACTCTCGAAGCTGGTGTGTCCCTTGGTGCCATGCCGATCTACCGTTTCGGTAACGAGGCACAGAAGCAAGAGTGGCTTCCGCAGCTCACCAGCGGAAAGTCGTTGGCTGCTTTCGGCCTGACCGAGCCGGGTGCGGGTAGCGACGCCGGCGGAACCAAGACCACCGCGAAGTTCGACAGCGGTGAGTGGATCATCAACGGCAACAAGCAGTTCATCACCAACTCGGGCACCGACATCACCAAGCTCGTGACGGTCACCGCGGTCACGGGTGTCAAGGACGGTGGCAAGAAGGAGATCTCGACGATCCTGGTGCCGACCACGACGCCGGGCTTCACTGCCGAGCCGGCGTACAACAAGGTCGGCTGGAACGCGTCCGACACCCATCCCCTCACGTTCGCCGATGTTCGTGTCCCCGAAGAGAATCTGCTCGGTGAGCGTGGCCGCGGCTACGCGAACTTCCTGCGCATCCTCGACGAAGGCCGAATCGCTATTTCGGCGCTGAGCGTCGGTGCCGCCCAGGGCTGCGTCGACGAGTCGATCAAGTACGCCAAGGAGCGCGAGGCGTTCGGTCGGCCCATCGGACACAACCAGGCGATCGCGTTCAAGATCGCGCGCATGGAGGCTCGTGCCCACGTCGCACGTACCGCGTACTACGACGCGGCCGCACTCATGTTGTCGGGCAAGCCGTTCAAGAAGCAGGCGTCCATCGCCAAGCTGATTTCCTCCGAAGCTGCCATGGACAACGCCCGTGACGCCACGCAGATTCACGGCGGATACGGCTTCATGAACGAGTACGCCGTCGCGCGCCACTACCGTGACAGCAAGATCCTCGAAATCGGTGAGGGAACCACCGAGGTGCAGTTGATGCTCATCGCTCGTGAGGCAGGGTTGTGACGAACCCCAAGAAGATCACTCAGCGCGGGCTCTGGTTCGAGGAGTTCGAGGTCGGCGCGATCTACGAGCATCGCCCAGGCCGGACGGTGACCGAGGCTGACAACGTCCTGTTCACGACTTTGACCATGAACACGCAGGCGTTGCATCTCGATGCCGCGTACAGCGAGGACACTCAATTCGGTGTGCGGCTGGTCAATTCGATGTTCACCCTGTCGACCATCGTCGGCCTGTCCGTCGCGCAGTTGACGCAGGGCACCATCGTGGCGAACCTCGGTTTCTCCGAGATCAGCTTCCCGAAGCCGCTCTTTCACGGCGACACCTTGTATGCCGAGACGCTCATCGCGGACAAGCGCGAGTCGAAGAGTCGTCCAGGTGAAGGTATCGTGACGCTCGTGCACACCGGGCGTAACCAGCACGGTGACGTCGTCGCACTGGCCACGCGCAAGACACTGGTGCAACTGCGTCCGGCAGAGGTGTCCTCATGACGTGGACACCGCCGGGGCCGGCGTGGTTGTTCTGCCCGGCGGATCGTCCCGAGCGCTATGCGAAGGCCGCGGCTGTTGCCGACGTCGTGATCCTCGATCTCGAAGACGGTGTGGCTCCGGCCGACAAGGAAGCCGCACGTGCAGCCCTGATCGACACGCCTCTCGATCCGGAGCGGACGGTCGTGCGCGTCAATCCGGTCGGTACACCTGATCACGAACTCGATCTGATCGCGCTGGACGGCACACACTATTCGCGTCTCATGCTGTCCAAGTGCGAATCGGCCGAGGACGTCCTCTCGCTCGCACCGGCGGACGTGGTTGCGCTCGTCGAGTCCCCGCGAGGAGCCCTCGCCGTGGCCGACATCGCGCTTGCTGCGAACGCCATCGGTGTCATGTGGGGAGCCGAGGATCTTGTGGCAAGTCTCGGCGGTAATTCGAGCAGGCACCCGAACGGTTCGTACCGCGACGTTGCCAAGCACGTTCGCTCTACCTCCCTCCTCGCTGCGAAGAGCTACGGCCGGTTGGCTGTCGATTCCGTCTACCTCGACATCAAGGACCTCGTCGGCCTCGGCGTCGAGTCCGCTGACGCCGTCGCAGTCGGCTTCGACGTGAAGGTTGCGATCCACCCGAGTCAGGTCGAGGTCATCCGTGGTGCCTTCGCGCCTTCGGAAAAAGAGATCGACTGGGCCACACGAGTGCTTGCCGCGGTGTCTACTGAACGTGGTGTGTTCGCGTTCGAGGGCAAGATGGTCGACGCTCCCGTTCTCCGTCACGCCGAGAAGGTTCTTCACCGAGCCGGAATCTTTCATCAGAAGGAGAACTAGCGGATGAGCAAAGTCGTGAATACGGCAGCTGAGGCAGTTGCCGACATCGCGAGCGGATCCAGGCTCGCAGTGGGCGGCTTCGGGCTGTGCGGTATTCCCGACGCATTGATCGCGGCGATCGCCGACGGCGATGCCACCGATCTCGAGGTGTTCTCCAACAACTGCGGTGTCGACGACTACGGTCTCGGCATTCTGCTCGGTGCGCACCGGATCGCCAGGGTGACTGCGTCGTACGTGGGGGAGAACAAGGAGTTCGCCCGTCAGTATCTCGCCGGGGAGCTCGAGGTGGAGCTGACGCCGCAGGGGACGTTGGCCGAGCGGCTGCGAGCAGGCGGCACCGGCATTCCGGCGTTCTACACCCCTGCCGGCGTCGGCACGCCGATCGCCGAGGGCGGCTTGCCGTGGCGATACAACCCCGACGGTTCGATCGCCGTGGCGTCGCCACCGAAGGCGACGGCAGTGTTCGGTGGCCGCACGTATGTATTGGAAGAGGCGATCACCGCTGACTTCGCGCTCGTGCACGCCGACTACGGCGACACCGAAGGCAATCTCGTCTTCAACAAGACGGCGATGAACTTCAACCCGCTTGCCGCCATGGCGGGGCGGATCACCATCGCTCAGGTGGAGAACCTCGTCGAGCCGGGCGACATAGACCCCGCGCACGTTCACTTACCTGGAGTGTTCGTCGCGCGCGTCGTACATACAGGCCCACAGGAGAAGCGGATCGAGAAGCGGACCGTCTCAGGAGGCACCAAGTGACCAGTGCAGAGGAAACCCGGATCGGTTGGACTCGCCACGAGATGGCCGCTCGCGCTGCCGCCGAGATGCGGCCGGGGGAGTACGTCAACCTCGGCATCGGCCTGCCGACGCTGATCCCCAGTTACCTGCCCGAGGGCGTCAAGGTGGTCCTCCACAGCGAGAACGGCATCCTTGGTACTGGACCGTATCCGACCGATGATCAGGTCGATGCCGACCTCATCAATGCCGGTAAGGAAACCGTAACCGTCAACCCGGGTGCTGCATACTTCGACTCCGCCCTCTCGTTCGGCATGATCCGCGGCGGTCACATCGACACCGCGGTGCTCGGCGGTATGCAGGTGTCGAAGACCGGCGACCTCGCCAATTGGATGGTGCCAGGCAAGATGGTGAAGGGCATGGGCGGAGCGATGGACCTCGTCCACGGAGCCCGACGTGTCATCGTGGTGATGGAGCACACCGATCGCGACGGTAACCCCAAGATCGTCGAGGCGTGCACCTTGCCGCTCACCGGTCAGGGCGTCGTCAACCGGATCATCACCGATCTTGCGGTGCTGGACGTCACCGCGGACGGTCTGGAGCTTGTGGAGCTGGCTCCAGGTGTCAGCAGCGAGCACCTGAAGAGTGTGACTGGTGTGGGCTTTTCCTGAAGCTTCGTACCGTAAATCGAAGAACGCGCCGACCGCTGGTCGGCGCGTTCTTTCGTCGGTCTGTCGGCGTGTACCGATAGTCTCGATCAGCGACTGTCGAATCTTGTTCGAGCTCAGGCACCCAGTACCTGGCGGCCCTGTAAATTGTCCGAGGTGACTGAAGTGGATGGGGGTGTAGTTCGTCGGTTGCAATTGATTGTCCCAGGGGGAGAGGTGTCGCGCGCCGCGTCTGAACGGTGCGTTTCGGCAATGCGATCGGGGGGTAGATGAGCTGGGCGATTTGTAACGAATTGCAACAAAACCGTCGATACACCGGGGTATGGATTTCTCTTGTCACCTATGTATCGGAGACAATGGGTGGTTCTGGCTCGTCGAGGTTGGATGAGGTCGGTAGCTGCTGCGAATCGGACGTTCGGCTCGCACGGGTGCGCAATGGTGTGGAAGAGAGGCTGTGGGCGTGAATTCGCTGGGTAACGGAGAACTGGGGAGCGGCAAGCCGGAGGTCGGCAGCTCGCCGGAAGACGTTCAGCGATCCGACGCATTCCCGCTTTCCGCGGCCCAGCTCGGTATGTGGTTCGCGCAGCACCTCGATCCCGCCGTTCCGGTCAACATCGCTCAGTACGTCGAACTCCGTGGTGCTCTGGAACTTGACGCCCTTCGCCAGGCCTGCGCAGACGCCGGTCGCGAAATCGGGTCGGCCTTCGTCCGGATCTTCGAGATCGACGCCCAGCCGTACCAGATCATCGACCCCACACTCGATGATTCGGTCGGTTACGTCGACCTTCGTAGTGAAGACGACTCGCACGACGCTGCCATGCGGTGGATGCGAGCAGATCGCAGCCGGCCGATCGACATGCTCACGGACCGCTTGATCTCTGCCACGATCCTGCGGCTCGGCGAGAATCGCTACTACTGGTACACACGGGTCCACCACACAATTCTCGACGGATTCGGTGCGTCGACGTTCGTCACTCGTGTGGCGGAGCTGTACTCGGCGCGCGTGGAGGGCCGGGATCCGGAGCCGAGTGAGGCCTCCGATCTCCGGAACGTCTACGAGGTGGACAACAAGTACCGCCAGTCGAGTCGTTTCGAAACCGATCGCAAGTACTGGGCAGACAAGATCGAGAATCTCGACGAGATCTCGAGCCTCGCGGGTCGAAGTGCCGCACCGGCTCCAGTCAGTCGGATCGACAGTGCAGCGCTGTCCAACCACGTCGAGGCGCTGCTCGGGCGCTTCCTCGAGCGCGTGGAGAAGACCACTGTTGCCGGAACCGTAGTCGCGGCGTTTGCGGCATACCTCGCTCAGATGACCGGACGAGAGGACGTGTCGTTGAGCCTGCCCGTCTCCGGTCGAACGACAGCCGTGCTGCGTCGATCCGGTGGCATGGTCTCCAACGTCGTCCCACTGCGCCTGACCGTTACTGCGGACACCACCGTCCAGGAGCTTCTGGACGACGTCAGGAACGAAATGTCCGGCGCGCTGCGTCACCAGCGGTACCGACACGAGGACATGGTTCGCGGGGGTGACGGACCGGGTCGGGGCGGATTCTTCGGTCCCTGGATCAACATCATGATGTTTTCCACCGAGTTGGCGTTCGGGCCCCTTGTCGGCGAGCTTCACATCCTGTCCACGGGTTTGATCGAAGACCTCGGTGTCAACCTGTACCAGAGCGTCGGCGACACCCGTACGCACATCGATTTCGAGTCGAATCCCAATCTGTACGCGCCCGCGGACGCCCAGCGAAATCACTCGCGGTTCGTGGAGTTTCTCGAGAAGTTCGTCTCGGCCGAAACGAGCCGCAAGGTCTGGGATCTTCCTGTCGCAACCGACGAGGAGCGAAACAAGGTTGCCTTGTGGAACCGCACCGGCTTCCACGTTGCCTCGCAGACCATCACCGAAGCATTCGAGCGTCAGGTCGAGAGAACTCCCGATGCCACCGCTGTCGTTTTCGAAGGCGCCAGCCTCACATACGCCGAATTCGACTCTCGCGCAAATGGTTTGGCTCGTCAACTCATCGCCATGGGTGTTGGGCCCGAATCGCTTGTAGGACTGTCGATCCGCAGGTCTTTGGACTTGATGGTCGGTCTGTACGCGATTGCCAAGGCTGGCGGTGCCTGGGTGCCGGTGGATCCCGACCACCCAGCCGACCGCACCGCCTACATTCTCGAGTCGGCGCAGCCCACGTGTGTTGTGACCACTGCGCGGGACGACGTGGATCTGCCCTCGGGCACACGGGTCATCGAGATCGACACACTGGACTATGGGCAGCTCGACAGCAGGCCGATCGTCAACGCGGATCGCCTGTCTCCCTTGCATTTCTCGAACACTGCGTACGTGATCTACACCTCGGGTTCGACCGGTCGACCCAAGGGTGTCGCGGTCACTCACGCGGCGATCAACAATCAGCTTCAGTGGATGAACGCCGAGTACGGGCTTTCGGCGTCGGACATCTACCTGCAGAAGACCGCGACGACATTCGACGTGTCGCTGTGGGGATTCTTCATGCCGTTGCAGGTCGGCGCCACGCTCGTCGTCGCGACTCCGGACGGCCATCGGGACCCGATCTACGTCGCGAACAAGATCGCGGAACTCGGCGTCACGATCACCGACTTCGTGCCATCCATGCTGACGCTGTTCACGGCGAATGCACCTGCCGGATCTTGTGATTCGTTGCGTCACGTGTTCGTCATCGGTGAGGCGCTCCCACCCGAGACGTCGTCGGCCTTCCGCGAACTCTGTGGTGCCGGATTGCACAACCTGTACGGTCCGACCGAAGCCGCGGTGTCGGTCACCTACTACGAGGCCGTGCCCTCGGACACTACTTCTGTGCCGATCGGTATGCCGCAGTGGAACACTCAGGCGCACGTACTGGACGGGCAACTTCGCCCGACGCCTATCGGTCAGCCGGGTGAGCTCTACCTCGCCGGCGTGCAACTTGCGCGCGGATACGTTGGTCGTCCTGATCTGAGCTCGGATCGGTTCGTAGCCAATCCGTACGGCACAGCCGGCGAGCGAATGTACCGAACCGGCGACCTAGTCCGCCGCCGTGAGGACGGAAACCTCGACTACATCGGGCGAACCGACTTCCAGGTGAAGTTCCGTGGGCAGCGCATCGAACTCGGTGAGATCGAGACCGTTCTTCTGGCCCACCCCGACGTTTCCCAGGCTGTCGTCTTGGTGACCGTCACCCCGACCGGTGATCAATTGGTCGGCTACGTCGTGCCGGGTCCGGGCCGAAACATCGATGCTGCAGTCCTCAGTGAGTTCGCCGGGCGAAGCCTCCCGTCGTACATGGTTCCGGCCGCGCTGATGGTGCTCGATGCGTTGCCGCTCAACACGAGTGGCAAATTGGATCGTGCCGGGCTACCCGAGCCGGTGTTCGCGAGTGCG
Organism: Rhodococcus sp. NPDC060176; assembly: GCF_042728675.1. Taxonomy (NCBI): domain Bacteria; kingdom Bacillati; phylum Actinomycetota; class Actinomycetes; order Mycobacteriales; family Nocardiaceae; genus Rhodococcus; species Rhodococcus sp. NPDC060176. The sequence continues at coordinate 417,636 of NZ_JBHWYS010000005.1, forward strand.
AAGCAGTACCGCGAGCCCCGCACCGAAATCGAACGCATCGTTGCGGACGTGTTTGCCGACGTGCTCGGAGTCGAGCGCGTCGGTATCGACGACGACTTCTTCGAACTAGGTGGAAACTCCCTGGTTGCAACACAATTGGTGACTCGTGTCGGCTCGGCACTGGGAGTGCAACTCGGCGTTCGAGAGCTTTTCGAGTCCACCACGGTCGCTACCTTGGCGGCCCGTGCCGAGTCGGTGGCGGGTAACGCCAGGCAGCTCACCCCGCTGATCGCAAAGCCTCGGCCTGACGTTGTCCCGCTTTCGCTTGCGCAGCAGCGCATGTGGTTCATCAACCGTCTCGATCCGACGACGCCCGCGTACAACCTTCCGTTCACCGTCCGGCTCACTGGTTCGGTGGACCCGTCCGCTCTGCATGCCGCGGTGATGGACCTTCTCGCGCGGCACGAGTCCTTGCGGACGATTTACCCTGATGTCGACGGAACTGCGCAACAGCTGGTTCTGCCGGTCGACCGTGCAGCGGTGGAGTTGAAGCCCGTCAAGATTCGAAATTCGCATCTCGAGGCTGCACTGTTCGACGTGGCGTCCCGCGGCTTCGACGTTACGCTCGAAATCCCGGTACGGGTCGCCCTCTTCGAGGTGTCTCCGACGGACTACGTCCTGGTAATGGTTCTCCATCACATCGCTGCGGACGGACTGTCGTTCCGTCCGCTCGCACGTGATCTTCTCGTCGCATACTCGGCGCGAAGTGAGAAGTCGGCGCCGGCATGGACGCCGCTGCCGATTCAGTACGCCGACTACGCCCTGTGGCAGCGCGAAGCACTGGGATCCGACGAAGACCCGCGCTCGGAGTCGTCTCGCCAGATCAACTTCTGGCGCCGGGCACTTGCCGATCTGCCGGATCAGTTGGATCTGCCGACCGACCGACCTCGTCCTGCCATCGCGTCCAATCACGGTGCCAAGCACCATTTTCAGATCAGCGAACGCACGACGCGCAAGTTGAACGAGTTGGCGCGCTCGAGAAGCGTCTCGCTGTTCATGGTGTTGCAGGCGGCATATGCAACGCTGTTGAGCCGGATCAGTGGTACCTCCGACATCGCGATCGGTGCCCCGATCGGTGGGCGAGGCGATCAAGCGCTCAACGACGTGATCGGCATGTTCGTGAACACCCTGGTGCTTCGCACCGAGGTCGATCCGAACGAACGATTCGAAGAGTTGCTCGCTCGGGTCAGGGAATCGGGGTTGTCTGCCTACGGGCATGCCGATGTGCCATTCGAGCGGCTCGTCGAGGTTCTGAGCCCGGCGCGTTCGCAGGCTCGTCACCCGCTGTTCCAGGTTGCGCTCACTGCGGAGATCAGTGGACGACGCGAACTGGAATTCTCGGGTGTCAAAGCAGTTGCAGCCGAATTGGAAGTACCGGTCGCCAAATTCGATCTCGAACTCATGGTGTCCGAGAATCCCGAAGGCACCGAAGACTCCGACGTCTTGAGCGCCACCTTCACCTACGCCACGGATCTGTTCGATCCGGCCACAGTGAACACTTTCGCCACTCGGTTCGTGCGCATTCTCGATGCAGTGGCTACCCGACCTGAAACGGTCGTCGGTGATATAGACCTGCTCTCACGCTCCGAGCGCACCGATCTGACGGTCGTAGCCGCGGATGACACGATGCCCCGGCAGAGTCTCGTCGACATCTTCTTGTCCGGCACGGCTGAGGCGGACTCGGTCGCAGTGCGCTTCGACGGTCGATCGATCACCTACCGCGAGCTCGACGAGCAGTCGTCGAAGCTCGCACGGGTTCTGATCGGACGTGGCGCAGGCCCCGAGACCATCGTCGCTCTCGCATTTCCTCGCTCGTACGACATGGTCTGTGCAGTATGGGCGGTCGCGAAGTCAGGGGCGGCCTACGTGCCTGTCGACCCGAGCTATCCGGAAGATCGTGTCCGGCACATGCTGGCCGATTCATCGGCCGCGATCGGACTCACCTCGTCACAGTTCGTCGGTCAGCTTCCCGCGGTCACCGATTGGTTGGTGCTCGACGACCAGACGCTGACCGGCGAAGTCTCGGCACAATCGTCAGCGCCGGTCACGGACGAGGACCGAATCGCTCCGATTCACAGTTCTCACGTTGCATATGTCATTTACACATCCGGCTCCACGGGAAAACCGAAGGGCGTCAGCGTCACTCACGGTGGTCTCCGTGGGGTCAGAGACGCAGCACAGCGTCGCTACGAGGTAGAACAGTCCTCGCGCTTCCTCCATATCTGTTCACCGAGCTTCGACCCGTCGGTACTCGAATGGATGGTCGCCTTCTCCGCGGGTGCAACTTTGGTGATCGTTCCGTCGACAATTATCGGTGGACACGAGTTGTCGGATCTTCTTCATTCCGAGAAGGTCACACACGCGATCATCACTCCCGCAGTACTCGGGACCATGGAGCCGGCAGAGCTGCCTGAATTGCGAGTCGTCTCCGTCGGCGGTGACGTGACCACTCCCGAGTTGCTGGCGAAATGGGCCCCAGGGCGCGCCTACTTCAATGGGTATGGTCCGACCGAGACCACTATCATCTCGTCGTTCGGCGATCTCGCGATCGGCCGATCGATCGACATCGGGCGTCCCGTCGAGGGCATGTCGGCGCTGGTACTCGACGAGCGTCTGCATCCTGTTCCAGTCGGTACCAGGGGAGAGCTCTACTTTGCGGGCGCTGCATTGGCTCGCGGCTACCATGAGCGGCGAGGCCTTTCTGCGGAACGGTTTGTCGCCAACCCGTATTCGCCGGATGGCGAGCGAATGTACCGGACCGGCGATGTCGTGCGCTGGACCGGCGGAGACGCGCGCGGTGACGCGGGGGTTCTCGAATACGTCGGCCGCAGTGACTTCCAGGTCAAGGTTCGCGGATTCCGTATCGAACTCGGTGAGATCGACGCAGTTCTGTCCTCGCACGAGTCTGTGCGCTTCGCGGTGACGGTCGGAAGCGAAGGCGCGGCGGGTGTCACAACCCTCGTTTCCTACGTCGAACTGGCTGACGGGTCGAGTTTCGATCGGGACGTGCTCGCCTCGTTCGTGGCGGAGGCTCTGCCGAGCTACATGGTTCCGTCCGTCATCATGGAACTCGCTGAGGTTCCGTTGACCCCGGTGGGCAAATTGGATCGCCGGGGTTTGCCGGAGCCTGTTTTCGAGGTCCGCGAGTTTCGTGCACCGACCACGCCGGTGGAAGAGATTGTCGCGCAGGTGATTGCGGATGTTCTCGGAGTGGAACGAGTCGGCCTCGACGACGACTTCTTTGAACTCGGTGGCAACTCCCTGGTGGCTACTCAGGTCACCTCCCGATTGGGGCGGGCGCTCGACACTACGGTGCCGGTGCGAACGCTATTCGACGTTTCCACCGTCGAGGCGCTCGCCGCACACATCGAGTCGCACGTAGGTAGCGGCGGGCAGAAGGCGCTCGTCGCACAGGTGCGTCCCGCGGAAATTCCGTTGTCGCTGGCGCAGCAGCGCATGTGGTTTCTGAACCGCTTCGACACCGACTCAGCTGCTTACAACATCACTTTTGCTCTGCACCTGACTGGTCATCTCGATACTGCCGCGATGGAAATGGCGCTGGAGGACGTACTGGCCCGGCATGAGGTGCTCCGAACGGTATATCCGGACGGGGCTTCCGGACCGAAGCAGTCGATTCTGTCGCTCTCGGAGGCGTTCGGCGGGCTGACCGTGGAGTCGGTTTCGGATCAGGACGAGCTCGAAAGTCGAGTCGCTGCAATCGGATCCTCAGCGATCGACGTCACCGTCGACGTGCCGATCCGTGTCCGCCTGTTGACGGTCAGCGACACCGAGCACACCCTTGCGATCGTGGTTCATCACATCGCCGCTGACGGTTGGTCGATGGCGCCCCTGGCTCGCGATGTCATGATTGCCTACTCGGCACGCAAGGACGGGATCGCGCCGGCGTGGCAGCCGTTGACTGTGCAGTACGCCGACTATTCGTTGTGGCAGCGTGAGGTTCTGGGGTCGGAAGACGACTCGGAATCACTGATCTCGCAGCAGATCTCGTACTGGACCGAGACTCTGGCAGACCTACCGGATGTGATCGAGCTTCCGTCGGACCGGTCTCGGCCTGATGTGGCGTCGATGCGCGGCGAGCGATTCGCGTTCGAGATATCCGGGGATGTGCACCGTCGATTGGACGCGCTGGCACGGGAGAACAACGCGACGCTCTTCATGGCACTGCACTCGGCGCTTGCCGTTCTGATGGCCCGACTGAGCGGGACCTCGGACATCGCCGTTGGCACTCCCGTTGCCGGTCGCGGCGACGAGGCGCTCGACGATCTCGTCGGTATGTTCGTCAACACGCTTGTTCTGCGCACCGAGGTCGACCAGGCCCAGGCATTCACGGATCTGCTTGCTGCGGCGAGTGATTCTGCGCTCGGAGCGTTCGCTCACTCGGACGTGCCCTTCGAGCGGTTGGTGGACGTCTTGGCTCCCGCCCGGTCGCAGGCCAGACATCCGCTGTTCCAGGTTGTGCTGTCCTTGCAGAATCTGGCGCAAACGGCATTGGAACTGCCGGGACTGGCGATCAAGGCCGCCGAAATCGACACGACCACTGCCAAGTTCGACCTCGAACTCGCAGTAACAGAGTCGATCGGCGAAGACGGGATCCAGCAAGGGCTCTCGGCCGAATTCACGTTTGCTGCAGATCTGTTCGACGTTTCGACGGTCGAGGGGTTTGCTCGGCGTCTGGTTCGTATCCTCGAGACTGTCGTGTCGGTTCCTTCGATTGTCGTCGGTGACATCGATATTCTCGATGCGGCCGAGCGGGGTGTGCTGGCCGATGTTCATGGAGGTCAGTCGGTCTCGGGAACCCTGGTCGAGATTCTCACAGCGGCGGCCGCTTTGGATCCGTCGGCGGATGCGATTCGCTTCGACGGTCAGTCGATCAGCTACCGCGAACTCGACGAGCGGTCGTCGCGACTCGCTCGTGTTCTGATTGCGAAGGGCGTCGGGCCGGAGGATCGGGTCGCGATCGCGATTCCGCGTTCGGCCGATTCGGTTCTCGTTCTGTGGGCAGTGGCGAAAACGGGTGCTGCATTCGTGCCCGTCGACCCGACGTATCCGGTTGACCGTATCGCCCACATGATCTCCGATTCCGGTGCGGTGCTGGGTCTTGCGCTCAGTGACGTCGAGGAAGGATTGCCGTCGGCGTTGACGTGGGTTGTTCTCGACGACGAGAAGACAGTGGCGGCGTGCGCGGCAGAATCTTGCGCGCCGGTGAGTGATTCGGATCGACGCGGCGCGATCGACGAGCGGCAGCCTGCTTACGTCATCTACACCTCTGGCACCACGGGTCTGCCCAAGGGCGTTGTGGTCACCAATGCGGGTGTGGCGAACTTCTGCGCCGAGCAGGTCGAGCGCTATGCGCTGACCACCGGTGCTCGGACGCTGCATTTCGCCTCGCCGAGTTTCGATGCTTCTGTTCTCGAGTTGCTGATGGCATTCGGAGCAGCATCGACGATGGTGATTGCGCCGACGACGGTGTACGGCGGCGCGGAATTGGCCGAGATCTTGCGCTCGGAGGGCGTGACGCATGCGTTCGTGACGCCCGCTGCGCTGGCATCAGTGGATCCGAGCGGGCTCGACGCGTTGCGGGTGGTTGTCGTCGGTGGCGAAGCCAGTTCGCGGTCGCTCGTTGCCAAGTGGGCGGTGCCGCTTCCGGACGGCGGTGTGCGTGGATTCTTCAATGCTTACGGTCCGACGGAGTCGACGGTCGCGTCGAACATCAGCGACGCGCTGACCGCGTTTGATCGCATGAACATCGGCGGCCCGATTCGGGGTATGGCTGCGCGGATACTGGACGGCCGCTTGCAGCCTGTTCCCGTTGGTGTCGCAGGTGAGCTGTACGTGTCGGGTATTCAGGTCGCTCGTGGATACCTGGGGCAGCCGGCATTGACGTCGGGTCGTTTTGTCGCAGACCCGTTCGGGGCGCCGGGTGAGCGGTTGTACCGCACGGGTGACGTGGTCCGGTGGATCGACGGTGGCGCGGTGGAGTATGTGGGCCGCAGTGACTTCCAGGTCAAGATCCGTGGGTTCCGTATCGAACTCGGCGAGATCGAGGCCGCGCTGACCCGTTGCGCTGGCGTTGCGCAAGCTGTTGCTCTCGTTCGTTCCGACGATCACTTCGGAGATCGTCTCGTTGCATACGTCGTGCCACAGGCCGGTGCCGAGGTGGATCCCGCACAGGTCGTCGAGTCGGTGTCGACGTTCCTGACCGGCTACATGGTCCCCGACTCGGTACTGGTACTCGATTCGATTCCGTTGACCACCGCGGGCAAGACGGACATCAAGGCTCTGCCCTCGCCCGTGTTCGAGTCCAAGGTGTACCAGGCGCCGATCACGACCGTCGAAGAGACTGTCGCGCAGGTGTTCTCCGAAGTTCTCGGAGTCGCACAGGTTGGCCGCGACGACGATTTCTTCGAACTCGGCGGCAACTCGTTGATCGCGACCCGTGTCGCCGCTCGGCTGGGAGAGGCGCTCGACACAAGCCTTCCGGTTCGTGCGCTCTTCGAAGCGTCGACCGTGCAGTCACTCGCCGTCCGGCTCGAGCTGCACGCCGGTTCGGGCGCCACCGCCCCACTGGTGCAGCAGCCCCGGCCAGCTCGGATCCCACTTTCGTTGGCGCAGCAGCGCATGTGGTTCCTGAACAGGTTCGAACCCGCGTCGGCAGTGAACAACGTCCCGGCGGCGATCAGGATTTCGGGCGCCCTCGATGTGGCAGCTCTTGACGCCGCCGTGATCGATGTCGTGGGCCGACACGAATCACTGCGAACTGTGTATCCAGACGTCGACGGCGTCGGTTATCAGGACGTCCTCGACGTCCAAGACGTTGTCGTCGATCTCAGCCCCGTGTCGATCACGGAAGATCGCCTGGCTGCGGGCGTCGCCGAGCTGGCGACAGTCGGCTTCGACGTGACGTCCGAAGTCCCGTTGCGCGCCAAGCTCTTCAAAGTCGGCGACAGCGAATACGTCCTGGTGTTCGTCGTGCATCACATCTCGACCGACGGTTTCTCGATGGGTCCGTTGACCCGTGACGTGATGGTTGCCTACGAAGCACGTACACGAGCGTCGGTGCCGGCTTGGACGCCGTTGCCGGTGCAGTACGCCGATTACTCGTTGTGGCAGCGTGAGGTTCTCGGGTCCGAGGACGATCCGCGGTCCGTGATCGCGAAGCAGATTGCGTTCTGGTCGGATGCGTTGGCTGATCTTCCGGAGCAGTTGGATCTGCCTGCCGATCGTCCGCGTCCCGAGGTCGCTTCAGGGCGCGGAGCCGAGGTCGAGTTCGATATCGACGCCACCCTGCACGAAGCTGTCAATTCGATTGCGCACAGCAGTAACTCGACACCGTTCATGGTTGTTCACGCAGCGCTCGCCGTCGTACTTTCTCGCTTGTCCGCAACCACGGACATCGCGATCGGTACACCGATTGCGGGTCGCGGTGAGGCGCAGCTCGACGATCTGATCGGTATGTTCGTCAACACTTTGGTGTTGCGCACCGAGGTTGATCCGTCGATGTCGTTCACGGATCTGTTGGCTTCGGCGCGTGAAGTGGATCTACAGGCGTTCGCGCATGCGGATGTTCCGTTCGAGCGTGTGGTGGAGGTTCTCGATCCGGTTCGTTCGCAGGCTCGTCATCCGCTGTTTCAGGTGGCATTGACGTTCCAGAACCACGAACAGACAACGCTCGAACTGGGCGACCTCGAAGTGTCGATCGAAAGTGCCGATCTTGCGTTGGCGAAATTCGACCTCCAGTTGACCCTGACCGAACGAACCGACGCGGCCGGCGCACCCGCCGGAATGTCCGCCTCTTTGACGTATGCGACGGATCTGTTCGACGAGTCGACCGTCGTGGAATTCGGTGATCGGCTGGTACGGACCTTCCGTGCGGTGACTGCTGATCCCACCGTAGCGGTGGGTGACGTAGACATCTTGGTCGAGGGAGAACGAAACCTGCTGTCCCGCTTCAGTGCTGGCCAGATCGATCGTGGTGTGGAGTCGACGTTGTCGGCGTGGTTCGATGATGCTGCTGCTCGGTTTGGTGATCGGGTTGCGGTGCGGTTCGGTGGCGAGTCGTTGTCGTATGGTGAGTTGTCGGTGCGGGCTAATCGTTTGGCGCGCAGGTTGATTGCTCAGGGTTGTGGTCCGGAGTCGTTGGTGGCGGTGGCGTTGCCGCGGTCGGCGGATCTTGTGGTGGCGTTGTTGGCGGTGGTGAAGTCCGGTGCGGGGTATCTGCCGGTGGATCCGTCGTATCCGGCTGATCGTGTCGAGTTCATGTTGGCTGATGCTGCTCCGGTGGCTGCGATTTCGTGGTCCGGGCGTGAGTTGGTGTTGCCCGCTGGTTTGCCTGTGGTTGATATCGACGCGGTGGATGTGTCGGAGTTCGATGGTTCGGTGGTTTCGGATGCGGATCGTGTTGCGCCGTTGCGGTCGTCGAATGTTGCGTATGTGATTTACACGTCGGGTTCGACGGGTCGCCCGAAGGGTGTGCAGGTTCCGCACACGACGGTGGCGAAGTTGTTTGCGAATACCGAGGGTGTGTACGGGTTCGACGAATCCGATGTGTGGACGATGTTCCACAGTTATGCGTTCGACTTCTCGGTGTGGGAGTTGTGGGGTCCGCTGTTGTACGGCGGCACGTTGGTTGTTGTGGATTATGTGACGTCGCGGTCGCCGGAGCAGTTCTTGGAGTTGCTTGCTGCTGAGCGGGTGACGGTGCTCAATCAGACGCCGTCGGCGTT
>NZ_JBHWYS010000006.1:0-26871 GCF_042728675.1 Rhodococcus sp. NPDC060176
GGTCCCATTCCGAACCCGGAAGCTAAGCCCTTCAGCGCCGATGGTACTGCACTCGACAGGGTGTGGGAGAGTAGGACACCGCCGAACACAATTTAACGACAAGCCCCCCAACCAGTGATGGTTGGGGGGCTTTCTCGTACCCAAAACAAGCCCAAATCACTCCCGCCGGCACCCCCGCATCGAGTGAACGGCACGTCCGTCGCCTTCAACGAGATGAACGTACCGTTCACCCCGTACACGGCACCACGGGCGCCGGCCGGCACACCACCACCAGGGATCGAGTGAACGACACTCTCACCCTTTTAGACGAGGGGAACGGTACGTTCACACCATCAGGGGCGGGGGCACGACTGAGGACGACAGGCGCTTTGCCCGGATCAGTCGATGCCGTCGGCGGTGGCGGTTGCATACTTCGGCCGGCCGGTAGGCAGATACCGCTGAATCGTCACACCCTTTGGAGTGGCCCGCGATTCAGCCAGCTCGAGTGCGATGTCCGGTCCGGAGTCGGGAAAGAGTCGCGTGCCCTGGCCTAGGATCACCGGCGCGATCAGCAGGATCATCTCGTCGACGAGATTGTTCGCGAGAAGCCAGCGGCACAAGTTGCCACTGCCGTGCATCTGAATCTCACCGCCGGGTCTGGCTTTCAGTTCGCCGATCGCGGTGGCGGTGTCACCTGTGAGCGCGGTCGTGTTCTTCCATTGTGGATCGGTCAGCGTCGTCGACGCCAAATACTTCGGCCGCGAATTCAAGGCGCTGGCAATGGGGTTGACCTCCGGATTCTCGAACGCGCCCCAATAGTCGGCGAAGATGTCGTACGTGCGTCGGCCGAACAGGAACGCGTCAGCACGCTCGTAGACCTGGACGAGGAAAGTCATCGCTTCGGTGTCCACCAATGGCGCGGACCACCCGCCGCGCTCGAATCCACCACGCCGATCTTCGTCCGGCCCACCGAGTCCTTGCATCACCCCGTCGAGAGTGACGATGGTAAAGGTCGTCAGTTTCATAGTCGTACCCATCTCCCAGGCGTCGTCGGATTTCCGCTGTTCCGATATAGACCGACGAGAAGTGGGAAAGTCATCGAGCGAACATGGCGTTCGTCGCCTTGGATCGACCGAAAGTGCCGTTCGCTCAGGGCAGGGCAGGGCAGGGGTTGGAGGTCAGGGCTGGACGGGGACCGAATCTGCCGGAGCGGCCTCGGACTCCAGGGCGTCGCAAGGAATCGCGAGCTCGGTCTGTTCGAGACGGCCACGAAGGGTGATGTTCTCGGTGATCGACCAGTGGGCAGCTTCGGCGCTGTCAGCGGCAGCCACAGCCCGTCCGGATGCGGCGAGGTTACCCGGTACCGTTTTGGCGACCTCCGACAGGCGCGCTGCTTCGTTGACCGGATCGCCGATGACGGTGTACTCGAATCTTTCTCGCGCACCGACGTTTCCGGCCACGGCAATACCCGCAGCGACGCCGATTCCCGCGCTTACTTCCGGAACTTCGGCACGCAGGCGCTGTTGAATCTTGCGGGCGGCGGCAAGTGCACTGCCGGCATGATCGTCGAGTGTTGTCGGCGCTCCGAAGATCGCCAGCGCTGCGTCGCCCTCGAACTTGTTGACGAATCCGCCGTGAGCATCGACCTCGTCGACGATGACGTCGAAGAATCGGTTGAGTAGAGCGACCACCGCGGTCGGGGAGTTGGTGGCCGCGATGGTGGTCGAACCGATGACGTCGACGAAGAGAACGGCAACGTCACGTTCTTCCCCGCCGAGCTCCGGGTTGCGGCGGACCGCGTTTGCGGCGACCTCGTGTCCGACGTGGCGCCCGAAGAGGTCGCGAATTCGCTCTCGTTCGCGCAGTCCCTCGGCCATGCGATTGAAGCCGGTCTGCAGCAGCCCCAGCTCGGTTCCGTCGTACACGACGACGGACGCGGTGAGGTCACCACGGGTGACTTGTTCCATGCCTCGTCGCACGGACCGAATGGGAGCCGCGGCGGACCGGATGTTGATGTACGTCAGCCCGAGTCCGACGCACAGAGTGATCCCGCCGATGACGAGGATCGCGGTCGCGAGTGCTTGCCACGAAGCGGGTCGGATGAAGCTGAAGACCGCTACGAGCATCAAGCCGGTGACGGGGACTCCGCTTCCGAGCAGCCAGACGAGGATCGTCCGCCCGGTCAGTCCGAGAACGGCAGCCTTGCGGGGTGCCCCCGATTCGAGTGCGCGTGCTGCGATGGGACGCAGTGCGAACTCGCTGAGTAGGTAGCAGAAGGCACATGTGGTGATACCGCTGAAAGCCACGGTGAACAGGACCTTCGGAATGGTGTCGGGGTCGACGATTCCGTACATGGTCGTGAAGGTGATGAGCGCGGCCGTCCACAGGACGGCTTGCACTCGGGTCAGTCGCCACGGCCCGCGCAGCGCCGCTCGTTGATTCTGCTCTGTCGGTGGGTGATCCTCGGTGGCCCACCGAAGATCCCGCATCAGCCGTTTGGTGCCCCACAGAAGTCCGATGAGAAAGACACACCCGATGAAGACGGGCACGGCAATGAAGTTGATCCACGCGAATTCGGGGTGGATGATCGCGGGTCCGGGAACCACGAATCCGACGAGCACGATCGCCAGTACCGCTCCGATCAGGTTGGTGACCAGGAGAGGGGCGGTCAGTAGTGCCTGGACGCGGATTCGGCGGCGCCTGGGGCTTTCGTCGGTGGATCCGAGCAGCCACGACCCCAGGGGCGCACTCGGGACACGGCTTCGCTGCATAGTGTGTCGAGAGTAGTCGTAATGATCGCTTAGGGTGGTCCGGTGCGCCTAGTTATTGCTCGTTGCCGTGTCGACTATGTGGGACGCCTGACCTCCCACCTCCCTACCGCAAGACGACTGCTGTTGGTCAAGGCCGACGGCTCGGTCAGCATTCATGCCGACGATCGGGCGTACAAGCCGCTCAACTGGATGAGTCCGCCGTGCTGGTTGGTCGAGACCACCGGAGACGGCGACGACGTCCTGTGGGTCGTCACCAACAAGGCAGGCGAGGAACTTCGGATCACTCTCGAAGAGGTCGAGCACGATTCGTCGTATGAACTCGGTCTCGATCCGGGTTTGATCAAGGACGGTGTCGAGGCACACCTCCAAGAACTTCTGGCGGAGCATGTCGAGACGCTCGGCCCCGGCTACACCCTGGTACGACGCGAGTACATGACGGCCATCGGGCCGGTCGACCTTCTGGTCCGTGACGCGGACGGCGCCTCGGTGGCGGTGGAGATCAAGCGGCGCGGCGAGATCGACGGCGTCGAGCAGTTGACGCGCTACCTGGAGTTGCTCAACCGCGATCCGCTCCTCGCACCGGTCACGGGAGTTTTTGCAGCGCAACAGATCAAGCCGCAGGCAAAGACTTTGGCGAACGATCGTGGAATCCGCTGCCTGGTCCTGGACTACGAGGCCTTGCGCGGCACCGAAAGCACCGAGTTCCGACTCTTCTGACGCTGTTTAGACTCGAACCATGCCGCGCCGCAAACCTTCGCCGAAGCAAACCCGTCGAACGGATCCTCGGCGTACTCAGAACTCGAGCGCTGAGTCGGCGTCACCTAGCGGTGTGTTGTTCGGCGGGGCGCTGGTCCGGGAGGAGCCAGGGCCGGGCGGTGAAATGTACATGGTGCGGCCGATACCCGGCTCCAACGCGACGAAGTTCTACCGGTGCCCCGGCTGTGATCACGACATCAGGCCGGGAGTCGCACACGTGGTGACCTGGCCTTCGGAACCGGGCGGCGCGAACGAGCGTCGGCACTGGCACACCGGGTGCTGGTCAGGCCGCGGAACTCGCAGCCTGACCAGGCGGTGGTCCTGAGTGCCGATCAGTTCCTGGACTGGGCTCGCTGCTCGACGGCGCGGGTGTCGATCTCGGCGGTGTTCGTCTCGTCCGAGTCCTCGAGAACGTCGTCTTCGTCGATACTCGGTTCTGCGTCGACCTTATCTGCGTCGGCCTTCTTGTCTTCGATCTCGAGATCTTCCTCGGCTTCGACGATGACCGGTGCAGGCGGTGAGTCGAGAAGTTCGCTCTCGCGATTGACCGATGCGAGCATGGCCGGAACCGAATCGAGTTGTCCGCGAATTCCCAAGAGCTGGGCCAGGATTCGGCCGCGGAGAACGCGCAGTTCTTCGGTGAGTTCCTTCGCGTGAGCGATCTTGCGCTCGGATTGATCCGTCGCGGCTTGCAGCCTGCGCTGAGCTTCGTGCGACGCATCGGCGAGTCGACGCTCGGCCTCTGCCTTGCTCGACGACTCCAATTCGTTGACGGCGGCGACGACCTTGGCGCGGCGCTCCGACATCGAGATGTCGAAGTCTTCGCGGATCTGAGTGCGCTTGGCTTCGGACTCGGCAGCCAGTCGATCCCGCTCGGCCTGTGCAGCTTCGACGATCCGGGCGGCTTCGGTGCGGGCCTGCGCCATGGTCTGCTCGTGCATGGTTTCCATCGCGTTGCGACGGTCCTCGAGTTCGGCGATCAACGACTCGTAGTGCCCACGTAGGCGGGCGCCGTCCTGTTCAGCGATGGAGGTCATCTCGGCTGCGTCGGCCTCGGCCTTCGCGCGAACCTCCGAAGCTTCGTCGGAGGCAAGGCGGAGCATGCGGCTGATGCGATCGCTCATGCCCTCCGCAGTGGTGGGCGGAACGGAGAGACGGTCGACGTCCTTGCGGAGGTCGTCGATGTCGTCGCGTGCATCGTCGAGCTGCTTGGCAAGATCACGGGCCTGCGCGGCGGCAGCATCACGATCGGCTGCTGTAACGCGCAGCTCCGCGTCGAATCGCTCGAAGTAGTTACGTACCTCGTCGCGGTCGTATCCCTTCCGTGCGATCTGGAACGGAAGTTGGATCGAACCGCGGTCCTGCTCGTATGCCATGGCGACAATCTACCTGGCATACGAGCTGGAGTCGGGTCTGCTAGTGGCTCGCGTCGGGTTCGACCAGTTCCACGAGGACGCCGCCGGCGTCCTTCGGGTGAATGAAGTTGATGCGGGAGTTGGCCGTACCGCGTCGGGGAGCGTCGTACAGCAACCGAACACCGCGGTCGCGAAGCTCGGCGGAGATCGCGTCGATGTCGGTGACTCGGTAGGCGAGCTGCTGGAGTCCGGGGCCGCTGCGGTCGATGAACTTGGCGATGGTCGAGTTCTCGTCCAGCGGCGCGAGCAGCTGAACGGCAGTGGATCCGGCGGGGGAGCCGACGACGGAGAGCATGGCCTCACGCACGCCCTGCGATTCGTTGATTTCCTCGTGGGTCGACACCATGCCCAGGTGCTGCGTGTACCACGCGATTGCCACGTCGAGATCGGGCACCGCGATTCCGACGTGATCGATCGCGACGACGAGGTCGGACGACAAAGGTGCGAGTGCAGAACTGGGGGAGGTCTGTGTCATACCTTTCACGGTAGCGCTACCGTTTGAGGAGTACACGTCGGGATGTGACTTGGCTCTTAGGCCGCACGGAACCGACGACTATGTCTCTCTTGCAGCCGGAGGAAATCGTGACCAGTTCTGTGATTGTTGCGGGAGCTCGTACCCCGATGGGTCGACTCCTCGGATCGTTGAAAGACCTCTCCGGGTCCGACCTCGGCGGCATCGCCATCAAAGGCGCCCTGGACAAGTCCGGAGTGGCGCCCGAGCAGGTCGAGTACGTCATCATGGGACAGGTCCTCACCGCCGGCGCCGGCCAGATGCCCGCCCGCCAAGCCGCCGTCGCCGCCGGTATCCCGATGAACGTGCCCGCCCTGAGCATCAACAAAGTGTGCCTGTCCGGCATCGACGCCATCGCCCTCGCCGACCAACTCATCCGCGCCGGCGAATTCGACATCGTCGTCGCCGGCGGGCAGGAATCGATGTCCCGCGCACCCCACATGCTCGAAAAAAGCCGCGAAGGCTTCAAATACGGCGACGTCACGATGCGCGACCACATGGCCTACGACGGCCTCCACGACATCTTCACCGACCAGGCCATGGGCCTGCTCACCGAACAGGTCAACCAACACGAGAGCGCCCACATCACCCGCGCCGAGCAGGACGCCTTCGCCGCCGCTTCACACCAGAACGCGGCCCGCGCCTGGAAAGACGGCCTGTTCGACAACGAAGTCGTCCCCGTCTCCATCCCCCAACGCAAGGGCGACCCGATCGTCTTCGCCCAGGACGAAGGCATCCGCGCCGACACCACCACCGAATCCCTCGGCACACTGCGTCCCGCGTTCAGCAAGGACGGCACCATCACCGCCGGCTCCGCCTCCCCGATCTCCGACGGCGCCGCCGCCGTCGTGGTGATGAGCAAAACCAAGGCCGAAGAACTCGGCCTGACCTGGATCGCGGAAATCGGTGCCCACGGCGTCGTCGCCGGACCGGACTCCACCCTCCAGTCCCAGCCCGCCCGGGCCATCGCGAAGGCCTGCGCCAAGGAAGGTATCGACCCCACCGATCTCGACCTCGTCGAAATCAACGAAGCGTTCGCCGCCGTCGGGATCGCCTCCACCCGCGAACTGGGCCTCGACCCCGCCAAGGTCAACGTCAACGGCGGCGCCATCGCCGTCGGACACCCCCTGGGCATGTCCGGTGCCCGCATCGCCCTGCACCTCGCCCTCGAACTGCAACGCCGCGGCGGCGGCATCGGCGCAGCCGCACTCTGCGGCGGCGGCGGACAAGGCGACGCACTCATCATCCGCGTCCCCAAGGCATAGGCACCCCCCGGCACAAGCGTCACTCTAAATACACCCGAACGAACGCTCTCGCTCTGCGACGCCCCGTGGTTTTCCTCACACAACTACGGGGCGTCGTAGTTGTTCGGGCACAATGGCCTCATGGCGAACATCTTTGACGTATCCACTCCCGCGAAACGCTTCCGTCTGGTGGCGTGGTGGGAAGCTGTGACCTGGGCGGCCTTGCTGGTTGCCATGTTCTTCAAGTGGGTTCTCGGACACGAAGAAGCGATTCGCATCCCCGGAATGGTCCACGGCACCGCTGGCTTCCTGGTGTTCATCGTTGTTGCGTTGCTGACCGCGTGGTCGCTCAAGTGGGACATCAAGACGACGATCCTTGCTCTGATCTCGAGCGTTCCGCCGTTCGGCACCGTCATCTTCGAACGCTGGGCAGTGCGAAACGGCAAGCTCGGTGAGCTGTCCACGGAGTTCGAGGCTGCCAAGGGCAACGCGGCGCTCGTCTGAGTGCTGCATCCCTCTACGTAGCTTCGCGCAACTCGTGACAAACTGGGAGTCGTGACTCGACCAGGTTCCAGGCCCCCCGCGCGTTCGTCCGCAGTTGCTGCCGCCATGAGCGGCGCAGTCGACTTGTCCGCCTTCAAAGAGCGGGCCACGGCCCCACCACCGCCGCGTAACACCAGCGGCGACGGGGCCGTTTCTGCTGTCTCCGGGGCAGTGATCGAGGTGACCGAGGAGAACTTCGAAAGCGAAGTCCTGCTCAAGTCGAGCCAGGTCCCGGTCATCGTCAACATCGGTGGCCGCGCATACGAGCCCTCGGTTGTCTTCACCGAAGTTCTCGAATCGTTTGCAGCGCGCGCAGGCGGCAAGTGGATTCTTGCCAACGTCGACGTCGACGTGAGTCCTCGCATCGCGCAGGCGTTCGGCGTCCAGTCGGTGCCGACGGTTGTTGCCGTCGCGGCCGGTCAGCCGTTGGCCGATTTCCAGGGTGCTCAGCCGGAGGCGCAGCTGAGCCAGTGGTTCGACGCAGTGCTCCAAGCTGTCGAGGGCAAGTTGAGCGGTCCTGTCCCCGACGGTGAAGAACCGGTGGAGGAGGTCGAGGATCCTCGATTCGTGGCCGCTGAAACCGCGCTGGACGAGGGTGATCTCGACGGTGCCATCGCCGCGTACCAGGTGATTCTCGACGCCGAACCCAACAATGCGGAGGCCAAAAGCGCTGTCCGCCAGGTGAAGTTCATGGCTCGGGTTCAGGGCGTCGATCCCGAGTCGATTGCGGCCGCGGATGCTGATCCGTCCAATCTCGAACTGCAGTTCGCAGCGGCCGATCTGGAAATGTTCGCGCAGCAACCCGAGGCGTCGTTCGCCCGCTTGATCTCGGTGGTCTCGCGAACTGCCGGCGATGACAAGGCCGCAGCTCGCACGCACCTACTCGAACTGTTCGAACTGTTCGACCCGGCAGAACCGATCGTCATCGCGGCCCGCCGTAAGTTGGCTTCCGCTCTCTACTGAAATGTGGACCGGCAGCCGCTACTCCGTGTAGCGGCTGTCGCACACTTCCCGGCCACCGAGCACGCCGGTCCGGAACGCGTCGACGCGCGCAAACCCGCTCGGCACCGTCTCACCGTTGACGTCACTGGCGGCGAGGCCGTCGGTCAGCAGTCCCGACACGGCTTCGTCGAGGTCGCCAGGGGAGAGCGTGACCTGAGCTCCGGACGACGCGGCGTTGGTGGGGCTGAGCGCTGCGGTGATGACGCCGGACAGGCACGCGGCGCGCAAGGCGGTCTGCGGGGTGTCGAGTGATTGGCCGTTCTCCTTCTGCATCGCGAGGGTGTATCGCGACGCGAGCAGGACGTAGGCGTTGTAGTCGCCGGTGATGTTGGTCTGGATCAACTCGCGTCGTCCGACGCGGCCCGGCGTGCCGCGCTCGGCCAGTTCGTCGACGCTGATTCCGATGGTGTTCGTCGACGGGCAGTACGAGACAGGTTCGGTTGCAACAGCGTCGCTGCACCCGGTGTCCGCGCCGGAGAACACGACCTTCGGCGGCTCGGGTAGATCGAAGATCGCTTGGAAGGTCTTCACGAACTCGTCGAGGGTTGCCTCGGTGACCGGCAGTTCTCCGGAATCGTTGCCTTCGGCGAACTGCTGCGGTAGGTCTGCGCGTCGTGACTCGATCTCGTCGGCGTCCATCTTCGCGCAGGCGCCGGCGCCGTCGGTGAATCCGATCTGAGTGGCGGTGACGCGCTCGAAAGCCGAACCATGGTGGCTCTCAGGATCATTGGGGTCTTCGTCGCGGATGGCGACGGCCGAGGCCAACACCTTGTTGAGACCGTCGGAGGTGTTCATGGTGAAGTGTGCGGCCTTGTCCTCGGCGACGTGCCGCAAGAACGCCCCACCGAAACAGTCGGCTTGTTGTTCGCGCACCAGGGCGGCATCTCGTTTACCGCCGACGATCCCGGCTTTGCGCTGAACGGCGTGGCCGTACTCGTGCGCGAAGATGAAGGCAACGGCCACTTCACCGAACTTCTCGCGTACCTCGGGCAGCAGCAGTTCGCGATCCCAACCGATGGTGTGATCGATGCTGCAATACCCGGCGTTGATGAGTTCTTCGGTGGTCTCTTCACAGAAGTCCGGGCCGTTCGATTCGGTGGGGTCCCACGAGATCAGCTCGTCCACCGGTTCGAAGGGCTTGTCGAACAGAGCCGGGTACTCGGCGGCCCAGTAGGTTTCGATGTCGGTGATGGCGTTGGCTGCCAGGGCGTCGATGTCCCCGCCGTCGGTGCCGGTGATCGCTCGGTCGGCATTGGGGGCTCCCGGGCGCAACCCACTCGGTCCCGCTGTTGCGTCGAGTCCGGCGACGCGGAACGGATCGTGATAGATCGAGACGGCGTGGCCACTCGTACCGTGGGCACAACCGGCGAGCAGTGCGGCCACTGCCAACAGTGACGACGTGACAATGACTACTCGCCGGCCGACCATCAACGCTCCAGACTTATCCAAATCGCTCCAGCAGCTGGCAGCGCCACCTGTGCGGAGGCTGGCCGACCGTGCCACGAATGCGACGTTGCTGTGACCGCTCCGAGGTTCCCGACTCCGGAGCCGCCGTACACCTCGGCATCGGTGTTGAGAATTTCCACCCATCGGCCGGGCTCTGGTAGCCCGACGCGGTAGCTCGAGTGCTCACTGCCCGAGAAGTTGAACAGGCAGGCGACAATCGAACCGTCAGTACCGTAACGCAGAAAACTGAGGACGTTGTTCTCGGTGTCGTTGGCGTCGATCCAGGAGTATCCACCGGGCGAGGTGTCGAGGGTCCACATGGCCGGATGACGTCGGTACGCGGAGTTGAGATCGCCGACCAGTCGCTGGACGCCGCGATGGAGAGTGCCGGTGTACTGATCGTCGAGCTGCCACCAGTCGAGGCCGCGTTCTTCGGACCATTCCGCACTCTGACCGAATTCCTGTCCCATGAACAGCAGTTGCTTGCCTGGATGCGCCCACATGTATGCAAGCAGTGAGCGCAGGCCGGACGCCTTGGCGAAGTCGTTGCCGGGCATCCGGGTCCACAGAGTTCCTTTGCCGTGCACCACTTCGTCATGGCTGATCGGTAGCAGGTAGTTCTCACTCCACGCGTACATCAGTGAGAACGTGATCTCGTGATGGTGGTAGGTCCGGTGTACCGGGTCGTGACCGAGGAACCCGAGGGTGTCGTGCATCCACCCCATGTTCCACTTCATGTTGAATCCGAGGCCGCCGACATTGGTCGCCCGAGTGACTCCGGGCCACGCCGTCGACTCCTCGGCGACGGTGACGACTCCTCGATGATTCTTGTGAACGGTGGCGTTCATCTCCTGCAGGAACGCAACAGCTTCGAGATTCTCGCGGCCACCGTGAATGTTGGGAGTCCATCCACCTTCCGGACGTGAGTAGTCCAGGTACAGCATGGATGCGACGGCGTCGACGCGCAGTCCGTCGATATGGAACTCCTCGAGCCAGAACAAGGCGTTGGCGACGAGGAAGTTCCGAACCTCGCGACGTCCGAAGTCGAATACGTATGTGCCCCAGTCCAACTGCTCGCCGCGACGCGGATCGGCGTGCTCGTAGAGGGGAGTTCCGTCGAAACGGGCAAGCGCCCACTCGTCCTTGGGGAAATGCGCGGGCACCCAGTCGACGATGACGCCTATTCCTGCGGCATGCAAGTGGTCCACGAACCAACGGAAATCGTCGGGCGTACCGAAGCGGGAGGTCGGTGCGTAGTACGAGGTGACCTGGTATCCCCACGATCCACCGAACGGATGCTCGGAGACGGGTAGCAGTTCGACGTGGGTGAATCCGGTCTCGGTGACGTAGACGGCGAGTTGCTCGGCCATCTGCCGATAGTCGAGTCCCGGACGCCACGATCCGAGGTGCACCTCGTACACGCTCATCGGGGACTGCGAAGGATCGACACCGGCGCGGGTTTCCAGCCAGGCCGCGTCGTTCCACACATGGGAACTGGTGGTCACCCGCGACGCCGTCGCCGGCGGGACCTCGGTACCGAACGCCATGGGATCGGCCTTGTCGCGAACCGAGCCGTCGTGACCGTGGACCCGGAACTTGTACAGCGAACCGACTGCGATGTCGGGCAGGAAGATTTCCCAGACTCCGGTGGAACCGAGGACTCGCATGGGGGCGAATTGCCCACTCCACCCGTCGAAGTCGCCGACGACGGTCACGCCGCGGGCGGCCGGAGCCCAGACGGCGAACGAGGTGCCGTCGACGGGTCCGTCCGGTGTCTCGTAAGAACGCGGATGTGCGCCGAGGATGTCCCACAGTCGTTCGTGCCGACCTTCGCCGAACAGGTGAAGGTCGAGTTCACCGAGAGTCGGCAGGAATCGGTAAGGATCGGCTGCGAGAACCGTGTGGCCACCCGGGTACGTCACGGAATAGCGATAGTCGATCAGGTCGGGGTAGGGGACCAGAGCCGCGAAGATCCCGTTCGAAACATGTTCGAGAGGAAAGGTTTTGCCGCCGATGACGGCGCTGACGGACTCGGCGTTGGGACGCAACGCGCGAAGAACGGTGCCGTCGGCGTGGGGATGGGCGCCGAGGACACTGTGCGGATCGTGATGTTCACCGCGCGCCAACAGTTCCAGATCGTGATTGTCCGGTGCGATACCGGAAGTGGACTTCTCGGTTGACATCACTTGCCTCCACCTGCGCGGTGCGCGTTGCGTGCTTGGTAGGCCAGAGAGATCCGGGCCGGATACGGAACGGGTGGGAGTGCGAGGATGTGCGCCACCGAACGCCAGGGCTCGAGGCGGACGAAATTGGCTTGGCCCCAATTGAACTGCTCACCCGTCACCTCGTCGAGCACGGTCATGTGGTCGTGCCATTCACGTCCGAGTGCCGGCATGTCCAACCAGACTGTGCCCTCTTCTGCCGCGAACGGGTTGAGGTTGATCACCGTCAAGACGGCGTCGCCGGTCGCGGCGTCGAACTTCGAGTAGGCGATCAAAGCGTCGTTGTCGATGTGGTGAAAGTGCAGGTTCCGCAACTGCTGCAGAGCAGGATGCGCACGCCGGATGCGGTTGAGCGCGGTGATCCACGGCTCGAGAGATTCGCCTCGCGCTGCGGCTTCGGCGAAGCGGCGCGGACGAAGTTCGTACTTCTCGGAGTCGAGGTACTCCTCGCTGCCGGGGCGGACCGCTTGATGCTCGTAGAGTTCGTAACCGGAGTAGACGCCCCAGGTCGGCGCCAGGGTGGCGGCGAGAGCTGCTCGTAGCGCGAACATTCCGGGCCCACCGTGCTGGAGGGACTCGTGCAGGATGTCCGGTGTATTCACGAAGAGGTTCGGTCGGGCTTCGTCGGCCTTTGCCGCCAGCTCGTTACCGAATTCGGTGAGTTCCCACTTCGCCACTCGCCAGGTGAAGTACGTGTACGACTGGGTGAATCCGCGTCGAGCCAGACCGTACATGCGCGCCGGACGAGTGAATGCCTCAGCGAGGAACAGAACGTCGGGGTCGGTCTTCTTGACCTCCGAGATGAGCGTCTCCCAGAAGTTGGGCGGCTTGGTGTGCGGGTTGTCGACCCGAAAGATCTTGACGCCGGCGCTGATCCAGTGTCGGACGACTCGCAGAATTTCCTTGTCCAGGCCGCGAGGATCGGTGTCGAAGTTGATCGGGTAGATGTCCTGATACTTCTTGGGTGGGTTCTCGGCATAGGCGATGGTGCCGTCGGGAAGGACGTTGAACCACTCCGGATGCTTCTTGGCCCACGGATGATCCGGGGCGCACTGCAGCGCGAGATCCAGTGCCACTTCGAGATCGAGCTTGCGGGCCGTGGCGACGAAGGCCTTGAAATCCTTGAGCGTGCCGAGTTGCGGATGGACTGCGTCGTGCCCGCCGTCGACCGAGCCGATGGCCCACGGCGAACCGACGTCACCGGGTTCGGGGGTGAGGGTGTTGTTGCGTCCCTTGCGGTTGATCTCGCCGATGGGATGGATCGGCGGAAGGTAGACGACGTCGAAACCCATTGCGGCGATGCGAGGCAGATCCTCGGCCGACGTGCGGAACGTCCCGTGTTGCGGCACCCCGTTCTCGTCCCATCCACCGGTCGAGCGGGGGAAGAACTCGTACCAGGATCCGAACAGCGCGCGGCTGCGATCGACGACGACGGGGTGAGACTCGCCCTTGGTGACCAGTTCACGGAGCGGTGTGGCGCGGAGCAGTTCGGCCACGTCGGAGGCGAAGGCCGGAGCGACGCGAGCAGTCAGCGCCTGA
This sequence comes from Rhodococcus sp. NPDC060176, assembly GCF_042728675.1. Classification (NCBI taxonomy): domain Bacteria; kingdom Bacillati; phylum Actinomycetota; class Actinomycetes; order Mycobacteriales; family Nocardiaceae; genus Rhodococcus; species Rhodococcus sp. NPDC060176. The sequence continues at coordinate 13,429 of NZ_JBHWYS010000006.1, forward strand.
TCGCTGCGCAGCGACGCGGTGACGGCTTCGAGCCTGGACCGGTTGGCCCGCGGCACCTCGTGCGCGGCCTGTTCGAACAGGCGCGCACCGATTTCCAAGTCGTTGGCCAACTCGGCGGCGCCTTGTCCGACAGCCAGCTTTGCTTCCACCGCGTGCTTCCAGGTGGCGATGGGATCGCTCCACGCCTCGATCCGGAACGACCACATGCCTTCGGCGGACGGAGTGAAGACTGCATCGACGGTGTCCGGTTCGGTGCCGGGATCCATCGGAATGCGCAGCGGCTTGGTACCGCGCGGACCACGCACGACAAGAGTGGCGGAAATGGCGTCGTGGCCTTCTCGCCACACGGTGGCGTGCACCGGGAAGACTTCACCGACCACGGCCTTTGCCGGATAGTTACCCGAGATCTCGGGTACCACGTCGTCGATACCGAGGCGTCCTGACACGGGAAGCTCCATTTCTGATGATGGATCGCGGTAAAACTTTCTTTCGCCGCGTTCAACCGTAGTGGGTGTGGCGCCGGAGTGCTGATAACGACGAATTCGGGTCTGTCGGTGGTCAGGTCGGGTCGGGCGTCAAGTTCCACCAGACAGAGTCCGACGAACTCGACTAGGGTTCGCGGGGTGAAAGCCTTGCGTCGGTTCACTGTCCGAGCCCACCTTCCGGAGCGCCTTGCCGCGCTCGGCCCCCTGTCCACCAACCTTCGGTGGTCGTGGCATCCCGAGACACAGGATTTGTTCTCGCGACTCGACCCCGAACTCTGGCAAGCAGTCCAGTTCGATCCGGTCCGCATGCTCGGGGAAGTCGACCCCGCCCGGCTCGACGAACTCAGCAGTGACGAGGCATTCCTCGGTGACCTCGACACTGCAGCAGCCGATCTCGACGCCTACCTGAGCACACCGCGCTGGTATCAGTCCCAGCAGGCCAAGGGCACGTCGCTGGCTGGCGGAATTGCGTACTTCTCCATGGAGTTCGGCGTCAGTGAAGTTCTGCCCAACTACTCGGGCGGATTGGGCATCCTTGCCGGCGATCATCTCAAGGCCGCGTCCGACCTGGGTCTGCCGCTCATCGGCGTCGGATTGCTCTACCGATCCGGCTACTTCCGCCAGTCCCTGACTGCCGACGGTTGGCAGGCCGAGCATTACCCGCCCCATGATCCTCAAGGGTTGCCTCTTCGTTTGCTGACGGACGCAGGCCCGGCTTCCGACGACGGATCGCCGGTCGTCATTCACGTCGCGATGCCCGGTGGACGAGTCCTGCGTGCGCGAGTGTGGATCGCTCAGGTCGGACGAGTGCCGTTGCTGCTGCTCGATTCCGACATCGCCGAGAACGACGCGGACCTGCGCGGCGTCACGGACCGTCTCTACGGCGGGGACCAGGATCACCGCATCAAGCAGGAGATCCTTGCGGGTATCGGCGGCGTCCGCGCGGTGCGTGCCTACACCGCGGCCTACGGATTGCCCGATCCCGAGGTGTTCCACATGAACGAGGGGCACGCCGGATTCCTCGGCATCGAACGGATTCGGGAACTTGTCACCACCAGCGGTCTGGACTTCGATTCGGCTCTGGCCGCGGTTCGCGCCGGAACCGTCTTCACGACGCACACGCCCGTTCCCGCCGGAATCGACCGCTTCCCGGCGGATCTGGTCCGTCACTACTTCGGTGGCGCGAACGGCGAGAACGAATCGACCCTGCTTCCCGGTCTGACCGTCGACCGCATCGTCGGGGTGGGGCGCGAATCCGATCCGTCGATCTTCAACATGGCGCACATGGGCCTTCGCCTGGGTCAGCGCGCCAACGGCGTCTCGAAGTTACACGGCATCGTCAGCCGCGACATGTTCAACGGACTCTGGCCGGGCTTCGACGCCGACGAGGTGGCGATCGGTTCGGTCACCAACGGTGTTCACGCGCCGACGTGGGCGGCGCCGGAGTGGATGGACGTGGCCAGGCGGATCGTCGGTCAGGAGCAACTCGAAGAAGCACGCGGGTGGGAGCGCCTGCACGAGTTGTCGGCCACCGAACTGTGGGAAACACGTAATGCGTTGCGCGGCAAGTTGGTCGACGAGGTGCGTCGTCGCGTCCGAGCGTCCTGGCTCGAACGCGGCGCGACCGAAGCCGAACTCGGCTGGACCACTGGAGTTTTCGATCCCAACGTCCTGACGGTCGGATTCGCGAGGCGCGTTCCGACGTACAAGCGGTTGACGCTGATGCTGCGTGATCCCGAGCGTCTGCGTGCGATGTTGCTCGACGAGAAGCGTCCGGTGCAGTTGGTGGTGGCCGGTAAGTCGCACCCCGCCGACGACGGCGGTAAGGCACTCATCCAGCAGGTCGTGCGATTCGCCGATGAAGCGGATGTGCGTCATCGCATCGTCTTCCTGCCCGACTACGACATGTCGATGGCGCGCTACCTCTACTGGGGCTGCGACGTGTGGCTCAACAACCCGCTTCGACCACTCGAGGCGTGCGGCACTTCCGGCATGAAGTCCGCGCTCAACGGCGGCCTCAACCTGTCCATTCGTGACGGATGGTGGGACGAGATGTTCGACGGCGAGAACGGGTGGGCCATTCCGACGGCCGACGGTGTTCTCGACGACGTGCGGCGTGACGATCTGGAAGCCAGCGCCCTCTACGAACTTCTCGAGCACGCGGTACTGCCGACGTTCTACGACCGTGATGCTGCCGATCTGCCGACGCGCTGGGTCGAGAGGGTTCGCCATACCCTCGAGAATCTGGGCCCGAAGGTGTTGGCATCACGCATGGTTCGTGACTACGCGGTCGACTATTACGCGCCTTCGGCGGAATCTGCTCGTGCTGTGGTGGCCGACGATTTTGCCGGCGCCCGTGAGGTGGCCGAGTTCCGTCGCCGTATCGAATCGCAGTGGCCGTCGGTTGCGGTCGAGCAGGTGGACGGTTCCGGTTTGCCGGACACCCCGGAGATCGGTGCGACCATCTCTTTGAAGGCCAAGGTTCGCCTCGGCGGCCTGTCGGTCTCGGATGTCGAGGTCCAGGCGGTCCTCGGGCGCGTGAGCCCGGGCGAGGAACTCACCGACGTGGTGACGTTCCCGATGACGCACTTCGGCGACGAGGACGGAACCGAGATCTTCGAGGCCGAGGTTGCGCTTCCGGTTTCCGGTTCCGTGGGCTACACCGTGCGGGTGCTGCCGCATCACCGGTTGTTGGTCAATGCGTCCGAACTCGGATTGGTGACCACTCCAAACGCCTGACGTAATACATTCTGCCCCGGTCCGTTCGGTCGGTACCGGGGCAGAACTGTGCCCGGGTGAAAACCGGGTCAGGGACGTGAGTCGCGGATGCGGGTGAGCGCCTTGCGGACGACTTCGGGGTTGGTCGTCTCCCAGAACGGAGGCAGTGATGCGCGAAGGTAACCCGCGTATCTGGCCGTTGCCAGACGCGGATCGAGCACGGCCACCACGCCCTTGTCGTCGGTGCTGCGAAGCAGACGGCCCACGCCCTGTGCCAGGAGCAGTGCGGCGTGATTGGCCGAGACGCTGAGAAAGCCGTTACCGCCATGGGATTCGATAGCTTGCTGACGAGCCATCAACAGTGGATCGTCCGGGCGCGGGAACGGAATGCGGTCCAAGATGACGAGGCTCAGCGAGGGCCCCGGGACGTCGACGCCCTGCCACAGGGACAACGTGCCGAACAGTGACGTGGGTTCGTCCTTGGCGAAGGCCTTGACGAGGGTGCCGGTGGCGTCGTCGCCCTGGCACAGGATGGGGGTGTCGAGGCGTTCGCGCATCGCCTCCGAGGCGGCTTTGGCGGCGCGCATCGACGAGAACAGGCCGAGGGTGCGTCCGCCCGCAGCCTCGACGAGTTCGGCGATCTCGTCGAGATAGACAGGGGAGAGGCCGTCGCGGCCGGGCGTGGGCAGGTGGCGGGCAATGTAGATGATGCCGGCCTTTGCATGGTCGAAGGGCGACCCGACGTCGAGTGAGTTCCAGCGGAAAGCCGAAGCGTCAGAAGGTGCTTCGGTGCCGATGGCGGTACCCGAGTCGGGGCGCACCGACGATTCCGCAGGAAGACCCCAGTTGACGGCGAGACCGTCGAACGATCCGCCGACGGTCAGTGTCGCGGAAGTGAGAACGACGGTGGATTCGGCGAACAGTCTCGAGCGCAACAGACCGCCGACGGAAAGCGGAGCCATCCGGACAGAGCGCCGCACCGATCCGCGGAACTCGTCCGAGGACAGCCAGACGACGTCCTTGCGCTTGGCCGGGTCTGGTTCGTCGAAAGCTGTGAGGATGCGAACGGCGCTGTCGTGGACGTCGTCGACGGATGAGAGCGCGGCGTTGCGGGCGGCAGCCGCTTCGGGGTCTGCTGCTGCCATGCCAGGTTTGGCCGGGCCGATCGCCGTTCGTAGCGACCAGGCGGCGTCGCGGATTGCGGCCAGTGCGGGCGCCGCCCCGTCCGGGAGGCCTTCCCATCGACCTGGACGCAATTCCTCGAGGAGCCCCGCCCAACCCTCGCCGGCAGCTTCGAGTCGGTCGGCGTCCTGTTCTTCGGCGATCTTGCCGCAACGCCTGGCCGCCGCACTGATCGAAGAGGCCGTGAGGTCTGCCGTCGCCACGCCGGTGACGCGGTCGACCAACTCGTGGGCTTCGTCGATCACCACGACGTCATGGTCGGGCAGGATCTGAATGCCGGTGATGGCGTCGATGGCGAGCAGTGCGTGGTTGGTGACGACGACGTCGGCCTTCGACGCCTCGACGCGGGCGCGCTCGGCGAAGCAGTCCTCACCGACAGGGCACTGGTTCTTGCCGATGCATTCGCGGGAGGTAACGCTGACCTGCCGCCACGCCTGATCGGACACACCTGGCACCAATTCGTCACGATCACCGGTTTCGGTGTCGGAGGACCACTCGGTGAGGCGGACAACCTCCCGGCCGAGACGCGAGACCGTGAACGGATCGAACAACTCGTCCTCGGGTGGCTGCTCGGACGCACCCGTGTGAATCTTGTTCATGCACAGGTAGTTGTTGCGGCCCTTGAGGATTGCGAACTCTGCGCGTCGGCCGAGTGGCTTTTTCAGGGCATCGGCGAGCCGTGGCAGGTCTCGATCGACGAGCTGACGCTGAAGCGCGATGGTAGCGGTGGACACGACGACGGTGCGCCCCGATTCGACCGCGTGGCGCAGGCTCGGAACGAGGTAGGCGAGCGACTTACCGGTACCGGTGCCAGCCTGAACGGCCAGATGCTCGCCCGTGTCGATCGAGTGCGCCACGGCCGACGCCATAGTCAGCTGGCTGGTTCGTTCGGCACCGCCGAGCGACCGCACCGCTGTCTGGAGCAGTTCGGGAACGTTCGGGAGTTGATCGGCCACCCACGAAGGTTAATGGATCCCTACGTCAGAAACGTCCACGGATGATTCCCGGGGTAGTTCCCCGGCAATCGAGTCTTCTTCCGACGCGGCCTCGTCTCGCCCGATCAGCTGCACTCCCGCCTCCTGCATCTGCACCAATGCCGACTCGATCGTGGCGGTCGACACACCCGCGGTGAAGGGGAGAAGGACTGTCGTGCCGAATCCTGCGCGCGCCGCATCGATGGCTGTGGCCTTGACGCAGTGATCGGTGGCAATGCCGATCACGTCCACGTCGGTGATCTCGTGGGCGCGGAGCCAGTCCTCGAGCGTCGTGCCGTCCTCGGCGGCTCCTTCGAAACCGGAGTAGGCCGCGCTGTAGGCGCCCTTGGAAAAGATCGCCGAACCGGCGACAGAGGCGTCGAATGCCGGATGGAACTCGGCGCCGGCCGTCCCGACGACGCAGTGAACCGGCCAACTGTCGACGAAGTCGGGAGTTTCGGAGAAATGTGCCCCAGGATCGATGTGGAAATCGCGGGTCGCGACTACGGCGTCGTACTCGTGCGAGTTCACGAAATCGTTGACGGCTCCCGCAACCGCAGCACCGCCGTCGACTGCGAGAGCGCCACCTTCACAGAAGTCGTTCTGAACGTCGACGACGATCAGTGCTTTAGCACTCACCGGTGCTCACCTCCGGAGAATCGAACGGGCACAGCCGAGTCTCCGCGTGAAAGCTTGAGCCCTTCCCACGGCAGGCTCACGAGCCCGGCTTTCAGAACTGCACGGCTCTCTTCGAGCGTCGGTGCGCTCTCGACGACCTTGCCTTCACGAACCAACGGGATCAACAGTTCGGTCGCGCCGTCCGCTTCGGAAACCGGTGACGGTGAGCCGGCGGGGTAGATGACTTCTTCGACGATCGTTCCGGTCGGGCGCACTACGCGCAGTGCTTTCTTGGCGCCGCCGCGAGATGCCTTGTTGGTACTTCTCTTCTCGACCGCAATCCCGTCGACCTCGACAAGTTTGTAGACCATGCCGGCGGTGGGGGCTCCTGATCCGGTGACCAGTGAAGTACCGACGCCGTACGAGTCGACGGGTTCGGCGCGCAGGGCTGCGATTGCGTACTCGTCCAGGTCGCCGGAGACGACGATGCGAGTCTTGGTGGCCCCGAGGTCGTCGAGTTGTTGGCGTACTTGGCGAGCAAGGACGCCGAGGTCGCCGGAATCGATGCGCACTCCGCCCAGTTCGGGACCGGCAACGGCGACAGCCGTTTTCACACCCTCGGTGATGTCGTAGGTGTCGACCAACAACGTGGTGGACACGCCGAGAGCGGCGACCTGACCGCGGAATGCCGCGGCTTCGTCCGGACCGTCTTCGGTGGTGTGCAGCAGGGTGAAAGCGTGTGCACTCGTTCCCGCGCTGGGCACGTCGTGACGCCGCGCGGCTTCGAGGTTGGAGGTGGCGTCGAAACCGGCAATATACGCGGCACGTGAAGCGGCAACCGCTGCCTGTTCGTGTGTACGACGCGAGCCCATCTCGATCATTCGTCGACCGCCCGCTGCGCTGACCATCCGGGCTGCGGCCGAAGCGATCGCGCTGTCGTGGTTGAGGATCGAGAGAATCAAGGTTTCGAGGATGACGCACTCGGCGAACGTTCCGCGGACCGAGAGGATCGGTGATCCGGGGAAGTAGAAGTCGCCCTCACGGTAACCGTCGATGTCGCCGGAGAATCGGTAGTTGCGCAGCCACTCGACGGTCGTGTCGTCGAGGAATTTCGCAACGATCGCCAGTTCCGGTTCACCGAATCGGAACTGCTCGAGCGCGTCGAGTAAGCGCTCGGTACCGGCGACGACGCCGTAGCGACGACCGTCTGGCAGCCGCCGTGCGAATACCTCGAAACTGCAGTTGCGGAAGGCAGATCCGTCGGCGAGAGCCGCCGAGAGCATGGTCAGTTCATACTGATCGGTGAGCAGTGCGGTGCTGGCACCGGCGTCGCGGATGTCGGAAATTTGCGTAGGCACGCACACAACTCTATGCGCGAGACGACGTGGGTGGGTGTTGTCGCCTCTCGTCGCGCCGTACCCTGGATACATGGTTTTCGGCGGCGCGACCGTGTCCGACACTTACTCGGCGAACGTAACGATGAGAGGCGCTACGGCTTCTTCTCCTCAAGCCACGCCCGAGCAGTCGGAGGCTGTTGCGACCATCGAAGCCGCCGATCGGCCCTGGGTGACCATCGTCTGGGACGACCCGGTCAATCTCATGCACTACGTGACTTACGTGTTCCAGAAGCTGTTCGGCTACAGCAAAGCCAAGGCCACCGATCTGATGATGCAGGTTCATTCGGAGGGCAAGGCCGTCGTCTCGAGCGGTTCGCGAGACAAGATGGAAGCCGATGTGCGTCGCCTCCACGCGGCCGGTCTCTGGGCCACCATGCAACGCGACGACACCTGAGAACCATTATTTCGACCGAATTGTTCGCCCAACTCGTAGACGGGAGTCCGACGCGTGCGGACGTGGAGTAGGAAGAGTTCACTCGGCGGAGTGAAGTTCAAGTCCGAGATGGACGGTCACGAAGCGGCGGTTCTACGCTCCCTCGTGGAGTCGGTGACCGGGCTTCTCGACGAGCGTGCGTCTTCGGCGCCGCAAGACGAGCTCGCCGCGCTGACCGGCCTTCGGACCGGCAATTCCGAGACACCCGACAATCCGGTGTTGGCGCGGCTGCTTCCCGACTTCCAGCGCACCGACCCGGACAAGGTCACCCCGAACAGTGACGATCTCGACGACGCGGGGGCCAACGTCAATGGTGCCCTGCGCAGTCTGCACGAGCCCGAGATCATCGACGCCAAACGCGAGTCCGCCCGTACGTTGTTGGCCTCGCTTCCCGAGGCCGGCGGCAAGGTCGTTCTCACGCAGGAACAGGCCGATGCCTGGTTGTCCTCGCTCAACGACGTCCGTCTCGCGCTCGGAACCAATCTCGGCATCGACGCCGACACCCCGGAGAGCCTCGAACCCGACGACCCGCGTGCCCCGCATCTCGACGTCTATCACTGGTTGACGTGGATGCAGGACTCCCTCGTCCAGGCGCTCATGCCATGACTACGACGCGGACCGGGCCCACTGATTCACTGACAGATGTCGCCGGCCTCGCAGTCGGCCATCACCACAAGCTCGACGATGGCGTCACCCTCGGAAGCGGCGCAGCCACCGGGTGCACAGTCGTGCTCGCGTCGGCCGGTGTGGTTGCCGGAGTCGACGTCCGGGGCGGCGGGCCTGGTACCCGAGAGACCGACCTTCTCGACCCGAGCCATTCGGTTCAGCAGGTCAACGCAGTGCTGTTGACCGGCGGTAGTGCCTACGGATTGGCCGCGGCCGACGGCGTGATGCGCTGGCTCGAGGAACACGATCACGGGATCGCGATGGGGGCTCCCGGTCAGGTGGTACCGATCGTCCCCGGCGCCGTGATCTTCGATCTGCCGGTGGGGGACTGGACCGTTCGTCCGACCGGAGACTTCGGATTCCTCGCTGCCGACACCGCTTCGCGCGAATTCGCCACGGGCACGGTCGGTGCCGGAGTAGGCGCGAGAGCCGGAGCGCTCAAGGGTGGGGTGGGAACGGCGAGCGTCGTGATCGCCGACGGCCCCGCCGAGGGCACGACGGTCTCCGCTGTGATCGTGGCGAACCCGGTGGGTTCGGTCTTCGACCCTCGAACAGGTTTGCCGTGGGGCGTCGGCTCGGACGGGGCGGAGTCGTTCGGCCTCAGGGTTCCCGACGCGTCCGAACTTGCGGCGGCCAATGCCGTCGCTGCCAAGGGCACCGTCCTCAACACCACGATCGGCGTCGTCGCCACCGACGCCGCCCTGACCAAAGCCGGGTGCCGACGCGTCGCTGTCGCCGGTCACGACGGTCTGGCCCGTGCGATTCGGCCCGCGCATTCACCGCTCGACGGCGACACGATCTTCGCGCTCGCCACCGGTGATCACACTCCGAATTCGGAGATCGCGGTTCCGGCCGCTTTCCCGAACGATCTGCCGATACTCGACGCGGTGTGCGCGGCTTCGGCGCAGGTGGTCGAACGGGCGATCGTGAAGGCCATTCTCGACGCCACGTCGGTTGCCGGAATCCCGAGTTATCGCGAACTCTTTCCGTCCGCATTTCTCTAGGCATCGCTCCTGGAATCGGCGGTAACCTCGAATTGAGCCTGGTTGCTAGTGACCGATCAGAAAACCGGATTGACGGTGGAGGACGCACACGATGACGATGGATTTCAACAGTCCGGATTTCGGCACCCGAACGCCGGCACCGAAATCCGGTCCGCCTTCGGTGTGGAAACAGTCGGCCGTGTTGGTCGGCGGCTTCGCGATCCTGCTCTACGTGATCGAGATCGTGGATGTCATCTCCGGTCAGAACGTCCAGAATGCCGGCGTCACCCCGCGCACGCTCGACGGGCTGTGGGGAATCCTGTTCGCCCCGGTGCTTCACGACGACTGGGGTCATCTGATCGCCAACACCATTCCGGTGCTGATCCTCGGTTTCCTCGTGCTGGTGTCGGGAATCGCGCGCGGACTCGCGGCTACCGGCATCATCTGGGTGATCGGCGGTGTCGGAACCTGGTTGTTCGCCGGTTCGAACTCGAATCACGTCGGTGCGTCCGTGCTGATCTTCGGCTGGGTGACCTACCTGTTGGTGCGCGGATTCTTCACGCGAAGTTTCACGCAGATCCTGATCGGTGTTGCCGTCTTCGTCGTGTACGGCGGAGTGCTGTGGGGCGTTCTGCCGAGCGATCCTCGCGTTTCCTGGCAGGGACATCTGTTCGGAGCGATCGGCGGCGTGGTGGCCGCCTGGGCACTGACGTCGGGGGAGAGGGCCAAGCGCTCAGGTTCGGCACCGGCCGTTCGACCACCCAGTTTCTGAACGGACGTGGGTCACACCCACACTGCGGTGTGACTTCGACGCGCCAAAACGACCAAGAGCTTTTTCCCAGACGGGTAGACGTGGCAGCATGACCGGTATGCGCATGACCGTCCTGGGGTGTTCCGGCAGCGTCACGGGTCCGGATTCACCGGCTTCGGGATACCTGCTCACGGCACCGGGAACTCCGCCGCTCGTGATCGACTTCGGCCCGGGCGTTCTGGGAGCGTTGCAGCGATACGCCGATCCGGGCGAAGTGACGATCCTGCTCTCGCACCTTCATGCGGACCACTGTCTCGACATGCCCGGCCTGCTCGTCTGGCGTCGCTATCACCCCAACCCGCCGGTTGGCCGCGCTCTCGTCTACGGCCCCACCGACACCGCCTGCCGCATCGGAGTGTCCTCCGCCGAGTGTGCCGGCGAGATGGACGACATCTCCGACACCATCGACGTCCGACTCTGGGCCGAGAACGAGCCGGTGACGTTCGGAGAACTGAGCGTCGTCGCGCGTCGGATGAATCACCCGCCCGAGGCTTACGGTTTCCGGATCACCGGCGCCGACGGCCGCGTGCTCGTCTATACCGGCGACACCGGCATGTGTGACAACGTCGTCGAACTCGCGCGCGATGCGGACGTGTTGCTCTCCGAAGCGTCGTGGACCGACAGTCCCGATCGGCCAGAGGGAGTCCATCTCTCCGGCAAGGAAGCCGGCCGAGTGGCCGCTCTCGCCGGCGTCAAGGAGCTTCTCCTCACGCACATCCCGCCGTGGACATCCCGTGAAGACGTGATCGCCGAAGCGAAATCCGAATTCTCCGGACCGGTCCATGCAGTCTCCGCCGGAAGCGTCTACGACATCTGATTCCCCTCACATTCGATGCAGCTCCGAGCGGGCGACCGCTAGGCTCACGAAGGTGACTACACGAGAAGACGGTAGGGCGGACGACGAGCTCCGCACGGTCAAGATCACCCGCGGGTTCACCAGTCATCCGGCCGGATCCGTTCTGGTCGAGTTCGGGAACACGCGCGTCATGTGCACGGCCAGCGTCGAAGAGGGGGTTCCCCGCTGGCGCAAGGGTTCCGGTTTGGGTTGGCTGACAGCCGAATACGCGATGCTTCCCGCCGCCACGCACACGCGTAGTGGCCGCGAATCGGTCAAGGGCAAGGTCGGCGGCCGCACTCAGGAGATCAGTCGACTCATCGGCCGATCACTTCGAGCGTGCATCGATCTCGCGGCAATCGGCGAGAACACCATCGCCCTCGACTGCGATGTCCTCCAAGCCGACGGCGGCACTCGCACCGCGGCAGTGACGGGGGCGTACGTGGCCCTGGTCGACGCCGTGACGTACCTGCGCGCTGCCGACCTGCTCTCCGACCCGCAGCCCATCTCGTGTGGCATAGCGGCCGTCAGCGTCGGCGTCGTGGACGGACGAGTGCGTCTCGATCTTCCGTACGAAGAGGATTCGCGTGCCGAGGTCGACATGAACGTCGTGGCCACCGATACCGGCACTCTGGTGGAAATCCAGGGAACCGGTGAGGGCGCCACGTTCCCACGCTCGACGCTGGACAAGCTGCTCGACTCCGCGCTCGCAGGTTGCGAGCAACTTTTCGAGATCCAGCGTCAGGCGTTGGCCGAGCCGTATCCCGGGGCGCTCCCCGAACCGAAGAATCCGGAACCCAAGAAGAAGTTCGGTGCTTGAGCTGTGAGCGTACGAGTATTGGTTGCAAGCCGAAACGCCAAGAAGCTGAAGGAACTTCACCGAGTTCTCGACGCAGCCGGAGTGAACGGAATCGAGCTGGTCGGCCTCGACGAGGTTCCGCCGTTCCCCGAGGCTCCCGAGACCGGCGCGACGTTCGAGGAGAATGCGCTCGCCAAGGCGCGTGACGGCGCTGCGGCAACCGGAATGCCGTGCATTGCAGACGATTCCGGTGTCGAGATAGATGCGCTGAACGGTATGCCGGGTGTGCTGTCCGCGCGGTGGTCGGGCACTCACGGAAACGACGGCGCGAATACCGCCCTGGTGCTGGCTCAGCTGGGAGACGTGCCGGACGAGCGGCGCGGTGCGGCCTTCGTCTCCGCCTGTGCACTGGTGATCCCTGGCGGCGACGAGACAGTCGTGCGCGGCGAATGGCGTGGGGTGATCGGCCGCGAACCGGCCGGAGACGGCGGTTTCGGATACGACCCCATCTTCCGTCCGGATGGCGACACCCGCTCTGCCGCAGAACTCACCCCGGCCGAGAAGGACGCGGCGTCACATCGGGGGAGAGCGCTCGTGCAGCTCGTTCCGGCGTTGGCCGCACTGGCCGGCTGAACCGAATCCGAAAAGTACAGCCCTGAACGCATCTGCGTTCAGGGCTGTACTTTGTCGAAACTCTCAGAGCTGGTAAGCCTGCTTCACCTGGGCAGTCCGCTTGTGCTCGAACACGAACGACAGGAACGGGATCGTGCCGGCGAGCGCGGTGGCAACCGTCGTACCGGGCTTCCACCGGGCCTTGATCGCGAGGTCGATCGTGAAGACCAGGTAGAGCATGTAGAACAGACCGTGGATCTGGCCGATGTAGAACAACCACGCCGGTGCATCCGCAGAATTGTCCAGAATCAGGTACTTGTAGACCATCTCACCGGTCAGGAACAGCAGCCACAGACCCGTGATCCAAGCGAGAACGCGGTATCGGACGAGCGCCGACGCAACCTTCTTCTGCTTTTCTGCGTTGACTGCGGGGGTAGCGATGCTCGCTTCCGAACCGGTACTCACGTCGTGCTCCTATCGGACTCGCGAGCGGCGAGCTGCGCAAGGTAGTCGTTGTATTCGAGCATTTGGCGGGCTTCGGGATCGTCGACGTCGAGGTTCACATCGTCGAACTCGGCCTGCGGGCGTTGCGGCAAGAGGTCGGCGGGAATCTCACGCGGCTCCGCGGCGGCTTCCTCGGCTTCGGCCTCTTCGGGGTCCACGTCTTCGAGCTGAACGAACTTGCGATACGCGTACACGACAAACGCCGCGAACAGCGGCCACTGGAACGCGTACCCGAGATTCTGTCCCGAGCCTCCGACGGCTTCGAAGCGCTCCCACTGCCACCAGCCGAGCGCGAGGCAGCCGGCGGCTGACACGATGACCAGCAGAATCAGCGCAGGTCGGCGTTTAGTAGCGTTCTTGGACACACTAAGACGGTACCTGAGAGCTATAGTGCCTCGCCCTGCGATCTCCGACACGGTGTCGTAG
>NZ_JBHWYS010000006.1:26965-346527 GCF_042728675.1 Rhodococcus sp. NPDC060176
CGTAGAGGCCGTGCCACGGCGTGTCGTAGAGGCCGTGCCACGGCGTGTCGTAGAGGCCGTGCCACGGCGTGTCGTAGAGGCCGTGCCACGGCGTGTCGTAGAGGCCGTGCCACGGCGTGTCGCGGAAGCAGCATGTGCGCTATGCCCATCCTCACCCGCAACGCCAGGCACTGACCACATTCTCCCGGCGGTGATGCATCGATAACCTCGGGCATATCCGACAACAGGGGAGTGTTCATGCACATCAGAGTGATTCGTCCGGTCATCGACACCACACTCACGCCTGCTGTGGCAGCCGAGGTGGAGCACTGGGCAGCGCCCGGTACGACGGTCGACGTCGTTTCGCTGCGCTCGGGTACGGCGAGCATCGAGAGTGAGTACGACGTGGCCCTTGCCGGTCCCGGGATCGTGCAGAGGGTCGAAGAAGCGGCAGTCGACGGCGTGGACGGTGTGTTCATCACATGTTTCGCCGATCCCGGAGTGCATGCCGCCCGCGAGATCATCGACGCACCGGTGGTCGGCGGCTTCGAGCCGTCATTTCTGACAGCGATGAGTCTGGGCGATCGGGTCGGTGTCGTGACCATCTTGCCGAACGTCGTGCCGATGCTCCGATCGCTCACTCGGCGGTACGGGTTGGACAATCGGCTGGGCAGTATTCGAGTCGTGGACCTGCCGGTGCTCGGACTAACCGATCGCGAGGTGCTGATCGATCGACTGGCCGATCAGGCGTCTGCAGCAGTGGAGAACGGCGAGGCCGACTCCGTCGTTCTAGGTTGCACCGGCATGCTCGGTGTTACCGGCGCGGTCCGAGACAGGCTGCATGGCAAAGGGATTCATGTTCCGGTGGTGGATCCGACGGCAGCGGCGATCACGTGGTTGGAGAGCTCGGTCCGTCTGGGGCTGACGCCTAGTCGGACGACGTACATGACTCCACCGGACAAGGATCGAAAGCGCTGAGAACTGGAAGGGCCCCGCCGGATCAGATCCGGCGGGGCCCTTCGTTGTGCGCGAGGGGGGACTTGAACCCCCACGTCCTGAGACACTGGAACCTAAATCCAGCGCGTCTGCCAATTCCGCCACTCGCGCGCGGAATTCAAAGGATACGCGAGTGGAATCGCTCGCGGGAACACCACCCTGGTCGGGATGAGCCCGCCTGCTCTCAGGCCGATTCGCCGAGTGGATCCGCTGCCGCCGGGGTGGTGGTTTTCTTCGACCGGCGCGGTTGCTCAGCCGTCCGTTGATACCGCCACGCAGCGTGGGTGAGTGTCCGAACATCGACGTCGAGGTGTTCCGACACCGCAACAAGCAATTCAGCCGCGTCGGTGCTCGACAACAATTCCTCGCTGCTGCTCGCCTCGGTGGCGAACCGTGCAAGCAGATCTATCGAGGTTGCGGTCAACTTCCCGGACAGGAACACCAGCGTCTCGAAGGTCCTCGGGCCGAGGCCCGGAACGGAGACGACTGCCGAGCGGAGGATTTCGGTGTCCTCGACGTCGGCACTGGACCGGCAACCGGCTTCGACGAGCGCCTTGGCTGCGCGAGCTACACCTTCGGCCTTGGTGGAGTAGTTGCCCGGCACGCGCTGGCGATTGCCGAGAACCGTTGCGAGTTCGTCGCCACGGTCGGTGAAGGCGGCGAGAGCGGACAAGTTGTCGAGATGTTCGCCGGCCTCCACCGACCGGTGCGTGCGCCAACGGTCGACGACAGCGCGGACTCCGGTCCTCGGCGTTCCGTACGCGGCGCGTGACGAGAAGATCGCGTCGAGAAGGGCCGCTTCGGACTCGAGCGGCCAGCCTTGATTCCAGTGCGGCCACGCCTCGCGCGGAAGTTCGGCGCCGATGAATTCGACGGCTCTGACTATGTCTGTGTCTTCCACGATTTCTCCCCCCGAGAAGTTGTCCTGTGTGGACGCGCTGAACGTAGCGAGGGGGTCCGACAGATTGTGGCCGCAAACGCACGGGATCGACCGTCCGTCAAGGAGGTCACGAATTGGTAACAATAAATATGAGGGGTTCCTCAGGTTTCTGAAAATCCCGGTAACAGTCCCAGGCAGGGCGTTCGCGACCTACTCGCGAGTCACTTTCTCGAACTCTCGTGAGGAAGATCACGGCCCTGAAAGTCCAGATTTCGAGGGCGTCGACAAACGTGAGGAAATCCTCATGATTCTGTGTAAACCTTGTCTTGCACGAACGCCCTGACTCCGTCGATTCTCTCGACGAATTCGCGAGCACTTCAGCCGGGCGGCACACCGCAAATCCCACCTCGCCGCAGAGGTGACCAGGAGAGGACGTACGCGTGACGATCGATGACACGACACCTACAGGAAACGGACGCGACTCGAAGGGTGGACGCCGTTTCGGCGTCGATGGGGGACAGTCCCGCACGACCAGCAAAGGTGCCCTCGTCGATTCGCTGAACAACGGCGTTTCCTACGCAATCGCTTTCGGTGGACAGGGCGCTCCCTGGCTCACCTCGCTCGAGGAGCTCAGCCGTGACAACGGCCTGGAACCCGTTCTGACCGATCTGGTCAATGATGCAGCCGCACGCCTTGCACCCGTCGCACAGGATCTCCTCGTGGTTCGCCCGGTCGGATTCGATCCGATCGCGTGGATGCTCGAAGCCGAGATCGTCGACGAAGAAGAAGGTGAGAAGTCGGCGGGACCTTCCGCTGCAGCGCTCACCGCAGCTCCGGTGTCGCTCCCCGGTGTCTTCCTCACGCAGCTTGCGGCGTTGCGTGCCCTCTCCGCTCAGGGTCTGGATGTGGCCGGCAACCCGCCTGCTGCTGTCATCGGCCACTCGCAGGGCCTTCTTGCCACGGCTGCCGTAGCCGCCCAGGGCAACGACGACGGTGAGCTCCTCGCTGTCGCACAACTCGTCGGTGCTGCTGCCAGCTTGGTCGGCCGTCGCCGCGGCGTCATCGCCGGCGCCTCCGCGAAGCCGATGGTCGCGGTCTCGGGCGTCGATCCCGAGCGCCTTGCTGCCATCGTCGCCGAGCTTGCCGAGGGTGTCGCTCCCGAGCGTGCAGCTGTCCTTGCCATCCGCAACGGCCGTCGCCGTGTCGTCCTTGCCGGGCCGCCCGCTCAGTTGGCACGCGTGCAAGAGCGCTGCGAGCAGATCGAAGCCGAAGAAGCCCGCGAGCGTGAGGGCAAGAAGCGCGGCGGTTCCGTCTTCGCTCCGTCCTTCGATCCTCTCGACACCGAAATCGGCTTCCATCACCCCGCGTTGGCCGAGGCCGTCGAACTGGTCGGCAGCTGGGCAACCCGTTGCGGTCTCGACGCGGACCGTGCGCGCGAACTCGCGCAGGGTGTCCTCGTCGATCCGGTCGACTGGGTCGAGGCTGTCGACGGTGCAATTTCCGCCGGCGCCAAGTGGATTCTCGATCTCGGACCCAGCGATCAGCTGACCCGCATGACGTCCTCCTCGCTTCGTGGACAGGGCGTCGGCATCATCGCCGCAGCCACCCGCGGTGGACACCGCAATCTGCTCACTCCCGGTGCTGCGCCTGAGGTCTCACGTTCGTGGTCCGAATTCGCGCCGAAGCCCGTTGCGCTCCCCGGCGGCCGCATCGGCGTCGAGACCGCGTTCACGAAGCTCACCGGTCGTTCGCCGATCCTGCTCGCAGGCATGACGCCGACGACGGTCGACGCCAAGATCGTTGCCGCGGCAGCCAATGCCGGTCACTGGGCCGAGCTCGCCGGTGGCGGACAGGTCACCGAAGAGATCTTCGAAGACCGTGTCGCAGAACTGAAGATGCTGCTCGAGCCGGGCCGCGCGGTCCAGTTCAACTCCCTGTTCCTCGACCCGTACCTGTGGAAGCTGCAGCTCGGTGGCAAGCGCCTCGTGCAGCGTGCCCGTACTGCCGGTGCTCCCATCGACGGCGTCATCGTCACCGCCGGTATCCCGGAACTCGAAGAGGCTGTTGCCCTCATCGACGAGCTGTCCGAGATCGGCATCACCAACATCGCGTTCAAGCCCGGCACCGTGGCGCAGATCCGCTCCGTGATCCGCATTGCCAACGAGGTTCCGAACTTCCCGGTCATCGTCCACATCGAAGGCGGCCGCGCCGGCGGACACCACTCGTGGGAAGACCTCGACGACCTGCTCCTCGACACGTACGCCGAACTGCGCACGCGTCCGAACCTGGTCATCTGCGTCGGCGGCGGCATCGGAACACCCGAGCGCGCAGCCGATTACCTGACCGGACGCTGGTCTGCCGCAGCCGGTTTCCCGGCCATGCCCGTCGACGGCATCCTGGTCGGCACTGCAGCCATGGCGACTCTCGAGGCCACCACCTCTCCCGAGGTCAAGCAGCTTCTCGTCGACACACCCGGTACGCCGGACTGGGTCGGTGCCGGTACTGCCGAAGGCGGAATGGCCTCTGGCCGTAGCCAGCTCGGTGCCGACATCCACGAGATCGACAACGCGGCTTCGCGTACCGGACGCCTCCTCGACGAGGTTGCCGGCGATTCCGAGGCAGTGGCCGAGCGCCGCGACGAGATCATCGCCGCCCTCGACGTCACCGCCAAGCCATACTTCGGCGACGTCGAGACCATGACGTACGCCCAGTGGCTGCGTCGTTACCTCGAGCTGACCGTCGGGATCGACGCCGCCAAGGAATTCGACTGCGGCGCAGATATTCAGGACGCCATCGTCGAGGCGACCTCGAGCCCGTGGCTCGACATCACCTGGCGTGCTCGCTTCGGCGAGATGCTCCAGCGCGCCGAGGCGCGACTGCACCCGGTCGACCGCGGTCCCATCCCCACACTGTTCGGCGATGCCGAGACCCTCGAGCGTCCCGAGGCTGCGATCTGCGCACTGCAGGCGTCGTACCCGGACTACTCGACGACCGTTCTGCATCCCGCAGACGTCTCGTTCTTCATCTCGCTCTGCAAGACACCGGGCAAGCCGGTCAACTTCGTTCCCGTTGTCGACGGTGACGTGCGTCGCTGGTGGCGCAGCGACTCCCTGTGGCAGGCACACGATCCCCGCTACACCGCCGATCAGGTTTGCGTCATCCCCGGCACCGTTGCCGTCGCCGGCATCACCCGTGTCGACGAGCCGGTCGGCGACCTGCTCGATCGTTTCGAGAAGGCCACCTACGACGAATTGGTTGCTGCCGGAACCACTCCGGTTGCACTTGCGAGCCGTCGCCACCAGGATTCCGCACCCGGACTTCTCGACGCCGTCCTCTCGGCTCCTGACCTCCAGTGGGCCGGCCGCCTGACCCAGAACCCCGTCCGTCGTCTCGGCGACCTCGAGGAGTGGAGTGCGGAGTCTGCCGACAAGGCAGTACACGGCACCACCGGGTCCAGCCTGACCGTCGTCGATTCCTCGCACGTGCTGCTCTCGGTTCCGTTGGTGGCGGACAAGTCCGTCGACATCACGATCACCATCCCCGAGTCCGTGATCGACGGCGGCGCTCCGGTTGTCACCGAGGCAGACGCCGAAGGTGCGATGTCCGCGCTGCTGGCAGTTGCTGCCGGACAAGAACTTCCGACAGTCAAGAACGGCAAGGCCCGACTCAACGTCGCGTGGGTTCCCGATCGCATCGCCGATCACGCCGGTGTCACCGGTTCCGGCCTGCCCGCCACGCTCAGTGTCAGCGGCAAGGCTGTTCCGGACGTCGTCGTCGGAGCATGCTGGCCCGCGGTCTTCGCCGTCCTCGGCGCAGCCAAGCTCGACAGTCTTTCCGTCATCGAAGGCATGCTCGACCTGGTCCACCTCGACCACACCGTCGACTTCGTCGGTGAGCTTCCCTCCGAGACAAGCATTCTCGTCGTCAACGCCGAGGTCGCCTCGGTTCTCGACACCGACCTCGGTCGCGTCGTCGAGGTCAAGGTCGAGGTCGGTGCCATGCTCGGCGAGGGCCTCGACGCCCCCGCAGTCGTCACCATGACCGAGCGTTTCGCGATCCGCGGCCGCACCGGTGCCGGAGAACTCGCCGACCCGGCTCGCGCCGGTGGATCGATCAGCGATGCGGCTGTCGACACCTCACGTCGTCGTCGCCGTGACGCGAAGATCCTCGCGCCGGTCAGTATGGGCGCCTTCGCTCAGGTTTCCGGTGACCACAACCCGATTCACACCTCCGACAACGCCGCTCTGCTGGCCGGACTCGGAACCCCGATCGTGCACGGCATGTGGCTCTCCGCCGCAGCGCAGCAGGTTGTCACCGCAGTCGACCCGGCCGAGACCCGCGTTCCGCCGCGCCGCCTGACCGCCTGGACCGCCCGCTTCCTCGGGATGGTTCGCCCCGGTGCCGAGATCGACGTCCGCGTCGACCGTGTCGGTATCGACCAGGGCGCTGAAATCGTCGAGGTAGGCTGCCGCATCGACGGCGAACTGGTCATGGTCGCCACCGGTCGCACCGCCGCACCCAAGACCGTCTACGCCTTCCCCGGCCAGGGCATCCAGCGCCCGGGCATGGGCCTCGACGCCCGCGCCCGCTCCAAGGCCGCGCGCGACGTCTGGGAGCGTGCCGACAAGCACACCCGCAAGGCACTCGGATTCTCGATCCTCGCTGTCGTGCGCGACAACCCGGTGACCGTCAAGGCGCGCGGTGTCGAGCACAAGCATCCCGACGGCGTCCTTCACCTGACGCAGTTCACCCAGGTGGCCATGGCCGTTCTCGGTGTTGCTCAGGTTGCCGAGCTGCGCGAGTCCGGAACCTTCATCGAGGATTCGCTTCTGGCCGGTCACTCGGTCGGTGAGTACAACGCACTCGCCGCTGTTGCCGAGGTCTTCCCGCTCGAAGCACTTCTCGAGGTCGTCTTCCAGCGTGGCTCTGCGATGCACCAGCTCGTTCCCCGTGACGAAGCCGGACGCTCCGACTACCGCATGGCCGCTATTCGCCCGTCGCAGATCGGTGTTTCCGACGACGACGTGCAGGGCTTCGTTGCCGGTGTCGCCGAGGCTTCCGGTGAGTTCCTCGAAATCGTCAACCTGAACCTGCGTGGCAGCCAGTACGCCATCGCCGGTTCGGTAGCCGGTCTCGACGCACTCGAGATCGAAATCGACCGTCGCCGCGCAGAATTCGGTGGCAAGCGGGCATACATCCAGGTCCCCGGCATCGACGTTCCGTTCCACTCCACCGTGCTTCGCGGCGGCGTCGCGGACTTCCGCGTATGCCTGCAGGACTTGCTCCCGCACGACATCGACCCGGACATCCTGATCGGCCGCTACATCCCGAACCTGGTGCCGAAGCCGTTCTCGCTGCGTCGTGACTTCGTTCAGGAAATTGCCGACTTGGTGCCGTCCGAGCCGCTGCAGGAAGTCCTCGCAGACTTCGAGCGCTACGCAACGCGCACTCACGAGTTGTCCCGCATCATCCTGATCGAGTTGCTGGCGTGGCAGTTCGCCAGCCCGGTTCGCTGGATCGAGACGCAGGACCTGCTGTTCGGCGACGAGTCCGAAGGTGGACTCGGGGTCGAGCGCTTCGTCGAGATCGGTCTCGGCGCTGCCCCGACCGTCGCGAACCTGGCGTCGCAGACCCTCAAGCTGCCGGGCCGCTTCGGCTACCCGGTCGAGGTTCTCAACGTCGAGCGTGAAGCTGCGATCGTCTACGGCACCGACGTCGATCCGGCGGTCGATGACGACGACGAGATCGAAGCCCCCGCCGCGCAGGCGGCTCCGGTCGCCGCAGCTGCCGCTCCGGTCGCTGCTGCTCCCGCTGCTCCTTCGGGCGGACCGCGTCCGGACGACCTCACCTTCAAGGCGCCCGATGCCACGAAGGTCCTGATCAGCCTGTGGACCAAGCTC
The DNA here is from genome assembly GCF_042728675.1 of Rhodococcus sp. NPDC060176. Classification (NCBI taxonomy): domain Bacteria; kingdom Bacillati; phylum Actinomycetota; class Actinomycetes; order Mycobacteriales; family Nocardiaceae; genus Rhodococcus; species Rhodococcus sp. NPDC060176. The sequence goes on from NZ_JBHWYS010000006.1 coordinate 34,721, forward strand.
CGTCCCGATCAGGTCGGCCCCGCCGACACGATCGAGGCACTGTGCGACGGCGTCTCCTCGCGTCGTAACCAGCTCTTGGTCGACCTCGGCTCCGAGCTGTCTCTCGGCGCCATCGACGGTGCCGCAGACGCCGACATGGGTTCCTTGGGAGCAACCGTCGACAAGCTCGCCCGTACGTACAAGCCGTTCGGACCGGTGCTCTCCGATTCGATCAACGATCACCTGCGCAAGGTCTTCGGCCCCTCGGGCAAGCGCCCCGGCTACATCGCCGACCGCGTCAAGAAGGTTTGGGAACTGGGCGACGGCTGGGCACACCACGTCACCGCAGCAGTGGCTCTCGGTACCCGTGACGGCGCCAGCATCCGCGGCGGCGACCTCGGTGGCCTGAGCTCCGGCGCACTGGCCGACGCGGCAGCAGTGGACGCAGTCATCGACAGCGCAGTTGCCTCGGTCGGGTCTGCTCGCGGAGTCAGCGTCTCGTTGCCGGCTACCGGCGGCGGAAGCGGCGGAACCGTCGACGCAGCCGCTCTGGGTGAGTTCACCGAGAACATCACCGGTCGCAACGGCGTTCTGGCCTCGGCCGCACGCCTGGTGCTCGAGCAGCTCGGACTGAACGAAGAAACAGCAGTCGCGACGGTCGAGGACACCGAACTGGTCGACCTGGTCTCGGCTGAACTCGGCTCCGACTGGCCGCGTTTGGTTGCTCCGGCATTCGACGCGCAGAAGGCAGTGCTGCTCGACGACCGCTGGGCAAGTGCGCGTGAGGATCTTGCGCGTATCTGGCTGGGCAGTGAGACCCTCTCGGTCGAGAACTTCATCGGAGCCGGTAACACCGTTGCCGCCCAGGCGAAGTGGTGGGCCACCCGTGCAACCGACGAAGGCCGCACGGCGCTCGCCGAGGTCTACACCCGCATCGCTGATGCGGCTACGGCGGCAGAATCCGACGCACCCGAATGGGCAGGCGAGGTCGCAGTCGTGACCGGCGCCAGCAAGGGCTCCATCGCGGCAGCGGTCACAGGCAAGCTCCTTGCCGGTGGCGCAACGGTATTCGTGACCACTTCGCGACTGGACGGTCAGCGTCTCGGCTTCTACCGCGACCTGTACCGCGAGAACGCTCGCGCCGGTGCCGCCCTCTGGGTGGTTCCCGCGAACATGGCGTCGTACACCGACGTCGACGCACTGATCGACTGGATCGGCAACGAGGCCACCGAGAACGCAGGCGGCGCAAAGAAGCTCATCAAGCCCGCCATGACGCCGACGATGCTCTTCCCGTTCGCAGCTCCCCGTGTCGGCGGTGAACTTTCCGACGCCGGCGCTCGCGCCGAAATGGAAATGCGCGTGTTGCTCTGGTCGGTGGAGCGCCTCATCGGCGGTCTGTCGAAGATCGGTTACGACAGCGACGTCGACACGCACCTGCACGTGGTGCTGCCCGGTTCGCCGAACCGCGGAACGTTCGGTGGCGACGGTGCTTACGGTGAGGCCAAGGCTTCGTTGATCGCCGTGGTGAACCGTTGGAAGGCCGAGCGCAACTGGGCCGAGCGGGTCACGTTGGCACACGCCGTCATCGGTTGGGTTCGCGGAACCGGACTCATGGGTCACAACGATCCGATCGTCGACGCGGTCGAAGCAGCGGGCGTCCGCACCTGGTCCACCCAGGAGATGGCGACCCAGCTACTGAAGACGGCAACGCGTGAGTCGCGTCGCGCTGCTGCAGAGGCTCCGCTCGAGGTCGACCTGACCGGCGGACTGTCCGAGGCCAACCTGGATCTGGGTGCTTTGGCCAAGGAAGCTGCCGAGGTTGCCGAGATCGCCGAAGCTGTCGACGAGGCTGTCGACGAGTCCAGCATCCTGGCACTGCCCGCGCCGGCTCGCATCGACGACTCGGTCAAGGCTCCGAGCTGGCCCGAACTGGACGTCACCCCCGCGGACCTCGTGGTCATCGTGGGCGCCGGAGAGCTCGGACCCTACGGTTCCTCGCGTACCCGCTTCGAGATGGAGGTCGACGAGCAGCTCTCTGCCGCAGGCGTTCTCGAATTGGCGTGGAACACCGGACTCATCGTCTGGGAGAACGACCCCAAGCCGGGTTGGTACGACGTCGAATCCGGTGACCTGGTACCCGAGGCGGAAATCGCCGACAAGTACCACGACGCGGTCGTCGAGCGTTGCGGCATCCGTCGCTACGTCGACGAGGGCGCGATGATCGACAACACCGCTCCGCTGCTCACCTCCGTGTTCCTGGACAAGGATCTGAGCTTCGTGGTCGGCAGTGAGGCCGAAGCTCAGGCCTTCGTCGAATCCGATCCGGAGAACACGACGGCGACGGTTTCCGCCGAGTCCGGAGACTGGACGGTCACCCGCCGCGCAGGCACCGAGATCCGCGTCCCGCGCAAGATGAAGCTGACTCGTAGCGTCGGCGGCCAGATCCCGACCAACTTCGACGTCACCAAGTGGGGCATCCCCGCGGACATGGCAGATTCGGTCGACCGCGTCGGTCTCTGGAACATCGTCGCAACGGTGGACGCCTTCCTTACAGGCGGCTTCACCCCGAGCGAACTGCTCCGCTGGGTACACCCGAGCCTGGTTGCCAACACGCAGGGCACCGGCATGGGTGGCATGACCTCCATGAGGAGCCTGTACATCGACACGCTGCTCGGCGAGAACCGCCCGAACGACATCCTGCAGGAAGCGCTGCCGAACGTCATTGCCGCGCACGTCGTTCAGTCGTACGTCGGCGGCTACGGTGCGATGGTCCACCCCGTCGCCGCCTGCGCCACGGCAGCGGTATCCGTCGAAGAAGGCGTCGACAAGATCCGACTCGGCAAGGCACAGTTGGTTGTTGCCGGCGGGTTCGACGATCTGAGCACGGAAGGCATCATCGGCTTCGGCGACATGTCGGCCACTGCGAAGACCGAGGACATGCACGCCAAGGGCATCGAAGATCGCCGCTTCTCGCGTGCAAACGATCGTCGCCGCGGCGGATTCGTCGAGTCGGCCGGTGGCGGAACGATTCTGCTCGCTCGCGGTGACCTGGCACTCGAGATGGGTCTGCCCGTCCTCGGTGTGGTCGCCTGGGCCGGATCGTTCGCCGACGGTGTCCACACCTCGATCCCGGCACCGGGACTCGGAGCACTGGGCGCCGGACGTGGGGGAGCGGATTCACAGCTCGCACTCTCGCTCAACGCTCTCGGAGTGAGCGCCGACGACATCGCCGTGATCTCCAAGCACGACACCTCCACTGCCGCCAACGATCCCAACGAGGCAGAGCTGCACGAGCGCCTCGCCGGGGCATTGGGACGCAGTGAAGGCGCGCCGATGTTCGTGGTCTCGCAGAAGAGCCTGACCGGTCACGCGAAGGGTGGTGCCGCAGCCTTCCAGCTGATCGGACTCTGCCAGGTACTGAGCCAGGGCATCGTCCCGCCGAACCGCAGCCTCGACTGCGTCGACGACAAGATGGCCGAGTTCGAGCACCTCGTGTGGGCACGTCAGCCGCTCAAGTTCGGTGAGCAGCTTCCGCTGCGCGCCGGACTGCTGACCAGCCTCGGCTTCGGTCACGTTTCCGGACTGATCGCAGTCGTGCACCCGCAGGCATTCGTCGAGTCGGTTCCGGCCGACAAGCGCGCGGACTATGTTGCGGCGGCGCAGCAGCGGACGATCGACGGTCAGCGTCGTCTCACCAAGGCGATGTGCGGCGGCGACAGCCTCTACGAGCGTCCGGCGGATCGTCGCCTCGGCGCCGACGGAACGCCGGCCAAGGCCTCGCGTCAGCTCGAAGCGGACATGCTGCTCAGCGAGGACGCACGACTCGGCGCAGATCAGGTGTACCGCTCGAATCTGCCCGGCTGCAAGTAATAATCACGGTATGGGAGTTCTGGGTATCGGCTTCGACCTCGTGACGGTGTCGGAGTTCGCCGAGCAATTGAACAGGCCGGGAACGGCAATGCTCGACAACTTTACACCGGGCGAGCGTCGAGACGCCGCTACCCGGAGCTCCGAACCGGCACGACACTTCGCGGCGCGTTGGGCAGCGAAGGAAGCAGTGATCAAGGCTTGGTCGACGGCTCTCTTCGCCAGCCCGCCGGTGCTGGGGGAGATGATCCACAATCAGATCGAAGTCGTCTCGGACGCCTGGGGTCGCCCCGGCATCCGGCTTCGCGGTGACGTGGCAAAACACCTCACCGGAGTGACGATCCACATCTCACTCACTCACGACGGGGACATGGCCGGCGCTTTCGCGGTCATCGAATCCGAACCGGAGTAACACCACCGGACACGAAAGAGCCGGTCTCCCAAAGGGAGACCGGCTCTTTGCCGTTCGACTAGTCCTTCGTGCGCGATTCCTTCTCGGCAACGAGGAGATACGCGATCATCAGCCTCTTCAGTTCGGCGACAGCGTCGGCATGTGACTGACCGTCCTGAACCGAGAAATTGAGCATCGAATACACTACGTGGACAAGGACTTCCGCCATCATCAGGCGACGATCTCGCCGCGTACGCGGCGTCAACGGTCCCAGCATTTTCGCGACAGTCTCGGCGAACTGCTTCTCGTGAATGACGCCGGTGGCCCGCGTGGACGGTGTCGACTGCATCGCCAGCCAGACCTCGCGGCGCGACGGATCAGACGTCCACAGCCCGGCCATGTGATCGACGAAACTGTTCAGGAACCGCAGCCAGTCGAGCGAGGGCACTTCGCCGCCGAACTGGGCAAGCTCGTGCTGGACTCCGACGAGGTCCTGGCGGTTCAATTCACAGACGATGACGTACTTGTTCGCGAAGAACTGGTAGAGCGTCCCGATCGGGACGTCAGCACGTGCCGCGACTTCTTCACAGGTGAACGATTCGAATCCGACATCGGTGAGGAGTTCACGTGACGCCGCCAGGAGGGCGTCGAATTTACGCTGGCTGCGTTCTTGCGTCGGACGCTTGCGCGGCAGCAGTTCCTGCGGTTCTTCGAGGCTCTGGGGATTTTCCAGTGCAGGGTCGACTCGCCGCCGCGCGCGCTGACGAGTCGTGGGCTGCACATCTTCCAGGCTATCGGTGTTTTCTGTCGAATTTGGGACTTGTGCGTTATCCGGTGTCATCGGCCACCTACTTCGGCGGTCGTGATCGGTCGAAACGCACCGCGCAGGTGCGCGCACACGAGTCCCGATGCTGTAGCCACAACTCGATACTAGGTGACCACCTGTCCAGTAGCCGAAGAGGTTGCTGCGCGGTGTGGCGCACCGGCGATCCTGCCGACTCCTTTCATCTGATTCGGGCAGACTGAGATTCTTCGGGCACACCGAGATTCGACGCCGAGGAGAGGGAGACGATGACGGAAGAACTGCGAACCGCGGTACGTGGACTCATGCCGCGTGCCCGTGAAGATCTGAAAGCACTTGTGGCGATGAAGTCCGTCGCCGATGCACGGCAGTACCCGCCGGAAGAATGCGCAGCCGCGGCACATTGGGTGCTGGAGGCATTCCGTGATCAGGGTTTCGCCGATATCGAGGCGATCGAGACCTCCGACGGTTCGGCCGCGGTCGTCGGGCGTAGACCAGGCCCGGCCGGCGCCCCGACCGTTCTGCTGTACTGCCACTACGACGTTCAGCCGCCCGGAAACGAAGAGCTTTGGGGCTCGCCGCCTTTCACCCTCACCGAGCGCGACGGACGGTGGTACGGACGCGGCGCTTCCGACTGCAAGGGCAACGTCGTCATGCATTTGACGGCGCTGCGAGCGCTTGCCGCTGCCGGTGTGGATCCGAGCGCGCATCTGACGATCGTCGCCGAAGGTTCGGAGGAGATGGGCACCGGCGGTCTCGAGGATCTGGTGCGCGAGCGGCCGGAACTCTTCGCGGCAGACATGATCCTGATCGCCGATACCGGCAACACGGAGGTCGGGGAGCCGACGATCACGACGTCACTACGCGGGATCGCCAACGTGGTGGTCCACGTGTCGACGCTCGAGGGTGAGATTCACTCCGGTGTCTTCGGTGGGCCGGCGCCCGATGCGATCACCGCGCTGGTGCACATTCTGTCGACGTTGCACGACAGCGCCGGAAACACCACCGTCGAAGGCTTGACCAACGACCAAGAATGGGCCGGGGTCGGCTACGACGACGATCAGTTCCGCTCCGATGCTGGAGTACTCGACGGTGTGCAGCTGACGGGTTCCGGTTCGGTCGCCGAGCAGGTGTGGGCTCGTCCGGCATTGACCATTCTGGGTATCGACTGCCCGCCGGTCGTGGGCTCGGCGGCGGCGATCACGCCACGCGCGTCCGCACGCCTGAATCTTCGCGTCCCGCCCGGCACGGATCCGGCGCAGGCACAGGAGTTGTTGACCGACCACCTCCTGGCAGCGGCGCCGTGGGGCGTCCACATCGAGGTCGTACCGGAATCGACGGGATCGCCGTTCTCGTCCTCGACGGAGGGGTCAGGTTTCGCGCAGCTGAAGTCCGCGCTCACCGATGCCTACGGCCGCGAAGTGGGATTTGCCGGACAAGGGGGATCGATACCGCTGTGCAGTGCACTGGCCGAGCAGTTCCCCGACGCGGAGATCGCGTTGATCGGCGTCGAGGAACCGCAGTGCCGCATTCATGCACCTGACGAAAGCGTCGACCCGTCGGAGATCGAGAATCTCGCTTTCGCGGAAGCGCTGTTCTTGGCCAGGTACGGGAGTTAGACCGACAGATCGCGTCGTAGCTTGGCGACGTGGCCGGTGGCTCGGACGTTGTACTGGGCCACCTCGATCTTGCCTTCCTCGTCGACGAGGAACGTCGAGCGGATGACGCCCTGGACGGTCTTGCCGTACATCTTCTTTTCACCGAACGCGCCCCAGGCTTCGAGCGTCGCCTTCTCGGGATCGGAGAGAAGCGGGAAGGTCAGCTCTTCGGTATCGCGGAACTTCGCGAGTTTGGCGGGCTTGTCCGGTGAGATTCCGATGACTTCGAGGCCGGCGCCGTTGAGTTCGGCGAGGCTGTCACGGAAGTCGCAGGCCTGCTTGGTACACCCCGGGGTGCTGGCCGCGGGGTAGAAGTACACGATGACCTTGCGGCCGCGGTAATCGTGGAGCGAAACCTCGTTGCCGTCGGCGTCGGGGAGCGTGAAATCCGGCGCGACGTCGCCGGCGGACAATCTACTGTTCTCGGTCACGGGAATCGAGGTTAGTCGACAAATTGCGCGGCAGGTGGGCGCGAGGGCATTCTGCTCCTCTACGGTAGAGCGAAGTGTCGGCGCGCTGCGTCCGCACAGCAGACCCGCACACAGAGCAGCAGAACACAGACAAGTTGGAGGACACGTGCCCAGGGACACCGAGAGCATCGAGCGCGAGATCGAGAAGGCGCGTAACCAGCTCGCGAGCACACTCGACGAACTGACGGTCCGCACCAACCCGAAGCGGCTGGTCGAGAACACCAAGAAGACGGTGCTCGCCAAGCTCAACGAGCCGGCAGTGAAGTACGCGCTGATCGCAGTCGGTTCAGTGGTGGGACTACTCGTGGTCCGGAAGATCATTCGCTGACCCGAGTTGTCGAAGACAGCACATGAAGAAGGCCCCCACCTGGTGAGGTGGGGGCCTTCTTGCAAGTGCGCCCACAGGGACTCGAACCCCGGACCCAGTGATTAAGAGTCACTTGCTCTACCAACTGAGCTATAGGCGCTCGCTCTTGCGAGACAGAACATTAGCCGACAGGCTCAGGAGTTTGCAAAACGCGTGTTCATCGTGGTGACGATGGTTACATCGCTTCCGGAATTCACGAGTGTGGAGGGTGCGAATCCGGCCAGCGGACGGTGCTTTCCAACTGCTGTGCGACGGCGAGAATCGTCGGTTCACCACCGCTGCGCCCGACCAGTTGGACGCTCAGGGGGAGTCCGCGTTCGGAGAACCCGGCGGGCACAGCGGCCGCCGGGTTGCCGCAGACATTCCAGATCGAACAGTAGGCGGCGATCGGCAACGCCTTACGGACTGCGGACAGAAGGCCTGTTCCTTCGAGCTGTCCGATCGGGCGCGGCAAGGCGGGCGTCGTCGGCATCAGGACCAGGTCGAAGGTGTCGAAGACCTGGTTGACCGTCGCTGCGATTCGCTCACCTTTGCGGTAAGCGAATTTCCCGACGCGCGCGGGAGCGGCTATCCGGCCGATCGACGCGAGTGCTCGTGTGCGCTTCTCGAGTAACGCTGGATGATCGACGCGCAGTGCTTCGTCGCGGACGCCGCCGAGTACCTGCGGGAGAAACGCTGCAGTTGCGTCCGGGTACTCGGGATCGTGCTCTTCGACGTGATGTCCCAACGCGCTCAACATCTCTGCGATCGAATGCGCCGCGGCAACGACCTCCCGGGACGGGCGGACGCCCCGGACCGGACTCCGGGTGGACACTGCAATGCGAAGCGGCCCGGGCGCCGACGCGGCTGACTCGGCAAAGCTGGTGCGGAGCGTTTCGGCTGTGTAGTCGTCGGTCCCGGTGGTACCGGTGATCACGTCGTACACGAGCGCGCTGTCCTCGACGGAACGAGTGAGGGGGCCGAGCGTGCCGAGTCCGCGCCAGAGGTTTCGGTTCGGCGCGGTGCTCACCCGACCGCGCTGCGGTTTGAGTCCGAACAACCCGCAGAACGCCGAAGGCAGTCGGATGGAACCGCCGCCGTCGCCACCGATTGCCGCTGCGACCATGCCTGACGCGACGGCCGACGCAGATCCTCCGCTCGATCCGCCCGTGGATACGCCGGTGTCCCAAGGGTTTCTGGTGTAGCCGTTTGCAGCAGTCTCCGTGAAGGGCCAGATGCCGAACTCGGGCATCGTCGTCTTGCCGACGATCACCGCGCCGGCCTCGCGCAACCGCCGGACGACCTCTGAATCGGCCGATGCGATGCGAGTTGCTGCCGCACCGCCGTACGTCGTCGGCGTTCCGGCGACGTCGTTCTCGTCTTTGATCGCGATCGGAACTCCGTGCAGTGGGCCCAGGCTGTGGCCGTCGGCCTGGCGCTGATCGAGACGTGTCGCTTCGTCGAGCGCTTCGTCTGCGAGAACTCGCACAAAAGCATTGAGCGTCGAATCGAGGCGTTCGATACGGCGAAGTGTGTTCTCGGTGAGCTCGCGGGCCGATATTTCTCCGGACCGGATCAGAGCGGCCTGACCCGCCACACCGGCAAATGCCAGCTCGCTGCCCGGTGTGGTTTCGCGCTCGGTCATCAATCCTCCAGGCCGTGGTTCCGATAACTGTGAAGTCTATTCACCACATCCTGTTCACCACGACACAAAGAAAAATCCCCACCTTCCGAAGAAGGTGGGGACCTTTGCAAGTGCGCCCACAGGGACTCGAACCCCGGACCCAGTGATTAAGAGTCACTTGCTCTACCAACTGAGCTATAGGCGCTCGCTCTTGCGAGACAGAACATTAGCCGAATCGCCGGTTCGGGAGCAAATCGCCAGGTGGAGGCGTCACCGCTGTAGTCCGATCGGAGGAAATCAGCTGAAAGCGGTAACAAAACGGACGGTTCGGAGCGATTGATACTTGAACGTTACTGACGGCGTGGCCTTTCATGACCGTTGGTAACGAGCGCGCCTGGCATCATTGGTGCAGCGCAGTCATACCGCAAGTCCCACTTGCCTTCCGGTAAGTGGGATTCGCATGTGACGCGGAAGTTAGTCGGAGAAATTGTGAAGCGGAGTCGAACGATGAGTCGTCAAAGGTGGGGTCTGTCCGTGCGCGGGGGGAACGGTCGAGCGTCGAAGGGCGCGGCGATGATCGCGGCGTCTCTCGGTGCTCTCGTTCTGATGACCGCGTGCACGTCGGGCGGCAAGGACGTCAGTACCGAAGGGTCGGCGCCGATCGATTCCAATCCGCTCACCGAACTCATCAAGCCGAAGCTCACCTCGACCGCTGCCGACGGCGCTGTCGGCTTCTCGCCGGGCGACCCGGTCAAGATCAACGTCGCTGACGGCGCTCTGTCCGACGTGACGATGGTCAATCAGGACGGCAAGGCAGTTGCCGGCGCGATTGCTGCCGACGGTGCGTCGTGGACCACCACCGAGCCACTCGGCTACAACCGCAAGTACAAAATCGAGGCCCGCGCATTCGGATTGGGTGGCGCAAGTACGACGGTCACGTCCTTCACCACCAGCGCACCCGGCAACGTCACCAAGCCGTATGTCTTGCCCAACGAGGGTGACGTGGTCGGCATCGGTCAGCCCATCGCGGTGCAGTTCGACGAGAACATCCCCGATCGCAAGGCTGCCGAAGCTGCGATCACCGTCACCACGACTCCGGCCGTCGAAGGTGCGTTCTACTGGGTCAACAATCGTGAGGTCCGTTGGCGTCCGGAGAACTACTGGGCACCGGGCACCAAGGTCGACGTGAGCGTCAACGTGTACGGGCGCAATCTCGGCAAGGGAGTCTTCGGGCAGGAAGACGCGAAGAGTTCCTTCACCATCGGTGATGCCGTCATCGCCACGGCGGACGACAACACCAAGCAGGTCACTTTCCAGGTCAACGGTGAGACTGTCATGACCATGCCCACCTCCATGGGCAAGGACAGCACTCCTACCGACAACGGCGTCTACATCATCGGTGACCGCTTCGCGAACATGATCATGGACTCGTCCACGTACGGCGTCCCGGTCACCTCGGCGCAGGGTTACAAGACCCCCGTCGACTGGGCGACCCGAATGTCCTACAGCGGTATCTTCTTCCACTCGGCGCCGTGGTCGGTCGGGCAGCAGGGCTACTCCAACACCAGTCACGGCTGCCTCAACCTGAGCCCGTCCAACGCCAAGTGGGTCTACGACAACACCAAGCGTGGGGACATCGTCGTCGTCAAGAACACCGTCGGCGGCACTCTCTCCGGCACCGACGGCCTCGGTGACTGGAACATCCCCTGGAGCGTCTGGAAGACCGGCAACGCGGACGTCTGAGTTCGTCCCTGAAGCGCTGAACGCCAGAATGCCCCCGACCGTCCGGTTGGGGGCATTCTGCATCTGCACGCCTTTTGCGAGCGAAAGTGCCTCTCGGTCCATCTGAGGCGACCAGAGGTACGTTCGCTCTGCCCGGGCACGGGTTGCTCGGGTGCGCGCGATTTGTCGCGGTCGCCACCCCACCCACTTCGGGTGAACGTATCGCTGCCCCTGTCAGAAAAGGGGAGCGATACGTTCACCCGGCTGTGGAGGGGGAGTTTAGGGATGGGATGGGGTGGGGGCACAAACCAAAAGAACCCCCGAAAATGTCTTTCGACATTCTCGGGGGTTCCGCTTGGGTGAGCGACGGGACTCGAACCCGCGACAGCCAGGATCACAACCTGGTGCTCTACCAACTGAACTACGCCCACCATTGCCTCGGCCACCGGTTTGACCCGGCTGCTTTGACGAAAGAGATACTAGCGCGAAAGTCGGTCAGGATGCCAATCGGCAGGTCAGGCGGGACCCAAGCCCTCTACGACGGCTGCGATCTCCGCGCTCGACGGTCCGGGCGCCGCGACAAATGCAGTGCCGCGGTAGTACTTGAGTTCGCGGATGGATTCCTTGATGTCGGCGAGCGCTCGGTGGGCGAGACCTTTTTCGGGCTGACCGAAGTAGATTCGCGGGTACCAGCGGCGGGAGAGTTCCTTGATGGAGCTGACGTCGATCATCCGGTAGTGCAGGTAGGTGTCCAGCGCCGTCATGTCGCGTGAGATGAACCCGCGGTCGGTGGCGATGGAATTACCTGCCAAGGGCGCCGTACCGGCGACGGGAACGTGTTTGCGGATGTACGCGAGCACTTCTTTCTCCGCCTCGGCGAGGGTGACCGTCGACTTTCGGACCTCTTCGGTCAGTCCCGACTTTGCATGCATCTTCTTCACGACGTCGGGCATGGCAGCCAACGCGTCGTCGTCGGCGTGGATGACGATGTCCACACCTTCGCCCAAGATGTTCAAGTCGCTGTCGGTCACCAGAGCCGCAATCTCGATGAGTTTGTCGGACTCGAGTCGCAGCCCGGTCATTTCACAATCGATCCATACCAATTTGTCCTGCACCAGGAACACAGTAGTGCGCGTGGGCGCGGGATAAGGTCTGCGGTGGAAACTCGGGTGCGTGCAGGACTGCGCTCGGGTGATGACAAGAACTTCGCCGCATTGCAACGAGGAGGGCTTTCGATGACCGTGGATCCGAAGGACGGAGCCGCGCCGCTGACGCCGGCGGAGAAGGCGAAAGCTGCAAAGGCCGCCGCTGCCGAAGCCGCTCGGATTGCCGCTGAAGCTGCGGCAGCTGCTGAGGAAGCGGAGAAGGAAGCTGCTGCCGCTGAGGCCGAAGCATCCGCAGGAGCCACCCCCGACACCCCCGCTGCCGCGACGCCGTCGGGTGCTGCAGCTGAAATCGCGGCGGGCTACTCATCCGAGGGGCGGGCACTCGAGCTCGGCTCGGTGGTGATCGACGGAGTGGCAGATCCCTCCGCGCGGGTGCGGATTCCGTTGGCGACGATCAACCGTCACGGCCTGATCGCCGGTGCGACGGGTACCGGCAAGACCAAGACGCTGCAGGGCATTGCCGAGCAGCTGTCCGCCGCGGGTGTGCCGGTCGTGATGGCCGACGTCAAGGGCGACCTCTCGGGGCTGTCGAAGGCGGGGGAACCAAGCGAAAAGATGAAGGCTCGCGCAGTCGAGACGGGCGACGATTCGTGGACTCCCGCTGGGATGCCGGTCGAGTTCTTGTCGTTGGGTACTGACGGAATCGGTATCCCGGTGCGCGCGACGATCACCAGCTTCGGGCCGATCCTACTCAGTAAAGTGTTGGGCCTCAACGAGACACAGGAATCGACTCTCGGACTGATCTTCCACTGGGCCGACACTCAGGGCCTCGCACTGCTGGACCTCAAGGATCTGCGTTCGGTCATCGCCCACCTGACGAGTACTGAGGGCAAGGCGGATCTGAAGGGTATCGGCGGAGTTTCCTCGGCTACGGCAGGAGTGATTCTGCGCGCGTTGGTCAACCTCGAAGCCGATGGCGGTGACACCTTCTTCGGCGAACCGGAACTCGAAACCGAGGATCTGCTGCGGGTCATCGGCGGTGCCGGTGTGATCACACTGTTCGAACTCGGTGCCCAGGCGGCTCGCCCGGCGATGTTCTCCACCTTCCTGATGTGGGTGCTCGCGGATCTGTTCCAGACGCTGCCGGAAGAGGGAGATCTGGACAAGCCGAAGCTGGTGTTCATCTTCGACGAGGCGCACCTTCTGTTCGCGGACGCGTCGAAGGCCTTCCTGCAGCAGGTCGAACAGACGGTCAAGCTGATTCGCTCGAAGGGCGTCGGCGTGTTCTTCTGCACGCAGCTTCCGACCGATATTCCCAATTCGGTTCTGTCGCAGTTGGGTGCGCGCGTCCAGCACGCTCTGCGTGCGTTCACGCCCGACGACCAGAAGGCACTCAACAAGACTGTCCGCACCTACCCGAAGACCGAGCACTACGACTTGGAGAAGGCGCTGACTTCACTCGGCATCGGTGAAGCCATCGTGACCGTGCTCTCGGAGAAGGGTGCGCCGACGCCGGTGGCCTGGACCAAGATTCGTCCTCCGAGGTCGCTGATGGACACCATCGGCAACGACGCGATCAAGGCGGCTGCGTCGTTGAGTCCCCTCAATCAGAAGTACGGCCAGACGATCGACCGCGAATCGGCGTACGAGAAGTTGACGGCGAAGGTGGCCGGTGCTCCGACGGCGGATCAGTCCCTGGATCTTCCGTCGCTACCCGACCTGCCGCCACCGCCGCCGGCCGAACCGGAGGGCCCCAATATCGCCGAGCAGATCTTGGGCAACTCGGCTGTCAAGAGTTTCCTGCGCTCCGCGGCTTCGGCTGCGGGACGGGAGATTTCGCGAAACATTTTCGGCACCGGTAGTCGCCGCAGGCGCTGAGGCTGAGACGCCCGCGAGGTCAGATACCGACCTCGCGGGCCAGCAGGTCGTTGATCGATTCGCGCCTGATCAACGGCCGCGCAATACCGCCGAGCACAGCGACGACGGGCGGCCGGCCGACGCTGTTGTAGGTGGACGCCATGCTGTGGTGGTAGGCGCCTGTACACGGCACTGCCAGCAGGTCGCCTTCGTGTAGGTCGGCGGGAAGCCTGGCGCCAACGGCGATTTCGTCGCCCGATTCGCAGTGCCGCCCGGCGACCGTGACCTCCTGGAGCGGTGCGCTCGAATGTCGGTTGACCAGTTCGACGTCGTAACGGCTGTCGTACAACGACACCCGCGGATTGTCGCTCATCCCGCCGTCGACGGAAACGAAGGTCCGTCCGCCGCTGATCGACTTGATGTTCTGTACGCGATAGAGCGTGACTCCGGCGCGCGCAGCGATCGCCCGGCCAGGTTCGAGCACGATTTCGGGGCGAGGGAAGCGGTTTCGGGTGCAGGCGTCGTCGAGACTGTCGTCGATGACGTGAGCGAGGCGAGTCAAATCCAGTTGGGCATCTCCCGGTAGGTACGCGATCCCGTGCCCCCCGCCGAGATCGAGTTCGGTGAGGATGATTCGGTGTGTGCGTCGAATGTCGTCCATCTGCGCGATCATCGTCTCGATCGCGGGGCGGAAGTGTTCGGGATCGGTGATCTGGGAGCCGAGATGGCAATGCAGGCCGATGAGTTGCAGGTGCGTCGCGGTGGCGACGACGGACACCGTACGTTCCAGTTCTTCGGAAAATGCTGGTAAACCGAACTTTTGGTCCAAGATGCCAGTGGACACCGCCTTGTGTCCGTGTATGTCGACGCCGGGTGTGACTCTGATCAGCACCTTCTGAGGGCGGGTGCACACCGACGCCAGGCGTACCGCTTCGCTGGGGGAGTCGAGGACAATTCGGCCGACACCGGCGTTGACTGCTGCTCTCAGTTCGGCAACCGATTTGGCGTTGCCGTGCAGGATGATTCGCTTCGGGTCCACGCCCGCGGCCAGAGCAATGGCAAGTTCACCGGCAGAACAGACGTCTACCCCGAGGCCCTCGTCGGAGACCCAGCTGGCCATCGCACGGATCATCAGTGCCTTGCCGGCGTACACGATCTCCGAGTCGGGGAAGATCTCTCGATACGTGCGGCAGCGGTGCCGCACGTCCGCCTCGTCGACAACGTACGTCGGTGTGCCGTACTGGTCCGCGATCTCTTCGAGGGAGACGTCGCCGATGCAGACACGCCCGCTTTGATCGTGGCGAGTGCTGATGGGCCACAACGCAGGATCCATACGAGGTGTCATTGCGCCGCGTAGGGAGGGGAAGATTTCGAGTAGCGTCACGTCGATCTCCTGAAGGTGACCCGCCGTGTTGCGGGCTACTTTCAGATCTACTCCTGACGATCGCCGGTGGGAGGAGTCTTGACGCTTACTTGACGCGCCGTCGAACGAGGTTGACGCGGCTCTGACGGCCTCGGCACTGTGCCCGTGGACTCACTGTGCCCGCCGCTTCCATCCGAGCCAACCGAGCACCACGAGCAAAGCCACCGCGGCGCCTCCGCCGATGACCGTCGATCTGTCGGCGGACACACCAACGGACGGAGTTCCGCCGGCACTCGGGGCGTAACCGGCGCCGTACACGGACTCGACCGCCGCTTGGATGTCGAACCCGGTTTCGGTGGCCGGTCCGCAGCTGTATCCCTCGTGTTCGGCGTCGACGTCGTACGGCGCCGAAACGAACATCAGTTGCTCGGTTCCGAGTACGTAGCTTGTGCCGCAACCGTTCCCGTTCGCGAGTGTCCCCACCGACGTCACCGACGCAAGATCGCCTTTGTAGACGCGGCTGACGTCGAACAGATAGGTGTCCTCGAACCCGTCCGAGGTTTTCTCCGTCGGAGTCCCCAGGAAGACAGTGCTGGAGACGCTCACTGCTTCTTCCGGTGAGGCCGATGACGCGCACGAGCACGCGTTCGCCGTCGCAGGCAGCAGTAAGGGCAACCCTCCGGTCACAAGAAGGATTGCCCCTACCGCCAGTGTTCGTCGCATCGCCATTAACCGACTATATGGTCTGCTATGGCGTGGTCTAAGAAGTTTGCGTGAATCAGCCGCCGAGCTTCTTGTAGAACGTGCCCACGATGGGCGCCACGACGGCGCGGGGGCTGTAGCCGCCGGCGACGGACATCGCCTTGCTCAAGATGCCCGGTACGACGCGCATCTTGTTCTCGGCCAGGCCGTCGAGCGAGACCTTGGCGGTGTACTCGCTCGAGATCCAGAAGAAGTCCGGAACGAGCTTGTCGACGATGGACGCTTCGGCCGGGTCCGGAGTTTCGGTCCGGACAGGGCCCGGGGCGAGGAGGGTCACGTTCACCCCGGTGCCCTTGAGTTCACCACGCAACGATTCCGCGAACGTGTTCACGAACGCCTTCGTGGCGGCGTACGTCGCGTTGTTGGGGATCGGCATGTTGCCGGCCGCGGAACCGACCATCAGGATCGCTCCGGACTTGCGGGCGAGCATGCCGGGCAGCACTGCCAGGGTGAGGTCGTGAACCGCGACGGCGTTGAGCTCGACCTGGTCACGCTCGTACGCCGGGTCCAGCTCGGCGATCGGGCCGAAGGTGGCGATCCCGGCGTTGTTGCACAGGATGCTGATGTCGCGGCCACCGAGCTCCTCGACGAGAACGGCACGCGCCGCGCTGTCGGAGAGGTCCGATGCACGGACTTCCACCTCGACGCCGTGTGCGGCGCGAAGCTTCTCGGCGAGGACCTCCATGACCTCGCCGCGACGGGCGACGAGGATCAGGGAGTGTCCGCGTGATGCCAGATCAGCGGCCAGTGCCTCTCCGATGCCGGAGGAGGCGCCGGTCACGACGGCGCGGGCTGTGGTTGTGGGTGTCGGCAGGCTCACAATCAGTCAGCGTAGCCGGTCAGATCTTCGCGGCCAGTCGTGTGCCCTGTTCGATGGCACGCTTGGCGTCGAGTTCTCCTGCCACATCGGCGCCGCCGATGATGTGGGTCACCACACCCGCGACGGTCAGTTCGTCCACGAGGTCGCGAACCGATTCCTGCCCGGCGCAGATGACGATGGTGTCGACCTCGAGGAGTCGGGGCTTCTCGTGCTTCTCACCGAACGTGATGTGCAGACCGGCGTCATCGATGCGCTCGTAGTTGACGCCCGAGAGTTCGTGCACGCCCTTGTTCTTGAGGGCTGCCCGGTGGACCCAGCCCGTGGTCTTCGCGAGTCCGGCACCGATGCGTCCGGGCTTGCGCTGGAGGAGGTAGACCTCACGTTCGGAGAGTTCCGGTACCGGTGTGGTGAGCGCGCCCGGCGCCATCTCGGGTTCGGTGACGCCCCATTCCTGCTTCCACTCCTTCAGATGAAGGGTGGGGGAGGTCGGATGGGTGAGGAATTCACTGACGTCGACGCCGATGCCGCCGGCACCGATGACGGCGACGGACTTACCGACCGGCTTGCCCTCTCGGACGACCTCGGCGTAAGTCAGCACCTTCGGGTTGTCGATGCCGGGGATCTTGGGAACGCGCGGTGTCACTCCGGTGGCAACCACCACTTCGTCGAAAGAGCCGATGAGATCTGCTGGTGCGACGCGGGTTTCGAGCTTGACGGTCACTCCGGCGACGTCCAGCATGCGCGTGTAGTAGCGAATGGTTTCGGCGAACTCTTCTTTGCCGGGAATGAGTTGTGCGATCCCGAACTGTCCGCCGATCTTGTCCGAAGCCTCGAACAACGTGACCGAATGACCACGCTGAGCAAGATGGAGTGCCGCGGAAAGTCCGGCGGGGCCGGCGCCGACGACGGCGAGGTTCTTGGTCCGCCGAGTGGGGGAGAGGATCAGTGTGGTCTCGCGGCCCGCGCGCGGGTTGAGCAGGCAGGAGACCTGCTTGTGCACAAATGCGTGGTCGAGGCACGCCTGGTTGCAGGCGATGCACGTGTTGATCTCGTCGGAGGCTCCGCGCTCGGCCTTATTCACCCAGTCGGGATCGGCGAGCATCGGCCGGGCCATGGAAATCAATTGTGCGTCACCGCGGTTGAGGATCTCTTCCGCAGTCTCAGGCATGTTGATCCGGTTCGAGGCCGCTACCGGAATGTCGACGTGCTTCTCGAGCTTGCCGGTGATGTCCACGAAGGCTGCTCGGGGAACCGAGGTGACGATGGTGGGCACCCGTGACTCGTGCCACCCGATGTCGGTGTTGATGATCGTGGCGCCGGCAGCTTCGACTTCCTTTGCCAGTGAGACGATTTCATCCCAGGTCTGACCACCCTCGACCAAGTCTGCCATGGACAACCGGAACACGATGATGAAGTTCGGGCCGACAGCCTTGCGTGTGCGTCGCACGATCTCGACAGCAAGGCGTCGACGGTTCTCGGAACTACCGCCCCACTGGTCGGTGCGCTTGTTCGTGCGCCCGCAGAGGAACTGGTTGATGAAGTAGCCCTCACCGCCCATGATTTCGACGCCGTCGTAACCCGCGGACTTGGCCAGGCGCGCGCAGCGAATGTAGTTGCGAATCTGCCAACGCACCCCGCGGCCGGTCAGCTTGCGCGGACGGAACGGGTTGATGGGCGCCTTGATCGACGACGCGGACACACTGAACGGCTGATAGCTGTATCGGCCCGCGTGCAGGATCTGCATAGCGATCTTCCCGCCCGCGTCGTGAACCGCCTTGGTGATCCGGCGGTGACGGCGCGCTTCGACGTGGTTGGTCAGCTTGGCGCCGAACGGCAACAGCCAACCGGTGCGGTTCGGTGCGTACCCGCCGGTGATGATCAGACCCACACCGCCACGTGCGCGTTCGGCGAAGTACTCGGCCAAGCGGTCGGTGTCCTTCGCGCGATCCTCGAGGCCGGTGTGGATTGATCCCATGACGACGCGGTTCTTCAGCGTCGTGAATCCGAGGTCGAGCGGTTCGAGCAGGCGGGGGAACTGTGTATCCGTCATGGCTGGGAAATTCCTTCCGTGGCGTTCTCGCCAGTGGCTACGGAGGCGGGCTCGCCAGCGGCTTCGGTGGCGGGCTCGCCAGTGGGCAATGCGTCCAGAACTTCTTGGCACCAGTCGGTGAAGCCTTCTTCGACGCGGATGCCGCCGCGAAGTACGAGGTACTGATGCAGCGAAGAGCCGGAAAGTGCTGCTGGATTGGGGAAGTCACGCTTCTCGATGAGTCGGTAGACGTCGAGGCGGGCGGCGTGGCCGTCGCGGTGGCGAGCGACTTCGCGTCGTAGAGCGGGAAGATCGGCGTGCGCTGCGGCCCTGATCTTGATGGCCAACTCGTTGCGCAGGTGGTTCGGTTCGGACGGCTCGGCGATCCATCGGGTCAGTTCGGCGCGGCCGGCGTCGCTGACGCGGTACATCTTCTTGTCCGGGCGGCCGTCTTGCGCAATGGCCTCCACCTCCACCCAGCCGGCCTCGTCCATTCGCTTGAGGACTCGGTAGATCTGCTGGTGCGTCGCGCTGTGGAAGAAACCGATCGACTTGTCGAACCGGCGTGTGAGGTCGTATCCCGACGCATCCTGTTCGGAAAGGGAGACGAGCAACGCATGTTCGAGTGCCATGTAAAAAGTATCTATGCACTCAGGTGCGTATGCAACTAAGTGCGTACTAACTCGGGTGCATAGAACGCCCTGTATGTCGACCTCGGAGAGAGGCGCCGAGTCGCCTGCGCACAGTTAGGCTTCGCCGTATGAGCGCCGAGTCCACAAGCACGCAGGCCGAGCCACCCGCAGGCATCGGTGGTGCGGCCACGAAGAGTCAAGTGTTCGCGTGGGGGCTGTGGGATTGGGGATCGGCCGCATTCAACGCCGTGATCCTCACGTTCGTCTTCTCGGTCTATCTCACCGACGCGGTCGGCGACGACCTGCCCGGCACGATTTCGGCAACTACATGGCTCAGTTGGGCTCTCGGAATTGCCGGCTTCTTCATCGCCATACTCGCTCCGATCACCGGACAGCGTTTCGATGCGTCGGGCAAACGCAAACTCTCGCTCGCGATACTTACCGGCATCACCGTGCTCTCGATGGCGGGCCTCTACTTCGTCGAAGACAACTACCGTTACCTATGGCTCGGATTGGTACTGCTCGCAATCGGTTCGGTGATCTTCGAGCTTGCCGGCGTGCCGTACAACGCCATGATGCGGCAGGTGTCGACACCGGAGAATCTGGGTAGAGTCTCCGGCTTCGGCTGGGCTATGGGATATTTCGGCGGAATCGTGCTGCTGTTGCTGTGTTACTTCGGGTTCATCGTCGGCGACGGCGACACTCGGGGATTCCTGGGATTGACCACCGACGGCGGTATGAACATCCGGATGGTGGCACTGCTGGCCGCAGTATGGTTCGCGATTTTTGCGATCCCGGTATTCTTCAAGGTTCCCGAGTTGCCCAGCCCCGCGGTCGATCCGGGCGCGTCGAAGGCCGGATTCCTCGACTCCTATCGGGTGTTGTGGCGGGATCTGCGTGAACTCTGGAACGTCGACAGGCGCACGATCTGGTACCTGATCGCGAGCGCACTCTTCCGCGACGGACTCGCGGGTGTGTTCACCTTCGGAGCCGTGCTGGCCGTCAACGTCTACGGAATCAGCGCAGCAGATGTCCTGCTGTTCGGTGTTGCCGCCAACGTGATTTCCGCGATCGGCGCCTTGGTGGCCGGACGCTTCGACGATCGGATCGGACCCAAGCAGGTCATCACCGTCTCGCTCGCGTCGATGATCGTGGTCGGCGCGATATTGATCGCGGTGTCAGGGCCTGTGATGTTCTGGATCTTCGGACTCGCGCTCTGCCTGTTCGTCGGACCTGCTCAGTCGTCGGCTCGAACATTCTTGGCGCGCATCACCCCGCCCGGGCGTGAAGGTCAGATGTTCGGCCTGTATGCGACAACAGGCCGAGCAGTGTCGTTCCTCGCGCCGACACTGTTCGGCCTGTTCGCCTGGCTCTTCGGCGCCGACCGCGCCGGCATCATCGGACTGCTGGTAGTGCTCGGTGTCGGCCTCGCCGCCCTGTCGATGGTCAAGGCGCCGGAAGGGGACAGTGCGGTGGTTGTCAGTCCTTGAAGTAGACCAACTGGTGTGTCGTAGCGAGCAATGCGCCGTCACTGCCCCAGATTTCGGCCGACTGATCGAAGTACCCGTTGCCGAACCGCTGAGTCCGCGCGGTGCCCAGGACTGAATTGTCCGCCTGTTCGGTCAGTGCCTGAGTGTCGGCGTGGAAGTAGATGGTCATCGAGACCGTTCCGGCCGGTGCCATCTTGCCTCGGCGCAGGAAAACTCGCGGGAAGAAGACGTCGCACAGTGCGGTCAACGACGTGTAGTCGAGAGCGCGTGTCGGCTGATCGCGCACCCAGAGCGTCGTAGTCGAGTCGGGGTGCTCGCCCGACTCCAGGTCGGGGATCGCACCTTCGACAAACCGCATCTCGTAGTTCTGCGCCCAGGCGATGAACTCGGGGAACGGCAGCAGTGCAACGTCTTCGGCCGACGGAACCTCCGGCATCGTGATCTCGGTCGACGACCACGTCTCACGCCTCGTGCCGAACACTGCCGTCGCGGTGGTGGCGACGGTGCCGTCCTGAGACAGTTCGATCGACCAGTGCTGCGTCGAGCGGTTCGTGCGCACCGGGCGGGCGGAGATCTCGAAAGCGCCCTCGGTGATCGGACCGGCAAAGTTGACGGTCAACGACAGCGGATCGCCCAGTCGCTCGGGGTGCTTCAATACCGATTCGAGCAACGTGGCAGCAGTGACGCCGCCGAAAGGTCCGACCATGTTGTTGTACGCCGCATTGGTTTCGCCGGTCGACAAACCGGCGGTGAGCGACGTCAATCCGACAGCAGCGTCAAAAGGATGGGGTGGTGCAACGGTCTCGGTCATCGCAGAACTCCTGGTGGTGGAATCAATTCGGCTCTATGTATGACAACATACATAGAGCCGAATTCGTCGCTACGATCAGGATCCTGCACGCGCGAGGATCGCCTCGGCCAACTCTTCGGCCCGCTCTTCCGGAATCCAGTGACTTCCGCCGTCGAGGATGACGAACTCGTAGGGAGCGTCGACGAATTCACCACAGCGTTCTGCGCCTGCGCGGCCGAGCGCCGAGTCGCCGGTGCTCCAGACGTACGTGGTCGGCACCGTGGTGCGATCGATGTCGCCGAAGTCGCGGGTCATCGCGCGGTACCAGTTCAAGGCGCCGGTCAGCGCGCCCTCCCCGCTCAGGACACGAATGTGCTCGTCGGCGAATTCAGGATCGATCTGTCCGTCGAACATAGCGCGTAGTCGGCGGAAGTTGTCCTCCGACAACACTTCCTCGGCCTTGCCCTCCTGCCGGAGAAGGCCGATGTACGACGAGCGTTGCTTCTGGTCCTCGTCCTCGCGTAATGCCCAGCCGAAAGCTGTGGGGTGGGGGACCGAGATCGCGGTAAGGCTGCGGATCCGGTTCGGATGGCGGCCGGCGACCTGCCAGGCCACCGCCGAACCCCAGTCGTGGCCGACAAGATGTGCGTCTGGCAGACCGAGTGCGTCGAGCAATCCGACGACGTCGGCTACCAGGTGCTCAATGCGGTAGGCGTCCACACCTTCCGGGCGTGCGCCGGCGGAGTATCCGCGCTGATTCGGTGCGATCACGCGGTATCCCGCAGCGGTCAGTAGCGGCGTGACCTTGCCCCAGGATGCGGCGCTCTCCGGGAAGCCGTGCAGCGCTACCAGCGGAATACCGTCGTCCGGGCCCGAGATCAGTACGTCGAAGGTGAGGTCGCCAACGGGGATTTCGAATGTACTCGTGGAAGACATGGCTCTCACCGTACGTCGAAAAGGTGAACCCGAGGTCAGTTTCGAGGTGGATTCCAGGTGGCCATTCCGAGCATGATGATCCGCAGCTGCTTCTCTGCTCGTGTGATGACGGCGGCTTCGTCGCGATATCCGGCAGTCCCGGCGTCCAGGAGTTCGACGACGGCACCGAACATCGTCGAGACGATCAGATCGGCGGCCATTTCCAGATCGTCCGACGACCAGCTTTCGAGTCCGGGAATTCTGGACAGATCGAGGGTCAATTCGCTGACGAACAACCGCATTTCGGTGGCTATCGCGCGTCGCACCTCGCTGACGCCGCTGTAGCGTTCACGGCAGAGGAATCGAAACTGTCGTTCGTGTGTATGCACCTGTCGCACAAGGATACCCAGTGACGTAGTGGCGTCCTTCGTACTGGGGTTGCGCCTGGCGTCGCGCAGCATCTGACGCAACATGCGCATGCTTTCCTCGACGAGGACAACGCCGAGATCTTCCAGTGAAGCGAAGTGGCGATAGAACGCAGTCGGAACGATCCCGGCTTCCCTGGCGACCTCTCGCAAGCTGATTCCGGCGAAGCCTCGGTCGGCCGAGAGGTCCATTGCCGTGTCCAAGAGGGATTGGCGCGTGCGCTCCTTTTTGGCGGCACGGCTTTCCGGTTCCCTGTTGTCGGGTTCCCTGTTCTCTGGGTTCACCGGTCCGGCCTTCGTCACGACGTCGAGTGTAGGTACAGGCATCCCGGCTCCTTTCGGCAACTCGTGTAACTCGGGTCACATTCTTGTTGACATGTACTTGTGTGCACCTGTCACACTATCTTCGGTGAACATTTGTACACTGAATTCACGCAGTCGGGGGAAGCCAGCCCGGCAAACGATTTACCCGGCAATCGAAACACGAGGAGGGTCATGACAATCGCATCTGCTCCTGAGAACACGACACCGAAGCCCGCATCTCGGCGCGGACTGTCCTTGGTGGGACTGATCGAAGCCATGGCCGCCCCACATCAGATCGATCGCTACCTCGAGCTGATCAACCCGATGGCGACCGTTCGTGACATTCGCGCACAGGTTGTTTCCGTCGACCACCCGACCGCAGACTCCGTCACGCTGACGCTGCGTCCGACTCGCCAGTGGCGTGGATTTCAGGCGGGCCAGTTCGTGCAGTTGGGCGTGGTGATCGACGGTATTCGTCACACTCGGTGCTACTCGCCGGCCGGGGGCGCGTCTACGCGCAACGGGCTGATCGAGCTGACCGTGAAGGCTCATCCGGGTGGATTGGTGTCGCAGTATCTGTACGCCAACGCTGCGCCGGGACTTGTAGTCAGTCTTTCGCAGGCAGACGGGGTGTTTTCCCTCCCGGTCGACCGCCCGCGTCGGGTGTTGCTGATCAGTGGTGGCAGTGGAATCACCCCGGTGATGTCGATGCTGCGGACGCTCGTGGACGAGGAGCATTCGGGCGAGATCGTGTTCGTGCACTACGCGAACACCGATGCCGACGTGGCATACACGCGCGCCCTGAAAACCATCGCCGAGCAGAACTCGAACGTGAAACTGGTACTCGTGTACACCGAAAGCGGTGGAGGTGATCTCGAAGGTTTCTTCGACCGTGGGCACCTCGACGCGGTGGCCCCGTGGATCGCTGATCCGGAAACGGTCGACGCCCAGGCTTATCTCTGTGGGCCTCCCGGACTGATGCGGGGAGTGCGCGAGGTGTTCCGTGAGGTCGACGTCGAGCACTTGCTCCATACCGAGGAGTTCGCACCCGCGGTGGCCGAGCCGGGTGAGGCCGGCGGCGAGGTGTCATTCACCAAAAGTGGAGTGGCAGCCGAGAACTCCGGCGAAACACTGCTCGAACAAGCAGAAGCTGCGGGCCTCAATCCCGAATACGGATGCCGGATGGGAATCTGCTTCTCCTGCACCTCCGTCAAGAAGGCGGGTCGTACCCGCAACGTGCGCACCGGTGAGACCGACGACGAGCCGGACAAGAAGATCCAGCTGTGCGTCAGCGCTCCCGTCGGCGACGTCACCGTCGACATCTGAAGTCCCATTTTTCTCTCGACTGTCTGGAGACCGACATGTTTGGACTTTCACTTCCCACCCTCCCTTTCCTCGGCAACGGTTCCGATGCGAAGAACGACGCTCCTGTTGTCCTGACGTACGAGCAGGTCGAGGAGATCGGCCGCGAGTTGGACGCACTGCGTGATCGCACCGTCGCCTCACTCGGTGCTGAGGATCGGGAGTACATCTACAAGATCATCAAGGCGCAGCGTGGTTTCGAGGTCGCGGGTCGCGGCTTGATGTACCTCGGCTTCCTCCCCCCGGTATGGCTCGCGGCCGTCGGTGCATTGAGTGTGTCGAAGATTCTCGACAACATGGAGATCGGCCACAACGTCATGCACGGTCAATACGACTGGATGCGTGAACCCGGGCTCAATTCCGAAGTCTTCGAATGGGATACGGTGTGCCCGGCCGACCAGTGGCGCCACTCGCACAACTACATGCACCACACGTACACCAACATTCTCGGCAAAGACCGCGACATCGGATACGGCATCCTGCGTATTGACGACGCGCAGAAGTGGAACCCCTATTACCTCGGTAATCCGGTCTGGGCTTTTGCCTTGATGGTGCTCTTCGAGTGGGGCGTGATGATGCACGACCTCGAGATCGAGAACGTCATCCAAGGTAAACGCAAGTGGCACGACGTCAAGCCGTTACTCAAGGGTTGGTGGAACAAGGCAGGCAAGCAGGTCCTCAAGGACTACGTCATCTTCCCGGTTCTCACGGGACCGCTGTTCGTGACCACTCTGGCGGGCAACGTCACCGCCAACCTGGTGCGAAACGTGTGGACCTTCTCGATCATCTTCTGTGGCCATTTCCCCACCGGCGTCCAGAGCTTCACCGAGGACGAGACGGCTGACGAGACTCGCGGTCAGTGGTATGTCCGGCAGATGCTCGGCAGTGCCAACATCGAGGGAAGCCCGCTCTTCCACATCATGTCCGGCAACCTCTCGCACCAGATCGAGCATCACCTGTTCCCGGACTTGCCTGCGCATCGTTATCCGGAACTGGCTCCCGAGGTGAAAGAATTGTGTGTGAAGTACGGTTTGCCGTACAACACCGGTGGGTTCTTCAAGCAGATCGGTTCGGTGTGGGGCAAGATCTTCAAGCTCGCTCTGCCGCCCGGTGTGGTCAAGTCGAAGACCCCTCCCGGTGTTATCGTCGAGCGCCAGCGAACAGCAGCCTGAGAGGCACACTTTGATGGTCGGGAAATTCGAACGCCGCAAGGACACCGTCCAGGAGTTGACGGAAAGTGCAGCCAACCACGTCGGCTCCATCGCGATGATCATCGCCGGGGCAGTTCGAGACGTGACGCGCGAGATCGGTGACTGGGTGTCCGACGGTATCGAGATGCGAGAAGCGGCGAAAAAAGCTGCGGCTGACGATCGTTCGGAATCCGTGACTATCGAACACGACGACACCGATCCGCCTGAAGACTGGCGTTGATCCGATTGCGCCGTATCCGTTCGGCGTGACCGACGACGTTGCCCTCCGTCCTTTGTGGCGGAGGGCAACGTCGGTTTCATGGACTGCATACCGATCAATGGCGGTGAATCAGCCACTCATCAGTGGGAGATGCTAAGCAGCGCTCCCGAGACTCGCCGAGTCGAAGCTGCCGAGCCCGGTGCTACCGAGCCCGCTGCTGCCGACCCCGCCCAAAGCGAGCGCGTTGCTGCTGCCCGCGCTCAGTAGCTGGACGATGATATTGATGACGATGGGGTCGCCGGTGAGCGGGATTGTAGGCACAGGGAGACCTGCTTTCTGTTTCGAAATGTGGTGAGAATGTGAGCGGCGACGGGATCGTCGACGTAGTCAGGACGGCTTTTTCAGGCACTTCCGGTGCTGCCGAGCGACACGATCGAGCCGTTGCCGAAGCCGAGTGCCCTGGAGAGCGAGCCGAAGTCGATAACCAGGCTGCCCTGGGTGTGCGGGTTTATCACGGTGATTCCTGTCTGCGCCGCGACGTTGTGGTGCGAGCGGGTAAGTCGATCAGGGAGCAGGCGTCGTGGGAGTTTCGCCGCCGCCGCCGATCGGAGAGTTGTCGGTGTAGAGGAAGCTGCTGCCCGCGTTGAACATCTGAAGGACGGTGTTCAAGACGACGGCCAAAGCGCCTGTGGTTGGTGCGGCGATCATGTGCTGGCTCCTGGTTTCAGCGATGGCGACATGGTGGTCACCGTGGTCACCGCCCTCACAGTGTCAGGCGGCTTGGAGCGGGCCCCGTGCGAGAGAATCTCGCACGGGGCCCGCGATTCGTCCTAGGAGACGCCGCCGCCATCCGTCGAGCCCGTGCCGGTGCTGCCCGCGTTGAAGAGCTGCAGGATGGTGTCGAAGAAGGCACCGAGGAGAGCGTTGTCCTGGCCGTTGATCATGTGGTTCCCCTTAATTGTTACTGGTTTGCGCGGTGATTCGCACCACACTTTTATAGCCCGGCTCGGTGCGGAAAAGTGGGGTCGAGGCCACCATTCGTGGAGAGCTAATAGTGAGGGTGTGAGTGTTCACACTTTCGCTGGACGGTTGTCCACATCAGTGCTGGCGAAAGAAAGCGAGATCATCGCAGCGCGCAGTTTGAGCAGCTCAGAGGGTAGAGCCGGATCCAATCCGGTCAGGGCGGCGATGCGCTTGATCCGGTTGTCGACGGTGTTCGTGTGCAGGCCCAGTGCCGAGGCGGTGCGCTGGCGGTGCTGGCCGTTCGCGAGATGTATGGACAGTGTCTGCAACAGTTCCGGATTGCCGTGGAGTGGCTTGAGTAGGTTGATCAAGCTGTCGCGGCCCGCGCCGCTTCGCGTCAGTTGGTACTCGAGCGCGAGGTCCTCCATCCGGTATGACCGCGCCGGCAGTCTCAGGCGCCGCACGAGTTGCGCCAATTCATGTGTTGTTGCCTGGGCGGCGGCGATGTCTCCGACGGCGGCACTCTCGCCGATGGCCGTGATCTCCACCCCGACCGTTGCACGTGCACTTTGGATGATCTCGCACACCGATTTCCAGTCGGGAGTGCCCTCGATCAGGACCAGACCACGTTGCGGTGCAGGCGCTTCGAGCAGTGCCGAGCCGAAATGAGCCGCGATCTTTGCCTGAACCACCGTGAGATCGCGATAGGCCTGTATGCGCTGGTGCGTGCCGTTGCGGGCTCCTGTTCGCGTGGGTGGCAGGTTCACCATCAGTCGTAGGACGAGATAGCGGGGTGCGAGTTCAATGCCCATCTGGAGCGCGAGTTGGGTGGGATCGTCGCCGTCCAGCATCGCTTTCACGAGGGCGCCGGCGGAGTATTCGCCGAGTTGGGAACCGGCCGGAAGAGCCGCGAGATAGCTGATCGAGATGAACGAGTGAAGCCGCTGCGCCAGTGCAAACAAGAACTCGTTGAGATCGCCGAGATTGGCGGAGTCCCCGGCGTCGGCTCGACTGAGGATGAGGGTGCGAAAAGTGCTGATGCCCTCGTTCGTCAGGCTGAGAATTGCGCTGAGTGGCACGCCTTTCAGTGCTTGTTGGACGGTCATGGTGTGAATGCCGTCCAGGTCTTGGTCGGTGGGGAGTTTGCGGTGATCCAATAGCTGGATCCCTACTTGAAGCCCCTGCACGATTACCGCGATCAACTCCCGACGTACTGCCTCCGTTTGGAGGGAAGTCAACGTCGGGTTGGCGCGGGACAAGTGATCTACGAGATCGCTTGCCAGTGGGATGACGTCATTGACCGCTGTGGAGGCGGGCTTGCCTCCCAGCATGAGCGGTCCCGGGTTGTTCAGCAGCGCTGGGGACATGGGTGGCCTCCTCTAGACAGATGCGTCGCGCGGCACAGGCACCCGGAGGCTCGGCGCGTTACGAAGCGGGGTACACGCTGAGGCCTTGTTCGGGGGCATACTCGCCGCTGAAATCTGCGGATCGAATTGCACCAGGCGTTGTGATTTCTACCACATGAACGAATGTCCAACTGTGAAATGGACAAATGTGAAGATAAGTCCATATGCCCCACGCGTCGCCGAACTAAACAATCGTCCATTTACGATGTTTTTCGACGTCAGAGCGGAAACGGATTCGGCGGACACCACGAGTTCCGTCTGGGATCATTGCCGTCGCCTACGGGTTCGTCGCGGGCGATTTGCTCGGATCATGGTCGAGGGCCCTGAGTCCGACGCTGTCGCGGACCCAGGGCCCTCGAGGCCTAGGTGTTGATTCGACCAGTCCGACGTAGGGGGACCGGTTCAGGGAGGAGGCACCCTTTTCTGTGCTGCCGTCTGTGTTGCGAAATCTCTAGATGACGCCCAGCGAAATCATGGCGTCGGCGACCTTCACGAAGCCGGCGATATTGGCGCCGTGAACGTAGTCGCCCGGCTTGCCGTACTCGGCAGCGGTGTTGATGGTGCGCTTGTGGATACCGCGCATGATTCCGGCAAGGCGCTCGTCGGTGTACTCGAAGCTCCAGGAATCACGCGAAGCGTTCTGCTGCATTTCGAGAGCAGAGGTTGCAACGCCACCGGCGTTGGCTGCCTTGCCGGGGGCGAAGGCCACGTTCGCGTCACGGAAGAGCTGGATGCCGCCGGGGGTGGTGGGCATGTTCGCGCCTTCGGCAACGGCCTGAACGCCGTTGGCAATCAAGGTCTTTGCGGCATCTTCGTCGAGTTCGTTCTGAGTCGCGCAGGGGAGTGCGACGTCGCACGGCACGTCCCAGATGGACCCGTCGGCGATGAACTCGGCGTGCGGAACGGCGTCTGCGTACTCGCTGATGCGGCCGCGGCGAACTTCCTTGATCTCCTTGAGGAGGTCGAGATCAATGCCCTTCTTGTCCACGATGTATCCCGAGGAATCCGAGCATGCGATTGCGACGCCGCCGAGCTGGTGGATCTTCTGGATGGCGTAGATGGCGACATTGCCGGATCCGGAGATCACGACGTTCTTGCCTTCGAGGCCTTCACCCTTCGCCTTGAGCATTTCGGCGACGAAGTACGCGACGCCGTAGCCGGTGGCCTCGGTGCGAACCTGCGATCCGCCCCAGGTGATGCCCTTGCCGGTGAGGACGCCCGACTCGTACGTGTTGGTCAGCCGCTTGTACTGGCCGAACAGGTAGCCGATTTCGCGACCGCCGACTCCGATGTCGCCGGCCGGGACGTCGGTGTATTCACCGATGTGCCGCTGCAGTTCGGTCATGAAGGACTGACAGAAGCGCATGACCTCTGCGTCCGAGCAGCCCTTGGGATCGAAGTCGGAGCCACCCTTGCCGCCGCCGATAGGCAGGCCGGTGAGGGAGTTCTTGAAGATCTGCTCGAAGCCGAGGAACTTCACGATGCCCAGGTTGACGCTGGGGTGGAAACGCAGGCCGCCCTTGTAGGGGCCGAGTGCACTGTTGTACTGCACGCGGAAGCCACGGTTGACGTGAACGTTGCCCTGGTCGTCGGTCCACGGCACGCGGAAGATGATCTGGCGTTCCGGCTCGCAGAGCCGCTCGATGAGTCCGGCGTCGGCGTAGCGGGGGTGGCGTTCGAGCACTACGTGAAGAGACTCGAAGACCTCTGCGGCGGCCTGATGGAACTCGGGCTCTCCTGCATTGCGAACCAAAACCTGATCGTAAATCTGCGCTACGCGGTCACGTACGGACACCGCTCACCTACCTCGTTGTGAGAACTCTTTTACATTTCCGTTACATACTAGGCGCCTTTATTGCTGTATCGGACAACTGTCCTGTGAAGGTGAAATCGGACACAGCTGTCACTTGTGTCAGTTGAACGGGCGTTTTATAACAATTTGCTCAGCTTTCACTCTCTTAACACAGTCCAAATGGTTTGCTTCTGCAGTCGGGGGATCACTGTGCCCTGTGGTCCGAGCGTGAACGATCAGAGAGGCTGCATGTGCGTACGAAACACTCCATGTCGGCGATGTTGTCGATAGGCGTTGTCACGATTGCCGCGACGATTGCCGGGGCGCCGTCTGCTTCGGCGATCGGTGGACCGTGTGGTTCGGGAGGAAGCGGTTCCGCCGGATCGATGACAGGTTCGCTCGGCTCGCTGACCGGATCACTCGACAATGGTTCAGCTGGTACGGGATCCCTCGCCAACGCGTTGCCCTGGATCACCGGCGCCCCCAACGGCGCTCTACCGGTGCTGACCGGCCGGACCAAGGCGATAGAAATGGTCACTGGCCCAGGCAGTCCCAACAACACCATCGAGCGGTTCAACGTGTCGGGAACCGACCTCGGAATCATGTGGGACAACGGCCTTTCGGGGCCGGATCACGACGTGTTGATGGCCTTCGGCGATACAGTGGGCGACTGCGACATCCCGGGTGACGACTGGCGCAGCAACGTGTTGTTCCGCAGCAACGACACCGCCATCGCCGACGGTATGAAGATCGACAGTTCTCCGCTGGACGGCCCCAATCATTCCAAGGAGATCATTCCGGGATTCGGCATTCCGGGTGAGTTCACCACCATCCCGACCGCTGGAATCTCTTACGGTGGTGTGCAGTACATCAGATTCATGTCCGTTCGGTCGTGGGACGAACCCGGAGCTTGGACCACCAACTACTCGGCTCTGGCTTCCTCCACGGACAACGGTGAGAATTGGGAACTCGATCCGGCGACAGTTCGCGCCAATACCGAAGGACTCGGCATTCCGGGGATTCCGGCAGTATCGCCGATCAATTCCAACTTCCAGCAGAGCGCCTTCCTCGACGGACGCGACGGCTACATTTACGAATACGGAACTCCCTCAGGTCGTTTCGGTAAGGCGATCCTGGCGCGAGTTTCCGGCGCCGACATCAGAAACCTCGGCGCCTACGAGTACTGGGACGGCTCCGGTTGGAGTCCGCGCGATACCGATGCCGTTCAGGTCATCAAGGCACCGGTCAGTGAACTCGCAGTGCAGTGGAACGACTACCTGAACAAGTACGTTGCCATGTACACCAGTGCCGAGGGTAATCTGGTGATCCGTCAGGCCGACCAACCGCAAGGCCCGTGGAGCGGTACGCAGACCCTGTTGAGCGGAATCACGTTGCCCGCGTTGTACGGCGGATTCATGCACCCCTGGGCGAGCGGACAGTTCCTCGAATTCGTCGCCACCACGTGGGACCGTTACAACGTCATCTACATGCGGACCGATTTGAACGGACTCCAGATGGCGTCGTCGGATTCGCGCGATCGACCGGACCCCGCAACCACCGGTGAGGCTCGCGTCCTCGAAGTCACCATGCCGGAAGACCGCTAGCCCGAACAACGTTCGACAACTATGGCCTGCAACTCGATCGAGTTGCAGGCCATAGTTTCTGTGGGCACTGATATTTGGGTGATGATCAGAGAATGAAGAGCATTTCCTGATACGTCGGGAGTGGCCAGTGATCGTCGGCGACGATGGTTTCGAGGAAGTCGGCAGCGACGCGAACCTCGGCCATTGCGGGCAGGAGTGAGTCCTGTGCGTGCTTGGCCTGGTCGAATGGTGACTCGCCGGCGTCGGCGTCGATGGCGGCGCGCAGGGCAGCGAGCGCAGTTCGCAGGGCCGCAACTGGCGCCGACACTTCTTCGAGTGGAGCAGAATCCGGTTCGAGGCCGGCGGACTTCAGAGCGACGAAGTTTTGAGCAACTTCCGTCTGGTGGCGCACTGCCGCCGGAAGGATAAGCGTCGTACCGATTTCGGCGGCCAGGCGTGCCTCGACGCCGATGCTCAGTGCGTACTGTTCGAGTCCGACCTCGTAGCGGCTGTGCATCTCTCGGTGGTTGAAAACCTTGTACTTCTCGAAGAGTTCCATCGAGGACTCGGTGATCAGTTCTGGCAGAGCGTCCAGCGTCGTGCGAAGATTCGGCAGGCCGCGAGACTCGGCCTCGATCTGCCAGTTCTCGGAGTAGCCGTCGCCGTTGAAGACAACCGCACCGTGGTTGGTGATGATTTCGGTGAGCAGATTCTGGACGGCGGTGTCGAAATCGGCGCCGTCGGCGACTGCCGCCTCCAGTTCGGTGGCCATGTAGTCGAGAGCCTCGGCCATGATCGTGTTGATGGTGACCATCGGACCGTTGACTGTTTGCATCGATCCCGGCGCGCGGAACTCGAAACGGTTGCCGGTGAAGGCAAATGGGCTGGTGCGGTTGCGGTCGCCCGGATCGGTCGGCAGGACAGGAAGGGTGTCGGCGCCGATCATCATGGTGCCCTTGTCCTTCGACGACGTCGCCGCACCCTTGGCAATCTGCTCGAAGACGTCGGCAAGCTGATCGCCGAGGAAGATCGAGATGATCGCCGGGGGAGCCTCGTTGGCGCCGAGACGGTGATCGTTGGTGGCCGATGCGACCGAAGCGCGGAGGAGTCCCGCGTACTTGTGGACGGCCCGGATGACAGCGGCGCAGAAGACCAGGAACTGGGCATTGTCATGCGGATTGTCGCCAGGGACAAGCAAACTGCCGAGTTCGGAGTTGCCCAGCGAGAAGTTCACGTGCTTGCCGGAGCCGTTGACACCTTCGAACGGCTTCTCGTGGAAGAGACACTCCATGCCGTGCTTCTTGGCGATGGTTTTGAAGGTGGTCATCAGCAACTGCTGGTGGTCGGCGGCAATGTTCCCGCGCTCGAACATCGGGGCGATCTCGAACTGACCGGGCGCAACCTCGTTGTGCCGCGTCTTGGCAGGTATACCAAGTTTGAACAGTTCACGCTCGGTATCCATCATGAATCCGAGCACACGTTCCGGAATCGCCCCGAAGTAGTGGTCGTCGAACTCCTGGCCCTTGGGCGGCTTTGCGCCGAAGAGTGTTCGGCCGGCGTTGAGGAGGTCAGGGCGGGCGAGGAAGAAGTGGCGATCGATCAGGAAGTACTCCTGCTCGGGACCACAGAACGACACGATGTGCTCGGGGTCGGTGTGGCCGAACAACTTCAGGATTCGTTCGGCGTGGTAGCCCATTGCCTGCTGGGAACGCAGCAGGGGAGTCTTGTGGTCGAGCGCCTCGCCGGTCATCGAGACGAACACGGTCGGGATACACAGTGTGTTGCCGTTAGGGTTTTCGAGAACGTAGGCCGGGCTGGTGACATCCCAGCCGGTGTATCCGCGAGCCTCGAACGTGTTGCGCAGTCCGCCGTTCGGGAAACTCGAAGCGTCTGGTTCACCTTGGATCAAGGTCTTGCCGGCGAACTCCGCCAACGCGCTGCCGTCACCGACCGGTTCGAGGAAGCTGTCGTGCTTCTCGGCCGTCAAACCCGTCAGCGGATAGAAGACGTGGGCGTAGTGGGTCGCGCCCTTCTCCAGTGCCCAGTCCTTCATCGCGGACGCGACTGCGTCGGCGACCATGGGATCGAGCGGCTTGCCTTGTTCGATGGTCGCCATTACCGACTTGTAGACGAGCTTGGGCAGTCGCTTCTGCATGACCACCTTGTTGAAGACGTTGGCGCCGAACACTTGACCGGGCGTTTCCTCGGTCGTGAAACTGACCACCGGAGGTGTGTAGGCCTCGACGTCCTTGATCGCTTGCAAGCGAACTGCATTTCCACTCATGTGCTTACCCCTCGCCCGGGCCCAGGGCTGCGCTGCTGATTGCGAGCCCGACTTCGGCAAACCCTACGAACCTCCGGTATCGGGGGTGTTTCGTAGATATTGCGCCTGTCCGCAAACTTCGAGTCACAACGGAAATGTCGATCTGTCGGAGGTCTACGGCAGACTTCGAGCGGAGGGGTCAACGCGGGACAGTCGAATCGGAGAATCTTTGTGATCAGGGTTTTGGTGCCAACCACGGTGGAGCAGGGCGATCTCGCGGAAGTGCTTCGGTTGTACGACGAACTTGTCACCGAGACCCGAAAAGAACTCGGCTGCATCAACTACGAGTTATTGCAGCGCACCGACAATCCGTGTGAACTAGTCCTTGCAGAGGAGTGGGAATCGCAAGAGCACCTCGACGCCCACACCCATACCGAGCACTTCGTCAGGTTGGTCGCGGCGCTGGACCAGCTAGAGACAGCAGCGCCGGCCCAGATCTTCACGAAGGTTCTGTAACGGCGGAGTCAGCAACTAGAGCGATTGGTCGGGCCCAGTCAACGACGCGGGACCGGTACTCGGCTGGTGTGCGCCGGTGAACCGCTCGATGGCGGATACAACGACGACCGCGAGTGCCAGGATTCCAACGGTCCGGACGAGTGACGTCAGGGTCTTCAGAAGTGCCTTCTTCATGCGAGGCAGATTACTGCGGGCGGCACGCAATTTGTGGGCTAGGTTTCGGTCCGCTGTGGAACCCGCATCGATATCATCTGCATTGTTGCTCGACTCATATCTGTCAAAGTGAGCTATGGCATCGAAGAAGAAACCACCACCAAACAAGCGTGCCCGCAAAGTGATGAACCGGCAACGCCGCCTCGCAGAGCAGGAGGCGGCAAGGGAGCGTCACACTCGCCTGGTCGTCGAGAGGTCGGGTGATCCACGGTTCATACAGCAAACGGCGACGTCCACGGGGCGAAAGTTGTCATGGACTGATCAAACCGTCGGTGCTGAAGAACTTCAACAGGCTTTTCGCGAGCAGCGCGAGGCCTTCATCGAGAAGTTTGGCCGGGAGCCCGGTCCAGATGACCCGCTACTCTTTGATCCGAACAGCGGCACACCGCAGGAACTGACCCAAGCCACGATCGACGCTGACATAGACCAGATGATCGAGAACATCAGCGGCACTGACATAAACCCGGCCTATCTGATGGCCTTCAAAGAACTCGGATACCTGGTGACCGAAGTGAACCAGCATCTGTTCTCGGCCGCAGATCTAGAGCTTTGGAATGAAACTGTCGATTTCTACTGGGTCGACGATGAGGAGGCGGCCGCCGGGAGTTCCTGAATTCTTCCGGTCAGACCAGAATTCGGCGAGGGCATCCTCAGGGTAGTTGGAGCTTCACCACGACACCTCAAGTCAGCGAGCATCTGAATTGGATCAAGGATTGCACCGATCAGTGCATATGATTCGGGGCGTGGGTTCGAGGATTGACGGCCTCTGTAAATCTCAATATTCAGACCAAGCTCGATCCCTCTAATGCAAATTCCGCGTAGGTAGAAGTGATTAAATTCGCCTTCTGCCAGTGTAGTTGGCGCGTTGGTCGGCAGTTTCCTTCGGTAGGGTACTCCGTTCCGAATCCCCCGTTCGAAATCAATCCACTTACTAGGATGAGAAATATCGATTTCAAGGGTGCGATCTGTACCGGCAGTGAGGGCTTGTTTGAGTAAAAGTGGCCAGACAGCCTTGCCCTCAACGCTTAGGCGATCGCTCAGATAGAGCGAGCCGATATTCATATCGGTCTCCAGCTCGCTCAGCATGTGCTTCCGCGATTCGTCATCGAGACTGTCGTACCTGAGGGCCATCAGATGTTCTCCCCATTGGTAGGCTTGATGAATTCTGCCGCAGGATCCCGCAAGGTATCGTCCTGATATGCAAGGCGCCTGTGCGATTGGAGCGAAATTATTGCATCTCTGAAATTCTCGAAATTAGGGACATTCGGATTTGATATATCAGCTAATTCGAACTCGCGCGATATTCTTCCAATTCGAATAGACATCGTCTCGCCGTACTCGGTTGATTCCAGGGCGGAATTGATATCCTTCAGAAGTTTGACGGCCTCGAATTTTCTCATACCATTTTTGTGATCGGATTTGAAGATTTCAATAGCCCTCGTCAATCTGTCTTCGTCAAGATCGCGAGCCTCCTCGGAGGCGGCGGTGTCTAGAACAGAGCTTAAGTAGCTAAGAAGTGATGTGAAATTCGTAGCTAGCTCATTGAGGCCGCCGACAGAATCGGAGTTCGATAGTAGTGAGACAACTTCCCTGGCGAATCCCGCCTTTTCGATATGTTCATCGGGAAAGCAATCGATATAGTCAGACTTCAAAGCCTCCCACACATTTCCATCCGATTCGATAAGGCGGGACTCAATAGAGAGAGGTGTAAATTGGGAAACATCCAAAGTCGATAGATCGGAAAACCTTGCTAAATAATTCAATGCAGCATGGTGCGCCACTTGGATTGGAATTAGATCTTCAATTTCCATCACGTTAATCTGGTTACCTAATGCTAGATCCGATTCCCTTCCCCAAGTATCTAGGCGTATAATATATTCATCTTTCAGTATGCGCTTCTTCCGTGCCTCACCTTTCTTTAATACCTTCTCGGCATTTCGGCCCGAAGAATCTCCGTCTAGAAGTGCAACGCAGGGTGGCTTAACTGAATCGCGTCCACGTGCAAGGTAAACCATGTAAGGAACAGAATCTGCACCTCCCGACGCCACGATCGTGACTTTATTGAGGTCGAGCGCTCCAACTGTCGTGCCATTTTTACGGACGAGCCACGAAGATATTCCTGCAAGCAGGATCTGATCAGCCTGGCCTTCGACGAATAAGTTCTGCCCTCCGATAAATGCAGTCTCTGCTACGTAAGAACCTAAGGAAGACCGAAGCGGTTCGTAGCGGTTGTTAGCTGCATCGCGCACCACTCGTGTGCCTTCGCGATCTGACCCTTTATCTAGCACTCGAATTCGATGTGGAGCATTCTTGTCCACAAGAAATGGAGAGTGTGTCACGTATATCACCTGACTTCGTGGCCCACCGTCTTCGGGTAATGCGTAGTCATGTAGGATTCTCAATAAGTCTGATTGGCCGGTGCTTGAAAGAAATGCATCGGGCTCGTCGAGAAGAAGTATATCAGGTTTGGTATTGTTAATTCTGTGGGCGGTTAATTGGACAAAGTAGCTTAAGAAGAATCTCAGACCTTGACTACGTTCGTCGAAAGAATATCTTGCGGCCGTACGATCTCGAATTGTGAAGGCGAGCTCGTATTCACGGGCTTCAACCATGAGATCGAAGTCGCGATCTTGCGACCACCAGCGCTGTATGTTGAGATTCTGTCGAATTGCGTCGTTCATACCGCCAACTAGGGCTTCGACTTCACCTTCACGTCCGGAGTCGATCGCGTCCCGTAGCTCTCGAAATATCCTGGGATCAATTCGGGCCGTATCCACCAGCAGCTGACGAGCAAGCTCGAATTCAGCGCGACGCTGTCGTTCAGCCTCCTCATTCGTAGCGCCACTTCCAACAACTAGCGAGGGCAACACTGCCGAACCCGCAGCCTCCGGTGTTGCTTCTGCGCCGAGCCCTATCAGACGTGCTATCAGCCCGGTGCGCGCTGCTCGATCGTGCAGCGGCATGCGAGGTTCGCCAATCAGTTCAGCGATAGAAACGCTGGCAGGTATCGCAAGGTTAGTTTTGAGGCGATGGATCTTTGGAAGCATTGATGTAAGGTCCGCGACCTGGGATTGATCCAGATCAATCCGTTCGGAATTCTGAACGATGAAAGGCGGGTAGTCACCGGGTCTATACAAACTGAATTCTCGGGTTCGATCAACATCCGGAATGAAAGACAGATCATCTGATTCGTCCGGAACGATCGTCGCTCCGAATTCGGGAGAACGAACACTTCCCGACATGACTGAGTACACGTCACTGTAACGACAGAGGTCAGCTCGTCTGATAGGACTCCCCGTCAGTGCGGCTTCGATGGCGTCGAGAAGCTGTGTCTTTCCCGCCTCGTTCGCACCTACGATCGCGGTGATTTCTGGATCGAGGTCGACACGAACGAATGGATACCACGCAGGGTTTCCATCTTCCCAACTCCGAGGCTGGGAATTCTCTTTCGCCCTCAGTTCGTAGTCGTAGTTGAACGATCTGAAGAACCGTGTGTGAACGCGCGACAGGCGCATCTTCAATCCCTTCGAGAGCAGAAAAGAACCAGTTTCGTTGGAAATGCACATTCAACCTCTGCGATGACGAAACTGTAACCCACTCTACCGACAGACTCAGATTGAGTGTCATAGAATGAGATGCGCTGTGAATCAGGATCTACGATTGGTGTGCACCGCGCCGAAGCTCGTCGAAGGCGGGTCACATAGTGCGTAGCTCAGAACAAGCAGTTTTCGTCTGACGGGTTAGCCCTCAGTAAGTAGGCTCAGTGGCTCAACGTTGAGGATATCTGCCATTCTCTCCAGTGTCTGCAGCGTCAGGTTTCGCTCACCGCGCTCGACGCCGCCCATGTAGGTCCGATGGACACCCATTACCTCGGCAAACGCTTCTTGGCTATAGCCGCGCTCTTGCCGGTACCGGCGCAAATTGCGCCCCACGACCTTCGGCAGCTCACCTTCCATAACAACCCGTAACGCTTCCGGGTTGCTACTTGAAGGTCTACACACTTATAAGTTGCATTCGGAGTCACTGGAGTGTCCGGTGCACTGAGGAGAGGGAATGCTATGAGCGGTGGATCCTGGGGCTACGAGTCCAACCAACGGGGCCTTAAGCAGCGGGGTTGGCGCGCGTACGGGTCAATTCAGGGCGCGCAGTTGCTCTTCGGAGTCGAGTGTCCAAACGAAAGTGAACCCAACGCCGGCTTGAACCCATCCCGGCACCTCAATTGTCAGCTCCCTCCCGGTACCGGCGGGGAGCTGACTCACGTACGGACGGCGTCGACTCGGAACGAGGTCGGAAACGCTCATGCGCGCAATATCAGTGTTCGAGTAGTCGACTTCCAGCGAGACGTTTCGGGCGGGTTGTGCGATAGCGAGGAACAGCCGATGGTTCGCGGG
The DNA here is from genome assembly GCF_042728675.1 of Rhodococcus sp. NPDC060176. NCBI lineage: Bacteria > Bacillati > Actinomycetota > Actinomycetes > Mycobacteriales > Nocardiaceae > Rhodococcus > Rhodococcus sp. NPDC060176. Next base: position 73,971 of record NZ_JBHWYS010000006.1, read on the forward strand.
ATCGACGATCGCGCGGTAAGCGTGGCGAATGCGAACAGGACGGGCATCGCGAACGACGTCATCACCGATAGCGGCCGAGTAGATCTGGCCGCTCCTACGTCCGCTTCGTCGGATTTTGCGAGCTTTGCCGCCGATGCTGAAGGCAACCAACTCGAATGCGTCCCGAGATGAAGCATCGAATCCTGGACGAGGAGTCATGAACCAGGTAGACGTGGCAGGTGCGTCCTCGATAAGTTCGTGGAATTCATCGAGATCTGAGACACACGCAAATCGTGCTGTCGGATGACTTGGGGTGGTGGTGTACTCCCATTCGATCAGGGCGTCGAGAAGAGGACGGCCTTCGGCCGTCCTCTCTAATGCAATAGAGAGTCGTACGTTTCTAATGCAATAGAGAGTCGTACGTTTCTAATGCAATAGAGAGTCGTACGTTTCTAATGCAATAGAGAGTCGTACGTTCACCTTGACGTCGTGCCAGCGCTCTGGTGTTCGAATAGCCTGGTCACGGATGTCTTCGTAGATCTCCCGTGCGAACTCATCATCGCCGAGCCGAAGCGATAAGACGTTGGTCGCAATCTCATCCAGAAGTTCGGGAGTCGCAACCCGCTGTAGTTCCTTCTTGTTAACCCTAAAGCCGTCTATCACGGCATCGACGAAGTCGGGCGTCAGATCTTTGAGTACGCGTCTGGTTCGCTCAGTGTCAGCGGCATCCTTGTCTCGTCCCGTGAAGAAGTCGATCGCAATGCCGATCGCACCAGTGACTAGGAGAACGTCCGAGAGCCCACGAACTAGAGCAACCAGTGCATTGGCCATATTTTGTGACGCGAGCCAATCGCTAAGAGCAGAAGCGAACAAACCCATAGCAACAAAAGCGATCCCAGTGAGGATAAGTTTGAGGCGATAGATCCGATCTAGTAGGTGTTCTTTTCTCATGCGATATCACTATTATCGCACATAGGACGGTCAATTGAAATGCTATCTGTCAATCCACGCGATCGTCGCCATCCGACCGGCACTACGCCCGTCTCTACGAGTAGAGTGGAAGGAGGGGTTGGAGAATGTCGAGACATTCTCAATCAAAACTCTTGACTCTACAACCCCAGCTTCGACCAGCTGTTGCCTCGCAACCCCCTTAAGGTCTGCCAGATAGTGCCCGTTTCTAGTCTCTTCAAAGAATGAACTGAACTTGTCGCCATTTTCAATTATGGAATCAAAAACTTCCTGACCGACTTCGTAGTCATGCTTCGAAATCGAGGGCCCTATCCATACATGCAGTCTATGTGGATTCATATCGAATTCGCTCACAAAGTTTTGTATAACTCCATTTGCTAACCCTCGCCAACCTGAATGAGCAATGCCGATGCAGGTTTGATCCTCATCGACACAGACCACTGGCATGCAGTCAGCCGAGGTCAAGATGCATGCCACGCCAAGCTTTTTAGATATCGCTGCATCAGCCATCTCTTCATGAGGCATAGGAGGAATCTTTACCACCGATGACCCATGGCATGTTTTTAACCAATATGACGTTACGCCGCGACGTTGCAATGATTCTTCTAATATCTTTCGCGACTTTTCGGCAGCGGTGCCACCACCCTCGTAAGTTTGAACCCCAGAGGTGCCGGTAGCTAAAGTAGAGTAAACGTGAACATTTTGCATCCACTCCCAGTCGGGCTGCAGGGTCTCTATTTCATCTAGTTTAATTTATGCCTCCAACTGATGGACTGTGCCGGATGAAACCATCGTCATTCTCATTAATTTGCATTGATTTTCGAACGAAAGGCTTGGGGCGCTACTTTTGTTATAGAAATCGACATAGTATCTATGCAACGCATTATACATTGGACGGCGAGTTCCGTCACGCCCACCTGCAATTATTTGAGGCAAGCTGCGCCCGTGATCGATTCGGCCATAGACCGCAATTGAGGTAATGCATTCCTTGTTGTCAACAAACATAGATCGAAATATTGGCAATTCTCCTACAGATTGAGATTCATACAGGCGAATCTCAATCTGCGTACTCAGCTGTTCTCTTAGATTGAGGAGTACGCCAAGGGAAAACCGGGCTTGGTCTCTGTACAAGTCTTCGCGGCAACTACGCAATCGGGCCGCTTCCCTTAAGGCAATAGAATCGGGATGGGCCATCACTATCTGAATCTTTCCAGAGCATTCTCTGACTCGCCGCACCATCTCTGCAAATTCCGGCAGTGATGCAAAATTGTATGCATTTGTTCCGATTATAAGGAACTCGCTAGTTGTTTTTCGAAGCGCAGTTCGGTAGGTATCTTTCGGGATCTTAGACTGTACGTGAGTAAATCCGGCTTTCCAGAAACTATTGAGTTCAACCGAAATAAGAACTAAAACTATCAATAGAGTACAAATGGTCAACCCTGCCAATATTTGCGGGACGCGAAATGCCGGAAAAAGAGCGACCGCGATCAGGATTGGTAGAATGATCGAAAATACTGAGGTTACAATGAAATTCCTCCGATTAAGGAGGAACTTGCTCGGACCTCGACCCTTTAAGTGATCCGACAGGAATCGCCACAAAAAGCTGATGATAAGAATCAATAAGGTTTGAGTAAATCCTGCCGAGATATTTATCCAAAAATCCTGTGATACAGACGCGAACTCAAAAGCAATAACGGTTTGCACTTGACAATATAGCTCCTGACGTAAGCGGGCTTGTATCGCTGCGGCTATCGCTTGGTGAATATACCTGAGACTTCAGGAGTCGCGTGCCGGAATAATGACACTCGCAGCCGCGCTAATCTGTCTTGTGGCGACTGCGTAGAGCTTCCGGAGCGCCGTGATTCGCCTTCGGATAGTGTTCTCGTTGTACCTCCGTCGTCGCAGCAGCGCGACGTATTGCCGGATCTCCTTTTCGGTCAGGTCCAGTGGGTCCTTATTGCGTTCAAGTGCCCAGATACAGATGCTGTCGAGGTCGCTCCAGTAGGCACGTGCGGTGTTATCCGTAATCGAGTAGTACCTGCTCCCGGAGCTCGGAGAAGCGGCGGTATCGAACCTCCAGCTGGGACGCCATCGGCATCAGGTTCTCGGGGTAAAACTCGTCGCTCATTGCTCCACTCTATTGGTTGCATGATCCGGCTAGTGCTATCACGCTCATGCTTTTCTTCCTCTGATCTGCGCGGATACGGTCATTCCTGTCACATCCATGGTTCGCAACCGCGATCCGTTTCGACAGAAAGAGCAGTCCATGTCTCAGATTTCTTCCCGTAGCAACCGGTCGCTTTCGGCCAGTCAGATCCCCGAGACTTTCACACGCGCCGAGGGTAAAGCGCTTTCGAGATCGCAGAACCGCGAGGGTTGCCCGCGGCCTCGTGGCCGGCACCCGCGTCCAGGCGGCCGGGATGGTCGCGGCTCTTGGTATGCAGACGACCGCCATGCTCAGCCGTGAGGCCGCATTTCAGGCCGACGGTGATCCCACCGCAACGAACCGTTTGAATCGCATTGTCGACGCATATGCCATGTTCGTGTGGCGTGAAGTGAATGGTTTCCGGACGTGAGCACCGCTGTGCCTTTCGGAATGGCTGATAAGGGTCAGACCGCGCAATGGCAGACATCGAGCGTCGCACCCTGGGCACTCAGAAGGAACGATTGCAAAGTGAGCGGATGCGGCTCCTCCAGGCTCACTATGCTGGCTATACCGGTCGAGCTCCTTAAGGAGGAGCAGGACCGGATAGCGCGCAGCCTGGCGGGGATCGAACAACGACTTGAAATATCCGGGACGCAGTTCGATGCCTTCGAGACATCACTACGACAGGCCCTCAACTACGCAGTCAACTGCGCGTCGGGCTACCGGCATGCTGGTAGCTCACCGGAAGGCCAGCAGGTGCGGCGCCTGTTCAATCAAGCCTTCTTCACCAAAATCTATATCAATCAAGCCTTCTTCACCAAAATCTATATCGACGAAGATACTGTCCGCGTTGATCTTGCCGATCCGTTCAAGACGCTCGTTGGTGGTGAGCTGCCGGACGCTGCCCGCAGTCGCGCCAAGACCTTGGCGACCAGCGCGAACGCCACCGGTGCCCTGCCCGAAACGCCCTTGACCGAAGTGCCGAAACGAACAAACAAAAAACTTGCGACTCGTGTCGTAGGTTTGAAATTGGCTACCTTGGTGCCCCCGGCAGGATTCGAACCTGCGACCAAGAGATTAGAAGGCTCTTGCTCTATCCCCTGAGCTACGGAGGCGCGTGGAACATCATACTCGAGCGTTCGGGATGTGACGCGCGCCGCCCAACTCCGACGCGTTGTCGTAGTCGGTTCGCGAAGGTCCTACCCTTGAGGTATGGCTACACCCGACCTCGCGCCGACAGATTCCCCACCGGAGTCCACTCCGCACAGCGGTGCACCCGCTTCTTCGACCGCCATATTCGTGGTCAGTGGACTCATCGCAGGGCTCACCGCAGCCATTGTGGTGGGATTCTCCGCGTCGCAGGCACTGACTCTTCTGGGCATCCCGGATCCAGGCCCGATCACCACGTACGGCCTGCCCGCGATGCGGGCACTGGGGGAGATCGCCGCGGTCATCGCGATCGGGTCACTGCTGCTGGCCGCGTTCTTCGTGCCGCCGCAGAAGTCGGGCGTCCTCGACGTCGACGGTTATCGAGCAGTCCGAACCGCGTCGCACGCCGCGATCGTGTGGGCGATCTGTTCGTTCATGATGGTGCCTCTGACGCTCTCTGACACGTCGGGTCAGCCGTTTGCCGAAGCGATCAAACCGGCGAACCTCTGGTCGGGACTCGATCAGGTCGAGATCGCCGGCGCCTGGCGCTGGACGGCGATCATCGCGGTTGTTCTGGCGATCCTGGCCCGACTGACACTGCGCTGGTGGTGGACCCCGCTGCTGCTGCTGGTCGGTCTCCTCGGACTGATGCCGCTTGCTCTCACCGGTCACTCGTCTTCGGGCGGCTCGCATGACATCGCTACCAACAGCCTGATCCTGCACCTCGTGGCGGCTTCGCTCTGGGCCGGCGGGTTGTTCGCGCTACTGGCACACGCGCGCCGCGGCGGCGATTACACCGACGTAGCAGCCCGACGCTTTTCGACGGTCGCATCCATCTGCTTCGTCGTCATGGGATTCAGCGGCGTCATCAACGCGATTGTCCGTCTGCCTCTCGACGACGTGTTCACCACGACGTATGGGCGATTGATCGTCGCGAAAACGGTTGCACTGATCATCCTCGGGTTCTTCGGTTGGGCTCAGCGGAGTCGGGCGCTACCGGCGCTGGCGGAGAATCCGAAGAGTCGCTCTGCCCTGATTCGATTTGCCGGCGCTGAAGGCATCGTGATGGCGGCGACCATCGGTCTCGCGATCGGCCTCGGTCGTACCCCGCCGCCCCCGCCGCTGTCGATTCCCTCGATTCCCGAGGTCGAACTCGGTTACAACCTTCCGGACCCGCCGTCGTTCATGGCCTTCGTGACGGACTGGCGATTCGACCTCATGTTCGGCACCGCCGCGATCGCCGCGGCGATTCTGTACGGAATCGGCCTGCGCAAGCTGGCCAAGCGTGGGGATTCCTGGCCTGTCGGCCGAACCATCGCCTGGATGAGCGGTTGTGCGGTGCTCCTGATCGCCACGTCTTCGGGCGTCGGCAAGTACGCGCCGGCAGTCTTCAGTGTTCACATGGGTGCGCACATGGCGCTGTCGATGTTGGGCCCAGTCCTGCTGGTTCTGGGTGCGCCGATCACGTTGGCTCTGCGGGCCCTGGATCCGGCAGGCAAGGACGGCGTGCCCGGCATTCGCGAGTGGATTCTGACCGCGCTGCACAGCCCGTTCTCGCGATTCATCACCCACCCGATCGTGGCGGCAGTTCTCTTTGTCGGCGGCTTCTACGCGCTCTACCTCGGCGGAATCTACGGCGCTACCGTCGACTCGCACAGTGCTCACCTGCTGATGAATCTGCACTTCATCCTCAGCGGCTATCTCTTCTACTGGGTGGCGATCGGAATCGACCCGTCACCGCGTCAATTGCAGCCGGTGACCAAGCTGGCGATGGTCTTCGGTTCACTTCCGTTCCACGCGTTCTTCGGTGTGGCATTGATGAGCACCACCGCTGTGATGGGCGGTGCGTACTTCCGTTCGCTCGGCCTGGGCTGGAACGACGACCTGATCGGCGATCAGCAGTTGGGCGGCAGTATCGCCTGGGCGACCGGCGAGATCCCGCTCATGGTTGTCATGCTCGCGCTTCTGGTTCAGTGGTCGCGCAGTGACGGCAGGACGGCGCGCCGAACCGACCGCGCGGCTGAACGCGACCACGACGCCGACCTCGCCGCACACAACGCGATGTTCGCCGAATTGGCCAGGCGAGACCGCGAAGGGTGGAAACCCCGTGAGGCTGCTGATGCGGAGACTGCCGGCGAGGACACTGCCGACGGGGCGCCCAGCGAGAAGGAATCCGACGAATCCTCCACTAGCACTTAGCTCCGACACTGCCCGGGCCATTCGGTCCGGGCAGTGCTGTTTCTCCACAGTTGTCCCGCCTGTACACAGGTCGAAATCGATCTCTCGCTCTACGGCCTTTGCCGTTCCACAATCGAAGCTGCCGACGCAATGATCGGCCCCGTGGCAGTTGGCGGGTTCTGGAGTTCGAAGGGGGATCGGACATGTACGAAACGCATGCAACCGTTGTCGGAACCGTCATCACCAATCCGGTGAAGCGGCAGACCACCAATGGTGAAGAGGTGCTGAGCTTTCGGATGGCGAGCAACACACGTCGCAAAGACGCTGTGACGGGGGAGTGGACGGACGGAGCGACCCTGTATCTCACGGTCAGCTGCTGGCGACGGTTGGTCACCGGCGTCGGCGCTTCGATCATGAAGGGTGATCCGGTAATGGTGGCGGGGGAGTTGCGCACCAACGAGTACACGACCAAGGAGGGTGTGCCTCGTTCCGATCTCGAGCTGCGGGCGACGGCAGTAGGCGCCGACCTTGCTCGTTGCATCTCGAAGATCGAGCGTCAGAGCAAGCCGACGTCGGCGGAGAACACGGAGAACACGGAGGATGCGGTCGACACTGTCGCTGCGTGAGGACTCAGACCGAGGGTTTCGGGCAGTCGCGGGGCCGAGAGCAATCGTGCCCCGCGTCCACTCGCTCGAGGAGTTCTGTGAGAGTTGCTCGCTCCGACTCGTCGAGGTCGTCGAACACATCCGAGGACTCGCGTCGCTGAGCTTTCGCGACGTCCGCAGCCAGGGCAGCGCCGGCGTCGGTCAACTCGAGCAGCACTGCTCGCCGATCGTTCGGGTCGGGAGTGCGGCGCACCCATCCGGCATCTTGGAGGGAATCCACGACGTCGGTCGCCGACCGCGGAACTATGCGCAATCGCTCGGCAAGAAAACCGAGTCGAACCGGTTCGCCCACTCGGGTCAGCACTCGCAGCGCTCGGCTTTGTGACGGCGAGAGGCCGAATGGTTCCAGCGCTGCCACCTGGCGTCGGCGGATGAGCCGTGCCACGGACATCACGACATCGGTGAGTTCGCGCTCTCGGGAATGCATGGCGCCAGTCTAGCGTTGTTGGTGTCAGCCTCATAGTGAGGTAACCTCATCAATATGAAACTAGGGTGAGAAAGCCTCCAGGAGGTAAACGTGAAACCAGATCACATGCGAAACATCGAACGAACCGCTGTCGAGATCACTCCGGCGGAATCTGTACCGGCAAAGCGCGTACTCGGACTGTTCGCGCCGTATCGAACTCAGATCGCCATCGTCACCGCGGTCATCACACTCAGCGCGATCGTCGCGTTGGGTAGTCCGCTGCTCCTACGCGAAATGCTCGACAAGGCGATTCCGGACAAGAACCTCGGACTTGTCAGCATTCTTGCCATCGGCATGATCGCCATTGCCGTGATCACGAGCTGTCTCGGCGTGGCGCAAACCTGGATGTCCAACAGCATCGGCCAGAAACTGATGCACCAACTCCGCGTGCGGGTCTACTCGCACCTGCAGAATCAGTCCCTCGGGTTCTTCGCTCGAACCCGAACCGGAGAAGTTCAGTCGCGCATTGCCAACGACATCGGCGGTATGCAGTCGGTGGTCACCAATACGGCAACGTCCATCGCGCAGAACGCAACGACAGTGGCGGCCACGATTGTTGCTCTGTTCCTTCTGGATTGGCGACTCGCCATCTTCTCGCTGGCGATCTTGCCGGTGTTCATCCGTATCGCACGCAAGATCGGTGACGAGCGTCGAAAGATCTCAGGCAAGCGGCAGAAGCTGCTCAGTGATCTGTCGGTCCAGGTAGAGGAATCACTTTCCGTCAGTGGCATTCTCCTCGGCAAGACGACCGGCGCGAAGTCGGCTCTGACGGATCGATTCACCGAGCGGTCAGCGGAAGTCGCAGACGTCGAACTCCGGGCCATGATGGCCGGCAAGTGGCGCATGGCGACCATGTCGATCACCTTCGCGGCCATGCCCGCACTGGTCTACTGGTTTGCCGGTTTCACTCTCGATCACGGCAACACCATCACCGTCGGCACCCTCGTTGCCTTCACCACGCTGCAAACCCAATTGTTCCGCCCCACCATGATGCTGCTCAACACGGGCGTCGAGGTGCAGAGTTCGATGGCACTGTTCAGCCGCGTGTTCGAGTACCTGGATCTGCCGATCGACATCGCGGATCCGGAGGAGTCGAAGAGTTTCGACCGCGCGAAGATGTCCGGTGAACTTCGGTTCGACCACGTCGACTTCTCGTACCCGGGAACCGACAGCAAGACTCTCGACAACATCGACCTCACGGTCCCGGCGGGCGGAACCTTGGCGCTGGTCGGTTCTACCGGCTCGGGAAAGACCACTCTCGGATATTTGGCCGCACGTCTGTACGACCCGACGGCGGGATCGGTGAGGATCGACGACGTCGATCTGCGGGACCTCGATCTGGCGACGGTCTCCGACCTGGTGGGTGTGGTGTCGCAGGAGACGTACCTCTTCCACACGACGATTCGTGAGAACCTCCGGTTCGCGAAACCCGACGCCACCGACGCCGAGATCGAGCAGGCAGCACGCATCGCGCAGATCCACGAGTTCATCTCCGGTCTCGACGATGGTTACGACACCATGGTCGGCGAGCGCGGCTACCGATTCTCCGGTGGTGAGAAACAGCGCATCGCGATCGCGCGCACAGTTCTGCGGAATCCGCCGATCCTCGTCCTCGACGAGGCGACGAGCGCCTTGGACAATCGCACCGAACGTGCGCTGCAGGACGCCCTCGACGAGCTGATGGTCGGACGCACCACTCTTGTTGTAGCGCACCGACTCTCCACGGTTCGAGATGCGGATCTCATTGCCGTCCTCGACCAGGGCGTGGTTGTGGAAAAGGGAACTCACGACGAACTGGTCCAACAAGGCGGGCGGTACGCGCAGCTTCTTGCGGCCTCGGGTAGCGACGCAGTCGAACTCCCGTCGGAACTGCAAACCGTCTGAGTGCAAGAAATGTCGAGCATTCACTTCCGCAAATTTCTAGAACGTGTTCTACTTTAGTAGTCGTTGGTCGGCTATCAGTGGAGGCGGAAAGATCATGGGTCAGGTTCTGGACAACATCTCTCAGTTTGCCGACGAGATCCGCGCCGACGGAGTCGAGGGCGACAAGCTGATGCGCTTGACGGACGGCAGCGCGAAGCGACTGCGCGCCTCCGGTGTCATTCGGATGTTGCAGCCGAAGGAGTTCGGTGGGCTCGAGGCGCATCCGCGTGAATTTGCCGAGACGGCAATGGCTATCGGTGCGATGGACGGTGCTACCGGCTGGGTCAGCGGCATTGTCGGTGTTCATCCGTGGGAGCTTGCGTTCTTCGACCGCAAGGCTCAGGAAGAGGTGTGGGGAACCGATCCCGATACGTGGATGGCGTCGCCGTATGCGCCGATGGGTGTTGCGAGGCCGGTCGAGGGGGGCTACATCCTCAACGGTCGTTGGTCGTTCTCGTCCGGTACCGATCATTGTGACTGGATCATGATCGGTGCGATGGTCGGTGACGAGTCCGGTAAGCCGCTGATGCCGCCGAAGATTCTGCACGTGCTGTTGCCGCGCTCCGATTACGGCATCGACCAGGACAGCTGGAATGTCGTCGGGCTGCGCGGAACCGGTTCGAAGGATCTGATCGTCAAGGACGCGTTCCTGCCGACCTACCGCACTCTTGATGCGGGAAAGGTTTTCGATGGGACGGCGTGGAAGGAAGCGGGTCGTACGGAGACGTTGTACAAGTTCCCGTTCTCGTGCATTTTCCCGTTGGGGATCACCTCGTCGTTGATCGGTATCGCGGAGGGTGCGTTGGCGTGCAACATGGCGGCGCAGCGTGAGCGGGTGACGGTCAGTGGTGTTCCGATCAAGGAAGATCCGTATGTGCTGTTCGCGATCGGTGAGGCGGCGGCCGAGATCGCTGCTTCTCGGGCTGCGATTTTGGAGACGGTGGATCGTTTCTGGGACATGACGGAGATGGGGCAGGAGGTTTCGTTCGAGCTTCGTGCGATCGGTCGGCGTACGCAGACTGCTGCTGCGTGGCGTGCGGTGCGGGCGGTGGATGAGATCTTTGCTCGTTCCGGTGGTGGGGCTTTGCAGTTGAGCACGCCGATGCAGCGGTTCTGGCGTGATGCTCATGCCGGTCTGGCGCATGCGATTCATGTGCCCGGTTCCATTTTCCATGCGTCGACGCTCTCGCAGCTCGGTGGCGAGCCGAAGGGCATCCACCGGGCAATGATCTGAGCCGTCCTGGGGACGCCCGGAGGTGTCCCCATCGCGGTTTTCGTGGGGGTCGATGAGCATGTCGGTGAATCTGGTCGATGACCTCGGACTGTCCGCAGAACCCGCATCGGTGTGAGCGCCAACGCGCAATGTGGGTTATAGGACAAACACCGATAGGCTGGCGGTCATGGCTGAGTTCATTTACACGATGAAGAAGGTGCGCAAGGCGCACGGTGACAAGGTCATCCTCGATGACGTCACGATGAGCTTTTACCCCGGCGCGAAGATCGGTGTCGTCGGACCGAACGGCGCTGGTAAATCCAGCATCCTCAAGATCATGGCCGGACTGGACCAGCCGGGCAACGGCGAGGCCTTCCTGGCTCCGGGCGCGACCGTCGGCATCCTCATGCAGGAGCCGGAGCTCGACGAGACCAAGACCGTTCGCGAGAACGTCGAGGACGGCCTCGGTGAGACGATGGTCCAGCTCAAGCGGTACAACGAGATCGCCGAGCTGATGGCCACGGATTACTCCGACGAGCTCATGGAAGAGATGGGCGAACTGCAGGAGAAGCTCGATCACGCAGACGCGTGGGAGATCGACTCGCAGCTCGAGCAGGCTATGGACGCTCTGCGCTGCCCCCCGCCGGAAGAGATGGTCACCCACCTCTCCGGTGGTGAGAAGCGACGCGTTGCACTCTGCAAGCTGCTGCTGAGCAAGCCCGATCTCCTGCTCCTCGATGAGCCCACCAACCACCTCGACGCAGAATCGGTCCTGTGGCTCGAGCAGCACCTCGCTGCTTACCCCGGCGCAATCCTCGCCGTGACCCACGATCGTTACTTCCTCGATCACGTCGCACAGTGGATCTGTGAAGTCGACCGCGGACGCCTGTACCCGTACGAGGGCAACTACTCCACCTACCTGGAGCAGAAGGCTGCACGCCTCGAAGTTGCCGGCAAGAAGGATCAGAAGCTGCAGAAGCGCCTCAAGGACGAACTCGCCTGGGTTCGTTCCGGCGCCAAGGCCCGTCAGGCCAAGAACAAGGCTCGTCTCGATCGCTATGAAGAAATGGCGAACGAAGCCGAGAAGACCCGCAAGCTCGACTTCGACGAGATCCAGATCCCGGCACCGCCGCGTCTGGGTGACGTGGTCGTGGAGGTCTCGAACCTCGACAAGGGCTTCGACGGTCGCGTTCTGATCAAGGACCTCTCGTTCACGTTGCCGCGCAACGGAATTGTCGGCGTCATCGGCCCCAACGGTGTGGGTAAGACGACGCTGTTCAAGACCATCGTCGGTCTCGAAGAGCCTGATGCCGGTGAGGTCAAGATCGGTCAGACGGTCAAGCTGAGCTACGTCGACCAGAACCGTTCCGGCATCGACCCCAAGAAGACGGTCTGGGAAACAGTCTCCGACGGGCTCGATTTCATCGTCGTCGGCCAGACCGAGTTCCCGTCGCGCGCGTACATCAGCTCGTTCGGTTTCAAGGGCCACGATCAGCAGAAGCCGGCCGGCGTCCTCTCCGGTGGTGAGCGCAACCGCCTGAACCTGGCGATGACGCTCAAGCAGGGCGGCAACCTGATCCTGCTCGATGAGCCCACCAACGACCTCGACGTCGAAACCCTCGGCTCGCTGGAGAACGCTCTCGAAGAGTTCCCCGGCTGCGCCGTCGTGATTTCGCACGATCGCTGGTTCCTGGACCGCACCTGTACCCACATCCTCGCGTGGGAAGGTGGCTTCGGCGACAACGAGGCAGCCTGGTACTGGTACGAGGGCAACTTCGAGGGCTACGAGGCGAACAAGGTCGAGCGACTCGGCCCCGACGCCGCGCGCCCGCACCGCGTCACTCACCGCAAGCTCACCAGGGACTGATCCCGTGTCCGACGTATACACAGCGCAGATCCAGGTCCGGTGGGGCGATTCCGACCGGTTGGGTCACGTCAACAACACGCGTTACGTCGAGTACATGCAGGAAGCTCGCATCCAGTTCCTGGAAGCGAAACTGGCGCCGCTCGGCGGCCGGCCGGGATACCTCGTGGTTCGAAAGATGACCATCGAGTTCCTCAGGCCGGTCACCGATCGGTCCGGTCCCTTGAACGTGGAGATCTTCACGACTCACGTCGGGACTTCCTCGTTCACGGTTCGTCACATCATCCGTGACAAAGCGGGTGTCGAATGCGCATTCGGCGACGCGTTGATGGTCGGATTCGACACGGTGTCCGAAAAGTCCAGACCGCTGGCGGACAGCGAACGCGCGGTGCTCGAAGCATCGCTTGTTCAGATGACGACATCGTAGATTTCGTTTCTCAGTTCACCCTAGGTGTTGGTTGCCGCGGCTAGTCTCGAGTCAGAGATTGGTCGCGGCGATCAGAACCCACAAGGATGTGAGCCAGGAATGACAGACCGTGTACGGCAGCAGGGCACAGGCCTCGACGAAGCGACGTTGTTGACGCGTCTTCGCGAGGCCTTTTTCACGCATATCGACGAGGGTGACAGCGACGACGTCATCAACGGTCGATCGGATCGAGTCCTGCTCGCGCATCTTGCGCTCGGGCGGCAACGGACACCGGGCACGGCCGTATGGCGTGTGTACCGCCCGTCAGGATCCGAGGGGCTCGGCGCTGCTGTTCAGATCGTCACCGACGACATGTCGTTGCTCGTCGAGTCCGTCACGGCGATGCTCAACCGACAAGGTGTGGGAATCAGTCAATTCGCCCACCCGATCCTGACCGTCGAACGCGACGACTCGGGCAATCTGATGTCCTTGGGCGACAGCGGTATCCAAGAATCCTGGATGCACGTCCAGTTGGATTCCGAAGTCGAGGATTCCGCGCTCGACGCGATCGAAGCGCACCTCGGCAAAGTACTCGCAGACGTCCGTCAGGTGGTTGGCGACACCCCGGACATGAAGGCATTGCAACTGCGCGTTGCCGACGAGTTGGCGAGCGCCGCCGAAACCGCCTCCGGCAGGATCACCCCCGAAGAGTTCTCCGACACCGCTCGACTGCTGCGGTGGATGGCCGACGGAAATTACGCCGTTCTCGGGTACCGGCGATTCGAGGGCACGAAGGACGGTTCACGTACGGTCGCGGGTAGTGGACTCGGTGTGCTGCGCTCCGACGCGGTCACCGAGGGCCCGATGAGCTTGCCTCCCGTCGCAGATCTCCCGGATCGACCGCTTCTGGTCCTGACTCAGGGATCGTTCCCCGCCACGGTGCACCGCGCTGTCTACCCGTACTTCGTGGGCGTCTCGATCCTCGACGACAACGGAAACATTGTGGGGGAGCACAGGTTCCTGGGAGTGTTCACCGTTGTCGCCCTCCACGAGAACGTCCTCGCGATTCCCCTGATCGAGCGCCGCGTCCGCGAAGTAATCGCGCGTGCCGGTGTCGACCTGCATTCGTACTCCGGTCAGGCGATGCTCGAGGTCATCCAGTCCTTCCCGCGCACCGAGTTGTTCTCGAGCGATGCCGAGACCTTGTTCGAGACCGTGCACGCCGTGCACAGCATCGGATTGCGTCGGCAGGTGCGACTCTTTGTCCGCGAGGACACGTTCGGCCGCTTCGTATCCTGCCTGGTGTATCTACCTCGTGACCGGTACACGACGCGGGTGCGACTGGCGATGCAAAGCCTGTTGTGGCGCGAATTCGGACCAGGCACAGTCGATTACACCGCCCGGGTTACCGAGAACGATCTTGCGTTGTTGCACGTGACGATCCGGCGCGATCCGGCCAGCGAGCCGGTTCATCTCGATGTCTCCGAGGCCAACCGCGAGCGAGTTCAGGCGCTGTTGACCGAAGTCAGTCGTAGCTGGGACGACCGCATCAACGACCTTGTTCGCGAAAGTCCGGGCGTGGATCCGGAACTGGTGCAGCGGTATTCGCGGGTACTTCCCGATGGGTACAAGGAGGACTTCGAGCCGTCGCGGGCGCTCGCCGACATCGCCAGGCTCGAGGCGTTGGCACCGGGCGCGATCGACGTGCTGCTCTATCGCGCCGTCGACTCCGCGCCCGGCGCCTGGCGCTTCACTCTCTTCGTCGGAGGCGACGGTATCTCGTTGAGCCAGGTCCTGCCGGTGCTGCAGTCACTCGGCGTCGAAGTTCTCGACGAGCGGCCGCACGTCGTACAGCGCCTCGACGGCGTTCAGTGCTGGATCTACGATTTCGGACTGTCGGTACCGGCGGATCTTCGGGCGTCGGTCGAGATCGACCTCGATGCGCAGGTGCCACTCGAGACCAGTACCGCCCCGCTGACCGAGGTCCAGAAGCGGTTCACGGCCGCGTTCGGTGCAGTCTGGTTCGGCCGGGCAGAAGCTGACCGATTCAACGAGTTGGTGCTGCGCGCCGGTATGTCCTGGCGTCAAGCCGTGGTGCTGCGCGCATACGCAAAGTATCTGCGGCAGGCCACATTTCCGTACAGTCAGTTCCACATCGAAGGAATCGCACTCACGCATCCGCAGACCGCGTTTGCATTGGTCCAGTTGTTCGAGGCGATGTTCGACCCCGAGAAACAGGACGACATCCGCGTCGCGGAATTGGACGAGCAGTTGCGTGCATCCATCGACGAGGTTCTCAGCTTGGATGCCGATCGCATTCTGCGTGGAATGTTCTCGTTGGTGAAGGCGTCCTTGCGTACCAATTTCTACGTCGTCGACGCCGATGGTCGTTCTCGTGACTATCTGTCGGTCAAACTGGATCCCTCACGGATCAGCGAGTTGCCCAAGCCGCGGCCGGCTTTCGAAATCTACGTGTACTCGCCCGAGGTCGAAGGCGTGCACCTGCGATTCGGCGCCGTCGCGCGCGGCGGGCTCCGCTGGTCCGACCGGCGCGAGGATTTCCGGACCGAGGTGCTGGGCTTGGTGAAGGCGCAGGCCGTCAAGAACGCGGTGATCGTCCCGGTCGGCGCCAAAGGCGGCTTCGTCGTGAAGAATCCGCCTCTGCCGACGGGCGATCCGGCCGCTGATCGAACAGCGACGCTGGAAACCGGCAAGGCCTGCTACACCACGTTCATTTCCGGATTGCTCGACATCACGGACAACGTGCACGCCGCCACCGGCGAAGTTGTGACGCCGGATCGAGTGGTACGCAAGGACGATCAGGACCGCTACCTCGTCGTCGCCGCAGACAAGGGCACGGCGACGTTTTCCGATCTCGCGAATTCGGTTGCCGCCAAGTACGACTTCTGGCTCGGCGACGCGTTCGCTTCCGGCGGTTCCGTGGGATACGACCACAAGGGCATGGGTATCACCGCCCGGGGCGCCTGGGAAAGCGTCAAGCGGCACTTCCGCGAACTCGGTGTCGACACGCAGACCGAGGATTTCACGACGGTAGGCGTCGGCGACATGAGCGGTGACGTGTTCGGCAACGGAATGCTGCTCAGTCGCCACATCCGACTGGTGGGCGCGTTCGACCACCGACACATCTTCCTCGATCCGAACCCTGACGCAGCGAGTTCGTTCGTGGAGCGTCAACGGCTCTTCGAGTTACCTCGGTCGTCGTGGGCCGACTACGACACCAGCCTGATCAGTGAAGGCGGCGGGGTCTGGGATCGCACGGTCAAGTCGGTCCCGATCGCCGAAAGCGTTCGGGGCGCACTGGGGTTGGCCGAGGGAGTCACGAAGCTCTCTCCGCCGGAGTTGATGCAAGCGATCCTGTCCGCACCCGTGGACCTACTCTGGAACGGCGGAATCGGTACGTACGTCAAAGCGTCGACCGAGACCAATGCGCAGGTCGGCGACAAGAGTAACGACGCCGTGCGTGTCGACGGTCAAGATCTGCGGGTCAAGGTGATCGGCGAAGGTGGCAACCTCGGCGTGACAGCTCTGGGACGAATCGAGTTCAGCGCCAACGGCGGTCACATCAACACCGACGCCATCGACAACTCGGCCGGCGTCGACTGCTCCGATCACGAAGTGAACATCAAGATTCTTCTCGATTCGCTCGTGCGCTCGCAGTTGCTGCCGTCACCGGAACGCAATCCGCTGCTGGCGTCGATGACCGATGACGTGGCCGCATTGGTGTTGGCGGACAACATCGCTCAGAACGCGCTGCTCGGAATCTCACGGGTGACCGCGCCGCAGATGCTCGGTGTTCACCGGCGTCAGTTGACGGACTTGAGCAAGGCACGTGGCCTGGACCGCAAGCTGGAGGCGTTGCCGACCGACAAGGAGATCGAGCGTCGACTCGAGGCCGGTGTGGGTCTGACGTCGCCGGAACTGGCGACGCTGACGGCGCACGTCAAGCTTTCACTCAAGGACGATTTACTCGCAACCGAGTTGCCGGACAACGATTTCTTCGCCCAGCAGATCCCGCAGTACTTCCCGACCGCTGTTCGCGATCGGTTCGAAACGGAGATCAAGGCCCACCCGTTGCGTCGGCAGATCGTCGCGACGATGCTCGTCAACGAAGTGATCGACAACGGCGGAATCACCTACGCCTACCGCTTGGCCGAGGAGACCGGAGCGAGCAGTACAGACTCGATTCGTGCCTACGCCGCTGTGCGGGAGGTCTTTGCACTCGACGAGGTGTGGTCGCGAATCCGTTCGGCGGGCGTCAGTGCAGAGATCGAAAACGAGTTGATCGTGGAATCATGCCGACTGCTCGACCGGGCGTCGCGATGGTTCCTGGCCAATCGGCCCCAGCCGATCGCTGTCGGCGCCGAGGTTGCGCGTTACTCGGCAGCGTATCGGGCGACGGCCCCGCTGGTTCCCGGACTGCTCGCCGGCCATCAGCTCGACGATCTGCTGGTGCGCGCGCAGTCGGTGATCGACCGTGGGGCTCCGGAAGCGTTGGCGCTGGACGTGTTCCGGCTGCTCGACGTCTACTGCCTGCTCGACATCGCGGATATCGCCGACATCGCAGATCACGACATCACCGAAGTCGCGGAGCTGTACTACGCCTTGGACGCGCACCTGGGAATCGACTGGTTGCTGAGCGCGGTCTCGGGACTCGAGCGCGGCGATCGTTGGCACTCGCTCGCGCGGCTCGCGTTGCGAGACGACCTCTACAGTTCGCTTCGGCAGCTGACGATGGAGGTTCTGGCGGGCGGCGAGCCGGGGGAGTCGCCGCAGGAAAAGATCGACGAATGGGAATCGACCAACGCCTCGCGCCTGAGCCGGGCGAGGGCAGCTCTCGTCGAGATCTTCGAGTCTGGGACGCTTGACCTCGCGACGCTCTCGGTGGCGGCGCGTCAGGTTCGTAGCATGGTGCGCAGCATGGGCACCCGATCGGAGGTAGGACGTTGAGCGAAGGATTCCACGCCGAAGTAGTGGTTCGGTGGTCCGACATGGATGCCTTCCAGCACATCAACCACGCACGGATGGTGACGTTGCTCGAAGAGGCGCGGATTCCTTGGTTGTTCGAAGACTCACGCCCGACGGTCACCCTGCGTGACGGGGCCGTGATTGCCGATCTCCATGTGCGGTACCGCGGCCAACTGCGGCACGACGATTCACCGCTCGACGTCTTCATGTGGGTGGAAAAGGTTCGCGCGGTGGACTTCACCATCGCGTACGAAGTTCGCCCGCGCGGCGCCGATCTCAGCGTCCCGCCGTCCATCGTGGCGTCGACTCAGATCGCGGCCTTCGACATCGACACACAGCGTCTGCGCCGTCTCAGCGGCCCCGAGCGCGAGTACCTGGAGAGCTGGCAACGTGCATGAACGTGTACTGACCGTGCCCGAGGAGTCCGAGCGAAAGAACTTGGCCGGCTTCATCGGTCATGCACTGCGCTTGGACGAGTCCACGGTCATCCGGATGCGTCGACGCGGAGATGCCCACCTGAGTGTCTGGGCACCAACGGGTTTCGACGCTCTGGCAACGCGAACCGTGGCGGGCACCATCAACCCCGACGACACCTCGGCTGCCGGGGATCAGTTGCTCGCGGCCGTGGAGCAGGCAACGGGTGAGCTGATCGATCCGGGGTTCGCCATGGATTCGGCGTGGCGTGGGGCGTTGCCGCCCACGGAGGGCTTCGAGCACCTGGACGACGTGCCCGCCCGGGTGCTGATCGAACTGGCCCAGCGGGGCAACGCCTTGGCCCAGGAGCATGGCAGCAGTCACGGGCCGCCGGCGTCGTTGCTCGATCAGGACGTACTCGAGGTCAGTGGTCCGTCCGGCACGGTCGGGATCTCGATGCGAGTTATCTTTGCCTTGACCGCAATGGGATTCGTTCCGCACGCCGGATCCGAAGCGATGACCGCCGACATCGACCTCGAGCAGATCGACGCGTCGGAGTTGGTTCGGGTGCGGGCAAGCAAATCCTGGGTGCGCCTCGATGCACGATTCGGCTCGATCTACCGTCACCGCGGAGGTTCGATACCCCTGATGGTGGCACGGTAGGAGTTCAGGCGGCGGGTGCGGTGGTCTCTCAGATCAGCCACGCCGCCGCATTGACGGGCAGTTGACCGTCGACCAGAGGCGCACTGCTCAGTAGAAGCTGCCCGCTCGGCAGCGCGATGGGCACCTCCGTCGTGTTGAGGGCACAGATCAGACCACCACGCCGACGGAAAGCGAGGCAGCCGGGAGGACTGCCGTACCAATCGATGTCGGTTCCGGAGAACTCCGGCCTGGCGCTTCGAAGTTCGAGGGCGGCGCGATAGAGCGAGAGCATCGAGTCCACGTCCTCGATCTGCGCCTCCACGGTGAGCGTCGACCACTCGGGTGGCATCGGCAACCAGGTGCTCGCACCGGTGGTGAAACCGAAGGGTGGTTCGGTTCCTTCCCACGGAAGGGGCACGCGGCAACCGTCACGTCCGCGCTCGGTATGTCCGGATCGTTCCCAGACCGGGTCCTGCAGTGCGCCGTCGGGAAGGTCGACATTCGGCAGACCGAGTTCGGCTCCGTTGTAGATGAAGCTCGCGCCCGGGAGCGCCAGCTCGACGAGGATCATTGCCCGGGCGCGGTGCGTCCCGATCTCGCCCCCGCCGTAGCGCGTGACTTCACGTTCGACGTCGTGGTTCGACAGTGTCCACGTGGGCACACCTCCGACCTCGGCGACAGCTGCGAGGGAGTTTTCGACGGCCTCGCGGACGGACTCGGCCGAGAACCCGGTTTCTGCGAGTCGGAAGTTGAATCCGAGGTGCAGTTCGTCAGGCCGGATGTATTCGCCGAACTTCTGGTTGTCCTTCACCCAGATCTCGCCGACGGTCATGGTCTCCGGGAACTCGTCCATGACCTTGCGGATTCCGCGGTGGATTTCGTGAACGGCCGGGTTGTTGAACCGCGGGTCGTCGTCGGAATTTCGCATGAGCTCGTTGAGCTCCCAGTCGTGGTCCGGCAAACCGTCAGGCTTGGCCATTCCGTGCGCCACGTCGATACGGAATCCGTCGATTCCGCGTTCGAGCCAGAAGCGCAGAGTCTTGGCGAGGTCGTCGAAGACCTCGGGGTTGTCCCAGTTCAGGTCCGGCTGCTCCTTGGCGAAGATGTGCAGGTACCACTGACCGGGTTTTCCGTCGGCTTCGGTGACGCGGGTCCATGCCGGGCCGCCGAAGATGCTCGGCCAGTTGTTCGGCGGTTCGCTGCCGTTCTCACCCTTACCGTCTCGGAAGATGTAGCGGGATCTCTCCGCAGAGCCGGGCGCCGACGCCAGAGCCGCCTTGAACCAAGCGTGCTGATCACTGGTGTGGTTCGGGACCAGATCCATGGTGACCTTGATTCCACGTTCGTGAGCCGACGCGATCAGCGAATCCATCGTCGCCAGATCGCCGAACAAGGGATCGATGTCGCGAGGATCCGAGACGTCGTAGCCGTGGTCGGCCATCGGTGACTTCATGACCGGGCTCAACCAGATCGCGTCGATACCGAGAAGCTCGAGGTATCCGAGTTTCTCCTCGACTCCGCCGAGGTCGCCGATACCGTCACTGCCCGAATCGGCAAAGGAACGCGGGTAGATCTGATAGAAAACCGCCTCGTTCCACCACGGTGCTTCGGGCCGGCTTACAGAGGACGAATCCGCGGGGGTGCTCACAGCAGTTCATAGTGCCAAACGTCCGGCACTCGCACGACTTGGACACGGCAAAAGCGTGACTCTTTACCTAGCCTTGGTGTACTTTGCATTGACGCGGTCACGCCATGTGGCAACTGTGGTGTTACCGCCGGGGGTGATGTATCGAAAATTCAACCAAGGGGGCTTGGCCATGACTTTGTCGGCAATCGAAGCGGTCAGTTTGGATCACGTGCTGCTCGATCATGATCCGATCAACCGGGACTGGATAATCTCCGGCACACCAGCTGCGCGGTCGGCGCAATGGTCGGTGAGTAAAGACGGCACCACGACCACGCACGTCTGGGATTGCACGAAGGGACGGTTTCGCTGGTACTTCCAGGCGGACGAAATCGTACACATCATCGAGGGCTCGGTCACTGTTCAGGCCGACGGAATCGCAAAGCGGACCCTGGGCGTCGGTGATGCCGCACTCTTCCGTGCGGGCAGCTGGTCGGAATGGGAGGTCGACGAGTACGTGCGTAAGCATGCAATCTTGAGTTCGCCGCTTCATCCCACAGTGTCGTTCGGGGTACGAGCGGCCCGCCGGGTTGCGCGTCTGTTCAGACCGAAGGCGAAGTAAACGCTCAGATGGCGGAGTTCACCATGGACGCAGCTGCCATCTCCATGTAGTCGATCAACTGCTTGCGATGCACCGGGCTCAGAGTCTTCTCGTCGATGGACGCGATGGCGACGTGCATGCACCGCAACCAAGCATCACGCTCGATCGGGCCGATCACGAAGGGATTGTGGCGCATCCGCAGACGCGGGTGCCCACGCTCCTCCGAGTACGTGTGCGGCCCGCCCCAGTACTGCTCGAGGAACATCCGCATTCTCCGCTCGGCCGGGCCGAGATCGGCCTCGGGGTAGAGCGGGCGCACAACCTCGTCCTTCGCGACTTCTTCGTAGAATCGCGCGGTGAGCTTGTGAAACGTCGCGGCTCCGCCGACGGCGTCGTAGAAGGTCTGCTGCACGTCGTGCTGTACGTCATTCATGGCAACTTCCATTGTGCCTGACGGCCGTAGTGGTCGGTTTCCGGGTCGACGACGGTCACGTCGGGTCGGAGTGCGTACCCATTCACCGGAAATTCACCGGCCGTCCTGGCAATTTTGTTCGAAATGGGAGTGCGTAACGCGATCATCCGTGGTCAACTTGGGGGCAGTCTCCCGGAGGTCGTATGAAGAATCGACATGCTGCACGCAATCACCGACAACTCCAGCCCACTAGCGCGCGGAACGACCACGCGTTAGGGGCTGTTCTGGAAGTTGTTCCTGACGGGTTCGCTCACACTGCTGACCCACTCTTTTCCGAAGAACATTCTCACCTCGAGATGTTCCCTCCCGATCGCGTCGTCCCCGAGTGGGTAAAACGTCGGGTGCTTCTGCTCAACGTCACCTACGAACCGCTGACCGCTCTTCCCGCACGGCGCGCGGTCGTACTCATGGCCTGCGGCAAGGCCGATACCGTCCACGAGGACGAACAAGGCCCGGTAGTCCATTCTGCGGACTGGTCGGTGCAGGTTCCCTCTGTCATTCGATTGCGCACCTACGTGCGTGTTCCTTATCGCGCCCGCATTCCGATGACCCGCGCCGCGCTGATGCATCGTGACCATTTCCGATGTGCCTACTGCGGAGCCAAAGCCGAAACCATCGACCACGTTGTTCCTCGCAGCAGAGGTGGCGGGCATTCGTGGGAAAACTGCGTCGCGTGCTGTGCCCCCTGCAATCACCGCAAGGCCGACAAGATGCTCAGCGAACTCGGGTGGACCCTCCGCGCGGAATTGGTTCCGCCGTCCGGCCCGCACTGGCGTCTGCTCGCGGCAACCAAGGAATTGCATCCGGCGTGGATGCCGTATCTCGGCGTGGGCGCAGCCTGAGCTTTGTTTCGGCGTGGGCGCGGCCTGAGTCGTGTTCCAGCGCCGCCGAAACGAAATTGGCCGAGAATTTGTGGCCCTGACGCTTTCCTTCCTGGCGTTCTGGGCTACCTTACTGGTGTGAGCATTCTCGAGGTAGTACTGATATACGTTGGGATTCCGGCCTTGATCACCGCGTTCTTCGCGGCTGCGTCCTTCCTCGGGAAGAAGACGCCGGGACCGGTTCCGCCGGCGTTCCATCTCGGTGAGTCGTGGGATCACGCTCCCGTGCTGTGGAGTGCTGTCGACGAGGTCACCGTTCGCGGTGGCCATCACGGCAGTGCACACGCAATCGAAGCCGGTTCGGCTGATCTGATCGGAGGGTCCGCAAGTGGCAAGTGGTGATCATTCGACCGCGCTCGCAGTAGCGCCCGAGGACCTGCCGGTCGGCAGCGTCGTCACGTCCAGCGGACGTGTTTCCGGTGTGCATCGCATCGGTGAGCCGTTCACCGACGACCTTCCGTTCGAGACCATGGATCTGGTCGCGCTCGACGTCGCGATGACCGAAGCGACTCGGGCCACCAAGGTGCGATTCAACGCGTACATCGGTGATCTCGGTTCGGATCCGGCAGCGGGTGCCGACGCATTGTTCCCGACGACGCCCGAAGCCGAGCGTTCCGTCCTGATCGCAGTCTCGCCGAACCAGCGCACCGTCGAGGTACGCAGTGGGCGGGCAATCGCCGATCGGGTCACCGATCGCGTTACGCAGCTCGGAGCAACGGCAGCTGTTGCATCCTTCAGTGAAGGCAACCTGATCGACGGACTGATCAGCGCCATTCGTGTTATGGCAGCCGCAATTTCGGCGCCCTGACTTGTAAGACACAGGCCGGTGCCCGCTTCGATTCGTGAGAATCGAAGCGGGCACCGGCCTTTCGCATGTCAGCTCGCGTCGAACTTTCGTGCTGCGAGTGAACGAACCACACCGGCCTGGCCTTCGACGACCAGACGGCGCAATGCGGGAGGGATGTCGCCTTCGAGGAATCGGTCTGCTGCCGCGACGGATTCTTCGGAGATCGACCACGCCGGGTACAGCCCGATGACAACCGTTTGTGCGACCTCGCTCGAGCGTCGTTCCCACACCGCCGCGATGTCGGCGAAGTAGCGGGAGACGAAGGGTTCGAGCAGTTCGTCCTGGCCCTCGCGAGCGAACCCGCCGATGATCGATCGCGCGGTGATGTTCGGCACCGAGTCGTCGCCGACGACCTTCGCCCAGACCTCTTCCTTGACAGCAGCCTGCGGACGTCCGGCCGCGGCGGCCGCGGCTTGACGAGCGCCCGCAGCGGTCGGGTCACGCTGGGCTTCGGCGTCGATGAACGGCGTTGCGATTCCTTCGGCGTCGATCTCGCCGGCAGCTGCGAGCGCCCCGACGATGCGCCAGCGCAGGTCGGTGTCGACGATCAGGCCGTCGAGCCCGACGGTGGAGGGATCGGCATCGAGCAATTCGCGCAGTACCTCGGTGTGCCACGGCGAGAGCGCAGCACCGGTGAGTGCGTTGACGAATGCCAGCTGGTGGTCGGACCCGGCCTCTGCCTCACGTGCGAGTTCGAGCAACCGATTGGCGAAGCTAGTCCAGCCTTCGGCCTCGGCCCAGTCGGGATCGGCATAGGAACCGATGGCGGTTTGGGCTTGGAGCAAGAGGCGTTGCACCACACCGACTTCGGTCTCCGAACTGATTCCGCGTCCGACCAGTGCGACGAAGTCGCGGGCCTTCAGTTCGGCTTGGCGGGTCATTTCCCACGCCGCCGACCAGACCAGGGTGCGGGGGAGTGAGTCGGTGATGTCGCCGACCCGCTCGATCGCCGTCGCCAACGATTCGGGATCGAGTCGCACGGAGCCGTACGTCAGATCGTCGTCGTTGACCAACACGAGCGCACCGCGGGCAACGCCGACAAGTTCGGGAACAACCGTGCTTTCCGCAGCATCGAGGTCGAGTTCGACGCGATGGGTGCGCACCAACTTGCCGTCGACGTCGTCGTAGATTCCGATGGCGATCCGGTGGATTCGACGCTCACCGGCGCCGGGGGCAGCACCGTCCTGCAGGACGGCGAAGCGGGTGAACTTTCCGTCCGCGTCGACGTCGAAGTCGGGTCGCAGGATGTTCAGGCCGGTGGTCTTGAGCCACTGACGACCCCAGTCGGAAAGGTCACGGCCCGAGGACTTTTCGAGTGAACCCAGTAGATCGTCGAAGGTTGCGTTCCCGAAGGCGTGCTCACGGAAGTATTCACGCAGTCCGGCGAGGAACGGCTCGAGTCCGACGTAGGCGACCAACTGCTTGAGGACGCTGGCGCCCTTGGCGTAGGTGATGCCGTCGAAGTTGACCTCGACGGCGGCCAGGTCCGGAATGTCCGCGGCAATCGGGTGCGTCGACGGCAACTGGTCCTGGCGATAGGCCCACGACTTCTCGACGTTGGCGAACGTCGTCCACGCGTTCGTGTACTCCGTGGCCTCGGTCTGGCACAGGACCGAAGCGAAGGTCGCGAACGACTCGTTGAGCCACAGGTCGTCCCACCACGCCATCGTGACGAGATCGCCGAACCACATGTGCGCCATTTCGTGCAGCACGGTTTCGGCGCGACGCTCGTACGAGTAGCGGGTCACCTTGGAGCGGAAGACGTAGTCCTCGAGGAAGGTCACGGCGCCGGCATTCTCCATCGCGCCCGCATTGAATTCGGGGACGAAGAGCTGGTCGTACTTGCCGAAGGCATAGGGAACACCGAAGTTGCGGTGGTAGAAGTCGAATCCCTGCTTGGTCTCGGTGAAGAGCCGCTCTTCGTCCATGAACTCGGCCAGCGAAGCGCGGCAGAAGATTCCGAGTGGAATGTCGCCGTGATCGTCGGAGTAGTTGTCGGTCCAGTGGGCGTAGGGACCGGCGATGAGCGCCACCAGGTACGTGCTCATCTTTGGGGTGGTCCGGAAGACGTGCTTGCCGGGATCGGCGGCGAGGGTCTCGACGACCGAGCCATTGGAGATGACTTTCCACGACGTGGGAGCGGTGACGCGGACGTCGAACGTCGCCTTCAGATCAGGCTGATCGAAGCACGCGAACATGCGCTTGGCGTCAGCCGTCTCGAACTGTGAATAGAGGTAGACGGCGTCATCGGTCGGGTCGACGAATCGGTGCAGTCCCTCGCCGGTGTGGGAGTAGATGCAGTCGGCCTCGATGACCAACTCGTTGTCGGCGGCGAGGTCTGGCAGGCTGATGCCCGTCGACTCGTCGTAACCGGAGACGTCGAGTGCCGTTCCGTTGAGGACTGCGGAATGGACTCGGGCAGCGACGATGTCGATGAAGCTGCTTGCCCCGGCCGTAGCCGTGAACGTGACGGTGGTCTTCGAAGAGAACGTCACTTCGCCGGGTGCGTCGTTGCCGTCGGTGAGATCGAGTTCGATCAGGTAGTTCTCGACGGTCAGGATTGCTGACCGTTGCGCTGCGGTTTCGCGTGTCAGGTTCGGTGCGACCACAAAGATCTCCTCGTTGATGGTGCGGATCTATTACGTCCATCCCATCACGAAGAGAACGGCTTTACTCAAGCGGACACTTCTGCCAGCGGAATCTGCGGATCGGCCAACCGATCCGGATCGACGGGGCGCGAAGATGCGACCAGTTCCTTGATGGCGTCACCGGCATCCCAAATGTTCACGTTCATGCCGGCGAGTACCTTGTTCGCGGAATCGAGCCAGAACGCCAGGAACTCGCGCTTGTCGATGTCACCGCGAGTAACGACACGGGAATACGCGCCATGCGGTGCGTGACCCACGTATTCCATACCGAGGTCGTACTGATCGGTGAAGAAATACGGCATGCGCACGTACTCGGCGGGCCGCCCCAACATGGTGTCTGCGGCCGTCTCGGGTTGGTTGAGCGCGTTTGCCCAGTGCTCCACCCGAATTCGTGCATTCAGAATCGGATGTTGTGCGGCAGCGATGTCTCCCACCGCGACGACGTCGGCGTCGCTGCTCTGCAGACCGGCGTCGACGAGAACTCCGTTGTCGACGTCGATACCCGCCTCCGACGCCAACTCGGTGTTGGGCAATGCCCCGACAGCGATCAACACGGCGTCGGCGGGAATCACGGTTCCATCGTTCAAGGTGACACCCGAGGCTCGATGGCCGTCGACGGAGATTGCGCTGACGTCCGTGCCGGTGCGCAAGTCGACGCCGTTCTGGCGGTGCAACGCGGCGAAGACCTCACCCATTTCCGGGCCGAGCGTCGATTCGAGCGGGAGGCCGGCATGTTCGAGCACGGTGACGTCGACGTCGAAACCGCGAGCCGACGCGGCAATTTCGAGACCGATCCAGCCGGCACCGATCACGACGAGTTTCTTGTCGGCGGCCAGGGTGCGCAGCAGCGCAGCGGCTTGATCGACTGTTCGCACGTAGTGAACGCCCTCGGCGTCGGACCCCGGGATGTCGAGGCGCCGCGAACGTGAGCCGGTGGCCAAGGCGAGCTTGTCGTAGCTGATCGTGGAACCGTCCGGAAGTGAGACGGTGTGCGCAGCGGTGTCGATCGCCGTTGCCGTGGTTCCCGGTCGAAGATCGACGCGGTGGTCGCGGAACCACTCGCCGTCGTGGACGGTGAATTCGGGGAGTGTTTTCTTTCCCGCGAAGAACTCTTTCGACAGCGGCGGCCGCTCGTACGGAAGGTGGTCTTCTTCGCTCAAGACGGTGATTTCACCGTCGAAATCTCGCTCACGCAGGGCTTCTGCGATCTTTGCGCCCGCGAGCCCGCCGCCGACGATCACGAATCTCCGGTTGGTGCTCATTGCTGAACCACTCCTTCGCACTCGTTTCTTTTCGACACTACTGCGATCGGAAGGTGGTTCGGGGGAAAGCGCGGGAAGGATTGCGGGTTCATGATTGTTGGCAGGACGGGAGTATGTCCCCGAACTGATATGACCTGACCGACATGAACTGATAGGGAGTTTCTTCGTGAGCGCAACCTCGAGCAAGACCACGGACACTGCTGACTTCTGGTTCGACCCGCTCTGCCCGTGGTGCTGGATCACCTCACGCTGGATTCTCGAGGCCCAGCAGGTCCGCGACATCGAGGCCAAGTTCCACGTGATGAGCCTTGCGGTTCTCAACGAGGGCCGCGACCTGCCAGACGAGTACCGCGAGATGATGACCAAGGCCTGGGGACCGGTCCGCGTCGCTATCGCTGCAGCGCAGCTGAAGGGCGACGAGATCCTTCTGCCGCTGTACACGGCGATGGGGACGAAGATTCACAACGAGGGAAACAAGGACTTCGCCGACGTCATCAAGTCGTCCCTCGCCGAGGTCGGCCTGCCACCTGAACTGGCCGAGGCCGCCGACACCGACAAGTACGACGAGGCTCTGCGCGAGAGCCACCACAAGGGCATGGACGCCGTCGGACCCGACGTCGGAACCCCGACGATTCATGTCAACGGTGTGGCGTTCTTCGGCCCCGTGCTTTCGCGCATCCCGCGCGGCGAGGACGCGGGCAAGGTGTGGGACGGCGCAGTCGCGCTGGCCGGCTACCCTCACTTCTTCGAGCTCAAGCGGACCCGCACGGAGGATCCTCAGTTCGACTGAGCAGCAGTGAGCGCCGGATTTCGGTAGAGCTGACCGGGCCGGAAGAACAGATGACCTGAGTGCGTGCGGTTGCGAAGCGCGGCCGCACGCCAGGTCAGCACCGGGTGCGACGACAAGATGTTGACGAACCACGGAAAGAACCCGGATTCGAGTGTCGCGCGATCGGCGAGTTCGTCGAACCCGACCAGGCCGACCAGATACTTGCCCGCGCCGAGGACGCCCATCGCGCCCGGAGCGCCCTGTGGGCGCATGTGAAAACCGAAATTGTCCGCCGTGTACTCCATGGAACGCGACAGCGAAGACCCGATCACCGGAATGTAGTTCGACGCGAACTGCCCCCACTGACGCCAGTACGACGCATGTCCGGCAGCGATGTGACCGACCTCGTGGCCGATGATGAACGCGAGCGCGTCGGGCTGGCGTGCCTGCCCACCGACTTCGAACAGGTCGCTGTAGACGACGACAAACCGGCGAAATCCGTGCCCCGACGCAAATGCGTTGATCCGTCCGTTCCCCAGCACGACGTAGGCATCCGGCGGAGTTTTCATACCGAACCGTGCGGCAGCCTCCGCAACCAGCTGATACCCCTCCGGAAATTGCGAAGGCGTCATCTTGATTCCGTTGACCTGCTGCGACCCGTACAGCTGACCTCGCGCGAGGAACAGCAAGATCGGAGCCGCGAGCACCACGAGGATCCACGTCGACAGATCACCCGCAGCGATCAGAACGATCGCCACCACATAGGTGACGACCGTCGTCAGAACCGCGAGCACGAGTAGCGGGATTTCCCACGGGTGGCGAACCGCGTCACTGCCCGGTGACACGCGAACGGCGGGTGCAGCGGCCTGAGCGTTGGCGGGGTACATGGGCACCACGATAGGTGCGCTCGCACGGCGATGCGCGCTCCTGAAAGTGTGACGTCGACCCGGGTGCGCCCGGCTGGTCGGGCCTGAGAGAATTGTCGCCATGCGCGTATACCTGGGTGCCGACCATGCCGGATTCGAACGTAAGAACGAGATCATCGAACACCTGAAAGCGAACGGCCACGAGGCCATCGACTGTGGTGCTCACGAGTACGACGCCGTGGACGACTACCCGGCCTTCTGCATCGAAGCCGCAAAGCGCGTCGTCGCCGACGAGGGCAGCCTGGGAATCGTCCTGGGTGGCAGTGGCAACGGGGAGCAGATCGCAGCGAACAAGGTTCCCGGCGCACGGTGCGCCCTCGCCTGGAGCGTCGAAACGGCGAAGCTGGCCCGCGAGCACAACAACGCTCAGTTGATCGGCATCGGCGGACGTATGCATTCCCTCGAGGAGTCGCTTGCCATCGTCGACGCTTTCCTCGCCACCGCATGGTCGGGTGAAGAGCGCCACCAGCGTCGTATCGACATCCTGTCCGAGTACGAGAAGACCGGCGTCGCACCGGCTCTGCCGCAAGCCTGATCCGAAAGTTGTTCCGTGCCTGAAGGTCATACCCTGCACCGGCTGGCACGGTTGCATGCCCGCAAGTTCGTCGGTTCACCGGTCCGCGTCCTCAGTCCGCAAGGCAGGTTCGCCGATGACGCGCGCCTGGTGGACGGACACGTACTCACGTCATCGGATGCCTGGGGAAAGCACCTCTGGCACACGTACGACAACGGTTTGACAGTTCACGTACACCTCGGGTTGTACGGAAAGTTCACCGACGCCACCCTGCCTATGGAAGAACCGGTAGGCCAGGTCCGGATGCGAATGGTCGGTGCCGATTTCGGCACCGACCTTCGTGGTCCCACCGCCTGCGAAGTCCTGCTACCTCCTCAGGTCGCCGCGATAGAAGCCCGGCTCGGGCCGGACCCACTGCGCCGCGACGCGGATCCGCAGAAGGCCTGGATGCGAATCTCCAAGTCCAAGACGGCAATCGGCGCGCTGCTGATGGACCAGGCGGTCCTCGCAGGTGTCGGCAACGTTTATCGCGCCGAGCTTCTCTTTCGCCACGGAATCAACCCCGAACGAGAAGGAAATCTCGTCTCTCACGACGAGTGGACTGCCATGTGGGCAGACCTTGTCGAATTGATGAAAGTCGGTGTCAGACGCGGGAAGATGCACGTCGTTCGCGCCGAGCACGACAACGGAGATCCGGCGTACGCAAAAGATCGTCCGCGGACCTACGTCTACAGAAGAGCAGGATCGCCGTGCCGCGTGTGCGGCACACCGATCCTGCATTCCGTCATGAAGGCACGAAACCTGTTCTGGTGCCCGGTGTGTCAGTCGGCTTAGAAGTCGAAGCCGCCGAAGTCTCCACCACCACCGAAGTCCCCGAAGTCGCTGCCCCCACCGTCGTAGCCGCCGTCTGCGGTGTAATCCGTGTTGTCCATACTTCCTTGGTCCGCACCGGAATCACCGGCGTCCATGCCCTGATCGCCGGAGTCGCCGGCTCCCGTATCGGCGCCGGGATCGCCACCCTGGGCGAACGCTTCTGCGCCGTAAGGAACCCCGGCCATTCCGGAGAACATGGTCGAGAACAGCATCATCGAACCCAGACCCCAGGCGCCGGCGACGAGGGCAGGCTTCCACCAAGGCTCGGAGTACCAGCCGGCCGGGACCGGGCGACCTGCGACTCGTCCACCGGGGTAGTAGTTGGGTGTGTGCGAAGACGGATTGGGTGATGCGGCGACCTTGCGGCCCTCGAATTCGACCTCACGGTCTTCGGTGACAGAACCCGCAGCCTTCTGTCCGTCGATGGATGGGACTTCCGGCCCCGGATCCATGCCCATCGCCACCCGTGCCGCGCGGATGTAGTAAAGCCCTTCCAGGGCAGTCTGTTTCGCGAGACGAGCCTGAACCGGCGTTGCGGCCTGGTCGATCTGCGAGCCTGCGGCGTTGTACCGTTCGCCTGCGTCGGCGAGGGCTTGGCGCGAGGCGTCGTCACTGCCGGTCAGGTTGTAGACCTGACCGCCGAGGCGTTCGATCGCCTGCCGGGCATCGGCTTTCGCGTCGTCGAGTTGTGTTGCGCTGTGGCCGGAACCGCGTTGCTGGCTTTTCATGACCAGAAATACGACTACGGCCAGAACGACGAGTATGAGAAGAATCGTGGTCACGAGTGGCCTCCCGAGCAGAATCGATCCGGACAACTCCAGGATACGGACCCCGGGGGAGTGGTCTGGGTGCACAGAGTTCGAACGCAAAAAAAATCCGCACCGGCCAGGCCGATGCGGATATTTGTGGAGTTTCCCTCCTGATGGAGGGGATGACGGGAATCGAACCCGCGTGATCAGTTTGGAAGACTGAGGCTCTACCATTGAGCTACATCCCCGTGCATACGACAACTCGGGATCGCCGTGTTCGTCGTCTGCGATACGAAACTGTACCCAATGCTCCACCGGATTTCATAATCGGGGGGTCGGGGAAGTTCGATACCGTCGTTCACCTGGGGAATTGCCGAATTGCTCGGCAAGTCGGGGCTTCTTACAGGCGGCGCCGCTTCCAGTCCGGGTGTCGTGATCGGTCAGTCAAGGACTGTCAGGCAACGGCATCAGCGGGGCCGCGGGTCGGCTGCCATACTGACGGGGTCGGACAGGCGGGCCGTGTACAAATGACGGTCGGGTTCGTGAGAGAGTAGTGAGCGCGATAGGGTTGTGCGCGGTCACCGATGGTGGCTGCCTTTGTGGCCTGCTGTCTTTGTGGCCTCAGATGGCCGTATCGTGTGTTTCATGTGTTCGGTGTTTCATGTGATCGGAAACGGGATGTAGCGCAGCTTGGTAGCGCATCCGCTTTGGGAGCGGAGGGTCGCAGGTTCAAATCCTGTCATCCCGACAAGTACGTACATGGCACTTCACCTCCAGCTTCTACGGGAATGAAGTGCCGCGCCAGACAGCACTACCGAAAACCCAGCAGTACCGATTCAACACAAGTTGTGAGCAAGACCAGACGAAGGAGCGAAGTTTCGTGAAGAGCACCGTCGAGCAGCTCAGCCCGACGCGAGTCCGTATCAACGTTGAGGTGCCCTTCGCGGAACTCAAGTCTGATTTCGACAAGGCCTACAAGGCCCTCGCGCAGCAGATTCGTCTCCCCGGCTTCCGTCCCGGCAAGGCTCCGGCCCGCCTCCTCGAAGCACGTGTCGGTCGCGGCGCTGTGCTCGAGCAGGTCGTCAACGACGCTCTGCCGTCGCGTTACTCCGAGGCTGTCACCAGCGCCGGCGTGAAGGCCATCGGCCAGCCCGAGATCGAGGTCACCAAGATCGAAGACGGCGAGCTCCTCGAGTTCACCGCCGAGGTCGACGTGCGCCCCGAGATCGAGCTCCCTGACTTCAGCTCCATCAACGTCGAGGTCGATCCGATCGAGATCACCGACGAAGCCATCGAAGAGCAGTTGCTTTCGCTGCGTCAGCGTTTCGGCACCCTCACCGGCGTCGACCGCGCAGTCGAGGATGGCGACTTCGTCTCCATCGATCTGTCGGCCACCGTCGACGGAGAGAACGTTGCCGAGGCAACCGCGAGCGGACTGTCGCACGAGGTCGGATCGGGCCAGCTCATCGAGGGCCTCGACGAAGCCATCATCGGCCTCAAGGCCGGCGAGTCCAAGGACTTCACGTCGACGCTGGTCGCCGGCGAGTACGCAGGCAAGGAAGCTGTTGTCACCGTGACCGTGCAGACGGTCAAGGAGCGCGAGCTTCCGGCTGAGGACGACGAGTTCGCTCAGCTCGCCAGCGAGTTCGACACCCTGGAAGAACTGAAGGCAGACCTCCGTGAGCGCGTCGCACGCGTCCGCAAGGTCGAGCAGGCCGGTCAGATCCGCGACAAGGTTCTCGAGCAGCTGCTCGAGACCGTCGAGGTTCCGTTGCCGGAGGCCGTCGTCAAGGCCGAGGTCGACGCTGCACTGCACGACGCCGTTCACGGTCTCGATCACGACGAAGAGGCACTGAACAAGCTCCTCGAAGAGCAGGGCAGCAGCCGCGAAGAGTTCGACAAGGATGCCCAGGAAGCCGCTGAGCGCTCCGTCAAGACGCAGCTCCTGCTCGACTCGATCGCCGATGCGGGCAACGTCACCGTCGGTCAGGACGAGCTCACCGAGCGCATCCTGTTCCAGGCGCAGCGTTACGGCATGGCTCCGGAGCAGTTCATCCAGCAGATCCAGCAGGCCAACCAGCTCGGCGCCGTCTTCGCAGACGTCCGTCGCGGCAAGGCGCTCGCGTCCGTCGTCGAGTCGGCCGGTGTCAAGGACACCTCCGGTGCCGTTGTCGACACCGCAGAGCTTTTCGGCAGAAGCGAAGACGAAATCGAAGCGGATGCCTCTGATTCCGCCGAGAGCGAAGACAAGTAAAAACGCAGGCGGACGGGTGTTTTCACCACGATCGACTGCACTGAGTTTTCCGCTTTGAGCGAAGTAGGGCGGCACCGGGACTCCGGTGCCGCCCTACTTCGTTACTGTCTGTGTCAGTAGAAGTGTTTCGCATAGACGATCCACCGCACAAGTAGATCCACATAGAAGGCAGGTACCGTGACTTCCAATCACCTGGAGACTTTGCAGAGTCCCGCCATGACTTCAGCGACCGCTGGGTTGAACCTCAGCGACTCGGTGTACGAGCGCTTGCTGCGAGAGCGCATCATTTTCCTCGGTACCCAGGTCGACGACGACATCGCCAACAAGCTGTGCGCACAGATCCTGCTGCTCTCGGCCGAGGACCCGACGCGAGACATCTCGCTCTACATCAACTCGCCCGGTGGATCCGTGACCGCCGGTATGGCGATCTTCGACACCATGCAGTTCGCCGAGTGCGACATCGCCACCTTCGGCATGGGCCTTGCGGCGTCGATGGGTCAGTTCCTCCTCTCGGCCGGCACCAAGGGCAAGCGTTACGCACTGCCTCACGCCCGCATCATGATGCACCAGCCGTCCGCCGGTATCGGTGGTTCCGCCAGCGACATCGCGATCATGGCTGAGCAGTTCAAGCACACCAAGCGCGAAATGGCCGAGCTGATCGCTCAGCACACCGGTCAGACGGTCGAGCAGATCACCGCGGACTCCGACCGTGACCGTTGGTTCACGGCGAAGGAAGCTCTCGAGTACGGCTTCGTCGACCACGTCGTCTCCCGTGCGAATCAGGCCGGCGGCACCGGCAACTGAGCCGGTTCGTCCATCCTTTCGCTGCCCAATTCATACTTTGGAGAACTGATGACCAATCTTTTCGGAGCTAACTCGCTGGGCGGCCAGGCGCCGTCAGGCCCCCAATCGCGCTACATCCTGCCCCAGTTCACGGAGCAGACCAGCTACGGCGTCAAGACGTCCGACCCGTACAACAAGCTGTTCGAGGAGCGCATCATCTTCCTCGGCTCGCAGGTCGACGACGTCTCCGCCAATGACCTCATGGCGCAGTTGCTGGTTCTCGAATCGCAGGATCCGGACCGCGACATCACCATGTACATCAACTCGCCCGGTGGTTCGTTCACCGCGCTGATGGCGATCTACGACACGATGCAGTACGTCCGTGCCGACATTTCCACCGTCTGCCTCGGTCAGGCTGCTTCGGCAGCTGCCGTGCTTCTCGCCGGTGGTACGCCGGGCAAGCGCTTCGCGCTCCCCAACTCGCGCATTCTGATCCACCAGCCGGCCACGGGCGGCATCCAGGGTCAGGTTTCCGATCTGGAGATCCAGGCTGCGGAGATCGAGCGTATGCGTCGACTCATGGAGAGCACGCTGTCGCTGCACACGGGCAAGGATCCGGAGACCATCCGCGTCGACACCGATCGCGACAAGATCCTCACGGCCGAGCAGGCCAAGGAGTACGGCATCATCGACGACGTGCTCGCTTACCGGAAGCTCAGCGCACAGAAGTAGTCGATTTCCGCCTCGTGTCGAGATCCGTATCCCGATTCCCGACACGAGGCGGACACGTCGAGAAGTGCCAGGTGGAAGGCTTGCCAGGCCGAAATCTCGGCACTTTTCTTTTTTATCCGCAGGCGAAACGCCGAGAACAGGTCGACCCCGTTCGGGATCTGCGGGTACCGTCACTTCACGGGCTGGTTCTCGACCGGCGTTCTGCGATTGTTCGACCAGATTTGTTCGATCAGTTTGTTGATCAGTTTGTCTGATCTGACAACTCTGATCTGACAACTACCGACGTACTGCGGAGCATCTCGACCGATCGAGTGGCGGCGAGCGCACGTACATGAAGGAAAGTAGGGACCTCACGAGATGGCACGCATCGGCGACGGCGGGGATCTGCTCAAGTGCTCTTTCTGCGGTAAGAGTCAGAAGCAGGTCAAGAAGCTCATTGCAGGACCCGGGGTGTACATCTGCGACGAGTGCATCGACCTCTGCAACGAGATCATCGAAGAGGAATTGGCCGAGTCGAGCGAGGTCAAGCTCGACGAGCTTCCCAAGCCTGCGGAGATCCGAGAATTCCTCGAGAACTACGTCATCGGTCAGGACTCCGCCAAGCGGACACTGGCCGTGGCCGTCTACAACCACTACAAGCGCATCCAGGCCGGCGACAAGGGCCGTGATGCGCGGGGTGAGACGGTTGAGCTCGCAAAATCCAACATTTTGATGCTCGGCCCCACCGGCTGCGGCAAGACGTACCTCGCTCAGACTCTCGCAAAGATGCTCAACGTCCCGTTCGCCATCGCCGACGCGACGGCGTTGACCGAGGCCGGCTATGTCGGTGAGGACGTCGAGAACATTCTGCTCAAGCTGATTCAGGCCGCGGACTACGACGTCAAGCGCGCCGAGACCGGAATCATCTACATCGACGAGGTCGACAAGATCGCGCGCAAGAGTGAGAACCCGTCGATCACGCGTGACGTGTCCGGTGAAGGTGTTCAGCAGGCGCTGCTGAAGATCCTCGAAGGTACGCAGGCGAGTGTCCCGCCGCAGGGTGGCCGTAAGCACCCGCACCAGGAATTCATCCAGATCGACACCACGAACGTGCTGTTCATCGTCGCGGGAGCTTTCGCAGGCCTCGAGCGGATCGTCTCCGATCGTGTCGGCAAGCGCGGTATCGGTTTCGGCGCCGAGGTTCGGTCGAAGGCAGAACTGGATACGGTCGATCGTTTTGCCGAGGTCATGCCGGAGGATTTGATCAAGTTCGGTCTGATCCCCGAGTTCATCGGCCGACTGCCGATGATCGCGTCGGTGACCAACCTCGACAAGGAATCCCTCGTTCAGATCTTGTCGGAGCCGAAGAATGCTCTCGTCAAGCAGTACCGTCGACTCTTCGACATGGACGGCGTCGAACTCGAGTTCACCGAAGAGGCGCTCGACGCGATCGCCGATCAGGCGATCTTGCGTGGAACCGGTGCTCGTGGCCTGCGCGCCATCATGGAAGAAGTTCTTCTTCCGGTCATGTACGACATCCCCAGCCGTGACGACGTCGAAAAGGTGGTTGTCACCGCGGAGACCGTCAACGACAACGTACTTCCGACCATCGTTCCGCGTAAGCCGGAACGTGGCGAGCGTCGCGACAAGACGGCGTAGAAACTCTGAAACGACTGTGGCCCGGCATCTCTCGCGAGATGCCGGGCCACAGTCGTTCGTGCAGGATGTCTGTCGGGTATTCGGCTAGATCGGGTTGCCGAGTTCCTTGAGAGGAGTGCGGAACGTCTCCTTGGCGGTGAACGCCGAGATCGCGCAGATGACGCACGCCACCGAGGTCAGAATGGCGACGGGCATCCAGTGTGTCTTGTCGCCGCCCATGAGGGCGTTGCCGATGGCGGGGGCAAAGCCTGCGAGGGCGAAGCCGACCTGGGTTCCGATTGCGATGCCCGAGTAGCGGACCTTGGTGTTGAACATCTCGGAGTAGAACGACGGCCAGATGGCGTTCGGGGCCGCGTAGAAGACGGACATCAAACCGATTGCGGCGAGGAAGATCAGGGGAACGTTGCCGCTGGCGATTGCGCCGAAGTACACGTAGATGAACACGGCGCTACCGAGGGCGCCGCCGATGAACAGTGGCCTGCGACCGATTCGGTCGGAGAGCATCGCCCAGGCGGGCTGACTGAGCAATGCCACGGCATTGGCTGCGATGGCAACCCAGAGCATGGTCGACTTCGGAATCCCCACTTCTTCGGTGGTGGCGAAGGCGAGTCCGAAGACGGAGAAGATGGTCGAGACGACGGCGATGAAAGCGCAGCAGATCACGCGAATCAGATTTGCGCTGTGGGTGCGAAGAAGATCGGCGACAGGCAATTTGGCGACGGTCTTGGATTCCTGCTGCTCGGTGAACTCTTCGGGCTCTTCGAGCTTGAGACGCATTATGTATGCCGCCACCAGAACGATCAGGCTGCCCCAGAACGGGATTCGCCAGCCCCACGTGTAGAGAATGTCGTCGGGGAGTGCGGCGATGGGCAGGAATACGAGGCTGGCGAGGATGAAGCCGGCCTGGGTGCCGTTGAGGGTCCAACTGCAGAAGAACGCGCGTCGACCTTCGGGAGCATGCTCGAGGGTCAGCGAGCTGGCACCGCTCTGTTCGCCCGCGGCGGAGATTCCTTGAGCGATTCTCATCAGGACCAGAAGTATCGGTGCAAAAACTCCGATCGAATCGGCGCTGGGAATACATCCGATGAGGAAGGTGGCTGCACCCATCAGAATGAGCGTGAGCAGCATGATCTTCTTGCGGCCGACGCGGTCACCGAAATGACCGAGGACCACTGCGCCGAGGGGGCGCGCGACGTACGCGACACCGAATGTGGCGAGCGAAAGCAGTGCCGCATGTCCGCTGTCCGGGAAGAACACCGTGGGGAAGATGAGCGCGGCGGCGGAGGCGTAGATGTAGAAGTCGTAGTACTCGAGCATGCTGCCGAGAAACGACGACGTTGCGGCGCGCTTGACCTTGGTCGTGTCCGGCCTGGCCAAGGATCCCGCCTCGGGGCCGGACGGTGTAACCGTGCTAGCTGACATGCTCATCTCCTGGGTGGAAGCGTCGTGGAGGCTCTACATCCGCTGATTGTGTTCGTAACGGTGTTCGTATTGAGAACGTCTGTGCGGAGAGCGATACAAGGAATGTAACCGACGCCACAGCAACTACACAAGATTATTAACCAAATAGTTCATAAAAATCTACCGGCGGACACATCACACGTCGAAACTGCAGTTCAGGGGGTCAGGAGGCCGGCTGCGCTGCGGCCGCCACCAACTGCTCCACCTGTTCCTCGGTGATCCCGAGGCCGAAGGTGGCGAGCTTTCCGAGCGGCATCGAACCGGCGAGCGCCATCATTTCGGGGCTGACCGACTGCGCACCTTCGCCTGCCGCGGCAGACATGGCGGCGCCGAGAACGCCACTGCCGACGGGATGGGCGAGCCATTCACCGATCGTCGACATGGCGTCGAGCGTGCCGACGCCGACATTTCCGGCCAGAGTGATCGTGTCGGTGGTCGCGATGTCCCGAGACGAGAAGCCGACGCGGATCTCGTAGTCGCCGGGTTCGATCGCCCAGTCCTGCGCCGATATGGACCAGTAGGCAAACGCCCTGGTATCGAGCGTGATGGTCACAGACGCAGATTCGTCGGGGTCGAGGTGGATCTTGGCAAACCCCTTCAATTCCTGCGCGGGACGGTCGACACCTTCCGAGGCGTCGTGAACGTAGACCTGAACGACGGTGCTGCCCGCTCGATCGCCGCTGTTGCGCACGGTGACGGTCACGTCGGCAGAGTTCTCGCCGGCGTCGACAGCAGTATCGGTGATGTCGAAGGTGGTGTAGCTCAGCCCGAATCCGAACGGGTACGCCACCTCACGCAGAGCGGAGTCGTAGTAGCGGTACCCGACGTACAGTCCTTCGCCGTATCGCACGTGCTGCTGTGATCCGGGGAAATGCAGAAACGACGGATTGTCTTGGAGGCGAAGCGGAATGGTCTCCGTGAGTCGTCCGGACGGATTGGTGATGCCGAACAGCAGATCGGCGATCGCAGAGCCGCCGGCCTGGCCGAGTAGCCAACCCTCGAGGATTGCGGCGGCATGATCCTTCCAAGGCTCGATCGAAATCACGCCGCCGTTGGAGAGCACGACGACGGTGTTCGGGTTCGCACCGTGCACCGCTTCCAACAGGGCAATCTGGTCGGCGGGCAACTCGATGTCGGTTCGGTCGAACCCTTCGGATTCGGTGGCGGACGGTAGTCCGAGGAAGAGCACGGCGACGTCAGCGCGGCGCGCAGCGTCGACAGCTTCGGTGACCATGTCGCTGTCCGGAGTGCCGTCGAAGGTGAAGCCCGGTGCGAAGGTGACGCGGTCGGCGCCTTCGAGGTCGAGGATCGCGTCCAAGGCATTGTCGAGCCGGGTCGGAACCACCTGTGAACTGCCTGCACCTTGATATCGCGGGCTGCACGCGAATTCGCCGATCACCGCGACGGTTTGCCCGCCGGGCGTCAGCGGCAGTAATTCGCCGTCGTTAGCAAGGAGAACAGCGGACTCCGCCGCCGCGGTCCGAGCCAACTCGTGGTGACGTGCGACGTCGTACGTGTGGCCTTCGGTGCGCGCGGCGGCGGTGCGTTTCACCAGCGTCGACAGGCGTTCGGCTGCAGTGTTGAGTACGGATTCGTCCAGGTCTCCGCCGCGCACGGCGTCGACGATCTGAGTATCGGTTCCGGTCGGCGGCATTTCCAGATCGAGGCCGGCGGTGAGTGCCGCCACGCGATCGTTGACCGCTCCCCAGTCCGAAACGACGAGGCCGTCGAAGCCCCACTGCTCGCGGAGCACCTCGGTGAGCAGCCAATGGTTCTGGCTCGAGTACACACCGTT
This sequence comes from Rhodococcus sp. NPDC060176, assembly GCF_042728675.1. Lineage (NCBI taxonomy): Bacteria > Bacillati > Actinomycetota > Actinomycetes > Mycobacteriales > Nocardiaceae > Rhodococcus > Rhodococcus sp. NPDC060176. The sequence goes on from NZ_JBHWYS010000006.1 coordinate 113,800, forward strand.
GATCTTGTTGTACGAGCACATGACCGTCGTCGGGGCCGCGGTTTTGACCGCGTACTCGAATCCGGCCAGATAGATCTCGCGCAGCGTCCGTTCGTCGACGTCGGCGCTGACTCTCATCCGGTCGTGCTCTTGGTTGTTGGCAGCGAAGTGCTTGAGCGAGGTTCCGACGCCGCGAGACTGGATGCCGGTGATCAGCGCTGCCGCGACGCGGCCGGAGAGGAATGGGTCCTCGGAGACGTACTCGAAATTCCGGCCGCACAACGGGGATCGTTTGATGTTGATACCGGGACCGAGGAGAACCGAGACCTGTTCGGCTTTGGCCTCGTCGCCCAGAGCCTCACCGACCTGGCGGATGAGGTCGAGGTTCCACGACGAGCCCAACCCGACTGCCGGTGGAAAACACGTCGCGGGAATGCTGTGGCCGAGTCCGAGTGCGTCGCCACCCTCGGGTTGTTTCCGGACTCCGTGCGGACCGTCGGTCAGCAATATCGACTCGATTCCGGCAACGGACTGGCTGTGCCAGAAATCCGAGCCGGACGTCAACGACGCCTTCTCCTCGAGTGAAAGCCCGTCTACGTAGTTCTCGGTCACGTCGTTCCTCCCGGTGGCAGCTGTGAGTTCCACTCACCACCGTAGGGGGATTTTTCGGACTTCGGGGTGGGTCAGGACGGCGTCGGTGAGGTCAGGAACGCAACAACCATGTCGCCGAGCATCGTTCGGAGATGTTCGCGATGAGTCGAGTCGGTCAGATCACGGTCGAAGAGCGCTTTGAACGTGTACCGGTTGGCGATGCGGAAGACGCAGTAACTGCTGATCAACATGTGAATATCGAGAGCATCGACGTCGGATCGGAATACCCCTGCGTGCTGCCCGTCGTGGAGGATCTGCGAGACCAGGTCGGCGGCGGGTGCGCCGAGGCCGCTGAGTAGTTCGGATTTCTCGATGTGCTCGCCGCGGAGCATGTTCTCGTTTGCCACCAGCCGAATGAAGTTCGGGTGCTGTTCGTGGTGGTCGAAGGTCAGTTCGGCCAAGGCGCGCACTGCTGCGGTGGGGTTCAATCCCTCGAGGTCGAGTTCACGCTCCTGCGCACGAATCACGCTGTACGCGTGTTCGAGGACTGATTTGTACAGTCCTTCCTTGTCGGTGAAGTAGTAGTAGATCATCCGCTTGGTGGTGTGCGTCTTGGTTGCGATCTCGTCCACCCGGGCGCCGGCGAAGCCCTTGTCGGCAAACGCCTCGGTGGCGACGGCGATGATGTTCACCCTGGTCAGATCACTGTTTCGGCGTCGCTTCTCCGGCTTCGACGCCACGGAGTTCACTGACTGCTCGGAAACCATGTGCTCACTCTATCTGTCAGGAGTTTGTCGACTTTGCTTGTCGAGTTCGCGTCGGGGGAGTAACGTCCAGTGAACTAACTCACTAGTTCGTACATTAGCTTCGAACGTCGACACCGAGGTGCCCTGATGACTCCATCTCTGCCGGTTCTGGTCCTCAACGGACCCAACTTGAATTTGTTGGGCCGGCGGCAACCGGAGTTCTACGGGACGGACACCCTGGACGACGTCGTTTCCCGCTGCGAAGTTGCGGCCCAGAAGTTCGGAGCGGTGGTCGAAGCAAAGCAGTCGAACCACGAGGGTCAACTGATCGATTGGATCCACGAGGCCAGAGGCAGAGTCGCGGGCATCGTCATCAATCCCGGTGGGTATTCGCATACCTCCGTTGCGTTGCGAGACGCACTGGTCACACTCGACGCCCCCGTGGTGGAGGTGCACATCAGCAACATCCACGGCCGCGAAGAATTCCGTCACCACTCCTACGTGTCCGGGATCGCCGACGCGGTCATCTGCGGGTTGGGGATCGACGGTTACAGCGCCGCAGTCGAATTCGTCTGCATTCGGGAAGGGAAGAACTGATGAGTGATTCGATCCTCTGCGGTCTGATCGGCACCGGCATCGGAGCCTCCTTGACTCCGATCATGCACGAGGAAGAAGGGCACAGACAGGGCCTGCCGTACGTGTACCGCATCCTCGATCTCGACGCGATGGGGATGGCGCCGTCGGACATCGGTGAACTTCTCACCTATGCACGACGTTTCGGGTTCCGCGGCCTCAACATCACTCACCCGTGCAAGCAGTTGGTGATCGAGCACCTCGACGAGCTCTCGCCGGACGCAGACAAACTCGGCGCAGTGAACACGGTCCTCTTCGACTCCGGCAAGGCGATCGGACACAACACCGATTGGTCGGGCTTCGGACGGAATTTCGACGAGGGGCTACCCGGTGCGCAGCTCGATCGCGTCGTGCAGCTCGGTGCGGGCGGAGCAGGTGCGGCGGTTGCCTATGCCGCGCTCACCCGCGGTGTCGGGACGCTGACGTTGGTCGATTCGAGCCTGGCTCGCGCGGAAGAACTCGCGGATGCCTTCTCGCGGCAGTTCCCGGCGCAGGTAGTCCAGGCGCGGCACACGAGCGACCTCGCCGAAGCGCTCGGCAACGCACACGGATTGATCCACGCGACACCGATGGGGATGGCGGCCCATCCCGGAATGGCCTTCTCCCCGGATCTGCTCCGCCCTGATCTGTGGGTGGCGGAAATCGTCTACCGCCCGCTCGAAACGGAACTGTTGCGTCAGGCCAGGTTGATCGGCGCGCCGACGCTCAGCGGAGGCGGGATGACTGTCTTCCAGGCCGTCGACGCATTCCGGATCTTCACGGGCATCGAGCCTGACAGCAAGCGGATGCTCGCTCACATGACCGAACTGGTGCACGGCGAACAGACTGCGGCAGCGCTGTGAGTGCCCCCGTTCGGACGTCGATCGCGACGGTATCGCTGAGCGGCACTCTCGAGGAGAAGCTCGACGCCATCGCGGCCGCCGGCTTCGACGGCTTCGAGGTGTTCGAGCCGGATTTTGTTGCTTCGCCGTGGTCCCCGAAGGAATTGCGAACGAGGGCAGCGGATCTGGGGCTCACCCTCGATCTGTATCAGCCGTTCCGTGACTTCGACACGGTGGACGAACGTCAATTTGCTCGGAATCTTGTTCGAGTGCAACGCAAATTCGAGCTGATGGATCAGCTGGGATGCGAGACGCTCCTGGTGTGCTCCTCGCCCCTACCGACCGCGAGTCACGACGACGGTCAGTTGACGGAGCAGTTCGGAGCTCTCGCCGAATTGGCGTCCGAGCACGGCAAGAAAGTTGCGTACGAGGCGCTCGCGTGGGGAGCCCACGTCAACACCTACGGCCACGCATGGAAGATCGTCGAAGGGATCGACCATCCTTCACTCGGAACCTGTCTGGACAGCTTCCACATCCTCTCGCGCGGTGACGATCCCGCCGGAATTCGCGAGATTCCGGGCGAGAAGATCTTCTTCCTCCAGTTGGCGGACGCACCGTTTTTGGCGATGGACATCCTGCAGTGGAGCCGGCACCACCGAAACTTCCCGGGGCAGGGCAGTTTCGATCTGAGTGCTTTCGCTCAGCACGTCTACGCCACGGGCTACGACGGACCGTGGTCCCTCGAGATCTTCAACGATGTATTCCGTCGCGCCGACACCCAGCGAACGGCAATCGACGCTCATCGGTCGCTGCTCCACCTCGAAGAACAGGTCGCTGCCGCGAACCCGGCCGCCGGTGGACCCACGCTGTTCACCGCACCGGAGCGCACGCCGCTCGAAGGAATCGTGTCTCTGCGAATCGCGGCGGGACCAGCTAAGCAGGACCAGGTGCACACGATGCTCTCCCGTCTAGGTTTTCACCTGCTCGGGCGGCACCACGACCACGATTTGCAGTTGTGGCGGCACGGATCGCTCACCGTTGCCGTGGACGCGACTGCGGGCACGGTGTGGACGGCGCCCGGGCTGCCTGCGGATCTACCGGTTCTGACTCAGATCGGCATCCGGGCAACCGAACCCGAAGTGTGGGGTGAGCGAGCGCTGGCTCTCGAAGTACCGGCGACGCGAGTGCAGTTGCCGGGATCGAGTGACGAGAACTCCGAGGTACCGGACGTCGTACGTCTGAAGGTCACCGACGCGACGTCGATCGACCTTCGTGGCCCTGGCAGTGCTGCAGCGTGGGAATCGGCATTCGAGATCTATCCGCTGCCCGCCGAGCGCAATCGTGAACAGGGCGCAGTGTTCACCGGGATCGACCATGTGGCGCTTGCAGTTCCGGCCGAGAGCTGGGACGGTATCATGCTGCTCCTGCGGTCCGTGTTCGAGATGCACCCGCACGAGGGGCAGGACGTCACCGATTCCGTCGGCCTCATGCGGAGCCAGGCGCTCACGCTCGTTCAAGACGGCGACGGACAGGCCCTGCGCATCTCGCTGAACATGGTGGAGGGCAGTCGAAGCGGGCTGCCGACCGTCCGCCGCGGCGGCGTCAGTCACGTCGCCTTCGCGTGTGAGAACATCTTCGGTGCTGCAGCGTCGATGCAGGACTGGGGCTTTGTGCCGCTACCCATTTCCCCGAACTACTACGACGATCTCGACGCGCGTTTCGGACTGAATGCCGAACTGCTCGACCGTATGCGTAGCGCCGGAATCCTTTACGACGCGGACGCTCACGGCGAGTTCTTCCACCTGTTCACCCCGACCGTCGGGGGAGACCTGTTCTTCGAGGTCGTGCAGCGAGTGGGTGGGTACGAGGGCTACGGGGAGGTCAACTCCGCTGTGCGACTGTCGGCTCAATTGCGTGCGAGTTCGACGTGACCTCGACTCGGTGCGGGTGCGAGTAGACGTTCATCGAATCGCCGCGGATGAAACCGGCGAGAGTCAGCCCGGACTCCTGCGCTAGTTCCACCGCTAGTGAGGACGGCGCGGAGACGGCTCCGAGGATCGGAATGCCGGCCATGACGGCCTTCTGGACGAGTTCGAACGACGCCCGACCGCTGACGATCAAGATCGTGTCGTAGAGGGGCACTCGGCCGCCGGTGATTGCCCACCCGATCACCTTGTCGACCGCGTTGTGACGGCCGACGTCCTCGCGCAGTGCCAGGAGTTCGCCGGTGGCGGTGAACAATCCGGCCGCGTGCAGGCCGCCGGTGCGTTCGAAGATCCGTTGGCTCTCCCGCAGCGTGACCGGCATGGCCGACAGGGTGGTGGAGGTGACGGAAGTGGTGTCACCGACCAACGGATGACGCGTCGTGGTCCGGACGGCGTCGAGTGAGGTCTTGCCGCACACTCCGCACGCGGAACTGACCACGGTGTTGCGGTCGGTGGTGTGATCGGGCAACGGCACTCCGGGAGCGAGAGCGATGTCGAGGACGTTGTACGTGTTCGCACCGGTGTCGTCGACGCCGTCGCAGTAGCGGACGACGCTCACGTCGTCGCGGGTGGCGATGACGCCTTCGCTGAGGAGGAATCCGTGTACGAGGTCGACGTCGTTGCCAGGTGTTCGCATCGTCACGGCCAGCACCTGGCCGCCGACCCTCATTTCGAGTGGTTCCTCGACGGCCAGCGTGTCGGGGCGCGTGACGACCCGATCGCCCGAGATTCGAACGACCGGTGTTCGTGTGGTGACTCGTCCCATCTCAGGCGCCTGATGCTTCGAGTCGAACGGTGACTGCCTTCGAAACCGGTGTGTTCGACTTGGCTGCAACGTGTTCGAGGGGAACGAGGGGATTCGTCTCGGGGTAGTACGCCGCCGCATTACCGCGGGGGGTGTCGTAGGAGACGATGCGGAACTCCGTGACCCGACGCTCTTCGAGAGTGCCGTCTGGGGTTGTCCACTCGGACACGATGTCGACCAGATCGCCGTCGCGGAATCCGAGTGCGGTGATGTCTTCGGCATTGACGAGGATGACTTTGCGTCCACCCTTGATGCCGCGGTATCTGTCGTCGAGACCGTAGATCGTGGTGTTGTACTGGTCGTGGCTTCGCATGGTCTGCAGAATCAGACGGCCACGAGGGGTGGGTATCCAGTGCAGGTCGTTCACGCCGAAGTTGGCTTTGCCGGTGTGCGTGCGGAATTCGCGCGAGTCACGTGGTGGGTGGGGGAGCTGGAATCCGTCGGGCTCACGGACGCGGGTGTTGTAGTTCTCGCAGCCTGGCACCACCCGCGAGATGGAATCGCGAATCAGGTCGTAGTTGCCCTCGAACGCCGACCAGCGGACGGAGTGATCGCTGCCGAGTAGTTCGCGGGCGAGTTGGCAGATGATGGCGACTTCACTGCGCAGGTAGGGGCTGACCGGTGTGAGGCGTCCGCGGGACAGGTGCACCATGGACATCGAATCCTCCACGGAGACAAGCTGCTTTCCGCCGGCTTGGACGTCGAGGTCGGTGCGTCCGAGGGTGGGGAGGATGATCGCGGTCTGCCCGTGGACCACGTGACTGCGATTCAGCTTGGTGGAAACCTGCACGGTGAGTTCGCACTGGCGCAATGCCGTTTCGGTGGCCGCAGTGTCCGGGCTGGCCTGGATGAAGTTGCCGCCCATCGCCATGAAGAAGCTTGCCTTGCCGGCGTTCATGGCGCGGATCGCGTCGACGGTGTCCCAACCGTGCTTGCGTGGGCTCGAGATCGAGAACTCGGTGTCGAGCGCGGCCAGGAACTCTTCCGGCATCTTCTCCCAGATGCCCATCGTGCGGTCACCCTGGACGTTGGAGTGTCCTCGCACGGGGCAGACGCCTGCACCTGGTTTGCCCATCATCCCGCGCATGAGCAACAGGTTGACCGCTTCCTCGATGGTGGCGACTCCGTGTGTGTGCTGAGTGATGCCCATGGCCCAGCAGGTGACTGTTCGTTCGGATCGGACCAGGGCGGCGGCTGTTTCCTCGAGTTGCGTCATCGACAGGCCCGTCGCTTCGATCACGGTGTCGAGATCGACTGCGCGGATGTGCTTCTCGTACTCGTCCCAACCGGCGCAGTACCGGTCGACGAATGCGCGATCGACGACGGTGCCGGGAGCGCGATCTTCCTGTTCGAGCAGCAGCTTCCCCAGGCCCTGGAACAGCGCCATGTCTCCGCCCAGCCGGATCTGCAGGAACTCGTCCGCGATCTCGACTCCGTGCCCGATCACGCCGGACACCTTCTGTGGATCCTTGAACCGTCGCAATCCCGCTTCGGGCAGGGGATTGATGGCAATGATCTTGGCGCCGTTGCCCTTTGCCTTCTCCAGCGTCGAGAGCATTCGAGGGTGGTTGGTGCCGGGATTCTGCCCGGCGATGAGGATGAGATCGGCGTTCTCGAGGTCGGGGACGGTCACCGAACCTTTGCCGATGCCGATGGATTCGGTCAGTGCGCTCCCGGACGATTCGTGACACATGTTGGAACAGTCGGGCATGTTGTTGGTGCCGTAGCTCCGAATCATCAACTGGTAGAGAAAAGCTGCTTCGTTGGAAGTGCGACCGGAGGTGTAGAACACCGCCTCGTCCGGCGACGCGAGGCCGTTCAGATGTTCGGCGATCAGTGCGTACGCGCCGTCCCAGTCGATCGGCTGATAGTGGGTTGCGCCCGGCGTCAGAACCATCGGGTGCGTCAGTCGGCCCTGCTGCCCGAGCCAGTAATCGGTCTTGCCTTCGAGGTCGGAGATCGAGTGCTCCGCGAAGAACTCGGGTGTGACGGTGCGAAGCGTTGCTTCCTCGGCAACAGCCTTCGCGCCGTTCTCGCAGAACTCGGCGGGCTTGCGATGTCCGGGAGTCTCCGGCCATGCGCACCCCGGGCAGTCGAAGCCGTGACGCTGGTTGAGCCTGGTGAGCGTTCGGGCGGTCCGTAAGGCCCCCATCTGCTCGATTCCGCGTTGCAGCGACACCAGGACGGCCGGTACTCCGGCGGCGTAGTCCTTGGGATGCGTGACTTCGAGATCCGATTCGTCGATGTCTTTCGAGGGGCCCTGGCGCGTCATGTCTCCATAGTGGCCCGAACGAGCCGGTACTGCCATCGAATGGCCCGGTCGAACTCGCCGGAATGCGACATTCATCGGCTAGCCTTACCTACCGAACCAGCGGACTTAAGGGGTAAGAACATGGATCGAACGGACGCAGGTCGGCTGACCCGGCGCGGATTTCTGATCGGCACGTCGGGAGCGTTGCTGGCATTCGCCGCAGCCTGCTCCAGTTCGAACGACGAGGACACACCCCCCAGCGGTGACTCTGCGGGATCGATCACTCACAAGTTCGGTACCACCGAACTGCCGAAGGATCCGCAGCGGATCGTCAGTGTCGGATACAACGATCAGGATGCGATTCTCGCGCTCGGCGGGACCTTGGTCGGAACCTTCGACTGGTACGGCGACTACCCCTCGGGTGTGTGGCCGTGGGCGCAACCTCTGCTGAACGGGTCGAGTCCGGAGATCATCGGAACCGCGGGCACCACCATTCAGATCGAGAAGGTCGCCTCCGTGACACCCGACCTCATTGTGGGCACCTACTCCGGGCTCACTCAGGCGCAGTACGACAAGCTCAGTGCCATCGCGCCGACAGTGGCACAGCCGAAGGAGTTCGCGGATTACGGAATCCCCTGGCAGGACCAGACGACCGTCATCGGCGAGGCATTGGGGCAGCAGGGAAAGGCCACCGAACTGATCGCCGGCGTCGAGGAGAAGTTCGCCGACGTGAAGACGGCCAATCCGGCGTTTGCGGGCAAGACTGTTCTGGTTGGCGCGTTGAAGGGGCCGGGGCAGTTCGGGGTCTACGGACCGGAAGACCCCAAGGTGCGGTTCTTCACCGAACTCGGATTCGTGAATCCGCCTGTCACCGATCAGATCACGGGTAACTTCGCCGAGATCAGCACCGAGCAACTCTCTCTTGCCGACGTCGACGTACTCGTCTGGTACGCCGGTGGTGGTTACGGCGACAAGCTTCGCGCGGAATTGGACAAGACCCCGATCTACCAGGAACTCGACGTCGTGAAGGACGGCCGCGCGATCATCCTGGAAGACGCTGCTGCCGAAGCCATGACGTGGAGCACCGTACTGAGCCTGCCGTACGCGCTCGAACAGATTCCGCCGCGGATTGCGGGCTTGCTCGTCTGATCGGTTCACGGACAGCTCGGTTCAAGCACCGGGGATCCGGACAGTCGGCGGTACTCTCGCCTCATGGGTGTACACGTGCGGCCGGCTGTCCGATCCGATGTTCCGGCACTGTCGGCGGTGTTGGCCGAGGCGTTCGAGGACGATCCCTTGATGGCGTGGATGTTGCCGAACGAAGCCACCAGGGCTGATCGTCTGACGAAACTGTTTGCCGCAGAAGCTCGTTACCACCACCTCGCCGGTGGCGGTGTCGAGGTGGCCACCGATGACAACGGCGTGATCGGCGGGGCAACTCTGTGGGATCCGCCGGGGCGATGGAAGCAGTCGTGGATCTCCGGGCTCATGAGCTTGCCCGCAATGGTGCGTGTCTTCGGCAGCGGATTGCGACATGCGGCCGAGGTCAGCTCCGTTCTCGAAGGAGCACATCCGAATTCGCCGCACTGGTATCTCGCGACTGTCGGGACCGGCAGTGCAGCTCGAGGTGGGGGATACGGCAAAGCGCTGCTGAACTCCCGGTTGGAGCGTTGCGACCGTGAACATGTCGACGCTTACCTCGAGAGCAGCAAGGAATCGAACATCCCGTACTACAACCGCTTCGGTTTCGAAGTGACCCGCGACATCGTCATGCCGGGCGGCGGGCCGACGATCTACGCAATGATGCGTCAACCGCGGGGCGCGTGATACCAACTAGTGGTGACCCAGATTCCCGAGCTCCACGCAGGCACACCGTTCGACGAACTCGACGACTACATCGCTCTGGCCAGGTTGTCCGGCCTGGTGTTGTCACCAGACGGCTCGCTGCTCATCTGCGCGCGCGCAGTTCTCGACGACAAGAGCGCCGAATACGTGTCCTCGTTGTGGGAGATCGACCCGGAAGGTCGACGTCCTGCGCGTCGGTTGACCTGGGGTTCGACCAGCGAGTCCGGTGCTGCCTTCGCGTTCGACGGCGACGTGCTCTTCACCGCCACGCGAGCGGTGCCGGGCGAGAGTGATCCGCAACCCGCACTGTGGCGCCTACCTGCGGCCGGCGGAGAAGCTCAGCTGCTGATCTCACGTCCCGGTGGCGTCTCGTCGGTATCAGCGGCCAAGGCGGCGCCGACGTTCGTGGCCCAGACGTCGGTCATGGCTTCGGCGATCAGTCTCGACCAGGACGATCAGGTGCGATCGGCGCGCAAGGACAAGAAGGTCACGGCGATGCTGCACACCGGTTATCCGGTGCGGCACTGGGACCACGACCTGGGCCCCGATCATCCGCATCTGGTTGTGGCTGAGACGGATTCGAAGGAATCCGTCGAATTGCGGGACATCACGCCAACTGCAGGCGCGGCGCTGCGAGAGACGTCGACCACGATCTCCGACGACGGTCTCTTCGTGGTGACGACGTGGACTGTCGGCGATCCGAGTGCCGCCCGCCGATCCACCTTGGTTCGGATCGACACGGTGACCGGCGACCGAACCACCCTCGTCGACGAGGCCGACGCGGACGTCTACAACCCGGTGCTCTCGCCGGACGGAACCAAGCTCGCGTTCATCCGGGAGACTCTCACCACGCCGGAGTCCGCGCCGCGAATGACTCTGCAGCTCTACGACTTCGGATCCGGTGCCGTGACCGGCGTTGCCGACGGCTGGGATCGCTGGCCCACCTCCCTGGCCTGGCTACCCGACGGATCCGGGCTGGTGGTCACCGCTGACGACGGCGGCCGCGGTCCGATCTTCACGATCGACCTGTGGGGCCAACCGGTTCGCCTGACAGCCGACGACGCGGCGTACACCGACGTTCGAGTGGCGCCGGACGGCGAGTCGATTTACGCGCTGCGGGCTTCGTACGAAGCGCCCCCGCACGTGGTACGCGTGGATCTTCGATCAGGTGAGATCACCGCACTTCGTGGACCCGACCCGTTGCCGGAGCTGCCGGGAACGCTGACCGAGATCACCGCGCGCGCCGAGGACGGTTCGACGGTGCGTAGCTGGTTGGCGCTGCCGACCGGCGCCGCGCCGCATGCACCGGTGCCATTGCTTCTCTGGGTCCACGGCGGGCCCCTCGGTTCGTGGAACACCTGGTCCTGGCGGTGGAATCCGTGGCTGCTCGTCGCCAAGGGCTATGCAGTACTGCTGCCCGATCCCGCGCTCTCGACCGGATACGGCCAGGATTTCGTTCAGCGCGGGTGGGGTCAGTGGGGCAAGGCGCCTTTCACCGATCTGATGGCGATCACCGATGCTGCCGTCGCGCAGCCCGAGATCGACCCCAAGCGGACAGGCGCGATGGGAGGTTCGTTCGGCGGTTACATGGCCAACTGGATCGCCGGCCATACCAACCGTTTCGACGCGATCGTCACCCACGCGAGTCTCTGGGCACTGGACCAATTCGGCCCTACCACGGACGCTGCCTGGTACTGGCAGCGCGAGATGTCGCCCGAGATGGCCGTCGAGAACTCGCCGCATCTGTACGTCGCAGACATCACGACGCCGATGCTGGTGATCCACGGCGACAAGGACTATCGCGTTCCGATCGGTGAGGGCTTGCGGCTCTGGTACGAACTGCTTGCAGAGTCAGGTCTGCCGGCCGACGACCACGGGAAAACGGACCACCGCTTCCTGTACTTCCCGGACGAGAATCACTGGGTGCTCAAGCCGCAGCACACCAAGATCTGGTACGAAGTGGTCACCGCGTTCCTCTCAGAGCACATTCTCGGGGAAGATGTCGCGCTTCCGGAAATTCTGGGCTGAACTGCGCGTGCCTCGTTCGGCCGCAACGGCCGAACGAGGCACGATCTTCTTCGCGCGCGGATCCGGACCGGAATCAGGCGCCGGGGCAGCGAACGGTGTACGACCAGATTGTCTGGTCGGGGCCCGTGACGCGGACCAGGACCGACGAGGCCCCGCCGGCGGGCACGTTGACGACCGTCGAGCCGGATCCCTCGTTGATGTTGTCGCCGACATAACCGGTGCTGTGTATCAACCGTCCTTCGTAGTACACCTCGATCAGGTCCGGGATGTTCTCGGTCTCGTAGCCGAGGACGAACGACGTCGGGCCGCCGCGGCCGAGCTCGTGCTTCGTGCTGGTGATTCCTGCGCCGCCGGAGACCGTCGAGGCGTCACACCGCTGCGTGGGTGCAAACGATCCACCACCGCCGCTGCCGCTGGCCAGCCCACTGAGAATGTCTCTGACATTGCCACTGGCCAGACCGTTGGCGATGTCCTTGGCGCTCGTAGATCCGGCGGCCAGACCGCCGAGAATGTCGTTCACGTTCCCGGTGGCGATTCCGCCGACGATGTCGCCCACGCTGCCGCTGGCGATGCCGTTCGCGATGTCGTTCCCCAGGTCGCCCACGCTTCCGTTGATCGTGGCGCTGCCACTGTCGACGCTTCCCTGCACGCTTCCTTCGATGCCGGGCGCAGCGGATGCAGTCGCCGGAAGCACCAGGGCAACCGCCGCTCCGATCGTCGCGGCAGCCGCCAAGGTTCGAACGCCGGGACGGCGAGAACTCCAGTTGTTCAACATATTTGCTCCACAGGTCGTTGGTCGGTCGTCCTTCAGAGCGATCCTGTCAGCGGAGCGGATCGGTGAATATCGTGTGTTCGGCTGACCCCCGGACTGCGGGGACCGTCGTTCGTGGCCACCGCGACGCCTGACGGGCGAATTCGTTCACGACGGGGGAGTCATTAGGATCAAGTGGTGACCAGTGCAGCTCCAGAGAACCCCCAGACCCCCGCCGACGCCCTACCCAAGAGCTGGGACCCCAGCGCGGTAGAGGCCGATCTGTATCGAGGCTGGGTAGACGCCGGGTACTTCCAGGCCGACGCGACCAGCGACAAGCCCGGCTACTCCATCGTGCTGCCGCCCCCGAACGTCACCGGCAGCCTGCACATGGGTCATGCCCTCGATCACACACTCATGGACGTGCTCAGCCGCCGCAAGCGGATGCAGGGCTACGAGGTTCTGTGGCTGCCGGGCATGGACCACGCCGGAATCGCCACGCAGTCCGTCGTCGAGAAGCAACTCGCTGCCGACGGCAAGACCAAGGAAGATTTCGGCCGCGAGCTGTTCATCGACAAGGTCTGGGACTGGAAGCGCGAATCCGGCGGAACCATCGGTGGCCAGATGCGGCGCATCGGTGACGGCGTCGACTGGAGCCGCGATCGTTTCACGATGGACGAGGGCCTCTCGCGCGCCGTCCAGACCGTCTTCAAGCGCATGTTCGACGAAGGTCTGATCTACCGCGCCGAGCGTCTCGTGAACTGGTCGCCGGTGTTGCAGACCGCGATCTCCGACATCGAGGTGAAGTTCGAGGACGTCGAGGGTGAACTGGTCTCCCTTCGCTACGGCTCGCTCGACGACAACGAGCCGCACGTCATCGTCGCGACCACCCGTGTCGAGACGATGCTCGGTGATACCGCAGTGGCTGTCCATCCCGAAGACGAGCGCTACAAGCATCTCATCGGCACAACTCTCGATCATCCGTTCACCGGGCGTCAGATCCCGATCATCGCGGACGACTACGTCGATCCCGAGTTCGGAACCGGCGCAGTGAAGATCACGCCGGCTCACGATCCCAACGACTTCGAGATGGGCCTGCGGCACAACCTGCCGATGCCCACCATCATGGACAAGACCGGCAAGATTGCCGACACGGGAACCGAATTCGACGGTATGGACCGCTTCGAGGCTCGCGTCAAGGTTCGCGAAGCCCTCGCCGAGCAGGGACGTGTCGTCGCCGAGAAGCGTCCGTACCTGCACAGCGTCGGACACTCCGAGCGCAGTGGTGAAGCTATCGAGCCGCGCCTGTCTCTGCAATGGTGGGTCAAGGTCGAAACCCTGGCCAAGGCCGCCGGCGACGCGGTTCGCAACGGCGACACCGTCATTCACCCGGCAAGCCAGGAACCACGCTGGTTCGACTGGGTCGACAACATGCACGACTGGTGCATTTCCCGCCAGCTCTGGTGGGGACACCGCATCCCGGTCTGGTACGGCCCCGAGGGCGAAGTTGCGTGCTTCGGTCCCGACGAAACGGCACCGGACGGCTGGGTCCAGGATCCCGACGTCCTCGACACCTGGTTCTCCTCCGGACTGTGGCCCTTCTCGACGATGGGTTGGCCCGACAAGACACCCGAACTCGAAAAGTTCTATCCCACCAGCGTTCTCGTCACCGGCTACGACATCCTGTTCTTCTGGGTCGCCCGCATGATGATGTTCGGCACGTATGTGTCCGAGGACGAGTCGATCACCGCCGGTCCGGGTAAGTCCGGCGCGCAGATGCCGTTCAAGGACGTGTTCCTGCACGGACTGGTTCGCGATCAGTTCGGCAAGAAGATGTCGAAGTCTCGCGGCAACGGTATCGACCCACTCGACTGGGTGGATCGTTTCGGCGCCGACGCCCTGCGATTCACACTCGCACGCGGGGCCAACCCGGGCAGTGACCTGTCCGTCGGTGAGGATTCGGCGCAGTCCTCACGCAACTTCGCGACCAAGTTGTTCAACGCGACCAAGTTCGCGCTGATGAACGGCGCCGCTCCGGCGCCGCTGCCCGCTCGAAGCGAACTGACCGACGCCGACCGCTGGATCCTCGACCGTCTCGACACGGTCCAGGCCGAGGCGGATGCCGCTTTCGATCGCTACGAGTTCAGCAAGGCATGCGAAGGCCTGTTCCACTTCGCGTGGGACGAGGTCTGTGACTGGTACCTCGAACTCGCCAAGGTGCAGTTCGCCGACGACGAGACCGTCGCCGCGAACACCCGCGCAGTGCTCGGCAACGTTCTCGATGCACTGCTCCGCCTCCTGCACCCGGTCATCCCGTTCGTGACCGAAACCCTCTGGAAGGTGCTCACCGGAGGCGAATCCGTCGTCGTCGCCGACTGGCCGACGCTGTCCGGCGTCGCAGTCGACGCTGCGGCCGCCACCCGGATCGAAGACACCCAGAAACTGATCACCGAGGTGCGACGTTTCCGAAACGATCAGGGGCTCAAGCCTTCCCAGAAGGTCCCGGCGCGTGCGTCCGGGCTTTCGGAGGCCGGCATGGACGGCCAGTTCGCCTACGTGGCAGCGCTGGCCAAGCTGACCGAACCCGAAGAGGGATTCACCGCATCGATCTCCGTCGAGGTGCGTCTGAGCCAGGGCACCGTCACGGTCGACATCGACACCTCGGGCACCATCGACCTCGGTGCCGAGAAGAAGCGGCTCGAAAAGGACCTCGCGGCAGCGCAGAAGGAACTCGTCACCGCCGACAACAAGCTTGCGAACGAGGCCTTCTTGGCGAAGGCGCCCGACGCCGTCGTCGACAAGATCAAGAACCGTCGCCAGATCGCCGTCGAAGAGATCGAGCGCATCACAGGACGTCTGAAGGAGTTGGCCGACAAGTGAGTTCGTACGAGCCGTCCCAGTTCGACGCTCAGAGTTCGGTTCCGACTCCGGTCGACATCGCCGAGCTGGCGCTGGTCGAGGCCGAACTCGACAAGCGTTGGCCCGAGACCAAGATCGAGCCGTCACTGACCCGTATCGAGGCGCTGATGGACGTGCTGGGCTCGCCGCAGCACAACTATCCATCGGTGCACGTGACGGGGACCAACGGCAAGACGTCGGTGACGCGCATGATCGACTCTTTGATGAGCGCTCTGCATCGTCGTACCGGCCGAACCACCAGCCCTCATCTGCAGATCGCGACCGAGCGGATCAGCATCGACGGTCATCCGATCTCACCGCGGCTCTACGTGGACACGTTCCGCGAGATCGAACCGTACGTGCAGATGATCGACGCACAGTCCAAGGAAGCCGGGGGACCGGCGATGAGCAAGTTCGAAGTGCTCACCGCGATGGCCTATGCGGCATTCGCTGAGGCACCGGTCGACGTCGCCGTGGTCGAGGTCGGCCTCGGCGGACGCTGGGACGCCACCAACGTGATCGACGGACAGGTCGCGGTGATCACCCCGATCAGTCTCGATCACGCCGAGTATCTGGGTACCGACCTGGCCGGGATCGCGGAGGAGAAGGCCGGAATCATCAAGAAGGGCCGCGAGGACCTGGTTCCGGTGGACACCGTCGCGATCATCGCCGAGCAGACTCCCGAAGTCATGGAGGTACTGCTGCGGCGAGCAGTCGAGGTCGAAGCTGCGGTCGCTCGCGAGGGCTCGGAGTTCAAGGTGCTTGCTCGCCAGATCGCGGTGGGCGGACAGCAGCTCGAACTCCAGGGTTTGAGCGGTGTGTACACCGACATCTTCCTCCCGCTGCACGGCGAGCATCAGGCACGCAATGCGGCTCTCGCGCTCGCGGCTGTCGAAGCGTTCTTCGGTGCCGGTCCGGATCGACAACTCGATCAGGATGCAATCCGCAACGGTTTCGCCTCGATCGTCAATCCTGGTCGCCTCGAACGTGTTCGGAGTGCGCCGACCGTATTTCTCGACGCCGCCCACAATCCCGACGGTGCCCGCGCCCTCGCGGCCGCACTGGCCGCGGAGTTCGACTTCCGCAAGCTCGTGGGAGTGGTCAGCGTCATGGCGGACAAGGACGTCGACGCAATCTTGACCGCATTCGAATCCGTCTTCGACGAGATCGTCGTCACCCACAACGGATCACCCCGGGCGATGGACGTCGAGGAACTGGCCAACATTGCCGTCGCAAAGTTCGGCGACGAGCGCGTCGTCGTCGCACCGGTGCTTGCCGACGCCTTGGAAGTCGCGATCGAAATCGCCGAGCAGGTCGCCGAACCCGGTGAAGCCGTATCGGGGGCAGGTGTCGTGGTGACGGGATCCGTCGTGACCGCAGGCGCCGCCCGCACGCTGTTCGGAAAGGACCCCGCGTGAGCACCCCGTCAGAATCCAATCCCGAGTCCGGCGAAACTGCCGGTGAGTTCGGGCCTCCGACCAAGGACCCGTGGAAGAGTTTCCGCGGAGTGATGGCCGGAACTCTGATCCTCGAGGCGATAGTCGTGCTGCTGGCATTGCCGGTCGTTGCGGTCGTCGGCGGTGGCCTCACCGCGCTCTCGGCCGGATTCATCATCGGCTTGGCGGTACTGATGATTCTGGGAGCCGGAGTCCAGGGAAAGCCGTGGGCGATGGGGTTCAACGTCGCACTGCAGGTGATTCTTCTGTTCGGTTTCTTCGTCCACCCGTCGATCGTGGGTGTGGCCATCACCTTCGGGATCGTCTGGGGATACCTCGTCTACCTGCAGAGAGACATCAAGCGCCGGATGGACAAGGGCCTGCTTCCCGGCCAGCGGGACTGACCATTTAGGCTGTCCGCTGTGACTGAGCGCACCCTCGTACTGATCAAGCCCGACGCCGTTGCCCGTGGATACGTAGGAGAAATCCTCAGCCGTATCGAGCGCAAAGGCCTGACAATTGCAGCACTCGAGCTCCGCGTAGCTTCCGAAGAGGTGGCTGGTAGCCACTACGCAGAGCACGCCGAGCGCCCGTTCTACCCGAGCTTGTTGGAGTTCATCACCTCCGGTCCGCTGGTGGCCGCAGTGCTCGAAGGCCCCCGCGCCATCGCTGCTTTCCGTCAGTTGGCCGGCGGAACCGACCCGGTCGACAAGGCTCTTCCGGGCACGATCCGCGGCGACTTCGGACTCGAAGCGCAGCAGAACCTCGTTCACGGCAGTGACTCCGTGGAGTCGGCAGAGCGTGAAATCGCTCTGTGGTTCCCCGCGCTGTCGTCCATCTGAATCTTCTATCCGGGCCTTCGGCCCACATCTCCACAGCGAATTCTCGGCACGTATCCCACATCGGTGCGCCCTTTGCAGTTGCAGGCGCGTTGGTGTGGGATACTGCTTTCAGTTGAACCGCAATTTGTTTTACGCACGTTCAACCGGATGACACCTAGGTTCGATGCCCTTTCATCGCTGCTCCAGGTCAACAGGAAATCCCTGGACCTCTGCACGCTGGATGATCAGGCGCTCGCGCACAGGACAACGGCCATCCAGCCAGGCACTTCATGTGCTCGCAGTGAATAACGGGCACTGCGGACCATGCGGAGCGAGACCTTACAATCTCGTACTCACTTCTGGGTGCGAGTACACACAGCACGCTCCCGCGTGGCCGCGTGACAACTCGACTTCTGGGTTGGACGCGCCCGGGGGCTGAGGAGACTTACGTGGCCGATCAATCCCCAACCGAATCAGATTCCAGCACCACCCCGGAATTCCCCGACAAGATGCGCGTACACGCGCTGGCGAAGCTGCTCGGTGTCACCAGCAAGCAGGTCCTTGCCGAAGCTGCAGCGCTCGGTACCGAATTGCGCAGTGCGCAGTCGAGTCTCCAACGTGACATCGCTCAGCGGATTCACGCTTCGTTGACCTCCGCGGCCGAGGCCATCGAGCCGGTCGTCGCCGAGCTCGACACCCTCATCGACCCGGTTGTCGAAGCGCCTGCTGCGGAAACTCCGGCCGAGCAGCCTGCTGCGGAGATTCCAGCCGAGAAGCCGGTGAGGGCTCGTCGAACCCGTAAAAAGGCAGTAGTTGTCGAAGAACCGGCAGCCGAAGAAGCGGTGGATCCGGCTGTCGCCGAGATCAGCGCTGGACTCGACGCCGCTGCTGCGCTGCAGAGCAAGGAAGCCGAGCAGTCCGATCTGTTCACCTCGTTCGAGGCGCCGCAGACCCATCAGCCCGAGGTGGCTCCCGCCGCGCCGCAGGTTCCGCTGTTCCTGCAGCCGGACCTCGAGGCAGCCGAGGTGGCCCCGCGTCGCCGTCGCGCCCGCCGTGAGCCTGCTGCACCAGCAGTCGTCGAAGAGAAGCAGGCAACTGCGGAAACCGAAACAGTCGCACCCGAGGTCTCGCCGGTTGTAGTTCCAGCCGTCGAAGAGCCGGCTGTGACCGCCCCGCAAACCGAGGGTGAGATCGCCGAGTCCGAGGACGAGGACGACGATCAGCCGCGTCGCCGTCGTCGTGGACGCCGTGGACGTGGCCGTGGCCGCGGAGAACAGGGTGGCGAACAGGGCGGCGAGCAGGGTAGCGATCAAGGCTCGGACGAAGAGTCGGAGACGACCACCGAAGTGGAGCAGGAAACTGCCCCCGAGTCGGTCGAAAAGCAAACCGAAGATGCTTCCGGCGGAGAATCCGGAAACAAGACCGAGTCCGACGCGGATGCGGAATCCGAGAACGCCGACGATTCCGACCTCGATGCTGACGGATCGAGCCGTCGCCGCCGTCGCCGTCGCCGTCGTAAGACTGGCACCGATGCCGCCACCGACGCGAATGCGACGTCCGAGGACGATCCGCCGAACACCGTCGTTCACGAGCGCGAACCGCGCAACAAGACCCGCGTCAAGGACGAGGTCCAGGGCATCAGTGGCTCGACGCGTCTGGAAGCGAAGCGTCAGCGTCGCCGCGACGGTCGTGACGCCGGCCGTCGTCGCCCGCCGATTCTGACCGAGTCGGAATTCCTTGCCCGTCGTGAAGCCGTCGACCGCGTCATGGTTGTGCGCGATCGAGCGGACAGCGGTCAGCCGCACGCGACTACACAGGTAGCAGTCCTCGAAGACGGCGTCCTGGTCGAGCACTTCGTCACCAACTCGGCTTCCGCGTCGATGGTCGGCAACGTCTACCTCGGACGCGTCCAGAACGTGCTCCCCAGCATGGAAGCTGCGTTCATCGACATCGGGCGTGGCCGCAACGGCGTGCTCTACGCCGGTGAGGTCAACTGGGAGGCAGCCGGTCTCGGTGGTAACTCGCGCAAGATCGAGCAAGCTCTCAAGCCTGGCGATCAGGTGCTCGTTCAGGTCAGCAAGGATCCGGTTGGGCACAAGGGTGCGCGACTGACCACACAGATTTCGCTTGCCGGTCGTTTCCTCGTCTACGTGCCCGGCGGCACGTCCACGGGTATCAGCCGCAAGCTCCCGGACACCGAGCGCAAGCGTCTCAAGGAAATCCTGCGCGACATCGTTCCTGCCGACGCCGGCGTGATCATTCGCACGGCGTCAGAGGGTGTCAGCGAAGAAGAGTTGGCGCGCGACGTGACTCGTCTGCAGGCGCAGTGGGCCGGCATCGAGGAGCAGGCCGCCGCTGCGGACGCCGGCAAGTCGGGCAACCCGCAGGCGCTGTACGAAGAGCCGGACATGCTGGTCAAGGTCATTCGTGATCTATTCAACGAGGACTTCTCCAAGCTGGTCATCGAGGGCGAGAAGGCGCACACGACGGTCGAGAACTACATCAACTCCGTCGCTCCCGACCTGCTTCCTCGGCTCGAGAAGTACACGCCGAACAACGGAATCGACGTCTTCGCGGCTCGCCGTATCGACGAGCAGTTGGCAAAGGCACTCGATCGCAAGGTGTGGCTGCCGTCCGGCGGCACCCTGGTGATCGACCGCACCGAGGCCATGACCGTCGTCGACGTCAACACCGGCAAGTTCACCGGAGCCGGCGGAAACCTCGAAGAGACCGTCACCCGCAACAACCTCGAAGCTGCCGAGGAGATCGTTCGCCAGATGCGCCTGCGGGACATCGGCGGAATGATCGTCGTCGACTTCATCGACATGGTCCTCGAATCGAACCGGGACCTGGTCCTGCGTCGACTCACCGAATGCCTGGGTCGCGATCGCACGCGCCATCAGGTGTCGGAGGTCACGTCACTCGGACTCGTGCAGATGACGCGCAAGAAGTTGGGCACCGGATTGGTCGAGGCCTTCTCGACTACCTGTGAGCACTGCCACGGCCGCGGCATCATCGTGCACTCAGAGCCCGTCGAGGTGAAGTCCTCGGACGACGGCGGATCGCGTTCGGGCTCGCAGCGCAGTGATTCCGGTACCTCGCGCAAGAACAAGCGTGGCCGCGGAGACAAGTCGGCTTCGGCCGAGTCCAACGGACAGGAAGCACCGGCGCCGGAGGTTCCGGCCGTCGACGCAACGGTCAAGCGGGCTCATCCGGTGGCATTGGCGATGGCCTCGCATCACCACGACGACGACGAGACCGTCGCGGCCGACTCGACCGAGTCTGATTCCGCCGGTGTGTCTTCGGGGGGCGATGCATCCAAAAGTGCCGATCGGCAACAGGATCGGCCGATCGATACTCCTGCTGCTGCTGAGCACCATGACGTTCCTGTTGTGGACTCTGCTGCGGAAGAAGTATCCGCAGTGGGTAACGAGCGGGAAGCAGCACCCGCAGTGGGTAACGAGCAGGAAGCAGCTCCGCGAGGTCGTCGGCGTAGTCGCCGGGCGTCGCGGGCAGCGTCGGCACCGGTTGCCGAAGCAGCTCCCGAGGTGGGCACGGTCTTCGTGATTCCGACTCCGGAACCCGTGGCGGAAGAGGTCGTGGAAAACGTTCCGGCTCCGGCTACCGAAGTTCCGGCTGAGGAAGAAGTTGTCGTCGTCAAGAGACCCCGTCGCAGGCGTGCAGCAGCACGTCCCGCAGGGCCTCCGGTAGACGGGGAGTAAGAACTACTGGCTTTCGGTCGGTTGGATGTCCTTGCCATGAGCGAGGCCATCCGACCGTTATCCGAAGTTTCAGCTGGTAGAAGCAGTACAGAGTAGTGAGCACCACCCCTCGGCGGGGCGGTTTGACCCTGACGGTTGCTTTCCCGTAACCTTGGAGGGTCGCCACCCGGCGGTAGAGATTCCGTGTGCCTAGAGTGCGCGTGAATGTCCCGGTACGTCAGTACCGAGCCGAGGTGACATAAACCAGACCAGTCGCGATGCATTTGAAGCCTCAGGCAGCAGCGCGAGCAAGTTCGAAGAAGCAAGGGGTAGCCCTCCGATGGCAACGTACGCGATCGTCAAGACCGGCGGAAAGCAGTACAAGGTCGCTGTTGGTGACCTCGTCAAGGTCGAGAAGATCGAGGGTGAGCCCGGCACTGCTGTCTCGCTTGCTCCCGTTCTCGTGGTCGACGGATCCGACCTGACCACCGACGCGGCCAAGCTGGCCAAGGTCGCAGTCACCAGTGAGATCGTCGAGCACACCAAGGGCCCGAAGATCCGCATCCACAAGTTCAAGAACAAGACCGGTTACCACAAGCGTCAGGGCCACAGGCAGCCGATCACGGTGCTCAAGGTCACGGGCATCAAGTAACCAGTTCTTTCTAGCTAATTTCACCCGAGGAGGGTCAATAGCATGGCACATAAGAAGGGTGCATCCAGCTCCCGTAACGGTCGCGATTCAAACGCCCAGCGCCTCGGCGTGAAGCGCTTCGGCGGCCAGTCGGTCAGCGCAGGCGAAATCCTGGTTCGCCAGCGCGGCACGCACTTCCACCCCGGCGTCAACGTCGGCCGTGGCGGCGACGACACCCTGTTCGCTCTCGCTGCCGGTGCAGTCGAGTTCGGCCAGAAGCGTGGACGCAAGACCGTGAACATCGTTCCGGCCGTCGTTGCGGCTGAGGTCTAGTCTTTCTCGCTAGTTGTGCGTCATCGGTTCTACTTCGGTAAGCCGGTTCTGCTTTCGGTAAGAGAGTGACGCGTTCCAAGCTCCCGATAGGGGCGGACCAGGGTTGAAATAACCCGGTCCGCCCCTATCGTTTGTTTAAGCAGTACCCGTTTTGCCCCGAGCAACCCTGCTCACCAGAAGTTCAGCTCATCGCGTGAGACCCGCAATTGACTGAGGAAGGATCCGGCAGTCATGTCCCGATTCATTGACCGTGTTGTGCTGCACGTCAGCGCTGGAAAAGGCGGCAATGGTTGCGCCTCCGTACACCGCGAGAAGTTCAAACCGCTCGGCGGTCCGGACGGTGCCAACGGAGGTCGCGGTGGCGACGTCATCCTCGTGGTCGACGAGAACATCCACACCCTCCTCGACTTTCACTTCCATCCCAACGCGAAGGCGACCAACGGCAAGCAGGGCGCCGGCAGTAACCGCGAGGGTGCAAACGGTGAAGACCTCATCCTCAAGGTTCCGGATGGAACTGTGGTTCTCGATACCGACGGCAACGTGCTTGCCGACCTCGTGGGAGTCGGTTCACGCTTCGACGCGGCTCAGGGCGGCCGCGGCGGACTCGGCAACGCAGCGTTGGCGTCGAAGGCCCGCAAAGCTCCCGGTTTCGCACTCCTCGGTGAGGACGGTGTCGAGCGTGACCTGGTTCTCGAACTCAAGTCGGTAGCCGACGTCGGTCTGCTCGGATTCCCCTCCGCCGGTAAGTCTTCGCTTGTGTCCGTTCTCTCTGCGGCCAAGCCGAAGATCGCCGACTACCCCTTCACCACTCTGGTCCCCAACCTCGGCGTCGTCTCGAGCGGTGACACCACCTTCACCGTCGCCGACGTGCCCGGGCTGATCCCCGGTGCCAGCGAAGGCCGCGGATTGGGCCTGGACTTCCTGCGCCACATCGAACGCTGCGCCGTGTTGGCGCACGTGATCGACTGCGCCACCCTCGATCCGGGACGTGACCCGATCTCCGACATCGACGCCTTGGAAGCAGAGCTGGCTGCATACACGCCTGCGCTCTCCGGCGACTCGGGACTCGGTGACCTCGACAAGCGTCCGCGGGTCGTCATCCTCAACAAGACCGACGTGCCCGAGGCAGCCGAGTTGGCCGAAATGGTCACACCTGAGATCGAAGCCCGCGGATGGCCGGTCTTCACCATCTCGGCAGTGAGCCGAGAAGGCCTGCGACCGTTGACATTCGCGCTGGCGAAGATGGTCCGTGACTACCGCGAAGCTCATCCGAAGCCCGAGCCGAAGCGCCAGGTCATTCGCCCGGTCAAGGTCAAGGATTCCAGCTTCACCATCGAGAAGGATCCCGATATTCCCGGTGGGTTCGTCGTCCGTGGCACCCGCCCGGAGCGGTGGATTCGTCAGACCGCCTTCGACAACGACGAAGCGGTGGGCTACCTCGCCGACCGTCTTGCTCGATTGGGTGTCGAGGACGCATTGGTCAAGAAGGGCGCTCAGCCAGGAGCTTCCGTCACCATCGGTGACGTGAGCTTCGAGTGGGAGCCGATGACGCCGGCCGGTATCGATCTGACCCGCACGGGCCGTGGAACCGATCCGCGTCTCGATCAGGTGGAGCGCATCGGCGCCGACGAGCGCAAGCACGCGCGTCGTGTCCGCCGCGGCTTGCTCGACGAAGACGCCTGACCCCACGCGATTTCAGGACGAAAACCGAAGAGAGGGAACGGGACTGTGCTCGGGTCCACCAGGGAGTCGATAGCGTCGGCTCACAGTATCGTCGTGAAGATCGGGTCGTCTGCGCTCACCAGTTTGGTGGCGGGACTCGATACTCACCGACTCGATCTGTTGGCCGATGCCATCGAGGCTCGCATGCGTGCGGGTTCCGATGTCGTCGTCGTCTCGTCCGGTGCCGTCGGCGCCGGACTGGCGCCGCTGGGACTGACCAAGCGGCCTCGGGATCTCGCGACCAAGCAGGCTGCGGCCAGCGTCGGTCAGTTGGCTCTGGCTCACGCCTGGGGTACGTCGTTCGCCCGTTACGGGCGTACCGTCGGGCAGGTTCTACTCACGGCGGACGACATCGCTCGACGGACGCAGCACCGCAACGCCCAACGGACACTCGATCGTCTACGGGCATTGCACGCGGTGGCGATCGTGAACGAGAACGACACTGTCGCCACCACCGAACTTCGATTCGGTGACAACGATCGGCTGGCTGCACTGGTTGCGCATCTGGTCGGTGCCGACGCGTTGATCCTGTTGTCGGATGTGGACGGACTGTACGACGGCGATCCCCGAAAGGGCGATGCCACACTGATTCCCGAGGTCAACAGTCCCGAGGATCTCGACGGTGTGGTTGCCGGTTCGGGTGGCGCTCTCGGTACCGGAGGCATGGCGTCGAAGCTCTCAGCAGCACGCCTGGCCGCTGATTCCGGAGTGCCGGTTCTGCTGGCCGCAGCCTCGGACGCCGCTCGAGCACTCAGTGGTGCCGATGTCGGAACCGCTTTTGCTCCGCGGCCGACGCGATTGTCGGCTCGCCGATTCTGGGTCCGTCACGCCGCCGACACACAGGGTGACCTTCACCTCGACGAAGGCGCCGTTCGCGCGGTCGTGTCCAAGCGTCGAAGCCTGCTGTCCGCGGGCATTGTCGGTGTATCCGGTGACTTCCACGCCGGCGACGTCGTGTCCCTGATGGGGCCGGGGGAGAAGCCCGTCGCCCGGGGTGTCGTCGCATTCGACGCTACGGAGATCGAGGAGATCCTGGGGCGCTCCACCACCGATCTACCGGCCGACATGCAGCGTCCCGTGGTTCACGCGGACGACTTGGTGGCGCTGTAACTGTCGTGCTCGACCAGAGCGGAAAGTGCTTCAG
The DNA here is from genome assembly GCF_042728675.1 of Rhodococcus sp. NPDC060176. Taxonomy (NCBI): domain Bacteria; kingdom Bacillati; phylum Actinomycetota; class Actinomycetes; order Mycobacteriales; family Nocardiaceae; genus Rhodococcus; species Rhodococcus sp. NPDC060176. Next base: position 138,921 of record NZ_JBHWYS010000006.1, read on the forward strand.
CACAACCGGCTTCGAGCTTGAGGTCGGCGAATTCGTCTCCGCGAGTCGTGCCACGATTGACGATGGCGATCGGCTTCCCGGTCTTGGCGGCATGCCGGACGAAACGTAGGCCGGACATCACGGTCAACGACGACCCGGCTACCAACAGTGCGTCGGCTTGGTCGACAAGGCTGTACGCCCGGGCCACGCGTTCCTTGGGGACGGATTCGCCGAAGTAGACGATGTCTGGTTTGAGCAGCCCACCGCACACGGCGCAATCCACGACGCGAAAGTGTGCGGTGGATTCGATCACGGCATCTGCGTCGGGTGCGATCTCGACTCCTGTTGCAGCAGCGACCGTTTCGGCGAATCCGGGATTGGCTTCTTCCAGTCTCTCCGCGAGAGTGGTGCGGGAGATCAGCCGCTGGCAGCTCAGGCATCGAACCTGCGCGTAGGTGCCGTGGAGGTCGATGACGTTTCGCGCGCCGGCCTTGGTGTGCAGGAGGTCGACGTTCTGGGTGATCACGCCGACGGCTCGCCCAGTTCGCTCGAGTGCTGCGACGGCCCGGTGGCCCTGGTTGGGGCGGGAGCTGTCCATGTATCGCCAGCCGATGTGGTTGCGCGCCCAGTAGTGCCGCCGAAACGCCGGATCGCCGATGAACTGCTGGAACGTCATCGGATTGCGCGGGGGTGAATCGGGTCCGCGGTAGTCCGGGATTCCGGAGTCGGTGGAGATGCCGGCGCCCGTGAGAACTGCCAGGCGACGGCCGGACAGGAGCTCGGAAAGGGCGTCGAGGCGGCTGTTGTCGGTAGGCACCGTTCCAGGATAGGCGCGTGTGCGAGACGAAGGCGCGGAGGAAGTCCGAAATGTTCAATAGAACACGTGTGCGATCGCCAATACTCGTACACATGAACACAGTGAACCCAATCCCCGCCGGTTACCGCACGATCACTCCCTACCTTGCGGTGCCGGACGGCCATGCCGCACTCGACTACTACAAGCGAGGACTTGGAGCTGAGATAGTCGATGCGATGAACGCACCTGACGGCTCACTCATGCATGCGGAGATCCGGATCGGCGATTCGATGCTGCAGCTTTCGCAGGAGATGCCGGACTTCGGTCTCAAATCACCGCAGGACGGCTGGGTGCATTCGTCGATCGTCGTCTACACCGAGGACACGGACGAGTTTGTCGCTCGGGCCGTCGCCGAGGGAGGCACGCTGGTCACGGCTGTGGCCGATACGTTTTCGGGCGACCGGCATGGGGTGTTTCTCGATCCGTTCGGCCACAGGTGGGCAGTATGCACGAAGGTCGAGGACGTACCTGCTGAGGAAGTCGCTCGCCGGGCGCGGGCACTTTTCTTCCCGGATAGGGAGTCGACACAGTAACTTCCGACAGCTTTCGCCGGATCATTCGGGCTTCGGCGGCGTGCTCAGTATCCGGCAACCGGGTCCACGAGGGCGGCCAGCGCCTCGCCCTTCGCGAAGCGGGTCACGTTCTTGGAGACGTGATCCGCGAACGCGGCGGGGCGAACGCCTGGCGGATTGGAATCGTGGGGTGTGATGATCGCATTCGTCAGATCCCACAGAGGGTGACCGTCCGGGAGAGGTTCAGGATCGGTGACGTCGAGACCGGCGCCGCCGATCTGTTCGGACTCGATCGCCTCGACCAACGCATCGGTGTCGACCAGTGATCCGCGCGCGACATTGATCACCCAGGAATGGGGTTGCATCGCCGCCAACTGCGCACGGCCCACGAGGTGACGGGTGGCCGGGGTGGCGGGCGCAGCAATCACGAAGTGATCTGCGCGAGAATATATTTCATCCATTCTGGATGCGGGGTACGTCGAGATCGCCCCGGGGACCGGGCTACCGGAACGATTGACTGCGAGGCTGTCCGCCCCCTGCGCGGCCAGCATCGGAATCAGCGCGCGGCCGATACCGCCTGCGCCGATGATCGCAACCGTCGAACCACGAAGGGTGCCGATCTTGGGAAAGAACTCGAACTGACGCCACGTTCGAGCTTCGATGTGTGCAGGCAAGTGACGAACTCCGGCCAAGAGAAGCATGAGCGCATGCTCGGCCACCGACGCCGAAAATGCACCGGCCGCCGAGGTCCACGTAATATCTGTGTCCTTCGGAATCACACCGGAGTCGAACCAATCCTCGATTCCCGCCGACGGAAGCTGCACCCACCTGACCGACGCCGGTAACTCCGACGGAAATGTTTCGGGTGAGCCCGCCCAGATCAGGGCGTCGGCAGTGTCGATCGGACTGATCAGACCACCGCCCCGAAGCACCGCGCTGTCGAGCAGTGCATCGGGGACGGGGCCGATCGCTACGCGTGGAGAGGTGTCAGTCGCCATGACTAGACGCTACGCGGGGACCTCCACCAGTGGGTAGACACCGTTCTCGTCGTGTACCTCACGCCCGGTGACCGGCGGATTGAACACGCACAGCATGCGCATCTGCGTGTCGGGCTCGACGCGATGACGCTCATGGCCGTTGAGCAGGTACATCGACCCCGGTGCGAGATCGTATTCCTTGTCGTTGTCGAGGTCGATCAGCTTGCCGGTGCCCTCGACGAGCCAGACAGCCTCGACGTGGTTGGCGTAATGGAACTCGTTGACCGAACCCGCCTTGATGGTGGTCTCGTGGAACGAGAACCCGACGCGGTCGCCGCCGAGGACGATGCGCTTGCTGCGCCAGTTGCCGTCCTCGCTCGTGATGTCGCGGTCGGTGTCGGTGATCTCGGTGGTGGTGCGAACGATCATGGGAGAGTCCTTCCTCTAGCTGCAGACCTTGAGTGTCGCCTCGGCCAGGATGGAGAGGCCGTGCTCGAGCTCGTCGTCGGTAATCGTCAGTGCGGGAAGCAGTTTCACAACCTGGTCGGAGGGTCCGGAGGTCTCGGCGAGCAATCCCTCGTCGAATGCCAGCTGGCAGACCTTTCCGGCGCGCTCCGGCTGGTCGAAGACCAGGCCCTGGACCAGGCCGCGTCCGCGGTGAGAGACCTCGCCGGGGAACTGATCGGAGAGATTGGCGAAGCATTCGCTGATGCGTGCGCCCTTCTTCAGCGTTGTCTTGGTCAGTGCGTCGTCGGACCAGTAGTGGTCGAGTGCCACCTTGGAGGTGACGAACGCCGGGTTGTTGCCACGGAAGGTGCCGTTGTGCTCGCCCGGTCCCCAGACGTCGAGTTCACGCTTGAACAGCGTGAGCGCCATGGGCATTCCGTAGCCGCTGATCGACTTGGACAGTGTGACGATGTCGGGAACGATTCCGGCCTCTTCGAAGGAGAAGAACGGGCCGGTACGGCCGCAACCCATCTGCACGTCGTCGACGATCAACAGGATTCCGCGATCCGAGCACAGTGTTGCCAGCGCCCGAAGCCATTCGGGGCGAGCGACATTGACGCCACCTTCACCCTGCACGGTTTCGACGATCACTGCCGCGGGGCGGTTGATACCACTGCCGGAATCATCGAGAACGCGGGAGAACCACTGGAAGTCCTCGGTGACGCCGTCGAAGTAGTTGTCGAAGGGCATCGGTGTCGTGTGCACGAGGGGGACACCGGCGCCCGCGCGCTTCATCGAGTTACCGGTCACGGAGAGTGCACCAAGTGTCATTCCGTGAAATGCGTTGGTGAAGTTGATGACTGCCGAACGTCCGGTGACCTTGCGAGCCAGCTTCAATGCAGCCTCGACGGTGTTCGAGCCGGTCGGGCCGGGGAACTGGACCTTGTAGTCCAGGCCGCGTGGCTCGAGGATGTTGCGCTGAAAGGTCTCGAGGAATTCGCGTTTGGCGACAGTGGACATGTCGAGGCCGTGCGTGATGCCGTCGTTCATGATGTAGTCGACCAGTGCGGATTTGAGCACCGGGTTGTTGTGACCGTAGTTGAGTGCGCCGGCGCCGGCGAAGAAATCGAGGTAGTCGCGTCCGTTCTCGTCACGAATCCAGGATCCGGATGCGCTGGTGAACACTGCGGGCCAGTCACGGCAGTAGCTGCGAACCTCGGACTCGAGGGTTTCGAAAATGCTTGCTTCGTTGATATTCATATCTTCTTTGTTCCTCCGGGGCATGCTGTATGCCGAGCGCGAAGTGCGCTAGGCGCCGATCGTGTAAAGATCTTCGGCTTCGTGTCCATCGGGAAAATCGTTGGGCGAGAACAAGGTCTGCCTGGTTATCGGTACTTCGCGTCGGCGTGCGAGCGCGGTGAAGAGTGCGATCGAAGCCTCGTTGTCGGGGCTGATCGTCGTCTCCAGATGTGTAACACCCAGTGGGGCAGTGCGATCCATCAAGTCGGACAGCATGCGGGCAGCAATTGCCTTGCCGCGCTGGTCTTCGTCGACCGCCACTTGCCACACGAACAGGGTTTCCTGCGCGCTGGGACGGGTATAACCGGAAACGAATCCGACTACGCGGCCGTCTACCTCTGCGACGATGGACGTCGCGCTGAAATCCCTGCACCACAACAGGTATGCATAACTCGAATTGAGGTCGAGCACCTTCGAATCACGTGCGATCTCCCAGAGCCGGACTCCGTCATCGATCTGTGGGCTTCTGAACAACACCGCGTCCGGCGCGGTGGTCGGGATAGCTCTCGTATCAACAGGCTTCATCGGTCATCTGAACGTAACAATCATTGCTGTCGAAGTCATGCAGATGTCCGTTTCGGGCCGTGTGGAACCCGTTGCGCCCCAGGTGAGGACATGAATGTGATGGTGCTCACATTATGTAACTTTTGCCGTTGTCGGAGCGACTATTTCGGGCAAAAACTCGCTATTTCGGGCTCGCGAGCGCCAACGGAAGTACGGAGTGAGCACCAGCCTGTCGAAGTGCGCGTGCGGCCATCGTGAAAGTCCAACCGGTATCGGCGATTGCGTCGACGAGAAGTATCGGTCCCTGGTGGATACTCATGTCCGGGACTTCCCAAACATCGACCAGTCCGGACACGCGATAGGCGGAGTTCGCTGCCGACACCGGAGGGTGGTCGGGGCGCAAGCGAAGGGTGCCCAGGTCGGTCAATCGCCCGACCTCGGCCAGCTTGGCAGCCAGGCTCGACACCAGCAACGGATGCGTCGTGGATTCGAGGGCCATGACACCGGTGGGGCGCTCGGCCCAATTCCAGGCCGCCAAAACGCTGATACACGCGCTGACCACAGCATCGGGTACCTCTGCGTCGGGACCGTCGAAAAGTGCGCGGAGACGTTGGCCCCAGCCCAGGTCCGACATCCGTCCGAGAATGCGCCCGGTTTCCGGGCCCTCGGTGATCTTCCCGGACAGCTTGACGCCCAGCTTGCTCAGGCCGGTCGGCCACATCTTGCGCGGCTCCAGGTCGAATCCGGGGCGCTGCAAGCGCGCCCGAGTCTCGTCGAGGGCGGCGGTGTCGACAGTGGTGTCGTAGCGATCGCCCGTGCAGTTGTCACAGCGACCGCACTGTGAGTTCTCCGAGGTCAGGCCCGGATCGTCGAGTTGTTCACGCAGGAAGGTCATTCGACACGTCGTGATGCTCTGGTATTCGACCATTGCGGCCTGCTCAGCCTGGCGAGCGTCGTCGAGTCGGCCGTAGCGCTCGGCGTCGTACACCCAAGGTTCGCCGGTGCTGATCCAGCCGCCCTTGACGCGTTTGACGGCGCCGTCGACGTCGAGGACTTTGAGGACCATCTCGAGACGCGTTCGATTGAGCTCCACCAGAGGTTCGAGTGCCGGTGTCGACGTGGCCTTTTCGGTGTCGAGGTGCTCGATGACGCTGCGGACGAGATGCTCGCGGGGGAAGGCGACCGAGGCGAAGTAGCTCCAGATCTGCTTGTCCTCGGCGCCAGGCAGCAGGATCACGTCGGCCCTGTCGGTGGAACGACCGGCGCGGCCCACCTGCTGGTAGTACGAGATCGGCGACGACGGTGCGCCGAGGTGTACGACGAACCCGAGATCAGGCTTGTCGAAGCCCATCCCGAGGGCCGAGGTGGCCACCAGAGCCTTGACACGATTGCCCAACAAGTCCTGCTCGAGGGATTCACGTTCGGTGGGATCGGTCTGGCCCGTGTAGGCGGCGACGGTATGCCCGCGTTCGGAGAGCAGGCTTGCGAGGTCGCGTGCGGCCGAGACCGTCAGCGTGTAGATGATGCCCGATCCCGGCAGCGTCTCGAGCATGTCGGCGAGCCAGGCAGCACGCGCCGTCGCCTCGGGAATGTGAACCACGGAAAGGTGAAGTGACTCGCGTTCCAGCCCGCCACGAAGTACGAGCGTCTCCTCGCCGCCGACGCCGAGTTGGGCGGACACGTCCTCGACGACGCGGTTGTTGGCCGTAGCCGTGGTCGCGAGGACGGGAATGCCTTCGCCGAGTTCGGCGATCAACGTCCTGATGCGCCGATAGTCGGGACGGAAGTCGTGTCCCCAGTCGGAAACACAGTGAGCCTCGTCGACCACTACCAAGCCGGCGTCAGCTGCCAGGGACGGAAGGACCTGATCGCGGAAGTCGGGGTTGTTGAGGCGCTCGGGGCTGACCAGCAGTACGTCGAGATCGTTGGCTGCGACGCGGGCGTGGATGTCGTCCCACTCGGTGACATTGCCCGAGTTGATGGTTGCGGCTCGCACCCCGGCACGCTCGGCAGAACTGACCTGGTTTCGCATCAGGGCCAACAAGGGAGAGACGATGACCGTGGGGCCGTGGCCTGTTGCCCGGAGCAGCTTCGCCGAGATGAAGTAGACCGCCGACTTGCCCCAACCGGTCCGCTGCACGACAAGCGCGCGCTTGCGCTGCACCACCAGCGCCTCGATGGCCGTCCACTGGTCCTCCCGTAGGCGGGCATCCGGCCCCGCGAGTTCGCGGAGCAGCCGCTCGGCTTCGTCGCGCATGGCTGGGGCAGTGGCGGTGGTCATGGACCCCATGGTGCACGACCCTGCCGACACGTGCGGGCTTCAGGCCTTGGCAACAGGTTCCTGCAGCTCGGTGACCCAGCCGTCGACATCCTCCGGGCACGCCAGCGTCACCTCACGGCTGGGGCCGGCATTGCGGTATCCCGCTGCGTCGATCCATTGAGCCAACGCCTGATAAGCGGGCAGGCAGTTGTCCATCGAACCCTTGTGTAGCAGCGAGGCCACGTGCTCTTCGGCCCGCAGGTCCACCACAGCGAACTCGTAGTCGCCATCGGGATCCGCGTCGACCGGTAGCGCCGCATGGACGACGACGTTCTCGTCGTCACCGGAATCCTCGTAGTAGGCGACAGCGGGTCCGATCGCGGCGATACCGGCACGATCCAAACCGGTACAAAGGCGCTCGTACAACCCGCGAACCACCGGTCCGATCGACGACGGATCCATCGTCTTGGCGGTACCGGTCAACTCCGCGACCCGCAGCGCCGGAACGGACTTGATCACAACCTCGTATGCGGACATCTGTCCCTCACTTTCGATGATGCGTAGGCGCGCCTGTACGTGCGCCAGTCGCGCGGTGTCTTCCTGGATTCGGGTTTCGAGTTCTGCTCGGCGAAGTGTGAGCATCCCGCGGATCTCGTCGACGGTGACCGCCGACTCCACCACTTGCTGGACCTGAGCCAGGGTCAGGCCCAACTCCTTGAGAGCGACGATGCGGTTGAGCAGCGCCAACTGGCCCGCGGTGTACGAGCGATACCCGCTGGATGCGTCGACCCTCGCGGGTGTGAGCAGGCCGATGGCGTCGTAGTGGCGGAGCATGCGCACCGACACACGACCTGCTCTCGCGAAGTCTCCGATGCTCAACATGGTTGCTCGCCCCGTTTCTCTCTCAACAAACCCGACACCTACAGGTTTACGACCTCACACGGTGTCAGAGTCAAGCCTGACGCTTCAGCACTTTCTCGATCGCAGCGCGAGCGGGTGACGACACCGAGGCACCGCGAACCGTCGTCGCCAGGCTTCCCGCCGTGGCAGCGAACTGCAGGGCGCGTTCCTGGTCCTGCACCCACTCCACGGCGAAGGCGCCGGTGAAGGCATCGCCTGCGCCGGTTGTATCCACGGGTGTCACGGCCGGGGAGTCGGCGTGGATTGTCTTCTCGCCCGACCTGAGATCCGCGCCGCCGGCCCCGAGCGTCGTGACGAGGTATCGGACGCGACCGGTGACCGCGGCCAACTGCTCCGACTCGGTCTGGTTGACGATCAAGATGTCGACTGCATCGATCAGTGGATCCGGAAGTTCTTGCACAGGAGACGGATTGAGGATGACCGTCGTCCCGTTAGCATGTGCGTGCTCGGCTGCTGCTGTAACTGTCTCGACCGGGATTTCGAGTTGGCACAGTAGAACGTCGGCGTGTGCGATCGCGTCGAGGTCTGCTTCTGACAACGAGGTGACCGAGGAATTGGCGCCCGGGACGACGATGATGTTGTTCTCCGCGTCCTCGCTCACGGTGATGGCGGCAACGCCACTCGGGCCGTCGACACTACGAAGCAATGCGGTGTCGACGCCGGCGTCTTCAAGCGTGTCTCGCAACTGCGTACCGAAACCGTCGTCGCCGACCGCTCCGACGAACGACACATCGCCTCCTGCCTTCGCGGCGGCGATGGCCTGATTACTGCCTTTGCCTCCCGCGGTTGTGGCAAAGGCAGTGCCGAGCAGTGTTTCTCCCGGAGCGGGAAATCTGGACACTGAGGTGGCCAGGTCCATGTTGATACTGCCGACGACGACGATTCGAGGCGTGCTCATACCTCGAGGTTATCGGCCTTCATTCTCTTTCGACGAACCTTGCGGATGATCCGACGTGCTTCCTCGTCGGTGGCGACGGAGGGCGGCGAACCGTCGAGTGGCTTGCGTGCCGTCTCGGGGATGAGCAGTACCGCGATACCGCCGATCACTGCGGCGATCATCATGTACATCGGCGCGACCAGGTTGCTGCCCGTTGCACTTTCGAGGGCGGTGAGCACCAGGGGAGTGGTTCCGCCGAAGATGGAGACCGCGAGGTTGTATCCGATTGCCAAGCCGCCGTACCTGATTCCGGTCGGGAACAGTGCGGGCAGCACGGACGGGAAGACTCCGACGAACAGCAGGAGCAATCCGCCGAGAATTGCGAGTCCCAGGAAGACCGTCACGTAATTGCCGACGCCGATCAACAGGTATGCGGGCAGGGAAAGGAGGAAGAATCCAATGAAACCGCTGAGCAACAATGGTTTACGCCCGACTCGGTCCGAGAACTTTCCGACGTAACTGATTCCCATCATCATCACGATCATGACGATGATCATCAGGACGAGTCCGTGGGATTCGTCGTAACCCAACGTGTTGGTCAGGTACGTCGGCATGTAGCTGAGCAGGCCGTAGTGAGCGATGTTGTACGTGGCCACGAGAACGATGCACAGGACGAGCGGTCGCCAGTTGTCGACGAGAGTTTCGCGCAGTTTCTTGCCGGTGGATTCGTCTGCGAGGGAGCGCTCTTCGGCCTGCTCCATCATCTGGAACGCAGGGGTTTCTTCCAAGCGCAGGCGGAGGTACAGACCGATGAGACCCAGCGGTCCGGCAATGAGGAAGGGGATGCGCCAGCCCCACTGGAGGAGGTCCTCGGCGCTGACGACGGTCTGGATGATCGTGACGATGCCCGCTGCCGCCACATATCCTGCCAGGGTGCCGAATTCGAGGAAGCTGGCGAAGAAGCCGCGCCGCTTGTCCGGTGCGTATTCGGCGACGAACGTACTGGCCCCGCCGTATTCGCCCCCGGTGGAAAAGCCCTGCAGTAGGCGTAGGAGTACCAGCAGGATCGGGGCGGCGATACCGATGGATTCGTAGCTCGGGATGAGGCCGATGGCGAAGGTGCTGCCCGCCATCAGAATGATGGTGGTGGCCAGGACTTTCTTGCGTCCGATGCGGTCACCGAGTGGACCGAAGAACAATCCGCCGAGTGGGCGGACGATGAAGGCTGCCGCAAAAATTGCAAAGGTAGAGAGGAGTTGAGCGCTGCCGCTCGCGTCCGGGAAGAACACTTTTCCGATAGTGGTAGCTAGATATGCGTAAACGCCGAAATCGAACCACTCCATGGCATTTCCGAGCATCGTCGCCTTGACAGCGCGCTTGACGGACGCATTGTCGGTGACGCAGACATCGGGTGATTCGGCCACTTCGAGAGCGCTGATCGAGTTCTCTGGTGTAGTCATGACATGCGCTCCCCAGCGCAATCATCGAACCGAGCGGGGCACGTACCTGATGCACGCATCTTTTCGTTGCCCACTCGCCGATGAGCCGGTCGGGAAATCGAGCGTCCGCGTGCCCTGTGGCTCGTTGCGACCCCCGTCGCACGGCTCTGGCCCGCGGCAGTGTCCGGAGCCCACAGGGCTCCGGACTACCGGCAAGTAAGACGCTTACGCTATCAAAGTTGTGCGCGGGAGCCGATTTTCGGGCTAGAAGGCACGGGCGTACTGCGACGGGATATGTGGTCCTACCTCGGCGTTCAGTTCCCGGGCCGCCCGGCGCGCCCAGTAGGGATCACGCAGCAGCTCACGGCCGAGGAGCACAGCTACGGCGCTACCGTCCTCGACGATCTTCTCGGCTTGTTCGGGTTCGGTGATGAGGCCCACGGCGGCGGCCGGTAGCAGGCTCTCGTTCTGCAGGCGACGGGCGAACGGAACCTGATATCCCGGTTTCACCGGAATCTGCGCCGCCGGTGAATTACCGCCGGTGGAGACGTCGACGAGATCGACTCCGTAGTCGGAGAGGATGCTGGCGAGGGCAACGGTCTGATCGGCGGTCCAGCTGTCGACCTCCAGTCCACGCTCTTCCGTCAGCCAATCCGTCGCCGAGACCCGGACGAAGAGCGGCAACTCGGCCGGCCACACCTCGCGGACTGCGCTCAGGATTTCCAGGAGCAACCGAATGCGGTTCTCGAAGCTGCCGCCGTAGCGGTCCGTTCGCTTGTTGCTCTCGGGGGAGAGGAACTGATGGATCAGGTATCCGTGAGCCGCGTGAATTTCCACGACCTTGAATTCGGCCTTCAATGCACGGGTTGCCGCCGCTGCGAAGTCCGCGACGACCTTTTCGATGCCCTCGGTGGTGAGCTCGACCGGATCGGCGAGATGACCGAACGGAACCGCGCTGGGAGCCACTGTCTGCCAGGAGAGACGGTCGTCGGCCGGCAGGCTCTTGCCTCCGCGCCACGGAACCTGCGTCGACGCTTTGCGTCCGGCGTGCGCCAGCTGAATTCCGGGCACTGCGCCGAAGTACGCGAGTTGCGCGTTGATCTCGGCGAAGGCTTGCGCCTGCGTGTCGTTCCAAATTCCCAGATCAGCTGCCGATATCCGGCCTTCGGGACTGACGGCCGTCGCCTCGGTGAGAATCAGGCCGGTGCCGCCGATCGCACGGCTCACCAAGTGCGTGCGATGCCACTCGTTGGGCACTCCGACCTGGTCGCCGATGACGTCAGCCGAGTACTGGCACATCGGTGCCATCCAGACGCGGTTCGGAATGGTGACGCCGCGCAGGGTCAATGGCTCGAACAACACACTCACGGATGGCTCCTGACTCGAAGAAGAAGGTCGGTGGGTGCAACAGTGCCTCGCGCCGGAATTGTTCCCCGGCGGTCCGCCGAAATGTTCCCCGGCGGTCCGTCGGAATGTTCCCCGGCGGTCCGCCGCAATGTTGTCCGGTGGTCACAGCCTTGTTCCGCCGAGCAGGCCGCCACGGTGGGTGGTTAATGTGTATTCATGACTGCTGTGACATCCAACGCAGAAACCGTCGACTCGAATGCGTCCGACACCAAGGCCGTCGTGCACGACGCCGCACGCCGAGCCCGTAAGGCTTCGCGCGTCCTGGCTCTGCTGACCACCGCGCAGAAGGACGCTGCGCTCCACGGCGCAGCCGACGCGGTACTCGCGGCCAGTGATCGGATTCTCGCGGCCAACGCTCTCGATATCGACACTGCGAAGGCCGGTGGCACCGAGGAATCATTGCTCGACCGCCTCCGGCTGACTGCTGACCGGATCGAGGGCATCGCTTCGGGTCTGCGTCAGGTTGCCGGGCTACCCGATCCGATCGGTGAGGTGCTTCGTGGTTCCACTCTGCCGAACGGCTTGGAGCTACGCCAGCAGCGCGTTCCGCTCGGTGTCGTCGGCATGGTCTACGAGGCTCGCCCCAATGTTACCGTCGACGCTTTCGGGCTGACTCTCAAGTCGGGAAATGCTGCGCTGCTTCGTGGTTCGTCCTCGGCGGTCAAGTCCAACGAAGCGTTGGTGGAGGCGCTGCGCGCGTCGTTGGTTGCTCAGGGGCTCCCCGAGGACTCCGTTCAACTTCTGCCGAGTGCGGATCGGTCGACGGTCACGCACCTCATCCAGGCCCGCGGGCTCGTCGATGTAGTCATCCCGCGCGGCGGTGCCGGCTTGATCAGCGCAGTTGTGCGTGATGCCACCGTGCCCACCATCGAGACCGGTGTCGGTAACTGCCACGTCTACGTTCACTCGGCCGCCGATCTCCTGATGGCCGAGAAGATTCTGCTCAACTCCAAGACCCGTCGGCCCAGCGTCTGCAATACAGCCGAAACCGTGCTGGTCGACGCTGCGATCGCCGAGACCGCCGTGCCGAAGCTGCTCCAAGCGCTCCAGATGCACGACGTCGTCGTGCACGGTGATCTGCCGGGACTGGTCCCCGCCACCGAGGACGACTGGTCGAAGGAATACCTCACCCTCGACGTCGCTCTCAAAGTCGTCAAGGACTTGGACGCTGCCGTCGAGCACATCGACCAGTACGGAACGGGCCACACCGAAGCCATCGTGACGTCCGATCTCTCGGCTGCCCGCGAGTTCACCGCTCGCGTCGACGCCGCCGCCGTGATGGTCAACGCGTCGACTGCCTTCACCGACGGTGAGCAGTTCGGATTCGGCGCCGAGATCGGCATCTCCACCCAGAAACTGCACGCGCGTGGCCCCATGGGGTTGCCGGAACTGACGTCCACGAAGTGGATCGTCTGGGGCGACGGGCACACCCGACCCGCCTGAAAAGTTCACCAGACTTGCCCCACCCTTTTTAGGAGTTAACCGTGGACCGAGCTCTTCCCGATACAACACCGTTCTTCTCGAGCGTCGACGACGTGATCGAGCGTTTGGCCGAGACGGGTTACCTGTCCGACAAGGGCACTGCAACGGCAGTGTTCCTTGCCGACCGACTGGGCAAGCCCCTGCTCATCGAGGGACCAGCCGGTGTCGGTAAGACCGAGCTGGCGCGCGCGGTAGCCCAGACGACAGGCGCCGAGCTGGTACGTCTGCAGTGCTACGAGGGTGTCGACGAGGCTCGTGCGCTCTACGAGTGGAACCACGCGAAGCAGATCCTGCGGATCCAGTCGGGCGGGGCGAGCGGAGCGAGGGGTGATGTCGCGGTCGACCACAGCTGGGATTCGACGAAGGCGGACGTGTTCTCCGAGGAGTTCCTGCTCGCACGTCCACTGCTCAAGGCCATTCGCCGCGAGGACCCGACGGTGCTGCTGATCGACGAGACGGACAAGGCCGACGTCGAGATCGAAGGCCTGCTCCTCGAAGTCCTCAGCGATTTCGCGGTCACGATTCCCGAGCTCGGAACTATTACCGCTACCCGCAAGCCCTTCACTGTGTTGACCTCGAATGCCACTCGCGAACTCTCCGAGGCACTCAAGCGTCGTTGCCTCTTCCTGCATCTCGACTTCCCGGATGCGGACCTCGAGCGCCGCATCCTCGCCAGTCGGGTGCCGGAACTGCCCGAAGCGATTGCCGAGCAGTTGGTCAACACCATTCGTGTTCTTCGCGGAATGCAGCTCAAGAAGGTCCCTTCGGTATCCGAGACCATCGACTGGGGCCGCACACTCCTGGCTCTGGGCATGGACACTCTCGACGACGATGCCGTTCGCGCCACGCTCGGCGTGATCCTCAAGCACCAGTCGGACCAGGTGCGTGCCGCCGCTGAACTTCGGCTGAACTGAGGTCTGACATGGCTCCCGCAGGATCGACGTCGCCGCTCTCGCCTGGCGGCCTGGCAGCGCCGCACGGGATTCCCGGTCACCTCGTCGATTTTGTCGAGGCGCTGCGACGACGCGGAATCATGGTCGGCCCGTCCGAGACCGTCGACGCCGGTCAGGTCATGTCGGTTCTCGATCTGCTCGATCGTGAGGCTCTTCGTGAAGGGCTGGCGTGCTCGCTCCTGCGCAGGCCGACCCACCGGGCCACGTTCGACGCCGTCTTCGATCTGTGGTTCCCCAAAGCGATCGGTGACCGGGCGGTCGGTGACGTCGACGTGTCACTGCCGCGTAAGCCCGACGGTTCGATCGATTTGCAGGCCTTGCGTGAGCTGATCGCCGAATTGCTGACTGACGGCAGCGACGAGGCGATGGAGTTGACCGAACTTCTCACCGCCGCAATGGTCGAGGAACTCGGGCAGTACCAGTCGAGCAACGGCCCGTCGTTCTCCGCCTACCAGGCACTGCGCGACGTGGCCCCGGAGACTTTGCTCAACAAGATCCTGCAGGGTCTACTCGGCAACCAGGAGGGTTCCGGGTCGGAAGGCAAGGACAACTCCGACTATCAATCCGAGGTCGCCAAGCGCACGGCAGCGCAGCGCATCGCGGACTTCCGCAAGATGGTCGAGAAGGAAACGCGTCGACGCACCGCTGAGAATCTGGGCAAGGAACGGGTCGCCACGTACGGCGTTCCGAAACTCGCCGAGGAAGTCGACTTCCTGCGGGCCTCCGACGCCGAACTCACCACGCTGAAGAAGAACGTCGCACCCCTGGCTCGTCTGCTGGCCAGCCGTCTCGCCGTGCGTCGTAGCCGCTCCCGCGCGGGTTCGATCGACCTGCGTCGCACCTTGCGCAAGTCCATGTCGACGGGTGGAGTGCCGATCGATCTGGTGCAGCGCAAGCCGAAGCGAGCACGACCGGAACTTGTGGTGATGTGTGACGTGTCGGGTTCGGTGGCGGGGTTCAGCCATTTCACCCTGCTGCTCGTGAACGCCTTGCGCGAGCAGTTCTCGCGCGTGCGGGTGTTCGCGTTCATCGACACGACCGACGAGGTCACGCGGTTCTTCGACTCGAACGCAGACCTCGGGTCCGCGATGTCACGGATGGTGCGTGAAGCCGAACTGATCACCTACGACGGCCACTCCGACTACGGGCACGCCTTCGGGGTCTTCCAGGAGAAGTTCGCGCAGTCCATCAGCAGTCGCACGTCGCTGCTGGTACTCGGCGACGGTCGCAACAACTACCGAGACCCCAACCTCCAGTCGCTGTCGCAGATGGTTGCAGTAGCCAAGCACGCACACTGGCTCAACCCTGAGCCGAAGGGGCAATGGGGAACGGGTGACTCCGCTGCAAAGGTGTACAACGAGGTCATCAGTATGCACGAGTGCCGCTCGGCCCAGCAGCTCGCCGACGTCGTGTCCCGCCTGCTGCCGGTCTGACCCGTAAGCTCGACACTCGTGCAGAAGGGACTATCGGTGGAACGTGCTCGACGCCTCGGAGTGATGGGTGGCACCTTCGACCCCATTCACCATGGCCACCTCGTTGCGGCCAGTGAGGTCGCCGACCGGTTCGGACTCGACGAAGTGATCTTCGTCCCCACCGGGCGGCCCTGGCAGAAGCAGGGGAAGGGCGTCAGTCCTGCCGAGGACCGTTACCTCATGACGGTCATCGCCACCGCCTCCAACCCGCGGTTTTCCGTCTCTCGGGTCGACGTCGACCGTGAAAAAGTCACGTACACCGTGGACACATTGCGAGACCTCCGGGCCTACCACCCCGACGCCGAACTCTTCTTCATCACCGGTGCCGATGCGCTGGCCAGCATCCTTTCCTGGCAAGATTGGGAAGAGTTGTTCGCATTGGCGAAGTTCGTCGGGGTATCGCGACCGGGTTTCGATCTCAATGCCGAACACCTGGCCGGTCACCTCGACACCATGCCCGCCGACGCGGTCACGTTGATAGAGATTCCGGCACTTGCCATTTCGTCGACCGAATGTCGGCGTCGGGCAAGTGAAGACCGTCCCGTCTGGTACCTGGTGCCGGATGGAGTGGTGCAGTACATCTCGAAGCGGAACCTGTATCGACCTGTCGACGCGGAGCGCCGCGACGGAGCTACAACGATGTCGGAGCCCGCACCGGGGAAGTCGGAAGCCGTCCCGGGCGCCGAATCGAGCTAGCCGAGAACAATAAGTACTTTCTGAAGACGAAACTGGAGAACATCGAGTGAGTGCAAACACCGAAGCCATCGACATGGCACGCATCGCGGCCTTGGCAGCCGACGAGAAGCTGGCCACCGAAGTGGTGGTGCTCGATGTGTCCGAACAGCTGGTCATCACGGACTGCTTCGTGATCGCGTCCGCGACCAACGAGCGTCAGGTCAACTCGATCGTCGAGAACATCGAGGATCGCCTCCGCGAAGCCGGACACAAGCCCGTCCGTCGTGAAGGCACCCGCGAGGGCCGCTGGGCGCTGCTCGACTACGCCGACATCGTCGTCCACGTCCAGCACGACGAGGAGCGCAACTTCTACGCTCTCGATCGCCTGTGGAAGGACTGCCCGACGGTCGAGGTCGAAGGTCTCGGACAGAACCGTCCCGGCCCCGCCGACGCCAACACGGTGTTCGAGACCGACACGGTTTCCGAGCCGGACGCGCAGGATCCCTCGCTGTGACTTCATCGGCGCCCAGTGCGGCGTCGAACCCTGTCCGCCGGCTCATCCTGCTGCGTCACGGACAGACCGAATACAACGCCGACTCTCGGATGCAGGGGCAACTCGACACCGACCTGTCGGAGTTGGGACGCACGCAGGCCAAGAGTGCAGGTCCGGTGATCGCCGATCGCAGACCGTTGACGATCGTGTCCTCGGATCTGCGCCGGGCGTACTTCACGGCCGTCGCTGTCGGTGATGCCGCCGGACTTCCGGTCCTCACCGACACGCGTCTGCGTGAGACACACCTGGGCGAGTGGCAAGGCCTGACGCATCACGACGTCGACGAGCGTACTCCCGGTGTGCGATCTGCCTGGCGGGCAGATGCCACGTTGGCGCCGCCCGGCGGTGAAAGCCGAATCGACGTCGCAAATCGCAGCCTTCCGGTAGTTCACGAGCTACTCGAGACGCACCCGGACTGGGCCGAGAGGCCCGTGGTTCTGGTGGCGCACGGAGGCTTGATCGCGGCACTGACAGCGGCATTGCTCGACCTGCCCATCGACCGCTGGGCTGTACTCGGCGGATTGGGAAACACCAGTTGGGTGCAACTCAGCGGACATGGTGACGTCAAGTCGATCGAGTGGCGACTCGACGTATGGAATGCTTCTGCGAGTGTCGCAAATGACGTCCTCTGAAAGTGCTGACGGGCAGCGCCCCGTCCTCCTCGTGCTCGCGGATTCGCTGTCGTATTTCGGCCCCAAAGGCGGCCTCGCGGCAGATCATCCACGCATCTGGCCCAACATCGTGGCCGACGAACTCGACTGGGATGTCGAGTTGGTCGCCCGTATCGGCTGGACGTGCCGCGACGCGTGGTGGGCACTGACTCAGGATCCTCGCGTGTGGGCGGCGGTGCCGCGGGCCGGTGCCGTCGTGTTCGCAGTCGGCGGTATGGACTCGCTGCCGTCCCCATTGCCTACCGCGCTCCGCGAGACCATCCGCTACGTTCGTCCTCCGGCGCTTCGACGCGTGGTGCGCGAGGGTTATCAGTGGCTGCAGCCGAGGCTTGCACCGCTGGGCCGCCCGGTCGCGCTTCCGCCCAAGCTGAGCGTCGAGTATCTGGAAAGCTCGCGAAATGCGTTGGAGTACATGCGGCCGGAACTACCGATGATCGCGACTCTGCCATCCGTGCACCGCAGCGATGCCTACGCAAGCGTGCATGCCGGCCGGCCGGCCGCCGTGTCCGCGATCACCGAGTGGGCTACGAAGAAAGACGTTCCCGTGGTCGACCTCGCGGATGCAGTGCGCGACAACGTCTTTTCCGAGAACGGTAATCCTGATGGCATTCACTGGGGTTGGGACGGTCACGTCGGCGTAGCCCGCGCGATGATCGCTGCGATTCGCGGGGTCGAGGCGCAGACAGTGGTTTCGCCGGAACTTGTCTCACCGCAACTCGTCTCACCACCGAGCGAAGTCGGGTAGCACAGTGCCGGTCGTCGTCGTCACGGATTCCTCCGCCTGCATTCCGCAGGAGTCGGCCGACGCATGTGGCATTCAGGTGGTTCCCCTCCATGTGCTCCGCGACGGCTGCGACTTGCGTGAGGGCGTCGACGCAATGCCGAACGATCTGTCGGGAGTGACAACGGCCGGAGCGTCACCCGCCGAGTTGTCCGAAGCGTACGCACGCGCCCTGGAGATGAGCGACGGTGACGGTGTCCTCGCCGTTCATATTTCACGCCAACTGTCGGGAACGTGGAAAGCCGGACGAGTCGCGGCCCAGGAGTTCGGTGGCGCCGTCCGGATCGTCGATTCACAGTCCGCCGGAATGGGTTTGGGATATCCCGCTCTCGAAGCTGCGCGCTTGGCCGAGAAGGGCGCTTCACTGGAAGAGGCATACGGCCGGGCCGTCGACGTTGCAAGCCGTGGGCGCTGCTACATCGTCGTCGACAAACTTGATCAATTGCGCCGGGGCGGACGAATCGGAACCGCAGCCGCGTTGCTGGGTACTGCATTGGCGATGAAGCCGATCCTGCATCTGGTGGACGGCAAGCTGGTGCTCGGCGAGAAAACACGTACCACCACCAAAGCGCTTGCACGCTTGGTGGATTCGGCAGTCGAGCGCGCTGGTCTCGGTCGTGTGGCGATAGCCGTGCATCACATGCGAGCGCGAGAGCGTGCCGACGGGATAGCCGAACAGTTGGCCGAGCGCATCCCCGATGTAGCGGAATCTGTGGTTACCGACTTCAGCGCAGTCATCGGAGCGCACGTCGGTGTCGGCGCGATCGGTGTTGTGGTGTGCCCGCTGCCGGACATCGACACGAGCGCCTGATCGTTTCTCCACAACCCTCGAGTTCTCCACAGATTGAAATTGTTCGTCGTTGGCGGCGAGGTCTCCCGTTAGCGTCCAGTCATGAGGATCAGCGAGGAGCGCGAGCGGGCGCGTGATCGCCTCGCGGCGATGGACGGCAACTACAGGCGGCGACATGAGGACGTCGACGAATTCGAGGATTCGGCGTCTTTCGAGAGGTCCCCGCAGCCATTCGAGAGATCCCCCGAGTGGCTTCAGGACTTCGACGAGGACGAGTACGAAGCTCAACCAGACTCGTCACGGTTCGATCGACTGCCCGAGCGTTGGCGCGGAACGCGTTGGCGCCCGAGTCGATCGGCGACCTGGGTGTTGGCGATCGTCGCTGCACTGGCCACGGCTATCGGCTTGTTCACCGTGTGGTGGGATTCTCCGAGTATGCAGGCGGTCCCACCGCTGCCCTCGCCCCAGAATGTCACGGCGCCGACTGTCACTGCCGACGATGGTAAATCACCCAGTCCCGTACCTTCCGGTGTCGTAGCAGAGCAGCGGCCTGAGGCTCTGGTGGTCAGTGTCGTCGGACTCGTGCGCACGCCGGGTCTTGTCAACCTACCTCCGGGCTCGCGCATTGCCGACGCGCTCGCCGCGGCAGGCGGCGTGGTCGACGGCGCGGAGACGGTGGGCCTGAATCTGGCGCAGAAGCTTGCCGACGGTGATCAGATATTGGTGGGTGCGGCCGATCAGCTCGGCGGTGTTTCGCCGAGTTCGAGCACCACCGCGGGAAGTACCGGCGTTGCCGCTGCAGGTGAAACGGGCGGGGCCGGCATGGTGAACCTCAACACCGCTACCGAGGCCGAATTGGACGAGCTTCCCGGGGTGGGGCCGGTAACGGCTGCGGCGATTGTTTCCTGGCGCACCTCCAACGGAAAGTTCACGGACATCGAGCAATTGGGGGAAGTTGACGGGATCGGCCCCGCGAGGTTGGCGAAGCTGCGAGTGCTGGTGTCGGTATGAACGAATCGGAGGTCCGGCCCGTTCTCGACGCTCGACTGCTTCTGTCGGCCGTCGCAGTGTGGGGGAGCAGTGCGGTGGGGATACTGTTCGGCGCGGTCGCCGCGTGGGTACTGGCGGTGGCATGTGCGGTTCCAGCGGCAATCCTGACTGTCGTGGTCGTGCGCCGGACATCTACGGTGTGGGCACGAATCATGTTGGTTGCATTGCTGTTCGGCGCCGGGTGTAGTGCGGTCAGCGGGTGGCGAGCGACCGAGGTCGAGGGGCACCCACTGACCCGGGCTGCTCTCGAGGGATCGTGGGTGAGTGTCGAAGTGGAACCCACTGAGGATCCGCACGTGGTCTCCGGCGCGGTGGGTCAAGGTCAGGTCTTCTTCCGGGCAACCGTGGATTCGGTGACTGCACACAACCACAGGTACTCCGGAGGCGGCTTGGTCACCATCCGGGCGCCCAGTTCGTCGTGGCTCGAAGTTGTTCCAGGGCAGCGCCTCACGGTTCGCGGCCGGGCGAGTCAGCCCTGGCGTAGCGATTCCACGCTCGCCGTGATCACGTCCGAAGGCCCTCCCGTCGCGGTGGGAGACGTGCCCTGGTACCAGCGATGGGCGAGCGTGGTGCGCACTCGTTTCGCGGCTGCGTGCTCGGCTGCACTCCCGCCGGATCAGGCAGGTCTGCTGCCTGGCCTCGTCGTCGGAGACACGTCGGCGTTGTCGCCGGTGGTGAAGGACAACTTCACCGTTGCCGGGCTTTCCCATCTCACCGCGGTGTCCGGCGCCAACATCAGCATTCTGCTCGGGGCCGTTCTGCTGTTGGTCAGAGCAGCGGCGCTGAGTCCGCGGGTCGGCGCCGTCTTGGCACTGATGGCCCTCGTCGCTTTTGTTGTCGTCGCGAGGCCGTCGCCGAGTGTTCTACGCGCGTCGGTGATGGGCCTGATCGGCCTGCTCAGTCTGGTCACCGGTCGGCGCAAACAGGCGCTGCCTGCTCTTGCTGCCGCCGTCATCGCTCTGGTTATCGTGATGCCCGAGTTGGCCGTCGACTGGGGATTTGCGCTGTCGACCACGGCCACCGGTGCACTGGTGATCATTGCCCCCGTGTGGGTGGATGTGCTTCGCCGACGAGGATGGCCCCGTTGGCTCGCGGAGATGACAGCCGTCTCCAGTGCGGCGTTTGTCGTCACTGCACCGTTGGTGGGCGCCATGGCGGGAACATTCAGTGTCGTCACGATTGCCGCGAACATGGCGGTGACTCCCGTGATCGGAATTGTCACGGTGTTCGGTGCGGTAATTGCCTTGTGCGCGCAGATCAGTCCGTCGATTGCCGTGTTCATTGCTCCGCTCGTCCGGCCTCCGATGGGGTGGCTGCTATACGTGTCCGAGCGGGCGGCGGCGCTTCCCGGAGCGTCGGTGGTGGTGCCGTCAGGACTCATCGGCGCTCTCGTCGTCGTGGGCGTCTTACTGGTCGTAGCGCTGACGCCGTGGAATCGGATCTCGAGATGGGTGGTTGGCGTCCTCGTTCTGGGAGTTGTTCTAGCGCTTATCTTTCAACACGTGTTCGGGGGTGGCCGTGTTGCTCCGGGGTGGGTACTGGTGATGTGCGACGTCGGTCAGGGGGACGGTCTGGTGCTCTCGACCGGCGACGGCAGGGTGATCGTCGTCGATGTCGGTCCTGATCCCACGTCGATGGATCGTTGCCTGAACATGTTGGACGTCAACGACATCGCGTTGCTGATGATCAGTCATTTTCATGCCGATCACATCGGTGGATTGGAAGCAGTTCTGGGTGGGCGTTCGGTCGCTGCTGTCGGAGTCGGGTCGATGTTGTTGCCGGAGTCAGGTTTTCGGGCAGTGAAGGAAGCCGCCGACTCGCAGGCCGTTCCGGTTGTCTCGTTGCGCGCAGGTATGGAGTTGACGTTGGGATCGGTGAACGTGGAGGTTCTGGGTCCGTTGCTTCCGGCTCCCCGCGATGCGGGGGACGGCGCGGACGCCGCCAACGATCAGTCGCTGGTGGTGATGGCGCACACGGGCGCGGGTCGAATTCTGTTGACGGGCGACGCCGAAGTTGCGGGGGAGGAGGCTATCCTCCGATCGGGAGCGGACGTGAAGGCCGATGTGTTGAAGCTGCCCCATCACGGTTCCCGGACCACGTCGTCGGCATTTCTGGAAGCGGTGCGTCCGAGGTTGACGATGATCAGCGTCGGCGTCGGCAACAGTTTCGGGCACCCGAATGCGGAGGTTCTCGATGAACTGGATTCATTGGGCGGGGCGGTGGTTCGGACCGACGTCGACGGCACCGTCGCTGTGTACGGCGGGGGCGGCGGGTCTGTGTCGATCGTGTCGGTTCCTCGTGGGACCATCTTCGGGTGAGTAATCCGTCTGGAGTCGATCCGCTGCATCTTGTTCTCGGGGACGACGAGTTCCTGATCGACCGCACGGTATCGCAGCTCATCAGAGCCGTCCGCGGTGACCGCGGCCAGGGTATTTCGGATCTCCCGGTAACCAAGATGCGTGCGGGCGACACCAATGCTCCCGAGTTGGCTGAACTGCTCAGCCCCTCTCTTTTTGCCGAAGACCGTGTGATCGTCTTGGAATCGGCGGCAGAAGCAGGCAAAGATGCCGTAGCTCTTGTTCTCGAGGCGGCGCGTGAGCCGGCAGAAGGCGTCGTTCTGATCGTCGTGCACTCGGGCGGCGGTCGCGCGAAAGCGTTGGCACCGGCCCTCGAGAAGCTCGGTGCCACGGTGCACAGCTGCGGAAAACTGAACAAGAGTCAGCTTGTCGACTTCGTCCGCGGTGAGTTCCGGACCGCCGACGTCAGGGTTGCGCCCGACGCGATCGCAGCGATGATCGAAAGTGTCGGCTCCAACCTCCGCGAACTGGCATCGGCCTGCTCACAATTGGCGGCAGATACCGGCGGCAAGATCGACGTCGATGCGGTCCACAAGTATTACTCGGGCAAGGCCGAGGTTTCCGGATTCGACGTGGCCGACAAAGTCATCGTCGGCGATACCCGGGGTGCGCTCGAGGCGCTCCGATGGGCAGATCAGATCGGAACTGCCCATGTCCTGCTCGCTGATGCCCTCGCCGACGCAGTCCACACCATCGCGAAGGTCGGCCCGTTTGCACGGGGCGGTGACCCGTTCCGGTTGGCGTCGGATCTCGGAATGCCGCCGTGGAAGGTCAAGAAGGCGATCAAGGAAGTCGGCGGCTGGGATCCCACGTCGATCGGCGCTGCCATGCAGATCGTCGCTGCCCTCAACGCCGATGTGAAGGGCGCCGCAGTCGACTCGTCCTTCGCCCTGGAGATGGCAGTGCGGAAAGTGTGTGCACTGCGGAAGAACTGAGGACACGATGTCTCAGCGCGAGGTTGGCCGGCAGTAGTCTCGCGACCGTGGAGACACCCGTCCAGTAACCCAGCAAGCCTGATCGAGAACGCAAAATAGCCGCCTGGTCTTTCGACCTGGCGGCTATCGAGACGAACCAGTATGACGGCGAAC
The DNA here is from genome assembly GCF_042728675.1 of Rhodococcus sp. NPDC060176. NCBI lineage: Bacteria > Bacillati > Actinomycetota > Actinomycetes > Mycobacteriales > Nocardiaceae > Rhodococcus > Rhodococcus sp. NPDC060176. The sequence goes on from NZ_JBHWYS010000006.1 coordinate 162,271, forward strand.
CGTCACAGTGGAAACGTCAGAGCTTGTTGGCAGCCTGCGAGAGTGCAGACTTCTTGTTGGCAGCCTGGTTGGCGTGAATAACGCCCTTGCTGGCTGCCTTGTCGAGCTTGCGGCTGGTGGAGACGAGGAGCTCGTTGGCCTTGTCCTTGTCACCGGCTGCCGCAGCCTCGCGGAATGAACGGATCGCGGTACGCAGGGAGGACTTCACCGACTGGTTACGGAGTCGGGCCGCCTCGTTGGTACGGATTCGCTTCACCTGGGACTTGATGTTGGCCACGCGTAAAATCCTTGTCGTCTTTAGCTGGTTACGGTCGAGAAAGCTGTGGGCGCACTGATGCACCGACTGGCAAGATTACCAGCCGAGGGCCCAAGAACCCAAACCGTCGCACGTTGCGTCTGTCGAGAAGAGTACACCGAGCGCCCGAACTCTCGCCGCGCTGCCGAATAGCCGCACTTGTAGCAGCATGTTGCCCTATGACGCCGCCGCCTTCGAAAAGTTCGAGTAAAACAGGTTCGACCACCACCCGAGCGCGTCCCGCTGCAGTGTTCGACGGATATTCAGACATCGGTCGCTACGAGTTGGCTTTCGACGAGATGTTCGAGCCCGACGGCTCGGTACGTGGTCCGTACAAGGGCGTGTTCAAAGCCCTGGCGCCGACGAGCAGCGCCGACCTCGCCGCGCGTGCCGACGCGCTCGGACGCGCATTCATCGACCAGGGCGTGACATTCTCGCTGTCCGGGCAGGAACGACCGTTTCCATTGGATCTGGTGCCGCGCGTCATTGCCGCGCAGGAGTGGTCGCGGCTGGAAAAGGGCATCAAGCAGCGTGTGAAGGCGCTCGAGCTGTTCCTCGCGGACATTTACGGCGAGCAGCGAATCCTGCGCGATCACGTGCTGCCGCGCCGTCTGGTCACCTCGTGTGAGCACTTCCACCGTGAAGCGGCCGGCATCGTGCCGCCCAATGGTGTGCGAATCCACGTCGCCGGTATCGACTTGGTCCGCGACGAGGCCGGGGAGTTCCGAGTTCTCGAGGACAACCTGCGATCTCCGTCCGGCGTCTCCTATGTGATGGAAAACCGTCGCACGATGACTCGGGTGTTCCCCGACCTGTTCATGTCCCACAAGGTGCGGGCCGTCGGGGATTACGCAACACACTTACTGAGGGCGCTGCGCGCGGGTGCTGCACTCAACGAAGCGGACCCCACAGTGGTTGTTCTCACACCAGGTATTGCCAACTCGGCCTATTTCGAGCATTCGTTGCTCGCTCGTCAGATGGGCGTGGAACTCGTCGAAGGTCGCGACCTGTTCTGCCGCGACAACATGGTCTACATGCGTACGACGGAAGGTGAGCGCCAGGTCGACGTCATCTATCGCCGCATTGACGACGAGTACCTCGACCCGATGCACTTCCGCCCGGATTCGATTCTCGGCGTCGCAGGTCTATTGAATGCGGCGCGGGCAGGCAACGTGGTGATCTCGAGTGCCGTCGGCAACGGAGTCGGTGACGACAAGCTGGTCTACACCTACGTTCCGCAGATCATCGACTACTACCTCGGTGAGAAGCCGCTCTTGCAGAACGTCGACACGTTCCGCTGTTGGTTGGACGAGGAGTGCGAGCAAGTCCTCGACCGGGTCGCGGAACTCGTCATCAAGCCTGTGGAAGGGTCCGGCGGCTACGGAATCGTCTTCGGGCCCGACGCGAGCCCCAAGGAACTGGCCGCGATCACCCGCAAGATCAAGGCGGACCCGCGCGGATGGATCGCGCAGCCTCTCGTGCAGTTGTCCACGGTGCCGACCAAGATCGACGACGTTCTCTCGCCGCGCCATGTGGACTTGCGGCCCTTTGCCGTCAACGACGGTGACGACGTGTGGGTGTTGCCCGGCGGTCTGACCCGGGTGGCGCTTCCGGAAGGTTCGCTGGTGGTCAACTCCAGCCAGGGCGGCGGAAGCAAGGACACGTGGGTGCTCGCGAGCCGCACCTCTCACGAGGACCCGGAGCTGTCCGGCGAGGAGTTGGTGTCCGAGCCCCCGGAATCCGCGGAACCGGTGCAGGGACCGGAGCTGAGCACCTCACAACAACAACAACAGCAGCAGCAACAGTGAACTCCACTGAACTGCCCAGCTACCAAGAACTATCAGCGAACGGAGCGTGGTGACTGATGCTTGCTCGCAACGCAGAGTCTCTCTACTGGATCGGCCGCTACGTCGAGCGGGCGGACGACACCGCTCGGATCCTCGATGTCGCCGTCCACCAACTTCTCGACGACGCCACCGTCGATCCTGACCGCACGTCGCGCTTGCTCTTGCGTGTTCTCGGCATCGAGGCGCCGGAGGAGAAGCTCGACGTGCGTTCCCTCACCGATCTGGTTGCGTTCAGTCGCAATCAGGTTGGTTCGATCGTGGACTCGCTGGCGAGTGCCCGAGAGAATGCTCGCGGAGCACGTGAGGTCACGTCGAGTGAGATGTGGGAGTGCCTGAACACCACGTACAACGGATTGGCCGAGCGTGAGCGTGCATCACGCCGGCTGGGCCCGCACGAGTTCTTCCGCTACGTGGAGGAACGCGCAGCGATGTTCGCGGGCCTGGCGGATTCCACGCTCAGTCGCGACGACGGCTACCGGTTCCTTCTGCTGGGGCGCTCGATCGAACGTGTCGACATGATCGTGCGAATGCTGCTGGCGCGCGCCGGTGACCGACCGTCTTCGCCGGCGTGGGTCAGTGTTCTTCGCTCGGCGGGTGCGCATGACACGTATCTGCGTACGTATCGCGGAGCACTCGACGCCAATCGCGTCGTCGAGTTCATCTTGTTGGACAGGCTCTTTCCGCGCTCGGTGTTCCACTCGATCAGGCAGGCAGAGAAGTGCCTGCAGGAGCTCGACCCGCAGCCGGGCAGTCGCGTCGGGATCCGGGCGGAGGCGCCGCGGCTTCTGGGCCGCGCACGCAGTGAGCTCGAGTTTTTGCCGCAGGGCGTGTTGCTAGAGGATCTGCAGGGACGGTTGCTCGGTTGGCAGGAGACGTGCCGCGAACTGGGTGAGGCAATTGCATTGCAGTACTTCCACGCCGCGCCGTGGGTCGCATGGACGGATGCCGGGGCCGCGTACGCGGATTCGACGGTGGAGGGAGAGCTGTGAGCTGGCGAATGAGGGTCGTGCACACCACGGGATATGCGTATGACGCCCCGGTGACGTCGTCGTACAACGAGGCGCGATTGACACCCCGCGGCGACACCAGGCAGACGGTGATCCTCACGCGCGTCGAAACCCAGCCGGCAACGCGTTCCTACCGGTACACCGATTACTGGGGCACCGCGGTGACTGCGTTCGACTTGCACGCGCCACACACCGAACTCGAAGTGACCGGACTGTCGGTGGTGGAGACGGAACCGTTCGTTCAGCCCGAGGAAACCGTCGACTGGGATGAATTATCGGGTGACGCGATTAAAGATCGATTCAACGAGCAACTGAGTTTCACGAGATATGTTCCGCGTGATCGTAAGCTGGCGACAATTGCCAAGGAATTGCGCAAAGATAAATCACCTGAAGATGCAGTAGTGGCTGCGTCGCAATGGGTTTACGGTGAAATGTCTTATGTTCCGGGTACGACCGGAGTGCATACGTCGGCGGTCGAGGCCTGGTCGGCCAGGAAAGGCGTCTGCCAGGATTATGCGCATCTGACCTTGGTATTGCTACGAACGATGGGCATTCCGTGTCGATACGTTTCCGGCTATCTCCACCCCAAACGTGATGCGGCAGTCGGGGACACGGTGGTCGGGGAATCGCACGCGTGGATCGAAGCGTGGACCGGCGCGTGGTGGGGATATGACCCGACCAATGCGATAGCTGTGAATGAACAGCATGTCTCCGTCGGAATAGGAAGGGACTATTCGGATGTGCCGCCTTTGAAGGGAATCTTTTCCGGTGGACGCTCCACAGATCTCGAAGTTGTTGTGGAGATCACCAGGCTTGCGTAAAGTCCGGCAAATCTAGGCGCGTGAGCATTACTACCGTTCGATGAGAAGAAGGTGGGAATATGTCTCCAACTGCACAGGAATTGACTGAGATCGAACCGATCTCGGATGTGAAGAAGTATGCGGCCGAAGCGGTGGGGACTTTTGTGCTCGTGTTCTCCGCGGTCGGAACTGCCGTCTTCGCAGGTGCGAAAGTCGGCAATCTCGGAGTTGCCTTCGCATTCGGCTTGACCCTGCTGTTCCTCGTCTATGCGATCGGGCCGATTTCCGGTTGCCACGTCAACCCGGCGGTGACACTCGGCCAATTCGTGATCGGGCGAATCTCAGCCGTCAATGCGGCGATTTACGTTGTCGCGCAAGTGATCGGCGGGTTGGTCGCCGGCGTCGTGATCTACACGGTGGCCAACAGTCTCCCGGCGTACAACCGTGCTGCTGACGGACTGGGCGCAAACGGTTGGGGTGCACACAGTCCGTCGGCCGAGAAGAATCTTCTCGGCAACGTGGTCTCGGACGGTTACGGCATCGGTGCCGCCATGATCATCGAGATCCTGCTGACAGCGCTGCTGGTGTTCGTCGTTCTCGCGTCGACCGATCAGATCTCGGACGTACCGCTTGCCGGAGTGTCCATCGGCTTCACCCTGGCCGTCATTCACCTGATCTCGATCCCGATCGACAACACCTCCGTCAACCCCGCTCGAAGCCTCGCAGTCGCGCCCTTCCAGGACGGCGCGCTAGGTCAAGTGTGGTTGTTCATCGTGTTCCCGCTGATCGGCGGTGCACTCGGTGCACTCATCTATCGAGCACTCTTCGGACGGTTCAACCGTATGGACAGCTGATCGATACTGCTTCTATCCCTTCGGGTCGGCTTCAGCTCCAGCTGAAGTCGGCCCGAAGTTTTGCCGCGACCGCGTCGAACTTCTTGTGATCCATGACAGCGCCCTCGCGCCGGATCCCGCTCTCGGGAACGTCGAGCACCCGGTCGAGCCGGACCCAGCTGGGCCTTCCCTCGCCGTCCCACGGGCCCGAACCGATTGCGAGCCAATCACGCTCGCCTTCGCGTTTGCTCTGCGAGGACAGCATCAAACCGAGCAGCGTGTTGCCGTCGCGGCCGACAACCAGCACCGGGCGGTCTTTGCCCTGGGTCGGATCCTCCTCGTAGGCAACCCAGGTCCAGACGATTTCGCCCGGATCGGCCTTGCCGTCGAGGTCGGGGGAGTACTCGACCTTGCGGGCGCGATGTGCGGTCGGAGATGTCCGCGCGGCGATCGGTCGGCCGGACGGACCAGGCTTCGAGGTGGACGACTGAGACGTTGACGACTGCAACTGGCGCAGTAGCGCAGGTCCCTTCTCCACCGCGAGGGCGCCGAGGGTTCTGCCGATCTGCTTCCACATGCTTGCCATAGCGTTCGAGCATAATCACCTGCCCGTGGGAACCCCTGGTACGGCGGCGCCGAGACTTGGATATCCTGAGGGTTGACAGTGGCCCGGATCCGGGCCGGTGCCGGTCCGACTAAGGGGTCTCCCATCAGCAGCTTCGCCGACAAGACGTTCACGGATCCTGCGCAGATCCGGAACTTCTGCATCATCGCGCACATCGATCACGGTAAGTCGACGCTGGCAGATCGCATGCTGCAGCTCACCGGTGTGGTCGAAGAGCGGGCGATGCGTGCGCAGTACCTGGACCGTATGGACATCGAGCGTGAACGCGGCATCACCATCAAGGCCCAGAACGTTCGTCTGCCCTGGACCGTCGACGGCGAAGAGTTTGTTCTCCACCTCATCGACACTCCCGGCCACGTCGACTTCACATATGAGGTCTCCCGTGCGCTCGAAGCGTGTGAGGGCGCAATTCTGCTGGTCGACGCAGCTCAGGGCATCGAAGCTCAGACGCTGGCCAACCTCTACCTGGCGATGGAGAAGGATCTCAAGATCATTCCCGTCCTGAACAAGATCGACCTCCCGGCCGCGGACCCCGACCGCTATGCGGAAGAGATCGCGCACATCACCGGCTGCGAGCCCGGCGATGTCCTGCGCGTGTCGGGCAAGACCGGCGTGGGCGTCAAGGAACTGCTCGACGAAGTAATCGTGCAGATCCCCGCACCCGTGGGTGATGCTGACGGTCCGGCTCGCGCGATGATCTTCGACTCCGTCTACGACGCCTACCGCGGCGTGGTCACCTACGTGCGTGTGGTCGACGGTCGGATCCGTCCCCGCGAGAAGATTACGATGATGTCGACGGGCACCACACACGAACTGCTCGAGGTCGGCATCATCTCGCCCGAGCCGAAGGCCAGTATCGGTCTGGGAGTTGGCGAGGTGGGCTACCTCATCACGGGTGTGAAGGACGTCCGCCAGTCGCGCGTCGGTGACACCGTCACCACAACCCGCAACGGCGCGACCGAACCGCTGGTCGGCTACCGCGATCCCAAGCCGATGGTCTATTCAGGTCTCTACCCGATGGACGGCTCGGACTACCCGGTGCTGCGCGACGCTCTCGACAAGCTCCGCCTCAACGACGCGGCATTGGCCTACGAGCCGGAGACGTCGGTTGCCCTCGGATTCGGCTTCCGCTGCGGCTTCCTCGGCCTGCTGCACATGGAGATCACCCGCGACCGCCTCGAGCGTGAGTTCGGCCTGGAACTGATTTCCACCGCGCCCAACGTCGTCTACCGCGTCGTGATGGAGGACGGGGCCGAGGTCATCGTCACCAACCCGTCGTACTGGCCGGAAGGCAAGGTTCGCGAGGTCTACGAGCCGGTCGCCAAGTGCACCGTCATCGCCCCGAGCGAGTACGTCGGCGCCATCATGGAGTTGTGCCAGTCCCGTCGCGGTGAACTCGGCGGCATGGACTACCTCTCCGAGACTCGCGTCGAATTGCGCTACGAACTGCCCATGGGCGAGATCATGTTCGACTTCTTCGACGCCCTCAAGTCCCGCACCAAGGGTTATGCCAGCCTCGATTACGAGGAGGCCGGTGAGCAGCAGGCCGACCTGGTGAAGGTCGACATCCTTCTGCAGGGCGAGGCCGTCGACGCGTTCTCCTCGATCGTGCACCGTTCCAACGCCGGCGCTTACGGCGGACGCATGACGTCGAAGCTTCGTGAGCTGATCCCGCGCCAGCAGTTCGAGGTTCCGATCCAGGCTGCGATCGGCGCCAAGATCATCTCGCGCGAGAACATTCGTGCAATCCGCAAGGACGTCCTTGCCAAGTGCTACGGCGGCGACATCAGCCGTAAGCGCAAGCTGCTCGAGAAGCAGAAGGAAGGCAAGAAGCGCATGAAGACCATCGGTCGCGTCGAGGTGCCTCAGGAAGCATTCGTCGCGGCTCTGACGTCGGAATCGGTTGGCGAGAAGCCCAAGAAGTAGGAGCGCATGGTCACCACCTGGTTGTCCCGAGAGTTCGGAATCGAAATCCCCGTTCTCGGGGCACCCATGGGTGGCCGCGCCGGCGGTGCGCTCGCCGGAGCCGTCTCGGCTGCCGGTGGTTTGGGTCTACTGGGCGCAGCCCGGTACAACACACCGGAGTGGATCGAGGCCGAAGCCGAGGTTGCCCGGTCGATCGGCGGAAAATTCGGCGTCGGCCTGATGACGTGGTCGCTGCCCGAGAACGAGCTGATGGTCGACGCCGCGATTGCCGTCGCACCGACCATGATCACCTTGTCGTTCGGGGATCCCGCAGCGTACGTCGGACGCATCCACGACGCCGGTATTCCTGTTGTGTCACAGATCAATACGCTCGAAGACCTTCGCATTGTCGAGGCCGCAGGTGTCGACGGCGTGATCGCACAAGGCGGTGAGGCAGGCGGGCACACCGGCCGAATCGGAACTCTGCCGCTGCTGCAGGAGATCCTGGAAGCCACGACGCTTCCAGTTCTGGCAGCAGGTGGAATCGGAACCGGGCGCGGCTTGGCTGCAGTCCTGGCAGCCGGCGGCGAAGGCGTGATGATCGGCACGGCGCTGCTTGCCAGCCCGGAGACAGTCGGACCGGACTACGCCCGCGACCGCGTCGTCGAAGCCGGAAGCACCGACACGATCTACACCTCAGTTTTCGACCGTGCCCGAAGTCAGCCGTGGCCGCAGCGGTGGGGTGGTCGCGCGGTGGCCAACGAGTTCACCGCCGCCTGGCATGGAGTCGACGCCGACGAGGAAACGTTGGCTCAGGCGTACGACCCGTCGGATCCGCACAGCGGCGTCGTCTACGCCGGAGAAGCGGTGGGTCTCGTGCACGGAACCCATCCGGCCGGCGACGTGGTTCGACGCATCGGAGCCGAATCGGAGCGTCTGCTCGCTCGTTTCGCCTGAAAGCAAGGTCGGACACAGACGCGTCCCATATGAGAAGGTAAGCCTCTACTAACTAGTGGAGGAGTATCTCGTGCGTGCGATGAAGTTCTCGGCGGTGGCTCTTTTGGGAGCACTGGTCGTCGGTATCAGTGGTTGTTCGTCTTCGGACGCCGACGAGATCGCGGACGGTCGGGTCACCACGGTCGACCACAAGTTCGGCGCCACCACGATCACCGGCACGCCGACGCGCATCGTCGCGGCCGACACCCAGTGGCTCGACGCCCTGCTCGAACTCGGAATCCAACCGGTGGGGTACCTGGCTGCCGGCCCGATGGGTGACGAGCGTGGCCTGTTCCCGTGGGAGAGCGGCGTCGACGCGTCGGCGAAGGAACTCGATCGCTCCGCGATCCAGCAGTTCGGTGTCCCGCTCAAAGTCGAAGAAATTGCGGCCTTGGATCCCGATCTGATTCTCGGTGGGTTCTCCGTCGCCGATCAGGACGATTTTGACCAGTTGAGCAAGATCGCACCGACCATTGCCGGTCTGTCCGACGTCCAGGTCGATCCGTGGCAGGACCAAGTCGAGATTCTCGGTCGAGTCCTCGACAAGGAGTCTCGGGCCGACGAGATCGTCGAGTCCACGAACGGGCAGATCGATGCGCTCGCCCAGCGACTGCCGGGGCTGAAGGGAAAGACGGCACTTCTGTCGCAGTACGTCTTCCCGACGTCTCAGTTGGTGATCGTCGCTGATCCCAAGGACGGTGCTTCGGGACTGTTCACGCGCCTGGGAATGTCGTTGCCGACCAAGCTGGTCGACGAGGCCGGTGTGACCGGTGGTCGGCTGATACTCAGCCCGGAACGGGTCGACGCTCTCAGTGCCGACGTCGTGGTGCTGCTGCCCAACGGCGGGTCGCTGGACGACATGATGAAGCTGCCGGGATTTGCCGACCTGCCTGCAGTGAAGGGTGGCGGATTGGCCATCGTCGACTATCCGACTGTTGCCGGCCTGAACACTCCGTCGTCGCTGTCGCTGAAGTACTCGCTCGAATCGATCACGCCGCAACTCGAAGCGGTGGCCGGCTAGATCTGCTGTGCGCCTTTATTAACCGCGGGCGGTTAATAAAGGCGCACAGCAGGGGGTCTAGGTTGCGTTGTGCGCGGGCTGGAATGCTCCGGCTTCGGCAGCTTCCTCGGCTCGGATCACGTGGACCACGGCGTTGATCAGCGCCAGGTGCGTGAATGCCTGCGGGAAGTTACCCAAATGGCGACCGGTGTGCGCGTCGATCTCCTCCGCGTACAGCTTGAGCGGGCTCGCGAACCCGAGCAGGCGCTCGCAGAGATGCTTTGCGCGATCCAGTTCGCCGATCTCGACGAGGGCGGACACCAGCCAGAAGGAACAGATGGTGAACGTGCCTTCCTCGCCGCTCAATCCGTCGTCGGTGGTGTCGACGCGATAGCGCAGGACCAGACCTTCTTCGGTGAGCTCGTCGGCGATCGCCAGCACTGTCGCGCGGATACGCGGATCGTCGGCAGGCAGGAAGCGCAGCAGCGGAGCCAGCAGCAGAGACGCGTCGAGTGAATCGTGCCCGTAGCGCTGTGTCAGAACTCCCCGCGAGTCGACACCGTGCGCGAGGATGTCGGCCTTGATGTCGTCGGCGATTGCCGTCCATTGCTGCGCAAAGCTCTTCTCGCCCTGCATCTCTGCAAGCTTGGCGCCGCGGTCGAGAGCGACCCAACACATGATCTTCGACGACGTGAAGTGCTGCGGTTCACCGCGCACCTCCCAGATCCCGCGGTCGGGTTGGCGCCAATGCTTGATCGCTTCCTCGACCTGCTTCTTGAGCAGCGGCCACAACGCTTCAGGCACACGCTCGCGGGTACGGATGTGGAGGTACACCGAGTCGAGCATGGTGCCCCAGATGTCGTGCTGCTGTTGATCGAACGCGCCGTTGCCGATACGCACCGGACGGGCGCCATCGTATCCGGAGAGGTGGTTCAGTTCGGATTCCTCGAGCGTCCGCTCGCCGCCGATGCCGTACATCACCTGCAAGGGGTGCGGCTGACCGTTGTCCGAACTCGACACGTCGTAGATGAAGTTGAAGAAGTCGTTGGCTTCACGGTCCAACCCGAGCGTGTAGAGGCCCCACAATGCGAAGGTGGAATCGCGAACCCATGCGTAGCGGTAGTCCCAGTTACGTTCTCCGCCTGGTGTTTCCGGTAGCGACGTCGTGGAAGCCGCGAGAAGGGCTCCGGTCGGTGCGTAGGTGAGGCCCTTGAGTGTGAGCGCGCTGCGCTGCAGGTATCCGCGCCACGGATGATCGGGGAACTTTCCGATGGTCACCCACTCGCGCCACGACTTGGACGTCTGCCACATCTTGTCGGCGGCCTCGTCGAACGTCTGCGGCGCGGGAAGATCCGACCACGAGAGCGCGACGTAGACGTTGTCGCCTTCGACCAGTCGCGTCCGGGCCCGGGCCTCGCGACCTTCCAGACCCAATCGGAGATCGGTGGTCAAGCGGAGAGTGGGGTGGTCTCCGGGCTTGGCGGAGCGACACGTTGCCGTCGCTTCCTCGTAGACCTTGCCGGTGTACTCCCAATTGGCGGTGCCGCGGTGATAATCGAACGCGGGCTCGCAGCTCATCTCGAGTTCGACGGTGCCGCTGACGCATTTAACCGTACGGAGAAGCGTGTGTTCGGCATCCCAGTCGGTCGGTGTGCGCTTGTGCGTGTTCGATCGTTTGTCGACGTTGTGCCACGGACCGAGAACCAGTGCGTCGCGAACGACGAGCCAGCCGGTCTCCGTCTGCCATGTTGTCTCGAGGATGAGTCCGCCCGGCAGATAGCGTCTGGCTGCGGGTACGTTCTGGCCGTAAGGGCCGATACGGAAATGGCCTGCGCTGCGGTCGAGGATGGCACCGAACACGCTGGGGGAGTCGGGGCGGGGAACGCACATCCACTCGACAGATCCGTTACGGGCAATCAGGCACGAGGTTTCGCAATCGGAAAGAAACGCGTAGTCGTCGATCGGGGGAAAGTTGCTTCGATGGTGACCCGTGGAGGCGGGAGGAATCGTCTGCACCACTTCGTCGTCAGCACTCATTCGGACATCATCCGGCCAGAATCGACACACGTCCAATCCACACGCTGTCGGGACCGTTTCGGTGGAAGGATAGGGTGTTGACGTGGATCGGATTGCGGACTGGTGGGACAGCTTCGAGCTGTGGATGGCGGGGCTCCCGTTCATCCCGCAGGTCGCGTTAGTCCTGATCGTCGTCGTTCCGCTGTGCCGCCTGGTGGCCGTCGGTCTGGATCGCGCTTTGGCTGCCGTACTCGCTCTGCCGCTCTTCGGCTGGTTGCGTAGGAATTCTCGAGAAGTAGAGGAAAGCTGATGCCCCGCTCACGGGTCACTCTCGCCCTGATAGCCCTGATTCTCCTCGTGATCGTCGCGTGGCTTCTCACCCGTTAGTTCTCCCGATTAGAGCGGGCGCCGGTGCTCTGCTAAAGTCCACCGCGTGTCCGAAGCAACAGCTCCCGTAATCCGCCACCAGTTGGCGTTGATTGCTGTCGGCATGCTCGACGTCGCTGACGTCGCCTGTTGTTGATTTTCTGAGTTCGACCTCTCCGGTGGTGCTGCGCACCCCGTTCGAACTTCACTGCGCGTCACTCGCGCCCCCGATTCAGGGCTCTTGGCCCGTCGGCTCTCCATGTCTGAACGTCCCGATGGATTCAGCCCCAGAGGTCTCGGACTTTTGTGATTTAGTCAACCACTCTCTTGTCAGTCCTTTCAGGAAGGTATCTGCAATGAAACGCCGTTCCCGCACACTTCTCACCGCTATCGCGACCATGGGGGCCGTGGTACTCACAGCGTGCAGTGGTGGCTCGAGCGACACCGTGGGTGGTGACAGCGCTGCCAGCGACGGTAGCGCCGGCACGATCAACCTGTTCGCCTACGCCGTGCCGAAGCCCGGCTTCGACAAGCTCACCGCAGCCTTCCAGGCGACCGACGAGGGCAAGAACGTCAACTTCAATCCTTCGTACGGCGCCTCGGGCGACCAGTCGCGCAAGGTGAAGGACGGTGCCGAAGCCGACTTCGTCAACTTCTCCGTCGAGCCTGACATCACCCGCCTGGTCGATGCCGGTCTGGTCGATCAGAACTGGAACCAGGACGCCTACAACGGAATTCCGTTCGGATCGGTGGTCACCATCGTGACCCGTCCGGGCAATCCGAAGGGCATCAAGGACTGGGACGACCTGCTGCAGCCCGGCCTCGAGGTCGTCACGCCGAACCCGTTCAGTTCAGGCTCGGCCAAGTGGAACCTCTTGGCGCCCTACGCCGCAAAGAGCGACGGTGGCAAGAACCCGCAAGCGGGCCTCGACTACGTCACCGCCTTGGTCAATGATCACGTCAAGATCCAGCCCAAGTCGGGACGCGAGGCTTCGGAAGCCTTCCTTCAGGGCAGCGGCGACGTTCTGATCAGCTACGAGAACGAGGCTCTGTTCATCGAGGGCAACGGCGACCCGGTCGAGCACGTCACCCCGCCCACGACCTTCAAGATCGAGAACCCGGTTGCCGTGATCTCGAACAGCAAGGTCCTCGACAAGGCGACCGCGTTCAAGGACTACCTCTACACGACCGAGGGCCAGACGCTCTGGGCCGAAGCAGGATTCCGTCCCGTCGATCCCGCCGTCGCTGCCAAGTTCACCGACAAGTTCCCCGAGCCGACCAAGCTGTGGACCATTGCAGACCTCGGCGGCTGGAAGGCCGTGGACAGTGCACTGTTCACCAAGGACACCGGTTCGATCGCAGTGATCTACGACAACGCAACCAAGTAAGACTGACGTGACTGACACTATTGACCCCACCCCCGTGGCTCGTCGGCGAAAACTCGCGCGGGTCACGGGGAGTGTGGGGCCGCTCGGAATCGGAGTGGCCACCCTGTGGCTCTCCGTGATCGTTCTGCTTCCGCTCGCCGCGTTGACCGCCACCGCGTTCGACGAGGGGATCGCGGGATTCTGGGACGCTGTCACCGCACCAGTTGCCTTGGCGTCACTGCGCGTGACATTGCTCGTCTCGGTGATCGTGGCACTGATCAACGTCGTGATGGGCACGATCATCGCGTGGGTGCTGGTCCGGGACGACTTCCCGGGCAAGCGCATCGTCAACTCGATGATCGACCTGCCGTTCGCGTTGCCGACAATCGTGGCGTCGATCGTGCTGTTGTCCCTCTACGGCCCGCAGTCGCCGATCGACATCCACCTCAACGCAACTCAGCCTGGTCTGATCGTGGCGCTGGCTTTCGTCACCTTGCCGTTCGTCGTTCGCTCTGTGCAGCCGGTGCTGATGGAGGTCGACCGTGAGGTCGAGGAAGCCGCTGCATCGTTGGGCGCGTCCAACTGGACGATCTTTCGCTCCGTCGTTCTTCCGACGTTGGCGCCCGCCGTCATCTCGGGTGCGGGACTGGCGTTCGCCCGAGCGATCGGCGAGTACGGTTCGGTCGTCCTGATCGGCGGCAACATCCCACGAGTGACACAGATGACGTCGCAGTACATTCAGCAGCAGATCGAGATCGATCGTCCGACCAACGCCGCTGCCGTCTCGGTCGTGCTGCTGGTCATCGCATTCGTGACGCTGTTCGTCTTGCGAATCTTCGCTTCGCGCGGACAGCGACGTGAGGAGAGTTCCCGATGAACGTGTCCAGAGGATCGAAGATCGGTCTTCGGACCGTCGCGCTCGTCTACCTGTTCGTGTTGTTGGTCGTGCCGATCGGCGTGATCCTGACACGAACGTTCGAGAACGGAATCGGTCCGTTCTTCGAATCGATCACGACGCCTGCAGCCGTCTCCGCGCTGAATTTGTCGCTGATCATCGTGGCGATCGTGGTCCCGATCAATGTTGTGTTCGGTGTCGTCACCGCACTCGCGTTAGTCCGTGGGCGGTTCCCGGGCCGTGGAGTTCTGCAGTCGGTAGTCGACCTGCCGTTCGCGGTTTCGCCCGTCGTCGTCGGTGTGTCCTTGATCCTTCTCTGGGGCGCCAACGGCTGGTTCGGCGGGATCGAATCGTTGGGGTTCAAGGTCATCTTCGGCTTGCCCGGCATGGTGATCGCGACCATTTTCGTGACGCTTCCCTTTGTCGTCCGGGAGGTCGAACCCGTCCTGCACGAGATCGGCGACGAGCAGGAACAAGCTGCCGCGACGCTCGGTGCTTCGGGTTGGCAGACGTTCTGGCGGATCACACTGCCCGCGATCCGTTGGGGTCTGACGTACGGAATCGTGTTGACGGTGGCGCGTTCGCTCGGTGAATTCGGCGCAGTCATTATGGTCTCTTCCGGTTTCCCGGGGGTATCCCAGACGCTGACGTTGCTGGTGCATTCGCGATACATCGACGACCACAACACCTTTGGTGCGTATTCGGCGGCAACGCTGCTGATGGGCATCGCCATCATTGTCCTGTTGCTGATGACGCTGCTGGACCGTAAGAGGAGCACCACATGATCACAGTGACCGGGGCCCGCAAGAACTACGGTGATTTCGCGGCACTCGACGACGTGACGGTCGACATTCCTTCGGGTTCGTTGACGGCATTGCTGGGGCCCAGTGGCTCGGGAAAGTCGACTTTGCTGCGTTCGATCGCCGGGCTCGAAGAACTCGATTCGGGAACCATCACCATCGCAGGCAAGGACGTCACCGGCATCTCGCCGCAGAAGCGTGACATCGGTTTCGTGTTCCAGCACTACGCCGCGTTCAAGCACATGACGGTGCGGGACAACGTGGCGTTCGGGCTCAAGATCCGCAAGCGCCCGAAGCCGGAGATCGAGAAGAAGGTCAACGAACTACTGGGGATCGTCGGCCTCGACGGCTTTCAACATCGGTACCCGGCGCAGCTGTCCGGTGGTCAGCGTCAGCGCATGGCGTTGGCGCGCGCTCTGGCTGTCGACCCGCAGGTTCTCCTGCTCGACGAGCCCTTCGGTGCGCTCGACGCGAAGGTCCGTGCCGACCTGCGCACGTGGTTGCGTCGCCTGCACGACGAAGTGCACGTCACCACCGTCCTGGTCACCCACGACCAGGAAGAGGCGCTCGACGTCGCCGACCGGATCGCAGTGCTGAACAAGGGGCGAATCGAGCAGATCGGTGAACCTGCCGACCTGTACGACCGCCCGTCCAACGACTTCGTGATGTCCTTCCTCGGGTCCGTCGCGAAGCTCAACGGGCAGCTGGTTCGTCCGCACGACATCCGCCTCGGCCGCGATCCGAGCATGGCTCTCGCTCAGGAGTCCGGAACGGCCGAGTCCCTCGGCGTCACACGCGCAACCGTCGAGCGCGTCGTGTACCTCGGCTTCGAGGTTCGGGTCGACCTGCGCAACGAGGCAACCGGTGAGCTGTTCTCGGCTCAGGTCACCCGCGGTGACAGTGCAGCGCTGCACCTCGAGGCAGGGGAGACGGTGTACGCCCGGGCAACTCGGGCTCCGGATCTGCCGGAGACCCCGGTGTCGACGCCGGTGCAGGAGCCGGTCACGGTGAGCGTCGTCGGCCAGGTTTGACCTGCTCGCCCTGCTTGCGCTGTCTGCCCTGTTGCACCCCCACCCCTGTTTGAGCGAACGGCACTTTCGGTCTACTGAAGGCGCCGAAAGTGCCGTTCGCTCAGAAAAAAATCGGGTGGGGCAACAGCGAGACAGGTTCAGCCCTCGCGGCAAACGAGGACCGGGCACTGGGCGTGGTGGATCAGGCTCTGACTGGTCGAACCGACTATCGACGCCATGAACGGACTGCGTCCGTGGCTACCGACGACTACAAGCTGCGCCTCCGCTGAATGCTCGAGCAGCGCCTTCATCGGTCCGCTTCGTTGGACGCTTCGGGTGACTTCGACGTCGGGGTACTTCTCGGTCCAACCGGCAAGGCACTCGGACAACAGTGCATGCTCATGCTGTTCGTACGGACCCCAGTCGACGAAGCGCCTGGCTTCGGAATAGCCGCCGAGCGAGGCGTGCTCGTTCCACGTGTGGACCGCCACCAAAGGTGCGCCGAGGAACGCGGCAAACTCGAAAGCATGCGCGACGGCGAGTTCGCTGAGCTTGCTCCCGTCGACGCCGACGACGATGGGCCTGGTGTCGGCCATCGCGTGATCACCCGTTCCTCGGAATACGGCCACGGGACAGTGCGCACGGTTGACCACCCGAATGGTGTCGGATCCGAGAAACACGGACTGCATTTCGCTGGTGCCGGCCTGACCCAGTGCAACGATGCGCGCCGACTTCGAGAGTTCGACGAGTGTGGTTGCGGGAGTACCAGTCACGAGGCCGCGTTCGATGGTGACGTCGGTGTGATCATCACGGATGGCGTCCTCGGCCTCGTCGAGTAATTTTGCACCCTCGACGCGAAGGTGGTGGTCGAACATCTCTTCGTCGGTGACGTTGGTACCTCCACCGGACTCGGGTTGTCCTGGCAGCACGTGGGTCAGGCGAAGTGGTTCGTCGAATCTCTTTGCAGCCGATGCTGCCCACCTCGCGGCGTTGACCGCGCTTGCCGAGCCGTCGATACCGGCCACGATTCCGTGTCGAACAGGTGCACTGGTCATGGAAGTCTCCTCGCGTCGCCTCCTTACCAGTGTGTCCCTGCTCACCCCCGGTTCGCTACAAACTGGTCAGCTCCCGTGGTGCGAGAACGTCGGTGGGCACTGCTGCGCGAGATCGGCGCGGGCGCAACGACAACAGAGCGGTGATGAATCCGTTACCGGGCAGTGTCAGTTCAACGTTCTTCAACACGGTTCGGCGCATCAATGCGAGCAGGGCTGCGACGCCGGTGACCGCCATCCACATGGGCAGCGGGTACAGCGTCAGGCGTTCACCCAGGCCGAAGGTGAGGGTTCGTCCGAGAAGCAGTACGGCGCCGACGATTCCGGTGGCCGCGCACAGTCCCGACCACACTGCGATCCACCTACGATGCTGCCAGAAAGATATGGCCATGAGTACGAGAACTGCGTGCCGGGCGACGAAGCCGGGGAGCACGGCAGTCCAGTGAACGAAGGTCCCGTCGTTGGCCGGGAACAGGCCGGTGGCTGCGGTGCTCAGTGCAACGACGACGGCAAGTCCGAGAATCCACTTCTTCGCACGACCGTCCGGAATGTACTTGTGCAGCAAGGCCGCACCGAGGATGGTGAGCGCACCGAGGATCATGAACGCAGCGTTCATGACATCGTGCATCGGCGAACACGAATCCACACTGCATGTCGTCACACCGAGCGAACTGATGGAGTCGCGCGCGAAGCTGTACGGCGTCTTCCAGGCGCCGGCCGTGAAGATTTCGACAAGCAGGTAGAGCACCGACAGGACCCATGCGATGCCGGCTGTGCCGAGGCGAAGATTGTGAGTGATGGTGTTCCCTCTCGCGGCGCTCTGAGGGGATTGCACCCAAAGATCTGTTTCGCAGGCGAAGGAGGAACCTTCGCGAGCTGGACAGATCCAACACTACGGTAACAATCTGATAACGGCCTGTGAAACCGGATCAGGCGGAGCGGACCAGACGGTCGGGTAGTGCATCAGCGACTTGTCGGTAACGGTCGATCATCGTTTCGATCAGTAGAGAATGCCCACCGATCGTGTCGGTGAAACGTGCACTCGGACATGCCGTCGCGGCGGCAGCGCTCAGTCGATCGGTCAGTAGGCCGGGAGCCAAGAACCACGGTGCGATGACAACACGTTCGGCGCCGTCCTGCTCGAGTGCGGAGATCGCCTGGGCAACTGTCGGTTCCGCGGATGTCGCGAAACAGATTCGAACGCCCGACCAGTTGGTTCCGCCGAGGAGAGTGGACGCCAATTCTGCGGTCGCGGCATTGGCGCGCGCGTCGGACGAGCCGACTGCCGCAAGTGCGACACCGACCGACGGATCGTCCCGCCGGGCACCCGCTTCGAGAATTCGCTCGCGCACTGCTTCGATCAACCGAGCATCACGACCCAGTACGTCTGCTTGGAACACGGTCAGCTGGGGGTGGCGTGTCGCGGCAGCGGCCAAGAGCCCGGGCAGATCTACCCGAGCATGGAAGGCCTTGCCCAGCAGCATCGGAACAACAACGGCGTGAGTGTGGCCGTCGTGTGCAACTCCGTCCAGGACCTGATCGACGGACGGTGCATTGAGGTCGAGAAACGCCAGCCGGACATCGAGGTCTGGCCGGGCTTCACGAAGATCTGCCACAGCAGCCGCGATCACCCGAGCAGAACGGGGATCACGGCTGCCGTGCGCAACAGCAATGAGCGGAACCATCGACTTAGACGCGCTCGCCCAATTCGACGGCGGAGATGACGTCGCCGACCAGGCCGGCTGCGAGAGTGTTTCCACCCGCGGGATCGATCAGCAGGAAGCTGCCCGTGTGGCGGTTGACGGCGTAGTCGTCAGCCACGATCGGCTCGGCAACCCGGATCGAGATCTTCCCGATCTCGTTGAGCTCGAGAGTGTCCGGGCCCTGATCTGTGGTCAGGTCCTGCTCGTTGAAGCGCTCCACCAAGCTGCCCACGATGGCCCGCGTCGTACGCGTGCCGTGCTTGAGCAGCAGACGTGCGCCAGGGCGCAGCGACTTCTCGGCCAGCCAGCAGACAGTGGCGTCGAATTCGCCGATCGGCTCGGGTGCATCCGACGGCGAGGCGATGGTGTCGCCGCGTGAGACGTCGACGTCGTCGGCCAAGATCAACGTGACGCTGCGTCCCGCGTGGGCGACGTCCAGTTCGCCGTCGGCCGTGTCGATACGAGTGACGGTGGTGCGCGTACCCGAGGGCAGGATCACCACTTCGTCGCCGGGCACGACGGAACCGGCGGCAACCTGACCGGCGTAGCCGCGGTAGTCGAGGAACTCGGCGGTGCGGGGACGGATCACGTACTGCACCGGGAAACGCAGGCCGACGCGATGCGGCTCGGCGTCGACCGGAATCGACTCGAGGTGCTCGATCAGTGTGGGGCCGGTGTAGTACGGGGTCTTGTCCGAGCGGATCGCGACGTTGTCTCCGTGCAGCGCAGACACCGGGATCTCCACGACATCTTCGCTTGCCCAGCCCAGCGAGCTGGTGAGTTCGTTGAACTCGGCGGAGATGGAGGTGAAAACCTCTTCGGGGTTCTCGACGAGGTCGATCTTGTTCACGGCGAGAACCAGCTTCGGAACACCGAGGAGCGCGAGAACTGCTGTGTGCCTGCGTGTCTGTGCGATGACACCCTTGCGGGCATCGACCAGCAAGATCACGAGCTGCGCCGTCGAGGCACCGGAGACCGTGTTGCGGGTGTACTGCACGTGGCCCGGTGTATCGGCCAACACGAACGTGCGCTTGGGGGTCGCGAAGTAGCGGTACGCCACGTCGATGGTGATGCCCTGCTCGCGCTCGGCGCGAAGACCGTCCACCAGCAGCGAAAGGTCGGGGGTGTCGAGACCGCGGTCCACCGACGCGCGGGTGACGGCGTCGATCTGGTCGGCGAGAACGGATTTGGTGTCGTACAACAGACGGCCCACGAGGGTGGACTTTCCGTCGTCGACGCTGCCGGCAGTTGCCAGTCTGAGCAGATCGCTCATCAGAAGTAGCCCTCTCGCTTGCGGTCTTCCATGGCCGCTTCGGAAACTCGGTCGTCGCCGCGGGTCGCGCCGCGCTCGGTCAAACGTGATGCCGCAACCTCGGCCAGGATGGCCTCGTTGTCCGCCGCATCGGAGAGGACTGCGCCGGTGGTCGAACCGTCACCGACGGTGCGGTAACGCACCGAAAGGGTCTGCAGCTCTTCGCCGTCAGCCGGTCCACCCCAGACGCCGGGCGTCATCCACATGCCGTCGCGCTGGTACACCGGACGCTGGTGGGCGTAGTAGATGCTGGCGAGTTCGACGTTGTCGCGGGCGATGTAACGCCAGATGTCCAGCTCGGTGAAGTTGCTGAGCGGGAAGACTCGCACCTGCTCGCCGGGGGAGTGGCGACCGTTGTACAGGTTCCACAGTTCCGGGCGCTGCTTCTTGGGGTCCCACTGACCGAAAGCGTTGCGCAGCGAGAAGATCCGCTCCTTGGCGCGGGCCCGCTCCTCGTCGCGGCGAGCGCCACCGAAGACGGCGTCGAAGCGGTTCTCGGAGATCGCGTCCAGCAACGGCACGGTCTGCAGCGGGTTGCGGATACCGTCGGGGCGCTCGGTGAGGCGACCGTCCGCGATGTACTCCTCGACGCTCGCCACGTGCAGGCGCAGGTTGTACTTGGCCACCACGTGGTCGCGGAAGTCGAGGACTTCCTGCAGGTTGTGGCCGGTGTCGACGTGCAGCAGGGTGAACGGCAACGGCGCAGGCCAGAAGGCCTTGATCGCCAGGTGCAGCAGCACCGTGGAGTCCTTACCGCCCGAGAAGAGGATGACCGGGCGTTCGAATTCGCCGGCCACCTCTCGGAAGATGTGGATCGCTTCGGACTCGAGGGCGTCGAGAGTATCGAACTGTGTGCCGTCGAGCTGAGGACGTGAAGGTGTCAAGTCAACTGTCATGATGCGTGCAACCCGCATTCTGTCTTGGAGGCACCGGCCCAACGACCGCTACGCGGATCGCTGCCGGGGGCTGGCTTGCTGGTGCAGGGTGCGCAGCCGATGGACGGATATCCCTCGTCGACAAGAGGATTGACGAGGATGGAATGGGTGTCGATGTAGTTCTGCATCTCCTCGTCCGACCACGGAGCGATCGGGTTGATCTTCACGAGGCCGAAGGCATCGTCGAAGGAGATCAGGGGAGCATTGGCGCGGGTGGGGGCCTCGACGCGGCGGATGCCGGTCACCCATGCGCTGTATCCGGACAGTGTCTGCTTCAGCGGTGCGACCTTGCGCAAAGCGCAGCAGCGGTTGGGATCACGGGCGAACAGATCCTTGCCCTCGGCGACATCCTGCTCGGCGACGCTTGCCAGCGCACGCGCATTGATGACGTTGACGCCGTACACCTGCTCGACCGCGTCACGCGTGCCGATGGTTTCGGGGAAGTGGTAGCCGGTGTCGAGGAAGAGTACGTCGACGCCTGGATGAACCTGCGCAGCAAGGTGAACCAACACACCATCCTGCATATTCGACGCAACAATGTACGAGTCGCCGAACGTGTCCTCGGTCCACTGCAACAGTTCCTGTGCGTTGGCCCCGTCGAGTTCTACGGCACCGCGCTCGGCGATGGACCGAAGCTCGTCGGCAGTTGCTCGCGAAATGTCCACTGTCATCGCAAATCTCCTTCGTCTGCGCGCACTGCCCATTCGGCGAACCGTTCACCTTCGTTGCGGTTCTTCACGAACTGACGTACGACGCGGTCGATGTAGTCGCCCATCTCGACGCTGGTGACCTTGTGCTGGCGCAGCTTGCGTCCGAAGGCGCTGTCGAATCCGAGGCTGCCTCCCAGGTGAACCTGAAAACCCTCGACTTGATTCCCCTCACCGTCGTCGACGAGCTGGCCCTTGAAGCCGATGTCGGCGATCTGGGAGCGAGCGCAGGAGTTGGGGCAACCGTTGATGTTGATGGTGATCGGCACGTCGAGCTGGCTGTTGATGTCGGCGAGACGCTGTTCGAGTTCGGGCACGAGCACCTGCGAGCGCTTGCGTGTCTCGGCGAACGAGAGCTTGCAGAACTCGATGCCGGAGCAGGCCATCAGGTTCTTGCGCCAGTGCGACGGACGGGCGGGAAGGCCCAGTGCGTCGAGATCGGCGATGAGCGGCTCGAGGGTCTCGTCGGCGACGTCGAGGATGATCAGCTTCTGGTACGGCGTGAAGCGGATCCGGTCGCTGCCGGCCTTCTCGGCAGCGTCGGCGACCTGAGCCAGGATGTCTCCCGAGACGCGGCCGGCGATCGGAGCGAAACCGACTGCGTTGTGGCCGTTGCGAGTCTTCTGGATGCCGACGTGATCGATCGGGCGCTTGGGCTTCTCCGGCGCCGGGCCGTCGATGAGCGGACGCTTCAGGTACTCGGTCTCGAGAACCTCACGGAACTTTTCGATGCCCCAATCCTTGATCAGGAACTTGAGCCTGGCCTTCGCGCGCAGACGGCGGTAGCCGTAGTCACGGAAGATCGAGACGACACCCTCCCAGACGTCGGGAACCTCGTCGAGCGGGATCCAGGCGCCGACGCGCTGCGCCAGCATCGGGTTGGTGGACAGGCCGCCGCCGACCCAGAGGTCGAGGCCGGGGCCGTGCTCGGGGTGGTTCACGCCGATGAAGGCGATGTCGTTGATCTCGTGAACAACATCCTGCTGACCGGAGATGGCGGTCTTGAACTTGCGCGGCAGGTTGGAGTACTTGGGATCACCGATGTAGCGGCGCACGATCTCGTCGATCGCCGGAGTGGGATCGAGGACCTCGTCGAGCGATTCGCCGGCCAGGGGAGAGCCGAGGACGACGCGAGGGCAGTCACCGCAGGCTTCGGTGGTCTTGAGTCCGACGGCTTCGAGGCGCTTCCAGATCTCCGGAACGTTCTCGACTTCGATCCAATGGAACTGGACGTTCTCACGGTCCGACAGGTCGGCGGTGTTCCGGCCGAATTCCTTCGAGATACCGGCGATGGTGCGCAGCTGCTCGACGTTCAGAGCGCCGGCGTCGCAACGCACGCGCATCATGAAGTACTTGGCCTCGAGCAGATCGATGTTCTCGTCGCCGGTGAAGGTGCCGTCGTAGCCTTCTTCGCGCTGGGTGTAGAGACCCCACCAGCGGAAGCGGCCGCGCAGATCACCCTTGTCGATGCTGTCGAAGCCCTGCTTGGAGTAGATGTTCTCGATGCGGGCCCGAACGTTGAGCGGGTTGTCGTCCTTCTTGGCCTGCTCGTTGGCGTTGAGCGGTTCGCGGTAGCCGAGGGCCCACTGACCTTCGGCGCGACGCTTGGCAGGACGTGCGGCGCGGGCGGGCCGAGCTTCGGCGGGTGCTGCCGAATCGGCGGGTGTGGCGGCGTCGGTGGTCGACGTCATCGATGAACTCCTGGATCTGGGCGGTTGATCGGCACGCGGCACGCACTAGCGATGAACTGTGGCGGTGTCTGATCGGGACGCACCGGTCCGTGTCGGAAATCGAGGGGGCTGTCCTCGGTCTCGGAAAGCTCGCGGCCGGCAGGTGTGCTCACGAAAACGAACAGCTGGAGGAGCCGTCTCTGGAAGAGCTGTTTCGGTGAAGCAGATGGAGATGAGCGGGAAAGGCTGGAAGATCAGTGAAGGATCAACAGCTACACAGGTGCAGACACGACGAGCTGCACACACGCTTGAAGTCGACATGGCGACGCGCCACAAGTCGCACTCCGAGTCCGGTCATGCGGACCATTGTGCCACGTCAACTCGATAATTCCGACTCGGGGACATATTTCCACGAAAAATGGGGGAAATATCGAGTTCAAGCCACGTGCCGACCTGCATCGCAGGCTGAATAGGTGTGCATTCCGGATGCTGGGACACTGGAGTCGTGAATGCCACCAGTACGACTCCCACTCGACAGAGCGAGGCGACACCCTTCGCCTTGCCCGCGCGATCGCTCGAGGGTGTCGGGAAACGGCCGTTCGGGATCTACATCCACGTCCCGTTCTGTGCCACCAGGTGTGGGTACTGCGATTTCAACACCTACACGGCCGGTGAACTCGGAACCTCGGCGTCGCCGCAGTCGTGGTTGGAAGGTCTGCGGCGCGAACTCGATCTCGCAGCCGAGATGACGGGCGCCCAGGCGGCGGACACGGTGTTCGTTGGTGGCGGAACGCCGTCGCTGCTCGGCGGCGACGGACTGTCCGACGTGCTGTCGGCGGTGCGCAGCAGTTTCGGCTTGGCATCGGGCGCGGAGGTGACCACGGAATCGAACCCCGAATCGACCTCGCCGGAATTCTTCGGTGCTCTCCGTAGTGCCGGATTCACTCGGATTTCCCTCGGCATGCAGTCCGCGGCTCAGCACGTTCTGAAGATCCTCGACCGCACGCACACTCCTGGCCGCGCCGTCGCTGCCGCGAAAGAGGCTCGCGCAGCTGGTTTTTCGCATGTGAACTTGGATTTGATCTACGGAACGCCGGGGGAGCGCGATCAAGATCTGGACGCCTCACTCGATGCGGTTCTCTCCGCCGACGTCGACCACGTCTCGGCCTACGCGCTGATCGTCGAGGACGGCACCGCGATGGCTCGCAAGGTCAGGCGCGGCGAGCTGCCCGCCCCGGACGACGACGTGCTGGCCTCACGATACGAACGAATCGATTCACGCCTGGCCGAAGCGGGTTTGCACTGGTACGAGGTCTCCAATTGGGCAAAAGCGGAAACCGCGGACTCCGGTGACACCCGTTGCCGACACAACCTCGGGTACTGGGACGGCGGTGACTGGTGGGGTGCCGGACCGGGCGCGCACAGTCACGTCGGTGGAGTGCGGTGGTGGAACGTCAAGCATCCGGCGCGCTATGCGGAACAGTTGGCGCTCGGTGAACTTCCTGTCGGCGGCAGTGAAGAACTGACGGCCGAGGACGAACACATGGAGCGCGTCATGTTGACCGCACGCTTGCGTACCGGGCTTCCGCTTTCGGAACTGTCTGCATCCGAACGGGTTTCGGCCGAACAGGTGGTCGTCGACGGGTTGGCTGTGATCGAGAAAGATCACGTGGTTCTGACCGACCGTGGTCGCCTGCTCGCCGATGCGGTGATTCGCACGATCCTGACCTGACGCGCCACCATCCTTCGCCGCGTAATGTGGCCGTGGTGGCCATCATTCATCGTGCGCAGTTGAATCCGTCCAAGAACGACTTGCTCCGAGCGTGGGTACCCACGCAGCCGTGGCTCGGCTCCGTCGACTGTTCGACGCTCGAACGCGTCGACGCTTATCGTTTCGACGACCCGGACGGTGAGGTCGGAATCGAGACGCACCTGCTCCGCTCGGCAGACGGTCGAATTCTTCAGGTCCCGCTCACCTACCGTGGTGCTCCGCTGGCCGGGGCGGACGCTGCACTGATCGCAACCATGGATCATTCGGTGCTGGGCGAGCGGTGGGTGTACGACGCGTGCTGTGATCCGGTTTACGTGACCGCGTTGGCGACCGCGATTCTCACCGGCGGTACCGGGGTCGAGTTGGTCTTCGCGGATTCGGGCGATCACATTCCGGTGACCGCGCACGTCACGGGCAGCGGTAAGGCCGGGGCGTCGGTACCGGTCGTCGAATCGGTGACCTGCTCGACAGTGGGCACCGACACGATCATCAGCGCGGGAGGCCTGGAACTGACTGTGGCGAGGGTGATCGACGCAGATCGAGTCTCGGACTCGGAAACTCTCACTGGAACCTGGCCGGGGCAAACGATTCCTGCGCTGCTCGTGACTGTCGCCTGAGCGTCAGCGGACGCCCTCGATGACACCGGGCATTGCGTCGAAGTCGAAGACACGCGCGTGCAGTACGACGCGGTTTCGCAGGGCGGAGCGAACCGCTCGGTGCAAGCCGTCCTCGAGGTAGAGCGTGCCGCGCCACTGCACTGCGTGAGGGAAGAGATCGCCGTAGAAGGTCGAGTCCTCCGACAGCAGGCGATCGAGTTCGAGGACCTTCGTGGTGGTCACGATCTCGTCGAGTCGAACCTGACGTGGAGGGAACTTCGACCAGTCGCGTAGAGACAGTCCGTGATCGGGATACGGTTTGCCGTCCATCACGCCTTTGAAGATCATGTGCCGCCTTGTCCGTGGTTGTGCGATCGGCCGTTCACCGATCTCAGTCCACAGTAAGGGCAACAGCCGTCTCTGGCGCTCGGGCGATTAGACTGCCAGTGGGATCCGATGTGTAAATGTCGGTGTTTGTTCTGTTCAGGAAACGGAGGTGGCAACGATGTCGAGTACCGACGACAGGCGTTTCGAGGTCTTACGTGCAATCGTGGCCGATTACGTCTCCACCCAGGACCCGGTGGGATCCAAGGCACTGGTCGAGCGTCACAACCTCGGAGTGTCGAGCGCCACTGTGCGCAACGACATGGCATTCCTCGAGGCCGAGGGCTACATCGCCCAACCGCACACCAGTTCCGGGCGCGTCCCCACCGACAAGGGATACCGCGAGTTCGTCGATCGCATCGCCGACGTCAAGCCCATGTCCGGGCCGGAGCGTCGAGCGATCCTCGAGTTCTTGGAATCAGGCGTCGACCTCGACGACGTTCTGCGCCGCGGTGTGCGACTGCTCGCGCAACTGACCCGTCAGGTCGCGGTTGTCCAGTACCCGTCGCTGTCCGCATCGTCGGTTCGCCACCTCGAGGTGGTCGCACTGACGCCCGCGCGTCTGCTCCTCGTTCTCATCACCGATTCCGGCCGCGTCGATCAACGAATCGTCGAACTCGGGGACGTTCTCGAAGACGAGGATTTGTCCCGGTTGCGCACGCTTCTCGGCGGAGCACTGGAAGGCAAGCGCCTGGCCGCCGCGTCGATTGCCGTGGCGGAACTGGCCGACGAATCTCCGGCCGACCTGCGCGACGCCGTGATCCGGTCGGCAACCGTTCTGGTCGAGACCCTGGTCGAGCATCCGGAAGATCGCCTTGTCTTGGGCGGAACCTCCAACCTCACGCGCAACGCCGCCGATTTCTCCGGTCTGGCCGGCTTTCCGGGATCGCTGCGCGCAGTGCTCGAGGCACTGGAAGAGCAGGTAGTGGTCCTGAAACTGCTCGCTGCGACGCAGAATTCCGGCACGGTCACCGTTCAGATCGGTGAAGAGACGCAGGTCGAGCAGATGCGCGGAACCTCCGTGATTTCGACTGGCTACGGCGCGGCCGGTACCGTTTTCGGTGGTGTCGGTGTGCTCGGACCCACTCGGATGGACTATCCGGGAACAATTGCATCGGTTGCCGCCGTTGCCAGATACATCGGCGAAGTTCTCTCCGAGCGATGACGGGCGTCGACATTCGTCGACACACCTCCTCGCGAGGACTGAGGAAAACCTAGAAGTAAGAGAAGGACGAGAGACTCAACGTGGCACGGGATTACTACGGATTGCTCGGCGTCGACAAGAACGCGACAGACCAGGAGCTCAAGCGCGCTTACCGCAAGCTGGCACGCGAACTGCACCCGGACGTCAACCCTGACGAGGCGGCGCAGGCCAAGTTCAAGGAGATCTCGACGGCCTACGAGGTCCTGACCGACCCGGAGAAGCGTCGCATCGTCGATCTCGGCGGAGACCCCCTCGAGTCCGGTGGCGGCGGAGGTGGCGGTTTCGGCGGCGGATTCGGTGGCGGTGGCCTCGGCGACGTCTTCGAAGCATTCTTCGGCGGCGGTGGCGGCGCAGGACGTGGCCCGCGCGGTCGAGTTCAGCCCGGAGCCGACTCGTTGCTTCGCACCAAGCTCACCCTCGCAGAATGTGCGACGGGAGTCAGCAAGCACGTGACCGTCGAGACGGCGATCCTGTGCGACAGCTGCACCGGTGCCGGAACCAACGGCGACTCCAAGCCGGTGCGCTGCGAGACCTGCAACGGTGCCGGTGAAGTTCAGTCCATCCAGCGTTCGTTCCTCGGCCAGGTCATGACTTCGCGTCCCTGCCCGACGTGCCGCGGTGCCGGTGAGACCATCCCGGATCCCTGCCACAAGTGTGGTGGCGACGGCCGAGTTCGGGCCAAGCGTGACATCACCGTGAAGGTTCCCGCGGGCGTTGCCGGTGGCATGCGCATCCGTTTGACCGCGCAGGGTGAAGTGGGCCCAGGCGGCGGACACCCCGGCGACCTCTACGTCGAGATCGTCGAGCAGCAGCACGACGTCTTCGTTCGAGACGGTGAAGACCTGCACTGCACGATCCGCGTTCCGATGGTCGACGCAGCGCTCGGTACGACTGTCACCGTCGACACCATCATCGACGGCCCCAAGGAAATCACCATCGAGCCAGGCACCCAGCCCGGGCACGTTGCTGTTCTTCGTGGTCACGGCATGCCGAAACTGCGGTCGGGAGTGCGCGGCGACGTCCACGCTCACCTCGAAGTGGTCATCCCGAGCCGTCTCGATCACAAGCAGTCCAAGCTGCTCAAGGAATTCAAGCTGCTCCGCGATCGTGACGAGGCCGAAGTTGTCTCGACCAACTCGCAGAACAGCGGTGGATTGTTCTCGCGTCTTCGCGAAGCATTCAGCGGCCGCTGACGGTGGCCGCAACGGTCTTCTTTCTCGACCCGGTTCCCGGTGTCGGTGAAATCGCGGTTCTGGACGGACAGGAGGGTCGCCACGCGGCCACCGTCCGCCGGATCGGCGTCGGCGAGCGTTTGGTTCTGGCCGACGGTCGTGGCCGGGTAGCCGATGCCGAGGTGACCAGCGTCGGCAAGGATCGCCTGGAAC
Source organism: Rhodococcus sp. NPDC060176 (assembly GCF_042728675.1). Lineage (NCBI taxonomy): Bacteria > Bacillati > Actinomycetota > Actinomycetes > Mycobacteriales > Nocardiaceae > Rhodococcus > Rhodococcus sp. NPDC060176. The sequence goes on from NZ_JBHWYS010000006.1 coordinate 190,752, forward strand.
TGTTGGTCAGTGACGTCCAGGTTCTGCAGCAGCCCAAGCCGCTGGTGACACTTGTTCAGGCACTTCCCAAGGCCGAGCGTTCCGAGTTGGCCGTCGAGCTGGCGACCGAGGCGGGGATCGACGCGGTGATTCCGTGGCAGTCCCTGCGGTGTGTTGCCAAGTGGGAGGGACCGAAGCTCGCCAAGGGCGTCGCACGCTGGAGAAGTGCCGCCATGTCTGCGGCGAAGCAATCCAGGCGCGCATTCGTCCCGGAGATTTCGGAGCTGCACAAGACGGCGGCGGTGATCACGTTGGTTCGCGACGCCGTTGCCCGCGGCGCTGTGGTTGCGGTGCTTCACGAATCGGCGACGACGCCGCTGGCCGGCTTGCCGCTCGCGAGCGCGGACGAGGTCTTTCTGGTTGTCGGTCCCGAGGGTGGACTGGACGATTCGGAGATCAGTGCGTTGTCGGAGGCCGGGGCCACTCCGGTGCTTCTCGGCCCGACGGTCCTGCGTACGTCGACCGCCGGAGCCGTCGCTCTGGGCGCAATCGGAGTGCTGACCGATCGCTGGGGACCGCGACCACTGCACTGATCTTGCTGTGATCCCGAGCTGAATTGGATCCGGCGCTCAGCGAAGTGTCAGATTTGCGCACTATCGTAAGGACGTCGGGGGTCGCCTTCGGCGTGAGTTGGTTCGGGGATTTCAGGAGGCCAGATGTTGTCACGTGCGCATATGCGAATCGTTGGAGCGGTGTGTGCCGCGGCGGCGATGATGCTGGTCGAGGGGTGCACAGTCTCCACCGGAGACAACGCGGGTTCCTCCAGCAGTGCCGTCACCACCACACCGACCAGCGAGGCGCTCGTCACCGTCACACCGGCGGACGGCGGAACCCCGGTGAGTCCGCTCGATCCCATCGAGGTCCAGGTCGCGAAGGGAACGCTGACGACCGTCGCGCTGACCAACCCCGAAGGTAAGGAAGTCGCCGGCATCACGACGCCGGACAAGACGTCCTGGAAGCCGAGCGAACCGCTCGGGTACGGCAAGACCTACAAGTTGATCGTCGACGCCGTCGACGCGAATGGTGTTGCCACGACCAAGAACACGACGCTGACGACGGTCGCTCCGAGCAATCAGACTCGCGCGTACATCAACACCACCGGCGGCGCCTCGATTTCGGACGGTGGCACGTACGGCGTCGGCACTGTCGTCGCCGTCCATTTCGACGAGTTGATCGGTGACAAGGCCGCGGCCGAGAAGTCTCTGGTGGTCACCACCAATCCGCCGGTGCAGGGATCGTGGTACTGGGTCGACGGTCAGAACGTTCACTGGCGTCCGCAGAATTACTACGCACCAGGCACGACGGTGTCGGTGAACGCGAACATCTACGGCAAGCAGTTGGGCAACGGTCTGTACGGCCAGCAGGACGACACCGTGTCCTTCAAGATCGGTGACTCCCACGTCTCGGTCGCCGACGACAACACCAAGATGGTGACGGTCTACGAAAACGGTCAGGTGATCAAGGAAATGCCGACCTCGATGGGAATGGGCGGCACCGAGACGATCGGCGGCACGACGCTCTCGTTCTGGACCCAGCCCGGCACGTACACCGTCATGGACAAGGCCAATCCCGTGATCATGGATTCGTCGACCTACGGGCTGCCGATCAACTCGCGCCTCGGGTACAAGGAATCCATCAACTGGGCCACCCGCATCAGCACCGACGGCATCTATCTTCACGAGTTGGAGAGCACCGTCTGGGCGCAGGGAAACACCGATACCTCGCACGGTTGCCTCAATCTCAGTGCGGCCAACGCCAAATGGTTCTTCGATTTCTCGCAGCCAGGAGACGTCGTCGAGATCAAGAACACCGGCGGCGCTCCGCTGGAGGTCTGGCAGAACGGCGACTGGACGCTCTCGTGGGCCGACTGGGCCGCAGGCAGCGCCCTCGCCTGAGAAAAGATTTCCTCCGGTGCCTCGATTCAAGATTCCTTACGGCCGACACGAGCAGCAGTTCGGGCATCTCTACGTCCCCGACGGAGCCGCTGACGGCCCGATCCCGATCGTCATGCAGATCCACGGCGGCTTCTGGAGCGGGCAGTACGGATTGACTCTGGGCACCGCGTTTGCCGTCGAACTCGCGCGGCACGGCGTCGCGGTGTGGAACATCGAATACCGCCGTCTCGGGGCGGGCGGTCGTTGGCCGGAGATGTCCGCCGACGTGAAAGCCGCGTACGACGAGATCCCCGGACTGGTTGCCGCGAAGTCTTCGGCCGAATTCGATCTGAAGCAGGTACGCCTGCTCGGGCATTCGGCCGGCGGACATCTCGCCGTATGGCTGGCGGGGGAGAAGGACACGTTCACCCGACCCGAACGGGTCATCGCCCAGGCGGCCGCACTCGATCTGGCGTCGGCAGGCGAGCGTGGACGACGGATCAGCTTCATCGAGGATCTGTTCGGCGTTCCGTTCGACGCGGACCCGGATCTGTATCGCAGTGCGTCGCCGCAGCATCGACTGCCGATCGGTGTTCCCGTTGTGTGCCTCACGGGTGCGCAGGATCTGCAGGTGCCGGCCAAGGTGAGCTCCCGGTATGCACAAGCTGCCGAAGCGGCTGGTGATCCCGTCGCGCTGCGTGTGATCGAGGGCGAAGGACACGATGCCTTTCTTTCACCCTCGACCGAGTCCTGGCGGGTCTCCCGCGAGTTGGTTCTCGCCGAAGACCTGCTGGCTCCGATCACGTCAGACTGACACAGGGCCTTCTTGCACGGGGACCTTCTTGCCCGGCAGGATGAACGCGACGACAACTGCGCCCACGAACAGGGCAAGCCCGCCCGCCCAACTGGCCGCCGAAATCGCGTCGGCATAGGCACTGCCGGCCGCCTCGAGCAACGGCTGTGCCTGAGCTGCAGCCAACGGGTTGCCTGCCATCTCTTCGGCGACCAACGAAGCGCCGCCGACGGATTCGCCCGACACCTCCATCGCGTACGCGGCTTGTTGCGCAAGTTCGCCTGTCAACTGCGGAACCTGCATGCCATTGATGAATCCGGCAATCGAATCCTTGTAGCTCGCAGCGAGGATCGAGCCGAGGATCGCGATTCCCAGCGAGCCGCCGAGTTCGATGGCGGTGTCGTTGAGGCCACCCGCAGCGCCGAGATCGTCCTCGGAGAAGTTGTCCATGATGGCGTCGGTGGCCGGCGGTTCGCTGAGGCCGATGCCCAGGCCGAGCAGGATCAGTGGGACTGCGAACATCCAGTAGCCCGAATCGCCGTCGACCTGCGTGAGAATCAGAACGCCGATCGCGGCGACGACCATGCCGCCGACGATGGACGCTCGGACGCCGATCAGTGGGGTGACTCGGCCACTGACCACTGCGCCGATCGAGACGGCAATTGCCAAGGGCAGCAGACGAACACCGGTTTCGAGTGCCCCGTATCCGAGGATGAACTGGAATTGCTGCGAGATGAAGTAGATGGCACCGAAGGCGGCCAGGAACAACAGAAGTACAGCGAGCGTCGCGCCGCCGACCATGCGCTGGCCGAGCTTACGGACGTCGAGCAGTGGCTGCGGGTGGCGCAGTTCCCAGACCACGAACGAGGCGAGGCCGATCGCGGCGAGTGCAGCGGCACCGATGGGTCCGCCGCTCCACCCGAAGTGGAATCCGTTGATGATCGAGTACACGAGCGAGCCGATGGTGACCACCGAGAGTGCGCCGCCGATCCAGTCGATGCGGCCCAGGTGCTCGGCCTTGCTCGGCGGCACCAGAATTACGGCGGCGACGGCAGCGACTGCGGCGATCGGGACGTTGATCAGGAAAGTGATGCTCCAGGAATGACTGTCGAGAATCCATCCGGCCAACAGCGGACCGAGTGCAATCGCGAGACCCGATGTCGCCGCCCACGCCGCGATGGCGCGTGATCGCTCCGCTTTGGGAAAGGTAGCGACCAGAAGGGAGAGCGTCGCGGGCATGATGATCGCGGCGCCGGCGCCCATGATCATTCGTGCCGCGATGACGGCGTTGGTGGTGTCCGCGATGCTGCCGAAGACGGCGCCGCCGGCGAACACGGCGAGTCCGGCGAGAAGTGCGCCGCGGCGACTGTACTTGTCACCGATCACGCCGAACAGCAGCATCAATGCGGCGTAGGGGACGGTGTAACCGTCGATGACCCATTGGAGTTGAGTGCTGGTGAGGCCGAGGTCTCTGGTCATGTCCGGAGCAGCGACGATCAGCGCGGTATTCGCCATCACGACGATCAGCAGACTCAGGCACAACACCCCGAGCGCGGCCCACCGCCGTGAGTACGGGTGGTCCATCTCCGAGACAGGTTTGCTCATGAGTGTCGTCATGGCGCGACTCCGTTCCTGATGATCGAAGACACTCCTCGATCCATTTGCACACTGATGTGTAAGTTAATAACTTGCACACCGATGTGCAACTATGATTGACCTAGATCACAGTTGGGCAGTCGAAAGAGGTGGAACGCGCGTTGACGCATTCGGGCACAGTCGTTTCGGGAACTGCCGAATCGGGCGGACGGCAGCGTCGTAGTCAGGCCGCGGCCAATCGCAATCGCATCATCGAGGCGGCGATCACGGCGTTCGCTGCTGATCCGGATGCGAGCATGGACGACGTCGCAAAGGCCGCCGGTGTGGTCAGGCGAACCGTCTACGCGCATTTCGACAGCCGTGAGGCCCTGATCAACGGCATCGTGGACGAGGCGTCGACCGATCTCGTTGCCGCGCTGAGCAAAGCCGGTGAGCCGCCCGAGCGACCGGATCTGGCGACTGCCGTACTGGCATTGCTGTCATGGCCGGTCGGCGATCGATTCCGGATGCTGCTCAGCTTTGCTCGCAAAGAGTTGGGGGAGCAGCGGATTCTCGATCTGATGGAACCCGCGCGCGCCGTGAGTATCAGCGTCGTCGAGCGCGGTCAGCGTGACGGGACGTTCTCGACGTACCTGCCGGCCGAGACTTTGGTGGCGATGACCGAGGCGATCACGATCACTTTGTTCGATCAGGCCAACAGTGGGCTCATCACGGACTCCGGCGAATCCTTTGCCGCGGTGTGCCTGGTCATCGCTGGTATCAGTCCGGAGCGAAGTGCCGAGATTGTCGCCGAAGCGTCGGAATGGATCCGAGAATCGCTGCCGTCCGGTCGCCGCGAGGATTGAGCCGCGACGATTAACAAGTGGGCCGTGTCCGACTCTGGCGCTAGACTTCGAAGTATCGAGGCTCACGAGTCGAGTGGGCTGATCGGACCAGAAAGCAGGCCATATTCACCACGTGAGTGAACACAGTGAACTCGACGGGAACCGTGTAACCACCATCACCGAGCGCGCTCTGCCTGCAGAGCGCACCGTCCGTTCGAGTATGGATCTGGCGCCGGAGACCGTGCGTCAAATCCTGGGGGCGACGGACGAGAATCTCACCGCGATCGAACGTGAGCTTCGTGCCGATATTCACGTACGTGGCGGAACCATCAACTTGTCCGGAATGCCTGCCGATGTAGCGCTGGCAGAACGTGTGTTCAGTGAGTTGGCGTCGCTGGCCGGTCGGGGGCAGCCCATCGCACCGGATGCTGTCCGGCGAACCATCGGCATGCTCACCAACGAGGTCGGCGAGTCTCCGGCCGAGGTCCTCTCCCTCGACATTCTTTCGCGTCGGGGCAAGACAATTCGGCCGAAGACTCTGAACCAGAAACGCTACGTCGACGCCATCGACGAGAACACCATCGTGTTCGGAGTCGGCCCGGCCGGTACCGGCAAGACCTACCTCGCCATGGCCAAGGCCGTTCAGGCGTTGCAGGCCAAGCAGGTCTCTCGGATCATCTTGACCAGGCCGGCAGTCGAGGCCGGCGAGCGACTGGGCTTTCTACCCGGCACGCTGCACGAGAAGATCGATCCGTACCTGCGCCCGCTGCACGACGCATTGCACGACATGATGGATCCCGAGGCGATTCCGAAGTTGATGCAGGCCGGAGTCATCGAGGTCGCTCCGCTCGCCTACATGCGTGGCCGCACGCTCAACGACGCCTTCATCATCTTGGACGAAGCGCAGAACACCACGGCCGAGCAGATGAAGATGTTCCTGACCCGTCTCGGGTTCGGTTCCAAGATCGTGGTCACCGGAGACGTGACCCAGGTCGATCTGCCGGGCGGAGCCCGCTCGGGTCTGCGTGCGGCATCCGAAATCCTCACCGGGATCGACGATATTCATTTCGCCACTCTCGACAGCAGCGACGTCGTACGTCATCGGCTGGTCTCCCACATCGTCGACGCTTACGAGCGTCACGAATCGGATCGGTCCGGCGAGTTGGCGGTCGGAAACCGTGCGCAGCGCCGCGCTGCACATGCTCATTCACCGCGACGGTAGGCTGAGCGACGCATCAACCCTTACTTTTCCCAGGAAAGAGCGTCGCACATGAGCATCGAGGTCTCGAACGAATCGGGCATGGACATCTCCGAACCGGAGTTGATCAGCGTTGCCCGTTTCGTGATCGCTCGGATGGATGTCCATCCGGCGGCCGAGCTGTCGATGGTTCTCGTCGACTCCGCGACGATGGCGGATCTGCACGTTCGCTGGATGGACCTGCCGGGTCCGACCGACGTCATGTCGTTCCCGATGGACGAACTCGAGCCTGGTGGCCGTCCCGATTCCCCCGAGCCGGGGCCGTCGATGCTCGGCGACATCGTGTTGTGTCCGTCTTTTGCTGCGGATCAGGCCGACAAGGCCGGGCATTCACTGGCTCACGAACTGGCACTCCTGACCGTTCACGGTGTGTTGCACCTCCTCGGCTACGACCACGCGGAGCCGGAAGAGGAGAAGGAGATGTTCGGCTTGCAGAACAGCCTCCTCGAAGAGTGGTACGAAGACCTTCGCCGTATCGACCGCGAAGCAGCACTGGCCGAACGTGATCAGAAGCTGCTCGGTAAGACGGGTTTCGTCGACGGAGTGGACCGATAACAGTTATCCGGGGGTTCTGTAGTGAGTAGCGCCATAGCGCTCTTTGTTCTGGCGATTGCTCTTGTCCCGGTCGGTGGTGTCTTCGCGGCCGTCGACTCGGCGCTCAACACCATTTCGTCGGCGCGCATCGACGAGATGGCGAAGGAAGAGCGAGCCGGTGCGGCGCGAGTGCAACGCATCCTGACCGATCGTCCGCGATACGTGAATCTGATGGTCCTGCTTCGCATTTTGTGCGAGATCACGGCCACCGTCGTACTCGTGGGCGGCCTGATCGACGTCCTCTCGTTGGGCTGGGCGCTGACCGTCACCGCGGTGATCATGGTTCTCGTCTCGTACGTGGTCATCGGCGTCGGACCGAGAACGCTTGGGCGCCAACATGCGTACTCGATCGCGATGGCAGCGTCTCTGCCACTGCTCTGGATCGGTGTTCTGCTCGGGCCGATCAGTCGCGTCCTGATCCTCGTCGGTAACGCCTTGACCCCGGGTAAGGGCTTCCGCAACGGTCCGTTCGCTTCGGAAATCGAGTTGCGCGAACTCGTGGACATGGCGCAGGAACGCGGCGTCGTGGCCGACGAAGAACGCCGAATGATCCAGTCCGTCTTCGAGCTCGGAGACACGTCGGCGCGCGAGGTGATGGTGCCCCGCACCGACATGGTGTGGATCGAGAACGACAAGAATGCCGGGCAGGCAACGTCGTTGGCGGTCCGGAGTGGTCACTCGCGCCTGCCGGTCATCGGGGAGAACGTTGACGACGTGCTCGGTGTCGTCTATCTCAAGGATCTGGTCAAGCAGACCTACCACCTGCCTGACGGCGGACGAAACGTCAACGTCTGCGACGTCATGCGGCCCGCGGTGTTCGTTCCCGACTCGAAGCCGCTCGACAGCTTGCTGGCCGAGATGCAGCGCGACCGTAACCACATGGCGATCCTCGTCGACGAGTACGGCGGAATCGCCGGGCTGGTCACGATCGAGGACGTCATCGAGGAAATCGTCGGTGAGATCGCCGACGAGTACGACGAGGACGAGACGCCGCCGATCGAGGATCTCGGCGACGGAATGTTCCGCGTATCCGCAAGGCTCCCGATCGAAGACCTCGGTGAATTGTTCGATCTCGAACTCGAACTCGACGAGGTCGAAACCGTCGGCGGGCTGATCGGATACGTACTCGGCCGAGTTCCACTTCCCGGTTCCGAAGTGGAGTACGACGGTTTGATCCTGCGCGGCGAGGGAACCAATACGGGCCGGGGACGGGTACGCATCAGCACGGTGTTCGTGCAGCGCATCCCGCGGTCCGAAGACGAAGAGACAGAAGACACCGATGACTGAGCGAGTGTTCAGCGAGGAGCAGTTATGAGCAACAACGAATTCCGGTCAGGCTTCGTGTGTTTCGTGGGTCGGCCCAATACGGGTAAGTCCACGCTGACCAACGCGTTGGTCGGCAGCAAGATCGCGATCACGTCCTCGCGCCCGCAAACTACGCGCCATACGATTCGCGGCATCGTTCACCGCGAGCATGCGCAGCTGATCCTGGTCGACACCCCCGGACTGCACAAGCCCCGCACCTTGCTCGGGCAGCGCCTCAACGACCTGGTTCGTGACACCTACTCCGAGGTCGACGTCATCTGCCTGTGCATCCCGGCTGACGAGGCCATCGGGCCCGGCGACCGCTGGATCGTGCAGCAGGTCCGTCAGATGGCGCCCAAGACCAAGCTGGTCGGCATCGTCACCAAGATCGACAAGGTCAGCCGCGACGCCGTCGGCAAGCAGTTGCTCGCGCTGTCCACCCTGCTGGGCCCCGAATCCGAGGTTGTCCCGGTGTCCGCGCAGTCGGGTGAGCAGGTCGAGATCCTGGTCGACGTCCTTGCCGGTCTGATGGACGAGGGCCCGGCCTTCTACCCGGACGGGGAACTGACGGACGAGCCCGAAGAGGTGCTCATGGCCGAACTCATTCGTGAGGCTGCGCTCGAGGGCCTCGGTGAAGAATTGCCGCACTCCTTGGCCGTGGTGATCGAGGAGGTCATCCCGCGTGAGGGTCGCACCGAGAAGCAGGGCGAGATGCTCGACGTCCATGCGTTGCTCTACGTCGAGCGGCCCAGTCAGAAGGGCATCGTCATCGGTAAGGGCGGCGCGCGGCTGCGGGAAGTCGGTACCAGTGCGCGCCTGCAGATCGAAAAGCTGCTCGGTGTGCGGATCTTCCTGGAGTTGCACGTCAAGGTCGCCAAGGACTGGCAGCGCGACCCGAAACAGCTCGGCCGGCTGGGCTTCTAGGGCCTCCGGCCCCGTGAGCGGTTAAGGAGTCCAGGGACTGCCTAACCGCTCACAGGGGCCGGAGGACCCTGAGGATCGCCGCACCGATGTCCTGATCGTCGACGCCCGTAGCCAGGCGTCGGAGTTGCAAGCCGGTGATGACGGCGACGAGAGTGGATGCAATCGACTCCGGATCCGGTATACCGAGTGCCGTCAAGATCGTGACGGTCAAATCGTCATACGCGGCAAAGCATTCGACGGCGACTTCATGTAGCTCGTGGTCTCGGCCGGCGGCGATGTACATCTCGAACGGCGCGATCCGCTCGGCGGAGAACGACAGGTCCCGCGTCACCTTCTCGGCAATTGCCGCGGCGTCCTCGACGCTCAGACCTTTGTCGCGGTACTCCTCTGCCAAGGCTCGCAGGCGCGTCGTCTCGTCTGTCACGAAACGAGACAGCGCCGCCCGAAGCATGTCCGACTGGCTCGCGAAGTGATACGTGATCGATCCGAGTGAGACGCCCGCCTGCGCGGCGATGCGCCGGTTGCTCACGCCGGGGATGCCGTCGGTACCGACGACGTGCAGAACGGCATCGAGTATTCGCTCGCGAACGTCGCGGTTACTCATCGATTCACCACCACGGCTCGGGGCGGACCTGATCCCAACGCAGGACCGATTCCAATTGTGAAGCGAGCGAGACCAACAGCGGTTCGGTGTTCTCGTTGCCCATCAACTGCGCACCGATGGGTAGGCCGGCCTTGCTGAATCCGGCCGGCACGTTGACCGAGGGCCAGCCGAGGACGTTCCACGGCCACGCGTACGGGCAGGCGCCGGTCATGACCTTGTCGGTGTCCCAACCGCCGATGCCGTCGATGGCGGTCGCCATGATCGGGGGAGTTGCCGTCGTGGGTGCCAGGACGACGTCGTAGGTGTCGAAGATCGCTCCGATCCGCTTTCGCATCCGCGGCTCGGCTGCGCGGGCTGCGCGCAGAGGTGCGCCGCGAAGGAGCTTGCCGTTCTGGGCATTTCCGCGTGTTCGGGCATCGACCAGTGTCGGGTCGGGAACGCGTCCGAGCCAGTCGTGAACTCCGACGAGGGAGCGGGGCAGAAAGTTCAGGCCGAAGATCAGGCCGTACGCGGGATCGTCGACGACGACGTGATGTCCGAGTTCCCGCAGCGTATCGGCGATCGAATGCACGGCCAGGCGCACCTCGGGGTCCAGCTTCACGGGAGTGGCAGTGAATGGATTGCGGAGGGAAAGAGCGATTTTCAGCTTGCCGGGGTCGCGTCCTACCGCGTCGCTGACCGTCACCGGTGTCGGCTTGTGGAGATCGCCGTCGTGGTTGCCCGCAGCGACGTCGAGCAACAGTGCGGCGTCGGCGACGGTGCGGGCGAGCGGGCCGTTGACCGTGAGGCCGTAGAAAGCTTCGGCGTCGGGCCAGGTGGAGATGCGCCCGCGCTGCGGCTTGATTCCGACGAGGTTGGTCCAGGCCGCCGGTATCCGGATGGAACCGGCGCCGTCGGAACCGATTCCGGCGCTGACCAATCCGGCCGCGACGGCCGCGGCGGTGCCGCCCGACGATCCTCCAGGGGTGTGGTGACGCGACCACGGATTGCGTGTGTAACCGAAGGCGGAGCCGCTCGTGAGCGGCCACTGGCCCAGTTCAGGGCTGTTGGTCTTGCCTACGATCACTGCGCCGGCGTCTCGGAGGCGTCGAATCATCTCCGAGTCTTCGGTCTTGGCCGGGAAATCGCCAGGGCAACCGAAGGCGGTGGGTTCGCCGGTGATGTCGACATCGTCCTTCACTGCGATCGGCACACCGAGTAGCGGTAGGCGCTCACCGAGCGCGAGACGTCTGTCGGCCTCGGCAGCTTCCTCGAGAGCCTTCTCTCGCCGCACGATCTTGAACGCATTGAGATGAGGCTGAGTTGCGTCGATCCGGGCCAGCGCTGCCTCGGTCGCCGCGACGGACGAGGTGACGCCCGAAGCCAGACTCGCAACCTGGTCGACGAGACCGGGGGCGAGATCGTGGTCGGTTCGAGAAGTCATCGGTTTCCCTTCGCACAAACTGTTCGTTCGAACGAACAGTAACTTGTTTCAGTATTAGGCACGTTCGGTTCCGCGTCAAGATCGCGTCAAGACGCCAGGTCGGTGCGTAAGTGGATCGTCAGAGACGCGGAATCCGTCCTAACCGAGGTCGAAGCTGAGAGAGCGCACCCGGTCGAGGCGACCGAGCGTCATGGCTGCGATGCACAGCAGCACGGCAAAAGATTTCGAAGAGGGAAGCTCATGGCCGATCTGGCCTACGTTGCTCTGATTCTCGGCGGTTTTCTCGTGTGCGCGCTCGTGCTGCGCGCCCTACAGGCGAGCGCTCCCAAATGACGGTTGCCGGCGTGGTCAGCGTGGTTCTGATCGCCGTCGCCGCGGCATTGGTCATCTATCTGCTTGTTGCACTCGTAGATCCTGAGAGGTTCTGATGTCGCCCGCTCTTGCAGCCGGCCTGCAGATCGCTTTTGTCCTCGTCGTTCTTGCCATCGCCTACGTTCCGGTGGGCGACTACATGGCGCGTGTCTACTCGTCGACGCGAGATCTGCGCGTCGAGAGTGTGATCTACCGCGTCGGCCGGATCGACTCTCGCGCCGAGCAGACATGGTATGGCTACGCCGCGAGCGTTCTCGGATTCTCGCTGGCGAGCGCCTTGTTCTTGTACTTCCTCCAACGGATCCAGGGTGTACTGCCGCTGAACGACGGACTGTCAGGCGTCAGCCCCGCCGTTGCCTTCAACACCGCGATTTCCTTTGTGGCGAACACGAACTGGCAGTCGTACACGCCGGAAACCACGATGAGCAACTTCGTTCAGCCCGTCGGTCTGGCGGTGCAGAACTTCGTCTCGGCAGCAGTGGGCATGGCAGTGGCAATCGCGTTGGTGCGTGGCTTCATCCGTGTGGCCAGGGGCGGTGAGATCGGCAACTTCTGGGTCGATCTGACGCGTGGTTCTCTACGCATCCTCCTGCCCTTCTCCTTCGTGATCGCCCTGATCCTGTTGAGCCAGGGAGTGATCCAGTCCTTCCACAGTGGTTTCGCCTCCACCGGCCTCGACGGCAATGCGGTGACCAATGCACTTGCTCCCGTCGCGTCCCAGGAAGCGATCAAGGAACTCGGCACCAACGGTGGCGGGATCTTGGCTGCCAACTCGGCGCACCCGTTCGAGAATCCCACCCCGGTGAGCAATATCGTCGAGATCCTGGCGATACTGCTGATCCCGGTTTGCCTCACCCGGACATTCGGAACCCTGGTCGGTGACCGACGGCAAGGCCTCACCCTGCTGGCAGTGATGGGAATCCTGTGGAGCGGACTGCTCGCGGTGACGCTGGCGGCCGAATCCGGTGCCCGCGGTGTCGCTGCCACTGCGGCCGGTTCGATGATGGAAGGCAAGGAAGTTCGCTTCGGAATCCCCGGATCGGCATTGTTCGCGGTGGCGACAACGGGAACGTCGACGGGTGCGGTGAACTCGGCCCACGACAGCATGTCGCCCCTCGGCGGCGGAGCGGTCCTGCTCAACATGTTGCTCGGCGAAATCGCCCCGGGCGGAGTAGGAACCGGCCTCTACGGGATTCTTGTGCTGGCACTGATCGCAGTGTTCGTCGGCGGATTGTTGGTCGGTCGCACCCCCGAATACCTCGGCAAGAAGTTGGGTCGACGCGAGATCACCCTTGCGGCGCTGTCGATCCTGGTCATGCCCGCGCTGGTCTTGATCGGTACCGCCATCACCGTGATCCTCGGTTCGACCACCGGTTATCAAGGCAATGGGGGAGATCCGGGCACGCCGGGATCGATTCACGGGTTCAGCGAGGTGCTTTACGCCTTCGCTTCCGCCTCGAACAACAACGGCAGCGCGTTCGGCGGTCTGACGGTCACCAGCGACTGGTTCCAGTCGTCTCTCGGAATCTGCATGCTCCTGGGCCGGTTCCTGCCGATCATCTTCGTTCTCGCTTTGGCCGGTGCGCTGGCCTCGCAGAAGAAGGTGGCGCCGACGGCCGGCACCCTCCCGACATCCGGACCAATGTTCACCGGTTTGTTGACCGGCACCGTCGTTCTTGTTGCTGCACTTACATTCTTCCCGGCCCTCGCGCTGGGCCCGCTAGCGGAGGCTCTTCAATGACCGTGCGTATCAGTGAGAAACCCGTGGTGGCGCAAGACGCTGCCGACAAGGTTGATCCAGGGCAGTCCCGTCAAGTACACGCAGGTGTTTTCAACCCGCGGCAGATGATCACCGCGTTGCCGGGGGCCGTGCGCAAACTCGACCCACGCCACCTCGCCCGCAACCCGGTCATGTTCGTGGTGTTCGTCGGTTCCGTCATCACCACCGTCATGGCGATCGCCGATCCCTCGGTGTTCTCCTGGGTGATCACCCTGTGGCTCTGGTTCACGGTGATCTTCGCGAACCTCGCCGAATCCGTGGCCGAAGGGCGAGGCAAGGCGCAGGCGGCGAGCCTGCGAAAGGTGAAGCAGGACACCACAGCACATCGGATCACGATGAGCGGTGCGATCGAATCGGTGTCGGGCACCGAACTGGTGGTCGGCGATCGGGTGATAGTGGTTGCCGGTGAGGTCATCCCCGGCGACGGCGACGTGGTCGAAGGTATTGCGTCCGTGGACGAATCGGCGATCACCGGTGAATCCGCACCGGTAGTCCGTGAATCCGGTGGCGACCGCTGCGCTGTCACCGGTGGTACGACGGTTCTCTCCGATCGCATCGTCGTGGAAATCACCGCGGCACCGGGTAGTTCGTTCGTGGACCGGATGATCGCGCTCGTCGAGGGTGCCTCGCGACAGAAGACACCCAACGAGATTGCGCTCAACATCCTGCTGGCGTCGTTGACTGTCATCTTCCTCCTCGCCGTCGTAGCCATCGGCCCGATGGGCTTGTACGCAGGGCACGAACAGGATCCGATCAAGCTGATCGCACTTCTCGTCTGCCTGATCCCGACGACCATCGGCGCGCTGCTCTCGGCGATCGGTATCGCAGGGATGGACCGCCTCGTCCAGCGCAACGTTCTCGCGATGTCGGGGCGCGCGGTGGAAGCTGCGGGCGACATCGACACCCTGTTGATGGACAAGACCGGAACCATCACCTTCGGTAACCGCCGGGCCACCGCGCTCCATCCGGCGCCAGGTGTATCCGCCGACGATCTGGCTGCGGCGGCACGCTTGTCGAGCCTGGCCGACGGAACTCCCGAGGGACGGAGCATCGTCGAGTTGTGCGCTGCGGAGTTCGGTCTCGCTGCCGAGCCCACGCTGGACGAGGAACGCGCAGAGTTCGTTCCGTTCACGGCACAAACACGGATGAGCGGACTCGACCACTCCGGACGCCAAATCCGAAAGGGCGCAGCAGATGCGGTGATGAACTGGGTCGTCAGCGGCGGTGGACACGCAGAGACCGCGGTGACCGACACCGTGAACGACATCGCCCAAGCCGGCGGTACACCGCTGGTTGTAGCCGTCAAGCACAGCGAAAGCACCTCGATACTCGGCGTCATCGCATTGTCGGATGTCGTCAAGCCGGGAATGGCCGACAGGTTCGCCGAACTCCGGGCGATGGGTATTCGCACGATCATGATCACCGGCGACAATCCGTTGACCGCAAAGGCGATTGCCGACCAGGCCGGCGTCGACGACTTCATGGCGGAGGCCACGCCGGAGGACAAGCTGGCCCTGATTCGGAAGGAACAGGAAGGCGGGCGCCTCGTCGCGATGACCGGTGACGGGACCAATGACGCTCCCGCCCTTGCCCAGGCGGACGTCGGCGTCGCGATGAACACGGGAACCTCGGCAGCCAAAGAGGCCGGAAACATGGTCGATCTCGATTCCGACCCCACCAAGCTGATCGAGGTAGTCGAGATCGGCAAGCAACTGCTGATCACCCGCGGCGCGTTGACCACCTTCTCGTTGGCGAACGATCTCGCGAAGTATTTCGCAATCCTGCCTGCATTGTTCAGCGGCATCTACCCGCAACTGGACGCGTTGAACATCATGCGGCTCGCCACCCCCGAATCGGCGATCGTCTCGGCCGTGATTTTCAACGCCCTGGTAATCATCGGGTTGATTCCGTTGGCACTCAAGGGTGTTCGATACCGACCGTCGACGGCGTCGCAGTTGCTCGGACGCAACCTGCTCGTCTACGGGCTCGGCGGCGTGATCACACCGTTCGTCGGTATCTGGCTGATCGATCTCGTCGTACGTTTGATTCCTGGAATTGGGTGACCTGACATGCGTTTCACTATCGGTTTTGCCAAACAGGTGTGGGCGGGTTTGCTCGTATTGCTCGCGCTCACCGTCGTTCTCGGTGTGATCTACCCCGCTGCGGTCTGGGGTGTCAGTCGGATCAGCTCCGGATCTGCCGAAGGCTCACCGGTCACCGATGCCGCCGGTTGCGTGGTCGGCAGTGCCTGGGTGGGTGTAGATCCACAGGTAGCCGAAGGGCAGCAGGACCCGTTCTTCCACAACCGTGTTGTCGGATCGGTATCGGACGAGGATCCTTTTGCCACCGGTGATCCCGCTGCGGCATTGCCGTCCAATCAGGGGCCGAGCAGCGAAGTTCTGGCCGGATTCGTCATCGAACGTCGGGCCGCCATCGCGGCCCGTGAGGGCGTCGACCCGGCATCGGTGCCCGTCGACGCGGTCACCGGTTCGGGATCGGGTATCGATCCCCACATCAGTCCGGCGTACGCCGAATTACAGGTCGCGAGGGTGGCGGCGAACAACGGCATCTCGGAAGAGAAGGTGCGGGATCTGGTGGCCGAGCACACCGACGGCAGACAACTCGGATTTCTCGGGGTCGAGCGAGTCAACGTCCTCGAATTGAATCTGGCACTCGGATTGACGGCACCTACGTGTGCTACGCCGACGACTGGTGGATGATTGTCACGTGAGTTCTTCGGAGAAGGTCGGTCAATCTTTCGGTAGGGCACGCAAACGTGGTGAATTGCGTATCTACCTCGGCGCTGCCCCCGGCGTCGGAAAGACCTTCGCGATGCTCGGTGAGGCTCATCGGCGTCGAGATCGGGGCTGTGACGTGGTCGCGGCCGTCGTGGAGACACACGGCCGCGCCCGCACCGCGGCGCAGATCGGAGACCTCGAGATCGTGCCGCCCAAGCTGGTGGATTATCGCGGAACTCGGATGCCGGAACTGGACGTCGAGGCCGTGTTGGCTCGGCGTCCGGCCCTTGTCCTGGTAGACGAGTTGGCACATACCAACACGCCAGGGAGCAAGAATCACAAGCGCTGGCAGGACGTACAGGAACTGCTCGAAGCCGGGATCGACGTTCTGTCCACGGTCAACGTGCAACACCTCGAAAGCCTCAACGACGTTGTCGCGCACATCACCGGCGTGGTTCAGCAGGAGACGGTTCCGGACGCGGTAGTGCGTAGTGCGGCGCAGGTCGAGCTGGTCGACATCACCCCGGAGGCGCTGCGCCGCAGACTTTCTCACGGAAACGTGTATTCACCGGAACGGGTCGATGCGGCCTTGGGCAATTACTTCAGACGCGGAAACCTCACGGCGCTACGCGAACTGGCACTGCTGTGGGTGGCCGATCAGGTGGACGCCGCACTGGCGAAATACCGGGCCGAGAACAAGATCACCGATACCTGGGAAGCGCGCGAGCGTGTCGTCGTTGCCGTGACCGGGGGACCGGAGTCGGAAACCCTGGTACGACGCGCATCTCGTATCGCGTCGAAATCGAGTGCCGAACTGATGGTGGTCCACGTCGTGCGCGGTGACGGACTCACCGGGGTCTCGGCCCCGGAGATGGGCAAGGTGCGTGCATTGGCCGTCGGGGTCGGCGCCACACTCCACACCGTCGTCGGTGACGACGTACCGTCGACGCTCCTCGAGTTCGCCCGCGAGGAGAACGCCACCCAGTTGGTACTGGGAACGTCGCGGCGATCTCGGCTGGCCCGCATCCTCGACGAGGGGATCGGCGCCGCGGTCGTTCAGCAGTCCGGCGGTATCGACGTCCACATGGTCACGCACGAGGAAGCGACGGCGCGACGACGCATTTCGGTGCTGGGGCGCTCGGAGCGCCGGGTCCTGTCGTGGATTGCGGCGATCGTCGTGCCTTCGCTCGCGGCCGCGATCATGGGGCTCGTCGACCGAATCTCCGGGGTCAACGGCGAGAACGCACTGTTCTTCGTCGTGGTCGTTCTGGTCGCCCTCCTCGGCGGCGTCGGCCCGGCGATATTGTCGGCACTGATCTCGGGACTGCTGCTCAATTACTTCTTCACCGATCCGCGGTACAGCTTCACCATCGCCGAACCTGACAACTTCATCACCACTGTCGTGCTGTTGATCGTGGCTGTGGCAGTTGCCGTTCTGGTCGACGCCGCAGCAAAGCGCGCCCGCGAGGCGAAGCGCGCCTCCGAGGAAGCCGAACTGCTCACACTGTTCGCGGGATCAGTTCTCCGCGGAGCGGATCTGTCGACACTTCTGGCGAAGGCACTCGAAATCTATCGCCAGCGAGGGGTTTCCGTCATTCATCACGACGACGGAGTCATCGCCGCCGTGGGTACGCAGCCGCCGACCACGGACGACGAAGCGGATACGGTCTGTGAGGTCAACGACGGGGAATACGCGCTGTTGTTGGCTGGGCCCGACCTGAGTGCGCGTGATCGACGGGTGCTGACGGTGGTGGCTCACCAAGCAGTCGGGATGATCCGCCAGGAGGAACTGACAGTCGAGGCGAGCAAGGCTGCCGCGCTCACCGAGGCCGATCAACTGCGCCGAGCCCTGCTGTCAGCGGTAAGCCATGACCTGCGAACGCCTCTCGCCGGAGTGAAGGCGGCGGTGTCGAGTCTGCGCAGCGACGACATCGAGTTCTCGCCCGAGGACACCGCCGAACTACTCGCGACCATCGAGGAGTCGGCGGATCAGTTGACGGCACTGGTCGGGAACTTGCTCGACTCGTCCCGCCTTGCCGCCGGCGTGGTGAAACCCACGCTGCGGCCGGTGTATCTGGACGAGGTGGTTCACCGCGCATTGCTGGGCCTCGGCATCGGTGGACGCTCGGATTCACGGGCTCGAAGCGTAGTCGTCGACGTGGGTACCGTTGCAGTGCAAGCAGATCAAGGTCTGCTCGAACGGGTGATTGCGAACATCGTCGACAACGCTCTGCGCTACGGGGGAGAAACCCCGGTGCGAGTTGGGGCGGCGCAACTCGGTGATCGTGTGGTGATCAGTGTTGCCGATACGGGCCCGGGTGTTCCGCGAGGTGAGGCCGAAACGATGTTCCAGCCGTTCCAACGGATGGGAGATCGCGACAACACCGGCGGAGTGGGCCTCGGGCTTTCCGTGGTGCGCGGATTCGTCGACGCAATGGGCGGAACGGTCAGCGCCACAGACACACCCGGTGGGGGATTGACGATGATCGTGGAGTTGGCTGCGGCCGGTACGAATGGGAATGGATCATGAGTCGAATCCTGGTAGTGGACGACGAACCGCAGATTCTGCGAGCTCTGCGTATCAATCTTTCGGTGCGCGGGTATGAGGTGGTGACCGCGTCGACCGGCGCCGGCGCACTGCGGGCTGCTGCCGAGCGTCCACCGGACGTCGTGGTACTCGATCTCGGACTGCCGGACATGGACGGCACCGAAGTGCTTGCCGGCCTGCGCGGCTGGTGCACGGCGCCGGTCATCGTGCTCTCGGCGCGCACCGACTCCGCGGACAAGGTGGAGGCGCTCGACGCCGGTGCTGACGACTACGTCACCAAGCCCTTCGGGATGGACGAGTTTCTGGCCCGCGTGCGCGCTGCGGCGAGGCGGGGAACCTCCGCGGCGGACACTTCGGAACCGTCGGTCGAGACTGCGTCCTTCACGGTGGACTTGGCTGCCAAAACAGTGAGTCGGCGCGGTGAACAGGTGCACCTGACGCCGACCGAGTGGGGCATGCTCGAGATGCTTGTGCGCAACCGCGGAAAGCTGGTCGGGCAGAAGGAATTGCTTCGGGAGGTGTGGGGACCGGCGTATGACACCGAAACCCACTATCTGCGTGTCTACCTTGCTCAGCTTCGTCGCAAACTCGAAGACGACCCGGCCAACCCCAAACATCTGATCACCGAGGCGGGAATGGGTTATCGATTCGTGGTGTGAGGCGCCAGGTGTGAGAAGCCAGGTCAGAGAACCACTACCAATTTGCCACGAGCCGTGCCGGCTTCCATTTTCGCGTGTGCTCGGGCGATGTCCTCGAACGCGAATACCTCGTCGATCGGGACCACTGCATCGCCTGACGCCACAGCGGAGAGGAAGTCTTGCAGTACGTCTGCAGTCAGGTCGGACGCGTCCCCACCGTACGAGGTCAATCGCACTCCGCGTGGAATGTAGTCGATCGGATAAAAGTCTTTGACTGTCCACTCGTTGGACAGCATGCCCGTGAAACACACGGTGCCGTGAACGCGGGTCGCGCGCAACGTGTCGGGAAGTGTTGGTGTTCCGACCAATTCGAGGGCCAGATCAACACCGCCCGGAAGGATGTCTCGAACCTGGCCGGCTACAGCACCGTGGTCGACGATAACGTGGTCAACCCCGATCGCGGTCAACGACGATGCTTTGCTCGCATCTCGGGTCGTCGCAAGGACAGTGAGTCCCCACTGCTTCGCCAGGACTGCGGTTGCCATGCCGACTGAGGAGGTTCCTCCCCGGATCAACAGGGATTGACCGGATTTCGCGTCCAGTCCTACCGTTAGCGAGCCGTAGGACGTCTGCAGCATCTCTGGAACAGCTCCCACTGTCGACCAGTCCAGTTCGCTCGAGAAGGGAACGACCTGACTGAGGGGAACGCACGTGTACTCGGCGTATCCGCCGTCGAACGTCCTCCCCATCCCGCCCATCATGGCGGCGACCTGCTGTCCTTCGGCCAACTCCCCGCCGGGGCAGTTCACCACTTCACCGACGGCCTCGATGCCAGGCACCCGCGGGAATGTCACGCCGTCGGCGAGGCCGAGTCGGGTGTGGAGTTCGGATCGATTGAGACCGAAGGCCTTCACCCGGATCAGCACCCACCCGGTGACCGGCACCGGTATCGGAATCTCCTTGATCGTCAATGCTTCTGGCGGACCGGGGGCGTCGAGCACGATTGCCCGCATTGTGGCAGTCATGATTTCTCCTTCGTGGCCGGTGTCAGTCGACGGTTGACCTCGCGGAGCGTGGCCAGTGTGGCGCCGAACCGGTCGAGAGCCTCGGGTGTCAGGGCGGAACCGAGACGGCGTTCCAGTTCGTCGTCGAACGTGTCATTCGCCCGCCCCAACAGTGCATTGCCCTCGGGGGTCAACTCGATGAGTGAGGATCGTTTGTCAGCGGGATTGGATTGTCGACGGCAGTGGCCCGAGGACTCGATCCGATCCACCAACTTGCTGGTGCCGCCGACGGTGATCGCGAGTGCTTCGGCGATGTCGAAGACCCGGCAGGAACCGAGTCTGCCGATGATCTGCATCGGCTCGAATCGGCTCAGCGGCAGGTCGTGCTCGGTTCGGAGTCTCTGGTCGATAGCCGTCCACAATTCGGTTTCGAAGCGGACGAGATTGTCGAAGTGGCTACTCAGGTCTGACCTGGTCACAACCAGACTCCGAATCGATATGCATTCCGTGGAATCATTTTTTCACCGTACGCCTGATTCACTATAAATTCCATGGAATCTATTTGCGGGCTTCCGCTTTGTCGACAGGGCATGGGAACATATGTTCGTGTCGCACGAACCGTTCGAGCAAGAAACGCCAGGTGATCACCCTGGCGCTACTCGTTCTGGCGCTACTCGTTCTGACGGCAGTCGGCCTCCGGGTGACGCAACGATCCTGCACGCGGACCTCGATTCGTTCTACGCATCAGTCGAGCAACGCGACGACCCGACTCTGGCAGGTAGGCCTGTCATCGTCGGCGGTGGCGTGGTCCTGGCGGCAAGCTACGAGGCCAAGGCCTTCGGGGTTCGAACTGCGATGAGCGGTGGTCAGGCCCGTTCCCTGTGTCCCCAGGCGATAGTCGTTCCTCCGCGAATGTCCGCATACTCGCAAGCGAGCAAAGACGTGTTCGACGTCTTTCATGACACGTCGCCGCTGGTCGAGGGAATTTCGATCGACGAAGCGTTCCTCGAGGTCGGGGGATTGGCCCGGATCGTCGGCACGCCATTGCAGATCGGTGCGAACCTCAGGCGTGACGTCGCCGAGCAGGTCGGACTACCGATCACGGTCGGCATCGCGCGCACCAAGTTCCTGGCCAAGGTCGCGAGCGCGTTCGCGAAACCCGACGGATTGCTGCGGGTGCCACCAGAGGGCGAAACCGAATTCCTGCATCCGTTGCCTGTCGAGAAGCTGTGGGGCGTCGGCAAGATCACCGCCCAGAAGCTGCGAAACTTCGACATCGTGACGGTGGGCGACATTGCTCGGCACGACGAATCCTCGATCGTGTCGATTCTCGGCGGCGGCGCCGGCCGGCATCTCTACGCGCTCTCGCACAACCGAGATCCGCGCCCGGTCCGGGCCTATCGCGGCCGCAGTTCGATGGGCGCGCAGCATGCGCTCGGTCGCGGATCCCATCCCCGCACAGAACTCGATGCGTCGTTGATGTCGCTGGTCGACCGTGTCAGTCGACGCATGCGCTCGGCGCAGCGGACGGGGCGTACGGTCACGCTCCGCCTCCGCTTCGCAGATTTCACGCGGGCTACTCGATCTCACACGCTGCGCCGGTCCACGGCCGACACAGCGGAACTGCTGAACGCCTCGATGGTGCTGCTGGACGAAGCGATACCGCTGATCGCGGACAAGGGCATCACGTTGATCGGTGTGGCAGTCTCCAACCTGGATCGGGACGGCGCCGAACAACTCGAATTGCCCTTCGACGGTCCAGGATTCGCGGGTCCGGACACTGCCGCCCTCGACTCGGCGATGGACAGCGTCCGGAAGAAGTTCGGCTCCGCAGCCCTCACGAGGGGAGTCCTTCTGGGGCGCGACCCGGATCTGTCGGTGCCGTTGCTTCCGGACTAGGTGAGATTTTCTCGCAGAGTTGCTCCGTCGTACTCGCGACGGAACAACCCACGAGCCTGCAATGCCGGAATCACGTGATCGACAAAATCTTCCAGACCGTGGGGATAGGTCGGTGGCATCAGATTGAAGCCGTCGGCGCCGCGGCCGTGCAACCAGGCTTCCATTTCGTCAGCGATGGATTCGGGTGTTCCGATCATTGTTGCGTGTCCGCCACCGGCAGCCAATGTTCCGAGGAGCTCACGCACTGTCGGTGAATCCTTCTCGACGATCCGCAGAATCGTTGCGTAGCGTCCCTGCGGCCCGGTGAATGCCTCGAGCGGCGGTAGTGGGGGGACAGGACCGTCGAGATCCCAGTCTTCGCAGTTCTGTCCGGTGAACAATGACAGTTGGCGTATCGACTGTTCAGTGGGCAGAAGGCGGTCCAATTCGGCCTTCTTCGCCCTGGCTTCGGCGACCGTGCTGCCGACGTAGGTGACCAAGCCCGGCATGACCGCGACGGCGGCGGAATCCCTGCCGGCGCGTTCGATTCTCGATTTCACGTCCGCGTAGTACTTCTGCGCGCTGGGGAGGTCGTAGGCAACCGAATAGATTGCTTCGGCGCGCCGCGCCGCCAGATCGCGACCCTGCTCGGACGCCCCGGCCTGGAACAACACCGGCCTACCCTGCGGGGATCGCGGAACCGTCAACGGGCCGTCCACCCGAAAATGCTTGCCGTCGTGATTGATTCGAGAAATCTTGCCGGCGTCGGCGAAACGCCCGCCGCGGTCGAGGATCAGGGAGTCTTCCGACCATGAATCCCACAGTGCGAGGGCTACTTCGACAAATTCGTCGGCTCGTTCATATCTGGACGCGTGGTCCGGCATCGCCTCCAGTCCGTGGTTGCGCGCTTCCTGGTCGAACATCGAGGTCACGACGTTCCAGCCGGCCCGGCCGCCGCTGATGTGGTCGAGTGATGCCAACAGCCGCGCCGCGTGAAACGGCGTGTAGAAAGTCGTGGAAATGGTGGTGACCAGACCGATGTTCGTTGTCGCTCGCGCCATGGCAGTCAATGCGGTGATCGGCTCGAGAAACCACGACGCACCCGACTCGGGTTCGCGAACACTGTGACCGTCAGCGAAGAAGACGGCGTCCAGCTTGCCGCGTTCGGCGATCTGGGCGAGCGACTCGTAATACGTGATGTCGCCGAGCCTTTCGACCGGTGAGTCGCGGTGACGCCACGCTGCACTGTGATGTCCGCACTCGAGAAGAAACGCACCTATCCGTAGCTGTGTTCCCATCAGTTCTTGACGAGTCCGCCGTCGACAACCAGGTTCTGGCCGGTCACGGCCCGCGACCAGGGCGAGGCGAAGAACAGTGCGGCGTCGGCGAATTCGTCCGGTGTCGTGACCCGGCGCAGGGGAGTACTTGCCGCGATCATGTCGAATACTGCTTCCGGCGTCGCGGCACTCGCGTCCGTGGTGCGGAGCAAGCCGCCGGAGACCATGTTGACGGTGATCCCGTCCGGACCGAGGTCCGCGGACAATGTCCTCGTCAGTGCCAACAGTGCGGCTTTGGCGGCGGTGTAGTCGTGGTACGGAACTACCGGATTCTGGACCAGATTGGTTCCGACAGTGATGATTCGGCCGAACCCGAGTTCTCGCATGCCGGGGAGTGCTGCCTGGGTGGTGTTGAGTGTCCCGGCGACAGCTCCGCGTAGTTGGGAGTCGAAGTCGGCCCAGGTGATCGTGTCCGCGTTCGGCCGGGCGTCACCGTTGAACGAGAAGTCGACGAGTGCATTGTCGACCACGGTCGAGATCGGTGCGTCGAATCGCTCGAGTGCAGCGGCGAACAACTGATCGACGGAGCTGCGGTCCGTCACGTCCGCCTGGACTGCGAAGGTGCGATCCTCGCCCAGTTCGGCGACCAGGGCCTCGGCGGCATCACGGCTCTTGTTGTAGTTCACGATCACCCGGGCGCCTGAGCGGGAGAATGCTCGGCTCAGTGCGGCTCCGAGCCCGCGGGCGCCACCGGTGATCAGGACGATCTGCTCGCTGAGTTCGAGAGCGCGCTGAAATTGCTGTTCGGTCATGTCGACATCCCTCCGCCAGTGCTAACTGGTCAGGTTCATCGGGTCTGATCTCAGCCGACTTTTTCGGCACCCCGTGTCGCCGTCCATCAGACCACGAGAGGTGAACCCACCTGAACGCCGGGTGCGTGGTAATTGCCGGCGCGATGAGTTTTCGATCGCTGGGGAGTCGTTATTGGCAAGCGAAGTGGCAACCGGCCGCTCGCCTTCGCCCCGGGAGATTCCGATGACTACCCAGCCTGCCCACCACGACACCCTTTCCGGTGATGCAACACGAACGGCACCTTCGGGGACCGCGCGCAAGGTCGGATACGTCCTGAGTGGTCTGTTCGTACTTTTCATGCTGTTCGACGGCATCATCCACATCCTCAATCTGCAGACGGTCAAGGACGCCTCGGCCGAGCTGGGGTTGCCCGACTCTCTTGCCCTGGCAGCCGGGGTGGTGCAGTTGATCTGCCTTGCGCTGTACGTGATTCCGCGAACGTCCGTGCTCGGCGCGATTCTGCTCACCGGTTACCTGGGTGGCGCTGTGTTGACCAACCTTCGAGCTGAACAGCCTCTGGTGAGCACCACATTGTTTGCCGTCTACGCCGGAATCGTGATGTGGGCTGGACTGTATCTCCGAGATGAGAAGGTTCGCGAGATCATTCCGCTCCGTCAGGCCTGAAATCAGGCCACCGAAGGGGTTGCGTGGGACGCGGTGTCCCATTATGTTTGACCTCATTCAAGTCCGTCGACTGCAATCGGCGGACTGGCCGTGAGGAGACACCGATGGCTCGGTCAGCGTCGATCGAAGTGGAACTGCCGTACCACGAGGTACTGCAGACTTTGTCCGAGGGCTCAGTGGCCCGCAGTTTTGATCCCTACCTCGACATCGACTGGGATTCACCAGAGTTCGCGATCGATCCACATGATCCGAGATGGGTGCTCTCGTCCGTCTCGGACCCCCTCGGCGCGACGCAGTGGTACCAGGAGCAGTCCCTGGAACGTCGAATCGCGATGGGAATGTGGCGTCAGGCCAACGTGACCAAGGTGGGTTCGGCGTTCGAGAGCATCTTGATCCGGGGAATGCTGCAGTACATCATGGCGCTTCCCAATCAGTCACCCGAGTTCCGGTACTGCCTGCACGAGATGACCGAAGAGTGCAATCACATCCAGATGTTCCAGGAACTCGTCAATCGTATGGACATCGACGTGCCGGGTATGCGTCCGATGTTCCGGCGACTCTCGCCCATCATCGGAGTGCTGGGTGCCAAGTTCCCGGTCATCTTCTTCATAGGCATTCTTGCCGGAGAAGAGCCGATCGACCACTTCCAGAAGGACTTGATCCGCGAAGGTAAGGACACCCCGCCGGCGATGCTCCGCACCATGGAGATTCACATCGCCGAAGAAGCGAGACATATTTCGTTTGCGCACGAGTTCCTGCGCAATCACGTTCCCAGGCTCAGTCGTACCAGTCGGGCAATGACGTCGGTAGCCTTCCCCGGCGCGATGCGTTGGCTCGCAGGCGAAATCATGTCACCGCCCAAGGAATTCGCCGAAGAATTCGGCATTCCCGAAGACGTGATGGCGAGTGCTTTCTGGGGCAGCCCGCATTCCCGCCGAATTCTGGGGAACTACTTCGGTGAAATGCGGGCCCTGGCAGACGAACTCGGTCTGATGAACCCGGTGTCGAAGCGGGCGTGGCGAAAGCTGGGCATCGACGGCGACTACGCACGCTATCGCGGCGAGCCGAAGCGCTCCGACAAAACACGGATCTAGTCAGGTGGCCCGGATCTAGTCAGGCAGCGAGGACTGGCCGTCGGAGGACACCAGTTCAGCGATGAGCGTGGACAATTCGACGTGGGGATCGATCGTGAGGCCGCTCGAGCGGGCAACGCCGTCGAACATGTACCAGGTGTATTTCGCGAGGTCGGCGACGATCTCTTCGCGGCTCGGGTTCGGATCGGTGCTTCGGACCCAGTGGGTGAGCGTGCCCTCGACCATTGTCACCACTGCGAACGGTAGTGAATCGAAGGGTGAGGAGTCGATCCCCACGGATCGACCGACTTCGGTGATAGTGGTGCGGGCCGAGTCGGCGATTGTCGCCTTCAGGCTGCTGATCGCGTCGATGCTCTCGTCGTCGTAGTCGGTGGGGCCGGTACCCATGAACTCGTGAATCCGTGGATGCTCGGTGATCCACTCGGCGACGGCGCTGATGGTTCGGGTCAGGATCTGGTCGAGAGTGCCTACCGAAATGCTCATCGACGCATCCAGGGCCGCCGCAAATTGGCCGAGCACAAACGCTCGGACTCGTCGATCGAGGTCGTCTCGGCCGCTGAATTGTCGGTACACCACCGACTTGGCGAGGCCGGCACGGTCGGCGATCTGCTGGACGGACACCTCGGCACCTGCCGCGCGCTCTTCGATCAGTTCGACAGCCGAGGTGAGTATCCGTTTCTGACGCTCGGAGTTGTGTCGCTCCCACCGCGCTTCGCGACCGGTCAACTCTGCAGTGACAGGTTGCGCAATTGCGTCGCTCGGCATCGCGCCAGTCTATCCGGACGGACCTGCCGTGTTTCCGACTTGCTCATCGGGCGCGGCATCGGGATCGGTCGTCGGTACGACGTGGGACACTGGTCGAGTGAGGTTGTATCGAGACACGGCGGTGGTGCTGCGCCTGCACAAACTGGGCGAAGCCGACCACATCGTCACGTTGCTCACCCGTCAGTTCGGGTTGGTGCGTGCCGTGGCCAAAGGTGTCCGCCGAACAACCTCCAAATTCGGGGCAAGACTCGAACCGTTTGCTCACATCGACGTGCAGCTTCTCCCCGGCAAGAATCTCGACATCATCACCCAGGTGCAGACAGTGGATGCGTTCGCCACCGACATCGTCGACGACTACAGCCGGTACACCACGGCCTGCGCCGTACTCGAAACTGCCGAGCGGTTGGCCGGTGAGGAACGTGCGCCGGCCCCGCAGCTTCAGCGATTGACGGTGGGTGCACTGCGCGCGATCGCCGAGCAGGCACGACCGGTCGAGTTCGTGCTCGACGCGTTCTTGTTGCGAGCCATGGGCTATGCGGGTTGGGCACCTGCCCTCGAAGAGTGTGCGCGCTGCAGCGCTCCTGGACCGCACCGGGCATTTCACGTCGCCGCAGGTGGAGCTGTGTGTACCTATTGCCGCCCGGCGGGTGCTGCGACGCCGTCACCCGGAGTGCTCGACTTGATGGAAGCCCTGCTCCGAGGAGAGTGGGAGGGTACCGACTCGGCGCCCGCGACTCTGCGGACTCAAGCCAGCGGACTGGTCGCGGCACACCTGCAGTGGCATCTCGAGCGCCAATTGCGGACGTTGCCGCTGATCGAGCGTTCGAGGCCGCATGCAGCCGTCGAGGTCGACTTGTCCGTGAGGCAGGATGGAACCCGTGATTCGACGACGCGAACCGCGAACTCCGCTTGATCCTGCTGCTGAACGGGTGATCCGGCCACCGGACCCACATCCGTCCGGGGCGACCCCGCCCATCCTGCAAACCGAACTCATCCCGCGCCACGTCGCGTTGGTGATGGACGGCAACGGTCGGTGGGCTCAAGAGCGCGGTTTGCCGCGAACCGCCGGGCACGAACGCGGCGAAGCTGTCCTGATGGACACGGTGTGCGGTTGCATCGAGATGGGCGTCGAGTGGCTCTCCGCCTACGCCTTCTCCACCGAGAACTGGAAGCGCAGTCCCGACGAGGTTCGATTCCTGATGGGCTTCAACCGTGACGTCATCCGCCGCCGACGTGACGAGATGAACGAAATGGGTGTGCGTGTTCGGTGGGCCGGCCGTAAACCGCGCCTGTGGGCGAGTGTGATCAAGGAACTCGAGATCGCCGAAGAACTGACCAAGAACAACACCGTCATGAACTTGACCATGTGCGTGAATTACGGCGGCCGGGCCGAAATTGCCGATGCGGTAAAGGAAATCGCGAAGCGCGTCGCCGCCGGCGAGATCAATCCGGACAAGATCACCGAGGCAACGGTGGCCAAGTACCTCGACGAACCCGACATGCCCGACGTCGATCTGTTCCTGCGTCCATCGGGAGAACAGCGGACATCCAATTTCTTGATCTGGCAATCCGCCTACGCCGAAATGGTGTACCAGGAGAAGCTGTTTCCCGATTTCGATCGCCGCGACCTCTGGGCCGCGTGCGTCGAATACGCCTCACGCGACCGTAGATTCGGTGGCGTCAAATGACAGGGGAGAACATGACCGATACCACCGACGAAGCATCCCGCCTTCAAGAACGTGCGGCCGCCTCGCTGGCGCATTTCGTGACGGTCGATGTGGCTGCCGACGGATCACTGGGTTTTCAGTACTCCGGCGCGCTGTGTTCGATCCAGGCGATGAATCTGTCCGAGGGTCTGGACGTGCTGTCCATGACGTGTGTTCTCGCGTGGGACCGGCCGGTCAGCGCGGCACTGCATCGCAAGGTGGCCGAGCGGAATCGGACCATCCAATTCGGCTCGATCGCGGTGTTCGGTCACGGCAGCCTGGCGGACGTCATCCTGCGGTACACGTTCCCGGCGGCCGGACTGGACGACGAGGCACTGACCACGATGTTGCTACTCGCGCTCACCGGCGCCGATACCGCCCGGCAGGGTTTGATTCCCTGACGCTCTCAGGAGGCGGCGCAGTCGCGGCAGGTACCGAAGATCTCCACGGTATGGCTCACTTCGGTGAAACCGTTGTCCTCGGCGATGGTCTGTGACCACTGCTCGACGGTCGGGCCCTCGACCTCGACGGTGAATCCGCAGTTGCGGCACACCAGGTGATGATGGTGGCCGGAGGAGCACCGACGGTAAACGGACTCGCCCGTGTCGGTGCGCAGAACGTCGATGGTTCCGGCGTCGGACAGTGCCTGCAGCGTGCGGTAGACGGTGGTCAAGCCGATGCCCTCACCGCGCTTGCGCAGTTCGTCGTGCAGTTCCTGTGCCGACTTGAATTCGTCGATGTCGTCGAGCAAGGCGGAGATGGCGCTGCGCTGCTTCGTGGAACGAACGCCGACGGTGGCCGGTCCACGTTTCGAGGTCGTACTGCCCGGAGTGTTCATGCGGTGGAATCTCATCCTTCTTCGGCGTGGGCGACAGCGTCGACGACGATGTGTGCGAGGTGATCGTCGACGAGTCGATAGAGAACTTCTCGTCCGTTGCGTTCGCCGCGGACGACGCCCGCTGCTTTGAGAACGCGCAGATGCTGGCTGATGAGTGGCTGAGTGACACCGAGAGCGCCGACGAGTTCGTGAACGCAGCGCTCCGACTCGTGCAGTTGGAGCACGATCGCGATGCGAACGGGTGCAGCGAGTGCCCGCAGAATTTCGCCGGCGGCCGCCAAGGTCTCCTTGGGTGGCACGGGCGCGGGAGGTGCGGCTTCGAACGGGTCGTGCGTGTGTCCGAGGTCGGAATGATCATGGCTTTTGTGGAGATCGCCGGTATCCGCAATGCTCACAGCGAGGCTCCTTCGAGGGGTAGATCATGATGTCCGGGCATAGCCATCTCACCACATTATTGCAAATCACTTTCATTTTGATATGCACAAGTATGCATGTCAACCTTGGACGGAAGTGCGTGGCAGCCGCCAGATAGGCTGATGGTGCGAAAAGCGCACGAAAATCATGCATCTATTACCCAGATGGAGAGCAATCGAGTGGCACCCAAGTCCAAGATCGAAGCCGTTGTCAATCTCGCCAAGCGGCGAGGCCTGGTCTACCCCTGCGGTGAGATCTACGGCGGTACCAAGTCCGCATGGGACTACGGCCCATTGGGTGTCGAGCTCAAGGAGAACATCAAGCGCCAGTGGTGGCGCAACATGGTCACCAGCCGCGAGGACGTCGTCGGCCTCGACTCGTCGGTGATTCTGCCCCGCGAGGTGTGGGTCGCATCCGGTCACGTCGGTGTCTTCAACGACCCGCTCGTCGAGTGCCTCAACTGTCACAAGCGTCACCGTCAGGATCACCTGCAGGAGGCGTACGCGGAGAAGAAGAAGCTCGACAACCCGGACGACGTCTCGATGGATGTCATCGGTTGCCCCGACTGCGGCACCGTCGGCCAGTGGACCGAACCGCGCGACTTCAACATGATGCTCAAGACGTACCTCGGCCCCGTCGAGAGCGAAGAGGGCATGCACTACCTTCGCCCCGAGACCGCTCAGGGCATCTTCGTGAACTTCGCCAACGTGCTGACCACCTCGCGTAAGAAGCCGCCGTTCGGCATCGGCCAGATCGGCAAGAGCTTCCGCAACGAGATCACCCCCGGCAACTTCATCTTCCGCACCCGCGAGTTCGAGCAGATGGAGATGGAATTCTTCGTCAAGCCGGGCGAAGACGAGCAGTGGCATCAGTACTGGATCGACTACCGCCTGGACTGGTACACCGGCCTCGGTATCAACAAGGACAACCTGCGTCTGTACGAGCATGCGCCGGAAAAGCTTTCGCACTACTCGAAGGGCACGACCGACATCGAGTACCGCTTCCACTTCCAGGGCAGCGAATGGGGCGAGCTCGAGGGCATCGCGAACCGTACCGACTTCGATCTCTCGACGCACTCCAAGCACTCGGGCACCGAGCTGAACTACTACGACCAGACGACGGGCGAGCGCTACACGCCGTACGTCATCGAGCCGGCGGCCGGTCTCACGCGTTCGCTGATGGCCTTCCTGGTCGACGCCTACACCGAGGACGAGGCGCCCAATTCCAAGGGCGGCGTCGACAAGCGCACGGTGCTCCGCCTGGATCGTCGACTCGCTCCGGTGAAGGCTGCCGTTCTGCCGCTCTCGCGTAACGCAGACCTGACGCCCAAGGCAAAAGACCTTGCAGCGCAGCTACGTCAGAACTGGAACGTCGAGTTCGACGACGCCGGCGCCATCGGTCGTCGTTACCGTCGCCAGGACGAGATCGGCACACCGTTCTGCATCACGGTCGACTTCGACACCCTCGAAGATCAGGCCGTCACGGTTCGTGAGCGTGACTCCATGGCGCAGGAACGCGTCGCCCTCGATCAGGTGGAAAGCTACCTGGCCGCACGGCTGATCGGTTCCTGATTCTCGTTCGAAGCTGACGGGCGGTTCTTCTCAATCGAGAAGGACCGCCCGTTTTCTCTTTCCCCGATGGTCCTTCAGGCGCAGGATCGAAGTTATGAGAAAACTCAGCGTGACCAACAGCGTGACTCTCGACGGTGTCATGCAGGCACCTGGTGGGCCGGACGAAGACCGTCGTGGCGGATTCGAGCACGGTGGGTGGGCGGCCCCTTTCAACGACTCCGTCATGGCGCAGAAGATGGGGGAGGGGATGGCGAAGAAATCCGAGTTGCTATTCGGGCGCAGAACCTACGAGAACTTCGCCTCGTACTGGCCGTTTCAGACCGACAATCCGTTCACCGAGGTTCTCGACAACACGCAGAAATACGTAGCTTCAAGAACTTTGGGTGAACCGCTCCCGTGGAAGAACTCGACCTTGTTGAAAGGTGATGCTGCCGATGCCGTAGCAGCGCTCAAGGAAAGTGAGGGTCCGGATCTGGTGATTCTGGGCAGTGGAGACTTGATCGCGTCATTGGCCGAGCGGCGCCTCGTCGACACCTACACCCTGCTCATTCATCCGCTGGTTCTCGGAACCGGGCGCAGAATGTTCCCCGACGGCGCTGCGCTCGCTCAGTTCACCCTCGTCGACAGCGTCCCCACGACAACAGGCGTCATCATTGCGACTTATCAGGTGAGCTGAACACAGTCGAGCTGAACACATCGGGGAACTCGCCGAAATGCCGCAACTGCCAGCGCTGAGTTCTGACTGCTTGCGCACTGGTCGGCGTGACCCAGGGCGGATAGACCCGGATAGCGCGCTTACCGCCCGAGAAGTTGGTCGACACGATGTCGTGTTGGACGAGGGTCTCGACAGGAAAGACGAAGTGCCCCAGATGTTCTTCGTCGTGCACCTTCACCACGAAGAGCATGACGCCGTCGGTGGTGTCGAAGGGGCGGATGGGCCCGGCATCGGAACGGCGCCACAGCGTGACGAACTGACCGAGCTTGGTAGGCGTCGTCTTGGCGGTTCGATACACGGTCATGAGTCCGTTGACGGTCAGCGTGTGAGCGCCGTACTCGGCGCCCTCAAGCTCGGGAATCGGTGTGGACCAGGTAAATCCGTCGGCATTCATCGGCAACGATGATGGCACGAACCACCGACAGCCTTCGTGTCGAATGCTGTCGGTGGAAGGCCGCTTCAGGCCGAAGGCACCTTGTCGAGGAACCCGAGGACAAGCGTCAGACGCCCGTCGTCGTCGCGTTCGAGTACGTCGAATCCGTCGATCAGTGACTCGGCCCCCGACGGGCCGAGAGCCCAACCGAATCGCGCCTGCCGGTGGTGTGCGTCCACCGGTCCGACGAGAGTGAAGCGCATGCCCGGAAGCTGTTGCTGCACAGCGTTGATCATCGCGTCGATCTGTTCGTGTCCGGTGACGTCCGCCAGCGGATCGGTGTAGCGACCGGCTGGTGTAAACAGTTGTTCGATCCGCGCTTTGCGGGCGGTGGTATCGGTTTCGTTCCACATGTCGATGTAGGCATCGGCAATGGCGTCGAAGTCGCTCATGGTAACTCCCTTGATCAGTACCCGGCGTTCTCGCCGGCTGATATCACTGTTGTGCCGAAACTGCTTCGGGTCGATTACCTGTGAGGTCATGTCCTCGGCTACCTCGGGTCGCTACCGTGGGGGAATGACCTTCGAGACGATGGACGTGGGCACAGAACTCAAACGGTGGCGGGAGCGGCGAAGGCTCACTCAGTTGGGTCTCTCGACAACGGCAGGAGTGTCGACCAGACATCTGAGCTTCATCGAAACCGGCCGCTCCAAACCCAGTCGGGACATGATTCTTCACCTATCTGATTGCCTGGATGTTCCTCTACGGCAACAGAACACGCTTCTACTGGCATGTGGTCACGCGCCGGAGTACTCGCAGAAGTCGTTGGTGGAAGCGCCGATGTCAGCAGTGAGTGAGGCCATCGATCGCATCATGGACGCGCATGACCCGTATCCGGCGGTGGTGGTCGATCAGCAGTGGGAGATGGTAGCCGGGAACCAGGCCGTGGGAATTTTGACCGAGGGCGCCGCTGCGTTCCTTCTGGAACCACCGGTGAACGTCTTGCGGTTGAGTTTGCATCCCGAGGGAATGGCGCCGCGGATCGTCAACCTCGCGCAGTGGCGGACGCACCTGCTAGCCAGGCTGGCGCGGGAAGTGGAGGTGAGTGCCGATGCGCAGTTGGCGTCGTTGCTCGACGAGCTGCGAGGCTATCCGAGGGGAGGGGACTGGCACGATGACCGCGCAAATTCCCTGCTGGTTCCGTTGCGTGTACGCGCCGGCGATACCGAACTGGCGATGTTCAGCACCACCACAGTGTTCGGTACGCCGCGCGACGTCACGCTCGCAGAGATTGCGATCGAATCGTTCTACCCGTCGGACAAGCAGACGGCCGACTACTTTCGATCGGCCGCCGAGGTCACAGAGACTTCTTGCCGAACTTGAGCTTCCACGGCACCAGAGCAGACTCCAACTGAACCGAGAGACTCATCTTGGAGACGCCTTCGGTGCGCTCCTCGAAGCGGATGGGCGTTTCGGCGATCTTCATGCCGCGCTGAACAACTCGGTAGTTCATCTCGACCTGGAACGCGTAGCCGTTGCTCTGCACCGATTCGACGTCGATGTCGCGCAAGGTCTTTGCATGCCACGCCTTGAAGCCGGCGGTCGCATCCTTGACGTGAAGTCGCAAAATGGCGTTGACGTAGAAGTTCGCCCAGGCTGACAGTGCCTTGCGATGCCACGGCCAGTCGCCGGCGACTGCGCCGCCTTCGACGTAACGGGAGCCGAGAACGACTGCCGCATCGGTGGTGGTGAGGATCTCGATCATGGCGGGGATCGCTTCGGACGGGTGCGAGAGATCTGCGTCCATCTGAATGACGATGTCTGCGTTCTCCGCCAGAGCCCGGCTCATGCCCGCGACGTAAGCACGACCGAGACCGTCCTTGACCGTGCGGTGAAGTACTCCCACCGGGATGGGGCCGTCGATACCCAACTTGTCGGCAACCTCGCCCGTACCGTCGGGGGAGTTGTCATCCACCACGAGGACGTGCAGGTTCGGGATCTTCAACGCGGCGAGGCGATCGACGAGCTTTGGCAGGTTCTCACGCTCGTTGTATGTAGGTACAACGACGGTTATCTGCGGGGCGACGCTTTCCATAACACCTTCGTATGATCTGTGATCCCGACTTGCCGGATGAAGCGTACGACGAGTGCGGTCGTGAACAAAGTACGGATTTTACTACCTCGACGGGATCCGTCAGAACCGGCCGCCGCCGCCTCGGCTCGTTCGGCCACCGCCGCCGCCGCCGAAACCACCGCCGCCGCCCCCGCGTCCGGAGCGCCCGCTGCTGCTCGGCCCGCCGTACGAGCGGGGTCCTCCGCCGCCTCGCAGAATGCTGTTGATCAGGATCCCACCGAGAATCGCTCCCGTCGCATCGCCGCCGCCACCACGGGGTCGTTGGTTAGCTTCCCAGGTGTTGACGTCGTTCTGCGCGGCGCGAAGTGAGTGCGTCGCCAAGGTGGTCGCTGCCTGGGCGTGTTGGAGCGCCTTCGACGGATCCGAAGTCTGCAATTGTTGGGCGGCCTGCAGGTGCCGCTGAGCCTCCGCGTAGCGAGTGCGGGCCTCGGCCCCGATGGCGCCGCGTCTGGTTCCGAGGAAGTCACCGGCAGCGGTCACCTGGGCCTGTGCGGCCAGAATGTCCTGGGCGAGGCGCTGCTGCGCCCGTTCGAGCTGCTGCTTCTGCTCCTGAGCGTCGGCAAGCAGCGCGTCGAGTTGGGCGTCGGCCGCGACGATCTGGTTGAACGCCGTCAGCGGATCGTTGTCCTTGGACGTCTGAGCATTGGCCAACGCTGACTGGGCCGCCGCCTTCGCATCCGCCAATTTCTGCCCGCCCTGCGCCAGGTAAGCGTCCGCAGCGGTGATGCCCTGCTGGACGTCCTCCATCGCGGACGGAAGTGTCGCGATGGCGTTTCGGATGTCGTCGGCGGCGTGATCGACGCCGTCGAGTAGCTTGCGGGCCTGATCGAGTGCTGCTTCGGCCGTGCGAATTGCGGTGACGGCGGCGCCTTGCTTGCCGGCCGGCAGCGCCGTGGCGTCTCGACCTTCTTCGATCGACTTCTCGGCGAGCGTCAAGCGTTCGCTCGCCATCGTGACGTTGTTCACCACCGACGCCAGCGTCGGCGCGGGGAACTGATCCTTCAGTTTGGTCAGAATCGCCTCGGACTCAGGCAAGCGCACGCTGAGAGCAACGACACTCTGCGTCAGAGCGTCGAGGCGTGCCGGGGCGTTGATGAGAAGGTCGCGAAGCCCGTCGAACTCGTCGACGCGAGCTTCGAGTTCTTGGTCGGCTCGACCGCACGAGGAGATGATGTCGATCAGCATCTGACGGCGTTGGTCGGGAGTTTCCGGGATGGCGTCGTCGAGCCGCTGCCTGATCGCGAAGGCTTCGGCGAGGGTGGCCTTGGCCTTGTCGAAAGCCGCGGAGAAGGGCGCAACAGCGGAATCTCCGAACTCGCTGCGGGCCAGATCCAGCTCTTCCTGGCTGCCGGCGATCGCGTTGTCCGTCTCGACGAGGATTTCCTTCGCGCGTTCGTCGAGTGTGGGCAGCGGGAGTGCGTTGAGGCTGGCGAGGTCGTCGGGGGCGATGTTCTTCGCGGCCTCCACGCTTGCCTTGTTCTTGTCGTTCTTCCGCTTCCTCGAGTACAGGACTACGCCGCCCGTTCCGACCACCACAGCGCCACCCGCGATGAGGAGTGTTCCGACTCCCATTCCGCCGCTCGTGTTGTTCGCGTCGCCGAGTGCGCCGGCTGCTGCAATAGCTGCGCCGGTCCAATCATCCTCGGCGAGAGCCGGTTCCACCGCGTCCGAATTGATCGA
This sequence comes from Rhodococcus sp. NPDC060176, assembly GCF_042728675.1. Classification (NCBI taxonomy): domain Bacteria; kingdom Bacillati; phylum Actinomycetota; class Actinomycetes; order Mycobacteriales; family Nocardiaceae; genus Rhodococcus; species Rhodococcus sp. NPDC060176. The sequence goes on from NZ_JBHWYS010000006.1 coordinate 226,987, forward strand.
CTCGATGTCGGAATCGGTGATGTTGCTGAGTTCAGCTGGAACGTCGAGGTAGTAGGCGCGCTCTGCCGTGGCAACTGCAAGCAGGACGGACTTGGTACCGAGCGTCGACTTGGTGGCCGTCTGCTGCGCCCATGCCTGGCCACCGAGGTTGTTGAAGTCGGGGACGAATGCGACCCACAGGTCGATCTGGTGGTCCTCGCTGAGTTGATCGATCGCGGCTTGGATGTCGCTGCGTTGACCGGCGTCGAGAACCCCGGAGGTGTCGGTGATGTGATTCGGCAACACCATCGGGGCGTCCGCCGAGGCGAGCGCGGGGCTGAAGACGAGCGCCAACAAAGCGAAAATCGCGGCGACGGCGGCGGCGCTTCCCCGGCGCCGAACGGGTCGGGTGGTTGTCCGACTCTGCTCTACAGAGGACAACTGCGCGAAGTGTGGTGCGAGGGCCATGACGCAAATCTATCCGTTGTGGCGCGTCGGCATCGGAGGAGATCGCTGCGAACTGGCAGAATTGCGGGAGTGAAACCTGCTTTCGGTAACCGCCCCCACGATCCATCACCCTCACGGGCGGGCGGCTTCGGTGCAGGATTGGCTCGTTGGACGCGGCGATTGATCGCCGGCGCCGTGTTGATGGCGGTGGTCCTGGTCGGCGGTACCGCATTCCGGGTGTGGCAGGTGGCCCGCATCGACGACACGCGGCCGGCCGACGCGATAGTCGTTCTGGGCGCGGCTCAGTATTCCGGCACTCCGTCTTCGGTCTTCGAAGCCAGACTCGAACAGGCGTACAAGCTGTACAAGCGTGGAGTGGCTCCGCAGATCATCACCGTCGGCGGTAAACAAGAAGGTGACGAGTACACCGAAGCGGCGTCGGGAAAGATGTATCTGACCGATCGAGGGATTCCGTCGAGTGCGATCACCGCTGTGGAGACCGGTTCGGACACTCTGCTCAGCATCGATGCGGTGAGTGCCGAGATGTCCTCGCAGGGCATCAATTCCGCCGTCCTTGTCAGTGACCCGTGGCACTCGTTGCGCACCCGGACGATGGCCCGCGACACGGGACTTCAGGCGTGGACCGCACCTACTCGTCAGGGCCCGGCCGTGTTCACCCGCGAATCCCAGTTGCACGGAATCGCTCGCGAAACCGGCGCGCTGCTCTGGTATCAGCTCACACACTTCTCGGCAGACTTCCCCTACACGGCAGGGCAATAGAAACCATGACAGCTCACACCACCTACGGAGGCGGCACCTACTCCGAACACGACCTCGAACGTCGTGTCGTCGAGGCGCCGAAGCGAGCGGCGTTGCCGGGTTCGCAGATCGCAGCGGCGCAGCATCGTTCCGACTTCTCGCGAGACCGCGCCAGGGTCCAGCACTCCGCGGCTTTGCGACGCTTGGCCGACAAGACCCAGGTTGTCGGCCCGCGCGACGGCGACACACCTCGCACGCGGCTGACACACTCGATGGAAGTCGCACAGATCGGGCGAGGGATCGCCGACGGGCTCGGTTGCGACCCGGACTTGGTGGACCTTGCGGGTCTCGCACACGACATCGGGCACCCGCCGTACGGGCACAACGGCGAGAAGGCGCTCGACGAAGTCGCCAAGGACTGCGGCGGTTTCGAAGGCAATGCGCAGAATCTGCGGATCCTGACCAGCCTCGAACCGAAGATCCTGCGCCCCGACGGTCTGAGTGCCGGCCTCAATCTCACCAGGGCATCACTCGATGCGGCCATCAAGTACCCCTGGACCCGGCCTGAGCCCGGCGCGAAGTTCGGCGCATATCACGACGACGCAGAGGTGCTCGCCTGGGTTCGCGAGGGTGCCCCCGAGCGTCGGCAATGCCTGGAAGCTCAGGTCATGGACTGGGCTGACGACATCGCCTATTCCGTGCACGACGTGGAGGACGGGGTGATCGCAGGCCGGATCGACCTTCGCTCGCTTGCTGATCCGTCCGAGCAACGCGCACTGGCTGAACTGGGGGCCTCCGAGTTCCGCGGCTTGGTAGTCGACGATCTGATCGAAGCCGCTCAACGGTTGTCCGAACTCCCCGTCGTACGCGGAGTCGGAAGTTTCGACGGGACGCTGGCAAGTTCCGTCGCGTTGAAGAACCTCACAAGTGAATTGGTGGGACGCTTCGCCACGGCCGCGATCGCCAGCACACGGCAGACAAACGGCAACCGACCCCTCTCGCGCTATCAAGCCGACCTCGACATACCCGAGGCCGTCGCATCCGAGGTCGCGTTGCTCAAGACCGTCGCGCTCTACTACGTGATGTCCGACGCCGGGCACAAGGCGCGTCAGGATCGGCAACGTGATCGTGTTCATCGCGTCGCGGAATGGTTGTTGGCCACGGCGCCCGCCGGGCTCGATCCGATCCTGCTGCCCGCGTGGGAGCGCGCCGCGGACGACGGTGCTCGGGTCCGCGTGGTGGTGGATCAGATCGCGTCGTACACGGAAAGTCGGCTGGAGCGGGTGGACAAGGCAAGCCTGGGCGCGCAGGCCAGTTGGGGCTGAGCCGGCCGCGCTCTCAGCAGGTCATTCGCGTCGACGGGTCAGTAGTGGTGTCGAGCCACTTGCCGTAAGCGTCGCCGCCTGCTGCGCGGACGTCCTTGCAGATCTTCGACTCGCTGTTTCCGGATTCGCGATACACGGTGTAGATCGCAGTCCCGGAATCCGAGACTTGACGCAGTGACGGGCAGGACTGGTCTGTGCGTAGGTATTTCGAGCCGGGGAACGCGTCAAGGTAGTTCTGAATCTCGCTGGCATACGTGGCCGGATCGGTGGCATTGGCCAACACCACGATTCCGGTTCCCTTGCACGAGGGGACGGTGATCGGCTTGCTCACCCCGAGATCGCCGTTCTTCGTGGACGGGGTGGACACCCGCGTGGTCGTGGTTGCCTGCAGTCCGGCGGTGGGCAACGGCTCCAGGGTTGGCGTTCTGACCGGCTCCTGGATGGGTGCCGGTTCCGCCGTGGCGGTGGAAGCTGCTACAGCGGTTGGTGATTCGGGGCCCGAGCTTCCCAGTATCGCCCAAGCCGCCGCGCCTCCTGCGGCCAGAACGAGTGCAACTCCAGCCGCCCCGATCGCGATCGGGGCTCGGCTTCGCTTGGTCTTTGTCGCGATGTGCGTGTAGTTCCCGTAAGCGGGATTGACCGTGGTGTAGGTGGGCGGCTCGACGATTGTGGATTGCAATCCGCCGGCCCCGCTGGTGGCGCTGTCGGCCGAGAGGGCTTGCCGCGCTTCGAGTGCGAGCGCTCCGGTGGTCGGATAGCGGTGTGCGGGATCCTTTGCCATACCGCGAGCCACGATGGCGTCTAAGTGTTGCGGGAGCGACGGAACCGTCAGCGTGGGGCGCGGCGGCGGAGCGTTCAGGAGCGAATTGACGAGATGACCGATGCTTGTGGTGTTGAAAGGCGTTGTTCCGGTGAGGGACTGGTAGAGAACACAAGCAAGGGAGTAGACATCCGCTGAGGCCGTCGGTGTTTCGATACCGAACCGCTCCGGCGCCATGTACGCATACGAACCGACCGCGCTTCCCTCGGTGGTGATTTTCGTGTCTGTCTGTGAATATGCGATTCCGAAGTCCACGAGGTATGCGAAGCCGGTCTTCGTGAGAATGATGTTGTCTGGTTTGACGTCGCGATGGATGAGTCCGCGCGCGTGCGCTGCGTCCAGCGCTGACGCTATCTGCGAGACGATGTCGACGGCTCGCGCCGGGGTGAGTCTGCCGAACTCGGTCAACGCGGCTCGCAATGTGCGGCCTTCGACCAATCGCATGTCGATGAAGAGAACTCCGTCGATCTCGCCCCAGTCGTGCACCGGGATCACGTGCGGTTCGTTCAGGGCGGCGGTGGCGCGAGATTCTCGGCGGAAACGAGCTTGGAATGACGGGTCGGCCGCGAGCTCGCGATGGAGCAACTTGAGAGCGACCAGGCGATCCTTCGAGGTGTCGTACGCCTCGTACACCTCGCCCATTCCGCCCCGACCGAGCAGACGACGCAGCTCGTACACGCCGAATCGAGTTCCCGATCGCCCTTCGTGCGAGCTCGCGGCGTTTTCAGTCATCGTCGGTCCCATCGCTGCGGTGCAGAGTCGGCCATCAACATATCGTTGTCAGGAGGTGTCGGGGGACCGCCTAGACTGATGTACGTGGCGGGCCGAATTTCTGACAGAGACATCGCGGCCATTCGCGAACGCACTCGCATCGAGGACATCGTCGGTGAATACGTTTCACTCAAGCGTGCCGGTGGCGATTCGATCAAGGGTTTGTGTCCCTTCCACGACGAGAAGTCACCGTCGTTTCACGTACGACCCAACCACGGCCTCTATCACTGCTTCGGCTGCGGTGAGGGTGGTGACGTGTACTCGTTCCTGCAGAAGATGGACCACATCAGCTTCGTCGAGGCCGTCGAGCAGTTGGCGGATCGACTCAGCTACACGATCTCGTACGAGGGTGGCGGACCGTCCGTTCAGCGCGATCGCGGCACCCGTGCACGCTTGATTGCGGCGAACGCGGCGGCTCAGGAGTTCTACGCCGCCCGACTGCGCGAACCCGATGCCCAGGCGGCCCGCGACTATCTCACCGAGAGAAACTTCGACGGGGCAGCAGCCCTGCAATTCGGATGTGGATACGCGCCCGAAGGTTGGGACACTCTCACAAAACACTTGATGTCCAAGGGATTCGAGTTCAAGGAGCTCGAAGCAGCAGGGCTGTCCAAAGAAGGGAGGCGCGGTCCGATCGACCGGTTCCATCGCCGCCTGCTCTGGCCGATCCGCAGCGTTGCCGGTGACGTCATCGGCTTCGGCGCCCGCAAGCTCTTCGACGACGACACCATGCCGGGCAAGTATGTCAACACGCCGGAAACGATCCTCTACAAGAAGTCTCAGGTCCTGTTCGGCTTGGACCTCGCCAAGCGCGACATCGCCAAGGGGCACCAGGCTGTAGTCGTCGAGGGGTACACCGACGTCATGGCGATGCACTTGGCCGGCGTCAAGACCGCCGTTGCTTCGTGTGGAACCGCCTTCGGTGAGGAGCACCTTGCGATGCTCCGCCGACTCCTGATGGACGACAGTTACTTTCGCGGTGAGATCATCTACACCTTCGACGGTGATGCCGCAGGGCAAGCTGCCGCGATGAAGGCATTCGAAGGCGATCAGAAGATGGCCGGGCAGACCTTCGTGGCCGTCGCTCCTGACGGAATGGACCCGTGCGATCTTCGCCTCGAGTCCGGTGACGCCGCCGTTCGCGACCTTGTTGCGAGGCGTACGCCGATGTTCGAGTTCGTGGTGAAGTCGATACTCACCGAGCACGATCTCGAGACGGCTGAAGGGCGCGTCGAAGCACTGCGTCGTACGGTCCCCGTCGTTGCGCAGATCAAGGAATCAACTCTGCGCGACAGCTACGCGAATCTGCTCTGCGGATGGGTCGGTTGGGACGATCTTCCATCCGTCCGACGACGCGTGCGTGACGAAGCTCGTAAACGGGCGTCGACGCGTGGATCTTCACCGGCGCCCAAGCGTCGTCAGGTTGTCGACCCACCTGCCGCCGATGCGCTTGCCTTGCCGATCGGAATCTCCAGGCCACGGCCCAACGACCCGGGGCTTTCGACGCAGCGAGCTGTCCTCAAGGCCGCGTTGCAGCACCCTGGCGTCGCCGGCAGTGTCTTCGACTCGTTGCCACCCGAGACCTTCACCCACCCCGCCTACGTCGTGATCAGGCAGGCAATGGCAGACGCCGGCGGAACGAGCAAGGGACTCGGCGGCGCCGAGTGGATCGAAGTCGTCACCAAGGGCGTCGAAGACATGACGGTGGCCTCGGTTGTATCGGAGCTGGCCGTCGAACCCATGCCCTGCGACGAAGACACGGTTCCGCGCTACATCAACGGAGTGCTCGCCCGGCTGCAGGAAGCGTGGGTTGGCGAACAGGTTGCCGACCTCAAATCCAAGCTTCAGCGCGTCTCACCGGCTGCGGCCCCGGAGGAGTACAACTCGCTGTTCGGCGATCTCGTGGCGCTGGAGCAGTATCGCCGACAGCTGCGTGAGCAGGCTGTCGGCGATCAAAGCGTCTGACCTAGCGGTTCTTCTTCAACTGGTCGTGGGGGACCAGAATCGTGGTCTCCTCGTTGAGCGGCTTCATCGGCTCGAGCTTGGGCTGAGTACTCAGTGAGTCGGCCAGCTTCTGCCGTGACGCATCCAACACCTTCTTGGTGGCCGGACTAGTGGCCACCGCCTTCGCGGCCCGGCTGATCTGCTCGTATCGTGCGCGGCCCGCTTTGGTTCCCAGGACGTACCCAGCTGCAACACCGATCAACAAACGCATCATTCCTGCTTCCCTCCAGCACCGATCGTCCTGACTCCATCCTGCCTGATGACTCGCTGGGCAGGCGATTTGGTACTTCGGTGGAGGATTCGCTACAGTTTCTCAGGCAACGCCGGAACGGGCGAAGCGAGCAAGACAATCCCCTGTAGCTCAATTGGCAGAGCTTCCGACTGTTAATCGGACGGTTGCTGGTTCGAGTCCAGCCGGGGGAGCGTTGGAAAGAGTCCCTGATCTGCAGAAATGCGGGTCGGGGATTTTTTCGTTTCTAGGAAGATTTCGGTTCGTTGTCACGGATTGTCACAAGCGATCCCAAACTCGTCGCAGCCGCAGCAAGAGCGTCGGTCTGCGAGCGCGTGTAGGTCCGCATTGTGAACGAACTATCGGCGTGACCAAGCCACTCTGCGATAACCGCGATCGGGACTCCCTGGAGGTGCATGAGGGTTCCGCAGGTGTGTCGGGCATCGCGGAGCCCAACCTGAGCGATGTCCAAATCTGCGAGGTTCGATTTCCATCGCTTGGTGAGGGTGTCGGGGTGCAGAGGTTGTCCGGCTTCGTTGCAGGCGACATATCCGCCGTCGCCGTAGCCTGCGCCGAACGCTAGCTTTTCGGCCGCTTGTTGTCGTTTCGCGGCTTTGAGTTCGTCGGCGAGTGGTTGAGGCAGAGGCAAGGTTCGGCCCGATGCGCTTGACTTGGCGTCCTCTTGGTCGATGGCTTCGCCGCCGGCCTCATCGACCGTGAAACCATGCGCGCTAGCACCGAACATGTACAAGCGAACATCGCCGCAACCGAACTGAAGATGGCGCAACGGGAAGTCCTCATCGACCTGCCCGAACCGTCAGCGGAGGACATCGTGAAGAGGTGCGAAGAAGCGGACAAGCGCCGGCGCCGCGATGTCGTGTCAATCATCGTCGACCACCTCACCGGCAACCCCACCACCGACCGCCGCGGTCGTGACGGACTCGACCCACACCGCGTCGACTACGTCTGGAATACACAATGAGTGGTTGTTTCATTCGGTGTCATAATGTGACCGAATTAGATGGATAAGTCATACTATGACCCGCAAATAAACACTCAGAAGCAGAGAAGGCCTCACCGTTTGGTGGGGCCTTCGGGATGTGGCAGCTACTCTGCGAGTTCGATGATCCCGACCTGGAACTGAGGGACAGTGAACTTGAAGTCCGCGGTCGAGGTGTATGAATACTCGCCATCTAGCACGACATGCATCTTCACTCTGTCATTCTTGACGAACGGTTTCAACGTGGCCGAGTTACCGATCAAGTGGGCAGATTCGAAATTACCTACGCCCAACGCAGACGTACCGACATCCGCTAAAAATCGGTCAGGTCCGGTTGCAGAATCAAACTGGCGGATTGATCCGTACAGAATGATGCGTCGTCCAGACTGAGCTGAGACATCCTTCAAGATCAATTCGAAATCACGTTGTGTGATCTCTTCGTAGGTCGAGGCATCGAGAATGGTCTGATCTGATTGAAGGTCGTCGCGCGTACTGAGGGCTTGCTGTTGCTGTTGTTGCTCCGCCTGGCGCGGGTTCAGTGCATCGTTTACGACCGCAGCGACGATCAATGTGGCGACGACGATAAGCCCGATGATGACGACTGCTTTGATATTTGAGGCAGCGACGCTCTTCTTTTGGGTCAACACAGGGGATACGGGCATGAGGGTTGGCCGTGTGGCGTCTGACCACTGGAGTCCGTTCCAGTACCGCTGAATGCCCTGGATTCGCGGGTCCGGATACCAGCCGGGCTGTGAGTTCATCGTCGCGTCTTTCAGTAATTCGGTGGGGGCGGGGGAGCCGTTGCCGGCTGGACGTGGTGCGTCCATTGAACGCCGTCGTACCAACGGATCCATGCGGGGTTCTGCTGATCTGGATACCAGCCCGCACTCAAGCCTGATGGTGGTGCGACGAACTGCACCGCGGGTGGCCGCTTGTCGCCCACCCTGATGAGCGCGCGGATCACGAGGGCGACGAATGTAATCGGGAGGACGATGAAGATCAGGAACAGGAATATTTGCGCTGGTGATGTTTCGTCCAATGCGCCGCCACCAACGATGATCGCGAAAGCAAGCACGCCTGCAAGGTAGAGGGCGCCGCGAACTCGCTTATCGTCCATGACTGGCCTTTCGGGAAGTGTCCGTAATACATACCAGACAGTCCGGACATTGTGGAACTAAACCCTGGCGCCCTTCGCTAGATTGCACGCCCGGCACAACAGTTGAACATTGCCTTCAGTGCTCGCGCCTCCTCTGGAGAACGGAATGATGTGATCGTATTCAAGGTAAGAATTCGCGCCGCATTCCACGCAAGCCCCACGGTCTCGCCGATAGACAGCAGATTTGACGTGCGCTGGTATGTGCCTTGATGGCCGGTCCCCATTGTCCGGTAGGAGGATTCGGCGATCAATCCGAAGTGCAGTGTCCACGAGGATGGATGTGTATTCAGCGTCGGGAACCGAGAAGCGCCCGCTGAGTGATCGGGCTGTCGACTCGATGAGCACGGTGGTCCGGTCCAGGTATGACGCTCGCTGCACCTTGCTTAGTGGGATTTCGCCGCCATGCTGTTGAGCTATGAACCGGATCTTGCGGTTGGTGATCGCTAGTTGTCCCTGGGACGGGGTGGGGCCAGCTTGGAGGTCTCGCCAGCGAGTTGCGCCGGCGACCATGTAGCAGTATTCGTCGGTGGGCAGATGGAGTCCTGGGATTTGAACGGTTGGTAGGCGACCTTGGCGGATCTCACCGAGCATCTGCTCTCTGAGTAGTTGAGATTCGATGTGGGTGACCGCAGCTGGTTCCAGCTCTAGAGCGCGGGCTGCTTGTCGGAAGGTGGCGAGTTCGTCGTCGGTGATGACGCCATCACTGAGGGCATATGTGGCGTATCTGTTGAGCCAAGAGAGTGCATCCGCACGAATGGTGTCGAGTGCATGTTTCCGGGGGATGCGCGCGCCGTACAGCCATTCATGCAATGTGATCCATTCAGGTCCAAGGGGGCCTGAGTGTGCCAGTACGTTCCTCGCTGCCGCGGAGTACTGCGTGAGCGTCGAGTTCACGAAAGCTTTGCACTCGGGGCAATAGCTCTGGAGCAATCGAGTTTTGGTGCCACATCGTGCGCAGCCATCGCCTGCCGACCGAAAGGCTTTGAGCCACTTGTCTGCCATGGGAGATACATACCAGACAGTGCGGACGCCGGTAAGGGAGTGCCGACGCTTCACTCGGCAAGAAATTGTCACGTAGTTGTCACAAGTCGTGCACCGGCTACCGCCGACGGCTCCCGTTTACCCCCGACATTCCCAGATTCCCGCGGCTAGTCCCGCCCCAGTATGCCTTTGACCTGGACGTTAATCGGACAGTTGTGGGTTCGAGTCCAGCCAAGGAAGCAGCAAAGCCCCTCACCTGAGAAATCGGGTGAGGGGCTTTCTTGTATTCGTCGCCGCTAGTGCGTTTGCAGCAGACCCACCAATCGAAGTGCCGATTCAACGTCTGCCGCCTTGTTTGCTTGTGCACCGCGAATTCCCAGCTGTCGAGCGCCGAGGACGTTGATCGGGTTGTCGTCGACGAAGAAGGTCTGTTGAGGGCGCGCATCGAGAAACTTCAGCGCGGCCAGGAAGGCCGTAGGGTCGGGTTTGGTGGCTCCGAGCATGCAGGAGAAAACATGCTCGTCGATTGCCGATGGCGTTACGACACTCTCGATGGCGGCCAAAAGGACAGGTCCGTTGTCGGAGAGTGTGGCGACCGCAACCCCCTCACTTCGAAGCGCGATTGCGAGATCGATGACTGCGGGGTCCGGGATGAAGGCCTTGGCCCATGCTCGGCGTAGGTCGTCGCGGTTTCCAGGAAACCCGAACGCTCGAAAGCGTTCCAGAATCGCGTCTTCGGAGTGAAGACCGAGATCGCATTCCTGGTCGAACCCGGACTCGAACACCAGGGCGTGGATTTCTTCTTCAGTGACGCCGATGGCCGTTGCCAGTTCTGCGGCGCGAAGATCAGGTTCGAACCGACACAGCACACCACCCAAGTCGAACAAAACGAGTTCAGGTCGTGCGCTGTCGTTCGCCATGTCGCAGAGGATAGGCGTCATCAGCACCCGTGAACGCGGCTCGAAGATGTTGGCGACGAATACATCAAAAGCCCGACGCAAGAATCTGCGTCGGGCTTTCGGTGGAACCGTCGAACTGTTCGGCCGGTGCGCTTACTTCGCTGCGCGATCCGACGGCTCGAACAGTCGGATGATGTGGCTGGGGTTGATGTAGTAGACACCGTTCGGAGAATTGAGAACGAGAGTGTCTTCGGTGAAATCGGTGACGGTGCCGTTCAGCTTGGCGCCGTCGGACATGATGATCCGGATCGTAGCCTTCGAGTTCTTGAATTCGGTCAGTGCAAGCTTCATGTGGTGATCCTGTTCCGTGGGGTGTGCACTCCCACGGTATCGGCTCATTGCGCCTGTGCCGACCAACCTTGGAAGACTCGACTCGAAAGAGTGCAACGCGTCACCGCCTGCCCGATTGTGATCCGCGTCGGATGTGCCGGTAACATTCGGATTCGCCGTGATGCAGCGCGTCACGGATGGGGCGGTAGCTCAGTCGGTTAGAGCCGTGGACTCATAATCCATTGGTCGCGGGTTCGAGCCCCGCCCGCCCCACGTCAGATGCCCTTTCTTGCAAGTCGAGAGAGGGCATCCATCGTTTATTCGTTGTTTATGGCAACGGCTTTGTCCAGCAAGTCCGCGACTTCGGAGTGCTGCCGACCTCGCGTCATGTACTTGTCCTGAGTCATCGAAATGTTCCGGTGCCCGAGGTGGTCGGCCCCTACGCGTGCGGAAAGGCCCTCGTCGTCGATGAGCGTTGCCACCGACTTACGGAACGTGTGAGACGTGCTTTCCGCGACGCCGAGATCGTCGCGCACCTTGCGCCACTGCTTGCCGAAGTTGTTCGGGTCGCGCAATGTGCCAGCTGTCGACGGAAAGATCACGTCCAGCTTTCCGAGGCATGGTTTCTCAGCCCGCTTCTCGAGCATGTCGAGCGCGAACCGGGGGAGCGGAATGGTCCGCAGACCGGCCTCACTCTTGGTCGTGTCGAAGCGTTTGAGCCCGACACCCTTCACACGCACTACCTTGCCCGTGATCGCCACAGTGCCCGCTTTCAGGTCGATGTCCTGACGACGCACGGCAAGCAGTTCGGAGCGCCGTACGCCCGTCGCAATCAGCAGCGTGATCGGGTCCACCAGATCGTTCGACTGGCAGTATTCCGACTCTCCGAGTGCGACTAGGAGAGTGCCGAGCTGGCCACCCTCAAGCGCCTTCGCGCCCTTCGGTGGATTCTTTGAACGTATCCGTGACACGTCATTGACTGGGTTAGAGCTGAGCGCTCCCACGAGTACCGCCATTCCGAGCGCGCCGCGCAAGATCGTCTTCGCCTGACGTGCCATCGTCGGACCGTGCTGCTTCGACATTGCTCGCAGTGCGGTATCAATTCGGCCGGCCGATGCCTCACTTACCCTGACGCCGCCGATCTTCAAGTCGAGTTTCTTCAGTGCGAACTCGTACGTTGACATCGTTGTTGCGGCTCGGCCCTCTTCTTCGAGCCTGGCCAGGTAAGACTTACATAGTGCGGAAATCAATGTGTCAGAGTCGATTTCATCCTCTGACGGTGCCCGACGAGCTTCCAGTGCGTTCAGCAATTCCTCTTCGGCGATCTTGCCGTGCTGGTCCCGAACATCGATCGGTGAGCGCCGCTCGACTATGCGCACAATGCCGTCGTCATCGCGGTACCGGCAGCGTGCAAGGAACACGTCACCGCCGAGCGGTATTCGCTTGATCTTGCCGTGCTGCCCGATTCGAAGAGGTGGCCTACCTGCCATCGGAGTCGATTACGACGGCATCAGGATCTTCCTTCAATTCGGTTGCAATGAATTCGATCAACCGATCCAGGCGTGATAGCTCTTGTGTCAGGGTGTCGATCAAGCCGGTGTCTGCCGTCTTGACCTGTTCTCCAATGAGTTTAGCGAGAGAGCCGCGCCGTTTCTCCAGCTCAGCCTTGTGTCGTACGAACCCAAGGACTCGAGTCCCTTCGCTCGGCTTCATGCCATGGATTTCCAGATCCAGTCTGGGTATCAGTCCCTCACCGGCAAACCATTGAACGGCGCTGAATGAGTCCAGCGTGACACCTGGAACAACTTCAACCAGTCCGTCAGGAATGCTCGGGTAGAGCAGTCGAACGGGTGGCACATTGAGCGCGAAGGCGAGGATGCAGACCTCCGACGTGGAGATGTATTTCCGGCGTTTGTTCTCAATGTCAGTGATCGTGGATCTAGAGATCTTATGCCCGAGTTCCGCGGTCCGTTCGGAGAGCCATTGTGCCGACTTCTCGCCGCGTATCGCTTTGATTGCCGATCCAATTCGGTCAACTTGTGCCAAGTCCCACGCATCTCGCGTCTCATCCGTTTCTGTTGTCATGAACGCAAGAATAACCGAACTTGTGGGAATTGACGGCATGTGCCATGATTCCCACAAGAACAGATGAGATTGCGTTTCAGGCCATCAAACAGTGGAGGGTTCCAGTGCATACATCCGAGGATTACTGGCTGTCTCGTCAAGAGGTAGCCGACCGATTGAAGCTGCCAGTCAAGACACTGGCGCAGTGGTCAAGCCTGGGTAAGGGTCCGCGCTTCGCGAAAATCGGCAAGTTCGCCCGCTACAAACTGACTGACCTTGTGGCCTGGGAAGATGCCCAGTTCTCGGATTCTCCGGACGCTGCCTAATGACCGCACCCATCACGAAAAACGCCCTCGCTGCCGACCAGGGCAACGAGGGCAATGAAACCCGCCCCACCACTACGAAGGAAAAGGATTCAAATCCGATGGTACAGAACAGCACCGCCCAGTGGGACGCCCAGGCCATCGCACACGGCGCGTCGATGCCTCGCACGACCGTTGCCGAGCTGACAGCCGACTGCGACACCGCGCCAACGTGGGCTGATCCGGCCGCGACCCTGGTAGGCGTCCGCTCCGGTCGACTGACATGGGTGTCCAAGGTGCTGCCCGTCGTCCTTGGTGACGAGGCAGGGCGCAGGGATATCGACCTCGACGGCAACGCAGTGATCTGCCACGCCCGCGCCGAGGTCACGATTCGGCAGATGCGGACGCAGGTCGAGCCGATGATTCATCTCGTCAAGATGGCTACCGGGACCGATCCGAAGGTTGCCACGACCACACTCGCGCTCGACGAGGCTGCCCGCCTAGCGCACGCGCTACTGCTCGCTGTAGACGTCGCACGCGGCATCTCCGATGAGTCGAGCGTCCGTTGAGTACGACGATGAGCACGACGCTGGGGCGAACCGTCAAGGCCGCAATCGCACTGTCGGGCATGACGGTTGCTGAGACCGGCCGAATGATCGACCTGTCCGCGTCGTCGATGAGCCGACGAACATCCGGCAGGGTGCCTTTCAAGTGTGACGAACTCGTGAGAATTGCGATCGTTCTCGAGGTCTCGATACGGGATCTGTTGGCGGACTGGGAAGCCGAGATGGGCAGGGCCGTCTAGTGACGATCACCGAAGGCCTCTTGGCTGCGCTCCTGGTCGGTCAGTCGATCGTTTGGCTGATCACCGACTACCGACGATTCGACGCAGAGGACTAGTCAACAAACATGGACAAGTTCGCATGGATGCGCAGCCTCAGGGGTGCCGACCTCACACACGCGGAGTACCGCGTCCTTGTGAATCTGTGCACCTATGCGGACGCGGTTTCGGGCGAGGCGTACCCGAGTAACGAGACCTTGGCCAAGGCCGCTTCGGTCGACACCAGAGGTATGACTCGCACGCTGATCCCCTCGCTTCTTGAGAAGGGGTGGATTCGGCTCGTCGCCCCTGGCGGAAATCAGAACGGCAAGGGGCGTGCGAATGTCTGGAAGTTGTCATCTCCTGACACCGCCAAGGGGGGTACTGACTACCCCCCTTCGAACCAGCCAAGGGCGGTACCCACTACCACCCTTCCCTCTGAAACAAGGGGGGTACTCAGTACCGACAAGGGGGGCACTGAGTACCACGAAGGGGGGTACTCACTACCTCCCCATCAGGTCATAGATCAACCCATGAATAGGTCAGAGTCTTTTTCTCACCTAAGTAACGCGAGCGCGAGTAATTCGGCGGTCACCGAAAAACCGAAAGATGATCTCCCCGTCGAAGTCACGAATGCGGGCCGCTCCGCGCCCACCGCATCGGCATCACAGTGTCAGCTCTGCAATGGCACCGGCTACTTCGGGACGGTCGTCTGTGACCACAACCCCGATCGCATCAACACAGCGAGGCGAGGCAAGGCACTCGTAGACGCAGCGCTCGCCGCGAAACGAAAGGCAGGTTGATGAAAGACCGCTACGGCGACGACGCCGATCCAACCACTGGCGTAACGCCATCGGTTGCCCACAACCCCGATTGTCGAAACGGTTGGCTCGGCACGGATTCGGAAGGGCACATGATCCCGTGCCTGACGTGCAAGCCCCACCTGCGCCACACGCTCAAGACAAACGACTTCGGCGTCCGATGACCCCGGAAGCCGACAAAAAGCCGCGAGGATCGAAATACGCGCCCGCACCGATACCCGCAATCGACTCACTCGTCGACGAACGACTCACCGGCGCTGCATGCGCCGGCATGGCACCACTGTTCGACGACTACCTCGACGACGAGAGCGTCGAACAACGCGAGTACAGGCACCACCGCGCAAAGACGATCTGCCTCCGCTGCCCGGTGCGCGCCGAGTGCACCGTCGCAGCAACAGATCACGACGCCTCGGGCATCTGGAACGGACGCCTACAGGACCCCACCACACGAACGAAGGACACAGCGTGAAGATCCCGACAAATCTCAGCCTCGATGACTACCGCCGAGTGAACGAGTCCACGATGGCACGTCGCGGTAAACGATGGACTGAGTTGTCCATGGCCGAGGCCCAAGAAATCCTCGACGAGATGAACGGCGAGATCGTGGTGCTCGAGGCCACGATCGTTGTTCTTGAAGCTCAGAAGAATCTCTGACCGTGATCGTCCAGCGCGCCCTTCGGCAGTGCTCAAATCCCGAGTGCGGCCGGGAGACCCGCGCACGAAGTGGACTGTGCCCGTCTCATCGGCCCGCAGTGACCGCGACATGGCATCGGGGGACCTTGCGCATCCTCGGACACCATCTGACCCCGCAGCAGGCGTATCAGCTCGCGGACACCATCGCTGACGCACTGGCTGACCCTCCCCCCGAAATTATTCAGGGGGTGGGGGCCTCCTGACTGGCCTCGGTAGTCTGGAACTTTTTTTACAGGGGTCCGAAACGCTGCGTGCAAAAAGCCGACCACCTGCACGAATCTACCCGAAACGACACCGAACACCCTCACTCTGAAAGGCACCACACCATGAGCACCGACTACATCGTCGTCGTAGGCCGCAAACGCCCCAAGGCTGCCGTCCGCCGCTGCACACAGCCCAAGTGCGCCGAGCTGACCCGACACCACACCCACCGCTGCCCGAAGCATCGCTAGAGCTGCCGAGAAGGAGGCCACCACATGCCCGAACCGATCGAACGCCAACCCTTCGCCGACGCCCGCCGAGCGGCCGGACTGATGCTGCATTGGCTCGACGACAACGACGCCGGAATGAAGCAAGTCCTCATGGAATCCGGTGACCTCAAGCGTGATCCGTTTCTGATCATGGCGCTGCTGAATCTCACCCTCGACCTGTTCCCGGACCTGTTCGCGAAGTCGCCCGAGATTCACGAGCGGCTACTCGAGATGGCATACGCCGAGGTCGACGAAGAAGCGAACAACCGTGACTGAGATTCGCCGCATCGACGGCGTGGTCCTCTCCGACGAGGACGCGCGCGATCTGGCGGACGCGCTGGTGATGTTCACTCACGTGCTCCGCCAGGTCGGGTCGAAAGCCGGACCGAAGGTGATCCGACTCCGATCACAACTACTCACTGCCGTAGGCGTCAGTAAAACTGCTTCCAGCGCAAGCATTCCCGAAGACGCAGCCACCGGAGAGTCACGATTGCGTCATGACCTCATCTCCACCACCGAAGCGGGCGCGATCCTCGAATGCTCCGCAGCGAACGTGCGAGACCTCGCCAAGCGTGGGCGTCTCGACGGGCAACTCGTCGGTGGCCGATGGCTGGTCACCGCAGAGTCCGTGCGCCAACGACGCGAACGGCCCTGATTCTCGCATCGCATCCGAACAGGAGCACTAACCCCATGTCCCACAACATCGACGTCTACTCACCCGGCGCGGACATCACCGCCAATGCCACCGCCGACGTGACCGCCAAGCGCTTCGTCCGCATCACCGGCAACCGGGTCGATTCCAACATCGCCGTCGCCCATGCCGCCGCAGCCGGCCGAGTCTTCGGAGTCGCCAAGCATGACGCCGCATCCGGCGATCTCGTCGGACTCGCACGCGGCAACGCCCGCATCGTCAAAGTCACCGCAGGTGCCGCCATCTCAGCGTTCGCCGAGGTCGAGGTCGGCGCGGACGGCAAGGCGATCACCCTCGCGGCGGGCAAGGCCGTCGGCGTCGCTGTCACCGCCGCCGCGTCGGGTGCCGACGCTCAGATCTCCCTCTACTGAACAGGACTCACACACCATGGCAAACTCACTGATCCCCGAACTCAACGGCCGCCGACTCACTGTCGACGTCGCCCTGAAGAACCCGACGATCCTGCGCTCGCGCATTGCCGAGCTCGCTGACCCACAGCTCGTCTTCGACAAGTTCTTCACCGCTGCCGGAACTCCGGTCGAGGGCGGGGGAATCCTGTTCTCCGTCATCAAAGCCTCTGATTTCTACACCGCCAACGACGTCGAGAAGCGCACCCCCGGCGCCGAGTACGCCGTCGTCGAAGGCGTCCAGCCCGAGCCCAAGCTCGCAGCCGTCGAAGACTTCGGTGGCAAGTTCCAGATCCTCGACGAGCAGGTCACCCGAAACGACGTCTCGTACATCGACACCCAGACCACACAGCTGAGCAACACGATCGTGCGCAAGCTCAACACCAAGGCGCTCGAAGCGGTCGAGGCGTACATCGGTGCCGAGAACACCCTCGTCGGGCACAACTGGAGCAACGTCATCACCGTGGGCCCCGAAGCGGACCTGACGCCGAACGCGTTGCGCCCGTCCGCTGACCTCTCGGCCGCGCAGCTCGCATCGAAGCTGCAGGAGTTGGGCGTCGTGCACGACCTGTTGGTACTGCACCCGAACCAGGAGCACGCGCTGAACGTGGCGTACGGCGACAAGCTGGCCGACATGCTCACCTCCGCCGGGCTGACGAAGTTCGCCAGCTCGCGCGTCGATCCGGGCGTCGCGTACGCCGTGCAGAAGGGCGCGGCCGGTGTCGTCGGATTCGAGACACCGCTCACCGTGGAGGCGTTCGACGACCGCAGCACCCGCAGCAAGTGGGTCCAGGCATACGCCGTGCCCGCGTTCGCAGTCGAGAAGCCCTACGCGGTCAAGAAGATCACCGGACTGGCGGGCTGACCATGGCGACCGTGACCATCGCTCACGCCCTGTTCACCTGGCGTGAGAACGGCGACCACCGCATCGCCTACCACGGTGACGTGGTGGACATTCCCGACGACGTGGTGGACGAGTACACGCGGTTCGGTGCGTTCGCCGCTGGGCCGACGACGCCGGAACCCGAGCCGCTGCCCACCCCTGCCGCCGACGAGCCTGCACCCGCCGACCCGGCACCGCTACGCCCGCCGATGAACACCGCACCGAAAGCAGCGTGGGTCGAGTACGCAGTTGCCAAGGGCTACGACCGCGACGAAGCGGAGGCAGCTAACAAGCCGGACCTGATCAAGGCACTCGGGTGAGCGGCAAAGCCCGCAGCGCCGAGCGGCGCGAATGGTATCGGATCCAGAACAGCACCGAGGGCGCGACCGAGATCCTGATCTACGACGAGATCGGATTTTGGGGAGTGACCGCCTCCGATTTCGTCCGCGACCTCAAAGCCGTTGACTCACAGGCGATTACCATCCGAGTCAACTCACCCGGCGGCGACGTGTTCGAAGGCATCGCGATCCTGAACGCGCTTCGCTCACACCCTGCCACGATCACCACCGTCGTCGACGGACTCGCCGCCAGTGCCGCCAGCTTCATTGCCATGGCCGGCGACGAGATCGTCATGCGGCGCAACGCGGAGATGATGATTCACGACCCGTCCGCGTTCGGGGGTGGCAGTGCAACCGAGCACCGCGAGCTCGCCCAGCAGCTCGAGCGCATCGGGGACAACATCGCCTCCATCTACGCCGAGCGGACCGGCGGCACCACCGAACAGTGGCGTGAGGCGATGCTCGCCGAAACCTGGTACTCCGCACAGGAGGCAGTGGACGCCGGACTGGCGGACCGCATCGACGGACCTGCCAGCGAGTCGAAGGCGAACAACTTCGACCTGACCGTCTTCAACTATGCGGGCCGACGCGCAGCGCCCGCACCCACCACGCGGCGCACCCGCCCCGCAGCTCGCACCACACGAACAGGAGCTAGACCCATGGCACTGACCCTGACCGACGAACAGCTCACCGCAGCAACCGAGGCACTCGGACTCGACGCCGATGCCGATGGTGACGCCATCGTGGCCGCGATCGAGGAACTCGCCACCGAGCCCGAGGGTGAGCCCGCACCGACGCCCGGCGCGCAGAACTCGGCCGAGATGGCCCAGCTCCGCGCCGACGCCCAGCAGGGCCGCATCCTCGCAGCCGAAGCCCGCCAGCGTGATGTGACCGACAAGGTATCCAAGGCACTGCAGCGCGGCGCGATCACCACCGCCCGCAAGCAACACTGGATCAACGTCATCGAAGCTGACCCCGCAATGGCCGACACCCTCGCGAAGCTGCCTGACAACTTCGCGGTGCCGCTCGAAGAGATTGGGCACGGTATCGGCGCCGACGACGGACTCGTCGAACGCGCTGACTGGTTCCGCTGACCAGGCCTGGCGTCAACGTCACCCCGGCAACTGTCCACGGTTGCGCAGGGGATCGATGGCCGACGAGCGGGAGACCAAGCGCTGCACCCTTGTGAGTGCGCCGCCTCCTTTGCCCGCAGAGACTCGACCAGCGCCACGGATGAACACCCCAGCTCACACGGGCTGGGGTGTTCTGCTGTTCATGCATGAACCATGCACGACGATGAATGACCGATTGCATGGTTATGCACGACCCCGCGGGCCGCTGACCTGCATGAACCCGATTCGGTGCTCGAACGGACATCAGATAAGCCTCTGACCTGCGGTTATGCCCCCTAAATCATTGCTGAGGTGGGGGTACCTGACAACTCCCTCGGTGCCAGTTGTGGCTTTCTCTCCCCGGGTGGCTGAATATTTCAGCGGGACTGCATGACCATGCACCGAGCCGTGCATAACCATCCGCCGGCCGATGCATAAACCTCGGAATCGAGGTGGAAATCGTCTCTCTCCCGATGGGCAACCGTGTCGAAATTCGACACAGTTGCGGAGCGAGCCGCCATAAAATCCGGACCCCCCACCTCACGGACACTCCACCGGTTCCGTCCAATCTCCCCCCGAGCCGTAGGGGGTGTACATGTACACGAAAACGGCGCACCTGATGTAAGTACTACTGACCCCAGGTCACCGTCCGGCCAAGGGTCGCGTTTGAAAAGCGACCCTTCACCCTCCCGCGTTTTAAACGCGATACGGCCGAGCTGGTGTGAGCCAGACACACACCAGCTCGGTGCCGTCAACAGGAAGAGTGTGTTTAACGTGTTCTTCCGACCACGGTGTCAAAACTGGACACCGTGCCATCGCAGACCCTGACCATCCGGCCGGCGGAAGCTGATCGGCGTTCAACGCCAATCAGCTTGGTCAGCCATGGTCAAAATGACCACACGTGACACCACGGGCCGCGTCCAGTTGACAAACGTCAGCTCGAAGGGTGTCAGTAGTACTGACACCCTTTTTGTGCGTGTCCGCGAAATCCCCATCGCTTCCCGGCGCAGGGAAGCGTTTTACGGGATCCCGTAAAGTTTCTGACCTTCTCAGGGGATCCCCTGAAAACTTTCGGCGTGCGCCTAAAGTTGTCACGGCCAACCGTGAGAACTCCCATGGGTGTACACACACGGGACACCCATGGATCGAATTTTGTGGGATCCCACAAAATGGGGGTGGGAGCTAGCCCCACCCATCTTCGCAGCGGCGCGAAAATGGGTACGCGCTCAGTGAGTACCCTTTGGCGCGGATACTCAGATCTGAGTACCCGTCTGATGGACGCCGGCGGAAGTGACGTTCATCTTGAACGTGCCATCGCAGAGCGCGAGGGTCTGAATCCATCGTTTATTCATGGTTTATGAGTGAGAATCGACGAGATTTATCGGGTCGGTGATGAGTTCAAATCTAACTGAAAGATGATGCAGTGCAAGTAATTATCGGAACAGATGGGATTCTTCGGAAGTTGAGAATCTAGAATCCATTGGTCGCGGGTTCGAGCCCCGCCCGCCCCACCATGACAGTCCTACTCGAAACACCGACAGAAAAAAGATCGGCGATCGTGAGCAGGCCTGTCGAGGTTGACGAAGGGAACGCTTCCACTTGGTGGGAGCGTTTTTCGTATGTCGAACTTATCGGTGGGTCTGGGTTGCTGATCGCATCGTTTCGCGCTCGTGCGCCGCCGTGAAGGTCGTTGAAGAGCGGGGTAAGGGTTGGGCGCACGGTGCCGAGGTCATCTACTTCGATGCGTTCATAGAATGTCTGATTCAGTTGCCTTCGAACGGAGTTCGGGACTTGTTCGTACAGGCTTTGGGGATTCTGCGTGAGGAGGATCGCGCTCCGCACGAGTTGAACCCCAATATCGAGTTGGCTTGTCGTCTGGCTCAGACCTAGCTGTGCGGCCTGTCGTTCGCGTTCTAGGTTGTGGAGTCGCGCGCGAATCCTTGCCTGCGGTATTTCACCGTCAGCGGCAAGATCGATGAGTCGTTCCTCTTTCACTCGGAGATCCTTCAGCTTCCGGGTCAAAGCCGCGTGAAGGTCGTGGACGCTCCTTTGTTCGTCACGCATCGTTTCGTTGAGGCGGTCTTCGATGTCTGATGCAAACCCATCGGGTAGCTGGAGAAGCTTGTAGTTCGCAACGATCGAGTTCTCGACGTCATTGGCGTTGAGATGCGGGAGATCACAGATTTTGTCCTGTCTTGAACGACAGAGGAAGTAGGGGTACGTGGTGCCATTCCGGCCCTTGGCCTCTGTGTAGATCATGCGCGAGATGCGGCCATCGTCGGCGCAGCGCGCGCAGTATAGAAGTCCCTTGAGGTAGTGAGTGTGGATCCGATCCCGTTGACCGTGTCGGCTTCGGGCATCGAGAACGTCCTGGACACGGTCGAAGAGTTGCTGATCGACTATTCCCTCGTGTCGACCTGGGTAGATTTCACCTTTGTAGACGAGCCAACCTGCGTAGTAGGGATCTCGAAGCATCTGATGGAGTTTCGTGTCTGAGACGGGCTGTTCGGTCGGCCAACGAGGTGACGGGCGTGAAGTGAGCCCATAGTCGGCCATCGTCGCGGCGAGACGATCGATCGAATAGTCGCCCGTCGCGTACATTTCCCAGGCCTTGCGAATAAGGGGAGCCCGCTTGGGGTCGGTCGTGATGGTGTTGATCATCCGGCCCTCATGTTCGACTCGTGCGTTGAGATATCCGAGCCTTGCCCGCCCGATAGTGCCGCCGTTGACTGCCTTGTGTCGCAACTTCGTCTGTATATCGAGCCCGCTGAGCGTGTTCTGCAAGCCGTTCATGATGTCGGTGAATCCCTCCATCGCGACAGCGTGCGGCCCCTCTCCGAAGTCTTCCTTCACAGAGAGGAGCCTGACGCCCAGTGCTTCCAGTTGACGCCCGACGATTGCTGCGTCGAAGTGGTTGCGGAACGCACGTGAGCGCATATAGACGATCACGTAGTCGATATCCTTGTTTTCCACCAAGTACTGCAACAATTCTTTGAAAACCGGACGCTTCTCGATCGTCTTTGCCGAGGCGCCTGGTTCGATGAACTCGCGCACAATTGTCGCGTTCTTCTCCCGAGCCTTTTCGATTGTCGTCTCTCGTTGTGTCGCTATAGAGTTTCCATCCGCGTCGATGTCGACCGCTGTGTACATTTGCTTCTTAGACGAAACTCTCAGATAAAGGACCGCTTTCTTGAAATCTTCAAGGTTCTCGAACCGCGTTGTCTTCGAAGGCTGGTACTGGGATATACGATTTCTCATTCTTGAAGCTCCTTCCTATTTTATGGTTGACGACCGCATGAGGTGAACTGCACGAGCGGACGTTGCTATGCGCGGGTGTTGTTTGCTAGCGCGTGAACCGTTGATGTTGGTGATGCCGGTCCATGCACCGCGGGGTTGGATCGCTAAGGCCGGTTTGTTTCAGGCGAGTCGCGATGGCGCGTTCTGTCACGTCGAAATGACGGGCAAGGTCGTGAAGGTTCTGAATTCCGTGTGCGAACGCTCGTTTGAGCTGTGTTTTAGGGACGAGCAGGCAGCCGGCGAAGTAGTCGGCCGCGTACTCGGCGTGATCGAGTCCGTGGCTACAGATTTGGGGTGGGTACAGGAATCCCGCGAGGCCATGATCGATGATGTGTTTGTACTCGTGGGCAAGTATGAAGCGTCGCCTCGTGTGTGTCTGCCGGGGGTTGAGCTCGATGACCCAGTCGTCGCCGTCCCAGAAGCACGCTCCAGACACAGGGGTGTTGGCGTACTCGACTCGCAGCTTCGGCAATTCTGTAATGACCTCAGACGGCACAGGTGCTTCGTCGATGTGTTGCAGGGCCAGCAAGTGAGTTGCTTGGAGTTCGGCGATTCGCAGTGCCTCTTCGATTGACAGGTGCCGGTGGGGGACGAGTGCGCGAAGTTTGGTCAGAATGCTGTGGTGAACTGTGGAGTCAGGGCTGTGGGGCATGCGGTGGTCCTCCTTCCCGCGGATAGTTTTTTTGAAAGTGTTTGTGGTGGTGCTCTATTCGTCCTCGCGGCCAGTTGGTCCGGTGGCTGCATGCTCGTGTCGGGACGTGATGCTCTCGACGTAGCGGTTGATTTCTGCGACGGTCTCGGGTGACATGTCGCGGTACTTCAATTTGAGATAGACCGGCATTGTTGGCAATTCATCGCCGCGAAGGAGTGCCGCTGTCGCGAGAAGGTCGGTGATCGGTATGTCGAGTGCATCCGCGATTGAGCGAAGGCTTTCGACCTTCGGTGCAGGGATCTGCGCGAGTTCAATGCGGGTCACGGTTCCTACAGCGACATTGGCCTGCCGGGCCAGTTGGCTGGCGGACAGGCCAAGTTCTTCTCGGCGTGAGCGCAGCATTCGAGCGAGTTTTTGGGATTGCTCTTGATTCATGAATAGGGTTCCTTTTCATTCCTATTCTAATTCTTTCGTTCAATTCGTTCAATGGGTTGGTTATTTCTACAACACTTATTGCTGCCGTCCATTGCGCGATCCCGGTAAGGTTTCGCTACATCCGTCCGTCGAATATCCAAATTCCGCCGTGCGGTGCGTTTGAGATCGAAATATCGCCACTGTCGTGGATACCGCGACCGAATTGCTCCGTGTCGAACCTTGTGTAGGGCTTCAGATACTCAGGGATCGTGTCGTTGAGTAGTTTCGTGTAGCCGAGGTCGTCGGCAAGCTGTTCGGCGTAGGCATGGAGTGAGTCGTAGCAGCCGAAGTAGACTTCTTCGAAGTGGTCCCACTGAGAATCGTCGTCGATGTGTAAGTCGGCCCATGCGGCAAAGGCATGACCGTACTCGGCGATGCCTTGTGCCAAGCGACTCACGCGTTCAAGCGATTCGTACTCAGATAGTTGCAGGCCGCCGAATCCGTCGAAATCGTGGATTGCGAACTCCTCCGCATCTGGTTGCCTGGATTTGGCCAGCATGGCGCCGATCGCTGCCTGAAGATCCTCAGGGCTATTGGTGGCATCGAGCCAGGTGCCGTGGAGATGGCCGTTGTTGTAGTCGCTGAGTGATGCGACGTAGATCCTGGGCAGATCTTCGGGTGCGATTTCGTGGGTGGTGGAGTGCTCAGTCGAACGGGGCAGTTCTGGTTCTTTCGGGTCGAAAGGTGTTGTATCCGGCTGTTTGTCGTTGTTCATCGTTGTGTCCTCCCTTCGTTTCGTGAGTTGATTGGGGTGAGGGTGTTGCTGGTGGGCCAGCAGCGGCAGCGAACCTTCCTCAGCTGAGAAGTGGTTCGAACTGCCGTCTGCTGGCACACCGTTGCCTGGTCAGGTGCCAGGGCTTGAGCCCGTGTCCTTTCGGGCGGTGCGGGGGCGCGGTTTGGTGCTCTCCGGGGTGGCGAACAGCGTTGAGAGCGCGTCCCTGCGTGCTGCGGCGTCACGTTCGATGTCGGCGAGCGCTTCGTCAGCGCGGGCCATGAGATCGTCGGCGTGCTTGGCTGCCTCCATATGGGCTGCCAGCGCGTTCTTGATCTCATCGGTGATCGTGGAGCCGCGTAGCTGAGCGATGAGGCTCAGCTGCGCGTGGACATCGGGTTCCAATCGGATGGCGAGGGTTTTGACCGCGCCGTTTCCGTTGGTGGTGGTTGGGCGGTTGGTGCCGTCCTCAGGTGCCGTCATGGCAACCTCCTCGGTGTGGTGTGACCGGCGAACGTCGATTGACGTTCGGAAACCGGCCACAGATGACCGACGAGGTTGTCGGGTGCAGGGGGTTATGCGGCGGAGTCCTTTTGGCGTGCCTCGGTGATTCGGCTTCGGGCGTCCGCTACGAAGGTCGGATTGAGTTCACATCCCATCCATCTGCGCCCCAGGCTCTCAGCTGCAACCGCGGTGGTGCCGGACCCGAGAAATGGATCGAGCACGATGCCGGGCTCACCGGGGAGTTGGCAGTCGCACGTCGGTTGCAGACTTTGTCGAACTGCTTTGTGCCCGAGTACGCGAACTATTGGACGTGTCCAGGGAAGCTGGCATCCACTACAGCGCTTTTCAGGGCAACCGGCCTGGATCGCACGGCGGGCGAGTTCGAGTGGATAGGCCGCGTGGTGTGCACCGTGTCCTCGGCTCGTTGCGATCGGCCAGACATCGCCTGGGTTCTTACCCAGAGGATGTCCGACTCGGCCATCTCTTTTGACGGCGTGAAGACCGTTGACACTGCCGGAGTTCGAGCCGCGCCAGGACTCGCGGTGACCTGGTGGTCTGCGACTGGGAGGCCCGGAGGATTTCGGCGGATGACTGCGGTGGGGTTCGCGGATCGAATCGAGATCGAAGTGATAGCGAGGGTGACGGGCGAAGACGTAGACCACTTCGTAGGTGCACGCGAGCCGATCCCGCACGCTGGTGGGCATGGGGTTTCTTTTGGCCCAGACGATCTTGTTCCGCAGAATCCAACCCTCCTTGATGAGGGTGAGTGCCAGGCGTTCCGGGGCGAGGACAAGGCTCTTGGTTGGTGCTCCGTGGGACGGGTTCGTGGCGTAGGTATCTCCGAGATTGAGCCAGAGGGTGCCGGTTGGGACGAGGACGCGGGCGATCTGACGCATTGTGGGCAGAAGTGCGTGAACCCAGTCGTCGACGTGGGATTCGAGTCCGAGCTGGCCTTCGTTCTCATAGTCACGAAGCCGGAAGTAGGGCGGAGAGGTGAGCGTCATATCGATACTGGCGTCCGCGACGGAGGCGAGTTTAGTAGCCGCGTCTCCGATAAGTATCGAGCCGGGCAGTGGGGCCGCCAGCCGAGGTGGCGGAGGGCTCGGATGGGGGAGTAGCGCTGTTGTTGTGGGTTGGTTCATGGGGTACCTCCTTTCATGATGAGGGTCGGCAGTTCGGCCGGGGTGGTGATGATGAAGAGTTCGTCGGGGAGCTGCGGGTTGCGTGAGATCGCCTTGGCAAGTGCTTCTTGGCGGCGAGTTGCGATTTCTGGCGTTCGTGCGCTCATCGTCCAGATGACATAGGGGAATGCTCCGTACTGATCCTGCTCGATTCCGCTTCGCCGGTACTGCTCGTAGGCAAGGCATTTGCGAAGCAGGGTGGTCAGACTCTCGCCACCGAGATCGATCTCGAGGAAGAACGCTGCTACGTCGTCGTGCTCCGGGCTCACCGCGGACTCAAGGTAGATATCTGGCTTTAGGACGACCGATCCGCCGCTGAAGTTTCGGTAACGCCGCCAGGCGGCTGGTTCAAGTTCGTAGCGAACCAATGACGGCCCCTGTGAACTGGTCGCGCGGACGAGGGTCGTGACGGTGTCTGCGATAGCGAGGGTGTGTGAGAGGAATCGAGTAGACGGTTCTTGGTAGCGCCGGCGTGGACGGTCGGGGTCCTGTTGCCGCCGGAGGCGGTCACCCACCTCGTCGATGTAGTAGACGTTTCCGGTGCTCCCTGAGCGCATTCCACCGATGTCACGGGGCAACGTGCCGATCACCCTCCACTGAGCCAGTCGGGTGAGGGCCCGGCGTGCGGCACGTGCTGCGGCGGGTTTGGTGGAGTGGTCAGGGAAGTGAAGGGCTTGGATATGGGACGCCGCGAGGAATCGGAATTGTTCGATGCTCATGATGATCTGCCAGTCACGATCGCTGAGGCGACCAACTAGGCGAAGGAGCTGCTTTTGGGAGATTCGCTGGGGTGCAGTGTGTGTCGGGTGCTTTGGCGCTGAATCGAGTGGTGAGCGGTCATTCGTACGGACTGTGGTGCCCGAATGGGCACCATCATTCGCCGCCCGTAAATCGGAATCTGGGGCGTGGACAAGGGCGGGTGCGGATTCAATGCCGGGTGCGGTCGGTCGGGCGGTCGGACGAACTTCTGGGGCAACATCGATTGGTAGAGGATGAAATGGAATTGAGTTGTCGGGGTGGTTCGATGGCCGCTCCTGGTGGGCGACGGATGGAGGGGGCAGGGCGGCTCGATTGGGTGCTGACTCGTTCATGGCGTTGTCCTCCTTCTGCGAGTACCGCCGATGGTTCCGTCGGTGACACTTGACGATTGGTCGAGAAGCGTTAGGAAGCCGGCCTCGACTTCGGCGATGGGGCGGCCGAACTGCTCGCGGCTGCGTCGCCGGATTGAATCGGGATTGCTGGTCGATCGCGGCGGTGGCAGCGTTACACCAGATGCCCAAGGCTGGACGGCTCCGTCTTTCACGAGCGAGGCGTAGATGTTGAATACGGGCAGTCCGGTGAAGTCACTGGGAGTCAGATCGGATTGTCCGGCCGTCATCGTTTTGGCGTCTGCTGCGGTGAGTTGGAAGGCTATGCGGCTTCTCGCGTTTGCGGCGAAGGCGGTGCGCATCGCTGGTGGCAGCTGGTCGATGAATTGGTGCGCGAGATGGAATGATCCGCCAAGCGACCTGGACATGGCGAGTGCATCCGAGAGGTCCGTGGGGAGTCTCAAGAATTCCTGTGCCTCATCGAGGAAGACGCTCACGGTGGTGCGGTCCTTCGGAGGAATCGCGCCGCGCTCCCGGAGCGCTTGCCAGAGTTCGGCGACAACGACCGCACCGAGGAGTTCGGCGGATTCTGGGCCGATGACACCCTTTTGCAGTGGAACGAGCAGTACCTTGTTCTCCTGAAGTACCTGCCGGATGTTGAAGCGCGGCTGCTGTTGTCCGAGCACACCTCGTAGGTGCGGCGACAGGAGTGGTCTGATCTTGTTGAGCAGCGGTGCACAGATTTGCGCGGCGCTCTCGGGGGAGAGCTGATCGAACCACTGCCAGAACGGCCCGGCCGCAATGGGATCGGCTTTCGAGATGTCGCGTGTGATTCTGCGGCGGAAGGCCGGGTTTGTCAGCAGTAGCGGGAGCATGACGAGGCTGGCGTCGTCACGGGTGGCGAGAGCTTGGAGGCTGTTCCGCAGGATGTCGGAAGACCTCGGGCCGAGACTGTCGCCGTGGATGGCAAGGAAAACGCTGAAGACATGGTCGGCGACGGCTTCCGGGGAGCGGCCGTATGACTGCAATGGATTGATGCCTACTGGTGCATCGTCGAGCGGGTCGAGTACGACGATATCGTCGCGTCGGTGTTTCGGGATTGTCGAGAGCAGTTCGTGGATGAGATCTTTCGGTTCGATGACGACAGCGGGGCGTCCAGCCTGCAGGTCTTGCACGATGAGGGACTGAAGCAGGCTGCTCTTGCCTGTTCCGGTCGGCCCGAGAATCCAAAGATGTTGCCGACTATCCTTTTCGCTGATGCCAAGTTGCCCGTCGGTGCCCGGCGCGGTGGTGTCTCCAATGATCCGATCATCCTCGCCGGCAACGGCTGTAGGGCGGAGCTGTTTTGGATGGGCTGGTGGTTGCCCGGGGTATGGAGTGGATGCGGCATCGGCGACAGGCCAGCCGGTGAGGATCGGTAGTTCCTCGATGGAAAGGCGTTGTCCACGAGTCCACATCGACCACTGGGGTGATGGCGAATTGAGACGCACTGCCTTTTCGGGTGAGAAAGTCGCACGGACGCCAGGCCCCGTGACTGTCGATATTGCCGATGTCGCGGCGAGCAGTAGGATTCGCCTGCGTTCGGGACTATCGGCGTGAACACCGATACGGAGGGTCGCGACGAAGCCGTGTTGCCCTAGCTTCCGCTTAACCTCTGTCGTTGCAGCAGTGCGTTTTTCAGGTAGGACACCTGTCAGCGCTCGAGAGGTGACGGATTGGTCAATCTTCGCGATTTCGCCAGTGGGAAAGCGTGGCGTGAGCCTCGGCCCGAGAACAATCTGAAGCGTGAGCTTCTCGGTTCGTCGAACGCTGGTGAAAGCAGACAGAATGGCGCGGGTCGACGCCTCGGGGTGCCCGGTGGCGAGGGCGACCTGATTGTGGAGCTGCAGGCGTCTTGCCGTCGTGATGGGGGCGCGGACATCCGGGTAGCTGGTGACGATGGTGCCGGGGACGAGCTGTTCGATGTCGCGGCGAAGCGCTTGATGATGACGGAGCTGGGAGCCGACAAGGTACTGAATGCCGTGGCGGTCGGCACGAGCTTCGACGATGATCTGAGGGGCATGGACTTGAGATGCCCAGCTGCGGAGCAGACCGAGAACGGGATCTCGACTCAGCGGCGCGGGCCAGAAGATCTCCTGCCACAACAACGCGCCGAGGGGCAATGCTGTTGAGGGGCTAGTCATCTCGGAGCTCCTTCGCTCGGGAATCGTCATTGGCGGCTTCGCGTTCGGCCTCAGCCAGCGCCAAAGCTATGACGGCGCGGCTGAGACGCTGCAGATCCGGGGTGTCGCGGTGAATGCCGCGCACTGAGATGTTGCGATCCTTTCGCGGTCGTCCGCCCTTTCGGTAGTCGGTCTTTCTCTTTTCTTTGTCATTGTGTCGATAGGTTCGTGACATAGCTGTGCCCTCCCGTGAATTAGAGTTTTTGATAGTGCGAATGAATTCTTTAGGTCGTTGAATTGATTGAACGCCCGGCGTCTTCTATTTAACGTTGAACGTATTCAACGAACAATAGAGTTTGTCGAAATTACAACACCGATTGGACGGGACTGATTCGAGACGTAGGGGTGACCAATTACCAGCGATTTTCGCGGCGTGCGCGGATGATCTGAATTGCTGCCACCACAACAGACGCGACCGCGACAGCAGCCACGAGATACGGCCAGACCGCCTCGATGAGCGCGACGGCGAAGTACAGAGCGATAGCTGCGACGAGGATACTTATGCACCCGCTGATGGCTCGGTCGAACCAGGACTTCGGGTTGGAGTCAGTCACGACGGGTTTCGCAGTTCGTGCAGAACCCCGCGTTCGAGACCCATGACGGCGCAGTTGATGCCGAACGATCGCTGATCCGCGGGAAATCGATTGGCGAGAGCGTTGATCTGTATTTGCCCGATGAGATCAGCGTGGAACAGCTTCCACGGCAGAGAATTTGGAGCGTAACCGCTGCGCTCCAACTGGTCCAAGTGCCAGATCGCCAGTTCTAGCTCGTCAACGAGGTCGAAGCTCAACCCGAGAAGACAGTGGTGAATATCGTGGACGAAGCGGTGGGCGATGTTCACCTCTGGCGAGGTGAACAGCACCGAGCCGCTGTTCTGGTTGGAAATGGGCAGCGGCTCCTTGGTCTGGATGCTGCGCTCGAATGCCGTGCACAGCGCGGAGTACGTGTTGGGAGCATCCCGCGTCGGGACGAAGCGGAACCCGATTGCCTCAGCCGTCTGCTCTGCGTGGAAATCGATGAACGAACTCAGAGTTTCGCGAGCCTCATCAATCTGGATGCGGAGAAGCGGAGGAATCACCTTTGGAATGGGCATACTTAATAGACCTTCCTGTGAGATGGCAAGGTTGAATGGTGAAGCGTTGAGTGGCGAAGAAAGTGTGCGCTGCTGTGGCGTCAGCGCGATGGGACGACGCTCCAACTGTGCGCTGGATTCTGGCGGCTTGGTGGTCCGCTAACGATCGTGGTCTTGATGAGTGGTGGACATAGCGCGGTTCGCCGTCATGGATTCGAAAATTGCGCGAGCTGTCGCGCCGGGCTCGGAATTCTGCGTGATCGTCGAGATGCTCACGTGAGGAGCATCTCTCAAGATCTGCGGTGGGTCTGCGTTCAATGCGACGGCATGAACGTGGCCCTTGAAGGAGATGAGTCGACCCACGACTCCGGGTGGATCGCGGTCCGTCAGAAGAAAGTCCGTCATGACGACGATCCCAATGTCGAAGGCTCGAAACTGTGTTGCCAGACGCTCAGCTTTGTCGAGTGCCGGTGTGAGATCACTCGATCCGCGCGACCCCGTCGAACGGAGCCCGGAGCGAAGTCGCAGCCGGCCGCGCCGGTGGAGCCGTTGGGGCGGCACATCGAGCGGGGAAGGCTGATCGAAGTGGATGATCGCCACGAACTCGTGGCGGCAGTTACACGACTTGCCGATGTGGTCTATGGCTCGCTTGGCCTCCGAATATCGCTGTGCGAGCGGGTCATGCCCGGACTGAGCGGTGATACTTGCCGAGTCGTCGACGATGATTATGGTCAGAGATGGACGGTCGGGGCATGAACCTGCCGCACCGAGTGCGAATGTAGCGGTGCGCTGGTTTCGGTCGGTTGTCGTGCTGATGGAGAGTTCGTGGCCAATGACGCGTGGGTCCAGAAGGCGGACGCGCTGGAGTTTGTGGTCGCTCACTGGTCTGCCTTCCGGACTCGGCGACCGATTGCAGGCGCGGCGGGACCGTGGCCGACGACATCGGGACTGCCGGTCAGCGATTCGTACGACAGCGCGGTGAGATGGGAACTGGCGGCATCCCCACGATGGTGCTGTTCCGCAGTAATTGACCGTGACCGTTCTTTGGCGCGCCCAGCGAACAGGAGCAACGGGCGGGCAGTTAGTCGGCGGTGTGCGCGAAGTTCCTTGCGATACTGACCGTGCGCTTCGTCGATGAGGTCGCTGACCGGGTCTGTGTGGCAATACGAGTTGATGAATGATGCGACTGTGACAGCGAGGGCGAGTGATCCAAACGCGACGCCAGCGGCACTCCCATCGAGAGCGGCCCGGAGGCTAAAAATCGCGCTGGCAACGAGCAACCCGACCGTCAAGCCGCTGGCCAGCGCAATTGTGGCGTACCGACGAGCCCTGAGACCGCTACCGTCGAACAAGTGTTGGTACGGCACCAAATCGCCCGAAACATCCTCGGGTTTCTCCCGCTTCCGTTCGGCTGACAAGTGGAGGTGTTTGAACTCGGCGCCGGTGAGCCCAGCCGTTATCGTTGCCGTACCGGCCGAAACTGCCTGAAGAATCGCGAGCGCTGGGATGTCGCCGAAGATGATCGCGGCGTTCGCCGGTCCCATTACTTCACCGACGAATAGTGCACATGCCCGCAATCTGTAGCCCCAACCGGACCCTTTCCGTCGACGCCATGGTGACAGCGCCGCCGCAGTCAGTACGAAGCGCTTGCGCGCCTCGGACACGACACTTCGGTTCTCAGCAATGAGATGGCCCGATTCGTTGGCATACGGTGAGAGAGCGCTGTGACGTGCTGAATCGACGCGGGATATCCGTTCGGCCTCTGATTTGAACA
Organism: Rhodococcus sp. NPDC060176; assembly: GCF_042728675.1. Lineage (NCBI taxonomy): Bacteria > Bacillati > Actinomycetota > Actinomycetes > Mycobacteriales > Nocardiaceae > Rhodococcus > Rhodococcus sp. NPDC060176. The sequence continues at coordinate 259,264 of NZ_JBHWYS010000006.1, forward strand.
GATGCTCCTGTGCGACACTTTGGGCGTCCCATGCCAGTTCGCCGTACGTGTCGCCAATTGTCGGCGGGCGAGGTATGGCGGTCGCATTGTCGACCGGGATGAGCCGATTCGAACGGGCGTTTGCAAGATGGTTGAATCCCGCAGACTTTCGCAGATTCAGGTTCGCCATGCTGATCACTGCCCGTTCGCAGGATCAGTGACAACGATGCACTGGGTGGCGCCGGTGCGCTCGCAGACCCGAGTCCACGCGGCCTTGAGTGCATCGACATACGTGGTCTCTGTAATAGCGCCGTTGCTGGTCTTGCCGACGCCTATGAAGGTCACGGTCGCACCCGATAGATCCGGAACGGCCACTTCATCGGCCATTGCTACGGCCTGCTCGCGAGATAGGGCCGGGTCGCTGAAGTGCAACGTGGCGTTGTCTTCGCCGTCAGTGACGAGAAGGACGCTCAGGTTGCTCGTGTTGTCGACGGGATCGAGTTGTCTCTGGAATTCAGCAGATTGACTGAGCTGGCCGAGGATGTCGGTACCGCCTGTCGAGCCGTCGATTGGCTCAATCTGCAACTGGGTCAGGGTCGTTTCGACCGTCTCCATGACAGCGTCGGTGAGTTCGGGCTCACGACGTAGACGCACGTTGTCGGTGGCACCGTCGAGCTGCAGCTTGCCGGAATAGAGCGGCACAGTTGAGGCGACTGAGCCGAAGAATGCGGAGATCTCGACTACCCCACCGCAGATAACGGTGCGACGGACTGTGGCACGCAGCGTCTCGCTCTCAGGAGCCGAAAGGGGCTGTTGGATTCGGCTCGCTGACATGTCGAGCGACGCGCGAGAATCGACACTTCGCCCCGAGGGGCACTTCGCCAAGATTGCCTTAGCCCCGTCATCGCGGGTGGGTGTGTGGAGGGGTGAACAGCTACTGGTCATGAGTACTGCCGTCACAATCAGAGCCTTCGCCGTGCTATTTGAATTCATGTGCGATCTTCCTTCCTAGTCGAATGAGGGTGGGATGGGAGAACATGCGCAGCCAAGTTATCTTTGTGAAGCGGCTTCAAGTCAGTTACTTCCGCAATTCCGGAGAGCGTCTTTGCGATTGCGTACGCGGATGCATAGCTGGGTGCGACGCACTGTCCGCCGCCTATCTGTATTGAATCGCTGTCCGTCAGTGTGAATTTCCACCAGGTTGGCGCCAGTGTGGTCACGTGACTGTCTCCTCAGTTGTGAGCTGTGATGATTGCTGTTCGGATTGGTGACAATTGCGAAAGTAGTGATAGTTCTCGACGTGATAAATATCGGTTCAACGCGTCGATCCCGGATCCATCCCGAAAATCCCTAGACGTATCCTCCAGGACTACGATTCTCCAGGTCGTGGTCCCGAAAACGTCCCCAAAAAAAGTTGCCGCTCATGGGAGCGGCTAGGTGCGTGGCAGCGCGATTGAGGGTAAACGTGCAGATCAGCTACGCCAGAGTCGGTGCATCAGGATCTCGATCCTGGCACCGTCCAGTCGGGTGGCTTCTGCGGGCGTCTGAGCGTTTCGGACATGGGGCTCGATGAGTGGAAGATCCATGCGTGTGTGTGTTCGTGTGACGCTCCCTGGAGCTGGCTTCCAAGATTGGTATCTATGCGGGTAAGATCTATATTCCGAGCAGGCCATTATCAATACGAATGGAGCAAGCGTTGCGTGGTGGTAACTCCACGTAGGCGAAAGATCTAGGTCATTGTCAAGGTTGACTCTAAGATCACTTTCTATCCACGCGATGAAGTATTCATCAAAGTGGAGGAATTCAAAGCTGGTGTCGAATGTGTCGTCTTCGTCACCATTAAAATCGCGCATAAACGCAGAAAATCGATCGCGGAGTTCTATTACCTGCCGAGAAAGATCTCGATACAATAAAACCTGTGAAGTTGGTCCCATTTTCTTTCCTTAGTGGTTTGGGCTGCCACGCCCTGCGTAACATTATGATTGTTTGCAAACTAATTGCAAGCATAAGAATAATGCTGAAGTCAAATGGCGGTCGCTAAACTTATTGGCGACTTGCTAGAATGGCAACCCGGCAGAACTTCAGGAAGAGGACTCGAATTGTCTGACGAACAAGCAGTCGCCCAACTTTCGAGTGTCCTGAGTGCTACGCCGAAGGCGAGCGTTTTCGATGTGACGAAGGCTAAATCATGTTGGGCAGTGAGGACTGTGCTGGGCACTTCAATCGGCATGGACGGCGGCCTCGACCCAGCTGATTTCGTCAGTTTTGTACGACACGTTCGAAATCGCTTAGACAAGGCAAGCCGTTCAACACATCGGTACTCGGATGTCAGCTCCGCGCTCTCAGTGGATGAGTTAAAGGAAGCACATTCATTTAGTTTGGCACTACGTACAGAAGAGGATGACGACGAATCTATTGGTCGTCGGTTCGATTACGCGGCGTCAATCCTAGACCGCTCGCGCGACATATACCGACCAACTGCTGGTGGACGGCGTGAACGGTTGGCGACTACATATCTGCGGGCGCTGATCGTATTCTTTCCAAGTTGGTGGTTTGGGCGAAATTCTGATCCAGCACTGCAACGGCTGGCTGGGCTCGCGGAGAGTTATTGCCAGGAGATCATCTCGGCGGGGGCTCTTGGTAAAACTTCTTCGGAACTCACCAATTACGTTCGTAGAGATCGAGAAAATGGGATCATGCGCGCGTTGACTGTCGATTATGGAAAACCCGTTCTCATCTACGGGGAGGCTGGCTCTGGGAAGTCGTGTCTTGCAGCGTCGATCTACTCACAGCTTGCGCAGGGCGGTCAGTGCTTGCTGATTTCTGCGTCGTGGTTCCTTGGGCGAAATGGACATGGTTCGTTGACATCGGATGCAATAACGACCGTTGCATTGCATCCAGCGCAACTAACAATTCTGATCGACACGGCTGATGTACTGCTTCGGAGTGAGGAGGAATATGACATGCTGCAAGACATAGTCAGATCTTGGAGCGATTGTCACCGTGTTGCCGTCGTGTCACGACCGCGTGAGGCGCATGCATTGCCGTTGGACAAGTACCAGGGTTTTGAATTGACGGACTACTCCGATCGCGAAGTCGACGAGGCGGCTCGTGTGCTATGTAGGAAGTACGCGCCCGATTCGGATCCAAACCATGCGGCGGCGACGCTCCGAACAGCGATGGCGCGCGGGATGCTCGTACCGCCGATCTATCGTCGCCCGCTACTACTGCGAATGCTGTTCGAGCTTTCGGCACCGGACTTCCCCACGCTCGATGTTGATATCAATGACTTGTACGAGCGATTTTGGCAATGCAGGATTGTGAGAGATGCGCGTATTGTCACTTCCAGGCGAGCACATTTCGAGCCTGCAGAACGTGATCGCGATCTAGGCGACACCGCCAGTCGTGTCGCAATTCGTATGTTGGCTAACGGAGAACTCATTCTTCACGTAGGCGCGGTCGCTGCAAGTATCGGAGCCGTTGAGACAGATCGGACTTCGAGAGGCGTTACAGAGTCTGAGCGGGACATCTCTTCACTGATCATGCGCGACGTGTTGCAAGAGTTCGACAACTATCTGCGGTTCTTCCACCAAACGGTCTTTGAGTTCATCGCTGCTCGCGCCCTGCAAGGTCGGTCCGCGAGAGGTGAATTCATCCGTCTTTCCCATTACCTGAGCGAACACCCCAATGACCTTTTCGTGGGCGCTGTCTTCGAACAGCTTGCCACAATGATCGCACGTGACCCGGGGACTCATGTAGAAATCGGCCCAACCATCGCTGCGTTGTTCGGATCAGATGTGAATACGATTAAGGATATTGCTGTGCGAATTCTCGCCAGCAATCCAGACCTGATTGTGGCGAGTGGCATCGATATCCTGCGTGCAGACGCAGCCGCTCTGAAGACTTTCTGCCGCAACGTCATTGCTTATCGCCGACACGATCCAGTTGTCGCTATTCGGTCATTGGTCGCTTTAGTGCATATCAAACATCTTCACCAGCCGTCACTAAGCGCATTGACGCACATGGCGCGCAGGTTTCCAGAAGAAGTCGTTAGTGAGCTTGGAAACGAAGAAGCGATTCGGCGACTCCTGGCTGCGAACCCACACTTTGTCTCGTCCGATGACGGGATTTTGCCCTTGTTGATTCCTCTTGTATCGCACAATTCGGATTTCGTCCGGCGCGCGATCCTTGAGTGTCTCCGAACGATTACGCAAATCGGTTCAGGGAGGTCTGGGGTCCGGGCGTACCTACTTTTCGTGAGCGAGCGCTGGAGGCTGCTGGGTAGCTCGTGGTTCCTTGTCGAGATCGGAAAGATACTCGGTGGTGGGTCGGGCGTAGACGACGACTCTCGGAATGTTCGCCGATGGCTCGGTAACATCTACGCGGCGAACCTGGCTGTCGCATGTGAGGACGATTATCGTGCCTCCACCGTGCGTGCATTCGCAGAAGAAGCATGTCGGCTCCTGGAGATTCGAGACACGGATATTCTAGCAGGTGCTCAAATTTCGGCCGTGTGCGAATTGCTTGCGGCAGAGACTCTTTCATTGAACGACGAAGCTTGGGTAATCAGTCGACTTTTTGCACTTGAAGGTACCCGTTCGCCATATCAACTTGCCCGTGGACCTTTGGCGCTTGTCCTCAGTGCCGATTGCCGTGCTCGCTCGACAATCGTCGAGATCCTTGCCAGACGCCTGAGCAGCGTCGGAATAGGTGAGCGGAACGTACCGGACTGGGGTCATGTTGCGCGAGGTTGTCTGCAATCGGCTGAAATCCCTGCCTCTGTGTTCGTCAGTATCGTTCAGAAGGCGCGGATCAACGAACCGACGCGGTGGCTGAAGCGTGGGGCAGTTTTGATCTTGACGCCAAGGTCGGCTGCACTCCAAGTGCCAGCAGCGCGAGACGCACTCAACTTGATTCTTGACGATTCCGGATTACTCGAAGACGAAGACGCAGATATTTTCATCGATGGTGCAAAATCTGTGATTTCGCATTCTGAGATAGTGATGCGGGTGTTCTTGGTTCTGGCCAGTCGACGCCGACGCGTTGCGACTATATCGGAAGTTGTGGCAACGATGAGGAAAAATGGAACCGGTATAGAGATGCTTCATGTGCATCGAAAACTCTTGAACGACATCATTAAGCAGTCACTGGCAGAGGATCAATCTCAACAGGAGCGTGGAGCTCGGTTGTGGGGTCTTCTCACTGAGGTCGGGGTTACAACGCCGACACCAAACGAACTTATCGTTGCCATTAACAAAACTACGCGCTCGACAGCTCGGGCGCGGCTTGTCGACATTCTGGGAGATGTGGCGCGACACAACGCTGACGGGCGTGCCGCCGTCATCGGATTCTGTTCGGCTCGAATGCAAGTGACTTCACACCCACTGCCTGGATCGGTGGAGACAAAAGTGGTGAAGCCTGCGATGCTGCCTGACGAGGTAGACAGCATCCGACGTGCATGGCTCCTCCAACTCGCTTTTGGGGAGCCCGATCCATGCCTCGTGCCGACAATTGCCACGTTAACTCTAGCGCCATGGCATCGGAATAAGGCCGTCCCATTTACTCCCGAACGAGTTGGAGATGCGAACCGCGCAATTGCGGTGCTGGCTCAATCCGGGTATGTCGAGGAAGCTTGGGATCTTTTCCGAATTATTGCAATTTCCATTGTGGATCCAGTATATAAGCCGAAGCAACAGAAAGCGGCCGCTAACATGCTTGGACACGCGATGCATTCCATTTGTACTGCATCAACGCAGCGGCAGGTGGTGGAAAATTTGGCTATCCTGCCGCGTATTGCCGACGCGATAGCCGCTGAGTTTATTGAAAAATTGGCGAAGTCTCATTGGTCGTTGGTTGAATCGATGGATGAGAGCATCATAATTTCGTTGGGCCCACAAACCAGAGGCGCAATAAATTCCCAGCGACGGCAGAGGAACTTCCAATCGCCTGGCGGTCATCTGCAGTTCCTGCTCCGGGGGGTACATGACGAATGATCTGGTCAGATATATTGGGATCTCGGTCCGGTGTCGCGTTTGATAGTATCGCACCCGTTCGAAGTCGACTCTTTTGCGCTTTTTTCGTCGCGATTTCGGCTAAGTAGTGTTCGATAACTACGAGTGGCTTGTCAACACGAATGAATTGTCAGTGCACGTTTGCAGCCCCGATGATGAGGAGGTTTCAGAAGAAAAATCGAATTCCCGAGAACGCTGAGAGGCTTTGGGTTGAAAGACGATTCCCGGTATGGGTAAGTGGCGTCGTGATCGCGAGCGAGAAGATCAGTTGGGTTAGAGTTCAGGCTGTAAAATCAGTACCGCGATTATATCCGGCCTCGTCCTGGTCTAGTCGGTTAAATCATTTCTAGTTATCTGTGTCGGTCTAGTTACGGGCGCGTAAAATTCGGCAGCTTTTATGTGCATTCTCTCTGTTTTGGCAAATATCGCTTGTCTCTCGTGTCTGAATCATTCAATCAGGTCTAGTCTTTATGAAACTGAGGTGGCGGAATCGATTTTTCGGTCGAGAGTATCCAAACTGCGATTACCCCTGATTTTGGCATGACCCAGCCGTCGAAGCCGATTCCGACTGTTTTCTCGGGCACGGTAGTGGGCATCTGAAAACTCCGTACTTTCTTGCTACTGGAGATGAACGGTATGAGACGCATCTCTGCGATTCCGCAGTCTCCGTATTCGAGTTCGACATCGAGGCCCTTTGACGGTTGCTCAACATCGACGTGGAGCATGTGTCCGTGTTTTCGCAGTATTGTGCGGTAGGTGTAGGCGATGGTGACGAGTTCCCGGCTGTCGACGATGTCTTTGCCGATGCTGGCGGTGTAGGTCTGTCCGCTCGCACGGGAGTTGCGTCGGATGGGGCGATCTTCGCCGTCGACGCTGAACTGGACGAGTTCGAATGCGTCCCGTGTATGTCCGTCGAATCCGCTGGCGGGGTTGATGTACCAGACGGAGGTGTCGCCTGGCTCTTCCATGATTGCGCGATACTCGCGCATATTCGATACCGCTGTGAAGCGTCGATAGTTGGTTGCTGGTCGGACCTGGTATTCGTAGCGAGCGGTCAGCACGAAGGCTGGGGGAGTCTCGTTTCCACTTCCTTGCGGTAGGGGTGAGAGGTTCATGCTGATTTTGGTGTCGTACCACCGCTCGGTGGCGGCGATGGCCATATCTCGTACGTCTTCGTAGATGTCTTCGGCGAAGGTGCGGTCGCCGAGTCTGAGTGTCAACGCATTTCGTGCCAAGCGATCGAGGAACTCGTCGGTGGCGACGACGGTCAGATGATCGATGTTGTCGGCAAATGCTTGGATTACGGAATCGCGCAACGTGGGAGCGAGTTTGCCGAGTGCACGGACCATGACTTTTTCGACGAGCTTCTCGATCACGACGCCTCGGTCGCCGTCTATCCATAGATCCAGCCCGATGCCGACGAGGCCGGCGACGAGCAGCGTTCCTCCCACCTCGCTGATTGGGAGAACGCTGATGAACCCGGACATGCTTTGCGTGCCCAGGTATTTACCGAGAGCCATTAAAGCGATGCCGATGGTTGCGACTATGAAGGCGAAGAATGCCAGTTTGAGGTGTACGAGTCGTTGGTTGGGATCACGCATATTCTGCTTGCAGTATAGCAAGCGTGAGCGGTTTTGAGAAGACGAAAAGCGCAGGGTGCCAAGCATATTCGCACTCGCGTGCAATTCGCTGGAGACCCTGCGCCCATGGTTCTTCGGTCAGCTTCAGTTGCCGCCGCCACTGATGATGTTTCCTCCGCCGCTCATATGCCGCACCCCCTTTCCATGTTTGGTTGCCCACCTCCGCGTGGGTTCGACGTGAACGGATCGGCCAGAACCGTGTCCGTTCCGCATGTTCAATGTAAGGCATATACGCATGGGTGTAAAGCGCATGCGTACGTTTCGCTCTGGCCGTTTGCGCGTGTGCCGTATGAGGTTGGATTCGTGTCGGAACCAGCAAAGCCTCCCCTGAACGAAACAACCCGCGAATTTGGTGCACGTATCCGCGCCCGACGCGAGGAGTTGGGGCTGAGTCAGGAAGCTGCCGCCGTTCAGTGCCGCATTCACTGGACTCAGCTGGGGAAGGTGGAGCGCGGCCAACGCAGTCTGCGATTGGAGAACATCATCAAGATCGCCTTCGGTTTGAATACGACACCAGGCGCTCTGCTGGACGGGTTACCTCTGCCTGCGGGGGAGTAGGTCCAGCCTGGCCGAAGCGGGCTTGTCTGTCGAATCTGTAACAGGTCGAGAGCTTGTCGATTTCGGTTCTCGTCGAATATGACGGGCTCACCGGTCTGACTTCTTGGAACACGAAATCAGAGTGGTGTCCGCCCTCGGTCTCTCTTTACGGCGGTGTGGCACCGTGTCGAGAATCCGGGACGGAAACGATGGGCATCACAACTTGAGGGATGAGTGTCTGACGAAAACAGTAGACCTGATAGTAAAGGCGGATATGAGTATCGGAGCCACTGAAACCGCCCGCACCAATGAGAAGTGCATTCTTGCTGTGGCGTTGGTCTACGGCTACCCAACTGATCTGCGGGAGTTCGCTGCCTCGCAAGCCGTGGTTGCTCCGATGACGAGGGACCCAATTTCATGTCGAGAAGTCAGTCGCGTGTGATGGCACGCGGTGGTGTTCATGCGTACGGTCGGATTCGCGTTGTTCTGAAACACGAACACTAGGACAGTCCGGTGGTGCGGGAAGTGGAAAGCTCAACTTCGAGCTCTCTCACTGGCACCACCGGCGCATTACGCGTCCACGACACGCACCCGAGTGACGAGCGTCCATCGATCCCAAAGCGAAAGTCCCCAGTTTGCCGCCTCGAAGTAGTCTTCGAAGACCAATTGATTGCCTGCCCACCTTTCGGTCTCCCCGGCAGTCTGCACTTCGACGCGATACTTGGCCCGATCGAGCAGCAGAGCACGCAGATCTTGCGGGATGCTCTGAGTCTCGCCCTCGGAGTCAGGCTGCCCAACTATGACCGCGTTTCCGCAAATAACATCGCGATGTCGAAATGTCGGCGTGCTGAGCCACCACAGTAACGTCGCTCGGCGGTTTAAGGGCAACCCCAAGATCTTCGACTCATCGTTTGCGAAGACCGTTGCCGCAGGCATGTCCAGATCTATGGCCTCGATATGACCATCGACAGCTAGTTGGTAGTCACGGAGGCTGGTGAAACGACTTTCGTAGATTGGGGTTGACTGGTTACACGGTATGACGATTCCCGTTGCCATGGTTCGGTACCTTCGTTCGTGGGCGCTATCTCCAGCCGGTCGGCTGGAGAAGTACGACAGCGAACGATGAGGTGGTGACACTCTTCTGGATGGCAAGCCAGTTGCTCCTATGCTCCTACATTTACTCATGGTGGCAAGATTGTGTAAATAGCTGCGAGGCAATCCCTTTCGATCGCTGTGTTGGATCCCTGTTAGGGCGTGTTGCTAGTTACTTGATCAGCGATCGTCGGTGATGCTGGGGAGTCGTGTATGTGCTGTCGGACGGGCCTGGCTTTGCTCGGTCCGCTATTCCCTCCGGCGAGGCAGCGAAGCTTGCCACTGGTAGATCGCGGGCACTTGGTGGAAGCAGTGATCTGGCGGTTTCGAACGGGTGCATATGTAGCCGGTGACGAAATTCCGCTTCCGGATGGGCAGCGACGCCTGGCCAGATTCCAAACGGTGTCATTTAGAATCTGCAGTCCCGCATCTCCTCGATGCTCCTGCGCTTCATCCGGTACGAAAAGACCCAACCCGCGATTCGCGCGCTGGTTTTTCAAGAGAAACCGCATGTTCGACAACGAGCAGTTCTACGTCCGCGGTAGCTGACCTGTCACGAAGAAATCAGCTATTTGACGGCCCTCCGTTGCCACCAGCAGCGGAGGGCCGTCTCCGTAGTATCGACATATCGTCACTCTCTGCAACAGGCACAAAGGAGTACCTCGCTGTGCGTACCGAAGGAATCGCTGAAGAAGTTCCACCCTTTGAAGCCGCAATGAAAGCACTCCAACATGCTGCGATGACTTACGGACTGAACTACCGCGAGCTGCTTCGAGCTGCTCACTCCGACTTCTTCGAGGCAAAGCCCACGCCGACGCAATCACCCTAAGCCGATTTTCAGGTAGGGGCAGTCGCTTCGTGTGAATGGTGAACGATATGCCATACAGTAGCGCCGGATCATCGCTTGAGTGGACAACAGCAACGCCAAACCGCGGCTGGCAATGAATATGTGATCATACCCATCCTGAACTTTCCCCATACTCGGTAGACCGTAGAAGGAGGAGCTCAGCTGACCGTCGAGCGCCATCAATCAGTCATCGACACCGACTACCACCAGTTCATGATCGAGGCAGGCCCACTACGAGAACTGATCCACGGTCAAGATCCTGACTCCCCACTCGCGATGTTCGCAGGCGATCTGCTCCGTGTGAACGTAGGAATCAAAAGTGGGCCAGTGAACGTCATCGTAGAGATACACGAGTCGCCGCCTCCTTACGACGACAGCGCATGGCAAGACTCCGTCGAAGGTGACCTGACTCAAGATGCCGATCACCGCGTTAATATTGTTTCGTTTTGGGACAATTTGAACGCAGACGGGAAGGCCGCTGATATTCACGGCTTGACGCCTCCAGGAGAGCGCCGGTATCGAGTACGGATTTACGGTCGAGGAAAGAACATCAACTTTGATGACCACCACGACGGCGATCCCGTTGAGGACTATCTGATTCAAATGTGGCCCACTACGATGGACGAGCCTCCCAGGCAGATAGAACATGCGTCCGGAAGATAACTCGGCTTACCTATAGTTTGCGATCACAAGATCTCTGCGGGCGTTCGTCAATCGACGTCCTTAACTGGCGCTCAGCATCTTTGTATTTCGGTTTGTCGTACCTATTTACCGGAGGTGTATCCTTCTGCTCGCGGTAGAGCGCCCGTGTCAGCCAAGCACCGAAAACATCGTTGAATCCGGTGGGATGCCTTGGCGTCAGGAAGGGGGTCCACCACCACGCCACGAACACAGCAGCGAAACCGCACAAGAGGACAGGTCCGAGATTCGACCGCTGTGGGGCGGTGAGCCACGCGAAAACGATGGTAAGGACCGACGAACTCCAGTAGATCGCTCTCGCATGACTGCGGTACATCACGTAAGGCGTAGCTACGATCATCGCCACAGCCCCTGCAGTGATTGCACAAATTCCACAAACGGTGGTCATGATGTCGCTTGTAGGGAGATGTGTTGTCGGCATGCAGGACGATTCTGTTGGAACCAAAGACCGAGGAGCGCTACAGCGGGAAACTGTTGGCTCTGGCTGTGTCCAGGTTCTGAATCCCGAGCGGCCGTCGAACAGGATATGTTGCTCACGCTGCCCGACGTTGTTGTCGACGCCGTAGTTGGAAGAGGATCTGCACGCCGCGAGCGGCAATGAAGACAATGGCCGCGATTGACGCTCCGAAAACGAACGCGGACTCGGAGGAGACCATGAACAGCACTGCGGGAACTGCTATTGCGCCGAGTACGGCGAGCGCAATCATGTCCGGATTCTTCATGAGGCCGCTTTCTGCTCGGTGGTGTCTTCTGTGATCACGTGGTGCACGATTTCCTCCGGGAGTGCGCTCGTCTCACCCGTCCATCCTCCGCATTCGAGGCGTAGGTAGCCGTCTTGAAAGGGCGAGGCTTCGGTGATGATTCCCGGTCCTACCCGGTAGAGCGACGATCCGTGCGAGGTGTTCTCGACACGGACACCTGGCTTGAGCACGAGGTCGAGTGCATAGCGCCCGCGGGCGGAGGTTTCGATCTTGTCAATATCGGACCAACGCAGATATCCGCTGTAAGCGCGGCCGAGTTCCATGCGCATGCCATCGCCGTCAATATCGATACGAAACCGTCCGACGTACCTCAGGGGAGAGAGAATGCTGGCACCGATCGATAGAGCGCCGAGCACCAACCACCAATTCGAATTGAACGAGCTACCTCCGGACTTGGTCGCGTAGTTGAGCCCGACGCCGACGAAAGACAGAGCACAGGAGACCAACGCCGACCACAACCACAACGCCGATGCCCATCGGGTTGAGGCGGTCATGGTGAAAGTGCGGCCTTGACCTATTTCTTCTGAGGTCGTCGCGGGTTTAGGAGGAAGGGCCACGAACGTCACTAGCGAAATGCAGCACACAGCGCCGCAGGCCGCAGCAATTGCCCCCAATCCGAAAACCGCATTCGAGGAAGCCTCGTACATCACGATCGCACTGATTGCGAAGACAACGACACTGACAATGAACGCGAGGAAGCCCAGCTCGCCGCGTTTCTGGGTCCATTGAGCATGGAGGGTGCGTGTAAGTTCCGTCCTCGAAGTCATCGAACTACCTTTGCTTCTATCCGAGCTCGTCATCTAGTCCCAGAACTTCGATATCGCCCACGCCGCAGCATAGCCAGCTGCCACACCAACGGCGACCGCGACCACCACGGGGGCGGCACTGACAGCAAGCACTGCGCCACCGACAGCTGCCGCTGCGACGGTTCCTCCCACGTTGGTAGCGACCGATTCGGCGACACTAGGTCCGTTTTCTGATGTGAGATCGGAGGCTATCGCTGCTCCTGTGACGATCCACCCAAGCGCAGGGATCGGTTTCGCGAGGCCCTTCCCACCATTCACTGCCCCTTGCCACACGGCGCGTGTCGTCGACACGTTCGGCGCTCGCGTCGCAGTAGCTCGTTCTGCCATTTGCCCCGGGGTATCAACAATTCCACCGATCACGTTGATAGGACCGAATTGAGTAGTCCAATTCTCGTCGGTCGAGGGCTTGCCCTGCGGTGACGTTCGGGGAGTCATCGAATTCGGTGCCCCATCTCCGGTGGTGCCGGGTTTGATCGGGACATTGCCGGTGAAACCGTCCGGGACGTCGCCGTGCGCTGCAGCGAGTTGGTTGGCCGCTTGCTGCTCCGCGCTGACGGATGGCTTTTGAGGTGTCGTGCGCGCTGTCATCGAATTCGGTGCCGACGTATTCCCGCCAGTGGTGTCGCCCGAATTCGTGTTCCCACTGTTCTGCGGACTCGTGCGCGAAGTCATCGAGTTCGGCGCACCCGAAGTGTCTGTACCCGAAGGGACGTCGCCGTGCGCTGCAGCGAGTTGGTTGGTCGCTTGCTGCTCCGCGCTGACGGGCGGTTTCTTTGCGCTGGTGCGCTGGGTCATCGAATTCGGTGCCGACGTATTCCCGCCAGTGGTGTCGCCCGAATTCGTGTTTCCACTGTTTTGCGGTTTCTGCGCGCTCGTGCGGGAGGTCATCGAATTCGGCTTCGACGTGGTATTTGAGCCTTTGGGTATCTGTTTCGAGGCCACCGAGGTGGGTGCTTTCGCCTTCTTTTCCGGCGGATCAGCCAAAATCGGATAGGCGGTCGCTTCGTCGGCGTACACCTTCTGAATGAGACGGGCGTCGCGAACTTCGTAGTCAGTCGGAACAGGATTGCCGTCGGCGTCGTACGCCCACGGAGCTGCCACGACCGAGACGGGGTTTCCGTCCGCGTCGAAGACGGTGACTGAGCCGTCCGGATTAACGCTCATATGCCCGCCGGGCGGGACGTCGACGGGGATTTCCGCTTCGTGTGAGGACGTCGCGTCGTGGATGAGGAAGAACGTACGACGTCCTCCGCCGGGTTCGGTGACCGTGATCTTCGACTGGCCACCCTTCGCATACGCCATGAGCGGTGAGGCGAGGGTACCGACTGTCTGGGAGAGGATCGATTCCGGCGTACGCCCACGCAACGGTTTGCGTGGGCCGAACGGTGAACGACGCCCACGTACTCCGATCCCGCCGGCTGTGAATGCGGCGGCACCGACCAACACGAGTTCGAGATACCGGTCGCGCCCGTCGTTGTCGCTGAGTCCCGAGGGGGTGACCGTGGGATTTGATTCCGATTGCCCGGGAGCACTATTCGGCGTTCCAGAGGGAACAGGTCCGGGACCACGATCGGGGACCGCTGTGGGTGCGGTCGATCCAGCGGGTTGGGGTGTGGTAGGTCCGCTGGTGGTCGTCGGAACCGGGACTCCTGCAGGGTTGTCGATACTTGGCGCTGTCGGCGTATTCGGCTGTCCAGGCAGCGCGGCGCCGGGGACGGGGACGATGGGGGTGCCGTTGTAGGAAGGGAAGTTCGTCGGCGCGTTCGCGCCGACGTTCGGGCCACCGCCCGGAGCCTGTGCACCCGGTAGTCCGACGGTGGTTGTCGGGGCGACGGTCGCTGTCGTGGACGGCGCGGTCAGGCACGGGTTGATGTACTCAGGCGGGATCGGAGAACCCGGCGGTAGTGACGCGATCAGATTCAGGTAGATCTGATGATCACGTGCCCGCACCGCCGCACAGTCCTCCGCTGGTCCCGCGGTCGCGGGTGCGGCGATCAGTGCGATTCCCGCACCAATGGCTCCAGCTACTCCAGTCATGACTGCTCCGGCAGCGAGTACTCCCGCGATGGACCTGCGCAGCTTCAGCACGGACTTCACCGGCGATCACCGGTGTTCGACTTCTTCCGCGCCTCGGCGATGAGCTTGTCCGCGCCCCACCAGAACACCCGGCCCGCGATCGACATCCACAAAAAGAACGCCAGATACACCAGAATCGTCCCGTAATCAGCCGCCCAACCACCGAGTCGTCCGATCACCGCGAACGCCGCAATAAGTAGCGCTAGCCCGAATACAGTCGCGATCGCGCCCTTCGAGGTTTCGCTCAGTTCACTGTCCGGGTCCCAGTCGTCGACGTCCGCACCGCGGCCACTACGAGCTGTGGCCGGCGGCTCCGTCATCGGGCGGGACCGAGAGTGTTCGGCGTTGTGGATGGTCATGACGGGACTCCAAACGGTGGACGGGTGAAGTGGTGCAACGGATTCGGTGGTGGATCTACATCCCTGCGAGATCGGGAGGGCAGCGATGAACTGGTCTGAAATATGGTTGGAGCACCACGCGGACTACTGCAGTTCGTGATGGCCCTCAGAGTGCTCAGAGAGTGCCGTCACCGAAAATCGCAGGACGGACCGCAAAGCCGAGGTGTCAGTTCCAGTGCTGGTAGGTCTGCACGATGTAGCCCCCGGTGACGGGGTTGTTCGGGTCGGACACGTAGATGTTGACGTAGCCACCCGGATGCGCCGCAGCTTCGGCGATCACGACCCGATCGGGGGCGCTTGCCCTGCCATCGACGTTGGTGATGACCGAACCCGGAGCCCGGCCAACCCAACGTTGCGAGCCGGGAACAATGTTCGCGATTGCATCGGGGATCGGGCTCGCCGCCAGTGCTGCGGTTTCCGCATTCGAGAGCGAAAGCCCGATCCGACCCTGCTCCGGCTGCACGATCGGGGTAGCAGCCGATGCCACGCCCCCGCCGATAACACCGACGAGGGCGATACCTGCGGTAAGCGCTCCGGCTGTGACCAAGGTGCGAATCTTCATGAACTTCTCCTGTGATGCTGATTGATGGGCAAACCCGTGACTCGGGCCTCGTGTGACGGGGTGTGCGAGGGCATGGTGGCCTGCGCAGAGTGGGTTGAGAATGCAGCGCTGACGACGGCTGCTCCGGGTTAGAGCCAGGTCGGATCGGAATACACGAACAGGCTGTTGTCCGAGGTTGCAGTTGAGACGGCGAGTTGTGCGTAGGAGCGGATCGTGACCGGCCCCATGCAAGCGTCAACCTTGATGTGCACGTTCTCTGCCGTGATCGACCCTTTCGCCGCTTCGAGGTCCTTCTTGCCGAGTGGGATGGTGGTGATCGTTCCCGGTGCGATGGTGGTCTGGATGCTCGGGTTCACCGAGGCGTTGACGCCGATGTTCGCCGACGGGACGCCGGAGATGCTGACGCCGACAGACGGGCCGAGCGAAAAACCGAGCCCCAAGCCAAGTCCGGAGGAGACATCGATCTGGCAGCCGATCTGCAACCCCTGCTCCACATAACCGGTCTTCACTGCCGAATCACCCTGACCGCCGATCGTGCCGGTCACCTTCGCCGACACGAACCCCTCACGGGTGAACGCCGTCGTCGCCAAATTCGGCACCGGGTTCGCCGACAGTTTCGTGGCGGCAAGATCCAACGACCAGCCGTCATCGGTGACCGTGCTCGCGAACTTGTCGGGAAGCGCCGTCGGCGTTGCCGAGGCGCTCCCTGCGAAGACCACACCAGACGACAGCGCGGCAACCGCACACGCCGCAAGCCCCACTGCGGCCTTCGAGTGACGCCGAGTCGTACGGGATTTCGGGCTGGTTGCCATGAGTAGCTCCTACGTCGCGGGCCAGCAACCGTTTCGGTAGCTGAACACTAACTGAATTGAAGTTACCGGACAGTACCAAGCGTTCCGTTTGATCACCAGGCTCCAGATCGGCCGCAGTCGGCTTTATCGTGAACTTCCGGTCACGGATACATCTCGGCACGCGCCTGACCAGCACGTGGGACTTTCGTCCCAATATGGCGAGCGTCACGAAAGTCGCCCTGCATGCTGACACAGTGATGAGCGGGCAAACAGAAGAACACGCTCAGTTGAGATCTCTAAGCACAGCGTGAGGACGCCGAACTTGCCGTTACTTCTCGCTAGACGGTAGTTGAATGGTCAATAGTTAATTGCTGGCGCGTGTTTCTGTGCGGCAGGCCAAGCACAGGAGTTTTGCGGGCGGAGCCACGCGGGAGCGAATCACACTCGGCACTATCTGAGGTATTTCGGTCAGAAAGTCATGTCAGGCGCTCGGTAAAGTCCCGAGGGACTCGTAAAAGTTCGGCAACCGCCAACACGTTGCTCGGCACCTAGGCTCGCCGCCGGACTGTGAAAGCAGGCTATTCGCTGCGGAGGCGAAACGGTGAGTGCCACCACCGCTCGGGTAGGCGAATCGACGAAATGCGGCCAGTAAGGCCTCTACATCGAGACGACTGGGCTAAGCATCACCCGGAAAGGGCTATCCCCACTCATCCCACAGCGCCTGTGCGTAACCGTCGGCTATGCAGCCCACCAGATGACACCCAGCGCCGCGATGATGCTCCCGAGCACCAATATCGCTTCCGGCGTCAGCCCGGACGAACCGTCAGATGAAAGATCGACACGCTCCTCCATACGAGCTCGCAGCCGTAGCAGGGCGTTCTTCATGACGTCACCTCCAGTGGCGACGCGGGTTCATGATGCGCCAGACGGTCTTCCAACGCGCCGACGATCGCCAGCAGTCCGAGCAAGGCGGGCTCGGCAACGTCCACACCGCTCTCTGCATGCTGCACCAAGGCATCTCGCAGCATTTTGGTCATCAGAGCACCGTCCGCGATGGGAACGGCACCGAGCCTGGTCACCAGACCGCTACTGGCATCTACGTCGCTCATCGAGGATCCTCATCGGCCAGTCGTACTGCGCGACGGCATATCCGAGGGCAGGAGCCCGCAGCGGACCCGCTCTAGAGAATATCGAGTTACATCGCAGCATGGTGTGTCAGGGTGCAGTGATCGCATTGGGTAGATCGCTAGGCGATCCGATCTCGCGTTCGTGGTCGGAAAACGCCATGATCGGCGTTGCCGATCGTCCGCAGGGGTCTCTCGTCGACGGGGCAGTCGCGCGTCGATGAGCGGAAACTGCCGCCGGACGCGGAAACAGGACGGTCTCGACGGCCACACAACAAGGGGACCGACGAGACCGGTAAACACCGAGAAGCAGGTGTTTACATCTCCACCTTAGATGTCACGCAGTTCTCGTGTCGGTGCACTTTGTCCTGCATATGGAGAGCGTTTGGTCCCGCACCGCGCAAAACCGGTTCGCATGGGTGGGGCAATCAGTGAATCGTGGCAGCGCCCAGTTTCAACGAGAGGCTGAACGCTGCGACGAGCATCGGCACCCTGTTGAGCGAGGCGGCTTGCCGGCCACAGTGTTCGGAGACCGTGATCGGCGAGCCATGCACGCCGGAGAAGATGGAGGAACTTCGGCGCGCAGTCTGTTGGGGCTCACCGACTGGGTCGGTGATCAGTCCTTGTGTGTACCGGCCGGTGAGCCGGGCGTACTGAGAAACCGAGGCGGAAGCGGTACGCCGAACATGGTGCCCCGCCGACGGTGTGGTGACGCCATCAACGGGGCGCGGGTGCCATCTCCTCCATTGGAGGACGGAGATCTCATGATGTCAATTCGATCAATAGAGGACGCGTTGAAAGTGATACCAGTCCTCGTGAAGTTACATCTAATTGAGGATGC
Organism: Rhodococcus sp. NPDC060176; assembly: GCF_042728675.1. Taxonomy (NCBI): domain Bacteria; kingdom Bacillati; phylum Actinomycetota; class Actinomycetes; order Mycobacteriales; family Nocardiaceae; genus Rhodococcus; species Rhodococcus sp. NPDC060176. The sequence continues at coordinate 277,428 of NZ_JBHWYS010000006.1, forward strand.
TTCAAGTACTGCCGATTAACTCCAGAGGCGGCCATCGAGGAGCACACTGGCGGCAGTGATTAATCCGGTGATGGCACAGAGGCCCACCACGAGTGCCGTGCTCCACCAACGAGTGGGGCTGTAACGCCTGGCCCGACGCCTACGGGACCTGATGACTTGAGCGTTCATTTTCACTCTCGCATCGTTCCATTCGCACCGTTTATCCCAAATAGGTCGGAAGTCCCTAGGTTCCATAACCTTTCGCCCGGAGTAGGCGTAGAACTGCGGGGATGTGTCATGACGCCGCGACTGGACTGCTGGCGGGCAGCGGGCCAGCTACTTTCGCCATGTAGTAGCTAAGTGGATTCTGTGCCGTGACAATACGGACTCGTGCAATCAGGAATGGTTCGATCGCTGGACGGGGTGGCCTGCCGAGTCTTCAGTGCAGAAAGCTCGGCAGGCCCCTGTGCACCGACAGCCATCACGTCTGTCTGGTGCACAGCCGGGGTGGTCCACCGGCGAACATGTGAGTGTCGCCCCGGTGGACCATGCATGCCGCCGACCGCCACGGAAAGCGACATGCAGTCATCGGTAGCCCGCCAGGTCGAGGTTAGGTGTTCAACCCGGCGGGCCGTGCTTGCCACCGACTGTCACGAACAGTGGCACGCAGTTCGAGTGGCCTTAACCTGTTTGCTCGGCGGAACAATCCAAGGCAGGCGGTGTGCGGTGAGCCGACGAACCGCTGACGCACGGTACGAATGATACTTCGCGTGCTCGGAGCCGCGGCCGCAACCCGGACGATGCCGGGCAGGTGACCCTCTCGGGGCCGTCACGGCAGATGGTGGGTGGCTCGCCGGCCAAGGTGTTCGGAGACCGTGACCGGCGAGCCCAGCGCATCGAAGGGACATGGAGGAATCTTCGATACGCAGCTTTTTCTATCGCTCACCGACCCGAGAGTGACCAGCGGGTCGGTGAGCGTGGCGTACCGAGAACCGAGGCGGAAGCGGTACGCCGGTACATGGTGCCCCGCCGACGGTTTGGGGACACCGTCGGCGGGGTGCAGGCGCCATCTCCCTTGTTGGCGGAAACAAGGAAACTGTGACGCCAATCGGAACAATAGGCGACACAAAGACGCTGATACTAGTCTTTGCGAAGTTACAGCTACTTGAAGGCTGCACTACCTCTGCGACTTTCGATAGGATCTGCGAGAAATACGTATTCGGGAGGAGGCGCCGTGCCGTTGTTCGTTTTCAGTCTTGTGACGATCGCTCTGTGGACTTTCTGCCTGGTCGACGTGGTCATCCGAGACGTGAGATACATCCAGCATCTGCCGAAGACACTCTGGATGGTGGTGATCCTGTTCGTCCCGATGCTCGGATCGGTGTTGTGGCTGGTCGCCGGTCGTGGGCAGAGCGCGTCACCGGACTACGCGAGCGTTGCTGCGCACGTCGATGCCGAAGGGAGGCGAACGGTCGCAGCGCATGATCCCGCAGCCGAGGAGGCGTTTCGGCGGGAGTGCCGTGAACGTGCTGAACAACAACGACGCGTCGTTCGGCGACAACGCACCGACGGTGATCCGGGCCAAATCTGAGATTTCGAGCGCAAAAGATGTGAAATACCTTGAAGCGTCAGCTCGACGCATAAGACTTAGAATTGCGTGAAGTGCGTTCTGGGGGAGTACGTTCTGCTTTGCCGCCGCACCCGATCGCATCGGGCGACCGGAAGGCGTTTTGCTCTCACTGCATACTTACCAGCGTTTACGGGAGATGCACGTTCGTGAATTTTGTCGTTCGACCGGTGTCGACCCTGCCGAAAGTCACAGGGGCAGTGGTGGAGTCGAACAATTGGCGACTTCACGAGGGGTATCCCGCTGTCGATTGGTTGACCATCGCAGACTTGAGTGCTGCAGTGGTTCAGGAGCGGGCGACCGGATGGGACTTCGAGACGTGGGTGTTGTACGGCGACGAGTCCGGGCTGTTCGGGCCCGACCTATTTGCGTGGAGCGAGTTCCACTCCCGCCCACTCGACATCGGAAGCGGAGGCACGTGGGTGGACGGTCGTCACCGCGCCGCATTGATCGCCGCATCGGGGAGCGCAGCATATCGCCGTGGCTGATCCTCGATGGCGACCAACCTGGGCAGTACGCATCTGACGACAACCCTTGGCGGTCAATTCCCGCGACTCCAGGTACGACCACCTCCCAAAGACGCACCGAATTGACTGTAGGGTGCTGGCTGCCATCTTTTCCGAAACAAACAGAGGTCCCTCACTATGGCCGAAATCTTCATCCGCACCTTCACCGACGACCTCGACGGAAAGCCGATCGATTCGGGCTTCGAGCAGCGTGTGACGTTCTCGTACCAAGGCGCCGACTACCAGATCGATCTACGGCCAACGAACGCCGATAAACTTGAAGCAGCATTGACACCGTTCATCCAGTCCGCCCAAAAAGTTGGCACGGCCAAGAAGAACAGCGGGACACAAGCTGCTACGAAGACCGCTACCCCGCATCGATCACCAGAACAGCTACAGGCAATCCGGGACTGGGCCAACAGCAACGGGTACGAGGTGTCGAGTCGCGGAAGGATTAAGAAAGAAATTATCGAGGCGTTCGACGCTAGTCACTAGAAACACTTAGCTATCACGCCCTGGCTGTAGTTCAGGGAGTACGCGTTTGGGACAACGAGGCAAACTGACGGTCGCGCGCAGCAACCGGGAGACAGGCTATGGAGCCTCTCTGGGCCTACGCGGTCGTTTCGGTACCTTGCGAACCTCATCCGCGACTCGTCGGAGTCTTCCGTGAGGAGCCAGCGCAGGCTTGCTGCCCGCGATATTCTCGGCTTGCTGAAAGAAGGCCGCAACCGCTTCGCGCTCCGTATCATTGAGCTCGTTCGCCCTGCCTTCGATCATTCGTGTGAGGGATTTCTCCAGTTCCGGCGAGAGATCTTCATCTACAACATCAGCGTGCGAAATGAGCCATTGTTGCTTGGCGGCGTAGTCCTTCGCGAGTTTCAACTGCAACTGGGCGAGCATGAGGGCGCTTCGGGTGATCGGGATCGAAGGCTCCGCGACTTCCAGATCGGCGACGGGAGCCAAACTTCCCTCGTCCACAACGTCGACCTGCGCAGCGTCAGCGTCGGATGATTTCGTTTTAGCTTCAGCTCGTTCCAGCGCCCGAATACGCTGACGCGCCGCGAACTCACCCAGTTTCGCCTTGGCCGCGGGAGCTGCGACGTCTCTGATCAGCGGGACCAGGAACTCGCGTATCACAATGCTCCCGGCGTCGGCTATGACGTCGGCGAGTGCTTGTTGGCTCGGTGTCAGTTCACGTGGAGAGGAGACTGAAGACGCCACGAAGATAGGATCGCCCCGGTATCTCTCACGAAGTTCCTGTTCGTTGACCCGTCGAGACTCGGTTGGACCGGCAACATTCTTTGAGGTCTTGCTGCGAAGGAGATCGCTCTCGAAATCCTTGGACTTCGATGATTTCGACCTGTAGGTGTCCTTCTTCCGCCGAACGACGCGGATCTCTTCTATGTACTCGTCATCGTTCCTCACAAGCACACCAAGCTCGACCAGGGTCGCCTACTAATATCTACGAAAACGGCAACAGAAGTCATGGCCCGGATCCTACTGGCGCTTCGACAGTATCGAGGGTTGTTTCCGAACACAGCACTCCTGTTCAAAGACAGCCATTTCTATGTAAGCACTCTTCCGCTCCGGTCGCGTGGCGATCGCAAAGAGTCTGCAACGCGGATCCTCCGAGTTTTTCTTTCAACGAGGATTCGGCGTCCGCCACAACTCAAACGCGTCGTCGCTGTCGTCGTTCGCAATGGCACGGATCCCGTCAGCGTCAACGCTGAGGATCTCAGCGAACTGCGCGCGCCCTGATTCCGCAAGCCCTTCCGGCAAGTTCGCACCGTCCTTGACGGAGGTACCTGCCATGTCCAGAAACCGGGCGATTCGAAGTAGAAGCGGACGAGGGACGGGCACGAGAAACGCACTGGCCTCTGCGGTGATCATCCCCAACGTCGAGAGATGACTCAACCCTTCGCTGACGGCGATGTCCTTGAGGTTGGCGTGCGCTACCTTCAGCGCTTCCGCCAAAGCTGCGGTTGTCAGCCCCACCGCCGGGATAGACATCGAGATCGTTCGCTCGAACTCGACAAGGTTCGCACCCGGAGCTTCGTCCGAAATGGAGAGTGCTAGCGACCGGGCAAACCGGGCCAGGTGTTCATCACCAAAACTGCGCTGAGCTGTTTGACGGCTGACGCGCATCAGCGTCGCGTACTCAGTGACTTCGTCATCGAGAATTGTTTGCGCTTCGGTATCGGTGATCGTCAGACCGAGGTCGAGGAGGATAGCGCGCAGTTCTGTGGACCGGGTCGACAACCAGGTATTTCGCGGACTCATTGTTGACTCTTTCTGCGCGTACATTCTCTGCGGCCGTGCTCTCAGGCCGATGTGTCCGACGTCATTATCGCATCAGTATTGGAATGGCGAGAGGTGGCGCTGGAGCTGAGGCCGACACCCGCCTCAGTGAGTCCTATCAAGTTTTCTACCAAACCGGATCGATATCGACCTTGTAGCGTGCGTGCTTAAGGACGGACAGAACGGTGAACGTCTTCGTCCGGCCAGGCTTCATGCTGACTACCGCAGCTCCGCCGGTGTCGGCAATCGAGCCGTCTTCTGCGTAGCGGCTGAAGCGTCGACAGATCCAACCGCGCCCCTGGACGATGTGGGTTCAGTGCCTTTCGGGGGCTTTGTTACGGATGACGTTGTTGATCAATTCGACCCAGCCGTCATCGATGTCGGGGCCCGCTGCTTGAGCGGCGCGGGCTCGGATCGCCTCGCGCATTTGCTCTTCTGTCATGCGGCTGTCGGTTGGTCTTGCTGGCAAAGGACTTGAATCGGCGTGGGGTACCCATTGACGAGGGCGGCGGCGATGAGGAGCCTCTGGTGCGGGTTTGCTGTGGCAATGCCGTGAGTGTTCACGGGCCATTATTACCAGATCTAAGCATTTCGCTAGATTTCAGGTTCGGTCGCAGGCTCGTCGGCTTGAGCGGCGGCGAAGAGTCGGTCGACGAGAAGGTCTCGGAGTTCGTCGCGTTCATTGAGGGCGGCCTGGAGGGCGTCGAGGACATCGACCATCGCTTCGTCGCCGAAGGTCTGCGCGTTCTTGCGCAGGTGGGCACGTCCTTGTGGGCTGAGGTCCGTCACGTGGGTTCTCCCGGGGATCGATTTCTTTACCATCCTATTACTTAACCTGCCCATGTGGGCACACATCGAGAGCTACGCGCCGAAACGCGCATGCGGGCGGTCGACGTCGACACTGCCCGCACAACGCGCTCAGCGCTCCGAACCGTTGTGATCTCTTATTAGTTCCAATCGATTGGTTGCCCCTTTGGGTTGTTTCGACTTCGGTTTCCACGCCGCTCGAAGGTGCGTCTCCCCAGGATCGTTGTGCCGAAGCCGAAGTGCTCGATTATCTCGGCGGTCGGCTGGCAGTCAGCTTCTGCATCGACATTGCCGTGTCCGGCCCCGCACGCAAGTCTGGTAACCGATGGGGCCGCAGCTGTGAGTTCTGCGGTGAGAACTCTCGGTGTCGCGACTCGTGAAATAGGACATACCTGCGACGCTTCCCGATTGGGACATGACGGCATCCGAGGTCGCCATCGGTGGCCACGGCTTAGCATTCATCGCGATCGCAACGACCTGCCCCTCGCCACCATCCCCCCGGTCGCGTCCAGCGGTGGGGTCGGGGGACATTTTTCGTCCGTGGAATGACTGACAAGTAAGCGTGCGAGCGCGCGGTCGGTGAGCCGTGCGCACTGAACCGTCGCTTTGACATGGCGGAGTTGTCGGAGGCTCGCCGCTCTGGAATGCGCCGGAGCGGCGAGCCTGTGCTTGCCGAATTCCTATCTCCGGGAGGTTCGGCAAGACGGTTGTCCGTCGACATGTTCCACCGTGTCGACGGACGGTGCGCGCCTCAAGATCCGACCAAGGATGAGGCACGCAGTTCGGGTGACCCGCAACGTCGGAATAGGGGTCCAACGCGGCGGGTCTGTGCGCGACGAAGCCGCCACCTCGCGGTACCCAGCACGCAGTCGGGGTGGCCCACCGAAGTGAAGGTGAGTGTCAGCATCCGGTGGGCCGTGCGCGCAAACGAGCCCTTGATTTCCCGTCGACGCGCAGTATTCGGTGCCTCACAGGAAGGAACGCGTGACTTGCGTGTCCGGAGAGGCACTGCTCCGCCGCAGCTCGGCTTAGTCCGGCGTCGCCTCCGCAGATTATGTGCACTCGGTGCCGGATACCAGTCTTCATGGAGTCACAGATACTTGAGTATTGAACTATCCCCAATTCATGCACAGCACATGGGGATAACTGATCCGGCCGCGCAACTGTCGAACTGTTTCGCTGTGCGAGCATTCAGAAATTGCATGGGAAAATGGCGCCTATGCCTTCAGGATTTGCGCGTTGGGTTCGAGATCAGATTGCCGCTCGTGGTCACCAGAGTGCCGAGGAGGCAGCCCGCGCGATGGGAGTGTACCCATCGCTGATGCGTCAGTGGACGACGATCGCACGGTCCCCGACTCCGCCGGTATTGCGGCGGGTCGCAGCGTTGTTCGATACGCCGGTGCCAGAGGTGCTGGTCGCTGCCGGGTACATGACCGAAGAAGAGAACGTGCCTTTGCCTGCAACGAGGACGGCGCTACAGCAGATGTCGAATAAGCAGATTCTCGACGAGATTCGACGCCGGACTGCCGGAGATTCGGGCGGGCCGCCGATCCCGGTCCGTGTCAATGGCGTGCTGCACACCCCGCACGGTCTGCCCACAGTGCTCGTCAGTAGCACCGTGGGCAGGCCGTGCGCGTCGAACGGCCATCAGGTCCACCCACCGCGCAGCCCGGGAGGCCCACCCGGGAGCTCGTCGGTAACTGCCAGGTGAGCCGTGCGTGCTACCCAAGCCCAACCCGGTTGCACGCAGATCAGATGACCTACTAGGTGGGGGATGTATGTCCAACCTAGAAGGTCGATACGTGCCACCGACTGTCAAGGAACAGCGGAACGCAGTGAAGGTGGCCCACCCGCAGTCACCCGGTCGGGTGGGCCGTGCGTGTCGAATATTCGTCGCGGCACCAGGTACGCAGTCCAGGTGGCCTACCGAACCTTGCGGACTAGTGCAGTAGGCCACACGTGCCGGAACCGACAAGGAAACGTCACGAACTGAGGGGCCCGCCGAAAAGTGTGTGACGACAGTGCCGGCGAGCTGAGAACCAAGCGTATCGCTACCGCTCGGCATTTGACGTCTTGGCTGGTGACTCTGGGTCAAATCAGGGCCAGTGCTACGGCGAGAGCTACGCACGCAAAGGTCAGGACTGCCCATGCCCACTGCTTCTGCTGGGGCTTGGTCGGCAGGTTGCGATCGTAGTTCATTAGGCTTCGCTTTCGTGAGCAACGAGGGGGTGGCCCGCCCCGCCCCCCAGATAGGGCGGGCCAATGTGTGTACGCCGACAAGGGCGCCGCACAGATCGAGGGCTCGTCGGAATGGCATGTGACCGCGTCACCGACGAGCCGCGCGCCCGGACCTGGCAAGGAAAGGGCGCCCACACATATTACTATCTCATTACTCAGTCGGAGTAGGTGGAGTCGGAAGGCTCGCTCGTCCGGCGTTCATGCGACAGATGGCTGTGTCAGCTCGGCAATCGCATCGGTCTTCTGATGGTCTGCGACCGGCGTGAAGATCTGAGTTGCTTGCAGGGAGGCGTGGCAAATCAAATGCTGCACGGTCCGTAAATCCGCTCCGCTTCAGACCAGGTTCGTGCTGAACCAATACCGAAGGCTATGCGCAGACCCCGGAACCCCGGCGCGTTCCATCGATGTACCCAAGGCATAGCCACCGATTTTGGTCGAATGTGGGGGGGTTGTTACCCCCTCTGGAGGGAACCACCACGCGGTGCCGAGGCATCGAGCCTGTGCAAGCTCCAGCAGCACCTCATGCATTGGGACTGCGGCCTTCACTCCTCCCTTTCCTATCACGTTGATCGTGGCGCCCGATGAGATCGACGTCCTTTCCCTGATGCGGGCAATCTCGTGAACAGGGAGACTGGCCAGCGCCACGAGATGCACCATGACGCGCGTCTTGTGATGCATATTGGTTGCCAAAAGGAGGGGCATATGTTCGTTGGAAACCGGACGAGGCTCCCCACACGGCCTACGGTGCGCCGACTTTGTCGAATGGGGTTGTGATCTTGGTATCCCCATTAGCTTCAGTCAAGTGAAGGATTTGCGGAGGCTCCAGCGATGTTGCCTCCGCAAATGTTTCACGGTAGATGCGCACGACAGTCGAGTAGCGCTCAGTGACGGTTCGAAGCGAGAACGAGCTCGCGAGTTGCCAGACCTTCATTCTTCGAGGAGTTTATTCCAATGGGCTGTGTCGTTTGATCCATATGAAGATCCCACTGGAGGAGTCTTCCAAGCTGCATGACCGGATAAGCATCCGGTCACGACAAGTAACGCGGAATGTCCGAGGAAAAGGAAGCCGCATATCCCCGGCACCAATCCCACCTCACGAAGGTTCCTGCAGTTTGATTGTGGTTCGACTTCGAGGTGCCGTCACGAAGGAGGGCAATGAGGTTGTCAGTCACTGCCGACCAGGTGAATTGATGATCGGATTTGCATTACTCGCACGTGATGACAAGTCCGTCGATCCCTTTCTACTGGAGCAGGGCTTCGAAAAGGACGAAATCGGTGAGGTCTGCGCGAACTAGACGCTCTTCGTCGGCAGTCAACGGCTGGGGAGCGGGTGTCGTCGTCGATTTCTTCACGAAGTTCTCCGCTTGAAGATCGCCATGTAATTGCGCCCCTTGACGTTTCCCGTGAAGTTCCCTGTCATCAGGACTTCTTGGTAGCTGATGAGTTCCCATCCTTGTGAGCCGAGGTGATTGAGATACTCGTTGAACTTCGCCATCGCCTCGACTTGTTTCTTCGCGTTCCATCGCTCGGTGATGTTGATTGATTCGGTCCAGTACTGCCATGTCTCCATGGCCAGGCAGCCTAACGAGTGCAGATCTTGAACACTTCAGAATCGCTGGAACCTGTGAGGTCACGGAGAACAAGGAAATCTGCACTTCTAGAATTACCTCATGACGACACGCGAAGAATCACCGACACCGGACGTCGACCAGATCACGAGTTGGTTCGCTGCACTCGACAGCCAGGCTCGCCGTGTCCTCTTCGCCGGCCCGCGCGCTGAGATTCCGAACGAGTCCGTCGACGAGATACTTACCAAGGGCACCAAACTCGCAGGGCCGTGGTTCACCGGCCTTGCGGATGTCGAGCACTTCCATCTTCCCGACGACGTGGCCGACTATGTCGACGGTGTACTGATCGAACTCCAGAGTTGGTGGGTTGGATTGTCGAACGAACAAAGGTTGCGATGGGCAGACGTCGAATCGAATCTCGTGCCAGAGGATCTCCAGACGTCTTATCCGGGGCTCTTTGCGTTCGTGATCGGCGACGAGGGGGCCTACGCCGACCCGCAGGTGGTCGACTTCATCGCCTTCGCCTTCGCCGTCGCCGGCGGTGGATGGCTTGGCGTTCGATGATGCCGAACCAGACTTCGACGAGGCTCATCCACGATGCCCACGTCGGAGTGAAATGGACGTGGATTCGCGGGTTCCCCGCCCACCACTGGCGGACCTCGGACCTCTTGTGGGCGGCGTAGTTGTTAATCACCAGATACAGTTCCTCGTCTGGATATGCCCGAGCCGCGTGCTTGACGAACACCAGAATTCGATGGTGACGGTATCGGGGCCGGCAAATCCCGGTCAGCTTTCCGGCTGCGATCTCCAATGCCGCGAACAAGGTGGTCGTGCCGTTGCGGACGTAGTCGTGGGTTTGGCGTTCGGGGAGCCCAATCTGCATAGGCAACGTCGGCGCCGTCCGATCCGGTGCCTGAATCTCCGATTTTTCGTCTACGCACACAACGATCTCGTTTTCCGGCGGATCGAGATACACCCCGACGATGTCGGTGACCTTCGCGACGAGTTTTGGATCGGTGCAAAACTTGAATATTTCACTGTGCCAGGGCTGCACACTGTACCCATGTCACGCCTCCGCGACAGTCCTGTTGCTGATTCCCAGTCGATCGGATAGCAATCGGGCGCTTCAATGGGGGACGCCGCGTTTCTTCGGGGGGGGGGGGGGGGCGACACCAGGGTTTCCGAAATGATCTGGCGGTGATCGATCGTGCGTGGACGTCCCGAACGGGGCTGGTTGACCAACCCGCACTGTGTCACGTCGAGGAAGCCGGTGGCGGTGTCGCCGCCAGAGCCGCTACTACGGCGTCAGCCGGCGCTGCTGCTACGTGCGGCGACTACGTGCGGCGACGACGTTTCGAAGAAGGGTGAATCGAGGGTCTCAGTGATCAGTCGAGCTTTGCCGCACCATCAGCCGATGAAGACCGATCCGGAGGGGACAGAGAAGATCTCCTGCGTCCGCCAGCAATACCAACTCCGGCCACAAAGGATCTCGATGTACCTCGCCCGGTACCAGACGTCGCCATCAGTCCGTCCAGTGTCTGGCGAATCCTTCACAAGCTCGGCTTCAATCGGCTACCCACCTCACAGCGCTACAAACGTACGCCGACCCGGGAAGTGCTACGAAAACAACGCTCCGGCCATCAATTGCAAGTGGATGTGAAATTCGTTAAGTCACTTGGCCACATCGGAAAGAAGAATCGTTATTACCAGCACGCCGCAATCGGTGACTGCACGCAACAACTAGTGCATACGAAGTTTATGCCCGTCGAATTCGTTGTGGAATTTCATGTCTATGTGACCTCCCGTTGAGCAAGTACTCTGCATGGCTCCCAATCACAGAGTTGGATTCAGATCGCCCGCTCCTAATTTCGTCTGCAGTGACCATTTCAAGAGAGAGTTCTGGGCCGGAATTACTACGTATCGACGTGATTAATTCTGAATCAAAATCGGGATCCAAGGTGTATTCGAAAACGCGCATCATTCTCCATTGCCAAATTTCCGTTCCTTTGATGTATTTGGGTCCTTCGGAGACGGTTCGAACATATCGAAAGTGTCTAAAGCGTGGTATTTCATCGGCAGGGGTTCCCGCTGCGGTTAGTTCCTCCGTGAGTTCGCGCTCGATGCACTCTCGGAAGCTTTCCCGCCCCATGTCACCCAAGAGCCACAATCCAAATCTCGTGACTTGCCTCGCCGGAAGAAAACCGCGTAGTGCGGTCCGTGCGATTCCCCATTTTGATTCCAGTGGGCTTTCGACTTTAAATCCGAGATCGTCGAGGCTCCTAAGCCCGGCTGGGAAGATATCGACCGCACCGCCGATTGGTCCGATCTGGTCGGGTCGGCGTGATTGTCGAACCAGAACGTACTTCGAATCGATACAAAAGATGCAGATTGATGCAACCGAGACCCGGACAGAGGAACGCCAGTGTGTGACACTCCAGAACACAAGTTTGCTTGCTCGTCGATGTCGCCACAAGTATTGGGCGATGGTGAAAAGAATCGCTGCGACAAGGCTCGTCAAAATTGATATCGCGATAGTCAACTCCGGCTCCCTTCTTTCGGGCGTGTTTCGATTCGTTCGATTGTGTCCAAACACACGCCCGCATCACCCATTCTGGATAGTCTTATGGAAATAACCGTTGCGCGGATTGGGAAATAATTATCGGCAAGTCCGGTAGGGGTGTTTATTTTTTTCTTTCCTTTTTTTGCGATTGTCAGGTGGAGTTCATTTTCGATTCTCGTGCCTACGTTCCCTATGGTGTTCGTAAGTTCATGTAACGAGCTTATGGCTGAGCCTGTCGCGATAACGTTCGATACGGTATAGTCGTTTGAGTTATCCGGGTTACGAGGTGAAAGTATATCAACATGGAACTCGCCCTCTTTAGTGACTTTATTCATTAAATTTCTAAGTTGGGGCAAGTTGTTCGAGCGAATCACTGTAATGTGAGGTTTGGGCTTATCTTCTGATTCGGACAAAGAAATAATTTCCCAACCGTTTCGTTGGTAGATTGAGTTTACCGCTATGATTCTTCTTGTGGATTCGTTATCAATTTCCAAATTTATTGTATAGTTGTAGGCCATTGACATGATTATATCATTTCTTCAATTGTTGAACTGAGAATCCTGCGGTATACTTCTTCCGATGATTCCAGCAGTTCTTGATGATTCGATGGAACTTCGACGATTGTGTACCGAACTGACCGGATATTCAGAATCTTCTCAATTTCGTTGTAACGATTATTCAAGGCTAATTTGAGTTCCAGATTTCCTGGGTGTTTTCCACGATTAGGGCCGACTGAATATTTCCATCGATTTTGTATAACGTCGCTATGGGCAGACAAGACTACTATGTGGTCCATCTTGCGCCATACTGGCGGTTGATCTATGAAGTTCACGATGGCGTCACGTTCTGTGCGTGAAATTATGTCACAGTCGAGCTGCGCTTCCGTGAAAATTAGCGCGTCAACTACCCCACGATCCATTATGGTTACTGTATTGTCCGGTTTGGGTGCAGTCAGTAGATAGTATAGATTTCGGGCGACGGCTGCCAGGTTGAACTCAGGAGAGTTCTTTCCGTCCATCGGGATGAATCGACCTCCGCCGTGATAGTGCCGGATGCGGAATCCATCGTGTTTGGCGTGTTCTTCGATATAAGTGGCCATCTGTGTCTTGCCCGATTTTGGAGCTCCGCAGATCTCGATAATCATAGGTGGTATCCAATCCTCTCGCTGTGCGTTGGGATACAATTCCAACGGGCAGATAAGCAAGTGTCGCAGGCTGCCGTCGCACGGTCAATATCGGATTTTCCCCACCGAATAACGAGGTCTGCGCGTTTCAGGGGATGGTTGCCCATGCGCGATCGGTCGGCGATGCCTGAAACATTGTCGCTGAGTTGTGTTGGTCTTGGCCCAGAAGCCTTCACGGAACGCGTACGGCGAGGAACACAGGAGTTGGGGGAATCTGCACGCGCGGCGGCGATGCTCCATTGGGGCCTTCGAGGGCATCGACCGCTTGGTCATTGATTTGCTGCCTCGGCGTAGAGAGACACTCGGTGCAAACGCAAATCACATTTGATATATAGACCGATGTATCACGGAAAGAGTGCTGCCGAGGGTTCTTGAACATGTTCTGGCCCACTTCCGTGACTGGTTCAAAACTGACGATCGAGAAGGCCTAAGGAGTAGGGGCCAACGCCAACGCTGACCTGTGGGCGTAAAGCACCGCCCTCAAAGGCCGATATCCAGTTCAGGTGCGCTCGATGCCGGAGAATCCCTATCCAGGATTTCTTCCGCGCGCGTGATGGGGTCGTGGGGGTGCTGCCGATGCCTTCGGTGGTGGGTTCAACTGTCACTACGGAGGGTGTCGCGGGCGAAGGTGTTTCCGACGATCTGCTCATTGGTGGCCCATGGCTCTGCCCGGCCGACGATGTCCCGTACATCTCGGTGCCGTGCACAGCGCGCGTGCCGGGGACGAGGCCGACTGCCAGCAAGGGTGCGTTCCCGCCGGCTGCGGCGTGAGCGAGTGCGCCTCGTTCGTCGGGGAGGGTGAAGAAGAAGTCGGTAAACAAAAGCTCCACGGGTCTCGACCACTCCGATAGTGAGGCTGGTTGTGCTGGTGCTTTCAGATTTCTCGGCGGTCAGTAGCGGAGACGAGAGAATGCTCGTGCCGGGTGCTCCCAGTGTTCCTGATCTTAACTCCGATCGACGATAGCTGTTGCCGCTCTGCTCTCATCGCCCTTTAAAGTACGCCGCGCGGTCGCCAATTCGAGATGGTCATTCGACTGGAGCCGACGATTAACCGAGTCGCGAACGGATTCGAGATGTCCTCGGGGCAATTCGAATCTAGAGGGATTTCATCGGCGACGGACTTGTTCGATCAGCTCGCGGACGAGGTTCCGTGCGACTTCACTAGATCCTGAGTCCAGCGCAGCGAGGGTGGTCGACTCGTCTGGATTGACTCGGACGGGTGTACTTGAGTGAAATCCGAAGTTGGCGCTCCTCCTCGGCATTTCATTGACAGAACCGATTGATATAGAGCTCATCGGATCGACGCTAACGGCGATCGCCAACTCAGGCCCAACGACAACTCTAAGCTCGCCGATCAGTCGAAGCGCCGAGGCTATCTGGCTGGTCAGCGCTTCGTCGTCCAGAACTGCGCCAAGGCCGTCGGACGGCAGCTCTGACCAGACGGATACCTGGCCTGAACTCAATACTCGAACCCCTGTGACACGTGACTGTCGCACAGTGTTCCAAGTTGAAGGCACTGATCCGGCGATTGCGACGGCGACTGAACCATCGTTTCGTTCCACCGAAAGTCCCTGCTCGTGACCGACGACACCGCTATTTCGGAGTCGAGTCAGCAGTGTGTCAGCAAGTTCCTTAAGCTCACGGGCAGAAAATCGTCTCGTGTCGACGTTCTGAACGTGAACTTCCAATGTGGGTCGTTCACTGGAAAGTGTGTGAGAAGGGTCTGTGCGTCGCCATACGATTGGTACGTGGGTGTCGAGGGGTGTGTAGCGGAGGCCGACCGGTGCTGACGCTGCGTTCCTGACTGCTTCAGCGGCTTTCGTCAGAAGGTCGGCGGTGGATGAGAACGTGTCATAGAAGACGCCCGAGGTGTAGTTGCCAATTGCTTGGATGAACTCTTCCTGATCCTTCTCGAACTGCACACCGTCTTTCCGATAAACGAGTCGGGGGATTCCGGCGGCTGTCGCAGAAGCCCACTCGTCGTGAGTAGGCGATTGATGAGTGTCTAGGAACCGGTGCCCGTAGTTAGGGCCGAGTATTAGCAGATACAGTTCGGCATTCCCGACGCCGGCCAGGCATGCTTCGCGGCTCGGAAGGTCGGTTGCCCCGAAGTCTTCAAATCGGATGGGTGTATGTCCGATCGCGGTGATCAGCCCCGGCAATGCGTCGCGTTCTTCCTCCAAGCCGCGACGAACACTGCTGATAAAGACTCGCATGTGACCTCCTCTGGTGATGGCTTTGCCCAGGCTATGCGAGAGGTCTGACATTTCGAGGCGGATCCGGCTCTAACAGGGACGACTGAGCACCGTCGAGTGCCAGGTTCTGCTACTTCTTCTCAATCACCGCATATTTGGATCGATCGTGTTACGAGTCGACTACTTTTTCTGGCCAGCCCGGTTCGTCGGCGGTGTCCCATTTGGTAAGGATGTGAGCATGTCGGTGAGCAAGGATATATTGCAGCTAGATACCTTTTCGATCAATGGAGGAACACATGGCAACGGGTGACATAGAGACATACTTCGAGGATGGGGTTTGGAAGAACCGCCCTCAAGGTAATTCGCGTGCCTCGAATACGGCGCCCACCAAGGCTGAAGCGCAGGCCAAAGGTCGCGAGATGGCAGTAGACCGGGAAGTCGAGCATGTCATCAAGAAGAAAAATGGAACGATCGGGGAGAAGAATACTTACCCCCGCAGCAGGGACAACAACCCACCCAAAGGATAGTTTCTGCAGTTCAGAGGCCATCGAACGGGTCCGCTCGCGGTCGCTTGTAGACAGGTTTCGTCTTACTCTGAGACTTGACGGTCGGCTGAACGAATTGGATCGTTGGAGAGCATCGACGTGGGTTCTTTCCTACACCGTGTTGAAATTTCCATCATGAGCTCATTGACGAAGAACCTCACGGATCGGCAGAAGGAGATTCTGCATTGGATCGGCGATGGTTGTCCGGAGATGGACTGGAGTGGGTCAAGCCACAAAACGACTGCACGAGCACTTGCAGGTCGTCAGCTCGTAAGGATTTCCCGCTCGAATGGAATCTGGTCGCCGTCGCTCACCGATGCAGGGCTATACTACCTCGACCACGGCACTTTCCCTGCCGGACACGGCTTGTCGAAACGACAGCGAGATCGGTTGGGGAAAGGGCAGCCAATCGACGGATCGACACCAGTTGCGGAGCGAAAGCGAGAGGCCGTTTCGGCACCGAAGACTGAAGCAGTTGGCACAGAGAATGCTCTGTCCGATGCGGATCACGGAGCAACTCGAACGCCTCCGGCGGTGGCACCGTCTGGAGCGAAGCGCTCTGCCAAACTGTCACTGGCGAAGCGGGCAGAAGCGTTGATAGATGCTCTCCAACTTGACCCGGCATCGGGGCTAGGTCGAACATCGCGCAGTTACGACGACGGCCACGATCCTTCGGAAGACGAACGGATCATGCGGAAGATTCGCGACCTTGACCTCCTGCCCTCCGGACGTCGAATCCGATCCGATTACTGGCATGCACGGCACTCTTGGGTGATCGAAGTTGTTGGTCCACCGCCGTGGCATTCATCAGCTCTATCGACGTCCACACGGAAGCGTCTTCAGCTTCCACCTCATCCGGTGGTCACGGAAGTCCTTGAAAAGAAGACTCTTTCAGATGTGGATGCCACGGAACGGGCCTGCTACCTGCTCAGTGCTCTCGCGGCTGAGTCCGAGATCCGCGGACGCCATGTGAGCGCAATCGAACCGAGGACTTGGCAGGGTAGGCCGGAGGGAACCGATCGCGGTCAGTTATCAATCAAGATCAGGCACAGTTTGTTCTCCATCGAATTGATCCAGACGATTGACCGTCGTGAGTACACGCCGACCGAAGCTGATATACGCCACGAGATCCGTACGGGATACAAGAGATGGCAGAAGTGGGTTGACGTCCCATTGGATAAGTTCACGTTGCGCCTGCATTTCGGGCGTGATCGACGCGATCACCTGGACTGGGTTGACGACGGGCAGACGGTGCTCGAAGACTTGCTCCCGTTCGTCATGGAGCAGATAGAAGAGCGAACTGTCGCAGCAGATTTGGCGCGGGAGGCGGAGCTTCGACGACTGGAGGAGCAGCAACGCCGAGATGAGATTGCGGAGGTTAAGGCACTTGAGCAATGGGCCGAAGATGTGCGTGCCGAGGTATTGAGCGAGCAAGTTCGGAATTGGCAGGCGGTTCGTGAATTGGACCAATACCTGGAAGCGCTTACCGATCACGTCAACGGCATCGAGGATTTGACGGCGAGGGCATCTGCTCGCGAATGGTTGGACTGGGCCCGGAATCGACGTGTCGAGTTGGATCCCTTCAACCGGGCCATTTCTATGCCTCGAATTCCCGCGCCTGGATACAGCGATTTGTCCGAACTGAAGCGAAGGTTTGGAGGTTCCTGATCCGTAGTTCTCTCCGTGAGGACTTCCGCTTGTCGCGCGTACGCGTTCGGTGGTGTGTCAGTTCCACCAGCGACCTCGACGTCGCTCGACATACCGAACTGGTATCTCGGAAAGATCGAGCGGACGGTCGATGTCGGGTCGGACATTGAACGGTGTTATCCGGTTCTTCTCGTACTCTTCCTCCATCGCGGCCGCGAAATGGACTATCTCGTTCTGCTTCAAGGAGTCGATCAGCCTGCCGACCAGCTCGTCGAGGCGATGAACTTCGGCTTCAGCAGCAGTGAGTCTGACATAGAAGCCAATCGCTTGGTGGCTGATTCGGAGTCGGGGTAGATCGGGGCAGGTGGCATTTCAAGCGTGGCCAGATCTGTGTCCACCATCTTGGCGATATCGCCCAAAGATGTTCGTTCTCGTGGTAAGTCGATCGTCGATTTAGTCAAGCATGAGTTGCTCTTCGATTGAGCATCCGACCCGGGACCTTCCTCCGATGGCGACTGCTCAACCTCCATCACAGGGTGTCTGCGCGCCCAACAATCAAACCCAGACGGCACCCGTGCGGAGTGAGCGCCTCATCGGTGTGTCCCGGAGCGACGCACGCAACACCTCCTACCCCGGACCTTCAATCCCGAAATCTGTCGGCAGACCGTAGTACAGTTCAGCAACCCGGCACGCAGGCGAGGAGAGGCTCAATGGTTGGTATGTCCGCCCCACGCGCCGCCCTGGTGGGTGAACGCTGAATGCACTCTGACCCTCGCAGATACAGCAAGGTGCTACGTGACCCAGTCCATGGGTACGTCCGGATACCTCACGCGGTCATGCCGATAGTCCAATCGTTACCAGTTCAACGCTTAAGGAATATCTCCCAAAACTCAAGAACTGTTGCAGCGTATCCGTCATTGAATGGTTCGCGGTTCGAGCACGCGCTAGGAACGATGCACCTGGCGTCGGTTGCGTGGCAATCAGCATTCATCAACACGTGGGGAAGTCAAGGTTCGTCCTCAGCAGATATACAGCGAATGTTTTTGGATGAGGTTGCCAACTTCTTGAAGCTCAAGTTTCAAGCAGACGGCGATTCCGATCCAATTCTGAGGGATTATTTTGGCGATGCAACAGATCCTCAAAGAGTTGAAAGTTCTAGGATCAGGTTATATAGCGAGCTCCCAAGGTTGATTGAGCACGCGGTAGGCGTGGTTGGATTGCTGCACGATCTTGGGCACCCCCCATTCTCTCATTTATTGGAAGAGCCCTACGAAGAGTTCTCGAAAATTCTCATTAGGCCGGAAATCAGTGAAGAATTCGAAGCCTATAAAGATGGCATAGATGGTCAGCATGGTCAGTTTCATGAGTTTGCGGGAAAGCTGATCCTGGAACAGTTGAAGCTCGATAAGGGTGTATTCAAGAGTGTATCCATCACTCTGGTAGATGCAATCTTCTCTGCGCGCTCGGGCGGAGGGTGGGCCACTTGCCTTCACGAGCTAATCGACGGTCAGATGGACGTGGACAGACTGGACTATATTCGACGCGACTCATTAAGGGCCGGGACAGAGTACCACTCGATTGATGTTGACAGGCTCATTGATAGCACTGAGTTGCATAGGCGAGCTGATCAAACTTGGGCCATTGGGATAGGCGCGCGAGGACTATCAGCTGTTGAATCGCTCCTTTTGCAGCGAGCGCAATCTTACAGGTGGGTTATACACAATTCGAGGGCTATCATCTCAGACGCATGCCTGCAGAGGGCGTTCTCTTTGGCGCTCTCGGAGGCTGAATCTAAAGATGCGTCTCTCTGTCCGGAGATGGCGAGTCGACCTGATTTGGATTACGTCAGCAACTGGAAAGCTGATGGTTCTAAAATTGCGGATTCGTACTATGTTGATGACTCCACGGTTACCAACTGGCTTCGCTCTTCTCGTCGGGGTGTCAATCGAGTCAAAGGGCCGCGAGCGGATCAGTTCGAGGCATACATGGCGGTTGCGGACGAGTCATCCACTAACTATCGGTCCGCATGGCGTACCTATGGAGAATTGCATGTAGCAATCGACAGATATCTCCATAGTGGTACACCTGAGTCTTTAGCGCTTCAAGGTGCTATTACGTCGAAGGATGAAAACGATGAGAAGAAACTCGGTTTTAGTTCGGGCGCGGAAGGTGCTACTGAAGTTTCCAACGGAACAAGCGTTGAATTGTTCAATCAGCTCGTGCACCGGTACTTTAGAGCGCTGAACCGTTCATCACGTGCGCTTGAGAACTCGCTCAACAGTAGCTTGCCGGCAGTTGACGGTAAGCACGGCGTTTGGGTTGTGTCTTATGTATACAGCCTGAAGGCATACAATAAAGAGAAGACGAAGCTGTGGATTGGGGACATCGAATACTATCTGGAGGAGCTATCGCCCATACCTGCCGCGCTCATTGCCGCAGAAAAGCTGCGTCCTGTAGTCTGGCCCTACTTCGTTACTTTTAGCGACGAAATGCCAACCCGAAGTGCCGTGGCAAATGCTTTTATTGGCCATGTTGTAGAATTGTATAAACTAATTGAAAAGCCCACCGAAAGGAGTTAGAATGTCAACCAGTGTTATGGAATATGCAACAAACTCCAATCCGAACGAAAACCTCTCCCGCTTAGCGCGTGAAGGTGAAGCTTGGACAAGTCTCATCGTCGACACCTTGCTGCAGGTCGTTACCGACTCCGCAGACGGAGGTGGAATTACCTATGATGATGCGATTTCTGAAGCGCGGCGAAAGCTAACTGATGTCTACACGCACCTGACTCATGATTGGCAGCTGTTTGATGAGATTCTGAACCAACTAAGTATCGATCGAAAGATCGATTCACATGCGGGCAATCGGTTGTTCATCTATCAAGGTTCTGATTGGAGAAACTCTCTCGGCGGTACGGCAATCAATTCGTCTCGTGCCACGACAATCTGATTCATTTCATGCCGATTGAAGGATCCGGACCGCAAGTCGTCTAGCGTCAGTCTGCTTTTGAACTGCGCACTGGCGCTAGACGTGCAAACTGTCGAGTTCTCTTGCGCTCGGCCGATAGACGCAGATCTCCGACCGTAACCGGACCTTTGTGACAAGAATTTGGTCTGAGCGCACTGCGCGGCGGACGAGCTGCCGATTGAACGCGACGGCGCCTCAATCGAGACTGGGGTTGCGCATTTGACTCCAGTTATTTCCTCACCTGCGACCCTCCGATCTCTCTTCGGTGTCGGTGCTCACCGCGGTAAACGAAACCGACAAACCGGTTCCACCTAGTCGGTGATTTCCCATTCGACGGTCTCCTTCTTCTCTGGATGTGGCATTCGCTCAACTCTTCATGTCGGCCTCCAGAACATGATGTGACGGGTTTCCAAAGGCCGTCGCAACGCGATGTTCTCAGGCTGTCGTCAACGCTGACCCGGCGTCGTGCGGTTGGTGCGGTGGTAAATCAGTTCCACCAGCGACCTCGACGCCGCTCGACATACCGAACTGGTATCTCGGAAAGATCGAGCGGGCGGTCGATGTCGGGTCGGACATTGAACGGTGTTATCCGGTTCTTCTCGTACTCTTCCTCCATCGCGGCCGCGAAATGGACTATCTCGTTCTGCTTCAAGGAGTCGAGCAGTCGGCCGACCAACTCGTCGAGGCGATGAACTTCGGCTTCAGCAGCAGCGAGTCTGTCGTAGAAGGCGATCGCTCGGTGGCCG
Organism: Rhodococcus sp. NPDC060176; assembly: GCF_042728675.1. Classification (NCBI taxonomy): domain Bacteria; kingdom Bacillati; phylum Actinomycetota; class Actinomycetes; order Mycobacteriales; family Nocardiaceae; genus Rhodococcus; species Rhodococcus sp. NPDC060176. The sequence continues at coordinate 298,294 of NZ_JBHWYS010000006.1, forward strand.
GCCCACTGGCGGAGTAGTTCATGGACCGGGCGCGTGTGTTCCAGGTAGTACTGGTATTCCCATTCCGGTGACGAACGGTGATTAGGGTCGTCACGGCGTGGATAGGGCTTTCCGTGCTTGCAGGCTTCCCGAGCTGACTTCTCTTCGTCGCGCAACCAGTCGAGAATCGGTGTTGGGTTTTTCCTGCAGACGTGTTCCGCGATCGTGACAGCGGCGGCGGGGGAGAGGATCAGTTCGTCGTCGAGTTCGAAGTGCGTGACGGCGTTGGCGATGCTCTGCGTGGGGTGGCCCGTCATCCGGTCGAGCGCCTCGATGTCGCTGATCGACACTGCACATGAAACGGGTCGCCACGTTAGAGTGGCGATCTCGGTGGGGACAAGCACGTCGAACACGTGGGAAGCGGCGTAGTCCTCCGCTTCCGTGAGCTCGTAGCGGCTTATCGCGGCCCACCCGTCCTGAACTCGGCGGAATTCCTGGGCGTTGTGCCATGGGCCGTGCAGTCGGTTGCGGGGAACATTCTCGACTTTCGAAGGTTCCGCGCGGTCAAGAAAGCTCACCTCGTAGCGTGGAGTCTTCTTTCGTTCGTCGACACCAACGATCCGAACGCGTTCGATCGGGGTTCCGTCGCGTAACTGGTAGATGCACTCGTCGCCGATGTTCATTTGCCGATCCTTCCAATGATGCCGGACCTCACTCAATATGGACCGAAGGTACACACGTTGGATCAGTCGAAGATGTCGCGACCGCAAAACTTGGTGCATTTTTGCGCCCGGATAGTTTCCATATTTACGAATGGACGGCTCGTGATGTTCGGGAAGCGGTAAACCACATCATTCACATCAGTGAGGGGCCGGTTCTCGCAATCCGAGCATGGTCACCGAGGGCCGCGATTTAGCGCCCCCATGAAAGCCATAGTCAACGGCGGATCCTGAGGTTGTCGGTATCTTTTGGTAGAACAACTGAGGGTCGGGAATTCAAAGGAAATGAGGAAGAACCATGGCAGTTCGGGTCACTCACCGTCGGATGTCGCCCGGTGGCACACGGAACGAGCACATCACTAACGTCAAATGGCTCAACGAATCAACCGGCAATATCGGGGAGAACACCAAGGCACAGATGGTGGACTACATCGACAATCAGAAGGGCAGCGCTTATGTGACTGGTCCGCAATCGCGATCAGAGGTGGGAACTGTGCATAGCCCCGGAGCCGTTCCGTACCTGCGCACGTTCGCGAATGGCGTACCTAACGACAACTTGCTTTCGTTGCCGACCTACTGACCTTCCAAGACAGTGCCCCGACGTTTAGTTGGTCGTCGGGGCACTGGTTAGGCGGGTTCAGATTATGAGGGCTCCTCGCAACGCGTAGTCTGGCCCGGGGCAGTCATGTCTACGACCTGACTGTCGTCGGTATTGGTGAGAATCTCAAGATCTGCGAGGAAGTGCTAGGTGGAACAGCTAGTCTGTGTCAAATATGGCCTCGAGACGAGAGAGTAGCGTCGTCCATTCACGCGCCAGCGTCATCCGAAGTTCGCCTTCAAGGTCCACACGGTCCTTCTCCGCGAACCAGTCGCGATTGCGCTCAACGACCCGATTTCGGTAGCCGGACCCCTGGCCCCATGCTTGCAGACAGTCAGTCCACATTGCAGTGTCCTCCTGCAGTTGCTTTCGGTACAGGGTTTTTCCGGATAGCTGCATCTTTTTGAGCAGATCGTCGTAGGTCTGCGACATCAGTCGTGCCGCCTGCGACAGGAGCTCGTTGGCCTCAGGCATCGAGTCCGAGAGTGTCTCGCATAGAGAGGTGAAGCTCTTCACCGAATCACGCAGGGTAAGGACTGCGAGTCGGCGCGCGCCGAATCCAAGTTGATGTGAGTAGCTGAGCGACCGCCACTCACCTCCACGCCTGGCCGCGGCATGGACGGAACTTGCATGAGCAGAGGAGATCTCGGTAAACAATGTGTCGTGGATTTGGCTGCGTACTGTGGCTGGTTCGCGGTTGTTCTTTGCCCAGCTACTTACGAGACGGCTAGCGTCGCGTTGAACCTCAAGAACTTGTTCTTGCTCGGCATTTGCGATCAGGTTCTCAGCGTTTGCCAGGATGTCGCGAAGCTGTCGACGAAACTCCTGCCGAGTATGTGCCACACGGTTAGCGAGGAAATCTCGAAGCCGATTCGGATCGTCGTCGAGAGCGTTGAAGAACTCGACGGGCATCGAATCGAGTTGGTAGGGTCCGAGGGCGACGCTGACCTGTTCAGACTTGAGCTCGTACCCTTCCTCGATCGATTCCGCCCGGAGCCCAGTTTCGTCTTTGACCGCAAGTGCTTCCTCCGGTCGAGCAAGGACGAGAATTGCGCAGTTGGAGTCGATTTGAGGGTTTCCGATGTCTCGGGCCCGTTTGAGAAGGTGTTGTACAGACTGCTCCGGTGCTGCGTTGAAGCTTGAGCACAGTACCGCGACGGTGTGCGGGTCTTCCAGATGTGATTCCAGGTCCGCCCGGCCTGTTGGCTGATCGATACCTCTTGTATCAACGATGTTGATCGTCAACCCAGGTATGTTCGCCATCAGCTCCGGGAGGACCAGTTCGATACGCGTTGGAAGCGAAAATTCGGGGTGTCGACCATTGTTGATGCGTTCGAAAGTGCTCTTCAACCAGTCCAACGGGCTTGAGGCAATGCTGGGGTCAAACCACTCGTCTCGGCGGTCTCGTCGATGGAGTCCCATCCGTGTCAATAGTTCGACGACGAGTTCGCGCTTTGACGGGATAGCCGTGGCGAGGTCCTTAGCGGGGTCAGATCGGACGGTTTTTCCGTCGGCGCCCTTTGTCCGCGTTGGGTTCAAGCCCGCCATGTTGCGTATGGCCCGCTCGATCTCGCGTGGAACGGCTCGGAAACCCTCAGCCGCGTGCTCGTCTTTCGTGTCGGGTTGTCCCGCGCGGAGTAGTTGGTCGACAAAGTCTTCGACGTCAACGCGGATATCGTCATGCGTGCGCGGTTCTACGACGACACCGTAGCCAGGGCCGACTCGGAGATGGACCTCGCACAGCGTAATTCCTCCGCCGCCTGTCTCGAGCACGGGCGATGGACGCCCCTGTTGGCCCTCAACCTCAAGGCCTGTGGCGCGGCAAATTGCCGTCGACTTTCCGGCCCCAATACTGCCGATGAACGCTATCCCGTGCTCTCGGCGCAAGAGGAGCTTGGCGGCCTCACGGATCTCTTCGATGTATTCCTGCAGTCGTCGTTCGAAGGCAGGACGGATGCTCGGCGTGACAGCGAGCTGCAGGAGCGAGTTGGCCAGCTGTTCGGCGTCCCAGAGTAGGTCCTGGTCAGAATGATCGAGTGCCGGGCGGGGGAGGATAGACCAATCGCGAGCCATCGCTTCGGCTAGCTCTGTGGCTTCGCGGGTCCCGATGGCAGCCAGGAGCAGGCTGAGTTCTTCGTCTGAAATCTGGCGATCGCCGGCTTCAATGCGCGACAGCATGGCAGGGCTCCACGTGACCTGTTTAGCGAGCTCGCCCTGCTTGCGGCCCGTCTGTTCGCGTAGTTGAGTAAGGCGATGCCCCAGTTGAACGGCACCGATTGAGTTGATCGTCGACATTGACCCACCTTCGATTGAATGACTCATGCAAGCATGCAGCATCAACCAGGTCGAGTCAATGATTGATTTCAGAGGATCCGTGAAACGATGTTGAAACCCTCACTGTTCATCGTCTGGTGGTGACGCGAAGTCGATCGAGAACACTCGTGCAATTTCATCGGGTGTGAGGGGTTGGCGGAAGTTCAAAACCTGCCCTGCAATTGTGGTGAGGTCGCGGATGCTTGCTCCCGACCTCGCATGAACAGTGCTGCCGCCAAAATCAACGAGCAGATCTGACAAGCCATTGGTGGTGGTAGTGGACGACACTCGGATTGTGGCTTCGGTGACGTAATAGCGGTCATCGAGCGAAGTGGCCACGTCTTCTACATCACTGCGTACGTCGGGGCTCTGCTCTGCATCTATCGTGATTGAGCGCCGAATTCCGTGCAGTGCGACCCGTGCGAGTCGGTAATTTGCTAGAGGTCCGCGTAAGTTCTCCCACGAGGCCGCAGAGATATTGTCGCGAGCCTTGATGAGTCTGCCGTTCTTGGCCACAAGGATTCGCTGCGTACCCACGTCGATGCCGAGTCGGCCGGATTCAAATGACCAACGATAGTTGTGACTACTCGGCATCATGGTCGCTGGCTCATCGGTGACCGGTCTCCGAGACACTCCGAGGTATGCCCAGTTGGCCTCCCAATGGTCTGCATTGGCATTGATAAGCGGTGAAATGTCAAGTTCGGTGATATCGTCTCGAATCCTCTCAATGTCGTCGAAAGACATCATTGTTCCGATGTAACGCCAGAAAGCAGTGTTTTCGATCGCTTGTGGTTGTGTTAGCAGCCAGGGGAGGAGGTGGCGAAGCTCCGCCAGTGATAGCGCGCCACCAGCAAGTGAAATTCGTGCCTGCAAGTCCTCCGAAGTGGCGTGCGTTGCGAGCTCAATCAGCTGTGCCGTGCGATTGATGCGCGCCGCGGCGTCTTCGACGAAACTATCGGAGATCAGCGTCGCGAGACCATCCGGATCGAGGCGGGTATCGATGTCCGACGAACCATCGACGAGGAGTTCAGCTTTGTGGTGGTCAATATTCCCCCGTGCACCGCGGATGAAGTTGGCTCGCACCAATCCAGAGAGAGGAGAAGTCTCGGTTCCGTTTACGCCTGCGATGACCTCGACGGCGCTCACATCTGTCACGAGCGTTCGACTCAAAGGCGTAAGTGGCCCGGTGTTGTGGATTTCCGGGGATGGGGTTTCGCGATCTTCGATACCTTCTAGCGAAAGTAGAACAGGCTCTGCCTTGGATAAGTAGTGAGTGTCGTCGCCGGCAGCGATCGACGAGTACGAGTCGCGCAGGTAAATCCGCCGTTCCCCGCGCTCGCCAGGCCATCTCACCACGAAATCAGGAACTGCGCTGTGGTTGAAATAGTGAGTGTCATCGATATGCGCAGTGTTATCGAGCTCCTCTAGCTGTTGGCGAACGACAGCTTTGACCCGATCGATGTATTCCAAGCCGTCCGCGGTGTCCATTGCCGCGCGAATTGATGCCGTGAAGGTCATAGGGTGGACTTCTTTCGTGGCAGCGCGGTTAGTACCTTCGCCAGCTCGTCTGCGTCAAGACTTAAACTCTCCTGCTTGGGATTGAATGTCAATACCCAAGTGCGTTCGGAAACAGTACGAAGAATCTGTTGATCTACTTCATGGTCCCCCAAAAGTTCCTTATGCGAGGACAATGCGGTTTGAATCTCGTCGGGGGACTCAAGATGTGCCCAACGGTTCATGGGACCGAATGGATGCCACGATACCCACATGAAATTTCGTTTATCATCGGCGCGGGATTTCGATAGCCGTCGTGCAGTTGAACTATATGCCACGGCCAAAAATTCATGGTATTTCTCGCGGAGATGTGAATCAGTCGTGACGTTCTTGACCTCGACAGAAACGGGTGTCCGTTCCTCTTTGAGGAAGTAGCCCGCAAGATCGAATACTTTGACTGAGTCGTTTAAGCATTCGACCTCGCACAATGCCTCATTCTTGTACGAGTTCCAAGGAAGTTCCACAAAAGTGGTGGCCTCAAGCCATCTTTGAGCAGTGCGTGCCCCAATCCGTCCTTGCTCTTGTGTTGCTTCCCTAGGCATGTTGAGTAACTTACACTGTGTGGCTCTGTAGAGCGGTGTGTAGGCCCAGTTCCGGGATGCAGAGTTTTGATGATCGGATCTGGTTCCAAGCCGGTCATCACCCGAGGGATTGCGATCGGTCGGGATTCCCATCGGCGGCGAATCGTCGATAACTCATGACAGCGACCTTGACGCAGACATCGTGGAGTTCGAACGGAAAGACGGATGGGTCCGACTGGGTTGGCTAAGCGTCGAATCTCACGTGAGTCGACTAGCTCGCAACGGTCTCCGATCGGCTTGAACTGAACATGATTACGAGTCTATGGGTGCTCTGCTCTCATTGGAGAAGGCCGTAAGAGTCCAGCCTCGATCCGCACTCCAGTCGTATGAAGGGAGAAAACATGTGCGATGCCAGCAGTCGTGCCAATTCACTTCCCTCCGAAGTCTGTTGTTGAAGATGTTGTAGTCCATCGCTCACTGGTATGCCATGCCGTCGCTCATGAACAGTGCTTCCATTAAATTCTGGTTCGTAGCATTCGAGATTCGGTCCTCGATGCCCGAGGTAGTCAGATCAAGTGCTCTCAGCGCGCCGCTGATCTTGATGACAGCTATGCACCTTCGAACTCGATCAGAATGCTCCCGTGCATACCGAGCAAGAGCGGCCCATTTAGCGGAAGTGTCGGACAGGTCCGGACGGTGCGGATCCACAATATCCATGGTAAAAATCCCCCCATCGTTATGCCAGAACAGGAAGTCTGGGTGCATCAACTGATGCTTGTCGCCGAACATGTAGGGCACGGCGAGGGCATGCCGGCCCGAGGACGGATTGCGATACCAGGCAACGAGCGACTCGGACGAGAGCTCTGACTGCAGAACCTCGGATTCCCACGACGAACCGGAGGTATCGACGGGAAACCCACCGGCATTCGGTTTACCGTCGGGGATCACATACAGGTGTTTCGGGTATGTGGTGATGCCCTCGGTCGCGTCACCTCGCACCCTCTCAGTCGCGGCCGGGTACGCGTCGCGAATCTCTACCGTCGTGGGGAGCATCGGTGATCCGCCGAGGTACCAGAGCGGCTCTATCTGATCCCGGATATGACGCGGCCGACGTGACACCTCCGATTGGTGCCGCTCACGCCATGCGCTGATTAGCTCGGCTGCCTGTTCTTCAATGACATCCTTGAAACCTAGCGATGCCATCGCCGACAGGCGTGCGGCAGCGTCGACATCGTCGTCGCCATCATCACAAAGCGCATTGAAGTACCAATTAGCTGACCCATCCGGGAGGACCCGTTGAGCGCGGCGGAAGTATCCGTCGAGATCCCGCTCGTTTGTTCGGGCATCGCTCTTCCCAACGCTCTGCATGATCGCCTCGCCGTACGCGACCATCGTCGTCCCGACGGTCAGAGACAAAATATCTTTGACCTTGGCATCGAGCTCGTCACGGTGCTGGCCATCTGCGGCCCTCATCTGGTCAACAATCCATTGCTTCGCCTTCGTTGATCCCCGAGCCTCAACACCGTGCTCGGTGAGCCCGGCAGCAAGCCGCATCAGTTGCGCGGTACGAGTACTGAAGGTCGCCTTCTGTCGTGTGTATGAGGGCAGAGTGTCAAGAAGCTCGAATACCGCGGCGGGCACATTTGGCGAACGTCCACAGACGACAGGCGAGACCACGATCTCGACCTGCACCGTCTCGTCCTCGGTCAGAGCATTCACGACGCGCATAACGTGCTCAGTACGAAAACCTGGGAGGTAGGCGGCTACTTCGTTTAGGCGGTCATCGCCGGCGTCGACGCGTTTCGCCAACGGCGTGCGCACCAGTCGGCCAATCAATTGCGCGATCTCGGTATAGGACTCCTTACCCTGAAACGACACCAGAACTTCAGCGCGAGGGCAGTCCCATCCCGTCGTGAGAGCCGACTTGAACAGCACCACGCGAGCGCGATCGTCGCCGGAGATCGCTTCTGGTGGCAGATAGCGAATGCTGCGATCTCCAACCCTGAGCGGTCCGTGTGGGTCACCAAAAGCGTGTGCGACCGCATAGTCGGTCAAGTCTGGCCATGCGGATTCGATCACAGACAAGATCTCCACGAGCCGCGGTTCGGTGACCTTCGGTTCGACCTGTACAACGAGCAACGGCTCGACCAGCCGATCGCCGGTAATCTCGTGATGTGTCCGCCACGCCTTGTCGGCGGCTTTGAGGTCGTTGACTGCAAGTTCGAGCATCGTGTTATCTGCGGACTGCGACTCACCGACGCTGCGCAGCAGGATTCGGTCTTTGAGCAGACCGGACTCGCGTACCTCTCCCGGTGCGATCTCGACTAGACGCACCGTTCTGTCCGCGGCACGCATCGCTGCGTCGAACCGGTCGGGTGTCGCCGAGATCCCGAGCACCATCGGCGCTGCCGGTTGGACGGTACCGATGTTGGTCTGTCCTCCGCCGACAATAGTCCCGGCGATCGATTTCCGATCTGTCTTGCTGGTACCCGATCCACGGTGTGCCTCGTCCCAGATCACGAGGAAGTCCTCGCCGCGCTCGCGCACTGTGTTGGCGATCATTTCCCAGCCACCGTGCGTGCGCTTGTCATTGCGAGAACCGTCGGCGCGGATCGCGTGTAGGGTCGAATTCTTCTGGAGGGCTTGGATATGCGCGAAGTAGATCAATCCAGGTTCAAGAGTTCGCTGATCTGCCTCCCCGAGATACCGGATCCGGTTCATGGCAATCCCCCCGCCAGACGCCTGGTGAATCTTGCCGATCGTCTGAGCATTCAGTGCACGATCATCGGTGATCCACAACACTGTGGTTCTCGGGTTCGGGGGGCGGGAAGGAGTGCCCAGATACAAACCTTCAAGTACCGCCGTGGCAATAACCGTCTTGCCTGCGCCGGTCGGGGCTGTGAGACCGACCGCAGTGCGCTCACCGTCCTCCAGATATCCCGCGCGTGCCTTGACTAGATTCGTCATCACCGACTCCACCGCGTTGCTCTGATACGGCTCCAGCGCGAATCTCACCGGATACCCCCGGCTGTGTTGATCGTGTAGTTCGACAAGTAGTCCTCATATAGCTGGACAGTCTCGACCCCGACCGGGAGTCGCTCGACTGCTTGACTGTATTCCGCAGGGGAGTCCGTGATGATAAATAGAACCTGAGGTGTTCGACCGGCAGTCACTGCTTCAACCACCGCACCGGTGAACGTGGTAAGAGCATCGATCTCGAACAACGCTCCATACGCTTCGGACAATGACCATCCGGCTTCTGGAATTTCTTCGATCCGTTCGCCGCGCGCGCCACCTTCGAGCCACAACAGCGGTGCGACCGCGGCGAACTCACGTCCGCGACGGACCATTCCGGGATCGAGATACGTGAGGTCGAACATCTCGACATTGGCTGACAATCCGTCGGAGAGGCCGGATCCGTCAGGACGCACGCCCGTGACAACAGTTGAGAGTCTCGGGCGGCATACGTACTCGAACACGCCGCGGCATTCCCACTCTGAATCACCCGGGTGCACGCCACGCGCGCGCAGTTTCTTTGCTTCTTGTGCACCGACTTCATTGTTGGTGATCAGAATCGACTGACGTGAACCGCCATCTTGCGCATTCAAGCGCATCACTGCTTCGGTCGTCGTACCTGAGCCGCCGAAGAAGTCCAGGATCACTGCGTCGGAATCAGATGCAAGGCTGATCCACCGCATCAAGACGTCCAAGTCCTTCGGATTGGGGAATCGCCTCTCGCCGAGTATCGACTCTAGATGCTTGCCAGAAGGGTTCCGGTCTCTCACGAAGACTGATTCAGCGACCTGGGTGTCCATTTCGTCCAAGAATGTCTTCCCGCTAGGAATACGCGACTCGTCGGCGCCAAAGACAATCCGACCGGACTTAATGCGGCGTTGCATTTCGGCGCGCGAGTAACGCCAGCCGTTCTTGGGGGGAGGTATTTCACCGCCCGTTTCAGGATGAACCAACGGATAAGTAAGGTTGGGCCGAGGATTTGGGCTCGCGATACTTCCGTCTGTACGGATCGGTCGACCATCGACATCCAATGTGGTGAAGCGTGTGACTGCGTCTGAGGCGGCCCCGGTGGCTTTGAACTCCTTCAACCACTTTCTCCACGCTTTAGTGGCCTTCGTATGGTCCCCGTCGGTAGTGAGCCAGATCTCGCGGGCGGCACCTAATGCGTCATGGAGTCCCGGTTTCTGCTCACGCCACCGGATCTGATTCGCTGCAATCGTCGATTCGTCTTTGGCGTAGATCAACATGTAGTCAGAGCCGTTTGAGACGTACCGTGAATCGTTCTTGCGGCCGCCCTGCCAGACAACATCAGAGATGAAGTTTTGATCGCCAAAGACCTGGTCGAGGAGCATTCGTAACCGATGATGCTCCTCGTCTCCAATCGCGACGATGATCGCGCCGGTTGACTTTAGTAAGTCGCGGGCAATGATCAGTCGACGCTCCATGAATGAAAGCCACTTCGAGGACTTGGCTCGATCGTTCTGGTCTACATATCGGTCATTGTAGATCCATCCATCGTTACCGGTGTTGTACGGCGGATCTATGTAGATCAGATCTACTTTCTCGTGGTGCGTCGACCGCAGCGCTTGCAACGCGTGAAAGTTTTCGCCGTTGATCACGATGTGCCAGGGCGCATCGTTCGAGCCGTTGGCGATCTGCTCAATTGACTGCAAGCCGGGATAGATTGGCTCCCCGAACTCTCGCACCACAACGAGATCGGCAGCCAGCTGCTCCCCTCCATCTCCAACGAGAACGGCGACTTCGCGGGTCTTGTCTGTGAACCGAAGGACTGTCCACGTTTCGATCATCGACTCGTCACGAAGCGTCACACGGACGCCCTTGCGGATCGGGTGATCAACCAAACGAACTGACTCAGGCAGGTGCCGATCGAAGACCATGCCGAACCGCCGCGAACCGCGGAGAAGATCGACCTCCCGAGCGAGGCGACTGCGCAGAGACTCGTCCTGAATCTGGCTGATCAGCTGATCAAGGACGTTGGTCTCATCTGCCATTTGGCCCTCTTCCCGGTGCAATCCCTCGAACATTTCGTGATGCCAAGAAGCCTATGGGCAGCCGCTAGTTGATCCGACAGCGGGCCCGGATATACCTGTCTATGTAGTCCACTGACCGCCTCGGCCAGATGGCGCGATCGTGCATGTCGTTGGCTGACACAACTGAAACCATATGTGCGAGGAATCGCCCAGGTATCTACTTCATGAAGGACACACGGCCGGGTCGACGCGGGGTTCTTCATCACGTGGATTGTTCGAACTGCGTTGAACCAGTGTCCGGTAGCTCGCTGTCAGTTGGTGTCGACAGCCGAAGGGCGCGTCCGAGAGTGCCACCGAGTATGGCCTTTTCGCCCGTTGTCGGCGATGTCAGCGTCTTCGCGTGCGGAGCGGTATTCGTTGACAGCAGCGAGGAGTCCGTGAGTGAGTTGGCCGACGGGTATGGCGTCGACGTTTCTGGCGGCGCTGACGAACGTGACTTTGTGTGCGGTCAGTTCGGTGACGATATGGACATTGTCGGCCTGGTTGCGTGCGAATCGGGACAGGTGTTTATGACAGGTCGTAAATGTTGGGTACTGATGTTTCTGTCGGACCACACGTCTTCGGGGAGTTCTTGAAGTACTGGTCGTTGGGTGATCGTGCGGCCGGAGCAGCCTGGTCCGATGTGCGGGCGTAGCCACTGTCGAGCGCTGACTCGTAGGTACAGCAGGGCGTGGGAGGATGGCGTGGCTAGGTGGGTGGCCTTCTTGGCTACTTTTTGTGCGTACCCGTTCAATTTTCTATGAGTCAGTGGCTTGAAGATGCGTTGATCTTTCGCAGCGGTGAGTGTCGCGCATAACCTTCCCCCGTCAGCAGCTGGGCTTGTTGCCGAACCGTTCCGCGCGGTCGACGCCGAGCTTTCCTCCCATTTCGTGCCAATGACAAGCCAGGGTAGTGATATGTACGGCATCTTCGGTTTGCGTTCATGCTCGTGACGGCCGCGCCACTGGAGACGATGCGGGCGGGGTACAGCCGAACCTTGCTAAGTGAGTACTTCGAGTTGCGTGTCGAAATCGCTGTGGCCTCTGCTGATAGGAGAGGAGTAACATTCAGCTCGCCGCCTAATCTGCTGTGCTTCTGGCTGCCTTCCGATCTCAGCCGGCCGTACTAACAGATCGAGCAGAAAACAACGCAGGCAATGTCGTGAAAGTGAAATATTTGGCCCTGAAGGATGCCGAGTGACAGCCGTGGCCCGTAGTGCGCTAATTCGTCATGCCATCAGTACGGATGCCGCGTTCGCGGGCCGTTTCATCAGGAGTCTCCCGCAGGCTGGTGCGGTGGCTCCGACGGCCCTGTCCTGTATGTTCAGTTATTTGTCACTCATTATGTACGAGTCACACAAACAACTGCAGCGTTTAGATCCAGCTGCTGCCTCCAGCGCTACTTTCACTGTCGGCGCAGCTGACTTGTTGACTCGCTCAAGGCACAGCTTGAAGCTGTTTGAGGACACGCATCGAGGCGTACAGGGGCAGTTAGACTTTTTTGCCAACGAGGTCGCCCCGGCACACCATCGAGCATTCATCGAGCCGGTACGGTTACCGTTCGCCTCGGCGTGGAAGGCTGATCTCGGGCTAACGTGGCACCGTGATGCACTTGTGACATCGACGTTCGCCACGACATTTGCGCTCGGATATCCGCCGGCGGATCTGCTCCTGAGCGAGTCGTCAGAGAAGACGCTCAATGAGATCGCGCAGGAGTTCGGTCAATACTTCAGCAGTAAGGAAGATATCTCGGTTCTTTCGGATCACTCGTTTGCCACATCCATCAGTATTGCTGATCTGGTCAGTCGGGATGTTCGTTCTGCAGCGTGGTTTCGCCAAGGGTTCAACGGTGACGGCACGCCGGAGATCAATATGCTCCTCAGCGTATTCCAGGGCCTTATGAATACCTGTGTCGAGCTGTTTAGCCTTGATGTCACCATGGCGTCGCGACAGACGATCTTTAAATTGCGATATCTGACGGTATATCAAATCCTGCGTAGTCTCGAAATTCTAAGGAGTCAGTATAAAACTAGTTTGCTAGCAGTTTCGCGTGCGCACGCAGCCAATATCTTGACAGATTCGGACGCGTTGCTTATCGCCGACCCGACGAAGAAATATCTGCGCAATACCCTGATGCACTACGGTCCCGATAGTCGAATTGATCTCAGTAAACTCACGCTTGATCAGCCGCTTTACGGCGTGATTGAGTAGGTCTTTGGTCTGGATTTCGAGGATATGGAGCATCGCATTGAGTATCTCGCTATTCGTGTCTCCGAAGAGTTGAACAAGTGGTCGAAGAATTGTTCGAACAAACGATCTAAATGATAGGTTTCGCAACCGACCAAATGATGTAGCGCTAAATTTGGTTTATCGGTTTGGTTTCAATTCATGTATCTTGCTGGTTGTCTGAGTTTCGAACGATGGTGAGTTTCAAACTGTTGGCTTACCGGGCAAATCTCAATTTTTCAGACCTGGATCTCGTGCAGCGTCGGTTCTACCGCAGAATAGTTGTCACTCAATGAACTTGCGCAACTTTTGGATTGTAAAGGGTATGAGGATGATGTGGTTTCGGGTACTTCTATTAGAAGAATCGTCAGATGAAGAGGGAGAGTCGCCAGTATGCGACTCTAGTTATGGGTCTTTGTAATCATCGCAGCATTCGAAGAAAATTCCGATGGGGTCGATCTTGCGCGGCGTTCATGGTGTTGGCAGTGGCAGGATAATCTAGGATTGATTGACTGGTTCTGCCGAGTGCTCTCATCATTTGCTGGAGCACTCGGCGAGATCCGTCACGCAATTCGGTAACCGAGGAAGTCGACGGCCACATAACTGATGTGCGGTGCCATCATCTGGAGTGCAGGTTCGTGCCTGGCGATCTTCGTACCGAGTTCTCTCGCTTCGTCGCTCGCTTCGTCTGTCGAGGACGGTTGCCCTGCGCGCGGCGCGCCGAGTTTTCGGTACCCAAACTCATCAACGATGAGCTTTCCGATTTGCGGACCGAAGTGTCCGATTCCAGGCCATTGGGCCTGTAGACCAATTGCCAGCTCGAGCGCCTCGGCACTTGCGTTCGTTGCCACTTTGTTTTCGATCACGGCGTGACCCTTTCCGTAGTGGGGAGTATTCTCCCTCGGTCCGTTGCGGGTACAAGTCTAGGGAGGAGCGCCGACATTGAGATGGACGTGTGCCTCCTCACGACTCCGGACGGTTCTCAACGTGAATGTGAGATCGCGTGGCAGGCAAGGCGGTCTGTGAGCTCACGTTCGCTGGCCGGTTGTCCTTCTCCGCTGATATCGCCCTTGTATTCGGCGTGGGGTGAGTCTGCCTTTGTCGATTGCCCAGTGATGCTCGGGTGATCTTCAGCGCGCGTCTCCGTGTCAGCAAGGGAACTTGACGTGGCCAAATGACGCCAGTCTTTCGCAGAGATCCGATTATGTGATTGTCACTTCGCCGGCCGACTCCCGCCTCGTGCCCGCATCACCACTCCCTTGCTGATCAGTGCACGTCGTACCGTGTTGGGTGCAGTCTGGAAGTGTGTACCAAGTCGTGCCAGTGTCCAGCCCTCTCGGTATAGCTCGCTTGCGTGTTCGATCTGCGCACGACTGAGTCCTTGTCCTCGCATCGTGACGTTATGGTCACTAAGTATCTTCAGGACACTGCCTTGGCTGAGTTGAAACCGTTGCTGCAGTGTTGGCGTGGAGTCACCAGCTCGATACGCTGCTACCAACGCCGCTATGTTCTCGTCTGACAGTCGCCGAGCCAATTTGTGGGTTCGTGGTGGGGGAGTGACGATCGGGCTGACCTGGCGTTTTCTAGACGACTCCACTTTATTGATGAGCTCAGATAACTGTTTCCCCTGGTCAGAGTTTTTCGAATACTGCCCCAGTAGCTCCACATTCAGGTGCCGCGAGCCCGCGGCTCAGCCCCAATGACTTTTGTCGAAGAGCATGCTGCAGACGATCGCCAAGGCGACAAGTGCGCAGAGTGCAACCACCAGGACAGTTGCCCACCGGTTGTTGGGATTGAATCGCCTGGCAATGCGCCTGCGGTTGCGCCTGAGTCGAGCATTCGTGGTCACGCAAGGAATCGTCGCATCATGATCGTCGATTCCAGATGAGGTGAAAGTCTCGGATTCATATGACCAATTTCCCGACAGAGTCGGATGTGCAGCGCTTCTGGATGTGACCGAGACAGCGACCACTCGGAAGGCGAAGGAAAATAGGTACCGATCCGGGCAATTCAGCGTATGTGCTCAACCTGACGAAGTGTCACGCTCTAGATGTACCTACGCACGGCGATCGAAGATGATTTCGAAGATCGACCTCAGGGTTCACTGAACAATTGTCTGTACCTGCTGGCGCGAGCCCGACCTACAGGTGACGACGATGCGTTCCAGCGACACCCCGAGCGTCGACTTACGCTGGTTGAACAGTTAGCCGGCACGAAAACCATCTTCGCCTGGTGTAGGTGCAGGCAGTCGAGCCGACCCCCCGCGGCTCGGCTGCCCTCAACAGGCGAAGTGAAGCCCGAATGGCGCCGAATCGGCGATCAGGGCGTCAGTCTGCGGACCGAATGTCCATGGAATGTAGAAATGCTCGGAATCTAATTGGGAGACAACAGGTTTGTTTGATCCCGCGGCTGAGGGGCCTGAGGATCGCCAACCTGCGCTGGGGTACTCACGAACTATGTCGGAAGGTCCGCGCCCGCGGAGTAGATCTACGGTGCGTCCGAACTGGCGGGAAACACTTGACGTTGAGTATCCGGCGCCGACTTGTTAGCGCTATCGGGCTTTCTGCCTAGGGCTCGCTTGGCTATCCATACGGCAGGTGCCGACAGGAACGGCAGATACACAAAGATGTAGCTGTCGAACTCAATGCCCAACGCGAGGTAAACCCCGAGGTGAAATCCGAGCAGGACGACAATCCCGATCCTGAACAACGCAGGGAAGAGGACGGCAACGATCAACCATCCTTCGGCGAAGACAGTGGCGTAGTCGAGTGCCTTCCAGAGCCACATCGCGTGAATGTCGAATAGTTCGTATGTCAACGGGCCGAGCTTGGTCGGGTCAGCCACGTCTCGTGCCACATAGCCCCGGGTTGCCTGCAATTCAGGGTTCAACCATCCCGACACAGCTTTCGGTAGTGCCGCCGTAAACAGGGCGTAGGCGATCGTTACAGCCCAGATGAGCATCGGCAGCCCGCTGGTCCGGGGTGCTTTGCGTTGTGTACGTGAGCGTCGTGCGTCGAGGGATAATGTGGCGCCCCATCCAGCAGCGGCCATAGCCACAGGCAAGAGCTCGAACAGAATGAAGTGATCGACCTTGCCGAAGGAATGAACGATCCCGCTACCGGTCACCAGCACGACTGTCATCGCGACGGATACGAACATCGTTCGATAGCCGACGAGAAGGGCTAATGCCAGGATGAAACGGATGACTTCGAGGCCGACGAGGAAGCTCTCGGAAGGCGGTGGCGACAGCACGGAAAACGGACCGGACTGCGGATGAAACAGAATCGCCGGAACCTTGCCCGCCCACTCGTAATCGATGGGAAACGCGATCACATACAGTGCGAAGAGGATTCGAATGACGGCAAGGAACCTTGCATCCGCGCGGTACGACTCGCACAACTGATCGATGTAGTCGCGCAGGAACAACAGAGTTCCCGCACGGGCTCTCATAGATCAACCTTTGTCGTTTCGCACGGGTCAGTTGACGCAACGGTTCCGTCGTTGATGTCGATAATTGTTTTGCGCCAGCAGAACTCGATACTGTCCGGGATGGCACCACTTCCGATTTCGACGCTGCGGTTTCGGAGCCATTCGACCAATTCAGGGTCCGCTGTTCGGGTGTTGCGGTCGCCTGCCCCGCTGGGGCGGAACGCATAATCGAGTGATGCTCTCGCGGATGAGTAGCGAATATCGCCGGCGAGGTCTACTGGGTTGGGACTCATCGTGGATCCGTCGGTGTAATGGAGAGTGATATCCAAGCCACTTCCACTGAACTCGCCGTCTGCATTGGGCACGCCACCGAAGCTGGGCATGCGAATTGTCGGGTACGGCTCGGGGCGGACACCGAACGAGTAGGCGCCTTGCGCGAGGAGTACGACCGCGAGTGCTGCGATCGCGATCAGTCGCCGACTGCTGCGCTTTGCTTCTTCTGGCATGTCGACGTTCTTCCTGTCATCTGGTGCCGGTTTCTTCGAATGAGAAAAATAGAGGGGATTGCCGAGCGCGGGACTGGGTGTTGTCGCGCGTCCGTGCAGACGTACCGAAAGTAGTTGAAGTGTCGACGAAATATAGCTGCGTGATTGCCGATTGTCGCGGCGTTGAATTGGAAATGGACTTTGGTCCGTCGAATGGGGGACAGTGTGCCCTGAATGCTTTGCCGCGCCGTAACTTCCAGCAAGCTGGGCCCCGGACTGCTGTGAGAGCGAGATTTCGCTCCTTTGTCGAAGTTCGATTCAAGCGGTACGACAGATGCTTGACACTCGCTCAGAGGCAACATGATTCGACCCCGTATGTTTACGGGGTGATCAAACCCAACAAGCGAACTGTCGCCGTCATCGGTGCCGTGGTTTTCACCGTCGTAGCGGTGATCGTAGGATTTGCGTACGAGCAATCCCGAGACAGTCGGGCAACTGCCTCTGTATCGCAGGCCGACAGTTTGGCGCCGGCACTGAATGCCCCTACCGACGACTTCGACACGGTCGCAATTTTGGGGGACTCTTACTCGATTCCGAACACGACGGGAGATCACTGGCCGGCACTGCTTGCCTTCGATCGTCGCTGGTACCTGGCAGATTTTGCGAGCGGTGGTACCGGCTACGTCCAAGGAAACGCCGAAAAAGGCAAGCTACCGTTCGGTGCGAAAATTGATCAGGTCGTTGCGGTGAATCCCGAGGTCGTCATCATCGCCGGCGGTCGAAATGATGTTTCGTACCCGCTCGAAGTGCGAGATGCGACTCGGGAGTTATATGCGCAGCTACGAGATCGGCTTCCCGACGCCAAGGTTGTAGTCATCGGCCCCATCATGGACAACCGGCCTCCATCCGAGACCGCTGTCAACGTGAACGATCGAATCCGTTCCGCCGCTGAGCAGTACAAGCTACCTTTCATCGATGCGCTCACCGAGAACTGGCTGTCGGACCCGACGCTACTCAAGGAAGACGGCATGCATCCAACGCCGGCTGGTCAGAGGCTCATGTTCGAGAAGATCAGCGAGCACCTTCACTCGCTCGGTCTCTAGCTCCGAAGGAAAACAAAGAGGATCCCGCACACGCGGGATCCTCTTTTTCGTGAAAAGTGCTGTCGGACTTAGGTCATCTTTAGCGAGGACTTTGGGCGCGGCCTCGGCTGGGCAGTTGCCTGACGCGGTGATCCCTACGCTTTGAGCTCGTTGGCGGAATGTCGCTCTTGTACTTTGGCGGTGGCGCAAACTTCACGGCAGCCTGATCGGAGATGGTCGGGACTGCGCAGATCATGTCGGCATGTTCGCCACAGCTGCTGCTTCTGCGGCACTGTGATCAAACCGGGCAATCGGAACAAAGCACTTGCCGATGAGTTACAGTTGTTGCTAAAGTGTAACGATAGAGTGTGAACAAATAGCAACTACGAGGTCGCGCTGCCGGAAGTCGGTGGCGCCGGGGGATCGCTTTGCTGTCGATGGGCACGACGTCGTTGGACGGCGCAGACAAGGGCTCGGCGAATTTGTGTCGGGTCGCAACCCTGGTCAACCTGACAGGTCAACGTAACGGAGAACACGCTGTGACAATCAAGGACTCGATCCCGACTGGTGCCAAATCTGAACAACGAAACAGGCTGTTCGGCAACACTATTCGATCGAATGAAGGCCAGGAGCTGGTCGAGCGGCTGAATGCCATGTTCGAGCGAGCGGACAGTACAGGTCAGGTCGTGAATCAACGTGAACTCTCGACCGTGCTTTCTGCGCGGAGATCCGAGGGTGCGCCCGGCGACCGGTCAATTCCGGCGCCTGACAGGTTGATGCACGCAACCGAGGGACTCTCGTACGAATCTCTTTCGCTGTTGATTCGCGCGGCCGAGCATTTACTGCGTTCGGAAGGGGTACATGTCGACTCGACGCCCTTCATGTGAGGATTGACGAGACCAAGTGAAGCCTCGGCCACAATCGCGTCACAGAATCTTTGAAGTTGAATTGAAAGCCCTGGGAAAATTTCCAGTGACCGACCCGTCGCAGGCGGACGAATATTTGTCACCAACGGAATGACATTCATACGTCGGTGTTTGTAATTCCGTTGTGCGATAGGCGAACCGGACGCCCCGCGTTGCTCAACCGCAAGATCCCGATTCCGCTGCTTCGAAGGCGTCCTGGATGCGCTGACGCCCCTCAGCGTCGAATCCCCTCCAGTCGCGGTATGGTCCGCTCATGTATTCGCGGACTCGATCGATCGGCGACATGGAATCGCTAGGAGTACGTCCCAATTCTTCGGCCAGTCCGAGTATCGACTGGCATATCTTTTCGATGGAATCTGGTACGTCGAGCCTTCGGACCCACGTTCCGCCCGTTTCGGTGGTTGTCGTTGCGGTGTCGGGTTGCTGCACCGCCGGCGCCGCGCAACCCCCAATCATCAAGCCGGCGGCGAGGATGGCCAAGGCGAGCGAAGAGCGCATGTTTCGAATCAAACCAGATGCCGCAAACGATTATGGAAATTCGCAATACTGAGCACGATTCGTTTCATCGGCCAAGCAAAACAGCCTGACTCCGCTCTGGCGGACTATTCTCGATCCATGCCGATCACCCCGGATACAAAGAATTGGACCTGGGTCCTCGAACGCCCTTGCACCGAGTGTGGGTTCGATTCATCCAGCGTCGCATTCACGGACGTTCCCGATCTGGTGCGTGCCAACGCCGCCTCCTGGGCTGAAGTGCTCGAACGCGAGAACGTGACGGTGCGGCCAGACAGCGAAACATGGTCGGCGTTGGAATATTCCGCCCACGTGCGCGACGTGTTCAGGATCTTCAAGGTGCGGTTGGAACAGATGCTCGAATTCGACGATCCGAGATTCGAGAACTGGGATCAGGACGCAACAGCTGAGGCCGAGCGATACAACGACCAAGATCCGGCAACGGTGGCATCGGAATTGTCGGACGCTGCTGCGGAGATCGCGAACGCCTTCGAAACCGTGCCGGAGGGTGGCCGCCAACGACGGGGCCTCCGCAGTGACGGATCGGCGTTCACCGTCGAATCGCTGGCGGCCTACTTCATTCACGATCCGATCCATCACCTCAACGACGTATCGGCGTAGTCAGAGCCCACGTACCTCCTCGAGAGTTTTTCTGGCTCCGACGGAGTGCAACGAGTCGAGAGTCTTTCGGAAGCTTGCGACAAATCGGCGGTCGTCCACGAGATCGCCGAAGATTTGGCGGTTCCCGACGAAGGCCAGTGGATCGCTCGACTGTTTTTGTGCGAGAGGTACCAGAGTGTCCGCCATCTGATCAACGACGGTGATGGGGTCGCCATTCTCGTTTGTGCCCTCGGCGTAGCGGGCCCAGCTGGCGACAACGGCCGTGGACAGGTTGATCGATCCGCCGGCGTCGAGTTGCTCCCGAATGACGGGCAACAGCCACTTGGGAATTCGATCGGACGACTCGGCACACAGGCGCGCAATCGTGTCGCGGACGTGAGGGTTCGAGAATCGTTCGATGAGGGTCTTCTTGTACTGATCGAGGTCGACGCCGGGTACCGGGTCAAGGGTCGGCGTCGCTTCGAGATTCATGTAGTCGAGCAGGAACCCTGACAAGAGTTCGTCCTGGCATGCCTCGTGGACCAGGCGGTATCCGGCAAGGTAGCCGAAGTACGCGATGCCTTGATGGCTGGCGTTGAGAAGGCGCAGTTTCATGAGTTCGTACGGGCGAACGTCCGGCACCAGATTCACGCCGGCATTCTCCAAAGGGGGCCTGCCTGATGTGAACTCGTCCTCGAGGAACCACGCGGTGAAGGGTTCCGCCGCGACCGGCCACTGATCTTCGACGCCAAACGTCTCGGCGATCTCCGTGGTTACCTCGGCTGTCGTGACGGGTGTGATCCGGTCGACCATGGAGTTGGGGAAGGCGCCGTTCTTCTCGATCCACTCCGCAAGTTCGGGATCCTTCAGGGCAGCAAAGGCTCCGAAAGCCTTCCTCGCGACTGATCCGTTGCCTTCGATGTTGTCGCAACTCATGATCGTGAACGGTGTCAGACCCCGGTCTCGACGGAGTGCGAGTGCAGCGCAGATCAGACCGAAGGTGGTGCGGGGGAGTGTTCCTGGTTCAAGGTCGTGCACCACATCGGGATTGGACGAGTCGAACTCTCCCGTGCTGTCCGAGATGTTGTACCCGCCCTCGGTGATGGTGAGGGAGACGATCTTCGTCGATTCGGATGCCATCTTCTCGATCACCGCCTGCGGATCGTCTGGAGCGAACAGGTACTCGACTATCGACCCGATGACCCGGCCCTCGAGCGTTCCGTCTGCATGCTTGAGTGCCAGGGTGTAGAGGCCGTCCTGTGCTCGGAGTGCGTCTCTCATTCGCTTGTCCGACGGCATCACTCCCACACCGCAGATTCCCCAGTCGAAGCCCTCGCCACGTCGCAGGAGAGTATCGATGTACATGGCCTGGTGTGCACGGTGAAAGCCGCCGACACCGAAATGCACTATGCCGGTAGTGACTTTGCTCCGGTCGTAGTTCGGCACTTGGAGTGAAGTGTCGAAGTCGTGCAAGGTCTTCGTATTGAGTTCCATGAAAGTTCTAGTCTCCTTCGGCGACGATGACTACGGCTTTGATGCTGCCGGGAATGCGGTCGGCCACCAGGGCCTCTTGCGACTGTTCGAGTGAAAAGCGTGCAGTGACCATCGAATCCAGATCGACGCGGCCGGCGGCGACCAGTGCGGCGGCGATCGGCCACGTATTGGCGTATCGGAATACCCCGGTCAGAATCAGTTCGCGGTTCTGGATGATCGGGACCGGCAACGGAATCTCGTCGGCACCCATTCCGACCAAAACGACTGTCCCAGCCGGCCGAACGGCGTGAATGCCGTCGATTACGGCGGCCGTGGCACCCGAAGCGTCGATGAATGCGTCGACGGCGAGAGAGCGTAGGTCGCTTTCGCGGGGATCTACGACCGTAGTTGCGCCGAATTTCAGTGCCACATCACGCCGGGCCGCATCGATGTCCGAGACGATGACTTCCGTGGCGCCGAATGCCTTGGCCACCTGCGTCGTCACGATTCCTACCGGACCGGCGCCGGCGATCAGCACTCGAGAGCCAGCCGTGATCCCTGCCTTCTGGGCTGAGGCGATCCCTACTGACAGTGGCTCGAACAGCGCAGCTGCTTCGTAGGACACCGAATCTGCGACTGGATGGGCGAAGTCGGCACCGATCGTGACGTAGTCGGTGAGTGCACCGTCAATCGGAGGTGTTGCGAAGAACTCCATGTGAGGGCAGAGGTTGTATCTGCCTGCCTTTGATTCGGGACTTGTCGGATCAGGCTTCTGAGGTTCGATGGAGACGCGCTGCCCGACGCGTCCCGGATCGACGCCGTCGCCGACTGCGGCGATGCGTCCCGCTGCCTCATGTCCGAGAACGAGGGGTGCGTTGACGACGTAAGAGCCGATGCGGCCTTCGCGAAAGTAGTGCGCGTCCGACCCGCACACGCCCACGGCGTGGATGCGGACGAGAACTTCACCGGCCTTCGGGGACGGTCGCGGTCTCTCGACCATCTGCATCTTCCCGGTCTGAATGAGGACATTTGCCCGAATTGTCGCAGGTAGATCGAAGGATTCTCCGGAAACTGTTGTGTGGGTCACAACCTAGATGTTAGCTTAATGAGCATAAGAACATCTAGTGAGCATTTGCTCACGATCGAGAAACTTTGAACCTGATGCACAAGGAGACCGTGTGAACCAGTCGGCTCAGCCCACAGGACTCAAGCCGTCGAAGTTGCCTGCTTCCGAGGATGTGCGGCTCGCGTTGCGGGCTGCGACCATGTATCACCTCGAAGGCGCTACTCAAGCGGAGATTGCAGCGAAGTTGGGCGTCTCGAGGCCTACGGCCGGGCGACTGTTGGCCAGGGCGCGGACGCAAGGTTTGGTCAGGGTCGAGATTTTGGTTCCGCCCGAGCTCGAAGGTTCGGTGAACACGGAATTGGAATCGAAGCTGGAGAAGCACTTCGGGTTGGCCGAAGTGTTGATTGTCCCCGAAGCGAATTCGGACTCGGACGATCCGGACTTCGATGCGCTCGGCCGACGTGCAGCGGAAGTTCTGGTTCGCCGCCTGCAGCCGTCGAGCGTGCTCGGATTCACGTGGGGCCCGGAAACTGTTGCGGTAGCAGGTTCTTTGCCAGACAGGGCGGCGAAGTGCTCGGCTGTGGTACAACTTGACGGCTCCATGACGGTGACCGACTACCAAACCGGTGTCGACTTCACCATCGGCCGATGCGCACAACAGTTGCAGGCCAATCCTATTCGCCTCAATGCTCCGCTATATGCCGATCCAGCAACGGTGGAGTCGATGCGAAACGACTCGGTCATCTCGAAGGCACTGAAGGCTGGAACAGATTCCGACATCATGGTTTTCGGAGTTGGTGCTGTTTCGACGGCCACGACTTTGTTTGCCGGCAGTTTCGTCGACTCGACCATGCTGGACGAGTTGGAAAGTCGAGGGGCTGTCGGTGAGATCGGCGGCCGTTTCTACACGATCGACGGAAATCCAGTGGAGGGGCCACTGCCTGAGCGGACGGTCTCCGTCCCGCTCGACGCAGTGAAATCCTGCGATCAGACAATTCTGATTTCGGGGGGAACACACAAACGCCAGGCCGTTCTGGGCGCATTGCGCGGAGGTTTGGCAAACGTACTCGTCACCGATGTCGAGTGCGCCCAGTGGCTGCTCGAAGGGTAGCGCTCTCACGAGTTTCGCTGTCCGAGCGCGCGACTGACACGCAAGTGTGAAGGAAGGTAATCCGTGAAAACAGGAAGACGAGTGTGGGGCGCTGCCGCTGCGGCGCTCTGCCTCCTGGTGTCGGGATGTGCGGGTGCTGGTGCGCTCGGTGGTTCCGGCGAACGAACAGTCACCATTGCGATGGTGTCGAACTCGCAGATGCAGGACGCCATCAAATTGGCTCCGGCTTTCGAAGCCGAGAACCCCGGCATCGACCTCAAATTCGTCAGCCTTTCCGAGAACCAGGCCCGCGCCAAGATCACAGCGTCGACGGCCACCGGTGGCGGCGAGTTCGACGTCGTGATGATCAGCAACTACGAGACGCCCCAGTGGGCCGCGAACGGTTGGCTCACGAACCTGTCCGAGTACGCGGACAAGACACCAGGTTATGACGAGGACGATTTCATACCGTCCATCAAGGCTTCACTGTCGTACGAGGACAGCATGTATGCGGTGCCGTTCTACGGGGAGTCGTCGTTCCTGATGTATCGCAAAGACCTGTTCGATCAGGCGGGGATCACAGTTCCAGAAGACCCGACGTGGCAGGAAGTTGCAGGTTGGGCAGAGCAGTTCGACAACCCTGATGCCAAGATGTCCGGAATCTGCCTGCGAGGAAAGCCGGGCTGGGGCGAGGTTCTCGCGCCGCTCAACACAGTGATCAACACTTTCGGCGGACGCTGGTACGACGAGAACTGGAATGCGCAGTTGACCAGTCCGCAGGTCGAGGAGGCCGTTCAGTTCTACGTGGACACCGTCAAGGAGCACGGCCAGCCGGGGCCTGCAACAAGTGGGTTCGGCGAATGCGCAACACAATTCGCGCAAGGCAACACGGCGATGTGGTATGACGCGACCTCGGCTGTGTCGGTGCTCGAAGATCCCGCATCGTCGAAGGTGGTCGGCAACATCGGATATGCGAAGGCCCCGAAGGTCGAGAAGTCCGATCCCGGATGGCTCTACACCTGGGCGCTCGGAATCCCGGAGTCGGCACAGAACAAAGACGATGCCTGGAAGTTCATCTCCTGGATGACGAACAAGGATTACATCCAAAAAGTCGGCACTGAACTCGGTTGGTCGAGAGTCCCTCCGGGAAGCCGTCTTTCGACCTACGAGATTCCGGAGTACCAGGAAGCTGCAAAGGCATTCGGTCCGATCACCCTCGAATCGATCAACAATGCAGACCCGAAAAACCCGACAGTGCAACCGGTTCCATACACCGGCGTCCAGTTCCTCACCATCCCTGAGTTCCAGGATCTGGGCACTCGCGTCAGCCAGCAGATCAGTGCGGCAATCGCGGGTCAGAAGAGTGTGAAAGAAGCACTCGAACAATCGCAGCAGTATGCCGAGGTGGTCGGCAAGACCTATCAGGAGAACCGATGACTACGGTTGCTGAGCTCAGATCCATGGTGGACGACGCACCACCGGTTCGTATCGACAAGAAGATCTCTCGTGCCGAGGGTTGGCGTCGTCGAGGTCCGTTGCTGCCGGCGTTGATCTTCTCGATCGTCGTCACGCAGATTCCCTTTCTGTTCACTCTCTACTACTCCACGCAATCCTGGAATCTTGTCCGGCCGGGATCGCGGCACTTCAACTGGTTCAACAACTACATCGATGTGTTCAAGGACAGTCAGTTTCGGGAAGTCGCGGTCAACACGGTCATCATGATCGTGGGTACGGTCATCGTTTCGGTGATCCTGGGACTCGCCTTGGCGCTGCTACTCGACCGAGCCTTCCTCGGTCGCGGCATCGTACGAACGCTGCTGATCACGCCCTTCCTCATAACTCCCGTCGCTGGTGCATTGCTATGGAAGACAACAATGTTCGATCCGGTATTCGGTATCGTGAACTTCGTCCTCCAGCCTTTCGGTGTCGGCCAGGTCGACTGGGTCAGCAAGTTTCCGCTCGCCGCGGTCATGATCAATCTGATCTGGCAGTGGACGCCCTTCATGATGCTGCTCATTCTGGCCGGTTTGCAGTCCATGCCCCGAGACATCCTCGAAGCCGCACGGGTGGACGGAGCCAAGCCTTTTGCGATGTTCCGCGAACTGACTCTGCCGCACCTGCGTCGATTCATCGAACTCGGTGCAGTTCTCGGCGCGATCTACCTCGTGAACACCTTTGACGCGGTGTACATGATGACGTCGGGTGGGCCCGGCGTGGCCAGTTCGAACCTGCCGTTCTACATCTACCAGCGCGCGTTCCTCGGCTTCGACGTCGGTCAAGCCGCGGCGATGGGCGTCGTGACAGTGATCGCGACCATCATCGTGTCCACGCTTGCGCTTCGACTGATCTTCAAGAGCTTCACCGGCAACGAGGAGGCGGCGTGATGACTGCCGTAGAGACGACAAGTGCGACGACCGACAAGCCCGTCGTCAAGAAGAAAAAGAGCGGTAAGTTCAGTCCGTGGTCGGTCGTGGCGTGGATCGCGGCCCTCGGGTTCTTCTTTCCCGTCTTCTGGATGGTCCTGACCGCGTTCAAGACCGAGGCGGACGCGTACACCGATCCGCCGAAGCTGTTCTTCACCCCGACCCTCGAGCAGTTCCGAGCCGTCCTCGACTCCGGCCTCGGTACGACACTGGCGAACTCTGCCTTCGCCACGGGAATGTCGACCATTCTGGTTCTGCTACTTGGTGTTCCGGCGGCATTTGCCTTGTCGCTCCGGCCGGTCGCCAAGACCCAGGACGTTCTGTTCTTCTTCATCAGTACGAAGATGCTCCCCGTCGTCGCAGCGATCGTGCCCCTGTACGTGATCGTCAACGACATCGGCCTGCTCGACAACATCTGGGCCCTGGTCATCCTGTACACCTCGATGAATCTGCCGATCGCGGTGTGGATGATGCGCTCCTTCTTTCTGGAGGTTCCCGGCGAACTTCTCGAGGCGGCAAGCATGGACGGTGCCAGCCTGTGGACGTCGGTTCGCGAGGTGATCCTGCCTCTGATCTCACCCGGCATCGCTGCCACCGCACTGATCTGTGTGATCTTCTCGTGGAATGAGTTCTTCTTCGCCGTCAATCTGACAGCTGTTCAAGCACAAACGATTCCGGTCTTCTTGGTCGGGTTCATCACGGGCGAGGGCCTGTACTGGGCTCGGCTGTCCGCGGCAGCGACCATGGCGGCATTGCCCGTCATCTTGGCCGGTTGGTTCGCCCAGAACAAACTGGTGCGCGGCCTGTCCTTCGGTGCAATCAAATAATTCTCCTCACCCTTCTCAGGAGTTCGTCATGGCTGAAATCTCGTACCAGAAAGCGTCTTGCATCTACGAAGGTGCCGGCACTCTCGCTGTCGATTCACTCGATCTCGACATCAACGACGGTGAGTTCATCGTTCTCGTCGGTCCGTCGGGTTCCGGAAAGTCCACGGCACTACGCATGTTGGCGGGGCTCGAGGACATCGATTCGGGCGCGATCACCATCAACGGCAAGGACATGACCGATGTACCGTCGAAGGACCGTGACATCGCGATGGTCTTCCAGAACTATGCGCTTTACCCCAACAAAACCGTCGGTGAGAACATGGGGTTCGCGCTGAAGATGCGCGGTGTGCCCGTCGAGGAGCGAAAGAAGAAAGTTGCGGAAGCGGCCAAACTTCTCGACTTGACGGAGTATCTCGACCGCAAGCCGGCCAAGCTTTCCGGCGGTCAACGGCAGCGAGTTGCGATGGGCCGCGCCATCGTTCGTGAACCGCAAGTGTTCTGCATGGACGAGCCGCTTTCCAACCTCGACGCCAAGCTGCGCGTCCAGACTCGCACGCAGATCGCGGCATTGCAGCGACGTCTAGGAACCACCACCGTCTACGTCACACACGATCAGGTGGAAGCGATGACGATGGGTGATCGCGTGGCCGTGCTCAAGGGCGGTAAGTTGCAGCAGTTCGCCTCTCCGACTGAACTTTACGATCGGCCCGCCAATGCGTTTGTTGCCGGATTCATCGGATCTCCGGGAATGAACTTGGTGACGGTGCCGGTCAGTTCGGGTGGCGTCCGCTTCGGTGCCGTCGAAGTTCCGCTCGACCGCGAGCAGATGACGGCAATCGCCGCAGCCGGTCTGAGTTCGGTCACCGTGGGAATTCGGCCTGAACAATTCCAGGTGGTCGCGGCCGGAGACGGAATCGCAGCTCAGATCGACCTGGTCGAGGAACTGGGCAACGAGTCGTACATCTACGCGCACGTACCCGGCACGGAATCCGATCCGATTTCGCTCGTCGCACGCACCGGCGGGCGATCGAAGTTGCAGTACGGCCAGACGCTCGGATTCGAGCGGGTGGACGGTCCTGTTCACCTCTTCGACCCCACAACCGGCGAGCGCGTGGGTAGCTGAACCCCCTCCACAATCGTGACCTGCTCGGCACCCGAATTCGTTCGTGCCGAGCAGGTCACATCCATCGTCGATTGGCAAGAAGGTTAGGGTCTACCGATGAGTGATACACGCGAACGATCCGTCGTGGTGTGTGGCGAGGGACTGGTCGATCTGGTGCCGGTGGGGGATAACTTCTCGCCCAAATTGGGCGGGGGGCCGTTCAACGTTGCGATCGCACTAGGTCGACTCGGCTCTGACGTGGGATTCGTCTCTCGCTTGTCCACCGACGCGTTCGGAGATCGGATGATCGACTCGCTGGCCGCGTCGAACGTAGACACAACCGGAGTCGAACGCGGACCCGAGCCGACAACTTTGGCCGTCGTGAATCTTGCTGCGGACGGGGGAGCGCGGTACTCCTTCTATCTCGAGGGAACGGCGGATCGACAGTTTGCGCTGCCGAAACTTCCCTCTGCTCGGGCGTTCTCGTTCGGAACGTTGTCGCTGGTGCTCGAGCCCGGCGCCTCTGCCTACGAAGCGATGCTGCACGAAGCTCATGCCCGCGGTCGACTTACCATGGTGGACCCCAACATTCGCCCGGCGGTGATCGCCGATCCAGACGCCTATCGACGACGGTTTCGGTCGTGGTTACCGTCCATCGACATTCTCAAGGTGAGCGACGACGACGCCCAGTGGTTGGGTTCGGTCGACGGCACCGAGTGGCTGGACGAAGGCGTCGGCGCCGTGCTGCTCACCCGTGGTGGTGATGGGTTGCGGTTGATCACCAGCGAACTCGATGTTTCGGTGCCGGCGCCCGCGGTTGACGTCGCGGACACGATCGGTGCGGGCGATACGGTACACGGAGCCCTGTTGGCTTACCTTGATCGACACGACGCACTCGACGCCGCCGTTCTGCGTGGGTTTTCCGAGTCCGATTGGACGGCTGCGTTGATCTTCGCTGCGCGCGCGGCAGCCGTCACGGTGTCGCGACCGGGGGCGGATCCGCCGTGGTCGAGGGAGTTGGGCCTGCTCGGCTAGCCCTGGGGACCACCGCCCTACTGCGAGCGCAGTACGCTTAAGTGTCTACCTGTGCACGATGTGCGACGGGGTCGTGTATCGGCACAGTGATACGCATGTCGATATTCCTGTACAAACTCTCGCGACTCGCGTTTCGGCGTCGCTGGGCAATGGTGGGCTTCTGGCTCGTCCTGCTGGTGGCGGGCGGAGTGGGCGCAGCAACGCTGTCCGGTCCGACGGTCAACACGTTGTCGATACCGGGCACCGAATCGCAAGCGGCGCAAGATCTTCTGGCTGAGAGATTTCCGCAATCGTCCACCGACGGAGCCAGTGCTCGCATCGTCTTTGAATCTCCTGCGGGCACGACGCTCACCGATCCGGCGATTCGACAATCCGTCAGTGACTTGGTCTCTGCGCTCGGGAAGGATCCCGAGGTTGCAGCGGTATCGGATCCGTATGCCTCCGGAGGAGTGTCGTCGACTGGGACGATCGGATACATGCAGGTCTCCTATACCGCCGACTCGATGGACTTGCCGGAAAGCTCGAAAGAACTGCTCGAGTCCGCAGTTCACGACGCTGCGGGTTCAGGACTGGCGGTCGATGTCGCCGGCAACGTGCTGATGGAAAGCAGTGCCGAATCGATGGGCGAAGTGATCGGCGTCGCGATCGCCGCGGTGGTCCTGACGGTCACTTTCGGTTCGTTGGTGGCGGCAGGGCTTCCGTTGATCAGTGCACTCATCGGCATCGGCATCGCGATCTGCACGATTACCATCGCAACGGGCTTCATCGAATTGGGTTCGAGCACAACCGTCCTGGCAATGATGCTGGGTCTGGCCGTGGCGATCGACTACTCGCTGTTCATCGTTTCGCGCTACCGCTCAGAACTACGTGACGGACATGATCCCGAAATCGCAGCGGGCCGCGCAGCCGGGACAGCGGGATCGGCCGTAGTGTTCGCGGGGTTGACCGTACTCATCGCATTGGCAGGATTGTTCGTTGTGAACATCCCGTTCCTGACGAGCATGGGTCTGGCTGCAGCGTTCGCAGTTGCTGTTGCCGTGGTGATTTCACTGACTCTGCTGCCCGCCACGCTGGGATTTGCAGGATCGCGCGTTCTGAGCCGATCCGATCGTCGCCTGCTTGCGTCCGGTGGTCAGTTGACGCATCGCAAAGCGAAGGAAGGCGCAGGCTCGCGATGGGCCAAGTTCGTGATCCGGCGTCGAGTTCCGGTTTTGCTCGCGTCAGTTCTCGGGCTGGGATTGCTGGCGATCCCCACCTTCGGCATCAACCTGAGCTTGGCGAGCCCACCGGTGCCCGACACCACTGCCGCCCGAGCCACCGACCGACTTTCCGAGGGATTCGGTGCCGGGTTCAGCGGTCCGCTGATGGTGGTCGTCGACGTTGCCGACGCCGCAGATCCGGCATCGGCATTGAGTGGGGCCCAGGAAAAACTCGGTGCTCTGCCCGACGTAGCGGCAGTGACGCCGCCCGCGCTCAATCAGGCCGGTGACACAGCAGTCATCACAGTGGTTCCGTCGAGTGGCCCGGAAACCGAGGCAACCAAGGCGCTCGTCGCCGATATTCGTGCGGTCGCCGGATCGCTGATCGACGAGACCGGGGCCACGATGTCGGTCACCGGCCAGACAGCCTTGACGATCGACGTCTCGGACCGCCTGGCCGATGCCCTGGTTCCTTACCTCGCATTGGTCGTCGGCCTCGCCTTCATCCTCTTGATGTTGGTATTCCGCTCGATACTGGTACCGCTCAAGGCAACTCTCGGATTTCTGCTCTCCATCGGCGCGACGTTCGGTGTGCTGGTCGCGATCTTCCAGTGGGGTTGGTTCGCCGGGATTCTCGGAATCGAAGGTCAAACCGGATCAGTTGTCGCGATGTTGCCCATCTTCATGATCGGCATCGTCTTCGGGTTGGCGATGGACTATCAGGTGTTCCTGGTGACCAGAATGCGTGAAGCGTACGTCCACGGCGACGGACCGGACGAAGCAGTCGTGAAGGGTTTCGACCAGGGCGCCCGAGTGGTCACGGCCGCGGCGCTCATCATGATCGCCGTTTTCGCGGGCTTCATCTTCGGTGGCGACGCCTTCATCATGCAGATCGGACTCGGACTCTCGTTCGCGGTTCTGTTCGACGCCTTCGTGATTCGCATGACAGTCGTTCCGGCCGTCATGTCCCTGTTGGGCTCGAAGGCATGGTGGTTCCCAGCTTGGCTGGACCGGTTGGTCCCGAACGTCGATGTCGAGGGGGAGCAGTTGACTGCGCTGCTCGCAGATTCGAAGGATTCCACTGAGCCCGCGAACGACAAGTTGTCGGTGTGATCCGGATACGGTAGATCGATGACCTCGACTTCGACGTGGGGTCGATGGTGTGCGGAACACCCGCGCACCATTGACCTGACACTGACCATCCTCGTGCTCCTTGCCACGTGGACGGCGCACCGCATCGCGCTCGACGGCAATGAGACCCGCGAGGTCACGGTTGTGGGAGTTGTCGTGACAGCTATTGCAGCCACAACCATCGTGTTCCGAAGGCGCTATCCGTTCTCGGCACTCGCGGTGGCAGTGCTTCTCGGCGTTTTGATGATTGCGCTGTCGGCGCCGCCGAATGCCGGCACAGGTTCGGCGGCGATGGTATGCCTCTATTACGTTGCCAGCACGAGTGACCGCCGGAAGACCTTTTTCGCAGCGGCAATCACAGTCGGATCGCTGATGCTTGTCACGATTTTCCTGGGAGTAGGAAACAACCTCCTACAGGAAGCGCTGGGGTTGTTGTCTTGGTTGCTGATGGCGAGTTTCGCCGGCGCTGAGGTCCGTTCTCGCCGTGCATATCTGGAGTCCGTCGAAGAGCGTGCGGTGCAAGCGGAAAGAATGCGCGAGGACGAGGCTCGACACCGGGTCGTCGAAGAAAGGATGCGGATAGCGCGAGACCTGCACGACGTCGTCGCGCACCACATTGCATTGGTCAATCTGCAAGTTGGGGTCGCGTCGCACCTGATCGGGAAGGACCCGGAGAAAGCGACGACTGCACTACGCGGAGTGGAAGAAACATCCAAGGCCGCACTGGACGAGATTCGGGCCACCGTTGGTGTCCTCCGTGATGCGCAGGACGGCGATCGCTCGATGAAGCCGGCTCCGGGGCTTTCGGATCTACCGGCACTGGTGGATCAATTCGTCAGTGCAGGAATGGAAATCGAGGTGCGCACTGTGGGTTCTGTGCGCCTACTCGGACCTGCAGTAGATCTCACGGCGTATCGAATTATCCAGGAGGCACTCGTGAATGCGAGCAAGCATGCGCTGCCAGGAGCCGTCACCGTGTCGTTGTCGTACGAAGCTGAGGTTCTGGTGCTGACAGTCGAAAACTCCGGAACAGCAGTGCCTTCGACTTCGCCACCCGGGTACGGACTGCTCGGAATGAAGGAGAGGGCTCAGGCAATGGGAGGCGAAGTGTCAGCAGGATTCCGCGCGGACGGGGGATTTCGTGTGGACGCGCAACTTCCGCTTGTGTCAGTGTCGAGCGGTTCTCTGCGTGAGGAATCGCTGTGACTGTTCGGGTAGTAGTGGCGGACGATCAGGCGCTCTTTCGGCAAACGCTTGCACTGCTCATCGGTTCTGAAGACGACATGGAGGTGGTCGCCGAGGCGGCGGACGGAGAGCAGGCATTCCAGGCAGCGCTCGAACACCGACCTGACGTTGTACTCATGGATATTCGAATGCCGGGCACCAGCGGTGTCGAAGCAACCGCCATGATCGCCGATCATCCGGATTTGTCCGACGTACACGTGTTGATCCTGACGACATTCGAGGTGGATGAGCATGTGGCACAGGCGATCCGGGCGGGTGCCAGCGGCTTTATCGGCAAAGGGATCCGGGCTGAAGATCTGCTCGATGCTGTTCGGACGGTCGCAAGTGGCAACTCGTTGTTGTCGCCGATGGCGACCAGTGCGTTGATTACTCGATTCCTTTCCATCCCGTCGCGGGCTGACTCGACTTCTGGGATCTTCGGTCAATTGACCCCGCGCGAACTCGAAGTCGTAACTCTCGTGGCCCTGGGGATGTCCAACGACGAGATCGCCACGGAGTTGGTGATCAGCGCTGTCACGGCAAAAACGCACGTGAACCGGGCGATGACAAAACTTGATGTTCGGGACCGCGCGCAGTTGGTGGTTCTGGCCTATCAATGCGGTCTAGTGGTTCCGGGGCGCTCGGTGGACTGATTCGAGAAACCCTCTTGACTCGAATGTGTGTTCGAGTACGGTTGGGGGTGGGGATCGGGGGATTCAATGACTGTTTTGTTGTCGGACGTGGTGTCGGGTTCTGCGGTGGGGTTACGCGGACGCCTGTGGCAGTTATCTGCTGCCGAGTTGCGTGAGGCTGCGGTGTCGGCGAGTGCGGAGATTCTGCGGCTGGAAGCGGTGCGGGTGGCGGTGGTGGACGAACTGTCGATGCGTCCGGACGATCAGGTGATTGCCAGCCGCGGCCTCGGGTCATGGTTGGCGGCAAACACGATGCTGCAGGTTCGGGACGGGAAGAAGATCGCCGCATTGGGCGCCGCGCTGCGGCCGTTTCCCGCGGTGGCAGCGCAATTCGATTGCGGGGATTGCTCGTTCGATCACGCCGTCTTGATCGTGGCGTTTTGTGAGTCCCCGCCGAAGGGGATGCCGGAGGAAGCGCTCCCTCGCTGCATCGATTTGTTGTTGGCGGCTGCGTCGGGTGTGGAAGCGACGACGACGAAGGTGCGGCATGTCATCGCGACGTTGGAGCGGGTGTTCGAGTCCGATGAGATTCCACCTGCCGAAGATGTCGATCGCAATGAGCTTCGGATCGCCTCGACACTTAATGGTCGGGTGGTGGTGCGCGGTGATTTCGACGCTCTCACCGGCGAAATGCTGCTCTCGGCGTTGTCGAATCTGACGATGCCCACCCCAGCACCGGACGGAACGCCGGATGCTCGGTCGGCGGCGAAGCGGACCGCGGACGGGTTCACCGAACTTATCCGCCGGTACCTCGACTGCGCAAAACAGGAACCGATGGTGGTCAGCGACCGCATGTGAACGTGCACATCAACGCGCGCGATTTGGCTGAGCATCGGGACTGCGCCGCCGCGCCTTCTGATGGTGGAGAGTCTCGGTCGGATCTTGATGTCGGGCACATGCCGTGGCTCGGGCCACTCTCGGTCTCGCAGACGAGGCTTCTCGGCTGTGATTGTTTCCTGTCGACTGTATTGCTCGATGATCACGGGGCGCCGTTGGATGCGAGACCCGGAAAACGGTTGGTCAACGCCGAACAACGCGTCGCCCTGATCGCCCGAGACAGGGGTTGCGCGTTCCCGGGGTGTTCATGCGTACCGGCCTGGACCGACGCACACCATATCCGGCACTGGGCGAACGGTGGTCCGACGGTGATGAACAACCTGGTCCTGCTCTGCCGTTCACATCACCGCTTGATGCACCGCAAATCCGGGTTCGTCGGAAAATGGGAAATCAGAATGGGCGTCGACAACAAACCGTGGTTCATCCCGCCGCCCTCGATCGACCCGGGGCAGCAGCCCCGGCCGGCGAACACCACCTTCAAAACCTGAGAACAGCTTCTCAGGCACAACAGCCCACGCCAAGCTCCGCATCCGACTTGACTGCCGGAGGCGGAGTCCAAGGTGCGTGCTCTCGTGATGGCCGTGGTTTCGGCGCGACCGTGGTTTCGGCGCGACCGTGATTTCGGTGAGGCGGGCCGACGTGTCCCACTCAGTGGGTCATTTTTTCGTCGTTGCCGCGCCGGTTGTGCCAGGTCATTTGGACGGCTGACCTGCACCGCAAAATCTTTCGTTAGAACACGTTCCAATTTCGCAGATTTGTGGCTATGGTCACAGAGATAGATGCGGGTGTGCGAATGAAAGGGTGAAGTGACGTGAAAACCAAGGGTGCAATCCTGTGGGGCCTCAACGAGAAGTGGTCCGTCGAGGAGATCGAGATCGGCGAGCCGGTAGCCGGCGAAGTTCAGATTCGCATGGAAGCGGCCGGAATGTGCCACTCCGATCACCACATCGTCACCGGCGCGACCCCGATGCCGTCGTTCCCCGTCATGGGTGGGCACGAGGGTTCGGGCGTCATCACCAAGCTCGGCCCAGAGGTCAAGGGGTTGGAGGTCGGCGACCACGTCGTTCTGTCCTTCATTCCGGCTTGTGGAACCTGTCCGGCGTGTTCGGCCGGCCATCAGAATCTGTGTGACCTCGGGATGGGCTTGCTCAGCGGCCAGGCCATCAGCGACGGCACCTACCGAATCCAGGCTCGCGGCGAAAACGTGATCCCGATGTGCCTGCTAGGGACGTTCTCGCCCTACATGGTCGTGAACCAGTCGTCGGTTGTGAAGATCGACAAGGACATTCCGTTCGAGGTTGCAGCACTCGTCGGTTGCGGCGTTCCCACCGGTTGGGGATCGGCAACACACATCGCTGATGTGAAGCCGGGTGAAGACGTTGTGATCATGGGCGTTGGCGGCGTCGGTATCAGTGCCCTGCAGGGTGCTGTTGCGTCGGGTGCCCGCTACATCTTCGCCATCGATCCTGTGCCGTGGAAGCGTGAGCAGGCTCTGAAGTTCGGCGCAACACATGCGTTC
Organism: Rhodococcus sp. NPDC060176; assembly: GCF_042728675.1. Classification (NCBI taxonomy): domain Bacteria; kingdom Bacillati; phylum Actinomycetota; class Actinomycetes; order Mycobacteriales; family Nocardiaceae; genus Rhodococcus; species Rhodococcus sp. NPDC060176. The sequence goes on from NZ_JBHWYS010000006.1 coordinate 333,901, forward strand.
GAAAGCGCCGCCGCTGCCATTCAGCCGATCATCGACGCCACGTATGGACGCATGGCGCAGAAGACGATCATCACCGTCGGCGAAATGAAGGGTGAGTACGTCGAAGAGGCGATGATTCTGACGGCCAAGGCCGGTCGTTGTGTTGTCACCGCAATGGGGCATCTGACGGACATGGACGTAAAGCTGAACCTGTTCCTGATGTCGATGCTTCAGAAGGATCTTCAGGGCAACATCTTCGGCGGTGGCAACGCTCGCCAGGACGTGCCGAACCTCCTCGCGATGTACAAGGCAGGCAGGCTGAACCTCGACGACATGGTTACTCGGACCTACACCCTCGAAGGTGTGAACGACGGCTACCAGGACATGTTGGATGGCAAGAACATCCGCGGCGTCATCCGGTACACCGAAGCTGACTGGTGATCGGAAGCGCAACGCTTGTGCCAGTAGTCTGATCGGGTGCCCAGTACTCACAGTCTTGACGTAATTCAGCAGTGGCCGGTCGACAATGCGGCAGCGGTCGTCCTCTCCGGGAAGAACTCGGGTGAGGGCGACCGCGTTCGTGGTTTCAGCGGCGATCAGTCGCACGTTTTCCCTCTGGCTTCGGTGACAAAACTGTTGTGCGCCTACGCGATTCTCGTCGCAGTGGAGGAAGGGGCGGTCGAGCTGGACGGGCCGGCCGGACCTGAAGGGTCGACGGTTCGACATCTCCTCGCGCACGCGTCGGGGTTGGCATTCGCCGAACGTGTCGTTCAGGCGCCGGTGGCGTCGAAGCGGATCTATTCGAGTGCGGGATTCGAGGTTCTTGCCGAGTTGGTTTCCCGGGAGACCGAGATCGAATTTGCCGACTATCTGGCCGAGGCCGTGTTCGCGCCCTTGGGGATGACCAGTGCGGCTCTCGTCGGTCCGGCCGGCCACGGTGCGCAGGCATCGGCAGACGACTTGGCCAAGTTCGCGGCTGAACTGCTCTCACCGGCCCTTGTTTCGACGCAGACGTTCGCCGAGGCGACGACCGTCCAGTTCCCGGGGCTCAACGGAATTCTTCCGGGTTACGGCTCTCAGCGCCCCAACGACTGGGGACTCGGATTCGAAATCCGCGGCGACAAGCGTCCGCATTGGACTGGTCTCGAGAACTCGCCGGCAACCTTCGGTCATTTCGGTCAATCGGGGACTTTCCTGTGGGTCGATCCCGCGATTGATACTGCGTGCGTCGTACTTACCGATCGCGACTTCGGTGACTGGGCCAAACCTTTGTGGACTGAATTGTCCGACGGCGTGATCGGCGAAGTTTCTCGATAGAGCACAAATTTCTCTCCTTCCACTGGCGCAACACGGGTAACACAAGGCACACTGTTCAATCGAGCGTGCTGTACGAACTCGACAGAGGTCGTTGGGGAAGACGTCCCTCGTCGAAGCAGGAGGCTCGAGTGCGCGAAATGAATCAATTCGCGGACGTGACGACTGGTGTGGTTTACATCCACTCGTCGCCCGCGGCGCTGTGCCCGCACGTGGATTGGGCTCTGTCCGCCACGTTGGACAGCCCTGCCAAACTCAGATGGACCTCACAGCCTGCCTACGACGGCCTTCTCCGTGCAACGACGGATTGGACAGGTCCCGTCGGAACCTGTGCCCGCCTGGTCGATTCGCTACGCGCGTGGCCGATGTTGCGGTTCGAGGTCACCGAGGATCCGAGTCACGGCGTCGACGGCGAACGGTACAGCCATGTACCTGGTCTCGGTTTGTGGCGCGGATCCACCAGTGCGAACGGTGATGTCGTCGTCGGGGAGATGAAGCTGCGGTCCATCATGAATTCCGGTGGAGACATCGCCGCGGAAATCGGTCGGGCAATAGGCGCACCGTGGGACGAGGAACTCGAACCCTTCCGGAGTTCAGGCGAAGGTGCCGAAGTGACATGGCTGCGAAGGCGCGTCAGCTGACCGAGGTCCATCCTGAACCCTGAGTGCTCTCGCGGCTTGAACGACAAAGACTTGAATGTCAAAGACTTGAATGACAAAGGTGGGCCCCGCCGTATCGGCGAGGCCCACCTTGTTGTCCAGGGTTGTCAGAGCGGAATGTTCTTGTGCCGTGCGCGCACAGACGGCGCAGACGCGAGCGCAGCAGTGACGATGCTACGAGTCTTCGCCGGGTCGATTTCCTCGTCGACGACGCCGATTTCGACCGCGCGGTCGACGCCGCCCGCGATTGCCTCGTGCTCGGCAGCGAGACGGTCGTGCAATGCTTCACGCTCGTCGTCCGGTGCAGCTGCGAGGGCCCGCTTGTGCAGGATGCCGACAGCAGCCTTCGCGCCCATCACGGCAACTTCGGAGTTGGGCCAAGCGAATACGGCCGTTGCTCCGAGGGCTCTCGAGTTCATCGCGATGTATGCGCCGCCGTAGATCTTTCGAGTGACGACGGTGACGCGGGGGACCGTTGCCTCGGCGAAGGCGTGAAGTAACTTCGCTCCGCGTCGGACAACGCCTTCCCACTCCATCGAGACGCCCGGCAAATACCCGGGAACATCGACGACGACCACGAGCGGCACGCCGAATGCGTTGCACAGTCGCACGAACCGAGCGGCCTTCTCTGCACTTTCGGAGTTCAGGCACCCGCCGAGTCGCAGTGGGTTGTTCGCGATGACTCCAACGGTACGTCCGGCCATCCGGCCGAAACCGGTGACGATGCTCCGTGCGTAATTGCCTTGCAGTTCTTCGAAACTCGACTCGCCTTCGACGTTGTCGAGCATTTCGTGAACGATGGGACGAACGTCGTATGCACGTTTTGAGGACGCAGGCATCATGGCGCGCAGATCGCTGTCGCCGAGTTCCGCTGCCCGCTGATCGAATTCGCCCTGCTCGCACATCATCGAGACCAGGCGTCGTGCGCGGTGCAATGCGTCGGCCTCGTCGTGTGCGGCGATGTGCGCGACACCCGACTTCTTGGTGTGTGTGTCCGGACCGCCGAGTGACACCATGTCGACCTGTTCGCCGGTGACACTACGAACTACGTCTGGCCCGGTGACGAACACTCGGCCTTCCGGCGCCATGATCACGACATCGGTGAGGGCTGGACCGTACGCGGCTCCGCCAGCGGCAAAGCCGAGCACGACGGAAATTTGAGGTATGAGACCCGACGCGCGGACCATGGCCTCGAAGACCAGTCCGACGGCGTGGAGCGCCTCGACGCCTTCAGCCAGACGCGCGCCACCGGAGTGCCAGAGGCCCACGATGGGGGACTCTTCCTCGATGGCGGTATCGATGGCTTTGACGAGGTGTTTGCAACCGTCGACGCCCATGGCGCCACCCATGACAGTGGCGTCGGAGCAGTATGCGATGGTGCGGACGCCGTCGATGTTTCCGGACGCAGCGAGCACACCGGACTTGTCACGGGCGTGGAGCGGCACTGTTGTGCCGGGGTCGAACAGATTTTCCAGGCGCGCAAGAGGATCGCGCGGGTCTGTCGATGATTCGGACTTTGTCACGGGGGCCAGGATGGTCATCGCGTCCTCCTTCAGTACGAGCCTTGGGTGGAACGAAAGGTCGGTGTTGTCCGCGGGTGACGTTGTGTTGCAACGACACCCGCGGACAGGTGCAAACCGCGGTTCGGGCTAGGCCCGACCGAAGGCGAGCGCGACATTGTGCCCACCGAAACCGAACGAGTTGTTCAGTGCGAAATCGAAAGAGCCGGTTCGGGGTTCACCCTTGACGACATCGAGATCGATTTCTGGATCCTGGCTGTCAACATTGAGCGTGGGCGGGATGATCCCGTCACGCACTGCCAGAACCGTGAGGACTGATTCGAGGGCGCCGACAGCGCCGATCGAGTGTCCCAGCGCGGATTTCGGGCCGTACACCGCAGCGTGATTGCCGACCGCTGCGTTGATTGCCTTTGCCTCTGCGATGTCACCGATCGGCGTCGCAGTGGCGTGGGCGTTGATGTGCTTGATGTCGGACTTCGTCAGTCCGGCCATCTCGATTGCTCGGGTCATGGCTCGCGCCGCGCCCAGGCCTTCCGGATGCGGTGCCACGATGTGGTACCCGTCCGAAGTGATTCCGGAACCAAGCAGGCGGGCGTGAATCGTTGCCCCGCGTGCCTTGGCGTGCTCCTCGGTTTCGAGGATCATCAGGGCGCCGGCTTCGCCGAAGACAAATCCGTCGCGGTCCTTGTCGAAAGGACGTGAAGCTGCGGCCGGATTGTCGTTGTTGGTGCTCATCGCACGCATCATGGCGAAGCTCGCGATCGGAACCGCGTCGATGAAGCTCTCGACTCCACCAGCTACAACCATGTCCGCGTCACCCATGACAAGCATGCGGTGAGCGTGAGCAATTGCCTCGGAACCTGACGAACATGCCGACACCGGAGTGATGACGCCACCGCGGGCCCCGAGTTCGAGCCCGACTGTTGCGGCCGGTCCGTTGGGCATGACCATCTGCACCGAGAACGGGGACACCTTGCGGTATCCGCCGCCACGGAGCTTGTCGACGGCGTCGATGAGCGTGTCGCCGCCGCCGAGTCCGGTGCCGATGACAACGGCCAGGCGGTCCTGATCGACTTCAGGGCTGCCGGCGTTGCTCCAGACCGTGCGACTCAACGTGAGGGCAAGGCGTTCCACCCAGCTCATCCGTCGAATTTCGACGCGGGACAAGCCCTCGTCCGGTGAAACCTTCAGGTGCCCGCCGATGCGAATGGGAAGGTCGAACTCGTCGATGAACGGGTCATCGAGGATTCCGATGCCGCTTTCGCCGGCGAGTAGCGCCTTCCACGTGCCATCCACATCACCAGCCACCGAGGTCGACGTCGCGAGGCTCGTGACGACGATATCGGGGAATTTCCCTTTGCGGGTAGAAGCGGAAGTCACGGTCGGCTCACTCTGCGTTCTTGGCTTCGGCGCCTTCGGCTTCGAGCTTCTGGATGTACGCGACGATGTCGCCGACGGTGCGCAGGCCTGCGAGATCCTCGTCGGGGACCTTCACGCCGTACTTGTCTTCGGTCTGAACAGCGATCTCGACCATGGACAGGGAGTCGATATCGAGGTCGTCCACGAAGGACTTGTCAACGGTGACCTCGGAAGGCTCGATACCGGTGACCTCCTCCACGATCTGGCCGAGTTCCGCGATGATTTCTTCCTGAGTGTGGGCCACTGGTGTGGCTCCCTTCTTGATCGATTGAGGTGGGGTGAAACGTCCGGCCGCCGTTGGGGCTGATCGGCCGGTGGGGCGTCCGAGCTAGGTCAGCTCGGACAGTGCGGAGATATCCTCCGGGTTCTTGAGGGCAACCGTCGGTGTGCCACGCATTTCACGCTTGGCAATTCCGACGAGGGTTCCGGCCGGCGGGAGTTCCACGATCGCGGTGACTTCTGCGGTCCGCAACGAAGCGGAGCAAAGATCCCAGCGAACGGGGCGGGTAACCTGCGCGGCAAGTTTGGTGAGGGCGTCGGCGCCCGAGGAAACCGGTGCGCCGTCCGAGTTGGAAAGCAGCGTGCGCGTCGGATCGGACGGGGTGATCTTGGCGGCAGCAGCTGCGACGGCGTCCTGTGCAGGTGCCATGAATCGGGTGTGGAACGCGCCGGCGACAGGCAGTGCTCGGACTCGTGCCTTTTCGGGCGCACTCGCCGCGAGTTCTTCGAGTGCAGTGAGCAGGCCGGCGGCCACGATCTGGCCGGCTGCATTGCGGTTGGCCGCTTCGAGTCCGAGTTCTTCGAGTCGTGCGAGTACTTCGGCTTCGTCTCCGCCGAGAACTGCCGACATGCCGGTCGGCTCGAGTGCGCAGGCCTTGGCCATCTCGGCGCCGCGAATTGCGGCAAGCGCAACCGCGTCGTCAGCGGAGATCACTCCGGCGACCGCGGCGGCGGCAAGTTCACCCACCGAATGGCCGGCAGCGATGACGTCGGCGCCGAGAAATCCGCGCGATTCGATTTCCTCGTATGCCAGCAGAGCAGCGGCGACGACGAGGGGCTGTGTTACCGAGGTGTCGGTGATTTCTTCGGCAGTTGCGGTCGTGCCAAGGCGGACCAAGTCCAGGCCGGCTGCTTTCGACCACACTTCGAGGCGGTCTTGCGCTCCGGGCAATGCCAGCCAGGGGCTGAGCATGCCGGGTGTCTGAGAGCCCTGTCCCGGGGCGAGCAACGAAATCACTTATTAAGAGAACACCGCCGCGAGTGACCTGCGAGATGTCGGTCGCGATGAACTCTGGCGAAGTGTTTTGTAGGGTTCCCACAAAATCCCACGTCGCGCTCGGCCATCGAAATTGGACGCTCGGGGGTTACAGGTTTGTTTGTCCGGATGTTAAAGATGTGACTGAAGTAACCGAATTGTTCGATTTGAGATCGATTTGTGTCAATCGGCCCACGGTAGCGGCGATCCGTAGTACGTATGCGTCCCGAGGATTCGTAGGATCCCGGCCGGTAACTTCCGCGATTCGCTTCAAGCGGTACCGAACGGTATTTGGATGAACAAACAGAAGACGTGCACAAGTCTCAACCGCACCTCCACAGTCGAGATAACTGTCTAAAGTATCGGTCAAGACTGTGCCGGATTCAGCTAAAGGTGCGACCAGGAAATCGCGAAGAGCCTTTACGGCAGCGGCGTCTCCCAGTAGTGCCCGTTCCGGGAGCAGTTCAGTCGCGAAAACCGGACGAGGTGCGCCGCGCCACCCGGCAACGGCCTTGATTCCCGCGAGAGCTTCGGACGCACTGAAGTGCGCTGCGCTCAACGAGGGCGTCGTCGGACCGATTACCACCGGCTCGTCGGCGAAACTCATGAGCAGGTCTTGAAGGAACTGGCTGCCTTCCGTCTTACTGCTCAGCTCGCCGCTGACGATCATCACCAGCCGCGGACCCTGCACCACCGCGAGAACCGCGCGCCCGTGCGCGGCGGCAGTCGCGTGGACGGTGCCGGCAACCGAGACCCGCTCGTCCGGCGGGGGAGACCCGACGATGACCGTGGCCGGAGCAGTGGCATCCCAGTTCAAGGTGGCGGCGCGGGAGAGCATGTCCGACCCGGTGTCTCCCTGCACGACGGCGTCGACGACGAGCGCTTCCAGCCGCGTGTCCAGGGCGCCACGAGATTCGGCAGCACTTGCGTAGACCGTTGCCGCCGCGAAGCCGAGTTCACGTCCATAGCGCAGGACGGCTTCTGTCAGCGCGATCAGCTGCTGATCGTTGCGGGCGAGAGCCGGTAGCCATTTCTCGAAGAACTCCATCGCCACCCGGACCATGTCGACGGTCTGGCGCAGCGTGAGCTGTCGAGCAAGGTCCTGGGGGATGACCGGAAAGGACTCGTATCCGAAGCTGATCTCCGAGTCGAGTTGCCGCAGCCATTCGAGGAAATTCACCACCGACGTCTGCACCAAGAGTTGTACGTCGGCGCGTTGCGAAGCGTCGAGACTGTCGAAGAAGGGAAGCTGCTCCTCCATGACGGTGACGGCCTCGGTGGAGAGCCGACCGGAGAACTGCTTGACGCGGCGGAGCAGGGCCTCGGGGAGTGGATCGCGAACCTGACGACGGCGGGCGAGAACAGCCTGCAACCCGGACGACTGCGGTCGGGTGCGGCGCACACCCTCTTCGGGTTTCTCGGGATCAGGTTCGGGCATGAGAAAAACCTACGCCCATCGCCGCAGCGGATGTCGAGATGACACCCGCAGCGATGGGCGTAGGTCTGTTTTCGAGCGCTAGGACCGTTGCGCCAGGACCGTTGCGCTAGGACTTACGCGCTACCGGTGTCCCCGGTCTGCTCCGGCGCAGCATTCACGTCGTCGATACGGTAACGACTCGCTGCTTCGACGGCCTTGGACCGCTCGATCGATCCTTCCTTCGCCAAACCGATCAGCACGGCAACGACGATGGATTCGGCATCGACGTTGAAGTAGCGACGTGCCGCAGTGCGAGTGTCGGAGAAACCGAACCCGTCCGTGCCGAGCGTCGTGTAGTCGCCGGGAACCCACTGACGGATCTGATCCGAGACCGCACGCATCCAGTCCGAAGCCGCGACGACAGGACCCTGAGCCGAGGACAGCGCCGTGGTGACGAAGGGAACCGGCGCATCCTCGGACGGATTGAGCAGCGCCTGACGTTCGCATTCGACGCCTTCGCGGCGCAGCTCACCCCAGGACGTGACCGACCAGACGTCGGCCGAGACGCCCCACTCGTCGGCGAGCAACTTCTGCGCCCGCAGACCCTCGGGCATCGCGACACCGGATACCAGGATCTGAGCCTTCGGGCCGGCGGCCTCGGAAGTCTTGTAGAGGTAGATGCCCTTGAGCAAGCCCTCGACGTCGAGACCTTCGGGCTCGGCCGGCTGAACGTACGGCTCGTTGTAGATGGTCAGGTAGTAGAAGATGTTCTCGCCACCGAAGCCGTCGACACCCTCGGTGCCGCCGTACATGCGGCGCAAGCCGTCCTTGACGATGTGCGCCAACTCGTACGAGAACGCGGCGTCGTAGGTGACAGCGGCGGGGTTGGTAGAAGCCAGGAGCAGGGAGTGTCCGTCGGCGTGCTGGAGACCTTCGCCGGTCAGGGTGGTACGACCGGCGGTCGCGCCGAGAACGAATCCGCGAGCCATCTGGTCGGCGGCCGCCCACAGACCGTCACCGGTGCGCTGGAAACCGAACATCGAGTAGAAGATGTACAGCGGAATCATCGGTTCACCGTGGGTGGCGTACGACGTGCCGACTGCGGTGAACGAAGCCGTCGAACCGGCCTCGTTGATGCCCTCGTGCAAGATCTGGCCGATCGGGCTCTCCTTGTAGGCGAGCATGAGTTCGGCGTCGACGGACGTGTAGAGCTGACCGTTGCGGTTGTAGATCTTGAGCGACGGGAACCACGAGTCCATACCGAACGTGCGAGCCTCGTCCGGGATGATCGGAACGATGCGCTTGCCGATCTCCTTGTCGCGCAACAGTTCCTTGAGGATGCGCACGATCGCCATGGTGGTGGCGACTTCCTGCTTGCCCGAACCCTTGCGGATGACGTCGTACGTCTTGTCCTCGGGGAGCTTGAGCGGCGCCGCGTCGGTGTTGCGCGAAGGCAGGAACCCGCCCAGTGCTTTACGACGGTCGAGCATGTACTTGATCTCGGGTGCGTCGGCGCCGGGGTGGTAGTACGGAGGCAGGTACGGATCCTTCTCGAGCTCGGCATCCGAGATCGGGATGTGCTGCATGTCGCGGAACGCCTTGAGATCGTCCAGCGTCAGCTTCTTCATCTGGTGCGTGGCGTTGCGGCCCTCGAAGTGCTTACCCAGGGTGTAGCCCTTGATGGTGTGCGCGAGGATGACCGTCGGCTGGCCCTTGTGAGCCATGGCGGCCGCGTAGGCGGCGTGGACCTTGCGGTAGTCGTGGCCACCGCGCTTGAGGTTCCAAATCTCCTGGTCGGTGAGGTCCTTGACCAGTTCCTTGGTGCGGGGGTCACGTCCGAAGAAGTGATCGCGCACGAACGCGCCGTCGTTGGCCTTGTACGTCTGGTAATCGCCGTCCGGCGTCACGTTCATCAGGTTGACGAGTGCGCCGTCGCGGTCGGCATGCAGCAGCGCATCCCACTCGCGACCCCAGACGACCTTGATGACGTTCCAGCCGGCGCCACGGAAGAACGATTCCAGTTCCTGGATGATCTTTCCGTTACCGCGGACCGGGCCGTCGAGGCGTTGGAGGTTGCAGTTCACGACGAACGTCAGGTTGTCGAGGCCTTCGGTTGCTGCGACGTGAGCCAAGCCGCGTGATTCCGGCTCGTCCATTTCGCCGTCGCCGAGGAATGCCCACACATGCTGATCGGTGGTGTCCTTGATGCCTCGATCGTTGAGGTAGTGGTTGAACCGGGCCTGGTAGATGGCGTTCATCGGGCCGAGGCCCATCGAGACCGTCGGGAACTCCCAGAAGTCGGGAAGCAGTCGCGGGTGCGGGTAGGAGGGCAGTGCGCCGCCGAAGTCTGCGTGCGACTTCTCCTGGCGGAATCCGTCCAGCTGTTCCGCGGGGATGCGGCCCTCGAGGAAGGCGCGTGCGTAGATGCCGGGGGAGGCGTGACCCTGGATGAAGATGTGGTCGCCGCCGCCGGGGTGGTCCTTGCCGCGGAAGAAGTGGTTGAAGCCGACCTCGTACAACGCTGCTGACGATGCGTAGGTCGAGATGTGTCCGCCGACGCCGACGCCCGGCCGCTGCGCGCGGTGGACCATGATCGCGGCGTTCCAACGGATCCAGGCGCGATAGCGGCGCTCGACCTCTTCGTCGCCGGGGAACCACGGCTCGTTTTCGGTCGGGATCGTGTTGACATAGTCGGTCGAGGTGAGCGCGGGGAGTGCGACGTGCTTCTCACCGGCGCGCTCGAGCATGCGGAGCATGAGGTAGCGGGCACGCGTGGGTCCGGATCGATCCAGAAGTCCGTCGAATGATTCGAGCCATTCGGTGGTCTCGTCCGGATCGATGTCCGGCAGGTACGACGCAACACCCTCGCGAATGACGCGAACGCGACCGTCGGTTCCTCCCGGCGTATTCGACGCGGGCGGACCCGACTCGCCGGCGGCGCCGGAATCGGCGTTCTGCCCGGACGCGGGACCCTGGATCAGGTCAGACAACGTGTGCTCCTCATTGGTTTGGGGACGCGTGGTGGGGCGTCCTTACATAGGTGATCGAGGCCTTGTTAGGTCCGACGCACTTCCATCGTGAATATGGCGCGTACCTCATCTTTCACCATCCCGGTCGGTCCGGCACACCTCGCCTCTGGTTACTCTCGGGTAGCGTTTTTCGGCGTGACGCAGGGGCATGATGGTTCCCCGTAGTCACAGGCTTGGGGGATGGATCGGAACGTATGAAGGGGTGGGGAAAAATAAACAAAGAAATCAATTGCGGCAGGGTCGGGGCGTGGGTTTCGATCGGATCGATCGCAGTGGGGTTGTCGGTGATCGTGGGGTGCTCCGCCGCGGTGACCGGATCTGCAGTTCCGAACGAATCGCAAGCCGCTGCGTATCAATCCGAGGTGAGCATTTCGGTAGCCGCGGCGTCTTCGTCGAAAGCGGCAGCGGATGCTGCCGAAGCAGCCTTCACGATCTGTGAGGAAGCGGTCTCTCGATCGAAAAACGACGTGGTCGCGTTCAACGCCTACGTCGACGCCGGAAATCAAGGCGCGTCGGACTTGAGGGCCGAAGCGAGCACCGCTGCTTCGTCTGCACGGGAAACGGCCTCGTGGTTCGACTCGGTCTCGAGTGAACTTCCAGCGGAGCTTTCCGGACTGTTCGACGAATTGGCCGCGAACCTACGTTCGTCTGCTTCGGTGATCGAGAGTGATCATTCGGCGGATGAAATCAATTCGATCAGCGATGCGAGCAATTCGATTCGCAAGTCGATCTTCGACGAATGTGGATCCCTGTGACCTGCGGTAATCCGCAGGCGTATGGTTCGGCATGTGTCAGAAGACGATCTTTGACGAAAGTTTTCGGCGTGGTCGGCTTGCGCTAACGCCTCAGACCATGTTCGCTTTCCCTAATTGATCGTCAAACGGTAGGTGTGCGGGGTCGCCACACACCATCAACAAAAGGAGGACCCCACCGTGGTCGCCGCGGCGGATGCCCAGAACTACGCTCAGAAACTCGGGATTACCACTGACATGGTGGTGCAGGAACTGGGCTGGGATGAGGATACCGACGACGGCATTCGTGCCGCGGTTGAGGAAACCATCGGCGGGGAAATGCTCGACGAGGATTCCGACGAGGTCATCGACGTCGTGCTGCTGTGGTGGCGCGACGAGGACGGTGACCTGGTGGATGCTCTGATGGATGCCATCGGGCCGCTCGCCGACGAAGGCTTCGTGTGGGTCCTCACCCCGAAGACCGGTTTCGACGGTCACGTCGAGCCCAGCGAGATCGCCGAATCTGCGCCGACTGCCGGCCTGACCCAGACATCGGCAGCCAACCTCGGTGACTGGTCGGGAAGTCGATTGGTTCAGCCGAAGGCCCGTCCGGCCAACAAGCGCTGATCCGGTCCTTTTCCGTACTTTCCCAAGGAATCGCACATGCCCCTCGATGTTGGTGCCCAGGCACCGGATTTCACTTTGAAGGACCAGAACAACCAGGAAGTTTCGCTCGCAGATTTCCGTGGCAAGAAGAATGTTCTGTTGGTCTTCTATCCGTTGGCCTTCACCGGAACTTGTCAGGGTGAACTCTGCAAGGTCCGTGACGAGCTTCCGAAGTTCGAGAACGACGACACTGCCATTCTCGCGATTTCTGTCGGTGCTTCGCCGACCCACAAGATCTGGTCGGCAGAACAGGGATACACCTTTCCTTTGCTGTCGGACTTCTGGCCACACGGTGAAGTCGCTCAGAAGTACGGGGTGTTCAACGACAAGTTGGGCTTCGCGAATCGCGGCACCTTTGTCATCGACAAAGACGGAATCATTCGTTTTGCCGAGATGAACGGCCCCGGAGAAGCCCGTGACCACGGACTTTGGGCAAACGCGCTTGCCGCGCTAGAGTCTTAGAGCACTCCCGGTGAGGGTCTCACCGGGAGTTCGGGCGTGTAGCTCAGTGGTAGAGCTCTGGTTTTACACACCAGCGGTCGGGGGTTCGAAACCCTCCGCGCCCACGAAAGCCCCTCATCTGCGAGTGCAGGTGAGGGGCTTTTTTGTGTCGAGAATCCAAGCGTCCTTCGCGAGAG
>NZ_JBHWYS010000007.1:0-289071 GCF_042728675.1 Rhodococcus sp. NPDC060176
CCCCCGCAAACCGCCCCGCCAACACCGACGACAACCCCTCACCCGAGACAAACACCCGACGCAAACTCGAACACCCCACCCCCAACTCCCCCACGAACACCTCCAACATCGACGGCACAAAATGCACCACCGACACCCCCCACCGCTCGATCACACCCACCAAATACACCGGATCACGATGCCCACCCGGATCCGCCACCACCAACCGAGCACCCACCATCAACGGCCAAAACAACTCCCACACCGACACATCGAACGACACCGGCGTCTTCTGCAACACCACATCCGCCACACCCAACGGAAACTCCCCCTGCATCCACAACAACCGATTCACCACCCCCGCATGCGAGACCACCACCCCCTTCGGACGACCCGTCGACCCCGACGTGAACATCACATACGCCGCATGCTCAGGCAACAACACCCCCAACCGATCCCCCACCCCCACCGGAGCACCCGAAAACCCCGAAACATCAACACAACCCACATCAACAAACCCCACCCCTACCGGCAAACACCCACCATCACCAACCCGCGACAACACCACCACCGGATCCACCACCCCCACCACAAACCCCACCCGCTCCACCGGCGCACCCACATCCACCGGAACAAACACCCCACCAGCCCGCACCACCGCAAACACCGCCACCAACAACTCCACCGACCGCGACAACGCCACACACACCCGCGACTCCGGACCCACCCCCAACGAAATCAACAACCGCGCAAAACGATTCACCCGAACATCAAACTCACCCCACGACAACACCACCCCACCACACACCAACCCCCCACCACCCACACCAGCAAACCGACCATCCAACACATCCACCAACGTCAAACCCCCCACCACCACCCCCACACCATCCCAACCACCCACCACCAACCCACGCTCACCCGCAACAAGGATCTCCGCATCACCAACCGGCGCAGTAGGATTCGCCACGACCGACCTCAGTAGACGGACGAACCGCTCCCCGAACTCCGTGACCGTGCCGGCCTCGAAGATGTCCGAGGCATAGGTGAAGGCTGCATCGAAGCCGGCGGGAATGCCGTCCTGGCCGTGCCGTTCGGAGAGCGCCAACTGCAAGTCGAATTTTGCGACACCGATATCCACCGGGATCGCATCGACAACGAGTCCTGGCAGTTCGAGATGGGGGTGGGCGACGCTCTGAAACTCCAACAGAACTTGGAAGAGGGGTGAATGCGACGTCGAACGCTGCGGCGCAATCGCGTCGACAACGCTCTCGAACGGCACCTCGGTATGCCCGAACGCTGCCAGATCCACTTCGCGAGTCCGGGCCAGAATGTCCTCGAAAGTCGCGGCAGTATCAATGGCGGTTCGCAGGACCAGCGTGTTGACGAACATCCCGACCAGATTGTCGAGCGCTTGCTCAGCGCGCCCTCCCACCGGAGTGCCGATTGCTATGTCGGCCGAGTCGCTCAGTCGCGCCAACAGCACCGCCAACACCGCGTGCATCACCATGAAGGGAGTTGCGTTGACGTGTCGAGCGAGATCGAGAAGGTCACTGTGCACGTCCGCGGGCACCGAGAATCGGACCGAATCACCGCGCATGGACCGTTCGGCCGGTCTAGGTCGATCCAGCGGAAGGTCGATCACGTCAGTCAGACCGGACAGGGTCGACGTCCAATAGTCCAACTGCTTCGACGCGAGAGTGTCCGGATCGGCGTCACTTCCGAGTAACGCGACCTGCCATTGACTGTAGTCGGCGTACTGGACGGGCAGCGGGGGCCAGCCCGGTATCTGATTCGCTGCTCTCGCTTCGTAGGCGCGGGCCAGGTCACGGGCGAGCGGCTCGAGGGACGCTCCGTCCGCCGAAATATGGTGAACAACCAGTACGAGCACACGTTCGTCCGGAGCGATCCGAAAGAGAGTGCCGCGAAGGGGCACATCCACACTCACGTCGAATCCTTGTCGAGCGAGTTCGGCAATCCGCTCGTCCGGTTCTTCCTCGTCCGCTGCTTCCTCGTCCCACGCCATCTGCGACATCACGCGCTCCGGGGGAACTACGACCTGCAGTGGGCCGTCCACCGAGGCGGGGTAGACGGTTCGAAGCGATTCATGACGATCGACGACATCTCCCACTGCGGCCCACAGCGCAGCGGCATCCAATGCTCCTGAGAGTCGAACCGCCATGGGAATGTTGTAGGCCGGGGATGACGTGTCGAACTGGTTGACAAACCACAGGCGTTGTTGGGCCAGGGACACCGGCACTGGGTCCGGACGCGAATGTCTCTGCAAGAGAGGACGCCTCGATCGAGAATGATCGAGGCCGGATGCCTTCGCATCACGCACTTTCACCGCCAGCGATTCGACTGTCGGTGCCTCGAACAATGCTCGCACCCCGAAATCGACTGCTGCACCGGAGTTGACACGCGCGATCAGCCTCGTCGCAACCAACGAGTTCCCACCAAGATCGAAGAAGTTGTCACCGATACCGACCTTCGCAACACCCAGGACGTCAGCAAAGAGCTCGGCCAGCAGGTTCTCGTCGGCGCTCACAGGTGGCCTGAACTCGTCCGATCGACCGATCAACTGCGGCGCAGGCAATGCCCCACGATCAATCTTTCCCGACGGACTGATCGGCAACTCGTCGAGAAGAACAAACGCTGCGGGCACCATGTACGACGGCATGCGGTCCGCGACGTACTGCGTCAACTCGGCCGTCGACAGCGCACTCCCGCCGATCGGCACGACGTACGCGACGATCATCGTAGCGCCGGAGGGAGCGGCACTCGCCACCGCAACTGCATTCTCGACCTGCGGGCACGACTGTACGACGGTGTCGATTTCCCCGAGCTCGATCCGGAATCCACGAACCTTCACCTGGAAGTCGCTACGACCGACATACTCGAGCGCACGGCCGCGCCGGACGCGAACCAAGTCCCCCGTTCGGTACATTCGCTGCCCGGTGGGTCCGAAAGGGTTGGCCACGAATCGTTCTGCCGTCAAGGCGCGCTTTCGGTGATAGCCACGCGCGAGCGCTTCACCCGAGATGTACAGCTCCCCCACAACACCGTCGGGAACGGGGCGCAATCGCGGATCGAGCACGATCTCGTGGAATCCACGGAGCGGTCCACCTACGGTGATTGTCTCCGACGACGCCAACGGTTCGCTGATGTTCGACATCACAGTGGCCTCGGTCGGGCCGTAGGCGTTGCACAGTCTCCGTCCCGGAGCCCACCGCTGTACGAGTTC
The DNA here is from genome assembly GCF_042728675.1 of Rhodococcus sp. NPDC060176. Lineage (NCBI taxonomy): Bacteria > Bacillati > Actinomycetota > Actinomycetes > Mycobacteriales > Nocardiaceae > Rhodococcus > Rhodococcus sp. NPDC060176. The sequence continues at coordinate 3,224 of NZ_JBHWYS010000007.1, forward strand.
CGGTGGGCACGCCTCTCCACCGAACACGACATTGCCAAAGTCCGAAAGACCATCGGGTGACACTGTTCCGAGCGCCGCGGTCGTGACAAAGCCGTGCGTGATCTGCTCGGAGCCGAGGAATCGGGACAGCTCGTCCCCACCGAGGATGGTGCTCGGGGCGATCACCATGGTCGCTCCGGCACCGAAGGCCAGCAGATATTCGAAGATGGAGGCGTCGAAACTCGGCGTCGAGAAGTGCAGCGTTCGGGAATTCTGGGTCGCACCGAACCTCGAACGCTGCTCGCCGGCAAGATCTTCCAGACCACGATGGGAGACAATCACTCCCTTGGGGAGTCCGGTCGAACCCGAGGTGTAGATCACGTACGCCGGATTGTCGGGCCGGAGTGGGTACATCCGATCGATGTCGGAGACGGAGCGCCCCGGCAACTGTGCGCAGTGGGTACGGAACTCAGGGTCATCCATCGCCATCCACGGAACCGAATCCGGTAACCGGTGGAGTTCCGAGACGACCGTCAGTCCCAGCGTGGCGCCGGAATCGGTCAGCATGTAACGAACACGTTCAGACGGATAAGTCGGATCCACGGGCACGAATGCCGCACCCGTCTTCGCCACCGCCAACATGGCGACAACTGATTCGATCGAGCGCGTCAACCCCAGCGCCACAAGGTTTTCCGGACCGATTCCGCGGGCAATCAACATTCGGGCCATCCGACTGGAATCCTCGTCGACTTCTCGATACGACAACTCGTCACCGAGATACGAGAGAGCTACGCGGTCGGGATGTCGCCGCGCCGCGCCGTCGAACAAGTCGGCGAGGGTGCGATGCGAAGTGCGAGGGCCACTGCGGTCAGGCCGTGTCGCGGATCGTTCGTCCTCCGACAGGATGTCGATGTCGCCGATCACGACCGGCGGACCCGTGGTGAGGGATTCCAGGATGTGCGCGAACCGTAAACCAAGACCACGTACCGTTTCGGGATCGAACAGATCGGTAGCGAACTCGAGCACCACCGTTATTCCGGACGGTTCACCCTCCGCGTCGAAAGTTTCCACCGCACATACGCCGAGGTCGAAACGGCCAACGTCACGAGGTCGCTCGTCGGTGCTGCCGACGCACTCGAACGTCACCTGAACGACCGGTGCATACGCGGGCACATCTTCCACGCCGAGCGCCTGCGCCACCTGCTCTATCCGTATCTCACTGTGCAGCAGCGCATTACTGCGAGCCTCGGAGACGCTGTGCAGGAGCGTCGTGAACGGCATCGCCAGATCGATGCGATTGCGGACGGCCACCAGGTTCGCGCCGAATCCCGTCGGCGCACCGATCACCACGTCCGAAGCTCCGGACAACCGGCTCACCAGGAGCGCAAAGCCTGCGTGTAAGACCGCACGTGTGTCCGTCACGAGATCACTCGCCATGGCGGTGATCCGAGTGTGAGTGTCGGCGCCGACCCGAACGTCGACCTGTCCGCTTTGCAGCGATTGCGCTGCCGGCCGGGGTCTATCGGACGGAAGTTGCAGCAGTTCAGGTGCCCCGGCGAGCTGATGTCTCCAATACGCGAGTTGCCGAGCTTCGCGGCGTCGTCGCACACCCTCGCGCGCAGTCAGGTCGTGAACTGCCGAGAGTTCGGCACCTGGATCGGCCGCGATCAGCTCTTCCAGTAACTCGAGGAAATTCCGGTGGTGATCGCGCAAACCCGCAACCTCGTACCGGTTCGGGTTCGCCCGAAAATCGACACGCAGCCTGTCGCCACTCGGGTAGACGTTGACCAGCAGATCCTCCACCGGACCGGACGTGACTATGTGGTACTCGCCCACCATCTCGCCCAGTCGAACCTCCTGGCGGAACAGCATGACGTTGACCATGGGGCCGGCAAACGAGTCTTCTTCCTCCACAACGCTCTTCACGCCCGCGTCCCGACGGATGTCGTCGAGGCTGCAGCGCTGATGTCGCAAAGCACCCATGAGCTCACGCTGGACCTGCGCGACGAGTTCCCCGACGGTATCGACCCCGGCCGTAGCGATCACCAACGGTGCGACGCTGACCATCATTCCGCCCGAGTTGCGTAACAGCGCCGTTGTCCGCCCGGACATCGGAACATGGATATGGACAGTCTCTTTCGCCGTCAACCGCGAGAGGTACAGCGCGAGTGCAGCGATGACTGTTGCAGCTTGGTTCTCGGATTCGTCGAGTCGGGTACCGCCGAGGCGTGAGAGGAGAGCACTCTCGATTGCGCTCTCGGGCTGTGCGGGCCCAGAGTCGTCCGCCAGGGTGGTTGATCCGGCGACGGCCGCGTTCCGCCCGGCCCAGTACTCACGGTCGGCAAGGAATCGATCCGACGTTCTGTATCGCACGTCGATGTCGTACAGCGTGCTCAGCGGCGCGGCACGAGCAGGTTTCGGGTCCTTCTTCGCCACCGCGGCCGAGTACCGGTGCGCGATACGGTTCATCGTGGTCATGGCACCGAAACCGTCGAGCGCTACGTGATGAATGCGGCTGTACCACAGGTAGTGCAGGTCACCCACACACAGCACAGCCGTCTCGACGATTTCGTCGACTGCCAGGTCGATTTGCGTCCGGCAATCTCGGCGCATCCATTCGAGCGCAGTCTCGAACGGATCCTCGGTCCCGCGGAAGTCGACAAAACCGACCGAGATTTCGGCAGTCGCATCCACGTACTGCATCGGTTGACCGTCGACCTCGATCACTTTCAGCAAGGGAGATTGGAACTCGTGTGCAACCGCTCGCGTTTCCCGATCCAACAACTCGACGTCCAATTCGCCGCGCAACTCGACGTAATGCGCAATCAAAATCGGGACCTCAGGATCGAGCTGTTGTGCGAACCAGGTTGCCCGTTGCGCGGCCGAGAGCGGAAAGCGCGTCTCATCAGAAGTGTCAGTCCGTTTGACCTCGAAGGGTTTCACAGTGTCCCGCCCCGCACGGTCGCCGCGGCCGCCGAGTGCGTAGCCGCGTCCGAATCAACAGCGCGAGAGCAAGAGGCTGATCGCGCCTCTCAAGCAGTCGTACCCAGAATCGGCCAGCACAAGCAGCGATCCACCGGCCGATGTCGCATACGTTTCACTCATGTTTCACGTACCCGATATGCACTAAAAGTGTGAATGTGTCCCGTCACCTCGGTAATGTCCCACTTCTGGACGACACGTCCCCCGAGGGGAGCAGGCGCATGGACATCACCACCATTACCGACGTGATACGCCGACCACCGGATCGCCCAGGGGAAGTGTGGCGTCCAGGCGACGCCTGGCTTGCCGGTGGAACCTGGCTGTTCTCCGCCGAACAACCCGACACACGTCGACTCGTCGACCTCACCGCACTCGGTTGGACACCACTGGACGTCGGCGCGACTCACTTCAGTGTCGGAGCTACGTGCACAGTTGCCGAACTGTATGCGTTTGTACCACCGGACAATTGGCGCGCAAGTCCACTTATTCGCGTCAGTTGCGAATACTTCCTCTCCTCGTTCAAGGTGTGGAATGCGGCCACCGTCGGCGGCAACATCTGTATGTCACTTCCCGCCGGACCGATGATCACGCTGGCGGTAGCACTCGAGGCCACGTTCACACTGTGGGCTACCGACGGGGGTGTCAGAACCGTCGACGCTTGCGACTTCGTGACCGGCGACCACCAGAACGTCCTGGAGCCGGGCGAAGTTCTTCGGAGCATCGAGTTCCCGGTGCACGCACTCACCAAACGGCACGCCCACCGCCGATTCAGTCTCACTCATCTCGGGCGATCGACGATCTTCATGATCGCGGTGCAGACTCCTGGCACGGACGACTTTCACCTGACCATCACTGCGGGCACAACGCATCCGATCCGGCTGACGTTCGACGCGATGCCAGACGAAGAATCTCTGCGACGAACTGTCGACTCCATCCCCGCCGAGAGCTGGTTCGACGATCCCAACGGAGCCCCCGACCACCGCCTTCACCTCGCTCGTCACTACGCCGACGAGCTGCGAATCGAACTGACGGGGAGCCTGTCATGAGCTACACGGTGAACGAACGAAAGTTCGACGAGGAACCGTTCCCCGGTCAGTGTCTGCGCACATTCCTTCGGCAACTGGGACACCACGGAGTGAAGAAGGGGTGCGACGGAGGTGATTGTGGGGCCTGCACGGTGTGGCTCGACGGCGCACCGATCCACAGTTGCATCACGCCCGCGTTTCGCGCCGACGGTCACGACGTGACCACGATCGAGGGACTCGGCACGCCCGAAGATCTCCATCCGATTCAGCAGCAGTTCCGAGACGCACCCGGTTTTCAGTGTGGGTTCTGCACCGCTGGGATGATCATGACCTCGGCGGCACTCACCGACGAGCAGAAAGAAGACTTGCCGCGAGCGCTCAAGGGAAACCTGTGCCGCTGCACCGGTTACCGATCCATCGAAGACGCTGTCAACGGTGTCAGCGCAATCGAGGTTGCTCTTCCCGGTCAAGCAGTCGGTGCAAGCGTAGGCGCGCCGGCGGCGACCGAGGTGGTAACCGGACGCGCCGAGTACACGATGGACACCGAAATCGACGGCATGCTGCACCTGAAAGTGCTGCACTCGCCTCACGCCCATGCACGCATCACCTCCATCGACACCACCGACGCTCTCGCTGTCCCTGGCGTGCATCGCGTCTACACCTGGAAAGACGTGCCGCGCAAGCTCTTCACCACGGCAATTCATACCGACCACCTTGTAGACCCGGACGACACGTACATCCTCGACAACGTCGTACGTTTCGTGGGCCAGCGTGTCGTCGCCGTACTCGCCGACTCCGTCGTCGCCGCGGAAGAAGGCCGCCGGAAGGTGAAAGTCGAGTACGAGATCCTGCCGGCTGTGTTCGATCCGGAAGAGGCCATGGCCGACGGCGCTCCGGCCCTGCACGGGTCCGACGATCCCTTTGTCCGCGATCCCGAACGCAACATCCTGCTCGAAATTCACGGCCACGTCGGCGACGTCGACGCCGGTTTCGCGGAGGCCGACGTCATCCACGAAGGCACCTACTTCTCGCCGCGGGTTCAGCACGCGCACCTCGAGACGCACGGATCGATCTCGTGGATGGAAAATGGCCGCCTCCACGTTCGCACAAGTTCGCAGTCTCCCTCGATCGCCAAGGTCAAACTTGCCCACCTCTTCGACCTCCGCCCGGATCAACTACGAGTGTTCTGCAAGCGCGTGGGCGGCGGGTTCGGCGGAAAACAAGAAGTGATCAGCGAAGATCTGGTGGCGCTCGCCACCCTGGACACCGGCCGTCCCGTCTGCCTGGAATTCACCCGCGAAGAAGAGTTCACCACCGCGTCACCACGTCATCCGATGAAACTGACAATCAAACTTGGTGCCAAGGCGGACGGAACCCTCACGGCCTTTCAGTACCGAAACATCTCGAACACCGGTGCGTACGGAAACCACGGCGGAGAGACACTCTTTGCCGGCGGCGCGGCAGTCTCGCTCTACCGCTGTGCGAACAAGAAATTCGATGCGTATTCCGTGTACACGAACAATGTTCCGAGTGGTGCGTTGCGCGGATACGGGATGACTCAGCCCGCTTTCGCCGTCGAATCGGCGATGACAGAGCTGGCCGTCGCACTGGACATGGACCCGCTAGAGCTGCGTCGACGCAATATCGTGCGACCGGGCGATTCGCTGGTCGCACTCGAGGACGGCCCCGACGACGTGATCTTCACCGAAGACGGACTGGGGCAATGCATCGATCTGATCGACGCCGCATTGAACCGCCATCCGGTCCCATCCCTCGGAGACGATTGGCTTATCGGGACCGGTACCGCAAGTTCTCTACATGAGACAGCACCTCCCACCGAGCACATTTCCGAGGCCTGGCTCACTCTCGGCGAGGACTGTGTGTACGAACTTGCCATCGGCACAGTCGAATTCGGCGAGGGAACCTCTACCGCCCATGTGCAGATCGCCGCACATCAGCTGGGCACCACACCGTCGCGTGTGCGAATCATTCAGTCGGACACCGACCGAACCGGTTTCGACACAGGCGCTTTCGCCAGCGCCGGGCTGTTTGTTGCCGGCAACGCCGTCCTTCGCGCGTCGAACGCACTACGTGACCGGCTACTGGCCTTCGCGGCGCACCACACCGGCGTCGCGTTAGACCAATGCTCGATGGACGACGACAAGATCGTCTGCGGTAGCACTCGGGTGACACTGCAAGAGTTACTCGAGGCAGCACGCCCGCGCGGGATCCGATTCACCGAGGCTCGGAAGGCCTACGGGTCTCCGCGCAGCGTGGTGTCCAATACCCATGGCTTCAGGATTGCCGTCCACCGCATCACCGGTGAGATTCGCATTCTCTACAGCGTCCAAGCCACCGACGCTGGGGTGATCATCAATCCGGCGCAGGTGCGGGGACAGATCGAAGGTGGCGTCGCCCAAGGCATCGGCTTCGCCTTGACCGAGAACTTCCACGTAGACGCGCATGGCGCGATGATGAACCCGAACCTGCGTAACTACCGGATACCGACCTATGCAGACGTCCCTCGCACCGAGGTGATCCTCGTCGATTCGTCCGACTCCGTTGGTCCGCTCCGCTCCAAGGGAATGGCAGAGTGCTGCATCAATCCGGTCGCCCCTGCGCTGGCGAACGCACTGCAGGATGCCACCGGGTCGCGATTCCGGTCGCTACCGCTCACCCCCGAGCGCATCTTCACGGGCCTGAACCGATGACCGCGAACACCTCGGCAGACAGCGCGGCAACAGTAATCATCGGCCAGCGAGTGCGCGCCGGACTGGAGAAAGAGTTCGAGGTCTGGCAGAAAGATCTCAACCGAGCAGCCGCAGATTACGCGGGCTTCCTCGGAGCAGAAATTGCGGCTCCGACGCCTACCCAACCTGATTGGGTGATCGTGTACCGCTTCGACTCCATCGCACATGTTCAAGCGTGGATCAACAGCGCGACGAGGCAGGACCACCTGGAGAACGGTCGTCAGTACTTCGACGGCCCGGCCACGCAGCAGGTCGTGAGCGGCGGGATCAAACCTCCGGACCCGTTGCTGACCGTCGTGGTGACGCACCGAGTCGGTGATGACAGCATCGACGAGTTCCTCGCCTGGCAGGACCGTCTTCGCGAAGTGGAGAGTGCTTTCGACGGATTTCGCGGCACCGAGCTGTTTCGCCCCGTCGACGGTGTACAGGATGAATGGACGCTGCTCTATCGCTTCGACAACGCCGCCCATCTCGACACGTGGCTGACTTCCCCTGAACGACAACAACTCCTCGCCGAGGGCCGCAAGTTCCACGACTTCGAACTCCGGACCGTCGACAATTCGTTCGGCAGTTGGTTTGCTTTCGACGAGAACGGAAACGAGGCCCCGCCACCTTCGGAGACAAAAACCTCGATCGCCGTCTGGGTCGGCCTCTACCCGACGGTCGTGCTCCTTACCCTGGCCCTGTCGCCGCTGAAGTTGCCGCTCTGGCTGGGATTGTTGATCGGCAATCTGTTGTCGAGTTTCATCATGAGTTTCTTCACGATGCCGTACTACGTGAATCGACTCCTGCGCCGTTGGCTGCGTCCACCTCCGGGGATTCCTGTGGCGAAGACGAACGCGCAAGGAGTGGCAATCGTTGCCGCTGTGACCTTGTTCTGGGTTGTCGTCTTCTACCTCGTGACTACTCAGTTCTGGTCGCTGCCTTGAACTCGACGGAACACGAAAAGGCCAGCGTGTGCACCAGGGAATGATTCTTCCCTGGTACGCGCGCTGGCCTTTTCAGTTATGTCGGTTCATGCCGCTGTCGGTGGACTGTTCCCGCCGATCGGCCGCTGATACGGATCAATGGACATCGGCGGATAGAACACCGCCTTCCGATCGGGGTCTATCTCGACCCGCCATTCGGTGTGATGCAGTGTCCGGTGATGATGACCACACAACAGAATCAGATTGTCGAGATCCGTTGGGCCACCATCATTCCAGTGAACAATATGGTGAGCATCGCACCACCCTGATGGTGTCCCGCATCCCGGAAACGCGCACCCACCATCACGGACGGCCAACGCCCGCCGCTGCGGCACCGTCGCGGTCCTTGCTTCTTTGCCGCAGTCGAGCGGAACACCGTTCTCATCCAGGAGGATTCGGGTGATGGTGCAGTCGCAGGCCAACATCCGGGCAGTGTCGATGCTGATCGGACCTACCCAATCCGTCCACGCGAACCCGAGTTCCTGAGTCGACGGCAGTAGATCCTTCAAGGCTTTGAGGTCGGCCATGTCTTTCGCCGACACAGTCACCGTGATGTGCGGTTTCACCCCACCCTCGATCGGACCCAACCCCGCCCGCTCGTACCGCCGCAACAACTCGCAAAACCCATCCGCGCGCCGTAGCGCCGGAGTGCGGGTGTCTTTGACGCCGTCTTTCTCCGGCGTCGGCGCCGACAGGCTCGACAACAACGTGATCAACCGGGCCCCGTTCACGGCATCCAGATCACCTTTCACCGACACACGCCCGTACAAGCCTTTCGAGGCACAGAACTCGTTACGCTCCGAATCCTCACCCACCGGGACGCCATCCTCGCGTTTGCCGTACTGCTTCTCGATCCGCCGGATCGCCGCCCGCACCGCATCACAATCCGCAATTTTCTTCGACGCCAGATCAAGCAGAATCCCGCGGGCCTTGTCCACATCCGCCGGCGTCATGTTCTTCGGCGGATGCTGACAAAACGACGCCACCTGACGGGCCTTCAACGCATCAACGTCACCGCGGTGGAACGCATCCGCGACAACAGGTTCGAGCAACAGTAACCGCGCCAAACTGACCAACAGACTGCACTCACCGATCTCCAAATTCGTCGAACCGTGCAACCACTGCGCGATCGCCCGAAAACCCTTCCCGACCACAGTTTCCCGGGAAAACATGTCCGCGATCAGCAGCACCATCCGCGACTGCAACTCGTGCCGGACGCGCACCAGATCCAGAACCTCACTCTTGAGGCCCTCACCGTCCAGCTGCCACGCTTCCCGATTGTCCATACCGAAAGTTTAATCGAACAGACTTTCGATTACCAGGGACATAACGGACGACTTCAAGACCGCTCACAACTCGAGACCTGTTGAAATCGAACTACTTTCGAAACTGAAGCAAACGCGATCATCGACCACCGAGCGGCAAGGCTCCCCCACCGACAGGATAGGGCGGGAGCGTTCCCACAAGCGTCGGTGTCAATGTAGTCGCGGACGGATCGGCGCGACCCAGCGTGAGTTTCCGAACTTCGGCACCCGTTCCGTTGCTACCACTCACAAGGAGATCCGCGCCGGTCGTCGTGCTCGTCGTCGCTACTTCGACGCCCAACCCTGGACCGGCGAACGGATCGAAGGCTGCGACTTCCCGAAACGCTACGTCCGCCGAATGATGGTCAGGGCTCTCGAGGTACATCTCGGGCGCACCGTCGAGCCTGGATCCACTCGAGAAGACACGGACTGAACCCTCCCCTCCGAGCATGCCCGCCACGATCGATTTGGCTCCGCCCTCAGCGCCGGCCACCCATCCCGTCGAAAGCGACACCCCGTCGCGATAGCCCTGATCGAAGGCCAAGAACTGTGATGTCGTCACCGGACCATCCGCATGACCTGCGTGTTCATCGGAGTCGCCCTGCGCAGCTGCCGTCGGCTCGTACAGGTCGTAGCGGAACGTCTTGACCAAAGGCTCGTCGCCGGCACCCGGCGCGGTCACGATGCTCGCCCGACCGGAGTGACTGTCGACCATCCCGGTTGCAAAAGTGACGCCGCTACTCGAACCCGGATACGGAGAGAAGGAGGTGAATTCTGCCGGCGCGGACTTCTTGTCCGCCGGAAGGTCGGTGGAGTAGATCTTGACCTGCGACTCCATTCCTGGGCCTGACGCAACGATGATGTTGTCCGCCAGAGCATTTCCGTCGATGTCGACGCCGCCTACGTTCACTCCACCACGGAACCCCGAATCGAAAGGTGCAAATCTTGCCAACTCGTCGGTGAACGGCACGCCTCCGACTGCGTTGTACGCCACCACTTCCGGAACCGAGCCTGCACCTGTTCCAGCCACAAGATCAAGCACCATGTCTCCGTTCACGTCGGCCATCGCAACGCTCGGCGTGCCTTCGAACGACGGGAAGGGAGTGACGGTGGAGATCAGCTTGTCGCCGTTGGCATCGAATATCTGAACTTTGGCGGGAACTCCGGCCGAACCGGGCACGGCCACTGCGTATGTCGACACCTCTGGAATCACGTTGACAGTCGCCATCAATCCGTTGTCCTCGTGATTGAGTCGGTGGCAATGGATAACAAAGGTTCCGGTGTACTCGGTGAACTTCGTCCGCAACGTCACCGATGCTGGTTCCAGCGCGTTCTCGTTCTCGTCCGTCACCGGCGCCGGCACGTTCACGTTGTCGATTCCCCAGGGCTGAACGCCCGTCGTGGTACCTGCGACGGGATCCACGACTTCCGTCACCTGGAAGTCGTTGACGTGAATATGCATCGGATGTTCGTCGTTGTTGAGGTTCGTGATCTTCCATTCCTCAACGGAATTCAAACGCGGTTGAATCAGCGGAATGTTGGGGAACGTGTTGTCGGCGAACTCGTAGGTGAAGGCCTTCGGATCACTGTTGCTGGCCTTCTCGTTTCCGAATCCGCCCGAGACTGTGAGGTTGCGGGTCACGTCGGGCGTCATCGCTGCTGTATCCACGAAGGAGGTGTAGGTGTCCAGTTTTTGTCCGAAGTCGAATGGAGTCGTCTTTCCTTCCCCCTCATCTGGTGTCGCACGGATCAACTGCTGAGTCGGGAACGTGAAGAATCCGTCCGCGTAGCTGATCACCGACGGGTCGACAGTGACGGTTCCGAGTTCGGCCGGCGGATTGTCGGTGCCGTTGTTTGTGTACAGAATGCCTGGATTGCTCACCGGCTTTGCACCTTCGAGCGGTGGCATCTCCAGCACCAGATCGCCGGCCTCCGGCATCGTCACGGCAATCGCGTATCGCGAGGCCGGCGGAATCACCAGCCTGGTTCCGTCCCCGTCCACGGGTGGCCTGACCTCGTCGAACGGATTTCCGTCCTGGCCCACGATCGCAAACTTCGGATGAGCGCCGGTTGCGGTTTCCGTCAACGTGACCGGCATGTAGGCGAAGTCGCTGATGTTGGCGAGGACCCAGATCTCGGTCTGACCCGGCTTCAATCTCAGGGACGGCTGAAATTGACCGTTCACGGTGTACTGCACGTCGCGTTGGTTGTCGGGCAGGGAGGGATCAGCCGGGACTCTCGTCGATTCACCGGCGAAGCTCTGGAGGTTGCCTGGTACGAATTGATTCTGTCCACGATGATTGGCCGGCGACAGCGGTCCGCTGTACCAGTTGGTGAAATACTGTGCTCCCTCCGTGGTTTCCGAGAAATTCACGGGCGCCAAGCTCGGACGGTAGGTACCGTCGGCTAATTCCGTGCCGGTGGGCGGCGTCAAGGTACTGACGAATTGGGGCCAGTTCGCGTCGTTGAGCTGCCGGCCCTTCCCCTTGCGGTCGAATACGAAGTTGTACTGCAGTGCCATATCGCGGATCGGAACGTCGTTCGCCGTCACGACAGGCAGATTGCCGTCCGGTCGGCCGATTTCCAGTAGTCCGGCCAGACCCATGTACGTCTGCTGGGCGGTGAGGGTGTGTCGGTGACTGTGGTACCAGTAGAGACCGTTCGGCATCGTCCCCGGAATCGCGTAGTCGTAAACATTTCCCTGGCCGGCGGGGATGTTGAGCAACACGTTGTCGGCATTACCGTCCGGACTCACGTGAACTCCGTGCGTGTGCAGATTCAGCGGAGCCGACGACAGCGCCGGCGGATAGATCGGCACATCCCCGCCCGCCGGAGTGAACGCCGGATCGTAGAAGTCCTCGACAGTGAGATCCTGCAGATCGTTGTCGTAATGAATGATCAACCGCTCCCCGGGGTTGACCCGGAGAGTCGGCGCCGGATAGACGTCACTCGCCGAGGTCGACCCGTCCGAGGCCGTACCGCGAATGACTTCGTACCCGAAGAGCAGGAAATTCGACACCGGCGCCGACGCGGTGTCGAGCGGAATCACTCCCTGATGAGCGGACAACCGCACTTCGAGGACACCATCTCGACTGCTCAGTTTCACCGGCTCCCGGTAGTCGACGGGGGCACCGTCCGAGCCGTAGTTGGCGCCCACCTCAGGCGCCGATTCACCGGCGGTACACGCACCCAACGCCACCGTCATGGACACCACAACTACCGCGGCCAACGACTTTCCTCGCAGTGCGATCACTGGTTTCCCCGTTCCATGGTGGCGTGAGATACGTCCGATCAGCGCTCATCAGCCTATCGAGAAAACATCCGCTGAACAGGATATTCACGACAAATTGCCCGCACAGTGCCCGCTTCCGAGATGCATGCCGCAAGGTGGCTCACCAAACCGATCAGGAATCGAGAAGCACGGCCAAGGACCCGCAATTACCTTGAAACACATGAACACACCACAGAAGTCCACTTCCAGCCACACGTCGTCAAACCACACATCGGCAGGGAGCGCCCAGTTGACCACCGCGCGGTCCGTGATACTCGACGTTCCGGACCTAGCGGCAGCCGAGGCCTTTTTCGAAGCTCTCGGCGTCCGAGATCGAATCCTGCTACGCGCATCCAACGAACCGACAACCGGGTTTCGTGGATATACCCTTTCGCTCGTCGTCTCCCAACCGAACATCGTCGATGCATTCGTCGACGCAGCGCTCGCAGCCGGTGCCACCGAGTTGAAGCCGGTCAAGAAATCCCTCTGGGGATACGGCGGAGTTGTTCAGGCTCCCGACGGTTCGATCTGGAAGATCGCCACGTCGTCGAAGAAGAACAACGGGCCGGCCACCCGCACGATCGACAACCTCGTGCTGCTGCTCGGCGCCGAAGACGTCAAGGCCAGCAAGCAGTTCTACCTCAACCACGGACTCGAGGTGTCCAAGAGCTTCGGCCGCAAGTACGTCGAATTCACCAGTGCAGCAGGCAATGTCACACTGGCACTGTATGGGCGGCGCGCCTTGGCGAAGGATGCCGGGCTCGCTCCGGAAGGCATCGGATCGCACCGGATCACCATCACCGGTGCTTCCGAACCCTTCGCGGATCCCGATGGTTTCGCCTGGGAGAGCGCCCATTCCTGAGCCGGACGGTGCCCTGCTGGCAAGCCCGAGCGACTCAGGACATCCCGCGAATCCTCTCCAAGCTGTGCGCGATCAACGGACCAACGGTCTCGAGCGCAGCGGGTGAGGTGATGTCCCAGTGAGTGCACTCGACGGGATGATTCACGATATCCCCGCTCACGTACGCACGCCATGAATCGGCTCCACGGTTCAGCCACGGATCATCCAGCGCTGCAGTGAAGTACAGCACGTCACCATCGAAGATCCCTGGCTGACTGGTCTTCATCAACGTGTCGTTGTGCTGGGCCGCAAAGACAAGCCTGCCGACGTTTTCCGCAGTCAGTTCACCCATGGCTTGCGCGAACTCGAGTCCCAAATCCGAGACGTCTTCTGCGTCCGAATCTTCAGTGCCTTCAGTGCCTTCAGTGTCTTCACTGTCTTCAGCGGCAGGGGCGAAGCTGTCCAGCATCACCAACGAATCGACCGACTCGCCCGCTGCCTGCAATTGCACCGCCATCGAATGTGCGATCACTCCACCCAGCGACCAACCGGCGAGGTGGTAGGGGCCTTCACGCTGGATTCGCCGCACCTCCTCGAGATACCTGGCAGCGGTGAGTTCGATGGACTCCGGCAACGGGTCCGCGGACGAAACTGCCGGAGTTTGGATTCCGTACATCGGAGTTGCCGAATCGATATACGGCGCCAAGCCGGCGTAACTCCAGGCCAGGCCGATGATCGGATGGACGAAGAACATGGGCGGCCGTTCACCGGTGGTTCGAATCGGGAAGACTACGTCCAGCGCACCGGCAGTGTCTTGTCGGGAATCGATACGCATCGCAATCGACGCCGGAGTCGGCTCGGTCATCAACCACTGCAGCGGTATCTCGCGGGCGAGGGATGCCCGCAGCTTTGTCACCACCCGAATCGCCGACAGTGAGTTGCCACCGAGTTCGAAAAAGTTGTCGTCGGCGCCGATGTCAGCGATTTCGAGAACCTCAGAGAAGGCCCTGGCCACAGCGATTTCCGAAAGTGTGCTCGGTTCCCGATACACGATCTTCGACGCAAAATCAGGAGTCGGCAATGCCTTCTCGTCGACCTTCCCTGTCGGTGTTGTCGGCACCTTGTCGATGAAGACGACGGCACTCGGGATCATGTGACGCGGCAAGAACTCGGATACGAATGCGATGACGTGGCCCGCCTCCGGCGCAGTTCCCGGCGCCGGCACGACGTACGCCACCAGCGCAGTGTCCCCGGACGGTGTCCGCCTGCCGAGGGCCATGGCCACATCGACGTCCGGGTGGGCGTGCAGTGCCGCATCTATCTCACCGAGTTCGATGCGGTGACCACGAATCTTGACCTGACTGTCGGTCCTGCCCCGATACTCGATGGTGAGTTCGGGTGTCCACGCTGCGATGTCACCCGTTCGATACATACGATCCCCCGGCTGCCCATGCGGGTTGGGAACAAATCGGGTCGCCGTGAGCACGGGCTGATCGTGGTATCCCCGGGCGAGAGCCGGCCCCGACACGTACAGCTCACCCGGTGTCCCGATCGGCACCGGTAGCAGTCGAGCGTCGAGGATCACCGTGCCGAAACCGCGTACGGGCGATCCGATCGTGACCGGCTTCCCCGCGACAAGATCACCGACGGTGGAGATGTCGGTGGCCTCGGTTGGTCCGTACCCGTTGAGCATGGTTCGACCAGGCTGCCAACGATTGACCAGTTCGGCGGAAACCGCTTCACCGCCGACACCGAGAACTCGAAGCTCCTCGAGCCCTTCCGGTTCCATCGACGTCAACATCGCCGGAGTGATCAGTGCGTGGGTGACCTCGCGGTCGATCATGAACCGCGACAACTCGTCGCCGCCGATAATGGAGGGTGGTGTGACGACCAGAGTCGCGGCCGCGGAGAGCGCCGACATCATTTCACCCACCGACATGTCGAAGCTCGGCGAGGTGTTGTGCAGGAATCGTGAGTGCGAGTCGACGCGATAGTGCTCACGGCGTTCGGCTGCAAGGTTCGCGAGACCACCGTGGGTGACTACGACTCCCTTCGGCTTCCCCGTCGAACCCGAGGTGTAGATCATGTATGCCGGATTGTCGAGTCGTGCGGGTGTGTCGAGAGGGCTCACCGGGGCTGCCGCCAGTTCTTCGGCGATGTCCTCGAGAATCAGCCATTCGACGTCGTCGGGCAGGAACCGACGATGCTCGGCAATCGTCACACCGAGCTTTGCCCGAGAGTCTCCGAGGACGTGCTCGATGCGCTCGGCCGGATAGCTCGGGTCGACCGGCAGATACGCGGCACCGGTCTTGGCCACTGCCCAGACTGCGAGCACAGACTCGAGTGATCGCGGAAGAGCGAGAGCCACAAATGTTTCCGGCGAGACTTCTCGTTCCAAGAGAACGTGAGCCATACGGGTCGAGAGTTCGTCGGCTTCTGCGTAGGTGACGGCGCGGTCATTCCACAGGAAGGCGATCCCCGTCGGATTCGACGAGACCGCAGCAAAAATCAGCTCGGAAAGCGTCGCCGGATGCGCCGCCGCCAGGCCTCGTACCGGCACCAGCAGGTTCTGCTCGTCACGATTCAGAATGTCGACATGACCGAGAACTCTGGCAGGGTCTTCGGTTAGTTGCTCGAGCAGCATGACGAATCGCTCGGCAAACAATGCAACCGTGGACCGGTCGAACAGATCGGTTGCGTAGGTCAGCGATCCACTCACCGTCACCGGCGCGGTGTCTGAGCCTTCGGATTCCGCGGTCTCGAACAGCGTCAAGGCAAGATCGAATTGAGCTGGAGTGACGTCGAATTCGAGAGCCGACACACGAAGGTCAGGAAGCTCGAAGACAGCGTCCTCGATGTACTCGTAGGCCAGCGCAACTTGGAACAGCGGTGTGTGAGCCTGTGAGCGAACAGGTTTGAGAACATCGACAAGCCTCTCGAAGGGCACATCGACGTGGCCGAATGCGCTCAGATCTCGGTCACGCACCTGATCCAGCAACGCCGAGAACGTCAGTGCGGAGTCGACATCTGTTCGCAGAACGACTGTGCCGACAAACATTCCGATCAAATCCTCGACAGCGGCCTCACCTCGTCCGGACACCGGTGTGCCGACGACGATGTCGGTGCTCGCCGACAATCTCGCCAGCAGCGCCGCATACACCGCGTGGATCACCATGAACACACTTGCGTGATGGAGATCGGCGATCTCACGTACGCGATCCATGACTTCGGGCGCGATGTCGAAGCGAACCATCGCACCGTTCTGGGTGGCCACCGCCGGGCGTGGTCGATCGGTCGGCAATTCCAGTACGTCCGGGATCCCGTCCAACGTTGTTTTCCAGTAGTCGATTTGAGTCGATGCGATGCTGTTCGGGTCCGCCTCGTCACCGAGGAGCGCCCGCTGCCACAGCGCAAAGTCGGCATACTGGATCTCCAGCGGCGCCCAGAAGGGCGGCTGGCCGGTGAGCCGCGCCGAGTAGGCAACCATCACGTCCCGAGCCAACGGCGCCATGGACACACCGTCCGCACTGATGTGATGGACCGACATCACGAGCACATGCTCGAATTCTTCGACTCGGAACAGCTTCATCCGAATCGGGACCGAGGCTGTGACGTCGAAGCCTTCGGAAAGGACGCCGAGTATGCGCGTATCGAGATTGCCTCGGTCGACATCGATCGGGCTCAGATCGAACTCGACGTTTTCGGGAGGCAGGATGACCTGGACGGGGCCGTCGCCGTTGTCGGGGAACATCGTACGCAGCGACTCGTGGCGTGCCAGGACGTCGCCCACCGCACCACGAAGTGCAGGGACATCGACGGCACCTGAGAGTCGGATAGCCAACGGAATGTTGTAGGCCGCAGACGCGACGTCGTATTGATTGAGGAACCACATCCGATTCTGCGCGAGCGAGAGTGGAATCTGTTCCGGGCGTGCGTGCGCAAGGAGGGCGAGCCGATCGGCACGCTCTGCATTATCGAGTGCCGCAGCAAGTTCCACCACGGATGGATGATCGAACAACGCGCGAAGCGGTAACGCGCTACCGGCGTGTTGATTGATGCGGCTGATGAGTCTGGTCGCATTCAGCGAATTACCACCCAACACGAAGAAATCATCATCCAACCCAACCCTCGACCCACACCCCAACACCACCGCAAACGCAGCAGCCACCACACGCTCCGAACCAGAAACCGGCGCCCGAAACACCCGCGAACCAAAAACAGGCTCCGGCAACGCCTTCCGATCCAACTTCCCCGCACTCGACAACGGGAACTCATCAACGACAACCACCACATCCGGAACCATGTACGACGGAAGCACCAACCCCACCGCAGCCCGCGCCCCCACCGAATCCACAGAACTACCCGCATCGGCCGAGGACCCAGCCGTCACATACCCGACCAGACGACTCCCCCCATGCACCACCACCACAGCACCCGAAACACCCGGCAACCCAGCCAACGCCGACTCGATCTCACCGAGCTCGATCCGCACCCCACGAATCTTCACCTGAAAATCCGTCCGACCCAAATACACCAACGACCCAGCAGCACTCCACAACGCACGATCACCCGTGCGATACATCCGAGCACCCACCACAAACGGATTCGCCACAAACCGATCCGACGTCAAATCCGGACGCCGATGATAACCACGCGCCAACTGCGCACCATCGAGATACAACTCACCCGCAACACCCACCGGCACCGGACGCAACCGCGAATCCAACACATACCCACGCGTATTCCACACCGGCGTCCCGATCGGCACCACCCCAGACACCGAACCCACAATCCGATGCGCCGTCGTCGTAATCGCCGCCTCCGTCGGACCATACGTGTTATGCACCGCAGCCGACGTCAACGAACCCAACGCCACCGCAAGCTCCGGCGACAACTCCTCACCACCGGCAAACAAATGCCGCAACGACCCCAACGCACCACCAAAACCATCAGCCACCAACGCCGCAAGCACCGACGGAACGAACTCCGCCACCGAAATCGCATGCTCGACCATCACACCCGCAAGATAATCCAACTCACGATGCCCACCCGGCCGCGTCACCACCAACCGCGCACCCACCGTCAACGGCAAAAACGACTCCCACACCGACACATCGAACGTGAACGGAGCACGCGCCATCACCCGATCATCCGCACCAACCCCATACTCCCCCGCCAACCACGCCAACTGATTGACAATCGCCCCATGACTGACCGACACACCCTTCGGCCGACCCGTCGACCCCGACGTGAACATCACATACGCCGCATTACCCGACCGCAACGGCGCCACCCGATCACCATCGGAAACCGGACCACCCGACAACCCACCCACATCAAGACCATCAAGAACAACAACATCCACACCCGCCGGCAACACACCCACAAACGCAGAAACAGTCAACACCAACCGCGGCGCAGCCGACTCAACCACAAACCCGATCCGCTCCACCGGCAACTCCGGATCAATCGGCACATACGCACCACCCGCAGCAACAACCGCATGCATCGCCACGATCATCTCCACCGAACGCTCCACCGCAAGCCCCACCAAAACATCCGGACCCACACCACGCCCGATCAACCACCGCGCCAACCGATTCACCCGCACACCGAACTCGGCATACGTCAACACCACATCACCGAACACCACAGCAACACGACCCGACGACACCTCAACCGCAGCCGCCACCAAACCCGCCAACGTCACATCGTCAACACAACGATCCGTCTCATTCACACCCCCCAACACCAACCCACGCTCAACCACAGACTCCACGGCAAACAGTTCCACTCGCCGATCCGGTTCTGCGACAGCGGTAGTCAAAACCGACTCGAACGCGAACATGAGACGTGAGGCAGTGGATTCCTCGAACAGATCCGTGGCGTACGTCAGCGCAACGACGAGCCCGGAAGGTCGACCGTCGTTGTCGAACTGTTCGGCCGCAACAAAATCGAGGTCGAACTGAGTGCTGACCACCGCAGGTTCGATGCTCTCGATGTGCAACCCGTTGAGAGTCAACTGTGAATCGAGATGGTTCTGTAGTGCGAGGCCGACCTGGAAGAGCGGTGAATACGACTGCGAACGAAGCGGATCGAGTGCCTCCACCAAGCGCTCGAACGGAACGTCACTGTGGGCAAAAGCCTGCAGATCGGCGTCGCGGACTCGGGAGAGCAAGTCGGTGAACTGCTCACCTGGGTCGACAGTGGTGCGCAACACGACGGTCCCCACGAACATGCCGACCAGGTCGTCGAGCACGCGTTCTCCGCGGCCGGCCGTCGGCGTCCCGACGGCAAAGTCGAGATCGCCGGTGAACCGCGACAGTACAACAGCCAGAGCCGCATGCAACACCATGAACGGCGTAGCGCGGTGCTGCCTGGCCAGTTCGGAAATCGCTTGTTGCAGTGCAGGTTCGAGACGAGCGTTCAGAACCGCTCCACGACCGGAAGCCACCGCGGGGCGGGGGCGATCCAACGGGAGTTCGAGGACGGACGGCAATCCGTCGAGTGTGTCCGACCAGAACGCGAGTTGTCGCGAGATCAGCGAGGTCGACGATTCTTCCGAACCCAACGTCTCGAGCTGCCACAACGCGTAATCCGCATACTGCACCTCCAGCGGCGCCCACGACGGCACCGCACCCCTGGACCGCGCCTCGTACGCCACCATCACATCACGCGTCAACGGCCCCATCGAGAAACCGTCACCCGCAATGTGATGCACCGTCATCGCCAGAACGAACTCGAACTCCGCCAACTGCACCAGCGACGCTCGAACCGGAATCTCGGATGTGAGGTCGAACGACACACCCAGTACACCGGCCAGCACGTCGTGGAGCGAATCCTTCTCCACCGCAATGATGTCGAGAACGTCGAGAGCGTCAGGTGCTTCGACAACCTCCTGGTATCCCGTCCCGTCATGCTCCGGGTACACGGTTCTCAAGACCTCGTGACGAGCGACCACGTCGGCGATACTTGCGCGCAACGCCTCGACATCCAACGGACCGGCGAATCGAAGAACCACCGGGATGTTGTACGCCGACGAATCGGGATCGAAGCGGTTGAGGAACCACATACGAGTCTGCGCTGGAGAGAGCGGAATCCTTGTCGGCCTCGGCTGTGAGCGCAGCGCGGGTCGGCGCGAAAGCTCGGCGGTTTCCACCACGGCTGCCAACTCTGCGACGGTGGGCGACTCGAAGACCACACGCACCGGCAAGTCGGTGCCTGCGACGGCGTTGATCCGCCCGAGCAACCGAGTTGCACTGAGCGAATTGCCGCCGCGTTCGAAGAAGTCGTCGTCGACACCCACTTCGTCGGTCTTTCCGTCACCGAGGACCTCGGCAAAAGCGGCAGCTACCGACAGTTCGGCCGGTGTGGTCGGTGCGCGGAAACGACGTGCCTCGAAAACAGGCTCCGGGAGCGCATGTCGATCTACCTTGCCCGTACTCCCCAGCGGCAGGGCGTCGAGTGTCATCAGGACTGTCGGCACCATGTAGCCGGGCAGGGCGGCGCGCAGTCTGGTCAGGATGGTCGACTTCTCGACGGCCGAGCCCGCGGCCGCAGTGACGTAACCGATCAGGTGTTGTTCGCCGGTGTCAGATGTCGTGACTGTGACTACCGCATCCTGAATCGAGGGGTCGGCACGAAGCGCTGTTTCGATCTCACCGAGTTCGATGCGGAAGCCTCGGACCTTGACCTGGAAGTCTGCACGCTCGAGGTATTCGAGACTGCCCGAGGCATTCCACCGAACCAGATCGCCGGTTCGATAGAGGCGCTCACCCGATCCGTTCGGATCGGCGACGAAACGGGTCGCGTTCTGCCCCGGATCCCCGATGTACCCGCGGGCCAGCTGAACTCCCGCGAGATAGAGCTCACCTGCAACACCGACCGGAACCGGGTGAAGGCGGTCGTCGAGTACATGCAGTCTCGTGTTCCACGCGGGAGTTCCGATCGGAACGGTTGCCACGTCGACATCGCTCGTTCGGTGTGCCGTGACACTGACCGCAGCCTCCGTGGGGCCGTACAGGTTGTAGACCTGCGCCGAACTCTGATCTCGCACATGCTTGGCGGTCTGTACCGGCAGGGTCTCACCGATGCACAGAATCCGAGTGAGAGAACTCGGCAGCCGACGCTCGGATGCACTGAGCAGTGACAACATCGAGGGAACGGCATGCAGCGTCGTCACCTGCTCGCGCTCCATCAGCAACGTGAGGTAGTCACCGTCCTGCTGTGCTCCTGGCTCGGCGAGAATCAGGCAGGCACCGGTTTGCAACGCCCACCAGTACTCCCAGACGGACAGATCGAAGGTGGCTGCGGTTTTGACGAGCACACGGTCATCGGCATCGAGAGGGAACTGATCCTGCTTCCACAAGAGTTGATTGGTGATCGCTCGATGGGAGATCGCTACGCCCTTGGGCTTTCCGGTGGATCCGGAGGTGTAAATCGCATACGCGATGTTGTCCGGGCTCAGGCCCGCGAGGCGTTCCGAGTCCCGAATCGGCGATCCGTCGATACCGTCCAGCCCGAGAGTATCGATGTTCACGACGTGGTACTGCCCGCCCAGCGAATCGTGAGAAGTGTTCAGAACAACTGCGGGCGCTGCGGATTCGAGGATGTGAGCCGTGCGTTCTGCCGGCTGATCCGGGTCGAGCGGAACGTAGGCCCCGCCTGCCTTCACCACCGCGTACATGGCAACGACCAGTTCGACGGAGCGCCGAAGATTGAGCGCGACAGTCACTTCCGGACCGACACCGATTCCGATCAAATACCGCGCCAGGCGGTTGCATTCGGCATCGAACTCGGCATAGGTCAGACGACGGTCACCGAGAACCAGTGCTTCGGCGCTCGGTGTTCTGCGTACCTGGGCGTCGAACAGATCCGCGAGGGTCGTCTCCGGAACGACGGCGTCGGTGTTGTTCCACGTGTCGACGGTGGCCGCGACCTCTTCGTCGCCGAGCAGAGCGATGTCGCCCACCGGAACGCCCGGGTCACGCCCGATCGAATCGAGAACGCGCAGCAGCCGGTTGGCGAATGTCGCCACCGTGGATTGGTCGAACAGATCTGTTGCATAGGTGAACGACGCCGACATCGAACCCGAGTCCCCAGGGGTGACGGTCAGGTGGAGGTCGAACTTCGCCGTCTCGACTGGGGCGCCAACTGCCGCGATCTGCAGTCCGGGTAGTGCAAACATTGTCGGCGTGAGGTTCTGGAAGGACAGTGCCACCTGGAACAACGGATGGCGGGCTGTCGATCTGACCGGATCGATGATCTCGACGAGCCGCTCGAACGGCAGGTCCGCGTGTGCGAAGGCGGCGAGATCCTGATCGCGGGTGTGGTTCAGAAGTTCCGTGAACGGCGCAGCCGTGTTCACCTGGGTTCGAAGCGCCAAGGTGTTCACGAACATCCCCACTAGTGCGTCGAACGACTCGTGTCCTCGTCCCGCGATGGGCGAACCGATGGTGATGTCGGCGCTGTCTCCCAGCCTTGCGAGAAGTACGGCGAATGCGGCGTGGACGACCATGAACAGGCTCGAGCCTGATCCGACGGCAAGATCACGCAGTCGATCGGCGGTGTCCGAGCCGATCGTGAAGTGAATCTCCTTGCCGCGATAGCTCTGACGGGGCGGACGCTGCCGGTCCGTCGGCAGATTCAGCAGGTCCGGAATTCCGGCGAGCGTGGACGTCCAGAACTGAATTTGCGCCTGAGCATCACCCGAGGGTTCGGATTCGGTCCCGAGCAGATCGTGTTGCCAGAGAGCGTAATCCGCGTACTGCACGGGCAGCGGCGCCCACTGCGGCGCGTCACCCCGAGAACGCGAGGCGTAGGCACCCATGACGTCGGTGGCCAGGGGTCCGAGTGACGATCCGTCGGATGCGATGTGATGCATCACGACGGCGAGAACATGCTCGGTCTCCGAGATTCGATACAGAGCCGTCCGCAGTGGTACGGCAGTCGTCACGTCGAATCCGGTGCCGGCAAGAGCGAAAAGCCGTTCCAACGCTTCGGCTTCGGTGACGTCCTCCGGTATCAGATCGAGATCCACCGAAGGCGTTGTCAGGATCTCCTGACGGGGTCCGTCCGCGGTATCGGGATAGTAGGTGCGCAGGGACTCGTGGCGTTCGACGACGTCGAGAAGCGCGAGCGCCAATGCCGGCGCGTCCAGGGTTCCGCTCAGACGAAGCGCGAGCGGTAGGTTGTCCGTGGCTGCCGCGGTGTCGAATCGATTGAGGAACCACATCCGAGTCTGCGCCGGCGAGAGCGGAATACGTTCGGGTCGCGGTCGCGCTTCCAATCGAGGCTGATCATCGCGTTCTGCCGAGTCCGCCAGCAGAGCGAGTTCTGCGACAGTGGGAGCCTCGAACAGCGCTCGAACGCCGAGTTTGATCCCGAACGAGGTGTTGACGCGGGCAATCGCCCGAGTGGCACTGAGCGAATTTCCACCCAGCTCGAAGAAACTGTCTTCTGCTCCGACGGCGTCGGTTCCGAGAACGTCGGCAAAAGCGCTGGCGACACGAATCTCTGCATGTGTGGTCGGCGTCCGGAACGTCGCCGAGGCGATGAACTCCGGAGCGGGAAGTGCTGCGCGATCGAGCTTCCCGGCCGGAGTCAGGGGTAGCGATTCCAGCACGATGACAGCGGTGGGCACCGTGGCACCGGGCAGGATCGCTGCGACGGCGTCGAGGATGGACTCTGCCGACACCGCGTCCGCGACGATCACGTATCCGACGAGTTGATCGCCGAGAGTGTCGTGACGATGAACGGCGGCAGCGGCGGCACTCACTCCACGGACGGAGGCGAGCGCTGATTCGATCTCCCCCAGTTCGATGCGGAGTCCGCGAAGCTGAACCTGGGCGTCGGATCGTCCGATGTACGCCAGTTCGCCCTGGTCGGTCCAGGTGACCATGTCGCCGGTCCGGTACATCCGCGCGCCTGGTGCACCGAAGGGGTTCGCAACGAAGCGTTCTGCGGTCAGCCCCTCGCGTCGGTGGTACCCGCGTGCCAAGCCGGGGCCCGACAGATACAGCTCGCCCCTGACCCCGACGGGTACGGGTCCGAGGGCGGAATCGAGGACCAGAACGTGGGCACCTTCGAGCGGAGTACCAATCGTGACGGTCGAGAGTGAACGGTCATGGTGTTGCACACCGTCACCCACCGGAGCCGTGGTACCGAGAAGCGCCCCGGTCTTGGTGATGACGATGGTGCTCTCGGTCGGCCCGTAGCTGTTGAAGAGTCGTGTCTTGCTGTGAAAGCGACCGAGCAGCTGTGCTGGGAAGACGTCGCCACCGAGCACGACGGTTTCGAGGTCGGAGAGCGTTCCAGCCTCGACGGTGGTCATAGCCGCCGGCGCTGTCACCACGTGGGTGACGCGGTGACGGCGGATGACGTCGGTGAGTTCGTCGCCGGCGATGACCGATGGCGGTGTGATCACCATCGTCGCACCGGCGGTGAACGCGAGGATCATCTCGAACATGGAGGCGTCGAAGCTCGACGACGAGAGTCGCAGAACCCGTGAGTGTCGAGATGCCGCCAGATCGGTGCGGGTCCGAGCGGAGAACACAGACAGTCCTCGGTGGGTGACAGCGACGCCCTTGGGCAGACCGGTCGAGCCTGACGTGTAGATCAGGTAGGCAACATGATCCGTGTGTAGCGTGCGGATCCGATCGGCATCGGTGACCTGCGCCGCGGAGTAGCGATCAAGGTCGAGGTCGTCGATCTCGATCGTGTCGATACCGCTCGGAAGTGTTGGTGCTGTCTCCGAGTCGGTGACGACGACCAGCGCGGCGGAGTCTCGAAGCATGTGAGCGATGCGCTCGTCGGGGTACGTCGGATCCACTGGAACGTAGGTTGCGCCGCTCTTGGCAACGGCCCACAGCGCGAGAAGGGATTCGGCCGACCGCGCAAGAGAGACAGCAACGGCTGTTTCGGGGCCGGCGCCGCGCTCGATGAGGATCCGCGCCAGCTGGGAGGACCGCGAATCCAGTTCGCTGTAGGTCATCTCACCGCACGACTCGGAGACGATTGCCACATCTGCGGATTCCGAGTGTGTGGTCAACAGATCCGCGAGAGTGAGGATCGGCGTGGCTGCCGGACCGAATACGGAAGTCAGTCTGGTGTATTCGTCCTCGT
The DNA here is from genome assembly GCF_042728675.1 of Rhodococcus sp. NPDC060176. Lineage (NCBI taxonomy): Bacteria > Bacillati > Actinomycetota > Actinomycetes > Mycobacteriales > Nocardiaceae > Rhodococcus > Rhodococcus sp. NPDC060176. Next base: position 28,467 of record NZ_JBHWYS010000007.1, read on the forward strand.
CCAGTAGGTCGATATCCGCGATTGTCGTTTCGGGGGCCGCGACAATCTGCGCGAGAATCCGTCGGAACCGGTGTGCAAATCCGTCCACGGACGCGCCGGTGAAGAGATCTGTGGCATACGTCCAGGTGAGATTCATCGAATCAGCGTGCTCGACCATCGTGATCTGGATGTCGAACTTTGCCGGAACGACTGCGGTGTCCACAGCTTCGATCTCGAGACCGGGCAGTGCGAACGCAGCGGTTCCCTCCTGCTCCTGAGAAAGCGCCACCTGAAAGATCGGCGCGTGGGCCTGGGATCGAGCGGGCTGCAGTATGTCGATCAGCCGCTCGAAAGGTAGGTCCGCGTTTTCGAATGCGGCGAGGTCGGTGGCTCGCACCTGCGCCAACAGATCCAGGAACGACGACGCCGGCGTGAGACGGCTACGCAGGGCCACCGTGCCGACGAACATTCCGACCACGTCGTCGAGCGCCGGTTCGCCGCGTCCGGAAATCGGTGTCCCGATCACCACGTCATCGGTCGCGCCGAGGTTGGACAGAAGTACCGCGAGGGCGGCATGGAGCACCATGAAGGTTGTGGCGCCGTGTGTGCGGCCCACCTGCTGGAGCGCACTGACCATCTCGGGCGTCAACGCCAATTCGGTGCTCGCTCCGCGCAGCGACGCAAGCGCTGGGCGCGGGAAGTCGGTGGGCAGTTCGAGAAGTTCCGGCGCTCCGGCCAACTGGTCACGCCAGTACTCGGCCTGCGCGGAAGCAACACTGGTCCGGTCACTTTCCGAACCGAGGACCTGGTGCTGCCAGAGGCTGTAGTCGGGATACTGAACAACCAACGGGGCCAGTGACGGCTCGGTGCCCGAACGCCGTGCCGAGTAGGCGAGAACAAGATCCCGGGCGAGCGGCGCCACTGAGGCACCGTCCGCGGCGATGTGGTGAACCACGGCGACCAGGATGTGCTCGTCCGCCGAGAGTTCGAACAGGTTTACCCGCAACGGAATTGCTCGGGTGACGTCGAAGCCCTCACGCACAACGTCGACAATCCGCTCGTCAACCTGTTCGGGAGAAACTACCGTGTGCTGGAAGGGTACGTCTACGGCTCCGAGAATGGACTGGTACGGCCCAGCGGTATCTTCGGGAAAGATGGTTCGCAGGGACTCGTGACGAAGAACGATGTCCGACAATGCTTCTCTCAGAGCCGAGGAATCGAGCTGCCCTCGCAGACGAAGGACGAGCGGGATGTTGTACGCAGGTGACCCTGGATCGTATCGATTGAGAATCCACATACTCGATTGCGCCGGCGAGAGCGGGATACGCTCTGGCCGAGGCCCGGCCGTCAGAGCGGGCCGGGTACCACTCTGAGCACCGTCGACTGCCGCGGCGAGGGCCGCGACCGTCCTGGCGTCGAAGAGGACCCGAACCGGGAGGGAAACTGAAAGTTCGGTGCCGATCCGTCCCATCACTCGGGTAGCACTGAGAGAGTTTCCACCGATGTCGAAGAAGTCGTCCACCACGCTCACCCTGTCGACGGCCAGAACGTCACCGAAGATCCGGCTGATCACCGTCTCCGTCTTCGTGATCGGTGCGACGAACGCATTCCGGCGCACCGTCGGCGCCGGCAGTGCGCGGTAGTCGACTTTGCCTGCCGGCGTCAGCGGGATTTCCTCGAGAACGATCACCGAGGCGGGAACCATGTGTGCAGGAAGTCGGCCGGAGACGAAGGTGCGTACCTCCTCCGGATCCAGATGCTCACCGACCACGTACGAGGTCAGCCCGACGGTGTCGTCTGCAGTCGTCACCGCAGTTCGCACTCCCGCGTGGGCGGCGAGCACCGCGTCGATCTCTCCGAGTTCGATGCGGAATCCACGAATCTTGACCTGTGAATCGCTGCGGCCGAGATACTCGAGTTCCGTTCCACGTCGTCGCACGAGGTCGCCCGTGCGATACATCCGCAGCCCCGAACGCGAGGGATCGGCAACGAACCGAGCAGCCGTCAGGTCGCCGCGGTGGTGGTAACCGCGGGCAAGTCCACGCCCGCTCAGATACAGCTCTCCTGTCACACCGTCCGGAACGGGACGAAGGCGAGAGTCGAGAACATGTGCGACGGTACCGGGAACGGGAGTACCGATGGTGATCCGATCAGTCGCCGACAGGGGCCCAGCGAGGGTTGCCATGACGGTGGACTCGGTGGGACCGTACGCGTTGAACATCTTTCGCGTCGGCGCCCACACCGCGACCAACGCGGCGTCGCAGGCTTCACCGCCGACGATCACGACACCGAGATCGGGAACATCCGACGGTTCGACCGTGGCCAGAGCTGCCGGGGTCACAAACGCGTGGGTGATCTTCGACGCCTGCATGAGATCTGCAAGCTCACTGCCACCGTAGATGCCGGTGGGGACAACAAGCATTGCGGCACCAGCACCGACAGCCATGGCCAATTCGAGAACCGAAGCGTCGAAGCTGGGCGAAGCGAAATGCATCGTGCGACTGTGGTTGTCGAGTTCGTATCGCTGAATCTGTTCGTCGACCAACGCCGCCAGCCCCGCATGCGAGACGGCGACGCCCTTGGGGGTGCCGGTCGATCCCGACGTGTAGATGACGTACGCAGTGTGATCCATCCGAATCGGTGACGTGCGATCGGAATCGAGAATTCCAGCGTCGCTGACGTCGGCGCGATCCAACGACTCAGCCGCTTCTTCCGTCAGCGTCAGGGCCGCGCCCGAATCGGTGAGCATGTGGTCGATCCGCTCGGCCGGATAGCTCGGGTCGACGGGTACAAAAGCGGCTCCGGTCTTGGCGACGGCCCAGGTCGCGAGGACGGACGTCGCTGATCGCGGAATGGCGATCGCCACTACAGATTCGGGGCCGATTCCTTGCGCGAGGAGTGCCCGCGCCCACCGATTGGTTCGCCGGTCGACGTCGTCGTACGAGAGTTCGAAGTCGCCGTACAGCATGGCCGAACCGCCGTTCGACTTGGTAACCCCGGCGGCAAGAATCTCGGGCAGCGTCAGTTCCGTCAGCGCGACCGTAGAGGCAGCTCCCTGACGTTCGATCTCTGGCATCGTCCGCAGATCGAGGTCGCCGACCACTGATTCAGGTTCGACGACAACCGTGTCGAGAATGGCGGCAAACCGAGCCGCGAGCTCGCGCACAGTCCGCTCTTCGAAGATGTCGACGGCATAGGTCCACGTCGCGGTCGCCGATCCGTCCGGGCCTGGCGACGAAACATCCAGTTGAAGATCGAATTTCGAGATCGGCGTGTCCAGCTCAACCTGCGAGACGACAAGGCCCGGAAGCTGCACGGATGGAGTCGGAAGATCGCCGGTCGCGAGTACCACCTGGAAGAATGGGTGATGCGCCGTCGAGCGAGGTGGGTCGAGTACCTCCACCAGACGCTCGAAGGGAATGTCGGCGTGGGCAAATGCCGAGAGGTCTGCGTTGCGGGTCGTCTCGAGCAAAACACGGAAGGATGCAGCCGGATCCACCTGTGTCCGAAGAACCACGGTCCCGACGAACATGCCGACGAGGTTGTCGATGGCCTGATCCCCACGTCCGCTGACCGGGGTGCCGATCGCGATGTCGGTCTCCCCCGCCATTCGCGACAGCAACACCGACAGGGCAGTGTGCAACACCATGAACGGTGTTGACCGCGTGCGACGAGCCAGAGATTCGACAGAGCTGTACGTCTGCGCGGAAATGACCGATGACACCGTCGCACCTCGATAGGACGCGACCGCGGGATGCGGCCGATCCGTCGGGAAATCGAGGCGGGTCGACATGTTCGCCAATGCACCGCGCCAGTAGTCGATCTGGCGCGATGCCTCCGAATCCGGATCGTCCTCGGCGCCGAGAGAATCGATCTTCCAGAGCGTGTAGTCCGCGTAGTGGACGCTCAACGGCGACCATTGTGGTGCAATGCCCGCGAGCCTTGATGAGTACGCCGCCATCACGTCCGCGGCCAGTGGCTGCATCGACCATCCGTCGCCACCGATGTGGTGGACGACAAGAACAAGAATGTGCTCCGACGCAGCAGTCCGCAGGAGCGCGACCCGTAGGGGGACTTCAGCGGTGACGTCGAACCCGGCGCCGACCAATTCCCCGATCGCCGCAACAGGGTCGCTGACATCAACCGGTTCGAGCACCACCGGCACATGCGCGAGAATGTGCTGGTACGGCCCGCTCGAAGAATCCGGGTAGAGAGTGCGCAGCACCTCGTGCCGGTCGACGACGTCACTGATCGCCTGGCGCAGAACATCGATGTTCACGTCGCCGGCCAACGAGAGCGCTGCCGCGATGTTGTATGCACCGGAATCCGGATCGAATCGGTTGAGGAACCACATTCTCTGCTGAGCCGGCGAGAGCGGAATCCGTTCCGGTCGCGGGCGCGGGCCGAGACCGGGCAATCCGGGTCGGTCGCCGCCTGCGACCAATTCAGCCAGCGCACCGACCGTCGGAGCATCGAACAGTTCTCGAACCCCCAGCGAGGATCCCAGCGTCGCATTGATTCTCGCCACGACCCGCGTAGCTGTGAGCGAGTTGCCACCGAGCGCAAAGTAATCGGCGGTCACGCCGATGTTGTCCACTCCGAGCAGCTCGGAAAAGATTGCGGCGATCGTCTTTTCGGATTCGGTGGACGGAGCAACATAGTCGCCCAGCGCCACATCCGGTTCCGGCAGTGCTCGCCTGTCGAGTTTTCCGTTGGGGCCGAGTGGCATCGAATCCAGGAACACGAAGACGGAAGGAACCATGTAGGCGGGCAGCTTCGCCTGCGAATGACCGGCGAGAAGCGCTATGTCGGTCGCCGAATCAGCCGTGATGTAGGCGACGAGGCGTTCCTCACGTACGACGGTGACGGCGGAGAGAACTCCCGAGAGTTCCAACAGGACAGCGTCGATTTCGGCGAGCTCCAAGCGCTGTCCGCGAAGCTTCACCTGAAAGTCGGTACGGCCCAGATACTCGATCTCGCCGATGGGATTCCACTTGACCAGGTCGCCGGTCCGGTACAAGCGCCCGGAACCGAAAGGGTTGGCCACAAAGCGATCTGCTGTCAGATCAGGACGGTCGACATAGCCACGAGCGAGCTGCACTCCCGCGAGATACAGCTCTCCCGGAACGCCGATCGGGCTGGGCGCCAGGCGGCGATCCAGCACGTAGGTCCGCGTGTTCCAGACCGGAGCGCCGATCGGCACCGGGCCTGCCGCGGCGGAGTCCGTCTCGTGGAACGTCACGTCCACGGCAGCTTCGGTGGGACCGTAAAGATTGTGCAGACGTGCACCGATTCGCTCGTGGAAACGAACGACCGTCGCACGCGAAAGTGCCTCGCCGCTGGCGAACACCTGACGAACGGAGTGAAGCTGCTCGAGGTCTCCGTCGACGAGGAAGACGTCGAGCATCGACGGGACGAAGTGCAAGGTGGTGACACCTTCGCGAGCGATCAGCTCGGACAGATACCGAGCATCGCGGTGTCCGTCGGGTTCGGCCACGACCAGTCTCGAACCGGTGACGAACGGCCAGAACAACTCCCACACCGAGACGTCGAAGGTGGCCGGTGTCTTGTGCAGCACGACATCGCGCGGCGCGAGCGGGTATTGATGTTGCATCCACAGCAGACGATTGACTATCGCACGGTGCGATACTGCAACGCCCTTGGGCTTCCCGGTGGACCCGGACGTGAAGATCACGTAGGCGATGTGATCCGGAGATACGCTGCCGAGGCGCTCGACGTCTTGGATCTGCCCGGTGGAGTACCGCGAGAGATCGATCTCGTCGAGGAGCACCGGCTCGATCCCCGCAGGCAGAGAAGCCGCATCCTCTCTCGTCGAAAGGACTACCGACGGTGCTCCGATGTCGAGCACGTGCCGGATCCGCTCGCCGGGATGCTTCGGATCGATCGGAAGATAGGCTCCGCCGGCTGCGATGACGGCGTGGACCGCGACCACGTAGTGCGCACTCCGTTGCAGGGCGATCGCGACCAGAGACTCGGGTCCGACCCCACAGTCGACGAGGTGACGAGCGAGGGCGTTGACCTGCGAACGGAATTCGCGGTGGCTGACTGTCGTGTCTCCGAACGTCAGTGCACCATCAGACATCTCGACGACGCCAGCGTCAGTGAAGAGTAGATCGAGCAGCGTAGCGTCAACCAGGGTGTGGGACGTGTCGTTCCACTCGTCGAGTACGAGCCGACGCTCGGCATCGTCGAGATAGTCGATGTCCCGGATGCGGATACTCTCGTCGGTCATCGCAGCGAGAATCAACGCGAGGCGTCGGCCCAGACGCTGGGTGGAGTCGTGGTCCATCACATCGGGTGCGTACTCGATGGTGAGACGAAGGCTCGGTTCGAGGACGGTGACCAGCGCGAGCGGGTAGTGAGTCGCATCTGCGACCTCGATGCCCGTGACACGCATCCCTGCGATATCCGTCGCGGATTCGAGCGCCGAACGGTCCACGGGATACGACTCGAACACCGTCAACGTGTCGAACATGGCGCCGGCACCCACCGCCGACTGCACCTCGGCAAGGCCGACGTGATGGCTGTCGAGCAACCGAACCTGCTCGGACTGAACTTGTTCGAGCAGTTCGGATACCGAATCATCCAGGTTCACTCGAACTCGAACCGGAACAGTGTTGATGAACAACCCGAGAATGTCCTCGACCCCGGTCAGCGACGCGGGTCGACCGGACACGGTGGCGCCGAACACGACGTCGTCGCGCCCGAGCATTCCGCCCAGCAGCAGGCCCCATGCAGTCTGGACGACGGTGTTGACCGTGACCCCGGTGCGCCTTGCCAACGCGACGATCGCCTCGGTCGACGAGGCTTCCAGCGGAACGTCGACGTCCACGGGAACTGCGTGCACGGAGGACTCTGCGCGCTGTGGTGCAATCACCGTCGGTTCGTCTGCCCCCGACAGCGCGCCGATCCACCTTTCCACTGCCTCGCCGTTGTCCTGTTCGGCAAGCCAGTCCAGATAGGTGCGGTACGAGCGAGCGGGAACCGACAGCGATGTGTCGGCGGCGTAGAGCGAAAGCAGGTCGCGCACCAACAACGGCATGGACCAACCGTCGAAGAGAATGTGGTGATTGGTGACGATCAGGTGCGCGGAGTCCACACTCTCGCGAACCAGAACTGCACGAAGCAGCGGGGGCGCGCTCAGATCGAACGGCGTTGTGCGCTCGAGTTCCGCGACGGCGTGCGGATCACCGCCGAGCACCTCCCGCCATGGAGTCGTCACGGAATCGAGAACGAGCTGTGCTGCAACGCCGTTCGAGTCGTACACGAAGGCGGTCCGAAGTGCGGCGTGGCGCTCGAACAATCTCGCGAGCGACCGGTGAAGTCGTTCGCTGTCGACGATCCCGCCCAGGGAAAGAACGATCTGCCCGGTGTAAACATCGACGGTATCGGCGGTGAGGCTGGCGTGAAACTGGAATCCCGCTTGCAGCGGCGACAGCGACCAGATGTCCTCCAGGTAGCCGAACTGCTTCTCCCACAGTTCTATTTCGTCCTGTGACGCTGAGACCAGGGGAACGTCGGACGGAGTGAGACCGGCATGATCTCCGACGGAGGCGACAATCTTCTCCAGTTCGACGCGCCACGCCCGCGCAAGCTCCTCGACTGCACCGAGTTCGAAGATGCCTTCAGGGAAAGCAAATGTCGCCGAAAGGAACTCGCCTTGAGGTCCGTCCATGACGACGGCATTGATATCGATGGCGTGGCTGACCGCGAGATCGCTTCCACTGCCGTTGTTGAGATCGATTCCGGCATCGGGAATCCAGCCGGCAGCCCTCAGTTCGTCGCTGAACTCGGCGGTGGACATCTTGCCCAGATAGTTGAAGCCGATCTGCGACTCCGGACCGGTCAGCAACCCTGCGCGTCGGAGCAGCCCGTAACCGATCCCGGATCCCGGTGTGGCTCGCAGCTGTTCCTTGACGGATTTCACGACCGCAACTGCGTCCGCTCCGAGTCCCGTGAGATCCATGCGGACCGGGTACGCCGCCGTGAACCAGCCGACGGTCCGGGACAGGTCCGAGCCGGGCAGCACGTCTTCGTCTCGTCCGTGGCTTTCGAGCGAAACGAGCACTCGCTGCGATCCGCTCCAGGTGCGAAATGCCAGGGCCAGTGCGCTGAGTAATCCGTCGTTGACACCGGCCCGATAGTGCGACGGTACCGAGCGCAACAGGTGATCCGTCGTGTCATGGTCGATGTCGACCCGCACGCGACGGAGGGACGATCCCCGGTCTCGGTCCGAATCGAGAGTTCGTGAACCGATGGGTGACACATCGGCGGCGACGATCTCGCGCCAATATTCGAGCTCCGCCGACGGTGCCACGTCGGTGAGTCCGTGCGACCAGCGGCGCAGCGAAGTCCCGACCGGCATCAATTCCGGAGTGGCACCGTGAATGATCTGTAGCCACACAGCGGCGAAGTCGGGAAGCAGAATCCGCCAGGAGACACCGTCGACGACAAGGTGGTGGATGACGATGACCAATCGGCCCGAATCGTGCGCCGAATCGAGCCAGACGATCTGCGCAGTAACGCCGCGGTACGGATCGAGCCGCGAGGCAGCGTCCGTGGCCGCCGCGGTGAGAGCTTCCTCGAACTCCGAGGTACCGGGTTGCGCTTCGGTGACCGTTCGCCGAACCCACGTGTCGACGACACAACTGGGGGCGATGTCGAATCCGGAGTTGTCGGGCAGCAAGCGCGCGCGAAGAGCGTCATGTCGATCGACAACCACTTGAAGAGTCGCGGCGAGGCGCGAGAGATCAAGTCCGGCAGGAATACTGACCGACACTGCCTGATAGAAGGCATCGATGCTGCCCGCCATGCTCAATATCTTGGTTGCGATCGGGGTAAGGGGAACAAACCCCACTCCCCCACCTGGCAGTTCCTCGAGTACAACGGATTCATCTGCCGGGAGCGCAATTTCGGCCAATCGAGCCACCGTCTTGCGTTCGAACACATCGCGCGGCGTGAAGACGACTCCGGCAGCTTTTGCGCGTGAGACGAGTGAGATCGCAACGATGCTGTCTCCGCCCAGCGCGAAGAACGAATCGTCGACACCGACTCGCTCGACGCCGAGGACAGACGCAGCGGCATCGGCGATGATGCGCTCAACCGGGCCGCTCGGCGCCCGGTAGTGCTGAGCCTCCGAACGAAGGTCAGGCTCCGGTAGTGCTCGGCGATCGACCTTTCCAGCCGGGGTCAGTGGTACTTCGGCAAGCGGTACCAGCTGGGAGGGAACCATGTGAGCGGGCAGGAATCGAGAGGCGTGCGCGGTCAGAGCCTCTTCGTCGAGGCTGTAACCCGGCTTGATCTTCACGTACGAGTACACGGTGCCGCGGGCCAGCGTCACGACGAAATCGACGGATTCATGTTGTGCAAGTACTGCGTCGATCTCACCGAGTTCGATCCGAAGTCCGTTGACCTGCACCTGAAAATCAGAGCGGCCGACATACTCGAGGGTGAGCTCCCTGCTCCAGCGCACTACGTCACCGGTACGGTACAACCGGGTTCCACCACCGAGGGGATCGGCGACAAAACTCGCAGCGGTCAGCGCCGAACGTGCGTGGTATCCCTGAGCCAATCCGGGGCCACCGAGATACAGTTCACCGGCCACCCCGACGGGCACGGGTCGCAACCAGCGGTCCAGAACCATCAGATGTGCGCCCTGAATGGGTGAACCGATCGTGATTGCTTCATCCGACGACAGCGGAGGCGTCGTGGTGATGACGATGGTCGACTCGGTAGGGCCGTAGCTGTTGTAGAACCGGCAGATCGGGCCGAAGCGCCGAACCAGATCCGGCGGGCACACGTCGCCACCGACAACCACCGCTTCGAGATCCGGCAGACCTGTGGCGTCCACGGTGCTCAAAATTGCCGGTGCACTGATGATGTGGGTGACGCGCTCGCTGCGCAGCAGTTCGGTCAGTTCGTCGCCGCCGTAGACATCGGCCGGAGCGATGACCATCGTCGCCCCGGCACTGAACGCCTGGATCATCTCGAAGACGGACGCGTCGAAACTCGCCGAGGAGAATCGCAGAACGCGCGAATGCACGCCGACCCCGAGTTCGGGACGACCCCAGGCAGTGAAATCGACCAACGCATTGTGCGTGACGGCAACACCTTTCGGCGTACCGGTGGAACCGGACGTGTAGATCAGATACGCGGTGTGATCACTTCGCAGAGGCGCCGTGCGGGCGGCATCGTCGACAACGGACTCGTCCCCGACATAGCTGAAACCGTCGATCGAGATCCAGTCCAGATCACCGGGCAGCGCCTGACGGACAGTCGAATCAGTGAGTCCCACAACGGCATTACTGTCGCTCACCATGTGAGCGATTCGTTCGATCGGGTACGTCGGATCAACCGGAACACACGCGGCGCCGGTCTTGGCAATGGACCACCACGCTATGACGGCATCGATCGATCGGGGTAGCGCGATCGCCACACCGTCACTGGGGCCGACTCCGCGTCGGACGAGTATTCGAGCAAGGACATTGGAACGTCGATCGAGTTCGCGGTAGGTGAGTTGCTCAGTACCGCAGCGCAGTGCGATCCCCTCCGGCGACGCCGTGACACCGCGCGCGAGAATCGAGGGCAGTGTCATCGGCTTCAACGCTGCCGATCCGCGTGCCGGGACGAGCGACATCCGCTCTGCTTCGCTCAGGATCTCGAGATCGAGAACGCGAGTGCCTGGCAGCGTTTGGTTGTACCGAGTCAGCAGGTCGACGTATCGGCGAACATGCACGCCCAGGTCATCCGCGTCGTACAGATGGGGATTGGCTTCGAAATCGATTCGCGGTGCCTCGCCCGAAGCACTCGGATAGATGTTGACCGACAGGTCTTCCACCGGACCCGTCGACAGCACGTGGAATCGACCGGTCAGCGACCCAAGAACCACTTCGGGGTGAAAGTTCATGATGTTGATCGCGGGACCGAAGAATCCACGCTCGGCGCCGACGCCTCGATCACGTCTCATGTCTTCGGTGCGATATCGCTGATGCCTGAGCGCACCGGTCAGTTCCAGCTGGACTGCCGCGCTCAGTTCGGCAACCGTGGTCGTCGCAGTCACCGAGACTCGCAGCGGAACGACATTGGAGATCATTCCACCCGAACCACGAAGAACCTTGTTCGTTCGCGCGGTCACCGGCAAACTCAGGACGACGTCTTCGGTGCCGGTCACCCGGGCGAAGTAGAGCGCGAAGGCAGCCACCGCTGCCGCGGAAGAGAATCCGTCCGCGCTCACCACCGCACTCGCGCCGTCAAGTCGTCGGCCGACCACGACCGCACCCGCCGTGGCGTCCATTCGCCTGCCGGCCAGGCTCCCCACTTCGGGAAGCTCTGCCGTCTTGGCTGCCCAGTAATCTCGATCCCTGACGAATCGCGGCGAGCGCTGATACTCGGCCTCGGTCGCGTACACGGCACCCAGATCATGCGCCGAGGATTCTCGGACCTCGAGGCCGGCGACATCGGCTGAGTACAACTCGGCGATGCGCGTCATGAAGTTCATGGCACCGTAGCCGTCGAGGACCAGGTGGTGGATTCGGCAGTACCAGAAGTGGCGGTTTACGCCCACGCGCAGGACGGCAGACTTCACCAATCGGTCGGTCAGAAGATCAAAGGGGCGGGTGTACTCGTTCCGCATCCACTCGTGTGCAGCAGTTTCCGGCTCGAGCTCACCGCGCAGATCGACGACCTCGACACTCTGGCTGAGCTCGGGATCGATCTGCTGAAAAGGTTCGCCGTCCACCTCGAGCAGTTTCAGCATTCCGGAGCCGGACTCGTGCGCTGCTGTGACGCAGGCCTTTTCGAGCACCGTCGCGTCGAGGGACCCGTCGACGACGACGTACTGCGCGATCGTGATCGGCACATCACTGCTCAGTAGCTGGGCAAACCAGATTCCGCGTTGCGCGCTGGTCAGCGGAAAGGGCTCGAAACGTCGATCAGCATGCACAGCGTCGTTCTCTCATCTGCCGAAAAAAGTACCGACGGCCTGCGTCGATTGCTGTGGTCTTGCGGCGCGAAATGACCGAACCGGCTGCCACTCGACACAGTCCGCCGATTGATCAAAGATAGGGTTGCATAACCTACTCAGTCCGTCAAATGGCAGCGCGAGGTTCCCGAGAAATTCCGCAAAGGATTCCGCGAGGTTTGTTTTTGCTGTTCAGGCCTGCGATCCGCGCGCCGCCTCGAGATTCGGCGAATCATGCCCCGGATAGGCGTGAACAAGGGCAGTCGCGAGCTTGGGCACCGCGTGGGTGAGCGAATGCTCGGCGCTATGCGCGATCGCGTGGGCTTCGGCAAGGGTTGCCCGGGGATCGATGTCGAGTTCTGCATCGGCATGCAATCGGTGTCCGATCCACCGCATCTTCAAATCACGTACGCCGAGAACCCCGGGCTCGCGCTGTAGCGCAAGTTCGGCATCGTCCAACAACTCCGGTTCGACACCGTCCATCAGTCGCCGGAAGACGTCTCGTGCCGCGGTCCGCAGCACGGCCACGATCGCCACTGTGATGACAAGACCGATGATCGGATCTGCCAACGGGAACCCCAGAGCGACTCCCCCAGCTCCCAGAAGGACTGCGAGCGAGGTGAATCCATCTGTCCGGGCGTGCAGTCCATCAGCGACCAATGCAGCTGAGCCGATCTGCCTTCCGACTCGGATCCGATACAACGCCACGAGTTCATTGCCGATGAAACCGATCAACCCTGCCGCCGCTACCCAACCGAGATGCTCGATCTCTACCGGATTGATCAATCTTCGTACCGCCTCCACACCGGCAATCACCGCCGACAGCGCGATCATCGCAAGCACGAACAATCCGGCCAGGTCCTCTGCACGCCCGAAACCGTAGGTATAGCGCCTGGTCGCAGCTCGCCGACCGAGTGCAAACGCAATCCAGAGTGGAACTGCCGTGAGCGCATCGGAGAAGTTGTGAATCGTGTCCGCCAGCAGGGCCACCGAACCCGAAATTGCCACGATTGCAACCTGAGCCACCGCGGTGACACCGAGAGCGACAAGACTGATCTTGACCGCCCGGATGCCGATCTCACTCGATTCCAGTGCATCGTCGACGCTGTCCGCGGCGTCATGACTGTGCGGAGAGAACACTTCCCTGACTGCCGATCGAAATCCCTTCGGCCCGTAACCGTGCCCATGACTGTGACCGTGTCCATGACCGTGACCGTGACCGTGACCGTGACCATGACCATGGGATGTTCTGGGCTCGTGCGTCATGACGCACCTTCTTCTCGATCGGTCCGCTCGGCCTTCGCGGAGCGCTCCGGGTGAATCTCCCGAAGCTCACCCTCACTACGGTGATGGCCCGGCAACCCAGGTCCGGCATGCTCGGCATTGAACACCGCATCCGTAACCAGTTGGCGCACATGGTCGTTCTCGAGACGATAGAACACTGTCGTACCGTCGCGGCGCGTTCGGACCAACCTCGCCATGCGCAGCTTTGCCAGGTGCTGCGACACCGAAGGCGCCGGCTTGCCGACGCGCTCTGCCAGTTCGTTCACCGAGCACTCTCGGTCGACCAATGCCCACAACACCTGCACACGGGTCGCGTCGGCCAGCATGCGGAAAACCTCCACCACGAGGTCGACTTGATCATCGGGAAGTTTTCGGCGACAAACACCACTATCTGCGTTCATACGTAGATAGTAGATCATCAGAGGCTCGAAGATGACCTCTCCTCGATTCACCAGTTGTGCAAAGCTTGGCGGCAAAGCACTTCTCCACTCGCAGACAGGAAGACAACAGAGATGAGTCCTGACGATTGGAACGCCGGCATCATTGCGGAATTCCGCGCGAACGAAGGCAAAGTTGGCGGACCTTTCGAAGGTGCGCCAATGGTGTTGGTCCATCACACCGGACGCAAGTCGGGACGCGAGTTCGTGAGCCCGATGATGTATCTGGCAGACGAGCAGGATCCGAACACCGTTTATGTCTTCGCGTCGAAGGCCGGCGCCCCGACCAACCCCGACTGGTACTACAACCTTGTTGCCGCTGACCAGGCCGAGGTCGAGGTCGGTACCGAAACGTATCGGGTCTCCGTCAGCGAAGTAACCGGCGAGAAGCGCGACCGAATCTACGACGAACAGGCCAGCCGATATCCCGGATTTGCCGAATACGCGGAGAAGACAGCCGGAATCCGCACCATCCCGGTTGTGGCACTGACTCGCGTGTAAATCCTACGATGCGCCGCCCTGCCGTTTCCATCACGAAACGGCAGGGGTCGTTCGAAACGGAATCACGACACTGACGACGCTTTTACCTCAGCCTTCGCATGCCGTCCGAGCAGCACGTATCCCACCCAGGATCCGACAACCACCGTCGCCGCGAACGCTTGCACAAGGCCTTCGATACTCACTGGATAGAACACCCCGGTGATGTAGTGCGAGATGAATCCGGTGGACGGCAATTCCGCGATTCCGGCCATCCGGCGGGCCCAATTCTCGAGATTGGTCAGCGGGCAGTCATATCCGACCGCTATCGAACCGGCTCCCCAGACAACCGCAACAAGATGGAATGCAATGGTACGACGCCACTTCCACGCCACGAATCCACCCAGCACCACATAGAGAACAAACCCGAAGTGAACGAACACCGTCACTACTTCGATGAGCCGATACACCATCGTCGTCTCCGCTCGTGGCGCGGAAGTCCCGCAACAACCAGACTATTCCGATGTTAGTCCCCGTAGCGGCGATCTACCCCGTGTATGCAGCCGTCGTGCGGGCAGCGGCGGCGCGGGCGGCATCCGGGTCGTCGCCCGATGCGATTGCGGCAGCGGCCCATGATTCGCTGCTTCCCGCGATGAATGCCTTGGCCTCGTCACTCGCCGACCATTCGGGTGTCTCGAGCGGCGTCGCAATCCCGAGTTCCACGTGTCGAGCCAACCCGAGCAATCCCATGTCCCAGCCGACGCCGACGGCGCCAGGACCGTACTCGGCCCACCGATCCGCCTCGACGTCCGCGGTGTGTTCGAAGTCGAACAGTGTTGCACTGCCGTCTTGTGTTGCACTGCCGTCTTTTTCGGTGAGGTTCACCGTCACATAGCTCACGTCACCGCCGTATTCCCAGGTGATACGGAGGGTTCGTGGAGCATCACACACCAGAATTTCGCCGCCGGCGTTGCCGTCGAGTTGGTAGCGCCCGCCGATCCGAGCCTCCCCCGACACCGGCATGAACCACAGCGGGATGCGGTCGAACTCGGTGACCGCCGCCCAGACGGTGCCGATGGGTGCCGCGAGCGTCCGCGACATGCGGAGCGTGCGTGTTTTCCCTTCGTCACCGCCGAACGGGCTCAGTTCTCGCGCCACCAACTGCAACGAATCAACTGCTTTGTCGACCATGAGGCTCCTCGGTTCGAGCGAAACTTCAGCTCAGTCGCTGCTGTAGATGTACTGATACTTCTTCTCCAGCGGCGCTCTTGCCGATCGCCTTGCAGAGTGCCACGCGCAGCGGAAGCCAGTGAGGTCCGTCGCCGGAGGGCATCAGCGTCGCCTCGAAGGGATGCTCACCATCGAGGGTCCCCACCACTTTGACAGCGCGTCTGGTTCCCAGAAGTTCCGCCGAGCCGGGCACGGTCAAGAACGTCGCGAACGCCCCGTCTTTCTCGATGGGTGAGGTGAACGAGTAGTCGAGCGGTTGTGGAGTCTTGTCAGTGGCCATGTCGCGTCACTACTGACCGGCGAGCAGGACGTCGGTGTCAAAACACGTGTGAGTGCCGGTGTGGCATGCGGCGCCCTCCTGATCGACGATCAGCAAGACGGAATCGCCGTCACAATCAAGGCGCACCTCGTGTACGTACTGGGTGTGCCCGGAGGTCTCTCCCTTGACCCAGTACTGCTGCCGCGAGCGCGAATAGTACGTCCCCTTACGGGTTTCCAGTGTTCGCGCGAGCGCTTCGTCGTCCATCCACGCGACCATCAGCACATCACCGGTCGACTTCTCCTGCGCAACCGCGCTGAACAGTCCGGCGTCGTTTCGCTTCAGCTTCGCCGCGATTGCGGGATCAAGGCTCATATGACGTTTATACCTTCCACCTGTGACTTCCGTGGAATTCCCCTGCACGGCCGCCCTAGAATGGAAGTTCCTTCGCCGTCACCGTGGAAGAAGATCCGACATGAACCATCAGCATCATGACGGTCCGCACCCGGAGTACACCTGCCATCTCGCGAACCCGAATACCGATCGCGTCCGAACCCGCCACATCGTTCTCGGCATCGGCCCAGGTACTACCAGCAAGAATGTACTCAGCTACGCACTGACGCTTGCCGCCAAGGAGGATTCAGCCCTCCACGTCGTTCACTGCATCACGTCCGAGGACCTGCCTGTCGAAACCGACTCACCACAATTCGAAACACGCCTGCACGACGAGATGGTGGCGCAACGCGAGCAGACAACCTCGACACTCGCCTCACACACAGACGCCTGGACGTACGACTGCACCTACGGAGATCCTGCCGGTGTCATCCTCGCGACCGCGGACAAGTACGACGCCTTCACCATCGTGATCGGCTCACCGCGAAAAGGCGCTGCCTCCGCGGTGAGCCAACTGATTCACAGTTCGGTCTCTTCCCGGCTGAACCGGCAGAACCGCTATCCCGTGATATCGGTTCCCGCCGGCGTCAGATCAGCCAGATAGCCGAACACCGGCACATGGCCGCCTAGACGATCGAATAGTCGTCGAGCGGAAAGCGTTTCGCTTCGCTGAAAGCGTTGCGTGTCGATGTGGGCCGCAGGATCGCAGCCTCACCGTGCTGATTGAAGTAATAGCTTCGCGCGGTCTGGCAACTGCCGCCGTAGAAGACGGAGTCCGCCAAGTTCTCTGTCATCCGGTCGAGGAACTCGGCGTTGGCAGTTTCGGTGACCTCGAATGTTTCCGCGCCGCGCCGTTTCACCTCGCCGAACAGTCGATCCATGTGCTGCATCTGGGATTCGATCGTCGTGAAGTAGGACAAACCGCTGTACGAGTAGGGACTGGCGAGCGTGAGGAAATTGGGGAAGTAAGGAACCGCGACGCCTTCGTAAGCCTGGAAACGGTTGTCACGCCACCACTTACCGAGGTTTCTGCCCTCGCGCCCGATAACCTCGATGGCCGGAAAGTTCACGTCCCAGAGGTTGAAGCCTGTTGCCAGCAGCAAGGTGTCGATCTCGGTCTTGCGGCCGTCGGCCGTGACGATTCCGTCGGCAGCAATGTGGTCGATCGACGTCGTTTCGAGATGCACGTTGTCTTTGGTGAACGTACGGAAGTAGCTGTTGGAGAACGTGGGCCGCTTGCACCCGAAGTCGTAGTCCGGTGTGAGTTGCTTGCGCAGGGTCGCATCTCGGACCTGGGACCGCAGGAACGCGCGTGATGCGGCCGACGCTCCCTTGTTCAACAGTTTGACCTGCTTGTAATGCAGGACTGCGCTGACCATGATCATTTCGAGAATCGACGAACTGACGGCGCGGGCGATTCGCTGTGTGAGCGGAATGCGCGAGAACAGCTTCTGCACTGCATTCGGGATGGGGACGTCGATCTTGGGAACCACCCAGATCGGCGTGCGCTGGTAGACGGTCAACTCTGCGGCCTGACGCGCCACCTCGGGGATCAACTGCACAGCAGTAGCACCGGTTCCGATGATTGCGGTCTTGGTGCCGGACAGATCGTAGGAATCGTCCCAGGCAGTGGTGTGAATGATCTTGCCGGCGAAGTCGTCGATACCGGAGATGTCCGGCCGATGCGGTTGCGACAGGAAACCCGTCGCAGTCAGGAGGTACTTGGTAGTGATGTCCGGCGCCCCCTCGACGGATACGACCCAGTGCGAGGAATCCTCGTCCCAGCGGGCTCCGTCGACCACGGCACCGAACGTCATGTGCTTGCGCAGGTCGTATTTGTCTGCGACGTGATCGGCGTACTTCTTGAGTTCGGCGCCCGGCGCAAAGAGCCTGGACCAGTTCGGATTGGGCTCGAACGAATACGAATACGTGACCGACGCGATGTCGACAGCCAACCCGGGATAGCGGTTGACGTGCCACGTTCCACCCAAATCGTCCTCGCGCTCGAGGATCGCCAGCTTGTTCAGGCCCAGCCGCTTGAGTTGAATGGCCGCACCCATTCCGCCGAAGCCCGCCCCCACCACTACTGCGTCGTACTGCACTGCCATCGGAGAATCCCTCTCATGAACTACGCACTCATGAACTGCACATCAGAAAATGACATGCCATTCCGTTATGGAGAACGGTATCATTCCTGACGTGACGAAGGCCATGACCAGAGCGGAACGAAAGAAGGCGGAATTACGCCGCGAGATCATCGACGCATCGTTCGAGTGCTTCGCCGAGCGCGGCTATCACGCAACCGGAATTGCCGACATCGCAACAACTCTCGGAATCGGCCACGGGACCTTCTACCGGTACTTCGAGAACAAGCGCGACATCATCGACCACGTCATCGACGACCTGATCGCCAAGATCATCAGCGCACTGGCCACCGAGAATTCACCTGACGCAGCAAGCACTCTGGACGAGTACCGCGCTCAAGTGGGACGGATCGCCGAAGCGCTCCCCCGCATCTTCTTCGACGACCCACGCATCCCGCGGGTGCTGCTTTTCGAGACGACGGGAGTCGACGCCGATCTCACCGGCCGGATGCTCGATCTACTCGATCAGTCGGCATCGTTGACAGCGGCGTACCTGCATCACGGAGTCGAATGCGGCTATCTACGCGCCGACCTCGACGTCGACAACACTGCACAGGCCGTCAACGGCATGATGCTGGCAAGTGCGATTCAAGGATTGCGAGCCGATTCGTCCGTCGACTGCACGGCATTGAACCAGGCCATCAGCCGCCTCATGTTCGACGGGATCCGCGCCGAGAACGCCTAGCGAACGACGATTCCCTCGGCACGCATCGCATCCTTGACCTGCGGGATGCTCAGATCGCCGAAGTGGAAGACGCTTGCTGCGAGAACTGCGTCCGCGCCGGCTTCGACAGCCGGGGCGAAGTGCTCGACCAGGCCGGCGCCGCCGCTGGCGATCACCGGTACGTGGACCGCTGCACGGACAGCGCGGATCATCAGCAGGTCGAAGCCGGCCTTGGTGCCGTCGGCATCCATCGAGTTCAGCAGGATCTCCCCCACTCCCAACTCCGCGCCACGCTCGGCCCACTCCACCGCGTCGATCCCGGTGCCGCGTTTGCCTCCGTGCGTGGTGACCTCCCAGCCCGACGGAGTATCCGGCTGCCCCTGGGGAACGGTGCGGGCATCGACCGAGAGGACGATGCACTGCGAGCCGAAACGCTCACTCAGTTCCTTGAGCAGTTCCGGGCGCGCGATCGCCGCGGTATTGACGCTGACCTTGTCGGCACCGGCACGCAGCAGACGATCGACGTCCGCGACCGTGCGCACCCCGCCTCCGACGGTGAGGGGAATGAAAACCTGCTCGGCAGTACGACTTACGACGTCGAGCATCGTGCCGCGATCCGACGTGGATGCGGTCACGTCCAGGAACGTCAGTTCGTCGGCACCCTGAGCGTCGTACGCTGCCGCGAGTTCCACGGGATCTCCGGCGTCGCGAAGATTCTCGAAATTGACACCCTTGACCACTCGTCCGGCGTCGACGTCGAGGCACGGAATCACACGAACTGCGAGGGTCATGACTGTGGTCCTCCTGAGGACGAAGCGCGCGGATCACCGAGCGCGTTGAGGATATCGAGAATCTCACCGTGGATGCCCGGAGCGGCGGCGAGCACCGACTCCGATTCTACGGTCCACGGATTGCCGGCCAGATCGGTGACCACCCCGCCCGCACCGCGAACGAGTGCGACCCCGGCCGCGTTGTCCCACGCGTTGCGGCCGTAGACGATCGCACCGCCCAGGATTCCGGCCGCGGTGAAGGCCAGATCGACTCCGGTGGAGCCGTGTATCCGGATCCGCGAAGACACCTTGCTGATCTCGGCGAGCAGGTCGAGTCGGAAGCTACCGGGGATCCGGCCACGACTGTTGACGTTGAGTGCGCCCAAGCCGACGATCGACGACGCCAGATCGGTCGGCTCCAGTGGCGGCACGGCGATTCCGTTGACCAACAACGGACCGCCCGCGCGAGTGGCGTACGTGTGACCGATCAACGGAAGCCAGGTCAATCCGAGCACCGGGACACCGTCGTCGAGCAGCGCCAACAGCGTTCCGGCAGTAGGCAATCCGGCCGAGTAATTGAAAGTGCCGTCGACGGGGTCGAGAACCCAGACAAGTCCCGAACCGACGTCGGGGCCACCGAATTCCTCGCCGTGCACCTCGATGCCGGTCTGCTCGAACAACTCCGCGCTCAACCGCTTCTCCAGCGCGAGATCGACCTCGGTGGCAAAATCGCCCCAACCCTTGCGGACCGCGCTCGGGGCACCGACACCGGAGACGAACTGATCGTGGACGCCGTCGAGAAGCCGACCCGCAATCGCGAGAAGTTCGTCGAGGTCACGCGTCGGAGTCATCTGGAAAATCTATCCGGAAACTGCTGCCAGTGCTTCGGGGAGAGTGAAGCGACCCGCGTAGAGCGCCTTGCCGACGATCGCGCCTTCGACACCCTGATCTACCAGGCTGGAAATAGCGAGGAGATCCTCGATGGTCGACACACCGCCGGAGGCGACGACGTGCGCGTCGGTGACCGCGCAGACCTGGCTGAGAAGTTCGAGATTGGGCCCGGTGAGCGTGCCGTCCTTGGAGACGTCGGTGACGACGTAACGGGTGCAGCCGTCACGGTCCAAACGCGCGAGGGTCTCCCACAGATCCCCGCCGTCGGTGACCCAGCCGCGACCACGGGTGCGGTACTGGCCGTCGACGAGACGAACATCGAGGCCGACGGCGATCTTGTCGCCGTACTTGGCCAAGGCACGTGCACACCACTCGGGATCTTCGATTGCGGCGGTACCGAGATTCACGCGAGCACAGCCGGTGGCCAGCGCAGCTTCCAGGGAGGCGTCGTCGCGGATTCCTCCGGAGAGTTCCACCTTGACCGTCAGGTCCCCGATGACGCCGGCCAGCAGTTCGCTGTTCGATCCACGCCCGAAAGCGGCGTCGAGGTCGACGAGGTGCACCCATTCGGCACCGTCGTTCTGCCAGGCAAGAGCGGCGTCGCGGGGCGACCCGTAACCGGTCTCACTTCCCGCCTCTCCTTGCACGAGGCGAACAGCTTCACCGTTGACGACATCTACAGCAGGCAAAAGGACCAGGCTCACGTGCGGTAACCCTAGTAGGTCAGGACCTCGAACCGTCCTCCGGGTCACCGAACGCTTTTCGGGTCATCCGCTTGGATACGACGCCCATTGCCGCAATCGCGGCGACGACCCCCACGAGACCGATCACGAGGCCGACGCCCGGCGATGGTTTGAGCACAACGATGACGACCGTGGCGACCGCCAGCGCAGCCACCGCGGCGCCGAGCGAGAACAACGCCAGACGAGCGAGGGAGAAATCGTCGCCGCGGTTCGGTCCGGATCCCCCGGTCACAAACTCTGCACCCAATTGCTCAGCAACTCGGCGCCTGCATCGCCGGACTTCTCGGGGTGGAACTGCGTCGCGGACAACGCACCGTTCTCGACGGCAGCGAGGAACTTTCCGCCGTGATCGGCCCACGTCAGCTTCGGGGGCGCAATGTGCTCGGACGGCGCGAGTTCCCAACTCTGCACGCCGTACGAGTGGACGAAGTAGAAGCGGGTATCGGCGTCGATACCCTTGAACAGGGTGCTGGACTCCGGAGCCTCCACGGTGTTCCAGCCCATGTGCGGCAGGACCTCTGCTTGCAGCCTCTCGACGGTGCCGGGCCATTCGCCGCAGCCCTCCGCCTCGACACCGAATTCGACTCCCCGGTCGAACAAAATCTGCATGCCGACGCAGATGCCCAGCACCGGTCGGCCACCGGCCAGGCGTCTGCCGATGATTCGGTCACCCTGGACTGCACGCAGACCTTCCATGCAGGCCGCGAACGCGCCGACGCCGGGCACCACCAGACCGTCCGCCGCCAGTGCCACCTTCATGTCGTTGGTCACCTCCACCTGCGCCCCGGTGCGCGCCAAGGCGCGAGTGGCCGAATGCAGGTTGCCGGAGCCGTAATCGAGTACAGCAATCGTGGAAGCGCTCATGCCCCAACTCTATCGGGCAACCCTGGCGCCGATCACTTTGCCGCCCGCGGCCAGTGCCGGGAGGAGGGCAACAACTACCGCGGACACCGCGAACACCCACGCATAGCCGGCTGCAGTAGCCACGAATCCCAACGCCAGCGCTCCGATTCCGGTGCCGGCGTCGTAGCCGATGTTCCAGATCGCGCTCGCGGATCCGAATTGCCTCGGGCCGGCAGCCTGAAACGCCATGACCAACGATTCGTTCTGCACCGCACCGAACCCGAGCCCGAAAAGGACCGCCGCACAGAACAAGACCGGCGTCGAACCGCCGTCCACGTTGATCGCGAACAGCACCAATCCGATGGTCGACGACGCCAATGCCGGCGCGAGTGTCCGCCCACTGCCGAGACGATCGGCGATCAGTCCCGCCGAGTACCGGCCGACCAACATGGACCCACTGGCCGTCGCCAACACCACACCTGCAACGGCCGCGCGCTCCGAAATGGCGATCGGCAGTAGAGACGACAATCCGCCGAACGACGCGGACACGCACGCCAAAGCAAGCACCGGAACCAAGACTGCGAACACGCTCAACCGAGCGGATTCCCCGGTGGGCTGGGCGAAGATCTTCGGTAACCGGGCGATGGCCACCAGTGCGAGTGCCGGGATCAGCGCACCGAGAACGAATACCGGTGTCGCCGACCACCGCTCCATGAGTGCAAGCCCCAGCGGCAACCCAGCCATCTGCGAGGCTGCGATCGCGATCCCCTGAGCGCCCGTGGCACGGCCGAGAATTCGCTTGGGCGCGAACTCCGCCACCAGTGCACTGCCGGCCACCGTCAGCATGCCGAAACCGATGCCACGCACAGCCGAAACGGCCAGGACAGGACCGGCGTCGGCCGAGATCAAGAGCACCAACGACGGCGGACCGAGGAGCAGACACCCGACCGCAAGTACGCGCCGGTAGCCCTGCGTCCGCAACAACCGAGGCACGAGCAGTTGCGTCAAGACCGTGGCCGCCATGAAGACACCGGTCACCGATCCGGCAAGCGCATCCGATCCACCGGATTGCGCAACCAGCAACGGCACCACCGGCAACAGCAACGACCAGCCACCGAAAGCTGCTGCCGCCATGATCAGGACACCGACCATGCCCGGAGTACGAAGTAACCCCGGCGATGGAGCAGGTTTTCGCGTCACAGACGCAGTAACTCTTCGCGTCACAGACGCAGTGCGCCCGCTACCGCCGCCAGAACCGCCATCGCGAGGAGGATTCCCGACGCCAGCTTGTTGACCTTGAACATCGAGTAGGCGCCGCCCACAGCAATTCCCGCACCGATGAACAGCAGATAGGTGAAGAGGACGCTCACAGTGTGCCCTTCGTCGACGGCACGCCGCTCACGCGCGGATCCGGCTCGACCGCCTCGCGCAGAGCGCGCGCAACGGCCTTGTACTCGGCCTCGGTGATGTGGTGCTGATCGCGACCGTACAGAACCCGAACGTGCAGTGCGATACGCGCATTCAAGGCGATCGACTCGAACACGTGGCGATTGATCACCGCGTGATACGGCACGCCCGGGTACCCGCCGATGACGGAATGCACCATGTAGTCGGGCTCGCCGGTGTGCACGCAGTACGGGCGACCGGAGACGTCGACCGACGCGTGCGCCAGCGTTTCGTCCATCGGGATGAAGGCGTCACCGAAACGACGGATGCCCTTCTTGTCGCCGAGAGCCTGGCCGAGCGCCTGGCCGAACACGATCGCGGTGTCTTCGACGGTGTGGTGAGCGTCGATCTCGACATCACCCTTCGCCTTGACGTCGAGATCGAAGCTGGCGTGCGTACCCAACGCGTTGAGCATGTGGTCGAAGAACGGAACGCCGGTGGAGACGTCGACGATGCCAGTCCCGTCCAGATTCAGTTCGACGACGATGCTTGATTCCCGAGTTGTCCGTTCGATCCGCGCGATGCGATCGCTCATGCCGTCTCTCCTGAATTCGTGTCGACCAGCTGGGTGCCTGCGATCTCGTCGCTGGCCTTGATGAACGCGTCGTTCTCGGCCTCGAGCCCCACGGTGGCCCGCAGATACCCGGGGATGCCGATGTCGCGGATGAGAACTCCGCGGTCGAGGTATTCCTTCCACGCCTGCGCGCTGTCGGTGAACTGACCGAACAAGATGAAGTTCGCGTCGCTGGGAATCACTCTGAAACCGGTGTCCGCCAGTGCCTTCGACACCCGATCACGCTCGGCCGACAGGGCATGGACGCTGCCGAGGGTCTCGTCGGCGTGACGCAGGGCCGCGCGCGCCGCCGCCTGCGTGACCACCGACAGGTGATACGGCAAGCGCACCAACAACAGTGCGTCGATGAACGCGGGCGCGGCGGCGAGGTAGCCGAGTCGGCCACCGGCAAACGCGAAAGCCTTGCTCATGGTGCGGGTGACAACCAGCTTGGCCGGGAACTCGTCGATCAGCGTCATCGCACTCGGCGCAGCAGAGAACTCCGCGTACGCCTCGTCGACGATCACGATGCCCGGCGCCACGTCGAGGATGCGTCGCAGTTCCGCGATGCCGACGCTGTGTCCGGTCGGGTTGTTGGGGCTGGTCACGAACACGACATCGGGCCGACGTTCACCGATTACGGTGACGGCAGCATCCACGTCGAGTGCGAAATCGTCCCGACGGAAAACCTCGACCCACTCGGTATCGGTCCCGTCGGCGATGATCGGGTGCATGGAGTACGAGGGCACAAATCCCATCGCGCTACGTCCCGGACCTGCGAACGCCTGCAACAACTGCTGCAGAATCTCGTTCGATCCGTTTGCCGCCCAGAGGTTGTCGACGGTGACCGGCACTCCCGTCTGCTTCGACAGGTACGCAGCGAGATCCGTCCGCAGAGCCACGGCATCGCGGTCGGGGTAGCGGTGCAGTTCTTTCGCGGCCTCGCGCACGGACTCGGCGACGTCGTCGATGAGCGCCTGCGTCGGCGGATGCGGGTTCTCGTTGGTGTTCAGCTGAACCGGAACCGTCAACTGCGGTGCGCCGTACGCCGACTTGCCACGCAGGTTCTCACGAATCGGAAGTGCGTCGACCGAAATCGATCCTCCAGGAGCACTATTCATCGCAGAGCTACTCATCGCAATGCCTCGAATCGCAGGCGCACAGCTTCACCGTGCGCGGGCAGGTCTTCGGCATTGGCAAGCGTGATGACGTGTCCGGCAACATCTTTCAGAGCCGACTCGGAGTAGTCGATCACGTGGATCCCACGAAGGAACGTCTGCACACTCAGACCGGAAGAGTGACGCGCACACCCAGCAGTCGGCAGAACGTGGTTGGAGCCGGCGCAGTAGTCGCCGAGGCTGACCGGCGCCCATGGGCCGACGAACACGGCACCAGCACTGGTGACCTGAGCTGCGACACCGGTTGCGTCCTCGGTCTGGATCTCGAGGTGCTCGGCCGCATAGGCGTTGACGACGCGCAGACCGGCGGAAACATCGGAGACCAGCACGGTGCCCGACTGACTGCCGGTCAGTGCGGTAGTGACGCGCTCGCGGTGCTTGGTGATCTCGAGCTGCGCGGCCAGAGCCTTGTCGACGGCGTCGGCCAATTCGACGCTGGTGGTGACGAGGACGCTGGCAGCCATGACGTCGTGCTCGGCTTGGCTGATGAGATCGGCGGCAACGTGAACCGGATCAGCCGTGTGGTCGGCGAGGATCGCGATCTCGGTGGGTCCGGCCTCGGCGTCGATGCCGACCAGGCCACGGCACAGACGCTTGGCGGCGGTGACGTAGATGTTGCCGGGACCGGTGATCAGGTCTACCGGCACCAACTCGGAGCCATCGGTATCGATTCCGCCGTAGGTCAACAGGGCGACGCCCTGGCCGCCGCCGACAGCCCACACCTCGTCGACACCGAGCATGGCTGCCGCGGCAAGGATCGTGGGGTGCGGCAACCCACCGAAATCAGCTTGAGGGGGCGAGGCGACTACGAGCGATCCGACGCCGGCAGTCTGAGCCGGTACGACGTTCATGACAACGCTCGACGGGTACACGGCATTGCCGCCGGGGACGTACAGCCCGACGCGCTCGACCGGAACCCACCGCTCGGTGACCGTGCCGCCGGGGACCACCTCCGTGACGGTGTCCTTACGACGCTGATCGGCGTGCACCTTGCGGGTGCGCTCGATCGCAACCTCGAGGGCTTCCTTGACGGCGGGGTCGAGTTCACGAAGTGCGCGCTCGAGCTCTGCAGCCGGAACCCGAACCGAAGACGGACGAACACCGTCGAACTTCTCGCCGAATTCGAGCGCGGCTTCTGCACCGCGATCACGAACGGCTTCGACCATCGGGCGAACCTGATGCAGTACCGCGTCCACATCCACTCCACCTCGGGGAAGCGCGGCGCGAAGTTCGGCCGTGGATGGGGTACGACCACGCAGGTCGGTGCGGGCAAGCATGAGAGTTCCTCTCGTACGCAAACGGGGTGCCTGTGCAAGCGGCAGCAAACCGGTCCGGCATCACAGGCGTGAACAACGGGCCCGAAACACAGAACTGACGTCAATTATCCAGGATAGGCGCACCCCATTTTTCACCGGTCCACCTGCGACGCTCACTGCAGGTCCGGCGCCCGCCGCCTGGCAAGTTCGATCAGCTCGTCCCTTCGAGGTGTCGCCACCGAGATTTCACGGCCGTCATGCAGACGAAAACGGACCCCGTCGCCGGGAGACGCGAGAATTACCCGCATCCCAGGGCCGGTCATCCGATAACCGATCCCGGAGCCCATCCCGATATGGACCGGAGTTGCCGACACAACTTCGTCCCACCGAAAAACCTGACGCAGCCCTGGAGACAGCGCGATCGTCAGCCGTTCGGCGTCTGTGGTGATGATCACGCGCACCTTCCACATGTACGTGGCCAACCCGAAGCAAAGGGTTGCGGACAACACAGCCCCGACGTAGCCCGCCGGGTCGCGTTGCACGATCACCGCGAACCCGCAGACAATCACCAAGATAATTCCGAGGACGACGCACAATGCGACCGTCGACCGCCGCAGTAGTGGGCTCAGCGGAATGGACTCGTGAACTTCGTGCACAGCACCCCCGCCTCGATCGCCGACAACCCCACCCCCGAGGAACGAGACCGGGAACACGACCATCCCATTACTCCCGCTTTTATAACAAATACGTCACGCACAGATAGGGTCCAAAGTCGTGACAGACAGTGACGTGGCCACGACCGCACCTCCGGCCTTGCCGACCCCCGAGCGATCCAGCGGACCGAACCGAGCGCGGATCGTTGCGATTGTCGCATCGATCCTCGGCATAGTTTTATGCGGATCGGTTCCGTTCCTGCCGATCGAACAGGACACCGCCGCTGTCAACTGGCCGCAGTCCGGATCGACGGCGAGCGTCGAGGCGCCATTGGTCTCGTACACACCGCTGCGTATGGAGGCATCGATTCCGTGCGCGTCGATCAACGAGTTGACCGCCGCCGGCGGAACACTCGTCTCGACTGCTCCCCCGGGTGCCGCCGACGCGCGGCGCTACGGATTTGTCGCCACGGTCTCCCCCGAATCCGCTGACGCCCCCGCCCGGGTGGACGTGGTCCTGCGCGATCAAGTGTTGCTCTCGACGCCGGTCGCTGATCTGCCGAGTGGATGCGCGCTCACACTGTCAGCCGAGCCGACCCGAACCACCTTCAGCGCCACCGGTTCCGAACCGCGCGTCATCGAGGGCGACAGCCGGCCACAGGTGGTCGGCGTCTTCAGTGACCTCGATTCGGCAGCAGCCGGTTTGAACGTCTCGATCGAGACAGACTCTCGCTTCACGTCGAGCCCGTCGATGATCAAAACCCTCGCCATGATTCTCGGGGCGCTCACGGCTGTCGTTTCCCTCTTCGCTCTGCACCGTCTCGACAACCGCGACGGCCGGGGCACACGCAAATTCCTGCCCGCCCGGTGGTGGAAGTTCACCGTCCTCGACGGCGTCGTGGTCGGAACTCTGGTGCTGTGGCATTTCATCGGCGCTACCACGACCGACGACGGCTACCAGTTCACGATGGCCAGGGCGTCCGAGCAATCCGGCTACATGTCCAACTACTTCCGGTGGTTCGCAGTCCCCGAAACCCCGTTCGGGACTCCGTACTACAACATCCTCGGACTCCTGGCGCACGTCAGCACTGCAAGCCCCTGGGTCCGCCTGCCTGCTCTGCTGGCGGGCATCATCACCTGGCTCGTCATCAGTCGGGAGGTCGCGCCTCGACTCGGCGCCGCAATCCGCGGAAACCGGCTCGCCCTCTGGACCGGTGCGCTCGTCTTCCTCGCATTCTGGCTTCCCTTCAACAACGGACTTCGCCCCGAACCGATCGTCGCTCTCGGCGTCCTGCTGACGTGGTGCTCGATCGAACGCGCCGTCGCGACGAGACGCCTTCTACCGGTCGCTGTCGCGATTCTGATCGCCGGATTCACCTTGACTGCCGGGCCTTCCGGTCTCATCTGCTTCGCCGCACTCATCGCCGGCATACGCCCGATCATGCGCATCATCATCGAACGTGCGCGCACCACCGGTTATGTCGCAGCTGTCGGGCCACTGTTGGCTGCCGGACTCTCGATCCTCATCCCCGCGTTCGGCGATCAGAGTCTGGCCGCCGTCATCGAGATGCAACGCGTCCACTCGATCTCGCCGAATCAGCCCTGGTTCGACGAGTACCTCCGCTATCAGTACCTCTTCAACATCTCCGTCGACGGTTCCCTGACCCGCAGATTCGGTGTGTTCGTCATGGTTCTGTGCTTGGGCGTCTGCACCGCGATGATGCTGCGCAAGGGCGGCCGGATTCCCGGTTTGGCTGCCGGTCCGTCACGCCGCGTCGTGGGGCTGACGATCGGCGCACTGCCACTGCTGATGTTCTCGCCGACCAAGTGGACCCACCACTTCGGAATCTTTGCCGGACTCACCGCAGTTCTGGCGATGATGACGGCCGTCGCCGTGGGAACGAAACTCCTACGCTCGCCGCGCAATCGGGCCCTCTTCGCGGCGGCTGTCCTGTTCCTGCTGGCGGTCGCGTTCACCGGCAGCAACAGCTATTACTACGTGTCCAGCTACAGCGTTCCGTGGTGGGACAAGCCGGTGTCGATCGGCGGACTCGGTGCGAGCACCGTCCTCCTCGGATTGACCGTGCTGATGCTCGGCGTCGCCGCGTGGTACTTCTTCCGTGAGCCGTACAGCGCCGGGAAGGAACCGTCCGCGAAGCACGCTCGACTGCTTGCCATCTCGCCACTGACGATCGCCGCAGGCGCCATGGTCCTCTTCGAGGTGCTGTCCATGTCTAAAGGCGTGATCACCCAATACCCGGCCTATTCGGTGGGCCGCGCGAACGTCGACGCCGTTCTCGGCCAACACTGCGGACTCGCCAACGACGTTCTGCTCGAAACCGATCCGAACGCGTCGATGCTGACCCCACTCTCCGGCAATGTGGCCACGGCGCTCTCCGCAGGTGGGGCGACAGGATTCGATCCGAACGGTGTCGCCTCCGACCTTCGAGCCGACAAGGAAGCCACGGCTACCGGCGGCGCGAACACCGTCGACACCTCCGAGGACACCGCCGGTAACTCGGCCGGAACCGGTGGTGGCGCCGGACAGACCGGAGTCAACGGCAGTTCGGTCGCGTTGCCATTCGGTCTCGACCCGGCGACAACACCGGTCATGGGTAGTTTCGGTCAGCCCTCCCCAGGCACTCTGATCAGCGACTGGTACGAACTCCCCGACGTGGGTGAGAACGCAACCCGTGGCGACATCATCTCGATTGCAACAGCTGGTCGTGTTCGATCCGTCGACAAGGATGGGATCGTCACCTACGGCCAGAACGTGGAGGTCGAGTACGGCACAGCACGCGGCGTCGACGCAGCGGAAGCAGACGATGTGGAGACACTCGGAAAAATCGCGCCCCTCGACATCGGGCCGGCACCGTCATGGCGGAACCTGCGAGTGCCACTGGATCAGATTCCCGTCGAAGCCAACAGCATTCGACTTGTCGTCAGCGATTACGACAGCAAGGCCGACCAATGGGTGGCCGTTACCCCGCCGCGCGTTCCGAAGACCCAGAAGCTCAACGACGTCGTCGGCTCGCAGGCGCCCGTCATGCTGGATTGGGCTGTCGGCCTGGCATTCCCGTGCCAACGCCCCTTCGATCACCGGGTCGGAATCGCCGAGGTCCCCGAGTACCGGATCCTTCCCGACCATTCCGGCGCGCTCGTGACGAGCGCATGGCAGGACCACTACGGCGGTGGACCGTTGGGGTGGATCGATCTGCTGCTCAGCGCTCAGACCATTCCGTCGTACCTCGACAACGACTGGGCTCGCGACTGGGGTTCGATCGAGAAGTACACACCGATCGATCCGAGCGCAGTGCCTGCCCAGATCGACGAAGCGACCGTTCAGCGCTCCGGGACGTGGAACCCGGGATCGATGACCATGGTTTTCTGAGCGGCAGCGTGACTGAGTGACGCGGTCCAGTCGCGGGCGGATCGGACGAAACGCCTGCGACTGGACACTTGTATGACTTAGTCTCCCAGGCATGGGAGCCCTGTCACGGTCTATCGCGCCCGCGCTGATGGCACTGACGTGCCTGCTCGGGGCGCTCACCCTCCCCACTCCCGCCTCGGCTGAGGTCCCGGATGACTTCCTCTGGGGCGTTGCCACCTCCGGATTCCAGTCGGAAGGATCGTCGCCGGACAGCAACTGGTCTCGATATTCCGACTCCGGACGAACCCACGACAAGATCGGCGATTCGGTCGACTTCCGCCATCGCTACGCCGAGGACATCGACCGGGCGGCCGATCTGGGGTCGAAGGTTTTCCGCTTCGGCGTCGAGTGGGCTCGGGTTCAGCCCACCCCGGGAAACTGGAACGAGACCGAATTCGCGTACTACGACGACGTGGTGACGCACATCCGCGCGCGGGGCATGACTCCGATGATCACGCTCGACCACTGGGTGTATCCGGGATGGGTTGTCGATCAAGGCGGATGGACAAATCCGAAGACGGAAGCCGATTGGCTGGTCAACGCAGAGAAGGTAGTCGAGCGGTACTCCGGAATCGGGGCGCTCTGGATCACGATCAACGAGCCGACTGTGTATGTTCAGCGCGAATTGACCTACGGCGGAATCGCTCTCACCCAGGCACCGTCGATGTTCGACTCATTGGTTCGGGTTCACCGGGCGATCTACGACCGGATACACGTTCTCGATCCCGGCGCGCGTGTGAGCAGTAATTTCTCCTTCATTCCCGGCGTGTCCGAGGCGATAGATTCGGTGTTCACGGATCGAGTGCGCGACAAGCTCGACTTTCTCGGGATCGACTACTACTACGGTGTGGCCCTGAACAATCCGACTGCCGCGTACGCCGCACTCGACGAGTTCTACAACGTCACACCTCAACCCGAAGGCCTGTACGACGCGTTGATGCGTTACTCGGGCAAGTATCCCGAACTCCCCCTCTACATCGTCGAGAACGGCATGCCCACCGACAACGGAGCGCCGCGCGCCGACGGATACACACGCTCGAATCACCTACGCGATCACATCTATTGGATGGAACGCGCCCGAGAAGACGGTGCCGACGTGATCGGCTACAACTACTGGTCCATCACCGACAACTACGAATGGGGTTCGTACCGACCTCGATTCGGCCTCTACACCGTAGATGTTCTCGGCGATCCCACCGCGACCCGAATCCCGACCGACGGAGTCGACACCTACCGCCGGATCATTCGCGACAACGGCGTCGGCGCCGACTACGTGCCCGTCATGGCCCCGGCTTTCTGCTCGCTCGTCGACCCTCCACGCAGCTGCACGGCTACTCGATGACAGCCGTTTTCCGAATTTCCACCACTCCTCGTCGTTAGGATGCCCCATGCGAACACTGCAAAAGATCGCCGGAACTGCTGCTGCCACTGCTGCCCTGATCCTGGCTGCGGGAGGCGCTGCGACGGCAGCCCCGAACCCGGCCGATTCACCCCGCGAGGCGCAAGCACGCGCCTACATCGACGCCCTCGTCTCCCATGACGTCTCCGATGTTCATTTCGCCCCGGATGCGACCCGCGTCGAAGCCGGACTCAAGACGGGGTTCTCCGGACCACAGATGTCCGCCGACCTCGAAAACGGCACCCAATACCGCGTTATCCAGGGCGTCCGAGACCTCGAGATGTCGGAGGCCGGGGACATCGTCTCGACCACCTACCTGCTGGACGCGGGAATCGGCGGCACTCGCCTCATGACCGTGGAGATTCGTGAAACCTTCGAAGTCCGTGATGGTCTCATCCACGACGTCGTCGCCGACATCATCCCGGTGTCGGTGTCGTGACGCGCGCCCGATAGCTGCTGGGCGGTGCACCCGAGACTCGGGTGCACATCGCCGCGAAGGCAGCCGGCGTCGAGTATCCGAGTTCAGACGCAACGGACGTCACACTGACGCCGGCGGAGAGTTTCGGAAGCGCATGAAGAATGCAGGCACGCTGCATCCACGACGACGCGCTCATCCCCGTTTCCGAGATCAGCAAGCGGTGCAGCGTTCGTTCACTGATGTGGAGTCGCCCGGCCCACCGCGCGGGGGAGTCGTGAATCGACGGGCCTGCGAGATACCGCGTGCACAATGCCCGCAATCCCGGGTGCCGAGGCAGTGGGAGTTCCACAGGTAGGGGTGCAAGATCGCGAAGTTCGTGGAGGATCAGCTGAACTACTGCGGTCTCACGTCCGTGAGCAGAGAAGTCGTCCTCCACGTTCAATTCGACATCCATGTCGACTGCAGCGACAAGTAGCTCGCGTAGTAGCGGCGAGACCGCGACCACTCGGCACCTGACCGGAAACCAGGGAACTGCGGACGGTTCGATGTAGAGGCTTCGTGTGCTGACGCCGTCCATCGTCACCGCATGAACGACACCGGCGGGAATCATGACCGCATTGGACGGCAGAACCGTCCACTCACCGTCGTCGGTTTCGACGTTCATCGCACCGTTCACAGCGAAAAGGAACTGGGCTCGCCGATGATCGTGGGCAGCCAGCGCGTGGCCGCGCGGGTAGTCGGTTCCGATGGCGAGAACACTGCGAGGTGAGCGATCGACGTCGTTGATCGGAATGTTGCGCACCCGAGAGAACCTACCGAGTCGGTGTCCGATTGACAATGGAATCTGGCGAACCTTCGAATGTGAGCCAGCGGGGAAATCGCTACCGTTCATCACGTGCTTCACTACGCCCTCATCCTGCTCGCTTTCGGCGCTCTGACCGGAGTCACCACTGTTCTGTTCGGATTCGGTGGCGGGTTCGTCACCGTCCCAGTCGTTTACGCTGCGTCCGCACTTCGGCCGGAGGTCACCGATCCGGTGCACGTCGCCGTCGCGTCCTCAGCGGCCGTGATGGTGGTCAATTCACTCAGTGCCACAGTGGCATTCAGGAAATCAGGACGACTTCGGACGGAGTACATCCGACCTCTGATCGGACCCGTCGCAGTCGGAGCAGCGCTCGGAGCGGTTGCGGCGGGCCACGTCGACGACAGCATCGTCCGAATCCTGTTTGTCCTCTATCTCGTCGTGACGATCCTCGACAGCCTTCTGCGGCAAGGGTTTCTGACGCCTCCCGAACCTGACGACCGTCTCGGCCCCAACGGGGTCCGCACAGTCGGGATCGGAATCGGTGCCGTCGCAAGTTTCCTCGGCGTGGGCGGCAGCGTCATGACGGTGCCGATGATGCGACGCGGCGGAGTTCAAATGGCCGACGCCGCCGCGAGCGCCAACCCGTTGAGCCTGCCTGTCGCCGTCGTCGCGACTGCGGTGTACGCGGCGGCATCCGGACACATCTCTGCTTCGGATCTGTCGGCGGGCAGAGTCGGCGCCGTCGACCTTCCGGCCGTCTGCGCGCTTCTCGCCGGCTCTCTGCCTGCGATTGTGCTGAGCCGGCGACTAGTCGGTGCTATTCCGGACCGCGTCCATGCCGGCGCGTACATCGCTCTACTCTGCGTCGTCACGGCAGTGATGGCCGCGGCCTAGCGAACGGCGTACCGCAGGTAGATCACGCCGCCGTCGAAGGTTTTCTCCTCGAGCAGCTGCAGGTCAAGCCGCCTTTCCGGGAGAGCTCGCAATCCGCCGCCGATAATGACCGGACACAGAAACAGTCTCACTTCATCGACCAAACCCGCCGCGAAAGCACTAACCGCAACCGTCGGTCCACCGATCGAGATATCTTGTACCGCTTCACTCTTGAGCAAACGGATGGAGTCTTCATCGAAGCGCGGGACGATCCTGGTGCGCGCAGTCGACACCTCGTTCAGTGTCGTGGAGTACACGATCTTGTCGATTCCACGCCAGATCTGAGCGAACTCGACGGTCGCCGCCTCGATACCTGCAAACTCGTCCGGAACCGACGAACCTCCTGGCACTGACGAACGCCCGAGGTCCTCGGCTGCCATTGTTTCCCAGGGAATCATCGTCTCGTACATCCGGCGCCCGAGCAGGTACGTGCCGACTCCCCTCTCGAGCTCGTTGACAAACGAATGGACCTGCGCGTCGGGAACAGCCCAGTCGAAGTTCCCGTCCCTGTCCGCCACGTACCCGTCGATCGAGCAGATCGCCGAGTAGATCAGGCTCACCATCGGTCCACGTGCAGCACGTTGTCGACGGGTTCGCGCGCGGCAGGTTTGAACGTCTCGCCGGTGAAGTACGCCGTCGGGATCAGAGCCGCCTGATGGAATCCGGCCGGAATGCCCAGCAGCTCGGCAACTTCCGCCTCACGCTGCAGGTGCAACGTTGTCCAGGCCGTACCGAGTCCACGTGCCCGCGCTGCCAGCGCGTAACTCCACGCGGCCGGCAGTAGCGAACCCCACAGACCCGCCTGGTTCCCCTCCGGCAACGTCTTACCCGCCTTGATGCACGGAATGAGGAGAACCGGTACCTCGCCCATGTGCTCACCGAGCCACGCGACGCTCGTGCCTACTCGCTGTTGGATCGGCGCGCGATCGGGGTCGTCGGCGAAGAGCTTTGCCGCCGAACCGTGAGAAGCAAGGTACTCGTCGGTGACTTCCTTGTAGATCTGCCCAACTGCTGCTCGCAGCGCCGGATCTGTCACAACCATCCACTGCCACCCCTGGCGATTCGAACCGGAAGGCGCTTGCAGGGCGATCTGAAGACACTCCTTCACCAGATCCAAGGGCACCGGACGGGTCAGATCCAGACGCTTTCGAACCGTTCGCGTTGTGGTCAGTAATTCGTCGGGTGTCAGGTCGAGCACGGGATACGACGTCATCTCCCGATCATTGCACTGTCGCGAGCCGTGAGCAGGGCAGTCCGTCTACACTTTTCTGATCCCGTACGTGGCTGGTGTATCGGGAGCATTCACGAATCAAAGGACTTTCGACATGAGTTGGCACGTCTGGTTGGCGTTCTTCGGAGCAAGTTGGGTGATCAGCCTGTCACCAGGGGCCGGTGCCATTGCGTCGATGTCGTCGGGGCTTGCCTACGGTCTGCGGCGCGGATATTGGAACATTTTCGGGCTGCAGTTGGGTTTGTTGTTGCAGATCGGAATTGTCGCGGCCGGCGTCGGCGCCGTTCTCGCCAGTTCGACCGTGGCCTTTTCCTTGATCAAGTGGTTCGGTGTCGCATACCTCGTCTACCTGGGGATCAGGCAGTGGCGATCGGCGCCCACCGAGGTGGAGACCGACGAAGCCGCCGCGAGCAGTTCCGGTCCGATGATGATGCTTCGCGGATTTCTCGTGAACGCGAGCAACCCGAAAGCCGTCGTTTTCATGCTCGCAGTGCTCCCGCAGTTCCTCGATCCGTCGGCGCCGCTCCTGCCGCAGTATCTGATCATCGCTGCAACCATGTGCGCCGTCGACGTGATCGTGATGACCGGGTACACCGGGCTGGCCGCACGGGTGCTCACCTTGATGCGCTCCCCCAAACAGCAGCGAACCACCAATCGAGTGTTCGCCGGTCTGTTCTTCGGCGCTGCAGGCTTTCTCTCGAGCATCGGCCGTGCGGCGGCTTGATCGGTCACACGGCTTGATCGATCACAGGCCCGCAATCAAGTTGACGACGGACGCCACGATCACCGAACCGAACAGGTACGACAGCAATGCGTGCCCGAGCGCCATCGCACGCATGTCCGACGACTTCAAGTTGGTGTCGGAAATCGCGAAGCTCATCCCGACCGTGTACGCCACGTAGGCGAAATCGCTGTACCTCGGCGGTTCTTCCTGATTGAAATCGATTCCGCCGTCGGGGCCGGAGTAGTAAAGCCGTGCATATCCGAGGGCGAAGAGCGTGTGGACCGCCAACCACGAGATCACAACGCTGCCGACTGCAACCGATGCCGCCACGACTTGGTAGTGATGTCCGTCGGGTGCCGCCAAGAGCAGGAACGCAATACCGACCAAACTCGCGACGGCGGCGCCGAGAATCAGCAGGTGCGCGACATTGCGGGCCGGCTCTTCGCGCGTTGCGTGGCTTGCTGTGAGCGTCGCGTCGAAGGGCCAGACCAGAATCCACGTCCACACCGTGAACACCATCGCCGCCACATCCCAGCCGATCAGAAACGCGAACCGGGGATAGCCGACCAACGCCGTGACGACACCTGCGGCCACACCGAGCAGCAGACCCGTCGACACTCTCAGCGCCGGCCCGGCACCCAGGGCGCTCCGCGGAACCGGCTTGATCGGAAGGTCGTGCGGTCGATCGTTCACGGGCTCAGTCAACCACTGTTAGAAGTGAGACGGTGGTTAGGTGACACGGCGACTCAGGCGTTGCACGCGCCGACTATCGGCTTGCCGTTGAATCTGTCCAGCACGTACTGCAATCCGACGCCGAAATCCGCCACCGCCGGTGCGAGATGATTGTTGCCGCTCCCCGGATTCACCGCGGGCAGGGTGTCGGTGAACAACGTCGCCTCGGCCCCACGCGCACTCCAGTCCTGAACCAGGCGCCGGGTTTGCTCGTACGGGATGAAATCGTCGTTGAGCGCTCCGTTGACAAGGATCGGCGAGGCCGGGGTTCGACGCCCGATGCGTTGTTCCTCGATCACCTGCTGGATCTCCGGTACCGACTCCACCACGTCGGCAAGGGGTCGTCCGTCCGTGGTCCAAGACGCCGTCGACTGCTTCCCGTACTTGGTTCGGGAATCGATGAGGCATTGCCCAGCTACATCTGCGAGCACGGACCGGCCGTAGTCGTTCAGTCGAGATTCGATCGGTTCTCGGGCGGCTGGATAGCGGTCGAGGACGCCGTTGATCGTGTAGCCGATCGCGGCCATCAGACCGGTACCGTCGATATGACGCAGAACGCTTGCCAGGTCGGCCGGGGGCGCGCTCGCGTAGCTCCCGACCAGATTCACCTCAGGCGCGTATTCGGGCGCCAGTTCGGTTGCTGCGGCAGTGGCCCCGCCGCCCTGAGAATGCCCCCAGAGCGCTATCGGATCGTCCGCCCCTGCCTTCGCCAGGGTTCGGGCAGCGCGTGCACCGTCCAACATCGCGTGGGCTTCCTCGGCGCGATTGACGTAGGTGTGGACGCCTGGCGTTCCGAGTCCGATGTAGTCGGTGACAAACACGCGAACGCCCTGGGCG
The DNA here is from genome assembly GCF_042728675.1 of Rhodococcus sp. NPDC060176. Lineage (NCBI taxonomy): Bacteria > Bacillati > Actinomycetota > Actinomycetes > Mycobacteriales > Nocardiaceae > Rhodococcus > Rhodococcus sp. NPDC060176. The sequence continues at coordinate 66,156 of NZ_JBHWYS010000007.1, forward strand.
AGGAAAGCGAATGCGAAGGCGGACTCGTAGTTGACACCGACACTGTCCACCCCGGCACCGTAGTTCGACGGATTCCCGGGCTCCGCCAGGCGGAGCTGACCGGCAGTGGGGAACATCCTCGACGGTGCGCACTGATCACCTTGGCCTTGCGTGCCCGGACCGATCACGACTGTCGGGCGCGGCCCCGCCCCTGACCACGGGGCGGCCGGTTCCAGATACGAACCCGACACGGCCACCTTGGATCCGTGGGTGTCGGTACTCGCGTACAGGATCCGAGTCCCCACACCAGGCACTGCGCCGACGGCGCCGGCAAGCGGAAGGGGTTCCGTCCGGATCACCGATCCCGGATCACCGACGTCGTCTGGACTCGCGTCGTAGAAATCGCTCACCGGTTCGGCATTCGATATCGGCGTGAACAGCAGCGACGTGGGCAACAGTGCCGAGATCGCCACGGCCGAAATCTTCACTGCCGCGAGGACGACCTTTCGGGTGCTCATGGAAATCCAACGTATAGGCCTCAGTCGATGTGCGGACCGGTTTCGATCTGCGGGACTTCAATCGATCGGTACCAACTCTTACGCGAGCGGGCCATACCGCTGGCCCCCCGATCCCCTGGTTTCACGGCCAGAACCTGATGAATCGTAAGCCTGTGTGGCTCCTCGAAACCCAGCGCACTGGCAGCGAGGTACAGCAACCAGGTTCGCACCCGGGGAGCACCGACCTGTAGGACTGCCGCGTCCCAGTTCTCGCGAAGGTTCTGCACCCACGCGCGCAACGTCAGTGCGTAATGCTCACGCAACGCTTCGCTGTCACGTGTCTCGAAACCTGAAAGTTCCAGCGCATCAATGGTTTTACTCAGCGGAAGTATCTCGCCGTCCGGGAAGATGTAGCTGTCGATGAAACTGGGTCCGTCTTCGGCCTTGTCCGACAACGACTTCACCGCTGCGATGGCGTGATTGAGCAGACGCCCCTGCGGCACGAGAAGGTCGTAGAGTTTTGCCGTGTACACCGGCAAATTGACCAGGCCCACATGCTCGGACATCCCGATACTCGAAATCGCGTCGTACGGGCCGTCATCGACGTCGCGGTAGTCCTGCACCCGAATCTCGATGCGGTCGGTCAAACCTGCATCGGCAACTCGCCCTTTGGCGTACTCGACCTGCTCGTTACTCAGTGACACCCCGACGACATCGACCCCGTAGTTCTGGGCAGCGTGCAGTGCCATCGATCCCCAACCACAGCCGACGTCGAGCAGTCGCATTCCCGGCTTCAGATCGAGCTTGCGGCAAATCAGGTCCAGCTTCGCGAACTGAGCGGCTTCGAGGGATTCGACCCCCTCCGGCCAGTATCCGCACGAATAGACCATGCTCGACCCGAGAAACAGTTCGTAGAAGCGATTCCCGACGTCGTAGTGATGGGAGACAGTCGCAGAATCGCGCGATTTGCTGTGCCGTTTGCCTCGCTTACGACGCATCTCGATCGACGGGGGTGATGGCGGTAGACCCAGCGCCCCCAAGCCGGCAAAAGTACCGGCGGCGCGCACGATCGAGCGCAACGGCAACGCCGACAATCGATTCTCACCGAGCCGCGTGACGAGGTCCGGGACGTCGAGGAGCGCAAAGATATCGCCGTCGACGTCAAGATCCCCGGACACGTACGCCCTCGCCAACCCCAATTCGTTGGGAGAGTACAGGACTCGCCGCAATGCACGCCGATTCCGGAAATGCACCTGTGCAGCGGCGTCCGGCGGGCCCGCCTCGGAACCGTCCCAACAACGCACTCGAATCGGAAGCGGAACCCCGATCATGTCCTCGAAAACTGTCAGAATCTTGGTCGCGGCGCCAGTCACAAATCAACCCTCCGACAAAAGATGGTTAGCCGATGACAGAAAACTTACGCCCGATGCGCGAAACTTTCGCGCCATTTGTCCGAGTTTTAGGCAGTGTTCATCACGGTTTCGGTATTCGTCGCTGAGTTCAGGGCTCCACCAGTCCGGCGAGAAACTCCACCAACAACCGCTTGGTTACCTCGCGTGGCAGCGATTCCACTGCCGCCAGCACCGCCGCCATGTCCAGCGGAGAATCAGAAGAGCCCCGCGGATCCAGCCCCGCCGACGTCAAAGCTGCCGCAACGGCGTCACTGGGCAAAGCGAGTACATCGGCGACGGTGACATCGCCACGTTCGAATGCTCCGGCCAACTCTGCCAGGGCCGGCGGTGCCTGCGCTGCCGCCAGGCCGCGAACGTCGTCGGCACCGAGGACGAGCGCGCTGGTCAACTCACCGAGCACAGACTCCGTTACCGGGGTGACGGTGAGGTGGGTTGTTCGAGGCAACGTCGTCCCGTCGGATTGCGTCGACGCCGGCTGCCCTTGAAGGACGAAACCCCGGGCACCGACGGCGCTCACCCAGCGATGCGGATCCACTCGGCGTTCGAGCGGCACGGAATCGTCGGTAGCGACCGCGAACAGCGGTCCCACCGGCGAGCCCACGATGCGAAGCCCGTCGACGCTCTGGACCGTGTCGATGAGCGCACGAGTCGCCCACTGCGCCCGGGACACCAATTCGGCATACCCGGGTTGACCGAGGACTTGCGAAATCGCCCACGCCCCGGCCAGGGCAGCAACGGATTTGGAACCGAGAAGAGTGGGATTGACCACCGGATAGCCCGGCCAGTCCGTGAGTCCGAAATACTGCTTGCGATGCAGATCGCGCCCACGGTGCAGCAAAACGGAGACGCCTTTGGGTGAGTATCCGTACTTGTGGAAGTCGACCGACATGCTGGTGACACCGGCCACCCGGAAATCCCAGGGCGGCAGATCACCCCACCACGGCAACGCAAGTCCGCCGATGCAGGCGTCGACATGCAATGGAATAGACCGTGCACGAGCAACTTCCGCGACTTCGGCGATCGGATCGAGCGCCGCGAACGGGTAATTGGGCGCAGAGACGACGATCAATACCGTGTCGTCCCGCACCGCTGCCGCAATACCTTGTGCGTCGACGCGCCCCGACGTGGGATCCACCGGCACCAGGATCAGTTCCAGCCCGAGCAAGTGCGCCGCCTTGTGGAAAGCAGCATGCGCGGTGGTCGGAAGAACCAGCGAGCCCTCCCCCGGCGGGAGACCGCGGAAGTCGCGAGCAGCCTTGACGGCCAACACACAACTTTCCGTTCCGCCGCTGGTGACATTGCCGACTACCACCCCTCCTGCTTCTGCGTCTGTATCCGTCGCCGTGTCCGAAGTTCCATGGAGGAAATCGCGCGCGAACGCCACCAACTCACGCTCCATGACCGCAGTGGAGGGAAACACCGTCGGATCGAGACCGTTGACGGGCTGAACCAATCGAGCTGCGTCCGCTGCCAACTCGTCAAGGGCTGCGAGGCCGCTGTCGTACACGTACGACAGAACCCGGCCGCCGTGCGTCGGAGCATCCTGTTCACGGAGCGAACGCAACCGGCCCAAGATGTCAGCGGCTCGGCTCTCGAGGTTCGAGCTCTCGAGGATTTTGCCCTGAAGTGCCTCGGACTGAGTGGAACTCATCGTTCACCTGCGTTCTCGTGAGTGGATTCTTGTTCGGTGTGGTAATTCCGTAGTACGACCAGGCTTATCGCAACCAGAATTGCCGGCACGATCGAGAACCCCAAGGCGATACCGGTGAGCGCCGATTCAGGTTGTACGACGCTCTCCCCCGCTGTTTTCGAGACAAAGCCGGTAACTGCGAGAACACCCAAGAACACCGCGGGTCCGAGGGCCAGACCCGCGGTTTCCGAGGCGGTCCAGATACCACTGAGCGAGCCACCACGCTGGCGACCACCGATTCGCGCGTCGTCTTCGATGACGTCCGGGAGCATCGCCAGCGGGAACACCTGCATCCCGGCATAGGCAACACCGGCAAGGGCCACGGCGCCGTAAATCCACGGGCCGGCGTCGAGCGCAGCGAGCGTCAACAACGCCGTCGCCACGACAAACAGAACCGAAGCCACTACGTAACCGCGAAGCTTTCCGTACCGATGAGAGAACCGATACCACAGCGGCATCACGACGAGGGCCGGTCCGACGAGTGCGACGAACAGCCCGGTGAGTGCACCTTCGTTGCCCATCACATACGTCGCCAGGTATTGCGCACCTGCCAACATCACCGCGGTCGCAAGAGCTTGGAGCACGAACACGATGACCAGCAATCGGAACGCGCGTGTCTGTCGTATCGCGTCGAACCCGTCCCGATACTGCGAGAGCAACGAGCCGGTCGGGGCATCCGCGTGAGTCACCGTGTGGCGCGCTGCTCCGCGAACTGCCCAGATCATTGCCCCGCACATCAACGCCGACACCCCGATCGCCATGACGAGATAGCCGCGCGCCCCGCCCCCGGCGGCATCGCGGAGCTCGGGGCCGCCGGCACCGATGACCAGAATTGTCAGGGCCAACACAGCAATTCGAACCGATACCAAGCGGGTGCGCTCGTGATAGTCGCCGGTCAACTCGGTCGGCAACGCGATGTACGGAACCTGAAAGAGACTGTAGGCACTGGCCGCGAGCAGGAAGAAGGCGAGCACCCACAACGCCCCGACCCCAGGGCCGGCAGACACGGGAGCCGAGAACGTGAGAATGAAGAGCAAGGGCAAAGCCAGAGCACCTGCGAGCATGAGTGGCACTCGCGTACCAGTTCGGTGAGAGCCACGATCGCTGATCGACCCGATCAGCGGGTCGATCAGGACATCGGCGATTTTCGGAACGATGACCACGAGCGACGCGAGCGCCGCGGCAACCCCGAGGGTGTCGGTCAGGTAGTACGCCAGTACCAGACCTGGCAGAACACCGAATCCACCCGTACCGACACTTCCCGCTGCGTATCCGGCCACCACACCACGCGAAAGCCTGTCGGGCGATCTACCTTCACGAAGACGTACCGGTTTGTCTGTAGTCACCGTCCACACACTAATGTCACGGCTCCGTACCGCGAGGGCAAAAGAATCTCGATGACCAGAAGTCGCCTACTCGGACAGTCCGGGCATGCCAGACTGTGACCCGATTCGCACACGAACGAAAGTCTGAGCACGATGGTTGATCCACTGAGCGAGATCTGGCCTCCGTACGGAGTAACGATCACGTGTGGGCCCGTCACCTTGACCGCTGTGCGCGACGACCATTTCCCCGAACTCGACGCGCTGGTTCGAGCAGGCATTCACCCTGCCGAACAGATGCCTTTTCTTGTCCCCTGGACAGTGGGCACGCCTGACGAGGTGTCGCGAAGGTTCATCCAGTATCACTGGTCGGTCCGCGGAGCGATGACCATGACCGACTGGAAATTCGAAACAGCCATCGTTGTCGACGGAGAAATCGTCGGCTGTCAGGCGTTTGCCGCGACGGACTTCCCCAACAGTCGTACCGGTGAAACCGGCTCGTGGATCGGGCGTGAGTTCCAAGGCCGGGGTATCGGCACTCTCGCCCGACACGCAATCTGCGCATTCGCATTCGACTCTTTGGGCGCACGCAGCGTCGTGTCGTCGGCGTTCACCGACAACCCCGCCTCGATCACGGTGTCGACCAGAGTCGGGTACCGCGCAGACGGCACGATAGAGGAGTTGGCTGCCGACGGCCGAATGACCGTGCGTCGTCTCTTCACCCTCAGCCGCGAAGATTTTGTCGCACCGCCGTATCCCGTCGAAGTGACCGGCGTGCGCGCGTTCACGACGATGCTCGGCATCGACTGAGCGAGCTACCCGTGCACAGTGACAACCGGTAGAACAGACACATGGAACCCTCCGACATGATGGCCGCAGCCACCTCGTCCATGCGCGACCGTACCGGGCGCACCCTCGAAGAATGGGTTGCGGCTGTGCGGACGTCGGGGGTCGACCCGCTCGATCAGAACGAAGTCCGCAAGTGGCTGAAAGCAGAGCACGGTGTACCGCAGAACTCGCAGTGGGCAATTGCATTCGAGACTGCCAAACAGTCCGGATGGGTGGAGCCGACCGTCGAGCAATACATCGACCAGCAGTACAGCGGCCCGAAGGCGGCACTGCGACCCATCTTCGATGCAGCCCGACGTCTGATCGAAGAGCTCGGAACCGATGTTCGAGTCAAAGGTCGCGGAACATACACGCCCTTTGTTCGCGCTCGCCAATTTGCTGCCATCGCAGCGGCCACCAAGGCCCGAGTCGACCTCGGACTACGTTTTGTCGAGGCCCCCGAATCCGAACTTCTTGTGCCGGCCAAGGCTCCCGGGCAGTCGACCCACAAGATCGGGCTCACCAGCACCGCAGACGTGAACGTCGAAGTCGGATCGCTGACAGCGATCGCGTATCAACAGAACGGCCGGTAGGTCACCCACTCACCGCCACGCAAACGCTCACCTGCAGGCTGCACGAAAGTCCCTGTTCTCCTCGTCGGAGAACAGGGACTTCTTCACCGCGGGGGAAGGTCGCTGCGATGTGTCAGCTCAGGCCGAAGATCGCGCCGATGATGGTCCGAGCAGCCTCGAAAAGCGCGTCGACGGACGGGACACCGATTTCAGAGCTGATGGAAAAAAGGGAACCCAACATACGATCCTCCGGAGATAGTTTCTGAATGGCTTACTGCCACAAGGAAAATGCTACGGGTTCTACTTGCGGAACGGAAGGATGGAGGACCCCGGGTGTGACAACTCCGGACCAAAGTCCCGGCGCCGCAGATCTACTGCACCCCAGTATGATTGCGCTCCCCCGCTTCGGATTCGACGCTTCGGCGATTGTCGACGAGAACTTTCGCGACGCTCGCCAAAACCTCCATGCTCGACATTCCCGAGTGAGAGCAGTCGACCAGGTACGTTCGCAACGGGCCCACCAGTTCAGACCACTTTTCGACCAAGTGACGATGTTCAGGCAGATCATGCTGCGCCACAAAGAGTTCCACTGACCCCGAAAATGATCTCGGCCGGTGATCCCGGACGATTCGCGACAGTTTTTCCACCCGGCCCACTACCGATTCGAGAACCGTATCGGTGAGGAAATCCATTCCGGTCTGCCTTCGGATTTCCGCTGCGACGTCCACGAAAGTCACTGCTGCAGTCGCCGTTTCAACCTCAGTCAGCCCGATCTGCGCGAACAGTTCGGAAGGCTCCGGGGCCGCTTGTACCGACGGCATCATCTCCGGCAGCAGTGCGTCGAGCATTGCAACCGAACCGACCAGGTCGCCGGCCTCTTCGAGCTGGCTCGCCATCTCGAGCGCGATCGTTCCGCCCGCAGACCACCCCAGCAGATGGTATTCACCCGACGGTTGCACCATCCGTACGGCATCGACATACCCCGACGCCAACTCCGCCACCGTGCCGGGTAGCTCACCTGCTCCCGTTGCCTGGATGCCGTACACCCGTCGACCTTCGAGCCGACCGACGAGTCCGGCGTAGCACCAGGCAATTCCACTGACCGGATGCACGCAGAACAACGGCGGCCGTACGTCGTCAGGATTGCCGCCCAACATGACGATCGTGTCCAGCGGATCCGAACGAGACGAATCACCCTCCAAGATATCGGCATGATCGAGATCCAACCGAGAGGCAAGCTCGGCCACAGTTCGTTCGGTGAAAATCCATTGAACAGGGAATTCCCTGTTCAGGGCCTCACGCACTCGCGAAGCCACCTGAACGGCTCCCATGGACGTACCGCCGAGTTCGAAGAAGTCGTCATGACGGCCCACCGATACCGCGCCTGTGACACTCTCGAATGCCTGTGCCACTTGACGTTCGGTAGCCGAGACGGGTCGATCCGCACTCGACCCTACGTGCGGTGCAGGAGCAGGAAGAGCCGCGACGTCGATTTTCCCCGATGCGAGCAACGGGACCCGGTCCACCACCGTTATCGACGAAGGCAGCAGGTGTTTCGGCAGCGAGCCGGAGACAAAATCGCGCAGCTCCCTTTCCGTCACCGAATTGTTCTCTGCCAGAGTTACATACGACCGAAGCTCAGCGGGCCCGCGCCCGTCGTCGGTGACAACGGTAGCCGAGAAGGTCACTGCTCCATGGCTTGACAGAGCCGCGTCGACCTCCGCCGGTTCCACGCGAACACCCCGGACCTTCACCTGTGCGTCGTTGCGGCCCAGATACTCGAGCGCTCGGTCGTGACGCCGACGACGAACGAGGTCACCCGTGCGATACATCCGAGTCCCCACCGCCGCGGGATTTGTAACAAAGGGATTGGCCACGAAACGATCAGCGGTCAAACCTGGGGAGTTGACATACCCCCGCGCCAAATTCTCACCGGAGAGGAAGAGTTCTCCCGTCACGCCATCCGGAACCGGACGTAGCCTCTGGTCGAGAACAAGTGCCGTCGTACCAGGTACCGGAGTGCCGACAGTGACGTCTCCATCGATGATCGGGTGCGAAATCGATGCCGCGACCGTTGATTCGGTCGGTCCGTACCCGTTGACGATGTGATGTCGGCTCGACCAGGCCGACGCAAGGCGGGCAGAGAGCGGCTCACCCATCGATTCGACGATCAACGGTTGCACTGAATTCGGATCGACCGTGGCCAGGACGGTCGGCGTCACGATCAAATGCGTGACGTCGGCAGTCACCAGCAGACTCGTGAGTTCCTCTCCCCCGTAGACGAAGTCGGGAGCCAGAATCAACGTTCCACACCCCGCAGCCGCCAGAAGAATCTCTATCACCGACGCATCGAAGGTCGACGACGCCAATTGCAGGACACGGGGGCCGCGATCGAGCTGGGCGATCTCGGCGTGCGCGGTGTAGACATTCATGATTCCGCGATGTGAAACCTCGACGCCCTTGGGTCTTCCCGTCGAACCCGACGTGTAGATGACATAGGCAAGGTTGTCAGGACGAGCCGGCGTTGCCGATACCTCGGTAGCCTCACTCGCAGTGCGTGATTCATCCATCGACAACCACTCGACGCAATCGGGCAAACTCTCGACTGCACCTTCTGCTGTCAAACCGACAACCGAACCGCACTCCTCGACCATCGTCTGACGGCGCACTGTCGGCAGCGCCGGATCGAGCGACAGCCACGCTGCGCCTGCCCGCGCCACTGCCCACAACGCAACGATCCACAGATGTCCGCGACCGAGCGCAACGGCGACGACGTCGTCAGGCCCGATTCCCCGGCCCACCAACTCGCGCGTCCAGTGCGACGACGCCTCGTGCAGGTCGCGGTAAGTCCAGAGTCGGCCGTTCTCTTCCAGCGCTACTGCGTCGGGTGCCTGACGCAGAGCACGTTCGAAAATGTCGGCAATCGTCAAGGGATCGACGTTGCGGGGATTCGCAACGGTCAACGCCGAGCGTTCGAATCCGGACAACAATTCGATCTCCCCGACCACTATCTCGGGTTCGGCTGTCACCGATTCGGCGATACGTGTCACCCGCTGCATGAACAGTTCCGCGGTCGACTTCCGGAACTTGTCCGTGGCGTACAACAATCGAATGGTCAGACTGTCACCGGCGTCGACCAGATCCCACGTCAAGTCGTAGCCCGTCGATGCCCCAGCGATGTCGAGGTCGAAGACAGATACCCCGTCGATCTGCGGCAACTCGAGCGCTCGTCGATATGCCAGCATGACCGTGAACAGTGGATGCTCGTTCATCCTGCGCGGTGGATCGACTTTTGCGACTACATCGTCGAACGAAACGTCCGCGTTCGCCATCGCTTCCAGATCGACGCGGCGAACCTCGTCCAAGACTGCCGTGAAGTGGTCGGCGGAGTTGATCCTCGTGCGCAACGCGACGGTGCCCACCATCATGCCGGCGACATTCAGAAGCGCCGGATCGTTGCGCAGACTCACCGCTGCTCCCACAACGACATCATCCGTGACGCACTCACGAGCGAGCAGCACGGCAATCACGCTGTGGACGACCATAAATACCGTGACGCCGTGCGAGCGGGCCAACGCCGACAACGCGTCGTAGGTGGTGCCGTCGAGGACTTCCGTCACCATTTCGTCGGATCGTGAGGACAGCGGACTCCGGGGTGTGTCGACGGGTAGAGCCAACACATCCTCGACCCCACGAAGGACGTTCGACCAGTAGTCGAGCTGCCGGTGAGCCACGCTGAGAGAATCCTCGGGATCACCCAAACTCTCTCTCGCCCACAGACTGTAATCGCCGTAGCTGATCCCGTCGGCGGAGCGATCCCATTCTCTTCCAACTGCCCTGGCCTCGAAGGCTGCCGCGAAATCGGCCAGGATCGGGCCCATCGAGGCACCGTCGATTGCGATGTGGTGAACAACGATGACCAGGACAGTCGGTCCTGCAGAGACGACTCCTGCATCCTCGGTGAATACACGCACTCGGAACGGAAGGTCTCGTTCGAGATCGAACTGCACATTCGCGAAGGCTCGAGCGCTCGCACGGATATCGTCGACCTGCACCGGGGTGAGATCGAATGCAACAGAATCTATTTCGACCTGTTGTGGACCGAATTCACCTGGAACCAACACAGTTCGCAGTACGGCGTGGCGATCGACGACGTCACCGAGTGCGCTGCTCAAGACCGACCGATCGATGCCGTCTGCCAGGATTACTGCAAACGTCAGGTTGTACGCGGTCGATTCCGGCTGCAGCTGATTGATCAGCCAGAGTCGCTGTTGAGAGGGCGCCAGCGGCGCGGGCGTCCCGGGATCGCGTCGAGTCAATTCGCGGCGCGTGCCGTCGGATGCGCTCGACGAAAGCCATTGAGACATCGCTCGCGGTGACGGATTGTCGAAGACGGCTCGAACAGGCACGTCCCGGGCGAAGATCGAGGCGAGTCGACCTGCCACCGCGGCCGCGGCCAACGAATCGCCACCCGATTCGAACAGGTTGTGCAGAGCGCCGAAGCTTCCGGACACGTGTTCCGACATGACAGCGGTGACGAGTTCCTCCGAAACCGTCACTGCTGCGTCGGGTACCTGGCTCTCGAACACATGGCGCCGCAACGCGTCTGCGTCCAGCTTTCCGTTCGACGTGAGCGGGATCGACTCCAGCACGACTACTCGGCCGGGCATCAGATATGCAGGCAACATCGCTGCCAACTCGATTGTCAGCTGATCCGACTCCAATGACTCACCAACCGCACATGCCACAGCGATCTCGTCGACGAGGACGACCGCAGCGGCCTCGACGCCGAGGCACCGACGCAGGGCCGATTCGATCTCGGCAGGCTCGACGCGGATTCCTCGCACACTCATCTGGCGATCGGAGCGTCCGACGAATCCGAGCGTGTCATCGGTGCGGCGGTGAACCAGATCACCGGTCCGATAACGGCGGCGCCCACCTGGTGCGGCGACAAACGAACTGGCGGTGCCGGCGGGATCTCCGGCGTAGCCCATCGCCAGCCCGGGTCCGCTGACGTACAACTCACCGATCCCGGCCCACGGCACCGGATGCAGTCGCGTATCCAGTACCTCTGCACCGATTCCGGTGAGCGGAACTCCGATGGTGACCCGATGATCCACCTCGGCGACAGTCGTGACCACGGTGCATTCAGTCGGTCCGTACGCATTGAGCATTCGCGCACGGCGACTCCACGCGCGCGCGGTGGAAGGTGAGAGCACATCGCCACCGACTGCCACTACCTCGAGCGAGTCGAACCGCTCCGGTGCCATGGTGTCGAGTACGGCCGGAGTCGACAACATGTGGGTAACGCCGCGTTCTGCGACAAACTCTTCGAGTGCTCTTCCGCCGAAAGCCTCACGAGGCGCGACCGCCAAGGTAGCCCCGGCGCCGATCGCCAGCATCATCTCGAGGATCGCTGCATCGAACGTCGGTTTGTATCCGTGCAGCACAACCGAGTCCGAAGTCACCCCGTACTTCCGGATTGCGTCGTCGGTCAGAAGGCCCAGTCCTCTGTGGGTGACTGCAACGCCTTTCGGTTCACCGGTCGACCCGGACGTGTGAACGACGTACGCAACTGAATCCGGATACTGCCGGCCGGGAACGACGCTGCGGTCGGAGAGCACTGTGCGTAGCTGCTTCAACCGTGCCGTCGGCAGGTCAGGGTCGATCGGCACGAATGCCGCGCCCGTTTTCGTGATGGCCAACATTCGGACCAGGTAAGCGATAGTTCGCACTGCCGGAATCTCGTATACAGCGCCCGGCCCTGCTCCCCGAGCTACCAGTTCCCAGGCTTGAGCATCCGAGGCAGAGTCGAGTTCGGCATACGTCACCGTGCTCTGTCCGTCGTCGAGAGCAATGTTGTTCGGGAATCGCGCCGCTGTGGAGGCAAAGATCTCGGTGAGTGTCCGAGACGAATCGACCTCGACAGCAGTCCAACTGGGCGCCGCGCCCACCGCGAGATCCGAAACGAGTACTGGCACATCCTCGGCAATCGAGGTGAGCACTCTCGACAGATGTCGAGTAACCGCGTCGGCGCTCGACGGATCGAACGCGCTCGCGGCATAGACGACAGCGCCGGTCAATGATCCGTCGACAGCGGGTGCGAGCGAGACATGCATGGGGAACTTCGTTGTTGCGGTCTCGATTTCACGAGCCTCGATCGTGAGACCGGCCACCTCCACGGCAGGGACCGCAAAATTCTGCAGACCCAGCGCAACCTGGGGAGTTCGTCCACCGAGCAACTCACCAACCAATTCGGCAGGAACAGAACTGTATTCGAACGCTGCCACGTCAGCATCGAAAGCTGTAGCCAACAGAAGATCAATCGGCATGTCCCCGTCGATCCGCAGGCGCAGAGGCACCGTATCCACGAACATTCCGACCACGCCGTCGAGTTGGGGCGTACGCCGTCCGTCGACCGCGGTCGCGATCACGACGTCGGGATTCCCGCTCAGCTTCGCAAGCACCACGGACAGCGCCGCATGAACCACCGCGAACAGCGAGACCTTCAACCGGTTTGCTCGCGCCTGCAGTGCCGAGGTGACGACGGCTGGTATCAAAAAGTTCACTCGCTGCGCCGCGGAAATCGGTCCGTCGTCAGTGTGATCCACCGTCAGCGGAGACACAGACGTCACGCCGTCGAGTGCTCGGCGCCAGAACTCTTCGACGACAGGGGAAACGTCACTCGCTGCCTCCCACGCGGCAAAATCCCCGTACTGGATCGGCAGCGGAGGCCACTGCGGATCCAGTCCGGCTCGGCGCTTGCCGTAAGCGGTCAGGAGGTCGCCGACCACAGTTCGCATCGACACCCCGTCGACTGCGATGTGGTGAAAACTTACCGCCAGAACATGTCTGACCGGCGACAGTTGGAGCAGCATCCAGCGCACCGGCAGGTCTGCGGCCACGTCGAAACCGCGCGAGCCGAACTCTCGCAGCAGCACTTCGACCTCGACGTCGCCGACCAGTCGCGTTTCCACTGCCACCGAAGACGGAGGATCTACGACCTGAACCGGTGGAGTGCCCGGATACCGGGTTCTGAGGACCTCATGCCGGCCGACAAGATCGGTCGCGGATTGACGCAGCGCGGACACGTCGAGTTCACCGTCGATCTCGATGCAGATCGGCAGGTTGTACGCACCGCTCGCTGTGTTCCGCTGATTGAGTACCCACATCGCACGCTGGTTTCGTGACAGGGGTGTGGGCGTGGGATCGCGGCGCGGTTCCAGCCGGACGACGTCGGTCACCGAGTCGTTCTGCTCGAGCGAATCGAGCCGGGCTGCCAACGCCGCAACCGTCGGATGCTCGAATACGGTCCTCAGCGGAACAACCTGTCCCAGAGAACTACTCAAGAGTGACGTGACCTCCGCGGCCGAGAGCGAGTTGCCCCCGAGCGAGAAGAAGTCTGCGTCACGATCGTCCCCGTCTCCGCCCAGAACGGCGACAAAAGCTGCAGCAACCAGGTGCTCAGTGTCAGTGTCCGGGCCCTCCGTGCGGGAAGCATCGAGTGCCGGCAACGGTAGACCGGCGAAGTCGACCTTGCCGTTCCGCATCGGAAGGTCGCCCTCGATGTAGACGATGACATGCGGAACCATGTACGTCGGAAGAACTTCTGCGACGGTGGCGCGAAGTCGACCCGTGTCAACTCTCTCGGCGCCTGAACTTCTCACGTAGGCGACCAACAGCGGACTTCCACCTTCGGGGGTCCGTACCCCGGCGACGCAGAAATCGACGTCAGCGACAGACTGGATGACTGCTTCGATCTCACCCGGCTCGATCCGGACACCGTTGACCTTCACCTGCGCGTCGGTTCGTCCGAGATAGTGCAGGCGATAATTATTGCCTTCAGGCTTCTGGGTTGCCGGTTCGGAGATGTCAGGCCTCCACATCACCAGGTCACCGGTCCGGTACATCCTGGCGCCTGAACTGGTTGCCACGAATCGCTCCGCAGTTCGGGCAGGTTGGCCGGCGTACCCGCGTGCGAGCATTCGACCTGCGAGATAAAGTTCTCCGGCAACTCCCGGCGGCACCGGTTCGAGTCGATCATCGAGCACCACCGCGTCGACACCGGCCAGCGGATGTCCGACGGACCCGTCGTGACTGTCGGTCGACAAGTGTTCAATCGACAGGGGCTCGGTAGCAAGCGAATACATCGTCGACTCAGCGGGTCCGTATCCGTTTATCACTCTGCGTCCGGCGTGCCAACGCTTCGCCAACGCACCGCTGAGCCGCTCGCCTCCGAACATCACCGTTGCAAGGTCCGGCAGCGACGGAGTACCGATCGAGGCGACGACGGTAGGTGTGGCGCAGAGATGAGTAATACGCTCGCGCCTCAGCGCTGATGCGAGTCCCGAACCGAACAGTTCGTCGTCCTTCGCCAGGACGAGCGTCGCCCCGGACGTACTCGCGATGAGCACCTCGAGCATCGTCATGTCGAATCCTGGTGCTCCGCGATGGAATACGCGAGAACCTGGTCCAGCCGAGAACCTACCCGGCAGGTCTTCGGCGATGACGTCGAGCCCGCCGTTGGTCACGATTACAGCCTTCGGGGTTCCGCTCGTACCCGAAGTAAAGACTACGTATGCCGCAAGGCTGTCGGAATGTTCGCGCGCCGAGTCTGAGACCTTCTCACCACCAGCGTTGCGGCCGCCGATCGTGCCTTCGCCCAGTGTTTCGAGGACACCGCGTAGTCGTGCCTGCGGCTGTTCCGCATCCACCAACGCCGGAGCTGCCCCGACCTTCGCGATTGCCCACAATTGCACGATCGACGCAACGGACCGATCTGCAGTCCAGGCAACGACCTGGTCGACTCCGATTCCCCGGGCGCGCAACTCGTCGGCTGCGACATTCGACTGGGCATCGACTTCCCGATAAGTCAGTGCGTTGCCCTCGCCCTCGACCGCCACAGCATCCGGGGCGGATTCGACGCCGAAGCGCAGCATCGAGGCAAGCGTCGTACCGGAACGTCGAGATCGACCAGACCGGTCGGCCGCGCCGTGTGCGGGGACGAGAAGAGCTCGTTCCGCACTGTCCAACAGGTCGATTCCCCCTACGGCGACCGTCGAATCGATCGACACTTGACCCAGGAAGCGCTCGAACCGGCCCGCAAAGCTCGATACCGTCAGATCGTCGAATAGATCAGCGTTGTAGACGAATTCGAGGGCGAGACCGCCGCCGATCCCCGAATCCGCGACGTTGAGCTGCAGATCGAAATTTGCGTGCCTGACATCAGGAGCAATCTGTGTGACGGACAACCCCGGCACGGACCAGGTGGTGGGATGCACTGTTTGGAACGAGAGCGCCACCTGGAACAACGGGTGCCGCGAGCGCGATCGCGGTGGGTCGATCAGATCAACCAGCGATTCGAAAGGCATCTCTGCATGCGCGAACGCCGATACGTCGCGCTGACGAACCTGCTCGACCAACTGGCCGAAGGACTCCGACGGATCAACTTCGGTTCGGAGAACAATCGTGCCGGCAAACATACCGACGAGCTCATCGAGTTCAGGTGCGGTGCGTCCGGACACGACAGTGCCGACAACCACGTCACTGCTGCCGGTGTGCCTCGCCATCAGCGCCGCGAGAGCAGCGTGGACAACCATGAACATGGTCGCGTTGTTCGATCGTGCCACCGCTTGCAGGCCCGTCCGTACGGAACCTGAGATCACCACTCGACAGCTCGACGCGCGAGCGGACGTCGAGCGTGGGCAGTCCAGGGGTAGCGTCACCTGCTCGGGAAGGCCTTCGAGAGCCTGCTTCCAGTAGTTGGATACCGTGTCTGGAATCCCCGATTCTCTCTGCCATGCAGTGTAATCGGAGTACTCGAGCGCGAGCGGCGACCACTGCGGAGCTTGCTGCTCCGCGCGAGCGATGTACGCGGCAGTGAAGTCACGTATCAGCACTTCCAGCGATCGAGCGTCGGCGGCAATGTGATGGACAACGACGGCCAGGACGTGCTCGTCGGGTGAAACCTCGAAAAGGGCCACCCGTACAGGCGGATCCGTGGTGACATCGAATCCCGAACCCACGAGTTCTGCGACGCGATTCTCGGCGTCCTCGCCCGCGAGCGCCGCGAGCTGAAGCGGCGGACTTGCCTCCCTGACGTCGAGCACCTTCTGAACCGGGCGCTCACCGACAACCGGGTACACGGTCCGCAGGGTGCGATGGTGATCGATCAGGTCACGAATTGCCAGTTCGGCTGCAACTACGTCCAATTCACCCGTCAGGCGCAACACGATCGGAATGTTGTAGCCGGCGGACTCTGTATCCAACTGATTCAGAATCCACATTCGGTGTTGCGAAGCTGACAGCTGCACTTCTGTATTGTCCGAACGCGGAGCCAAAGACAGAGGCACCAAGGACACCGGCCCCGTGCCGTTTTGCCCTACACCGATTCTGGCAGCAGCAATTCCCGCCAGCTGATCGACGAATGGGTGCTCGAAGACATCGCGGACGTCGAGGTTGCAGCCCAGGATGGCGTTCAGTCGCGACGAGAGTCGAGTGGCGATCAAGGAATTGGCCCCTTGATCGAAAAAATTCCGAACCGGATCGACATTCGGAACGTCCATCAAATCGCTCAGGATGGCTGCGACTGTCTGCTCGAAGAAGTCTCGTGACTGCCGAGAGGGCTGCGTGAGAGACACCGGGGTCGGCAGCGACGCACGGTCGACCTTGCCGTTGATCGTGACCGGCAATGACGCAAGCGGCATCAAAGCCGATGGCACCATGTACCCGGGCAACAACGAACGGGCAGTGCGTAAGACGCCGTCGAGGTCGTGTCCCTTCTCCGGGGTGATGTAACCGACCAATGTCGGCCCGCTGTCGAGTTCTCGCACCACCACCGCGGCCTGCTCCACCGAACTGTGAGCCAGTAGCGCGGTCTCGACCTCGCCCGGTTCGACGCGGTAACCGCGCAGGGCCATCTGACCGTCGGCGCGGCGAACATATTCGAGTCGACCGGCTCGCCAACGGACCAGATCGCCGCTGCGGTACATCCTCGATCCGTCGAATCCCGGTTCAGGCACAAATCGTGAAGACGTCATCCCGGGTTGACCCAAGTAGCCTGCGGCCACCTGTGGACCGGCAACGTACAGTTCGCCGACAGATCCGGGAGGGACGGGCGCGAGCGCGGTGTCCAGTACGTAGCTGCGCAAGCCCGGTAGCGGAGATCCGATCGGCGAGGCAGCTCCGTCGCCGGCTGACAGTTCGACACTGGTGACGTGAACGGTGGTTTCGGTGATTCCGAACATGTTGACGCCCCGCACATCAGGGTGCCGATCGAACCAGGCGTCCACACGCCCCACGTCGAGGCGATCACCGCCGAAAACAATCGACCGGAGCGGAAGCAGCATTTCCTGCGTGACTTCCGCCAACGCGTAGAAGGCAGCCGGGGTCTGATTCAGAACGGTCACTTGTTCCCGCACAATCAGATCCACGAACCTTTCGGGTGAGCGCGCGACGTCACCGTCCACGATCACCAAAGATCCGCCAGTGGTCAGCGCACCCCACATCTCCCATACCGAGAAGTCGAAGGCGTACGAATGAAACATCGTCCACACATCTTCGGGCCCGAAGTCGAAGATCTCTCGAGTCGAGGCGAGCAGAGCCAACACGTTGCCCTGAGATACCACCACGCCTTTGGGGGCGCCGGTTGATCCGGAGGTGTAGATCACGTAAGCGGCGGACTCCAAGGGCGCAAGTGGCCAGCATTGCGCCGCGTCAGCCGTCTCGTCGACGGATACGACGGCATGTTCGTACTCACCGAAACGCGGAGCGTAACTGGGCGTCGACAGAATCGCTTTCGGACGCGCATCGGCGAGTACGTATCGGATGCGAGCGTCGGGATACTGCAGGTCGATCGGGACGTACGCGGCGCCCGCCCGAACGACCGCGAGAATCGCAACTACCAGGTCGATCGAGCGAGGGAGGCCGACGGCCACCCGATCCCCCACTCGAATTCCTCGATCGATCAAGGCGGCTGCGAGCGCCTCCGAACGAACGTGCAACTCTGCGTAGGTGACCCGAGAATTTTCACTCGTCACGGCGATTGCGTTCGACCGCTTCGTCGCGACCCCGGCGAACAGGTCGGACAGTGAGTTCGCACCAAGTGCTGGCGCCGGCACGTGCACCTGCAGTTTTTCGCGCTCGTCGACGCTGAGAACATCGATGTCACGCAACATAATTGACGAGTTCTCGGTGACCGAGTCGCACACTCGACGTAGTCGCTCAACCCAACCGCCCACGGTGGCCGCATCGAACAGATCGGCGGCATATCGGAAGGTGCCGCAAATGCCGCTCGCACCTCCGTCAACCGTACGATCTTCGCGCACAGTCACTTCGAGATCGAACCGCGGGTGCTCGGGAGGCAACGGAATTCCTCGAGCCGTCATCGTTCCCACGGCGATCTCGGGAACCGAAGCTACCGGATCGACGGCAAGAACCACGTGCACGAAGGAATTCTTCTCGCCTGCGGCCCCACCGACCGCCCGCTCCACTACCCAGTCGAACGGGACGTCGGCATTGGACAGAGCCGCCACGTCGACGTCGCGTACGCGAGTCAAGAACTCACCGAAGGTGTCTCCATCGAGCAGGAGCGTTCGCAGCGCCACGGTTCCGACGAACATACCGACGGTGCCGTCGAACGAGGGGTGTGTTCGACCGGACGTCGGGGTTCCGATGACGATATCGGGCGCACCGGTGATCTTGCTCAGCGCGATCGCAAGGCAAGCGTGCAGCACCATGAAGGTCGTGCAGTCGTGTGCTCTGGCAATTTCGTTCAGCGCCGCGTGGACGGGCGAGGACAGTTCGAACGTCACGTCCCGCGCCGACGACGGTTGGTCCGGCCGGCGGGATCTGTCCGCGGGAAGCGCCAGAGTCGGATCAACGCCGGCGAGAGCTGTTTCCCAGAATTCCAACTGACGGCCAGCTAGGCTCTGCGAATCCGTAGGATCACCGAGAACGGTTCTGTGCCAAGCGGAATAGTCGCGATAGTCGAGCGAGGGCGAAGGCCAGATCGGCGAACTCCCAGCGGCGCGGGCGTCGTACGCCGCAACAAGGTCCGAGACGATCGTCGCGAACGAAAGACCGTCCAGGGCGATGTGATGGGCGACCACGGTCATGCGATGGTCGGCATCGCCGTCCGAGGTGAGGATCAACCGAAAGGGCAATTCGGTCGCCAGGTCGAACCCGGCCGCAACCAAATCCGCTGACGCAGAGTCGTATTCTTCGGACAGAACCTCGATCAGGGTCACGGACGTCGCAGACGCAGCCTGGATCGGCCACGTGTCGCGGTTCTGGTCGAACGAGAACACCGTGCGCAGGACGGGATGGCGCTCGGTCAGGTCAACTACCGACTCCCTCATCGCCTCTGCATCCAGAAGACCATTGAACGAGACCTCGAACGCAATGTTGTACGCCGACGACTGCGGATCCAGACGATTGAGCAGCCACAGACGTTGTTGTGCCGGAGCGATTTCCACGGTGACGTCGTCCGAAATGCGCTGGGGTTCCACCACCCACTCCGCCCGACCCTCGCGGATCTTCCGGGCCAGCTGCGCCGGCGTCGGGGCACCGAACACGTCCCTGACACCAATCCTTCTTCCGAAGGCGGAACTCACGCGCGCGGCGACGTACACGGCGTCGAGAGAACTACCGCCCCAGGCGAACAAGTCGGAGTGCGGTCCGAGAACTCCGACGCCGAGGACCTCGGCCATCACCGAAGCAATCAATTCCTCGTCGTACTCGATCGGGCGGCTTACCGCCGAGCGTTGCTCGGCGGCAGCGGCCGTCGTCGGTTCAGGGAGCGCTGCACGGTCTGTCTTTCCATGGTTTGTAACGGGCAACGCTGCCAGAATCGTCACCGAACTCGGAAGCATCGAACGCGGAAGTAATGAAGCCAGATGGTCGAGCACCGCCTCCTGACTCAACGGACGAGGTCGGTCATCTCCGTCTTCGCTCACGGTCACATACGCTGCAATCGACCCGGATCGCTCCACCACTGCTGCCTGCGAGACGCCAGGATTCGACAGGAGCACAGCTTCGATCTCGCCCAGTTCGACGCGTACTCCACGGATCTTCACCTGTTGATCGGTGCGGCCCAAGAACTCGAGTTGACCGGCATCGTTCCACCGCACCACGTCCCCGGTGCGGTACATGCGCGCACCAGCGTCGGCCGTACCTATTGGCGCCGCGACAAAACGCTCCGCCGTCAGCGCCGGCGAAAGGTACCCACGCGCCAGTCCTTGTCCCATCACGTACAGCTCACCCGCGGCGCCGACCGGAGTGGGACGCAACCACGAATCCAACACGACAGCGGCAACGCCGTCGATCGGGCGCCCGATCGGTGTATCACCGCCAGGCACCAGCGGCTCGCTCATGAATGCCGCGACGGTTGCTTCACTAGGGCCGTACGAATTCACGATGTCCACGTGACTCGACCACGCATCCACGAGCGTCCCCGGCGGTCGCTCGCCGCCCACGTTCAATACTCGAAGATCCGGCAGTTCCCGAGGATCCATCGTCAGCGGAACCGATGGTGTCGAGATCAAATGCGTGACACCCTCGAGCCGCACATAGTCTTCGAGGTCCACTCCGCCGATCAATCCGGGAGGAACGATCACGGCAGTCGCACCGCAGCCGTGAGCAAGCAGAATCTCGAGGATCGCCACGTCGAACGACGTGGATGCCAGGAGCGCGACTCGGGAGGAACTATCGATGTCCAGTCGCCGTGCGTGAGAACGCAGCAACGGCAAAATGCCTCGGTGCGTGACCGAGACGCCCTTCGGCCGTCCGCTCGACCCCGAGGTGTAGACCACGTAGGCGGTATCGTCCAGGGACACGCGGGCGATAGATGAACCGGCCCCCGCAGTTCGATCGATCGGCCCATCGACAGTTTCGTCGCTTCTGGGACTGACGACGCAGACCCAAGCCGGCACGCCTGCCGGATCGTCACCAACCACAACGGACACGTTGGCATCGTCGAGAATGAAAGCGACACGCTCGGAGGGTGTTTGAGGATCCACGAAAAGAAGAGCCGCACCGGCCCGCGCTACCGCATGAAATGCAACTACGGAATCGGTCGACCGCGGGGAGAGGATCCCGACGACGTCACCTCGGCCGACACCGTTCTCTACGAGCAAGGCGCACAGTGCATCCGCGCGAGCGCCGAGTTGATCGTAGGTGACGTACACACCTTGGTCGCGGATCGCGACGGCACTCCCCCGCCCTGCCCCGTCTCTGATGACCGAATCGAGCGTCGCGAATTCGTCCGTCCGCGCACCCAGCGCGGGGACCAGATCATTCAGTTCGTCCGCCGAGAGGACAAGGAGGTCACCGAGCCCCCTGGTGGCCGAGTCGAGGAATCCCTCGAGTAGCCGAACGAACTGACGATGGTGCATCGCCAGGTCACGTTCGCTGTACAGGCGCGGATTGGCTTCGAAGGACAGCCGAACGTTTTCTCCCGCGATCGACGGATAGATGCTGAAGAACAGATCTTCGGTGGGTCCGGATGTGAGGACGTGAAATTCACCGACGACGTCACCGAGTCGAATCGCTTCGTGAAACATCATGACGTTGACTGCCGGGCCCGCCGAGTCGCGGGATCCGCCTTGATCTCCCTGGAAACCCATGTCCTCGTAGCGGAATCGCTGGTGCCGCAGTGCGCCGGTCATCTGCACCGAGATCTGACGCACCAACTCTTGTGGCGACAGATCCCGATCAAGTTGCGCGCGAACAGGCACGATGTTGGACAGCATTCCGCCCGAACGTCTCGACTTTGCCGTGGTGCGGCCGGACACCGGCAGGCTGAGGACGACGTCGTCGGAATCAGTCATCCGACCGAGATAGGACGCGAACGCGCCGACGAGGATCGCCACCTCGGACGTAGTCCACTCCGTCGAGACATCCGAAAGCTGTTTTGCAAGAGTCGGATCCAAGGTCTGCACCATCATGCGCTGCGGCATAGACGTCAGCCCGGCGCCGTCGGCGAGGCGAACCGGGCGAGGCAGGCCCTCGGACATCTCCGTCCAGTACTGCTCGTCCGATCGATACCGCGCCGAGGATCGGTAGTCGACATCGAGGTCGTGCAGCGCACGTACCCCCGCACCACCGAAAGGAGTCAGCTTCTTGCCGTGAACAAGATGGGAATAGCGCTCGGCCACTCGCGTGGTGAGTGTCATCGCCGCATACCCGTCGAGCACGAGGTGATGGGCATGCGAATACCAGAAGTAGTGATTGTCTGCCAGGTGCAGCAAGGTCGCCGAGATCAAGCGATCCGACATCACGTCAAGTGGCCGTGAGTATTCCGCTGTCATCCACTCGTTCGCGCGCTGAACTGGATCGTCATCGCCGCGGAGGTCGAGGTATTCGAGATCGTCGACGATGGAGTGATCGACGACCTGAAGCGGCTCGGCATCAGTAGCGACGAGGCGAACGAACGCCGACTCCACTTCATGACATGCCGTATTCGTTGCCTCGATCAGCGCGTCGACGTCAACCGGTCCTCGTAGTTCCACGTACTGAGCCACCACGAACGGAGTTGACGGACTCAGTTGCTGCGCGAACCACAGCGCGAGCTGAGCCCGAGACAACGGAAAAGCACTCAACCCGTCACCTCACATTTCACCAGCCTTGTTATTCACGAACATTCGGTGGCTGATCACGTGAATCCATGGGAGCGAACACCACGAACGGCCGAACCGAACCCTACTGTCTTGTCTAAGTTTTCACCACCGGGCCAACACTGCTAGACATGTCGACGCAGCTTTCACGCACTCAAACGTCAGGAGCTTCAGCGGATGAACAACGACACGGTGGGACCAAAGTCCGACGACGATTCCGGGGCTGAACCGATCGGCTCCGACAACATCCCGCCGAGCGGTCCGGAGCGCGAATCCAAGGGGTCGGCTGCATTTCTCCGAAGCCACCGAACTGCAGTCGCGATCACGGCATCGACACTGGTCGTGGGCGGTTTTGTGGCCTGGCTCGGGTACACGGCATACGAGGCGCAGGGCAACCTGGAAGCGGCTCGCGACCATGCACAATCGGCAAAGAGTGCACTCCTTGCCGGGGATACGGGGGTCGCAGAGTCCGCCGCGGCGGAAGCCGAACTCGCGGCGTCGACCGCCTATGACAACACCCATTCGCTTCCCTGGAACATCGCCGCCGCTGTTCCGGTCATCGGGTCGCCCTTCGACTCGACGCGCCAGATGACCGAGGTCGTTCAGGGACTCACGCGTGACGTTCTCAGTCCTGCTGTCACTGTCGGAACTTCACTCGCACCAACGGAATTGGTGCAGCCCGGCGGACGCTTGGCACTCGCACCGTTACGCGAAGCAGAACCGAAACTGGCCGAAACAGCTATCGCCGCGGAATTGCTGTCGTCGCAGGCACAGGAAGTTCCCGAATCGAAGTACCTGGGCCGAGTTAACGATGCCCGAGCAGAATTGCAGTCGCAGACAAGCGAACTGGCTACCCTGTTGACGAACACCGCCACAGCGGCTCGCATCGCACCGGCGATGCTCGGCACCGACGGACCGCGCAATTACTTCATCGGTTTCCAGACCAATGCGGAAGCCCGCGGAACCGGTGGCCTCTTGGGCGGATACGGCATCGTCCGAGTCGACGACGGCGCCGCTAGGGTGGACACACTCTCCCCCAACTCCGAACTAACACTGGACAATCAACCGATAGACCTTGGTCCTGACTTCAACCAGCTGTACGGAACAAGTCGCCCGACCACCGATTCTCGCAACAGCAACCTAAGCTCACACTTTCCCTACGCGGCACAGATCTGGCAGTCCCTGTGGTCACAGGAGTCCGGGGGTGAGATGGTCGACGGTGCGATAGCGACCGATCCGATAGCCCTGAGTTACATTCTGAAAGCGGTAGGGCCGATCAAGATGCCCGACGGGGAGTCGGTGACGGCCGACAACGTCGTGGAACTGACCGAGTCGACCGCGTATGCACGCTTCCCTTCCGACAACAAGGCACGAAAGCAGTATCTGCAGACGATCGCGGCCCGCGTCGTCGAGAAGATGACCGGGAACATCAAGTCCCCGAGCGCACTGCTGGAAGCACTGGGCAAGGGCGTCAGCGAGGGCAGAATCGCGGTGTGGAGCTCGCACCCCGACGAACAATCGGTGCTCGCCGACACGGTCCTCGGTCATACCATCCCCGGAGATTCGGCGCCGTATGCCGGTGTGGTGATCAACAACCAAGCCGGCAACAAGCTCGACTACTACCTCACAAGAGAAATCGACTACACAGCGCAGACGTGCACCGGCGACACCCGAAAGACAACGGTCACCGTTCGACTGACAAACAACGCACCCGACGCCGACCTGACCGAATACGTCAGCGGGATCGTCGACAACCCCGGACGACTGCCCAAGGGCACCAACGTGGCCGCAGTCACCCTGCTGGCAACGACCGGAGCAAAACTCGACGCGGTCTCGGTGGGCGGGCAGATTTCGTTTGCCGTCAACGGATCAGAGCAGGGTCACCCGGCCTACATGACGAGGGCCGTCATTCCGCGAGGACAGACTGTTGAACTGAAGTTCGATCTGACCGAGCCCACAGCCGAGGGCGAGGCGCGCGTACCGGTCCAGCCGCTGGTCGACGAACCGAGGATCACGGTCGACGTGCCTACCTGCTGAACGTGATCGGCAAACGTCTATCGCTCCCCTTCCGAGCGGACGTTTGCCGATCAGCGTCTTTCGGCAGCCCTCGATGAACTTTCAACAGATTTGAAACTTTGGCGAAGGCTAGCCTATGCTTCCTGACGCGCCTGGAACCGGCCGTCGGCTGCGATCCGTCGGAGTCTCACTCCTCGGCGCATCGACAACGGAAGGTTCCTCATGCGATACGCCCGTGTGCGCTCACTTCGCCGAACTGTGGCGCTGAGTGGATTGGTCATTGCCGCCCTAGTGGTCGGTGGATGCAGCAACAACAACGCTGAAACCGAATCAGGCAACAGCGACTTCGACACCGTCACCATCGAAAGTGCACTCGGAAACGCCGTCATCACGGAAAAGCCCGAGCGAATCGTGACCCTCGGCATGGGATCGGCTGAGACTGTGATCGCGCTCGGCACGATCCCGGTCGGCGTCGAAAAGTACGCATGGGGCAGCGACGACACCGGATATCTGCCGTGGGTCCACGAAGCGGTCACGAAGCAAGGTGGCGAACTGCCCGAGCAGTTCACCGGCGGAACCGACCTCAACATCGAAGCGATCATCGCTCTCGAACCAGACCTGATCCTCGCCCCCTGGTCCGGCATCACTCAGCAGCAGTTCGACTCACTCAACGCATTCGCGCCGACCGTCGCCTACGCAGAGAGCCCGTGGACCATCACGTGGGAAGAGCAGATCAACGTCATCGGCAAAGCCATGGGTGAATCCGAGAAGGCAACGGCCGAAATCGACAAGATCAAGTCGCAGTTCGCGGAATCGACTGCAGCACATCCGAACTACGCCGACGTCAGCTTCTCCTTCATCTACAACACGGGCCCGGGAACGCTCGGCGTCTTCTTCGCCGAAGAGCAGCGTGTGGCCATGGTCCGCGCACTCGGCTTGCAGGTGGATCCCGTCGTCTACACCTTGACGGAATCGGAAGGAACAGACTCAGCCGTCATCGGCCTGGAGAACGCAAACCTCCTCGACAAGTCCGACCTGCTCTTCACCTTCTACTCGGACCCGGCCAATCGGGCCGAGATCGAAGCGCAGCCCGCCTACCAAGCCATCCCCGCCGTGGCTCGGGGAACTGTGATCGCTCCGACCGAACAGCCCTTCGTCACGGGTTCCTCGATGATCAACCCACTGACCGTGCCCTGGTCGCTCGAGCGTTACGTACCGATGATCGACGAGGCAATCGCGAAGCTGAACAAGTGATGTAGATACGCACCGTGCGATCGAGAAGCCCGCGTCCTATTCGGATGCGGGCTTCTTGCCGTCACGTTCGCTCTTGAATCGCATCCACTCACTGCTCAGCATGCGATTGTCGATGATCCACCCCATGTAGTCGCGCATGTTGAGCACACGAATGTACGCGGGGCCGTTGGGGTTTGCGTATTGCAGCGCCTCGGTCGCAAGCTTGCGTTGATTCTCGAGATACACGTGCTCTGTTTCGAGGAATCCGCCCCACACGTCGGAATCCATGACGTAGTAGTGAGTCCGATCCCGAGGCTTGCGTGTGCGTTTGACGAAGCCCCGGTCGATCAACCGGCGAATGTAGGTGGACACCGATCCGCGACTTGCTCCGAGTGCCTGCGCCAACTCTTCGGCACTGACCCCTGGCGACTCGCTGATCAACAGATAGCCCGTAATCCGACCTTCGATACGAGCCCCACCACCGGACTGCCAGTACACGGAGAACTGGTCGATGAACCAGGTGGAGAAATCGTCACCGCGAGCAGGGCTGGCATCGCCCATTCGTTGAGCCTCCGACGTCACTGAGTACGAACAAAACTGAGTACGAACTAAACCGGTCCGAACAAACTGGGTCCGAACAATTCGTCACTATTGTGCCAGCACCACACTCACTGAACCGAAAGCATCAGTCCTGGAGTGGTTGCAATGAACTCGAGTTGTTCGGTCGTCAAGGGTGGTGCTGTTGTGGAGCCAGCCGATTTCACGAACTGGGTCACCACGACGGTTTCGCCGGAGGGGTGGACAACCCGGACCGTGTCGTCGCCCTTGCCATAAGGATCGACCTGGCGAGTCACGGCGGTGGAGCCCGGCAACGTGAGTGTCTCACCCGGTTCCGGCACGGCGGTACCAACCGATACTTCGACATCGCTGCTGCCGTCCGCTGTCGAAGCGACGATCCGCTCGCACACTCCCCCCTGTCCGTAGTCATCTGGAACCAACGAACCGAGCGGGCGTTCCAAGGTGACGCCTGCCGCGCCGAGGTCTGTCCACCGCGTATCGAGCAACTGATTCAGTCGGTCGACATCCATGCGCGTCGCAGGTGGGCCGGCATTCACAGAATCGGTGTAGCAGGATGCCATCGGCGGCGGCGTCGAGTCTGGAACCGGCGCAGTCACCGCAAGCCCCGGCGCGGTTGCGAGCGCGATCAGTTCGTCCATCGTCAAAAGCGGACCAGTATCCGTCGAAGTCTCCGTCGACGTGTCGATGCTGGCAACAACCCGGGATCCGTCGCCGAGATACGCGACGACACCACGCTCACCCCCGACATCCGAAGCGACTTCGTCCTCGAAATCGGCAATGTCCAGCACTGTTCCGTTCGCGAGATGCTCCCGCCGATCCACAATTCCCTCCAAGCACGGCGGCACCGGCTGATCCCATGCACGAACCTGAACCGAGATATCGGCCGTCTGCACGCCACGACTTACCGCCCCGCTTGCCCTCGTCGAACCGCTGAACTCGATCGGGTCGACCCCGTCAGGAAACGAGGCACCCCGGAAATTCTGGATCGGCGCAAACTCGAACGATTTCGACGGACTCGCAAATACTACGTCGACATCGGAAGGCAACGATTGGAGTAACGCGTCGCTCATGGCGGTGGCCTTCGGCCCCGAGAACCACGGATAGTCCGGATCGTCATAGCCAGGCTCGCCCGCGGAACCGTAGTTGAATCGTACCGGCGGACCCGGCGATTCAACCGAATCGCAGCCAGGAATCGACGTGCCTGTGTCCTCGTTCGTCACCGCCGCGACAACAGTTCCCAATGCGACGATCGAGACGATCACCAGCCCGTCGCGCCAGGTCCATTGCTCGCGACGACGGTTCGACTCGTGTGCGGTGTGCCCAGACATTTCTCGATCATTGCCTACGGCAACAACTACGTCACTATCCGACATACCCAGTGAGGTCGTACACCGTGGAATTTCCCACTGTCGTCGATCCGAAATTGGCTTCGACCCATTCCTGGATGGCACTCGACGTGCTGTCCCCGCTTTGGCCCTCTCTCTGGCTTCCGCCCTGGCCACCGGCAATGTAGTAGTGAATTTTTCCGTCTGCCACGTACTGGATGAATTGATCCAATGTCGGTGCGGGATCGGAACTCCAACCGCCGATCGCCATCACCGCGGTATTGCTCGCCAACTCGTTAGTTGCTGCGCTTTGCGAACCGTTGGTCGCGGCCGACCACGTGGTGCCCGCATTGACCAGCATTGCCGTCAACTCGGAAGCACTTTCGCTGCCGCTACTCAGTTCTTGCCCGTTCGACGTCGGATTTACAGTCGCGTCAGAAGAATTCGGCGGAGCGTCACCGTTTCGAAGCTCAGGGCCCCCACCCGTACCTCCTCCCCCGCCCATTCCGGAATCGGACACCGCACCGGCTGGTCCGGCTGTCGGAATGGATCCGCCGTGCGCGGCTGCGGCAGTGGCAATCGCGTAAGACGCCGAACCTGCTATCCCTGCCAACGAGCCGATGATCAATCCAGCGACAGCAAGCTTTCGGAATCGATCCTTCGCCCCCACCATAACCAGAATCGCGCCGACGATCGTGCCTACCAACAGAATCCACTTCAGCATCGGCAGCCAGTCGGCATTGCGGTGCAACAACACCCAACTCCAGATTCCTGCGGCCAGCATCATCGCAGCCAGGCCGCAACGTCCGATCCAACGGGCACGGACCAACCACAGAGCGTATCCACCGGTCCCGATCATCCCCGCGACGGCGGGTGCAAGCGCAACTGTGTAGTAGGGGTGGATCGTGCCGGACATGTAGCTGAAGATCAGGCCGGTAACGAGAAACCAACCACCCCAGAGGATCAACGACGCGCGGAGAAGATCTGTGCGTGGTGCGCGTCCCCGAGCGAGCAGTCCGAACACCACTGCGATCAGTGCCGCAGGAATCAGCCAGGAAATCTGTATACCCATCTCGCTGCCGAACAGCCGCTCCAGCCCGGTACTCCCCCCGAAGCTCGAACCTGCACTGCCACCGTTCATTCCACCACCGCCACCGGTGTTACCGAAAAGTCGACCCAATCCGTTGTATCCCAACACCAAGTCCATGACGCTGTTGTTGGTCGACCCACCGATGTACGGGCGAGAATCCGCAGGCCACAGCCACACTGCCAATACCCACCAACCGGCCGATACGACAACGGCCGTGGCTCCGATCGCCAAGTGGACCAAGCGAGCTCGCAGACGTGCCTGTCCGGCAATCACATACGCACCTCCGAATGCAGGTAATACCATCAACCCCTGCAACATCTTGGTGAGAAAAGCGAACCCCAGCGCAACACCGGCGAGGGCTACCCACATCGCGGCTCGTCGACCCATCGCAGTGCCCATTGCCCGAATCACGAAGTAGCCGGCGAGAGTCATGAGCAGAACCAACAGTGCATCAGGATTGTCGAACTTGAACATCAGGGCAGCAGCCGGTGTAGCTGCCAACACAGCTCCCGCAACAAGACCCGCAGCGGGCGACGCCACTCGTTTGACGGCCGCATACACGATCGCAACCGATCCGACGCCCATCAATGCCTGCGGAACTAGAAGGCTGGCACTCGAAAATCCGAAGATCCGTCCGGACAGACCCATGACCCACAACGAAGCGGGCGGTTTGTCGACCGTGATGAAATTCGAGGTATCGAGGGACCCGAAGAACCACGCTTTCCAATCTTGTGAGCCGGCCTGCGCAGCCGCAGCGTAGAACGTATTGGCGTATCCACTCGCGGTCAGATTCCACAGATACAGGACCGCCGTTGCCGCCAACAGGGTCTTCAGCGCCAATCCTGTACGGCGAGTGCGGAACCACGACGGCGAGGGCTCCGCTCGATGGGCAGTCGGTGCCGGCCGCTGAGGTGGGGCCGGATGCAGAACGGCGGTCATCAGGAAGTCCCTTCACGAGTTACTGTCCTGCCAACGATCGCGTCTCCAACTCTGGCGTCACTGGGACCCGGCTGGAAGGTTGCTGTGAATGGATCAGGTCAGAGTGCGCTCGAACAGCACGACACTGAACCAACCGTTGTCGGCATCATCTCCGAAGTCACGACGCCCGACCTCGGTAAAACCGGCGTCCAAGTAGTAGCGACGCAATCGCACGTTCGTTTCCACACAATCGAGCCGCAGGTACTGCGCGCCCTCCTCTACAGACCGTCGACACGCCCAGCGCAGTAAGCGTTCACCCATCGAGTCGCCCGAAAATGCTCGATCGACAACCAATCCGTGCACGTAGCCTGCAGGTTCATCCGAATCGCGCCAAACCTGAGGGTCTGACCAGATCAACCTCAGCGCACCGACGATCCTCGACTGCCCCTGGTCTCGCGCGACATAGAACTCCCCTCGCGAAATCTGGGCCTCGATCTGCTCGCGAGACACTTCGCGAGGACGCCGCTGAGCGATTCCACGTTCCGCCAACCAGTCTTCCGCCCCATGCCGAAGCGCCAAGATCGCTGGCGCATCACTTGCGATCGCCCGCACAACGTCCACGGTCATGATCCTCCCCTCGATACGACCAACCACAGGTGCGGCCCACAGCGGCACGACCTCTAGGCTCCGCCTCGGATGCATCTGCGAGATGGAGCCTATCGGCGTGAAGTTGTGTCTCTGAACAGGTCCCACCACTCGGTCAGGTTTTGAATGTGGTGTTCGCCGGCCTGGGGTGCCGCTGCGGGTCGATCGAGGGCGGCGGGATGAACCACGGTTTGTTGTCGACACCCATTCTGATGTCCCACTTGCCGACAAACCCGGTTTTACGGTGCATCAGCCGGTGATGTGAACGGCACAGCAGGACAAGGTTGTTCATCACCGTCGGTCCGCCGTTCGCCCAGTGTCGGATGTGGTGCGCGTCCGTCCAGGCCGGTACGCATGTGCAGCCGGGGAAGGCGCAGCCCTTGTCTCGGGCGATCAGGGCCACTCTCTGTTCGGCGGTGACCAACCGTTTTCCGGGTCTCGCATCCAACGGCGCGCCGTGGTCGTCCAGTAGGACGGTCGACAGGAAACAATCACACCCCAACAACCTCGTCTGCGACACCGACAACGGTCCCAGCCACGGCATGTGCCCGACATCAAGATCCGACAGAGACTCTCCACCATCAGAAGGCGCGGCGGCACAATCCCGATGCTCAGCCAGATCCCGAGCATTGATGTGCACGTTCACATGCGGACGCTGACCACCATCGGTACCGGTCTTGGCGCAGTCGAGGTACCGGCGGATCAGTTCGGTGAACCCGTCCGCGGTCCGCTTCGCCGCCGACCGGGCATCCGGCGTTCCGTCCGGTGCTGGGGTCGGCATCGTCAAATTCGACAACGCCGACAACAGCATCTCGCCGGTGAGGGCGTCGAAATCACCCCGCACCACCACCCGACCATTGAGCGTCGACGCGATACGCAACTCATTGAGATCCACGTCTTCAGCCGGTGGAATCTCATCTGATTCGAACAACCGCTCCAACGTCGCAATCACATGCCGCACCTTCGTCGTCGTCGCCTCCACCCCCGACGCAGCCGCCAACAACAAATCGATACATCGTGGCAGCGCCTCCTCCGGCATCCCCTTCGGCGGGGATTCACAGAACGCCACGATCAAGACGGCATGATCGAACGAGCAATCCCCCACATCGAAACTCGCTGCCACCGCGGGAAACGGCCGCAAAGCGGCGCCCAGGGCGGCGATCTTCTTCCCGTCACGAACCTGCAGCATCGTGTTCGCCGCCAACCATGACCCGACGCCGCGGCTGGCGATCACCTGATCGTCCGGGCGCATCGCCAGTTCGTCCACCACCGCCACCCGCACCGCTTCCAGCCGCAGAATCTCCGCACTCGCCGACACCGCAGCCTCACGCAACTCAGAAGCAGACAACCGCCACAGATGTCCGCGTAACCCCACCGCAGAACCAGACACCACATCCGACAACAAGACACTCATAGAATCCCCCGATCCCCACCCCCAACAATACTCGAACATGCGTTCGAGTCAAGAGTGATAGATCTCCAGCGCTCGATCCACCGATTCATCGCTCGCCGGTAGCAACGGCAATCGCACTTGGGGCGTCGGAATCTGCCCCAACGCATGCAACACACCCTTGATCACAGTCGGGTTCGGTTCGGAAAACAGGGCCCCGGACAGCTTCGACAACCGTCGTCCAAGGTCGCGAGCACTGTCCACATCGCCACTGTCCCAAGCTTTTACCAAGCGGACGAAGTCACCAGTCGACACGTGAGCCGAAGCCAAAATGCCGCCGGACGCGCCCAAGGCCAGGAGCGGTGCGAGGAACAGATCATCCCCGGCCAGTACGGCGAAGTCGTCCGGAAGATCCGCGAAGAGTTCGATGGCAGCTGCGTCGATACTGCCGGCGGCATACTTCACAGCAACAACCCCGGGCAACGCTCCCAGCTCCCGCAGTGTGCGACCGTCCAAATCGCACGCAGTTCGGTACGGCACGTGATAGACGACGAGCGGTACCGGGCCCGATTCCTGCAGGTACGTAAAATGCGCCACCACACCGGCTTTCGACGGCCTCGTGAATGAGGGAACCGGAACCAACGCCGCCGAGACCTCCGGCCACCGACTCAGACCGTCGAGCGCCCGCGCACTGCCCACCGTGTCGCTACCGCCGGCGCCGACGATCAACGTCGCGCCCCGCGCACGGCACACGCTCGCGCAGGTGTCCAGAACGGCCACTCTCTCCTGCTCCGTCAGCGTTGCGCTCTCCGCCGTCGTCCCGAGCGCAACGAGTCCGACCGCACCATCGGAGAGAACCTGGTGCGCAAGCCGTTCGAGTGCATCGGTTGCGATACGACCGTCGCTCTCGAACGGGGTGATCAGAGGGACATGGATTCCGGCGAGGTCAATTCGTGCAGTAGTCATAGAACTCAGCCTCACCCAACAAACCTTGTAGGTCTAGTTCGCGTTTCCATCGTCGAGCGTAAGCTGAGCTGATGCTTGATGTTCGTCGACTGAGACTCTTGCGTGAACTAGCGCTGCGCGGCACCATCGTTGCCGTCGCCGAGGCGTTGTCGTTCAGTCCCTCTGCCGTGTCGCAGCAGTTGGCCGTTCTCGAACGTGAAGCCGGAGTTCCTCTTTTGGAACGCACGGGGCGTCGGGTGCGCCTCACGCCGGCAGGCGAGAACCTCGCACGTCACGCCGAAGTCATCCTGCAACGCCTGGAACAGGCATCGGGTGAATTGGTCGACGCTCGTCGTGGCCTCGCCGGACCGCTACGCATTGGTACGTTCCCGACCGCCGCACGCGCGATCCTCCCTCAGGCCTTGATCGCACTGTCGCACGAGCACCCGGGATTGGAACCGATGGTCTCGGAAATCGACCCAGCCGACGTCGCCGACGCGCTACGAGCCGGGAATTTGGACTTGGCTTTGATTCACGACTACGACTTCGTCCCTCGCCCCACCGAACCGGGCCTGACGACATTGCCGCTGTGCAGCGAAGCCGTGTACCTCGCTTCGAGTGACATCGAGTCAGATCCCGGTAACGCTGTCGCATCGCTGACCGACTGCGTAGAACGTCCCTGGATTACCGCGATCCCCGGAACCGCTTGCCACGCAATGACCATTCGCGCGTGCCAAGCTGCCGGGTTCACACCGAAAGTGCGTCATCACATCGACGAGTTCGCCACTGTTCTCGCCCTCGTTGCTGCGGGACAGGGAGTTTCACTGGTCCCGGAACTCGGAGCAAGTCATCCACCACCGGGAGTGCGGCTCACGCCGATGCCTATTCGGCGACGGACCAAGATCGCCCACCGAGCCGGCTCCGACGCACACCCGGCAGTCACAACCGTGACAAGCGCGCTTCGCTCGGCAGTCCCGCTACTGCTGGACGCCGAGCACTAGCGGCACTTACATGTCGAGTCCGAGGTCGAGCACCGTCACCGAGTGTGTCAGTGCACCTACGGCCAGGTAGTCGACGCCGGTTCGGGCGTACTCTGCGGCAACGTCGATGGTGAGACCGCCCGAGGACTCGAGCTTGGTTTCGGGAGCAACAGCGTCGCGGCGTTGGACCGCAATCTGCGTCTGCCAGAGCGGGAAGTTGTCCAGCAGAACAAGTTCGACCTTTTCCGCCAGCACCTGATCGAGCTGAGTGAGATTGTCGACCTCTACTTCACATTCGATGTCCGGCGCGAGTTCGCGGACAGCGCGAAGTGCAGCAACCACCGAACCGGCAGCAGCAACGTGGTTGTCCTTGATCAATGCGGCGTCACCCAACCCCATGCGGTGGTTGACTCCCCCGCCCACGTGAACTGCATATTTCTGCAGAGAGCGCAGGCCTGGCAACGTCTTTCGACTGTCGCGCACTTTGGCATGAGTGCCGGCGATGGCGTCGACCCACTGTGATGTCGCCGTGGCGATCCCCGAGAGATGGCAGACGAGATTGAGCATCGTCCGCTCTGCCGTGAGAAGTCCGCGGGTGGGCGCGACAACGGTGAGCACGGATTGACCTGGCGCAACCCGAGTTCCGTCGGAGACCCGATCGACTACCTCGTAGTTGCCCGCGCCGATCACCTCGTCGAGAACGAGCAGTCCGACGTCGATGCCGGCGACGGTACCCGATGAGCGTGAGACGACCGAGGCCTTCGCGACCGCGTCAGCGGGAACCGTTGCGGTAGAGGTGATATCGGGGCCATAGCGCAGATCCTCGTCGAGAGCGAGCCTGACCAATGTGAGCAGCTCGTCACGGTCGAGCGGCGCGGGCAGGATCTTCTGCTCGGTCATCAATGAACTCCTGTCAACAACATGTCGGGTATTTCGAGCGCTCCATCGGCGCCCATCTTGATCCGAGTGCTGCGACGCTGATTCGGATCTGTTTCAGGATAGTCGGTGCGGGTATGGCAGCCACGGCTCTCGGTTCGCGCCACGGCCACGTCGACCAATGCAGTCGCGGTCAGTGTGAGCGCCGCGTCTTCGAGGTCCGGAGCGGCCACCGCCACTGCCTGTTCGGCGTCGGCAAGCGCGGCTCGCGCAGTCTGGAGACCGCCTCCGTCGCGAACCACCGACGCGTGTGCCGTCATGACGGACTGCACGGTCTCTCGCGGCAGGATCGGCATCGGCTTGCGCACCACGTTGACCACTTCGGCATGGACATCGCGACGCTCGGCAGCTGCGATTCCTGCACGCTCCCCGACTACCAAACCCTCGAGAAGGCTGTTGGACGCAAGGCGATTCGCGCCGTGCAATCCCGTGCGAGCCACTTCACCCGCTGCGTAGAGTCCAGGCACTCCCGTTCGTCCATGGACGTCGGTGGCGACTCCCCCGCACGAATAGTGCGCAGCCGGAGCGACCGGAATCAATTGGGTGCGTGGATCGATACCGGCTTCGAGGCAGGACGCGGTGATGGTCGGGAATCTCGAATCGAAACCGTCGAGCTTTCGTGCGTCGAGATAGACGTGATCGGTGCCGAGATCTCGTAGGCGTGCTGCGATTGCCCGCGAAACCACATCACGCGGGGCGAGATCACCCAGCGGATGAACGCCTGCGGTCACCGAATCACCGTTGGTGTCGACAAGAATCGCACCCTCGCCGCGGACCGCCTCACTGATCAGGGGTCGGCGGCCTACCCCACCCGGAGTGAAGAGCACCGTCGGATGGAACTGAACGAACTCCAGGTCCGCAATCGCCGCACCAGCTTCGAGTGCCAACGCGATTCCGTCCGCAGTTGCGCCAGGCGGATTTGTGCTGCAGGCATACAGCTGACCGAGTCCGCCGGTAGCGAGCAGGACCGCTGGTGCATGGATCACCCCAAGCCCTTCCGGGGAGGAGACGACGAGTCCACACACCCCACGGCGGTTGGTCACCACCTGAACTGCCGCTGCACCGAACAGGACGGGCAGGCCGGCAGCATTGAGAGCCCGCTGCACTTCCGCGCCCGTGGCGTCGCCGCCGGCGTGGATGATCCGACGTGTGCTGTGCCCACCCTCGCGGGTGCGCGACACCTCGCCGTCTCGCCCGCGATCGAAGACCGCTCCCAACGCGGCCAGCGCTGCAACAGCATCGCGACCAGCTTCTACGATGGAATAGACGGCTTCCTCGTCGCACAAACCGACGCCGGCCTCACACGTATCCGCAACGTGCGATTCGACGGAATCCGTATTCAGATCGTCGACGACCGCGATGCCACCCTGCGCGTACTGAGTCGAGGTGTCCGTCGGACCACCCTTGCTGACAGTGAGTACTTTCAGTCCCCGCAGAGAAGCGGTGCGCGCTGCGGTGAGGCCGGCAACACCGCCTCCCACGACGACCAGGTCGGCATGGGCATCCCAGGCGAAACGCCCGGCAGGGCTGGTCACTCGCCGCCGCCCGGATTACCGATCTCGATCATGCGCTGCACCGATTTCTGCGCACGCTTGGCCATCTCGAGATCGACGTGGACCTCGTCCTTGCCCTCGAGAAGGCAGCGAAGCAACGCGGCAGGCGTGATCATCTTCATGTACGGGCACGATGCGCGGTCGTTGACGGCCTGGAAATCGACGTCGGGCGCTGCCTTGCGCAACTGGTGCAGCATCCCGATCTCGGTCGCGACCAGAACCTGCTTGCTCTTGGTGACGCGGGCAGCGTCGAGCATTCCGCCGGTGGAGAGGATCTTGACCTTGTCCGCGGGGACCGCGCCTTCGCCGGCGAGGTACAGAGCCGAAGTGGCGCAACCGCATTCAGGGTGAACGAACAGCTCGGCGTCGGGGTGTGACTTGGACTTGGCCGTTAGCTCGTCACCGTTGATGCCGGCGTGCACGTGGCACTCGCCCGCCCAGATCTGCATGTTGGTAC
Source organism: Rhodococcus sp. NPDC060176 (assembly GCF_042728675.1). Taxonomy (NCBI): domain Bacteria; kingdom Bacillati; phylum Actinomycetota; class Actinomycetes; order Mycobacteriales; family Nocardiaceae; genus Rhodococcus; species Rhodococcus sp. NPDC060176. The sequence goes on from NZ_JBHWYS010000007.1 coordinate 103,136, forward strand.
GGCCGGTCACGCGCTTGACGTGAGCTCCCAGGAACTGGTCCGGCAGGAACAGCACCTCGCGGTCGGCATCGATCGAGTTGACCACGTCGACGGCATTGGACGAGGTGCAGCAGATGTCGGTGAGTCCCTTCACCTCTGCCGTGGTGTTCACGTACGACACCACGAGCGCGTTCGGGTTGTCGGCCTTCCACTCACGAAGCTGCTCGGCATTGATCGAGTCGGCCAGCGAGCAGCCGGCCCGCTCGTCCGGGATCAGCACGGTCTTGGACGGCGACAGAATCTTCGCGGTCTCGGCCATGAAGTGCACACCACAGAAGACAATCGTGTCCTCGGGTGCCTCGGCTGCGATTCGCGAGAGCGCCAGGGAATCTCCGACGTGATCGGCGACGTCCTGAATCGCAGGCAGCTGGTAGTTGTGCGCAAGAATCGTCGCGCCGCGTTCGCGAGCCAGACGTTTGATCTCAGCGGCCCACTCGGGGGTCGCTTCGACTCCGTTGTATCCGCCGGGGCCGTCGTGAATCTGCGAGGCCGATCCCTCCCATAACGTCGTGGTCGTCATGGCGTTCTCCTTCACCGTGAACCCGGGCTCGTCACCCAGTTCAAATCCGGACGGGCTGGCCCGGATTTCCGTATTCGAGGTTTTCGACTTAGGATCGAAAACGTGCCCAATAGTAACACCACCCACGAAGTGCTTGCAGCGGTGTTCCAAGTTCGCACCTTCCCCGCAAGCATCGCCGCAGGTGACGGCGATCACTGCCCACAAGGACGTGAAGAGTTGGCCGTGCTGCTGTGGCAGCGTGCACTCAACCCGCAGAAGGGCACGTGGTCCCTGCCCGGGGGCACTTTGCGCGACGACGAGGACCTGACGACGTCCGCTCGACGTCTCCTCGCCGAGAAGGTCGACCTACGAAAGGTCGCCCACCTCGAACAACTCTCCGTCTTCAGTGATCCACAACGAGTGCCGGGCCCGCGCCGCATCGCGTCGACCTTCCTCGGACTCGTTCCCCTCAGTGCCGATCCACAACTTCCACCGGACACTGCCTGGCACCCGGTTTCGAAATTGCCGGAGATGTCGTTCGACCACGGAACTGTCGTTCGGCACGCGCGCAATCGACTGGCTGCAAAACTCTCCTATACCAACATCGCATTCGGGCTGGCGCCCGAAGAGTTCGCGATGTCGACGCTTCGCGAAATCTACTGCGCTGCACTCGGTTACCAAGTCGATGCCACCAACTTGCAACGCGTACTGGGGCGTCGAGGCGTTCTGACTCCCACCGGCAACACCGCACCGTCCGGCAAGTCGGGTGGACGTCCACCGGCGCTGTACCGTTTCACCGACTCCACCTTGCGGGTCACCGACGAATTTGCCGCACTACGGCCCCCGAGCTGAAACCGATCACAATGTCAGGCAACGGCTTCGAGATTTCCCCGTTGCAACCACACCGAGGTCACGGCGCCGGCCGGATCGATGACCCGGTTGATTGCACCGAACCGCGCCGTCACCCGCTCGAGAATCCGGTCGGCCTGCCAACGATCCGTCGGATCGGCGACAATCGCGAAGAAGCGATGGGCGGGTTTGCCCGCCATGATGCGCACCAATTCGGTGACCGTCCGCGCCGTGACTGCCACGCTCCAACCAGCGTCGAGAAACTCGGCGGCAGTGCGGGCACCGTGCTCGAATCCGATGTCCGTGACAAGTACAACTCCCCTGTTCGGGGCGATCTCTGAAACACTCATTGCGGAACCTCCAGTCGGAATCAAACTTCTTGACTCCTATGTAAGTCCACAATCTTGTGCTTCCCTTGTGCTGGTTCTGTGAGAACTCTGGGGAATTGCGCGCGCCCCACCTCAGACAGATCGAGAAAGCCCCGCCCAGAAGACCGTCGAGGCCGCGTTCACCACATCGCCGACCGGTGCGTCGCCCAACATTCCGCCCGCAGCAAGCGTCGCGACGCCATGGAACGTCGCAAAGGCAACCAGCGCAATACTTTCCGGATCACCGGCGGCAATATCACCCGAGGCCTGAGCCTCCGATACGAGCCGGACGGTCAGGTCCATCGTCGCGTGCCCCGCGTTGACGACAGTCTCGGCGGCGCCCGGTGCATGCTTGTTGCTGTACATCAACGACAAAAGTCCGGGATGGTCCAGCGCAAAATCCACGTAGGCATTCGCGAGCGAGGAGAACCGGGCCCTCGCGGTCCGTGGAGCATCGGCGACCGCCCGCTCGAGCGCACCGGTCATCCGATGGAATCCACTTTCGGCCAAGGCATCGAGCAAAGCCTGGCGATCACGAAAGTGCTTGCCCGGAGCCGCGTGGCTCACGCCCGCCTCACGCGCGAGTTGCCTCAGCGACAACTTGTCGACTCCATCTCGTTCGAGTGTTGCTTCGGCCGACGCCAGGAGTTCCTGTCGCAGGCTGCCGTGATGGTACGGCTGTTCGTGGGCGGGCATGGTGGCACCATATCAAAATGTTGTCATTGACAACTATGGTGTCAGTGCCTACATTTGGAATCACCCGAACCGAAGGAGCCACAATGGCCATCGACGTAGCCGGAACCACCGTCCTCATCACCGGAGCCAGCGCTGGGCTCGGAGTGGAATTCGCTCATCGCTTTGCCGCTCGCGGCGCACACCTCGTTCTGGTCGCCAGGCGGGCAGACCGCCTCGAGGCACTCGCCACCGAACTCCGTGGCGCCCACGGCATCACCGTGACAGTCCTGCCCGCCGACCTGGCCGCACCCGGCGTCGGCGCGACCCTGCACCAAGAACTCGCCAGTCGCGACATCACGGTCACATCCCTGATAAACAACGCCGGATTCGGAACACACGGAGCATTCGTGGACGAAAACCTCGAGCGCGTCACGTCCGAAATTCAGCTCAACATCGCCACACTCGTCGAACTGACGCACACATTCCTGCCCGACCTTCTCACCGGCCGCGGAGCACTGGTCAACATCGCCAGCACCGCGTCCTTCCAGCCGACACCGGGCATGGCGGTCTACGGCGCATCAAAGGCCTTTGTACTCAACTTCACCGACGCGCTCTGGGCAGAAGCTCGCGGTAGCGGATTGACCGTATTGGCAGTATGCCCCGGTCCGACGCGCACCGAGTTCTTCGACGTAGTCGGCTCCGAAGACGCAGCGGTCGGGCGAATGCAGACGGCAACTCAGGTGGTGGACACCGCTTTCCGGGCACTGGATCGACGCAACGCGCCGCCGACCGTCGTGTCAGGACTGCCGAACTGGGTATCCTCGATCAGCACTCGTTTCGCAACCCGCCGGTTGGGGGCGCTGATTTCGGGCCGACTGCTAGGTGACGTGCGAATGAAGTCCGAAGCGAAGCGCTCGTCGACGTCGCCGGCGTAGCGATGTAACAACTACGGGAGCTTCGGCTGGATCTCGTCTTCGGCCTGTTCGGTCTCGGTGGCCGGATCCGCAGATTCTGGATCCCCAGATTCCGGATGGTCGCCCACACCGAGGTCGTCGTACGGATTGAGCACTGCGAGAACCAAAGTCACGACGCACGCCGCGAGCGGTTGAAACAGAAGGACGAGCAAGGTGCCGATGTTCGGCGCCCGCGCGATGATCTCCCCGACCGCCGGATTGTCGGCCGTGGGGAATCGCAGTTTGGTCACACCCGAACCCACGAGTGCCATCAGGCCCGCTCCTACCGCTGAGCCGACGATCAACCCGCCCAGGGCATACGGGCCTCGACTCAGACGTGCCAGCCAGGCAGCCACCGCCGACAGCACACCGACGATCAGTGCCAGCCAGATGAATACTGCGCTCGCGTCGAACTGGTGAAGACTCTCACCCGTCAACGCGACGCCGCGCCCCTCGGACACCACCAACAGGTGCTCTGCCGGAGCCAAGAACGCCCACAGCACACCAACGAGCACGCTCACGCCCGCAGTGGTTGCGGCGATCACGATCGCGGTACGCAGACGAGTCTGCCGAAGAGAGATCACACAGAGTGACGCTACCTGCGGGCGGCGTCGATCGAGTGGACGACACCGTGACGGGAGCATTTCGCCCACCATCCGTCAGGACTGACCTGAACGATCATGCGACGCCCGCACTGCTCGCAGAAGCGAGGAGGCTCGAGACCCATCGACGCCGCAGTCGGCGTCGGATCGTCGACACCGTCGACGATCCGACGCCCGGTGAACGGGTTGTACCGCTCCTCGGTCACCGGAGTGCTCACAGAGTGTCGTTCAGTGCTTTGATCGGCATCTGCAGATCGACCAACAGATCGAGATCCTTCTCGGCGGGACGCCCGAGGGTCGTCAGGTAGTTGCCGACGATGACGGCGTTGATTCCGCCGAGGATGCCCTGCTTGGCACCGAGGTCGCCGAGAGTGATCTCGCGTCCGCCGGCGAAGCGCAGGATCGTGCGGGGCAGCGCGAGACGGAATGCCGCCACGGACTTGAGCGCCTCGCTGGCGGGCAGCACGTCCAGATCACCGAACGGGGTGCCCGGACGCGGGTTGAGGAAGTTGAGCGGGACCTCGTCCGGCTCGAGTTCAGCCAGGTTGGCCGCGAATTCTGCGCGCTGCTCCAGCGATTCGCCCATGCCCAGGATTCCGCCGCAGCACACTTCCATGCCTGCTTCGCGAACCATCCGCAGGGTGTTCCAACGCTCTTCCCACGAGTGCGTGGTAACGACGTTCGGGAAATGCGACTTCGAGGTTTCCAAGTTGTGGTTGTACCGGTGCACACCCATGGCGGCCAGTTGGTCGACCTGTTCTTGGGTCAGCATGCCGAGCGAGCAGGCGATCTGAATGTCGACCTCGTTGCGGATCGCCTCGATGCCGGCGGCGACCTGAGCGAGCAACCGGGCGTCGGGTCCGCGGACGGCGGCCACGATGCAGAACTCGGTAGCGCCCGACTTCGCAGTCTGCTTGGCAGCTTCCACCAGGCTCGGGATGTCCAACCAGGCCGCGCGAACCGGCGACTGGAAGAGTCCGGACTGCGAGCAGAAATGGCAGTCCTCCGGGCAGCCGCCCGTCTTGAGGCTGATGATGCCCTCGACCTCGACCTCCGGTCCACACCACTTCATACGCACATCGTGGGCGAGAGCCAGCAGGTCTTCGAGCCTGTCGTCGCCGAGTCGGAGTACGTCGAGCACCTGGCTTTCGGTCAGGCCAACTCCTCTTTCGAGAACTTGCTCGCGCGCCTGGTCGAGGATGTCGACCGTCGCAGGGGCCGTGCTAATCGGGGGCGGGGTCACAGACGTCTCCTTCAGAACCAGCAAAATTGAACACCGTACAAGTTGAACGGTGTTCACGTTAGAGACGTGGTGGAATACTGTCAAAGGCGGGTCCGATCGACATCTGATCGCGAGCGGTCAACAGCGAGGCGAAACGAGGGGAACAACAAGTGCAGTTGCGACGCGGCGACGTGCTGGACGGCGCCATGGCGATACTCGACGAGTTCGGGCTTGCCGACCTCACGATGCGTAGGCTCGCAACCTCGCTTGGCGTCCAACCCGGCGCTCTCTACTGGCATTTCCCGAACAAACAGACCTTGCTCGGCGCAGTCGTCGACAAGATCCTCGAAGACCTCGACGCACCCGTTGACGCGGACACGTGGCAGGAGGCGTATTCCGAACTGGCACACAGACTTCGGTCTGCCCTGCTGGCGCACCGCGACGGCGCCGAGTTGGTCAGCGCCACCTTCGCCTCACGGATGACAAGCAGCAAGGTGCGCGAGCACTTCGTGCAGGCCGGGCTAGAATCCGGCCTCTCACGCGAGCACGCCCAACTCGCGGCGTATGCCCTGCTGTATTACGTACTCGGCCACACCGTCGACGAGCAGTCCCGGGCGCAGATGGAAGAAATGGGGGCACTCACCCGGGCTCCCATCTCCCCCGACTCTCCCGAGGTCATCGGCGGCGGTTCCGACGAGGACCTCCTCGACGGCGATCCGACAGTGCGATTCCAGTTCGGCCTGGACCTCTTCATCGACGGCATTCGCACTCGCCTGAATTCGACCCTGAATTCAGCCCACACCGAATCGGTTCTACGACACTCCTGACAGTCGCAGCAATGCAGTAGCGCCGGCCGCGACAATCACCACGACCACCAACGGGGCCTTGAACCAGGCGCAGATACCTCCGGCCACCACGCCGAGCATCCGCGCCGGACCCGCAACGTCATGTCCGGTGAAGATCGTCGAGGTCGCAACCACTGCAAGCAACAGCACCACGACAGCACGATCGAGGGTCTTCTCGGCGAAGCCGGAGAGCGTCACCCGAACTCGGAGCAGAACACCACTGACTCGCAAAGCGTAAGAGCCGCAAGCGAACACGACAATGCCGATCCAGACCGATGCAGCATTCATCGAACCTTCCCCCGGAACGGTATCGTCACCGCGATACTCAGCAGAGCTACGAGCGGCGCGGTACCCGACGGCAGGAACGGTGACGTGGCCACTGCAACCGCTGCACCGATCACAGCGGCAAGCAATGTCACCTTTTCCCTCAGCGCGGGCAGGACAAGGGCCAGAATGACGACCGGAAAAGCGGCATCCAATCCCAACGCGGCCGGATCTTGGACGACGCTGCCGAGCAGCCCGCCCAGGAGAGCTCCGATCGGCCACGACACCGCGATCCCGATCCCACAGAACCAGAAAGCCGCCCGCTTCTGCTTCACCGAGCCCTGCGCCATGGCAACCGCGACGCTTTCGTCGTTGACCAGGTGCGCGCCGACCAACTTGCGCCAACCCGAGCACCTGCGCCAGCCTGAATCCGTGTGACGAGCCTCGCCGAGAAAAGATCCCGCTGCCAGTCCGTAGGCGAAGTTTCGAGAGTTGATCAGCAAGCCGGCTACAACTGCAGCGAGGGCGCCGCCTCCGGCCGCGATGATTCCGATGAACAGGAACTCCGACGAGGCACCCAGAACGAGCACAGCCAAGGCAAGCAGCTGCCACAGCGAGAATCCAGCTGATCCTGCCGTCACACCGTAGGACACGCCGACGATGGCCACGGAGAGACAGATCAGCACACTCACCCGGATTGTGTCGCGATCAACTGTTCGCCATAAAGAACGCATGTATTCTATGTTGAACGAAATGGAACTGTTCGTCAAGAAAAACGATCGATCGGAGAATCGAACGATGGATAGTGGTGAAACCGGCACGGATCAGAGCCCTCAGAAGCTGGTGGCCGTCGCGCTCAAACGCGAGCGCACCCGAGCGGGATTGAGCCTCTCGGAGGTCGCCCGGCGCGCCGACATCGCCAAATCCACACTCTCCCAACTCGAATCCGGCCTCGGAAACCCGAGCCTCGAAACACTGTGGGCACTCGGCAACGCATTGGGTGTGCCATTCTCACAACTCGTCGACTCGCAGGCACAGACCGTTCAGTTGATTCGAGCCGGAGAAGGGCCCGCGATTGCGTCGGCAAACGCGTCGTACATCGCGACTCTCCTGGCGCCCAGCCCACCGAACGCACGCCGCGATCTGTATCGGATCGTCGCCGAGCCGGGCGAGCCGCGCATTTCGACTCCGCATGCCCGCGGCACCACCGAACACGTTGTGATCGGTACGGGTCGGGCCGAGGTCGGGCCGACCGCAGATCCGATCGAGCTCGGACCGGGCGACTACCTCGCTTATCCCGGCGACGAGGAGCACATCTTTCGGGCACTCGAACCAGGCACGACGGCGATCATGGTTTCGGAGCACACCTGAGCCTCGATCAGTTTCACCGATGAGTTTCGTCGCTGCGGGAAGTCTGTATCTGCAAGGTGATGTGGCCAGCGCCTCGATCACCGACGCCCGTAACGACTAACAGCAGGAGGACACATGTCCGGATCCAGCATCAGCAGCATTTTGCTCTCGAGCACCAACCCCGAACGCTTGCGCGACTGGTACGCCGAGGCGTTCGCCCCGAAAGTCGACCGCACCCCAGGCGAACCCGGCTACGACGTCCTCGACTTCAACGGTTTCTACGTGATGCTCGACCGACGCGACGACGTCGGCGATACCAACCCGCAGCCCGGCCGAATGTTCCTCAATGTCGAGACCGACGACGCCCGGTCGATCGCGCAGCGCATCGATGCACTCGGCGGAAACTGGTTCGCCCCACTCGAAGACCGCGGGGGCAGTTTGTTCGCCACCGCTATCGATCCCGACGGAAACTACGTTCAGATCATCGAGTTCAGCGAGGAAGCCAGGGCCGAGATGGAATCCGGAATGACGGATTCCCACACCACCTAGTCCGGCAACCGCTGGGAACGGAGATAGTCATGCTTGCAGACACGAAAGCATTCAGCGGATTTTCGGTGACTGACATCGACGCTGCAAAGAAGTTCTACGGCGAAACACTCGGGCTGAAAGTGACCGACGAAGACATGGGACTCATTCGCCTACATCTTGCAGGCGGAACCGAGATCCTGGTTTATCCGAAACCGAATCACGAAGCGGCGACGTACACGATCCTCAACTTCGTCGTCGACGACATCGACACAACGGTCGATCAACTGACCGCACGTGGTGTGGAGTTTCTGAAATACGACGGATTCCCCCAGGATGCGCGAGGCATCATGCGTGGCAACGGCCCCGATATCGCGTGGTTCACCGACCCCGCCGGCAATGTTCTGTCGGTAATCAAGGAGTCCTGACGCGCTTAACCGCTGAACAGCTGTGACTGCCGCTGTTCAGCGGTGTCGGTATTGGAGCGTTCCGCTGCCGCAGTTTCACGCTCGGCCGCCAATTGCTCGGCGCTTTTTGCGTCGACAACGGGCTCCGACGCACTGAGGTCGGAAAACAAGCCACTGTTCGATTCGTTCACATGCCACCCTTTTGCCTGGTCATCGTTGCCGCGCGCAGATAAACCTGCGTTAGAGATCGGTCGATGGCTACTTAAATACTGCCGCCCGTACGGCGCCGACAAGACGCCGATGACTCAGCAGTTCTTCACCCAGTCTTGCACGCCTGTGTTTTCCACGAGAAATTCGGTCCAGACGGGTTGTCATCGACCGCACAGCGGAGCAATGTGAAAGATGAGCGCGGAGCAGGTCGGCAGCACTTTCGTCGGACACCTGGCCCCTCAATTCACCGCACAATTTTTGGAGGAATCATGTTGGGAATTGCTTTGGGCCTCGGCAGCGCTGCTGTCGGAATCGGCCTCGGACTGCTCGGCGCAGGAGCGGGAATTCTGCTGAGCGACAAGACCGTCAAAACCGCACGACGTGAACTCACCGCCTGACGAGGGCGAGCGCACTGAAAACGGCGAGCGCACTGAATACCTCGGCGTTGGAGTCAGCACTCGAGTGAACGCCGCGATGCGCCATCCCGCGCACTGGGTGTTCTCACGGGCCACGCGACGACGGGGCGTGCACACGGACGCGGTTGTTCCGACCAGCGCCCAGGATGTGCTCGACAGGTTGACAGCCCTTCGAATAAGCACGTGGAGTTACGGTTTCGACCACAAGTCGATCCGTCATCTGGGTCCGATGGCGCAGGATTTTGCGGCGATTTTCGGCTTGGGATCCAACACCCGTCGTATCTCGGCTGTCGATGCGAATGGCGTGTGCATGGCGAGCATCCAAGCCTTGAACCGCAAAATAGGCGCCCTCGAGACAAAAGTCAGCGCGCTCGAGAAGGAACTCGACACACTGCGCACGGAGACGGGAGAGACGAGAACGGATCGAAATACGTTAAGGATGAACAACAATCACAAATCCTCGGCGCTCGACGAATTCGGCGGTTCCACCGGTCTGTAGTTTGTTCGGTGTGACCGCCCCTGATTCAGACTCCGACTCGGACCCCAACGAGATTGCCGCACTGTTCGACGTGACATCCGACGCTGTCGGAGACGAACACGTCGAACAGGCACTTTCCGAATTCGGCCTTGGCACAACGGAGATCACGGAGACCGCGGCCCGCATCCGGGCCAGTCGGTCGGAATTTCGTCGACTGCGCCGCCGCGAGAACGAATTGGCGGTCCTCTATTCGAGTGCGCGCGAGCTTGCGCAGGTTCGCGACGTCGACACACTGCTGCAGAGACTGGTCAACCGCGCACACGACATCATGGGTACCGACGTCACGTACCTGTCCGAGTTCGACGTGATCACGCGCGACCTGAATGTTCGAAAGACGGCCGGCGCGGTCTCGCCGGAACTCCAGCATCTGCAGGTTCCTGCGGGCGCCGGCTTGGTCAGCGCGATTGCCGAATCTCGTGCGGCCCAGTGGGTCCAGAACTACAGCGAATACACGCAGTCGCGGCACGACGAGGTGGTCGATGCCGCGATAGTCGCCGAGGGCCTGGTGGCGATTCTCGGTGTGCCGATGCTCTCGGACGGCCAGATCCTCGGCGTCCTGTTTGCCGCCGACCGCCGGGAACGACGATTTACCGCAGATCAGATCGCCCTGCTCTCTGCTCTCGCCGATCACGCCTCGGTAGTCCTGCAAACCGCACGGGCGCTGGACCGCGCCGAGGAATCCGCCGCCGAGACCGGGCGAGCACTCGACGAGCTGCGCGAGCACGTGTCCGCGCGGGACAAATCGAACATCGTCCACCAGGATCTGATCCATGCCGTTCTCCGCGGCGGTGGCTACGCCCAGGTTGCACGAACTCTCAGCAGCGCACTCGAGCGCAGCACCGTCGTCGTCGACAACGAGCTACGCCCTCTCGTCACATCGTCGGGTGAGCAGATCACGACGGCGCCGTTGTCGCTACCTCGCGCCGTGTCCGATGCCATCGACCAGAGTCGCCGCAGTGGCCGATGCACGTTTGTCGCCGATAACAGCGAGACCGTGATCCAACTCGTCAGCGCCGTCACCGCCGGAGAATCATTCCTCGGGGCGATCTTGCTGAATCGATCGGATGCGCCGATCGGACCCGTCGAACTCAGGACCGTGGAACGGGCAGCTCAGGTTACAGCGATTCTCGTGTTGCAACACTCGGCGGCAGCGGCAGCGGATCGGCGCGCACGTGACGAACTGGTCGCCGACCTGTTGAGCACTGCGCCCGAGCGGAGGCGCGATCTCGAACGTCGGACCCGCAACCTCGGTATCTCCCTCGGCGAACTCGACACCGTCCTCGTGGTGTCGGTCGCTCCGGAACTCCGCACCGCGGCGCTCCGTGCAATCGGGCAGAGTCTGCCGGCCGGAGCTTTGGCGTCGCAGCACGCCGGATTGATCGCGGTGGTCTCGCGCTCGGGGAACCCTGCAGCCGCGGCGACCGTCGTTCACCGCCAGATCACCGGTTCGGTAGGACCCCACGCTGTAGTGATTGCGCCGGCAACGGCGGAGCGCCCCGAAGAACTCCCGGCGCGCTTCACCTCTGCGCTGCGCACCGCCCGCCTGCTATCGGCGTTGGGCAAGACCGACGGCGCGGTCACGACTGCGTCGTACCTGCCGTACACCGTTCTGTTCGGGGAGAATCCGGAATCACTCCATCAATTCGTCGACGAAGTAATCGGCCCGGTACTCGCCTACGACCGTGACAAGGACACCGATCTCACGGCGACCCTTCGGGCTCTGGTCCGAAACGACGGGAGCCCGACCAAGGCTGCCCGCGCACTCAACTACCACCCGAACACCGTCGTTCAGCGACTCGACCGCATCCGAACGCTCCTCGGTCACTCCTGGCGTGAAGACGAGAACTTCTTTCGCGTGTCCATGGCGACGAGGCTCGACGAACTTCGAGAAGTGGGAGCCGAAGAGGGTGGAAGCGACATCAACGACGGCGACGATGGTGCATGACACTACAATTTCGACCGATCGATGTGTTGTGAGCACGTGGTCTGGCAGGCATCAACCTCCCTACTGTGAAGCGGAGCACAGAACCACTTCAGGAGGACGACCCCCCGTGTCATCAACCAACAGCCGATCAACCAACAGCCGATCAACCAACAGCCGATCAACCAACAGCCGCATCGCCGATTTCCGGTCCTACGACGTCGCCGCACGGCGCGCCGAGATCGTTCGCCAGACCGACTTGACCGAAGCAGACATCGCGGTCTACGACGCTGCCGACGGCCTCACCATCGATCAGGCCGATCGCATGGTCGAAAACGTCCTCGGCGTCATCGGCATCCCGGTCGGCGTGGCCACCAACTTCACGATCAACGGCACGGACTACCTGATCCCCCTCGCCACCGAGGAGCCGTCGGTGGTCGCCGCCGCGAGTAACGCTGCTCGCATCGCACGCGGACTCGGGGGCTTTCACGTCTCGAGCACCCAGCCGATCATGCAAGCCCAGATTCAACTCGTCGACGTCGTGGATCCGGCAGCTGCCCGCATCCGACTCCTCGAGGCACGTGAAGAAATCATTGCACTCGCCAACGAGCAGGACCCGAAGCTGGTCAGCGTCGGCGGTGGCGTGAAGGACATTTCGGTTCGCATCGTGTCCTCGGACAAGGCCGCCTACGTCGTCCTCCACCTTCACGTCGACGTACGAGATGCGATGGGCGCCAACGCTGTCAACACGATGGCAGAGGCAATCGCGGATCGAGTAGCCGAGATCGGCGGCGGGCACGTCGTTCTTCGCATTCTCACCAACAAGGCAGATCTGCGGCTGACGCGCGTTCGTGCCGTGTTCGACGCCGAATTGATCGGCGGTGCAGAGGTAGTGGACAACCTGATCCATGCCGCACGCTTGGCAGAGCTGGATCCCTACCGCGCCGCGACACACAACAAGGGCATCATGAACGGCGTCAGCGCCGTGGTGTTGGCGACTGGAAACGACACGCGCGCAGTCGAAGCCGGGTGCCATTCCCATGCAGTCAACGCCGACGGAATCTACTCCTCACTCTCGCATTTCGAGAAGAATGCCGACGGCAACATCGTCGGTACCCTCGAGCTACCCATGCCGGTCGGCCTCGTCGGCGGCGCCACCAAGGTGCACCCGGTAGCACAGGCCGCAATCAAGATGCTCGGCGTCGAGAGCGCCGAAGAACTCGCCGGCATCATTCTGGCAGTTGGCCTCGCACAGAACCTGGCTGCTGTCCGCGTTCTCGCCAGTGAGGGTGTCCAGCGCGGGCACATGGGACTACACGCCCGCAACATCGCTGCCACCGCCGGAGCCCAGAAGAGCGAGATCGACGCCGTGGTTGCACGCCTGATCGCGGACAAAAGCATTCGCGTCGAACATGCCGAGAAGGTTCTCGCCGAGATCCGCGGCGGAAACTGACCACGATGACCGAAACAGTTGCAGGATCACCAGTGTGGAAGCCGGCGCCTCATCGAGTGTCGGCGACGGGTCTACCGACCGCGGTCCGGGTCTACGAAGTCGGACCACGCGACGGACTTCAAGCCGAAACGGCAGTGATCCCGACCGAGACGAAGGCCCAGTTCATCGAACGCCTGGTCGCGGCCGGTTCCCGCACCGTCGAATTGACGAGCTTCGTCTCGCCTCGATGGATCCCGCAACTTGCCGACGCGGAAGAATTGATGGGTCGGCTGCACCTGCCGGACTCGGTACGCACGGTCGTCCTTGTCCCGAACCGGAAAGGTCTCGAGCGGGCCGTTGCCGCCGGAGCGAGCGAGTTTGCCGTATTCGTCAGCGCCACAGAAGAATTCGCGAGACGCAACCTCAACTCTACGGTGGACGGCGCAATCGCCGCGGCCGCCGAGGTCACTGCCGCCGCGCGAGCCCTGGGACTTCCCGTCCGCGGGTACATCTCGATGTGCTTCGGCGACCCCTGGGAAGGCGCCGTGCCCGTCGAGCGTGTCGCCGACATCGCGAAAGCCTTGATCGACTGCGGTGCCACGTCGCTCTCTCTCGGCGACACCATCGGCGTCGGCACGCCTGGCCATGTGCTCGCCTTACTCGGTGCGATCCGCGAACGTGGCATCCCCACTTCGCAGATCGCGATGCACTTTCACGATACGTACGGCCAGGCACTGCCGAACGTCTACGCGTCGCTGACTGCGGGTGTCTCCGAATTCGACAGTTCCGCAGGCGGTCTCGGACGGTGCCCGTATGCCAAGGGCGCGACCGGAAATCTCGCCACCGAGGACTTGGTGTGGATGCTCCACGGCCTCGGGATCGACACCGGCATCGACCTGGATTCCCTTACCGACACAAGCAGTTGGATGGCGGAACAGATCGGACACCCGAGTCCGTCCCGAGTTGTCAGCGCCCTCCGCGCAGCACGCACCTGACACTCGTCGCGCAAGCCCCTCATCTCGCAAGTCCCCCACCTCGCAAGCCTCTCGCCATGCATGACACTGGAGAAAACTGATGTCACCACCGCAGTCGGCAACGACGCCGACCACCACCACCGAACCGACCGAGCAGCAGACGTACCTCGAAGTCTGGGGCGACACCGTCAACGGTCGACACCTCGCGATCTCCGTCCTGGTCGGCAGTGTCGTCGGCGCTTCGGCCCTTCTCGCGGCCCAGGCACTGTTCGAACGGGTCGTCGGTGAACCGTCGTTGGCCCAGGCGTACAGCCTGCTGGTCGGCATCGCGGCCTGCCTGCTCGCCGGCGTCGTCTGCGGAATCTTCATCAAGCCGAAGAGGATAGTCGCGTTGGCGGCCGCCGACGCGGAGTCGATCGACGGCGTCATCACGATGATGGGTGAACAGCGCCAGGGCCTGGGCACTCTCGCCGACATCCCGGAACAGAGCCAACAGGAACTTCGCGAACTCGGTCTGTACGACCATTTCGCCGCCGCCGAGGCCAAGCACGCACCGGCCGAGCACGCACCGGCCTCGAACGCACCGAAGGACGGTGGGCGCGCATGAGTTCGGTCCTGACCAACGAAATTCTGATTGCCGTTCTCTTCGGCATCATCGGCGCGGTCGCATTCACGTTCATCGGATTGATTTCCGGCACGGACGAGACCGCCACCATCGCGCCACTGACGCTGCTCGTGATCCTGCTCGGCGCTCCCCCGGCCGCGGTGTTCACGTTCTTCCTCTCCGGCGCGATCGCCAAACACATGACGCACGCGGTGCCGACGATGCTGCTGGGCATTCCCGGTGACACGATGGCGATTCCGCTTTTGCCGGAGGCGCAGATGATGCGCTCACTCGGCATCCCGCACATCGCACTCCGCAAGGCGATCTCGGGAGCAGTGATCTCGGCGTTCGTCGCTGTGCCGGTTGCCGTGCTGTTCGCGACTATCCTCGCGCCGTTCGCCGACACTGTTCAGTCGATAGCACCCTGGCTGTTCCTGGTCGCCGCCATCGGTATCGCCTACGCCTCGCCGGGCCGCTGGGCCGGGGTCGTCGCTCTCGTTCCCTTCGTGATCTTGATCCTCGGTGCCCGCGCGTTGACGTCGAATTACGATGTGTCGCTCAACATCAGCTACTTCCTTGCCATCGCAGTCGGGCCGCTGATCGCGGACCTCGCACTGACCTTGGGTCCGTCGACCCGTAAGGACATGGAGCGCAGTGAACCCAAAACTGTTGCACTGGCCCCGGACATCAAGGGATGGAAGGGGTACTTCCCCAATCCCCTGAAGGTCCTCGATCGCAAGCAGATCGGTTACACCGCAGCCGCTTCCACGGTATCGAGCGCAACGTTCGTCTTCAGCCCCGTCGCCATGACCGTTCTGATGGGTGAGCTGGTAGGTGCGCGAATCAAGAACGGCTATCACCGACTGACCACGATGGTCTCGGCGAAAAACGGTACGACGGAATCCACCTACATCGCGGAAACCCTCATCCCGCTCGTGGCGTTCGGCCTTCCGCTCAGCCCGCTCGCGGCAGGACCCGCGGCACCTCTCTTCAACGCTCCGCCGGTCTTCGAGACCAATCAGGAAACCGGAGTGATCAACAATCTCTCCACGTACCTGACGCAGTGGGAGTTCCTGCTCTACGGCCTGCTGGCAGTGGTCACGGCAACAGTCATCGCATATCCGTTTGCCATGAACTACGCGTACCGCGCTGCGTCAGCGGTGGTCAAGCACATCAGTCACGAAGCTGTGATCGCGGTGTTCACGGGACTCGTCGTCGTCATCAGCATCTGGGAGGGCGGCATCCTGGGCCTCCTGATCACCGTGACCGTCGGCTTGGTCGGTGGCCTTCTCGGGCGTCTGTTCAAGATTCACGGCGGTGTCCTGTTCATGGGTTACTACGTCGCCCTGTTCAGCGTTCCGGCACTGATCAACCTCTTCTGAATCGCTCGACACCACCAGCCCGTGCGGACCTGCAAACACTGCGGGTCCGCACGGGTTACGTGACTTCTCCGAGCGTCAGCGAGACCGTTCGATTCCGGTCGAGTTTCTTCGCTTCGTACAAGGCTTCGTCGGCGCCGTCGACCAATTGCGTCAGATCTGCGTCGCCGTGAGGTGAACACGCGACACCGATGCTGACGGTCGGCCCGAAGTCGCCCAACACAGCTGACGAATTCTCCGCCTGCGCGCGTCGAATCATCTCGGCCGTTGCGGTTGCACCTTCCAGATCGACACCTGTCATCAAAACGACGAACTCCTCGCCGCCCAAGCGGGCGAACAGATGCTTGTCGTCGAGGTGCCGCCGGACCTGATCGGCAAAACTCACCAACGCGGTGTCGCCGGCGCGGTGACCGAGGTTGTCGTTCACCAGCTTGAAGTGATCCAGATCCATCATCAGGACGCTGACCGGACGTCCGGAGCGTCGACGCGGATCGGTCGCACCCGTCACGCCGCCGCCTCGCCGGAAGAACTCGTCCCGACGCAACGCACCGGTGAGATCGTCGTGGGTCACGGCTTGCGTCAGCGCTTCGAGCGCGCGGCGGCGCTCGAGGATCACACATGCCACCGCGATCGGCGCTACCGCCAGCAGCGACAATCCGATCTGGACCGACGCGCTGACGGGCGAGAGGCCTTCGCTGGACAATCCGAGATGACCGTCGGCCGTCAGCACCAACGTCCAGGCAGTTGATACGGCTGTGAGCATCGACGTGACAAAAACATTGGTGAGCAAGGCTGCAGTCACGAGCGCCGGCATGGCGAACGCGATCGCTCCGGCGCCGCCGATCACCCACTCCAAAATGATGCAGACCGCCAGGAGCGCTGTCGGAACGATTGATCGACGCACAAGTGCGGCAACGGCTTTCGGGTCTCGATCAACTCGCCGAAGCGAGGGGAACGTCAGCACCAGTGGGACGATGGTCATGTAGTTGACGAACTCACTCGAGAACCAGAGCAACCAGCCGTCCCACCACTGTCCGCCGAACAGCACGCGGTTTGCGATTCCGCCGACGAGCGCTGCCATCGACGCGCCGACGACCGTCATCGACACGAGATATCCGACAGACTGAATACTGGTCAGACGACGGTCCTCACCGTCAACCCAGCGAAAGGCGTAGAAGGCGCTCGCGACCCCGACGACGTTGGCCGCGTTGAGCCACACCGTGGACTCCCACGCCCCGCCGGTGATCAGGTCGGCTCCGACATAACTTGCCACTGCGCAGATCCAGGTGAGCGGTGTCGCGGAACGCGGTGACCGAAAGAGAATCCCGAGCAGCAGCGCGTTGGCCGGCCAGAAGACAGCAAGCGTGCCGGGTTGGCGGCTCAGAATTCCGACCAGGCACGAGACGAAGACGACAACACCGATGAGCACTGCGCGGCGTACGGCCGATGACGATAATCTTCCGACCGTACTCACCACCTACATTCGACTGACCAACTCACAATTCGACAACCACGATCGGGTGACTCGGGCCCAGGACTCTGGGTCGCCCAAGACGCCGGCCGAAATATACCGACCGGAATCGTACGCGAGGGACGCCGAATTCAAGGCGCCCCGCTGTGCCTTGGCTATCGATGCAGACAAATCGGACGTTACGGCTCTAGTTGGCCAAATGAGACTTGCCGAGCGCGGCCCAAGCTGTCTGAGCAAACTCTCGGGCACTCACGCTGCCGCTACCGGCCGGCATTGCTCCGACAAGGGGGACGCCGCTGACCGAGACCAGATCCTCGCGATTACACCTCTCGGCCAGGTCCGGTTCCTGCGGCCACGAACCGATCACCAACCCGGCGCAGTCCACGCCGGATGCCCCGAGCGCTTCCACTGTCAGAGCAGTGTGATTAAGCGTGCCCAGGCCGGAGGCAACCACCAGCAAGACCGGCGCTGACAAAGCGGCGGCAAGATCACGCGCGGTGAATCCGTCCGTCCCCAACCGGACCAGCAAGCCGCCGGCGCCTTCGATCAGAGTCAGGTCGTGAGTGGCGTCCAGGTCGGAAGCGACCCGGACCACGTCGTCGAGCGCCAACAACGGGAGACCACTTCTACGCGCAGCAGTATCGGGCGCCAAAGGTTCGGGATACCGCGCCAACTCGACCAGCGTCACACCGCCACCGGTCAGACGGTCGACCTCGGCCAGATCACCCGCACCGTCGACGTCGACGCCGGTCTGCGCCGGTTTGAGCACAGCGACCGACTTTCCGGACTGCAGGGCCACCGAGGCCAGTGCTGCCGTCACCACTGTTTTCCCCACGTCGGTCGACGTTCCGGTCACTACGAGAATGCTCATGCGCGGGCACCTGCCAATACTTCGCGCAGTACGAGTGAGATCTGCTCCATTTCGGCAGCGGACAGCGTTGCTCGTGCAGTCAGGCGCAAGCGCGACGTTCCTTCCGGAACCGACGGTGGCCGGAAGCATCCGACATGCAGCCCCTGGTCCCGGCACGCCGACGCGGCATCGAACGCCCGTTGCGGATCACCGAGAACGACCGAGACGACGGCAGATTCAGGCGATGGGGCCCCGGTGACGTCGGCGAGTTCGGTCGCCCGGGCAAGGACGTCGAGCGCTCGCGTCGGCTCGCGCTGGAGGACGGCGAGTGCAGCCCTGGCCGCGCCGACGGCAGCCGGTGCGAGACCGGTGTCGAAGATGAACGTTCTTGCCGCGTCGATGAGATGCGCGCGGATCTTGTTGTCGCCGAGTACAACTCCGCCCTGGCTGGCGAGCGACTTCGACAACGTCGCCGTCACGACGATGTCGGGTTCACCGGCCAGGCCCGACTCGTGAACGAGTCCGCGTCCACCGGCACCGCGCACACCGATGCCGTGCGCCTCGTCGACCAGCAGAATCGCACTGTGTTCGCGGCACACCTGATGCATCTCCCGCAGCGGAGCGAGATCTCCGTCGGCACTGAAGACCGAATCGGTGACGACCAGCGCTCGCTGTTCGGATCTGGTGCGCAGCGTGTCGGCGAGAAAGTTCACGTCCGAATGCGGGGCAACTGCTATCCGCGCGCGTGAGAGTCGGCAGGCATCCACGAGCGAGGCGTGTGATCCTGCGTCGGAGACGATCAACGACCCGGGCCCCGAGAGGGCCGTCACCGCGCCGAGATTGGCGGTGTATCCGGAGGAGAACACGAGACCGGAGTCCGCCCCGACGAACTCGGCCAGTTCGACTTCGAGCAGTTCGTGTTCGGTGGTGGTGCCGGTGACCAGACGCGAACCCGTGGCGCCTGCGCCCCAACGGCGCAGCGCCGCCGTTGCGCCCTCGATCACGTCGGGGTGCCGCACGAGTCCGAGGTAGTCGTTCGACGCCAGGTCGATCAGCGGGGAGTCGACCGTGCGCGGACGGAGTTCGCGGCGCAGTCCAGCGGCCCTACGGTCCGCTTCGACGGCAGTGAGCCAATTCAGCGAGGTGTTCACTTTTCCGACCATACTTGAACACCGTTCAACTCAATGGTTAGGGTGCATCCGTGCTCACAACCGGACTTGATCCCCATGACGTCTCCGCCATCGATGCCGATGTCCTCTGGCACCCGTACGGATCGTTTCCCGCGTCGACTCGTCCGCTGATCGTCGACTCTGCCCAGGGGGCCACCCTCACGCTCTCCGACGGCCGGCGACTCGTCGACGGGATGAGCTCGTGGTGGGCCGCCATTCACGGCTACCGCAATCCCGTACTCGACGCCGCCGCCGCGCGGCAGCTGGGCAAGATGAGCCATGTCATGTTCGGCGGACTGACGCACGAACCCGCCGCTCGCCTCGGGCGAATGCTCGTCGACATCACACCACCTCACCTCGACAAGGTGTTCCTCTCCGATTCCGGTTCGGTGGCCGTCGAAGTCGCAGTCAAGATGTGCCTGCAGTACTGGCGGAGCCTCGGAAAGCCGTCGAAAAATCGTTTGATGACCTGGCGCGGCGGATACCACGGTGACACATTCACCCCCATGAGCGTCTGCGATCCCGACGGCGGCATGCACTCTCTCTGGACCGACGTCCTTCGCCCTCAGGTCTTCGCCCAGACACCCCCGGGGGACTATCTCCCCGAGTACGTGCAGGAGTTGGAAGCGCTACTGGCCGAGCATCACGACGAGCTGGCCGCAGTGATCGTCGAACCGGTAGTCCAAGGCGCCGGCGGAATGCGCTTCCACGACCCCGCGTACCTGATCGACCTACGTAACCTCTGCGACAAGTACCAAGTCCTCTTGGTCTTCGACGAGATCGCCACCGGATTCGGACGCACCGGAGAACTGTTCGCCGCCGATCACGCCGGCGTCAGTCCCGACGTCATGTGCGTCGGCAAGGCACTGACCGGCGGGTACATGAGTCTGGCGGCAACGCTGTGCACCACGGAGGTAGCGGAGACCATCACCGCCGGTGAGGGCGGCGGGCTGATGCACGGCCCCACCTTCATGGGCAATCCACTTGCGTGCGCCGTCGCGGTCGCGTCGACCGAACTCCTGCTCGCGATGGACTGGCGGCGTGACGTCGCTGCCCTCGAACATGGTCTCGCTCGCGGCCTCGCCGAAGCGGTCACCATTGCCGGGGTCGTCGACGTCCGCGTCAAAGGCGGAATCGGAGTGATCGAACTCGAGCAGCCGGTCGACATGCAGAGCGCGACCGATGCAGCCGTCGACGCCGGCGTCTGGCTACGACCGTTCCGAAACCTCGTCTACGCGATGCCGCCCTACCTCTGTTCGGAGGCAGAGGTGGAACAGATCACAGCCGGAATGCTTGCAACCGCCCGCAGCCAGGCAAAACGGTGATCAGCGGCGTAGACAGTCGACGAGATTCGATCGGCTGCACCCGATAGGGTCTGATTCATGGATCAACCGCCGAGCGCGCCCTCAGCCACTCCCATCCCGGTATGGCCTGGCAGTGCGTACCCACTCGGTGCAACCTACGACGGCGCGGGAACAAATTTCTCGCTCTTCTCCGAGGTCGCCGAAGCTGTCGAACTGTGCCTGATCGCCAAGGACGGAACCGAAACCCGCGTCAGGATGGACGAGGTCGACGGATACGTCTGGCATGCGTACCTTCCGTCGGTATCCCCCGGTCAGCGATACGGCTACCGCGTGCACGGGCCGTACGATCCGGCGGCAGGTCTGCGATGCGATCCGAGCAAGCTCCTGCTGGACCCGTACGGAAAAGCGTTCGACGGAGATTTCGACGGAGATCGTTCACTGTTCTCCTACGACGTCGAGTCGGCGGGTGATCCCGAACCTTCAGCGGACGACGACACTCCTGCGGTGGAGTCGGAAGAAGTTACCGACGAGACGAGTTCGGAAGCCGAATCGGCCGAAGCTGAACCGACTGAAGGTGTGTCGACTGAAGGCGTGTCGACTGAAGCTACATCGACCGAGGTGGACCTCGAGGACGAAGACGAGGGCTCCACCGGCGATCAAGAGTCGGACGAGGCCCTGGGCTCCGACCCCGAACCCTTCGACCCGGAACCGCTGGTCGACGAACCCGCCACCATCCCTTTCCCCCAACATGATTCGCTCGGTCACACGATGTCGACCGTCGTCATCAATCCGTTCTTCGACTGGGCATCCGACCGCTCACCGAAGCGTCCGTACCACGAGACGGTCATCTACGAAGCGCACGTCAAGGGCATGACCGCGACGCACCCCGGAGTTCCGGAGGAGTTGCGTGGCACCTACGCCGGACTCGCGCATCCGGTGATCATCGAGCACCTCACCAATCTGGGTGTCACGGCGATCGAACTGATGCCGGTCCACCAGTTCATGCACGACCAGGTGCTGCTCGACCAGGGGCTGCGAAACTATTGGGGTTACAACACCTTCGGCTTCCTCGCCCCGCACACCGACTACTCCTCGGCGGCAAAACCCGATGCGGCCGTAGCGGAATTCAAGGCCATGGTGCGTAGCTTCCACCAGGCGGGTATCGAAGTGATCCTCGACGTGGTCTACAACCACACCGCCGAGGGCAACCACATGGGGCCGACCATCAGCTTCCGCGGTATCGACAACGCCGCCTACTACCGCCTGGTCGACGGTGACGAAGCGCTCTACATGGACTACACCGGAACGGGCAACAGCCTCAACGCCCGTCATCCGCACACTCTGCAGCTGATCATGGACTCGCTGCGGTACTGGGTCACGGAAATGCATGTCGACGGTTTCCGCTTCGACCTCGCCTCCACACTCGCCCGTGAACTGCATGACGTGGACCGACTCTCCGCCTTCTTCGATCTGGTGCAACAGGATCCGATCGTCAGTCAGGTGAAGCTGATCGCCGAGCCGTGGGACGTCGGCGAAGGCGGTTACCAGGTCGGCAACTTCCCCGGCCTGTGGACCGAGTGGAACGGCAAGTACCGCGATACCGTCCGCGACTACTGGCGCGGTGAGCCGGCAACCCTGGGCGAGTTCGCTTCCCGCCTCACCGGTTCCTCTGATCTCTACGAGGCAACCGGACGACGCCCCGGCGCGAGCATCAATTTTGTCATCGCCCACGACGGTTTCACCCTGCACGACCTCGTCTCGTACAACGAGAAGCACAACGAAGCCAACGGCGAGAACAACAACGACGGCGAGTCACACAACCGATCCTGGAACTGCGGCGTCGAAGGCCCCACCGACGACCCGGAGATCCTCGAACTGCGCGGACGCCAGAGCCGGAACATTCTCGCAACGCTGATGCTCAGTCAAGGCACCCCGATGCTGGCTCACGGCGACGAGATGGGTCGAACTCAGCAGGGGAACAACAACGTCTACTGCCAGGATTCGGAACTGTCCTGGATGGATTGGACTCTCGCGGAAACCAACGCGGACCTCGTCGAGTTCACCAAGCGCGCAATTGCCTTGCGCGCCAAGAACCCGGTATTCCGGCGTCGTCGATTCTTCGAGGGCCGACCCATTCGAAGTGGCGATCAGAGTCGCGACATCGCCTGGCTCACGCCGTCGGGCGAGGAAATGACTCCGGCCGACTGGGACAGCGGTTTCGGCAAGTCGTTAGCTGTCTTTCTCAACGGCGACGCGATCCCGGAACCGAACTACCGCGGCGAGCGCGTCACCGGCGATTCGTTCCTCCTCTGTTTCAACGCCCACTACGAGGATCTCGAATTCTCCACCCCCAACGCGGACTACGCGTCGGAGTGGACTGTCGTGCTCGACACGTCGATCCCGACCGGTGAGAGCGACACCGTGATCAAAGCCGGCACAACACTGGATGTAAAAGCGCGAGCATTGACGGTACTTCGTAGAACCGCCTGAGGGAGACGTGCACATGGCCCCGATAACCAGCACCTACCGACTGCAGTTGCGCCCGGACGCGTTCACCCTTCGTGATGCGGCCGCACTGGTGGACTACTTCGAGGGGTTGGGGGTCTCGCATCTTTATCTCTCCCCCATCCTCACGGCAACGTCCGGGTCGACGCACGGCTACGACGTCACGGATCCGACAACCGTGTCCGCTGGACTCGGCGGCCGCGAGGCCTTGGTGGAGTTGTCGCACGCGGCCCGGGCACACGGAATGGGCCTGATCGTCGATCTCGTCCCCAACCATGTCGGGGTTGCCAAACCACGCGAAAATGCCTGGTGGTGGGACGTTCTCACGCATGGACGGGGGTCGGAGTACGCGGATTTCTTCGACATCGACTGGGCCGAGGACAACGGAGCCGACGGAGCCGACGGAAAACTTTCGCTCCCGATACTGGGCAGCCAAGACGATCTCGAAGCCCTGACTGTCGAAAAAGATGGCGAGGAAACACTTCTCGCGTTCTACGAGCACCGCTTCCCTGTCGCGGCCGGTACCGAATTCGGATCCCCACAGGAGGTCCACGCCAGGCAGTCGTACCGACTCGTCCCGTGGAACGCCGGAATCATCAACTACCGACGGTTCTTTGCCGTCAACGAACTCGCTGCCCTGCGCCAGGAGGATCCCCGAGTCTTCGAACTCTGCCATCGGGAACTGAAGTCGTGGGTCGACGAAGGACTGATCGACGGAGTTCGCATCGATCACCCGGACGGACTCGCCGATCCGGCAGAGTATCTGGGGCGTCTGCGGGCACTGCTCGGACCAGAGCAGTGGCTTGTGATCGAGAAGATCCTCGGCCACACGGAACCACTCGATCCGCTGCTCCCGATCGACGGCACCACCGGATACGACGCCCTCAATCAACTGGGCGGCATCTTCGTCGATCCCGCCGCCGAACTCGAATTGACCGAACTCTCTGCAGATTTGACCGGCGACGACGGGGACGGCGCATGGTTGCATCACACCGAACGTCAGTTCAAACGCGACACCGGGCGCGGTGACCTGGCACCCGAGGTTCGCAGGCTCGTGCGCGCAATCCAGCGCGAAACCGGAAGTCGTTGCAGTGAGACCGAACTGAACGACGCAGTT
Organism: Rhodococcus sp. NPDC060176; assembly: GCF_042728675.1. NCBI lineage: Bacteria > Bacillati > Actinomycetota > Actinomycetes > Mycobacteriales > Nocardiaceae > Rhodococcus > Rhodococcus sp. NPDC060176. The sequence goes on from NZ_JBHWYS010000007.1 coordinate 127,624, forward strand.
GTCGTCGCGATCGCCCGGATGCCGGTGTATCGATCCGACTACAGTCCCCTTGCCGGTTTGGCCGCTCGTATCGTCGGCGACATGCACGAGTTGGCCCCTGGGCATGAAGCAGCGTTCAACGTGTTGGCGCAAGCGCTGGTCAACGGCGGTGAAGCAGCGGTTCGTTTCCAGCAGGTGTGCGGCGCTGTCATGGCCAAGTCCGTCGAAGATCGACTCTTCTATCGAACGGCGCGCCTGGTCTCGCGTCAGGAAGTCGGCGGCAACCCGGCATCGCTTGCTGTCTCCGTCGCCGAATTCCATCTCCACAACGCAGACCGAGCGAAGCAGTGGCCGCGTGCGATGACGAGTCTGTCCACTCATGACACCAAACGCGGCGAGGACGTGCGGGCGCGAATCGGTGTTCTGTCCCAGGTGCCGACCCTGTGGTCCCGGCTTCTTCGCGACTGGGAAGACGTCTGCCCCAGCCCTGATCCACTGACCGGATTGTTCTTGTGGCAGAACATCATCGGCGTGTGGCCGGCCGACGGTCGTTCCGCGGCCTCGGTTCCCGAGTTGCGCGAGCGTATACACGCCTATGCGGAGAAGGCTGTCCGCGAATCCGGCGCGAAGACTTCCTGGAACGATCCGGACGCCGGCTTCGAATCGGAGGTGCACAGGTGGATCGACGAGGTGATCGACGGTCCGGTCGGCGATTCGGTCAGCGAGTTCGTCGGCCGGATCGCTCGTCACGGCTGGTCGGACTCTTTGGGCCAAAAGCTGCTCCAACTCCTCGGGCCGGGCGTTCCCGACGTCTATCAGGGCACTGAGCTGTGGGAAGACTCGTTGGTCGATCCGGACAACCGGCGCCTTGTCGACTACGGAGCGAGGCGATCACTCCTCGAAGCCGACGCCGCGACGATCGACGCGACGGGAGCCGCAAAGTTGCACCTCGTTCGCACGGCGCTGACTCTGCGGCGCGCGAATCCCTCGTGGTTCGACCGCGGTGAATATCGGCCGATATTCGCTTCGGGTTCCGCGTCCGGTCATCTGGTCGGGTTCTCGCGCGGCCCCGTCGGCGAATCGGCCAGAGTCATTGCTCTGGCGACGCGGCATTCACTCGGACTCTCGGCGCATGGTTGGCGAGATACGCGAGTCGACCTGCCAGATGGCGACTGGGTCGATGCTTTGAGCGGACGGCCCGTCACGTCCGCGGATGCGCGGGACATTTTCGCCGCCGGGCCCTGTGCGCTGTTGACCGGAGCGCGCTGAGCGATTTCCGCTGACTGGACATTCCCGCCCGAAAAGAACTTCGTCGCGCTAACTTCCGAAGAGCAGATTGTCACCACTATTCGGAGGTTTGAGCATGACTGCCAGTCGATTCACCGGGAAAGTCGCCTTCATCACCGGGGCAGCCCGCGGTCAGGGGCGCGCTGAAGCGGTCCGTCTGGCAGAAGAGGGCGCAGACATCATCGCCGTCGATGCGTGTGTTCAGTTCGAATCCACCTCGTATGCCGGCGCCACCGAAGACGACCTTGCCGAAACGGTCGAACTGGTCAAGGCACTGGACCGTCGAATTGTCGCCACCAAAACAGACGTCCGCGACTTCGCTGCGCTGTCGGCGGCGCTCGAAGCCGGCATCAACGAATTGGGGCGCCTCGACGTCGTCGTCGCGAACGCCGGAATCTGCTCGGCCAACATGTCGTGGGAAATCACGCCCGAGCAGTGGCAGGAAACGCTCGACGTCAACCTGACCGGCGTCTTCCACACCGCAAAGGCAGCAATCCCGCACCTGATCGAACAGGGCACCGGCGGCTCGATCATCTTCACCAGTTCCGTGGCGGGCCTGCGCGGGCTCCCCTTCCTCGCCCACTACGTCGCGAGCAAACACGGCATCACCGGCCTGGCGAAGACGATGGCCTCGGAGTTGGGGCAGTACAACATTCGGGTCAACACGATTCACCCGCACGGCGTGGAAACCGGTATGCAGATGACCGACATGAGGCCACTCATCGACGCACACGCTCACACGCTCGGCCCGATCTTCATGCAAACCTTGCCCGATCCCGTCAGCCAGCCCGAGGACATTGCCGCCGCCGTAGCGTTCCTCGGTTCCGACGAAGCCCACCACATCACGGGGATCGCGATGCCACTGGATCTGGGAACGCTGATCCGCTGATCGAATCTTCTCGAGTTTTTCCCGTCCTCGGGGAATATCGCTTCCCCGAGGACGGTTGCGCGACACATGACCAAAACTGTTGTAGCGCAGACATACGGAACGCCCGAGGTCCTGAAGCTCGTTGACGTGGATCTACCGTCGCCTGGATCAGGAGAAGTCCTGGTCGATGTCAAAGCGATCGGCGTGAACCCCTTCGACTTCAAGCTCTACAGCGGCGCTTTCGGCACCGACCCCGAGAAACTTCCGATCCACCTCGGCGGCGAGGCTGCGGGTGTCGTCTCGGCCGTCGGTGACGGTGTCACCGACGTAGCCGTCGGCGACGAGGTGATCGTCAGCCCTGGCAACGGTCTTTACGCCGAACAGGTAGTCGTGCCGGTCTCCTCGATCACCGCGAAGCCCGCCGGCATCAGCTGGGAACAGGCGGCCGGCCTCCTTCTTGTCGGCGGAACTGCAGTCGACGCCCTCGACACCATTCGAGTCGGCTCCGGGGACACCGTCCTCATCCACGGCGCGTCCGGCGGTGTGGGCGCGATTGCCGTTCAGTTGGCAGTGGCTCGTGGAGCCACCGTGATCGGCACCGCGGGAGCCTCCAATCAGGACTACGTGCGTTCACTCGGCGCGACGCCGGTGCTCTACGGCGAAGGACTCGAAGCGCGTGTTCGTGAACTCGCACCGAATGGCGTCGATGCGGCGTTCGACACCGCCGGAACGGACGAAGCCGTCGATGCATCTCTGGCTTTGGTCACCGACAGGAGTCGCATCGTCACCATTGTCGCGTTCGGGCGAGCTCAGACCGACGGCTTCGCTTCCGTCGGCGGCGGTAATCCGGCGAGCGCCGAAGCCCGGTTGAAGGCACGATCCGAACTTGTCGAACAAGCCGGTTCCGGACACCTCATCGTGAAGATCGCCAAGACCTTCCCGCTCGCGGACGTGGCACTCGCTCACACCGAGTTGCAGAGTTCGCACCCCGCCGGCAAGTTCATCCTCGTTCCGTGACCTTCAGCTCTGTCTTGCCTAGGCCTTAAGGGCGAGTGGAACCAACAGGGTGGTGCCGAACGCGACGAGCACCGATTCGCCTTCGCGTTCGGCATGTACCTCGGCAGTGACGAACACCTGCTTGCGCCCGGCCTTGACCGAGCGCGCCGTGGCGACAAATGCGGTTCCGACGCCCGGACTCACGAAATTGACCGCGCAGTTGGACGCCGCCACGACACCTACCTGGGTGAAAGCAGCAAATCCGCACGCGGTGTCGACGAGTCCCGCCACGAGCGCAGCGTGCAGGTGTCCCGAGTACTGGCCCAGATCCTCACGCCATTCGAGCCGCAGACAGACGCGACCCGGTTCTGCCTCCGTGACTTCGAATCCGGCCCAACGGTTGAAAGCCGCCGAGGCGTTGACCGCGCGCAACTGTTCGAGCATTTCAGAATTTTCCATGTAGACCAGTCTACATAGATTGTGGTGGATCACCGGGGTGTTTAAGCTCCAACTCGTGGCAACTCCCCCGAAACACCGCGAAGCGCTGGTCCGAGCAGCGGCCGATCTTTTTCGCCGCCAGGGGTATGCGGCAACAGGACTCAACGAGATCCTCAAGTCGAGTGGAGCCCCGAAAGGTTCGCTCTACCACTATTTTCCCGGCGGAAAAGAGCAGATCGGCGCGGAGGTCGTTCGCGTCGGCGGGCAGTTGGTAACCGATACTCTGACAGAACTCGCCGACAGCCAACCGGACGCCGGGTCGCTTCTACGCGAGTACGCGCGGTTACTAGTCGAATGGGTGAGCAAATCCGAATTCCACGAAGGCTCACCGATCACGACGGTGCTCCTGGAGCTCGCCCCCGATTCGGAGAGCGTCACCACCGCCGGGCAGGCGGTCTACCGACAGTGGTCATCGCTACTGCGCGACTCACTGATCGGGTCCGGTGTCGCGCGCACCCGAGCGGAGCGCCTTGCCGTCCTGGCGGTGTCGGCGCTCGAGGGTTCGCTGGTTCGGGCTCGCGTCGAACAATCAGGTCAGCCGATTCTCGACTCCCTCGGCGAGGTCGCCGACCTGTTCGATGGCGCGATCGAGGCGGCGAACTCCCGCTGAGCGAACGGCACTCTCGGTCTCATGAAGGCGCCGAAAGGTACGTTCGCTCGGAATCGGAGGGTGGGTCAGCCGGCTTCTGAGCCCCGTCCCGAGCACCACCTCGAGCACCACCTCGGGCCGCGCCCACACCGGCGACGACGACGCAAGCAATACCGGCCACCGCCAGAATGCTCGGGACCTGGTGCAGCACAACCAAACCGATGAGCTGAGCGAACGCAGGTTCGAGACTCATCAGCGTGCCGAACGCCGCCGTGGAGAGCCGGCGCAACGAGACCATCTCCAAGACGAAGGGGACGACGGGCAGCAAAATCGCGAGCCCGAGTCCCACGAGAATCAGGTGCGGGGTCAGTCGCCCAATAGCCGAGTGCCCCACGGCAATTGTCGCTGCCAGTCCGGCAACCGCCATCGACACCGCCAGCCCGTTGATACCGGCAACCTCGTCGCCGACACGCTGGGTGAGCAGAATGTACATCGCCCAGCAGAGTGCGGCGCCGAGTGCACAAGCCACGCCGACCAGGTCGACCGTTCCCGCCCACGGCTCGGTCAGAAGCACTACTCCGGCGCCGGCCAGAACCGGCCACAGAACGCGGCCACGCCCCCGCAGCAATGCAACTGTCAGCGGACCCAAGAACTCCAACGCGCTTGCCGTTCCCAGCGGAAGGCGCTCCACGGCCGCCATGAACAGGAGCGTCATCCCCGCGGTGACCACACCGAGGACCACGCAGGCCAGAAACGCCTTGCGGGTGAACGCGGACGGCCGGGGCCTGACGATGATCAGAAGAATGATGCCCGCCCAGGCAAGGCGCACCCACGCCGCCCCATCCGCGCCGAGCTGATCGATCAGACCCACCGACACAGCGAGGCCGAGCTGCACGCACAACATCGCCAGAACAGCCAGGCCGACGCCGGCTCGCGCTCTCGTTTCCATAGCTGAATTGAACGGGACAGCGACCGTTCGCGTCCACGCGATTTTGACCCACATAATGTTCACGATTAGTGAATGATTGAAGGATGGAAACCCGTCGACTCCATCTCCTCCTCGAACTCTCGCGTCTTGGTTCGATGCGCGCCGTCGCCGAAGCTCACAACCTCACGACGTCGACGGTGTCCCAACAGCTCGCGGCCCTGACTACGGAAACCGGCACTGCGTTGATCGAGCCGGAAGGCCGACGCGTCCGCCTCACGCCTGCCGGGCAACGACTTGCCGATCATGCCGTCACGATCCTGGCCGCTCTCGACGCCGCCCGGCTGGACCTCGATCCGGACGCAGAACCGGTGGGAACTTTGCGAGTCGGCGGGTTCGCGACTGCCATCCGAACGGCGATGCTCCCGGTTGCGCTAAGCCTGAAACACAGCCATCCGCAGGTGGACGTGAGGATCTCCGAATACGAACCAGTTGAGGCCTTTGCACTCCTCGAACGCGACGACCTCGACCTCGCACTGACCTACGACTACAACCTCGCCCCCGCGTCGCCTAGCCCTCTACTCGAAGCAATTCCGCTCTGGTCTACGCCGTGGGGACTGTGCGTTCCCGACAACGCGAACACTCCCGACGAGTCCGGGGGATCCGGGATCGATCTCCGCGCCTTCGCAGACACGCCGTGGATAGTGAACTCACGAAACACTGCAGACGAGCGAGCCGTCCGAACTCTCGCATCGCTTGCGGGATTCACCCCTCGGATCACTCACCAGATCGACAGTCTCGACTTGGTCGAACTCTTGATCCTCAGCGGTTACGGCGTCGGACTGATGCCTCTCGAACGCAAGACTCGCGAAGGCGTGCACGTCGAACCACTCATCGATCCGCCTGTCACCCTCACTGCCTATGCGGTGACCCGTCGTGGCCGAACATCATGGCCGCCACTTCGTCTCGTACTGGACCAGCTCATGACGTACCGGTAACTCAAATCCGATCGGCGTCGCCGTCGCGCCTCTGCTGCTGCTTGGCGATTCGCCGCTGCTCCTCCGCCCGCTCGCGGCACTGACGCAGGAAGGCTTCGTCCGCCGCGGGATCTTGGGCCACCGCGCGTCCCGGACGCTCGTATTCGCCGTAACCGGTTGGGCCGACGTACCCACGCGGTGCGTTCTGCGCGCGACCGACCACCAGCCACAACACCGAACCCAGCGTGGGAAGGAAGATGATGATCAGAATCCAGACGACCTTGGGTAGGTACTGGATATAAGCGTCGTCTCTCGTGATCGCGTCGACGATGCAAAAGATCCAGAGCAGCATCGTAATGAGGCCGAACAAGGCATAGGGCACGCTGGCGATTCCTCCCGAGTATAAAAAACCCTCGCCATGCTAACTAAAACAGACCGATTAGTACATTAGATTCTGACGAATGTTGAACTCGAGCCACGTTCGATACGCGTCGACGTCCCAACCGCTGACACGACGCAATTGCTGGTGAAGCTGAGGCGAGACGAAGGCGGCAAGGATTCCGGCAGCCTTGTCGAGCGAAATCTCCGGCCTCAGCAAACCGTGCTCCGACAGGCCCTCCGCTATCGACATCGCGTTGACTGCCGATTGCTCGGCTGATTCCTCGGACAGACGACGCATATCGGAATCGGCACCGGAGGATTCCACTGTGACCATCATGAGCGCACCGGCGCGTTCGAGCAGCCCGATGCCCTGCGCCACGATCTGGGAGACGATCCGCCGAACGTCGTCAGGGTCCGAGGCCGAACTCGGCGCGCCGAGAGGAACCGGATCGGCGTCGAGAGCCTCGGCTAGCGCCGCTTCGAAGATCTCGAGCTTTCCACCGGGGAACGCTGTGAACACGGTCCGATTGGCCACGCCGGCGGCGTCGGCAATCTGTTTGACAGTGGCGCTGACGTACCCGTCTCGCACAAACAGAGCCTGTGCCGCATCACGAATGAGTTCTCGGGTTCGCTGCGCCGAGGCCTCGCGCACACGGGAGTGATATTGGCGTTTGCCCTCCATTGCGCACACTCTAGCCGCATTCGATGCAACAGCCATGCAGGGAAAGAACTATGCAGATCAGGAGCTTTTTCCGGGATGGTCGATCCAACCGTCACTACCGGGAAACACGAGCGCCTCGTGCCCGTTGTCGTATCTCACCAGATACGGCGGACCCCCGTCATCGCCGTGAACTTCGAGGACCTCGGCGGTCACTTCGGACTGACCGACAACTCGCCCTTGAACATGAAGGCGGTCACCAACTTCGGCACGCATCACTCCTCCTTGCCGCCCGCCCAGCGCAGGCACAGAACACCACTTCCGTTGTTCCCGCGAAACCGGCAAGGAAACCACCTGCGACGCCATCGCCGTGACCGAAGACACAATCTGCCGACGTGACATTTTAGGGTGAACAGTGGTTCACTCTGGGGTGAATTCTCGTTCACCCCACTCCTCGTGAAGGACAAGACTGTTGGCATTGCACTCGTCTCCAACCCCTCGCCGTTCGAGTCGGCTCATCACCGCAATCCTCTGTCTGTCCGGCACCGTGGTCGCACTGCAACAAACGATGTTCATTCCACTGTTGCCTGAATTTCCGAAGATTTTCGGCGTCAGCACCGACGACGCTTCGTGGCTTGTCACCGTCACCCTGCTGACCAGTGCTGTGGCCACCCCGATCGTGACCCGGTTGGCAGACATGTTCGGCAAACGACGCATGATGTTGGTCTCGATGACGACAATTGTGATCGGATCACTGGTCGCAGCGATCGGCGGCAACTTCGTTGCGTTGCTCATCGGGCGCGGGCTTCAAGGTTTTGCAATTTCGATGATTCCGGTCGGGATCAGCATCATGCGCGACGAACTCCCCAAGGAGAAGGTGGCGTCGGCGACCGCGTTGATGAGTGCCACTCTCGGGGTCGGCGCGGCATTCGGACTCCCGCTCGCCGGGTTGATCTACGAGCATCTCGGATGGCCGGCCATCTTCTGGCTCTCGGCAATCGTGGGCATCGTCCTCACTATCGCCGTAGCGGTCGTAGTCCCGGAATCAAGTGTTCGTACCCGTGGCAAGTTCGACTTCGTCGGCGCGGTCATGCTCTCGGTTTCACTTGCCGCACTTCTTCTGGCCATTTCCAAGGGCGCCCGCTGGGGATGGACCAGTGAACCGACGTTGCTGATGTTCGTCATCGGGATCGTGACGCTCGCGCTGTGGTTCCCTTACGAGCTCCGGGTTACCCAACCGATGGTCGACTTGCGGACGTCGGCCAAGCGGCCGGTTCTACTGACCAACGTCGCCTCTATTCTCGTGGGCTTCTCGATGTACGCGAACAACCTCTCGACCACTCAACAGCTGCAGATGCCGAAAATCTCCGGGTACGGCTTCGAGCTGGGAGTGATGGCAGCTGGGCTGTGCATGATTCCGGCAGGCCTCGCTATGGTCTTCTTCGCTCCGGTGTCCGCGAACGTCACCAAACGATTCGGCGCCAAGATCACTCTGATCGTCGGCGGCACGGTGCTCGCGCTCGCGTACATCGCGCGAGTGTTCCTGACCGGGTCGATCGCATTGATCGTGATCAGCGCGGCGGTGGTCAGTATCGGAACTGCGATCGCCTACTCCGCGATGCCGATGTTGATCATGCGCTCGGTCCCGATCACCGAAACCGCGTCGGCAAACGGCCTCAACTCACTCCTTCGCTCGGTCGGCACCTCGGTCTCGAGCGCCGTGGTGGCCGCCATGCTCACCTCGATGGTCATCTCGTCCGGACCTGGTGAAGGACTTCCGTCGATCGACGCCTTCAAGAACATATTCTGGTTCGCCGCCCTCGCAGCAGTGGCGGCGACCGCTGCGGCCGCATTCATTCCGCGTCGCGGTGCAAAACCCGAAACGGCACTTCGCCCGGTAACCCCCGAAGGTTTCGAACTTCCGGACGCTGCGGCGAGCGATACCGAAATCGTGGTCGCCGGTCGCGTCGTTCGAGCGGACAGCCGACCGATCCGGCAGGCAGTTGTCACCGTGATGGACTTGGAAGGGCGACCGATCGATTGGAGTCGTGCCGACAACGAGGGCAGCTTCTCCCTCGCGCTACCTCAGCCCGGCCGGTACCTGGTGGTGACGAGCGCTGACGGCTGGTCCCCGAGGTCACAGGTGATCTGCTTCGACAACTCGCAATCGACGCACACCGTAGAGCTCGGCGAGAGGCTCACAATCGCCGGCAGCGTAAGCGTTGGTGGCCGAACGACTTCGGGAACCGTCGTCACCCTGACGAAACCCACTGGCGAGTTCGTCGCTTCCACAGTCACCGACGGAACTGGACACTACGAAATCGCGCTCCCCACTTCCGGTCGATACATCCTGACCGCCTTGACCGAGAGCGGACACGGCACACTGGCACGTCAGATCGCCGTTATCGCACAGTCCACCGTCATCGACTTCGACGTTCCCGTCGACGCGGAGCCACTGACGACCGCATGAGGAAACCGACCGCACGAACATCCGACCGTACGAACATCCAGCCATGAGAAGATCCCGACATGAGTACCGCCGAAGACACCATCCTCACAGCAGCGAAAGCACTGTTCGCAGAACGCGGATACTCATCGACGAAGATCAAGGACGTCGCAGCCGCGGCCGGCTACTCCCCTGCCTTGGTCATGAAGATATACGGCAGCAAAGCTCGGTTGTATTCGGCAGCAATTCCATCCACACCTCCGATGGACGAGGCCCCGAACGCCGATTCCTCCGCTGACGTCGGCTACCGATTGGTCGAGAAGCTCGTCGGCCGCAGGGAAGCCGACGAAACTGATCCATGGGCGATGCTCGCCATACTCGTGCACGAAGCCCCGGACCCGGACGCCGCCCGGGCCGAGATCAAGGAACGCTACGTACACGGGATTGCACGACACATCGGTGACACATCGCCCGATCTGGTGCGCAGCCAACTGGTTGCTTCACTGATGCTCGGGCTGGCCACGGGTATGCGGACTCTCGACCTCCTCGGAGAGGACTCGTTGTCGTCGAAAGATCTGGTCCGGCACTACGGGAGACTCATTCAAACGGTCGTCGACGAAAGTTACCCGGTATCCGAGCACGAATCGGACAACAGTGGCACGGTGGAGGGATGACGACCTACCGATACCTCGACGCTGATCGAAATCTTCTCGAAGAGAAGGATTTCGAAACCGAGCAGGATGCACAGGAATACCGGCTTTCGGTCATCGGTGCCGAACACATCGAGCCCGCCGACGAATGATCCGGCTCGGAAATACGGCGCTGCCTCTCGTCATCCGGAGACGGGCGAGTACTCGACAGGTATGAAAAGTCAGGGCCTCGCACCCACCTTCTTCGCGACGACGGGCTACGAGCAGGACGGATTCGACTCTGCTGGGCTGCCACATCCGACCGAACAAGGCATGCTGATCGTGTGCATACTTTCGAGGTCTGGGCGCCCACACCGGAATCGGTCCGGGTCGAAGTCAACGGCATCACTCACGACATGGACCGCACGGACGACGGATGGTGGCGAGCCGAGGTCGACTGCGACAACCAGGCTCGCTACGGATTTGTCGTCGACGGCGACATCCTTCCGGATCCGCGGTCACCACGCCAGCCCGAAGGCGTGCACCTTCTCTCCCAACTGCACCAACTGCACGAGGCGTCCTGGACCGACTCTCAGTGGACCGGGCGGCAGCTCCCAGGATCGTCCGTCTATGAACTGCACATCGGAACGTTCACCACCGAAGGAACTTTCGACGCCGCGATCGAACGTCTCGATCACCTGGTGGACCTCGGCGTCGGGTTCGTGGAGATCATGCCGGTCAACGGCTTCAACGGAACTCACAACTGGGGCTACGACGGTGTGCTCTGGTACACGGTCCACGAGATCTACGGTGGTCCGGACGGATTGCAACGCTTGGTGAATGCGGCCCACGAACGCGGGCTCGGCGTGATCTTGGACGTGGTCTACAACCATCTGGGCCCGTCGGGCAACTATCTCGAACGATTCGGTCCCTACATCGCGGACGGCGCGAACACGTGGGGCCGAACGATCAACATCGGTGGTCCTGCGTCGGGCGAGGTTCGCGAGTACATCATCGGCAATGCCTTGCGATGGATGCGCGACTTCCACATCGACGGCCTACGTCTCGATGCCGTCCATGCATTGGTCGACCACACCGGAACGCACATCCTCGAGGAACTCGCGGTCCGAACGGAAACACTGTCGGCCCATCTGGGTCGACCGCTCACGCTGATTGCCGAAAGCGACCTCAACGACGCCACTCTCATCACGCCGCGCGCGGCGGGCGGGTTCGGCTTGGACGCGCAGTGGGACGACGACGTCCACCACACCATTCACACGGCCGTGTCTGGCGAACGCCAGGGTTACTACGCCGACTTCGGATCTTTGGAATCCCTGGCAAATACATTGCGGCGCGGTTTCTTCCACGCCGGAACGTATTCTTCATTTCGTGGGCGGGTTCACGGCCGTCCGATCGACATCACCCATCAGCCGGCCAGCGCTCTGCTCGCATACACGTGCACCCACGATCAGATCGGCAACCGCGCGATCGGTGACCGCCCCAGCGCCTATCTGACGCCAGGACAGTTGGCGATCAAGGCGGCGCTGGTCCTGCTCTCGCCGTACACGCCGATGCTGTTCATGGGCGAAGAATGGGGAGCCACTACCCCGTTCCAGTTCTTCACCTCGCATCCGGAACCGGAACTCGGGGAGGCCACCGCCAAGGGCCGCAAGGCTGAGTTCGCAGCCCACGGTTGGAACAGCGACGACATTCCGGATCCACAAGACCCCCAGACATTTCTGCGGTCGAAACTGGACTGGAGCGAGCGAACCGACGAGACGCCCGCGCGCGTCCTCGCGTGCTATCGCGATCTACTGGCCCTGCGCAAGAAGCGAATCGAGATCACCGACCCTTGGCTCGGGAACCTGCACGTCGACTACGACGAGGACAAACAGTGGATCACCCTACGCCGCGGCGCTTTACAGATCGTGTGCAATCTGGGAACGGACGCGGCCTCGGTCCCGGCCGGCGGAACCCCCATCCTCTGGTGGGATCCGCCGACACAGGACGAGACCGCGTCCGCAACCGTCGTGCCTGGGCACTCGTTCGTCGTACTCGAAAGCTGACTAACTCTCGAGATTCCGGTATTAACGCTTCGCGTTCTACTGTTTCACGCGCTAACGCTTCGCGTTCTCTGGTGTACTCCGCAGCATCCGCAACACCAATGCGGCACTGACGAACAGAACCAAAGCTGTTGCACCGGCAGCAACGTGCATACCGTCGACAAACGCCGACTTCGCGGAATCGGCAAGCACCGAACCGAGTTCACCCGGTAGGTACGTTGCCTCCTGCAGGGCACCGCCGAGTGTGCCCTGTGCAGCGTGCGCCTGATCTGCTTCGAGCATCGAGGTGTCGATTCCCTTGCGGAAGATCGCCATCACCACGCTGCCCAGGATCGCCACGCCGAGCGCGATGCCAAGTTCGTACGCGGTCTCCGACACAGCGGACGCAGCGCCGGCGCGTTCGGGTTCCACCGAGCTGACCACGAGATCCGATGTCAACGTCAACGCGACACCGACACCAGCACCGGCCAGACCGAAGCCGATCACGAACATCAACGGCCCGCTGTCCACCCCGAGGGCGAGCAGCATCACAGCGCCGATACCGGCAACCGCGAGGCCTGCGCTGAGCACGTGAGACACCGACCACCGGCGAATCAACCAAGCCGCCGCAACCGCGGTGAATGCGCTGAGCAACATACCCGGGAGCATCAGCAACCCGGCGTCGAGCGCCGAGTTACCCAGCACCAACTGCAGGTACTGCGAACCGAAGAACAGGACACCTGCCAGCGCGAAGATCGAGAGCAGGTTGGTGATGACGGCGGTGGAGAACGACGCGTTGGCAAACAGTTTCAGATCCAACATCGGATCCTTCAGCATCCGCTGACGACGCACGAACACGTAGCCGGCCGCGAGACCCACAAGGCCGATCACCAGCAACGTGATACTGACGCCGTGCACCACGGATTCCTTGACCGCGTACACCAACGGCAGCATGGTCGCCATCGACAGACCAGCGCTGACGAGGTCGAATCGACCCGGATTGGGGTCCTTCGACTCCGGAATCAAGATCGGGCCGAGCACGACCAGCGCGATCATGACCGGGATGTTGATCAAGAAGACCGAGCCCCACCAGAAGTGCTCGAGCAACCAACCACCGACCAACGGGCCGGCCGCGGTACCGCCACCTGCCATCGCGCCCCAGACGCCGATCGCCTCGGTGCGCTGACGCGGGTTGACGAAGATCGTGCGGATCAGACCGAGGGTGGCCGGCATCAGCGTTGCACCGGAGATACCTTGCAGCACGCGGGCGGCAATGAGCATCTCGGGACTGACAGCGAGAGCGGCGATGATCGAGGCGAGACCGAAGCCGACTGCGCCGATCAGGAGCAGTTTCCGCCTACCGATCCGGTCGCCGAGCGTACCCATGGTGATGAGCAGACCGGCGAGCACGAACGAATAGACGTCGATGATCCACAGCAACTGCGTGCTGCTCGGTTCGAGGTCGGCGCTGATGAACGGAAGCGCAAGATCGAGCACCGTGCCGTCGACTGCGATGAGCAACACAGCAAAGGCAAGGACTATCAAGCCCGCCCAGTCACGCTTTGTCGCCCGAACCTCGTCGGGATTGATTGCAGACGTGTGATCTGCCGACACTGACATTGCTCCCCTGCGACTTTCTCTGAGTTCTCTCCGAAAAAAATTCACTGCACCGTCCAGCCGGTACAGTAGGTCTACGGTAACAGTGAACCGTCTGAGCGGTAAAGTTATTTCCGGGTAGGGTCACATCACATGGCTGCCGACACTCGCGATCGAATTCTCGACGCACTGGAGAAGCTGCTGCTGGTCAGCGGCGTCGCCCAAGTCACGCTCGAAGGCGTTGCCGCCGAAGCCGGGGTTTCCAAGGGCGGACTTCTCTATCACTTCCCCAGCAAGGAAGCCCTCCTCGCGGCCATGGTCCGCAGACTCGGGGAACGCTCGGATCAGCAACTCGACGACGCCGTAGCCGGCGGTACCACGGTCACCGAGTTCTACCTGCAGATCCCCGATGCGAACGAAAGCGAAGAACTCTCGCTCTTTCGCTCGATCATTGCCGCGCTCCGAACAGTCGACGGACAACACGACGAAATCCAGAAGGCCGTCACCCATGTGATGCGAAGCTGGGACAAGGGCCTTCAGACCGAGATCGCCGACCCGGTGCAGGCCGAGATCATCCGACTCGTCGGTGACGGCCTGTATCTGGCAGCCATGCTCGGACTCCCCCAGCCGGACCCCGAACTGCATCGACAGGTGGTCGAGCGACTGCGGCCCTGACCGGGGGCGTCCCTTACGTCAGATAGCGGTACGCCGGGCTTCCCGGCTCCAGCCTCTCGGACTGCATCGGCGCGTGCTCCATCCGCTCGAGCAACGACGCCAAACCGTCGGCGGAACCGAGTTCGATACCCACCAACGCGGCACCCGTTTCGCGATTGTTTCGCTTGACGTACTCGAAGAGCGCGATGTCGTCGTCCGGCCCCAGCACGTCCGAGAGAAACCGGCGCAACGCTCCCGGTTCCTGCGGAAAGTCGACCAGGAAGTAGTGCTTGAGCCCGAGGTGAACGAGCGAACGCTCGAGGATTTCGCCGTAACGGGAGACGTCGTTGTTGCCACCGGAGATCAGGCACACGACAGTCGAGCCCGGCTCGAACGTCAGATTCTGCAGTGCCGCAACGGAAAGCGCGCCCGCAGGTTCGGCAATGATGCCCTCGCTCTGGTACAGCTCGAGCATCGCCGTGCAGATAGCGCCTTCGTCGATCTGATTGACGACAAACGATCCCGAACCGGACCGCGTCTGAAGTTGACGAGCGACGAGCGGCAACGACGCGTGTGACACGACGGCAGCACCCAGACGTGAGACGACCTCGTAGGGAACGTCACCGATGCGCTTGACGGCGGCACCATCGACGAACGGATCGACGTCGGGAAGGGTCACCGGGCCGCCGGCAACAAGCGCGGCCGTCATGGACGCGGCCCCGGACGGCTCGATCCCGACGATCGACGTCTTCGGCGACCGCTCGTGCAGGTAGGTGGCTATGCCCGCGATGCAACCGCCCCCACCGACCGGCACGACAATCGTGTCGAGAGGTGCGTCGAGTTGCGTGAGGATCTCGGCTGCGATGGTTCCTTGCCCCGCAGCGGTGCGCACGTCGTCGAACGGCGGAACCATGGTTGCACCGGTTTCGGCTACGTCCTCTGCGGCCGCAGCGGCGGCGGCGTCATAGGTCTCACCGATCATGAACAGTTCGACAAACGCTCCGCCGTGAGCGCGGATGCGATCACGCTTCTGCTTGGGCGTGTTGGCCGGCACGTAGATCCGACCCTTGATCTGCATGGTTCGGCAAGCGAAGGCAACGCCCTGTGCATGGTTGCCGGCACTGGCGGTCACGACGCCTGCCGCGCGCTCGGCCTCGTTGAGCTGCGCGATCAGGTTGTACGCGCCGCGAATCTTGTACGAACGAACGCCTTGGAGGTCCTCACGCTTGAGGTACACGTGTGCGCCGGTCAACGCCGACAGACGGTCGCTGTACTGCAAGGGTGTCGCCGCAATGACGTGCTGAATTCGCTCGATGGCCGCGTCGATCTCCCGCGCGTCGAGCGCGGGGACGGTGGACTTCGTTACTACGACATCGGGCGAGTTAGACACTCCGCCATTTTCGCACGTCGGGGATCAACCTTCCCACCACCCCGCCCCGCATCGTCGGCGAGGCAGGGCGGGGGGCAGGTCAGCCGCGCGGATCCAACTGCGAGGGACGTGGCACGTTCCGCAGATTCGACTTGGCCATCTGTACTGCCTCGCCGACGCCGCCGTTCATCACCATCTTCGACATCGCCAAGGCGAAGCCCTTCATCTGACCGCCGGTGATGGTGGGCGGCAACGACAATGCCAGCGGATCGGTCACCAGATCCACGAGGGCCGGGCCGTCGTGATCGAGCGCCGCGCGCAGACCGGATTCGATGTCGGCAGGATTCTCGATGCGCCGCGAGAAGATTCCGAGCGCAGCGGCGACCGCCGCGTAGTCGACCGCGGGCACGTCGACCCCGAAATCCGGAAGGCCGTCGACCAGCATCTCGAGCTTGACCATTCCGAGCGTCGAGTTGTTGAACACCACGATCTTGACCGGCAACTTGTACATGGCGACGGTGACCAACTCACCGAGCAGCATCGACAATCCACCGTCGCCCGACACCGAGATGACCTGTCGCCCCGGGCTGGACCATGCTGCACCCATCGCATGCGGGAGTGCATTGGACATGGATCCGTGCAGTGCCGACGAGATGAAACGTCTCGATCCGTTCGGATTGAGGTAGCGTGCCGTCCACACATTGCACATGCCGGTGTCGGCGGTGAAGATTGCGTCGTCCGCAGCCAGATCGTCGAGGATCGAGGCCGCATACTCGGGGTGAATCGGCGTGCGCTGCTTGACCGGATCCGTGTATGCACCAACCACTTTGGTCATCAGAGTGTTGTGCTTGGCGAGCGTGTCCTCGAGGAATCCGCGGTCGGCCTTTCGATCGAGCTGCGGAATGAGTGCACTCAAAGTACTCGCGACGTCACCGTGCACGGCCAGGTCCAGGCTGGTTCGACGCCCCAACCGCTCCGCCGCGATGTCGATTTGAGCAGTGCGAACGTCGTCGGGCAAGAACTGATCGTAGGGAAAGTCCGTACCGATCAGGAGCAGGAGATCGGCGCCGTGGATACCGTCGTGCGCCGCACCGTAACCCAGTAATCCGGTCATCCCGACGTCGTACGGGTTGTCGTACTGGATCCATTCCTTGCCACGCAGTGAATGCCCGATGGGAGCGCCGACGGTTTCGGCCAGCGCCAATACTTCTGCGCGTGCGTCTCGAACACCGGCGCCGGCGAAGATCGCGACTTTGCGCGAGCCGTTGATCACATCTGCCAACGCCTTCACATCACCGGCATCCGGAACGACTGTCGGCCTTCGCGTTTCGACGAGTGTCGGCGGGGCGCCTTCGGCTGGGCAGTCGGCAATGTCGCCGGGAAGCACGATCACCGAGACGCCGTTTCGAGCGACCGAATGCTGAATGGCGGACTGCACCACGCGGGGTGATTGCACTGGCGTGCTGACGAGTTCGGTGTAACTCGAACATTCGATGAAGATCCGCTCGGGATGCGTCTCCTGGAAGTAGCCCATACCGATCTGCGCACTGGGGATGTGTGAGGCGATCGCGAGGACCGGGGCGCCCGAACGATGAGCGTCGTACAGGCCGTTGATCAGGTGAAGGTTTCCGGGGCCGCAGGATCCTGCACACACGGCGAGCTTTCCGGTGATCTGGGCATCTGCTGCGGCGGCAAATGCGGCTGCTTCCTCATGACGGACGTGTATCCAGTCGATTCCGCCCTTTTCGGAACCACCGGTGCGACGAACCGCATCGACGATGGGATTGAGACTGTCACCGACAATTCCGTAGATCCGACTGACACCCGCGTCGACGAGCTGCTGAACCAATTGATCTGCAACGGTTTTCGGACTCATCAGACCTCCATGACACACTCACGGGCGTCGGGATCGCCGACCCCGCGAGTGACGATTTACTTGTGATTTATGCAGTGCTTCTTGTGGACTGCCGTTTCGTGAGGACTGCGTTACTTGGGTTCGAGCACGAACACCGGGATCTCACGATCGGTCTTCGTCTGATAATCGGCATAGTCGGGGTACGCAGCGACAGCGCGCTCCCACCAGACCGCCTTCTCTTCTCCGGTGACTTCACGAGCTACGAGGTCGAAGACCTGCGTCGCGTCACGCAGCGTGACGTGCGGATTCGCTATGACGTTGTAGTACCAGACCGGATTCTTCGGGGCGCCACCAAGCGAAGCCACTACGGCATACGAACCGTCGTGCTCGACGCGCATCAGCGGCGTCTTCCTGACCTTGCCGGACTTTGCCCCGATGGTCGTGAGAACAACGACGGGCATGCCGTTCATGTCGTTTCCCTCGGTGCCGCCGGAGTTCTCGATGCGTGCGACCTGATCGGCGGCCCACGACGCTGGACTGGGTTCGTACTCACCTGTGATTGGCATGTGTACCAGTGAACAC
The DNA here is from genome assembly GCF_042728675.1 of Rhodococcus sp. NPDC060176. Lineage (NCBI taxonomy): Bacteria > Bacillati > Actinomycetota > Actinomycetes > Mycobacteriales > Nocardiaceae > Rhodococcus > Rhodococcus sp. NPDC060176. The sequence goes on from NZ_JBHWYS010000007.1 coordinate 145,955, forward strand.
CCACTCGACTGCCTTGGCCACCGAACCACGCCGACCAGGTCCGTCGTCGGCGCACTCCCCTGGTTGATCGATTAAGTGAGCGGCCGATCAATAAAGTTCGCTTGCCCGAACTCTCATCTCTGGCTACTCTGAAACCACAGCTTCGAACAGCCGTATCAGCTAGCCGCGCCACTTCGTGAAAAAGACTGCACCGGGAAAGGGACGAGATGACCACCGCAGATATCTCCACTCGCGAATCCCGCCCCTCACCCGACCATTGCGTCGATCTGGCCGGGACTCGGTGGCCGCTGTACAAGATCGAAGCTCTCGTAGTCGGTTTCGTGCTGTTCGTCGGCGCAGGTGCCGTCACGCAGTCGATGCAGGTGGCCGTACTGACTGCCGCAACAGCAACGGTGATCACCTGGTGGACGCGACGTGTTCACTACTCACGCACCACCTGATCACCGCACTCCCCGATCTCTGGCGGACCACGAAGGGGCCTTGCCGCATCAGCAGCAAGGCCCCTTCGTTCGATTCAGGTCCGCTCGGTCGGCGGTCAGACCGTCAGACAGCTCGGTCCGAGCAATGCCTTCAGGTCACCCATCAGCGCTGAGGACGGTTCGACCCGAAGGACGTCGTCGACCTTCCACAAGCTGATTTCGGTTCCTCCGATCAGCCGGACATGTACGTCGGACGTTCCCGGATGCCTGGTCAGCACCTGCTTGAGAGCACTGAGCTTGTCCTTGGTGCATTGTCGTAGCGGCAACGAGACCGACAGCGGACGCGCGACCCCGATCGCCGAGATATCAGGCACCGCAAGGTCGTTGCCGATCAGCGACATCCGATCGTCACGGATCGAGACGCGAGCCTTGACCAACACGATGGCATCCTCGGCGATGTCCATTCCGTACACGGCGTACGCCTGCGGGAAGAACAGCACCTCGATTCCACCCACGAGATCTTCGAGTTGCACGATGCACCAGGTCAGACCGTTCTTGTTGACCCGGCGATCCACCGAGGCGATGATGCCGCCGAGAGTGACCTGGGCGCCGTCCTGAACGCCGCCTTCGAGTATCGCGGCGATGGACGTGTCGGACTGCTGCCGAAGAATGTGCTCGACGCCGTTGAGCGGATGGCCGGAGACGTACAGCCCCAACATCTCTCGTTCGAGTGCCAGGCGATGCTTGGAGTCCCACTCTTCCTCGGGAATCTTGACGTCGAACACCGACGTGATCGACTCGTCGGCCTCAGCCCCGCCGAAGAGGTCGAACTGGCCGATCGCCTCCGCCTTCTTGGTGCTCATCACGGAATCGATGGCGTCGGCATGAACCAACATCAGACCCTTGCGCGGATGACCCAACGAGTCGAAAGCACCGGCCTTGATGAGAGATTCGGTGACCTTCTTGTTGCAGGCCATCGCGTCGATCTTGCCGAGGTAGTCGGAGAAATCGGTGAACTTCGACTTCTCGGTACGCGCCTTGATGATCGAGGCCACGACGTTGGCGCCGACGTTGCGCACCGACCCCATGCCGAAACGGATGTCGTCGCCGACGGTCGCGAAGTCGACTCGCGATTCGTTGACGTCCGGCGGAAGCACGGTGATGCCCAACTTGCGGCAGTCGGCGAGGTAGATCGCGGACTTGTCCTTGTCGTCACCGACAGAGGTGAGCAGACCGGCCATGTACTCGGCCGGGTAGTTCGCCTTGAGGTACGCAGTCCAGTACGACACGAGACCGTATCCGGCGGAGTGCGACTTGTTGAACGCGTAGCCGGCGAAGGGAAGGACGGTGTCCCACAGCGCCTTGATGGCCGCCTCACTGAAGTTGTTGTCCAACATTCCCTGACGGAACCCGGCGTAGGCCTTTTCCAGTTCGGACAGCTTCTTCTTACCCATGGCGCGACGCAGCAAGTCGGCCTGCCCCAGGGTGTAGCCGGCCACCTTCTGCGCCAGTTGCATGATCTGCTCCTGGTAGATGATCAGGCCGTACGTCTCCGAGAGAATCTCCGCGAGCGGCTCCTCCAACTCGGGGTGAATCGGCTTGACGTCTTCCAGGGCGTTCTTGCGCTTGGCGTACGAGATGTGGGCGTCCACACCCATCGGTCCCGGTCGATACAGCGCCAATGCGGCCACGATGTCGCCGAATCCGGTGGGCTGCATCAGTTTCAGCAACTCGCGCATACCGCCGCCGTCGAGCTGGAACACACCGAGAGTGTCACCGCGGGCGAGCAGTTCGTAGGTTGCCGCATCGTCCATCGGCAACGTGTCGAGGTCGAGGTCGATGCCGCGGTTGGCTTTGATGTTCTCGAGGGTGTCACCGATGACCGTGAGGTTTCGCAGGCCGAGGAAGTCCATCTTGAGCAGACCGATGGCTTCACACGAGGGGTAGTCCCAACCGGTGATGATGGCGCCGTCCTGGGCGCGCTTCCACACCGGGATAGCGTCGGTGAGCGGTTCGGACGACATGATGACCGCGCAGGCGTGCACACCGGCGTTACGGATCAGCCCTTCCAGACCCACCGCTGTCTTGTAGATCTTCGCGACGTCCGGGCTGGAGTCGATGAGCGCCCGAACCTCGACGGCCTCCTTGTACCGCTCGTGCTTCGGATCGGTGATACCGGAAACCGAGATGTCCTTGGCCATGATTGGCGGCGGCAGTGCCTTGGTGATCTGATCGGCGATGGCAAAGCCCGGCTTGCCGAACTGGACGCGAGCCGAGTCCTTGATGGCTGCCTTGGTCTTGATGGTGCCGAAGGTGATGACCTGGGCGACCTTGTCGTTGCCCCACTTGTCCGTCGCGTAGCGAACCATCTCGCCGCGACGGCGATCATCGAAGTCGATATCGATATCGGGCATGGACACGCGCTCGGGATTGAGGAATCGCTCGAACAGCAACCCGTACGGGATGGGGTCGATGTTGGTGATACCCATCGCGTAGGCCACCAACGAACCGGCAGCCGACCCTCGACCGGGTCCGACGCGAATCCCGACGTCCTTGGCGTGGTTGATCAGGTCGCCGACCACGAGGAAGTATGCCGGGAAGCCCATTTCGTTGATGACGCCGATCTCGTAATCGGCGCGGGCGAGGTACTCCTGCGGAGGTCCGCTCGGGAAGCGGCGGTCCAGCCCGCGCATCACCTCGGCGCGCAGGAAGGTCTGCTGCGTGTGGCCCTCCGGGACCGGGAAGATCGGCATGCGGTCGTGGAACGCCCAGACGTCCTCGTACGACTGCACGCGCTCGCCGATGGCAACGGTGTTGTCGCATGCCCCCGGAACTTCGTTGTCCCAGATGGCGCGCATCTCGGCAGCGGACTTGAGGTAGTAGCCGTCGCCGTCGAACTTGAAGCGCGTCGGATCCGAGAGCGTCTTGCCGGTCTGGATGCAGAGCAGCGCCTCGTGGTTCTCGGCGGCGTCCTTGGTGACGTAGTGGCAGTCGTTGGTGGCAAGCGGCGGGATACCGAGTTGCTTGCCGATGTCGAGCAGGCCCTCGCGCACACGGCGCTCGATCGAGAGACCGTGGTCCATCAGTTCGAGGAAGAAGTTGTCCGGTCCCCAGATCTCCTGCCACTTCGCGGCAGCTTCGAGAGCTTCGCGATCGTGACCGAGACGAAGACGCGTCTGGATCTCACCCGACGGGCAACCGGTGGTGGCGATGATGCCCTCGGCGTGCGATGCGATGAGCTCCTCGTCCATGCGGGGCCACTTGCCGAGCTGGCCTTCGATGGACGCGAGCGAGGACAGCTTGAAGAGGTTCCGGAGCCCGGTCGCGTTCTCGGCCACCATCGTCATGTGGGTGTACGCGCCGCTACCGGAGACGTCGTCGGACTTCTGGCTGCGGTCTCCCCACAGAACTCGCTTGGTGTTGAAGCGGGATTCCGGCGCGATGTAGGCCTCGATGCCGATGATCGGCTTGATGCCGGCGCTCTTGGCTTCGTTGTAGAACTGGCTGGCGCCGTACATGTTTCCGTGGTCGGTCATGCCGACAGCGGTCATTTCGAGACGAGCGGCCTCCTCGAACATGGCGCCGACCTTGGCCGCACCGTCGAGCATCGAGTACTCGGTGTGATTGTGAAGATGTACGAACGAGTCAGCCACGTGCGCCTCTCTGAAGGTCTGGGAGCGAGATCGAGTGTATGCCGCGCTGCCGACACGTTCGGCGACCGCCATCGTGGAGTCGCAGCGTGCCGCCTCGGATCACGTGACCGGAACCTCAGGTTCGACGCTCGACCTCATCGAACGCCGAGAACGCCGACTTGCGACGAAGGTGTCTGTCGTGAAGATCACCAGCGCGGCCCAGATCAGAACGAAGCCGATCCACCGTGACGCCGGCATGTCCTCGTGCATGACGGCCACGCCCCACGCCATCTGCAGCGCCGGGGTGAGGTACTGCAGCATGCCCATCGTCGCCAACGGAACTCGCTGAGCGGCGACACCGAAAAGGAGCAGTGGCAGCGCGGTGACCGGGCCGGCCGCGAGCAGCAACAGGCTGTGTCCGGCGCCGCTGCTGATGAAGGCGCCGGCTCCGGTCAGGCCGAGAAAAACGAGGTACCCGACCGCGAAGGGTGCGGCTACAACTCCCTCGGCGGTCAAACTGGTTCGAGGATCGAGCGGAACGACCTTCTTGACCAACCCGTAGGTGGCAAACGAACCGGCGAGCACCAATGCGACGATCGGCGGTTTACCGAAGTCGACCGTGATCACGACTACTGCCGTCGCGGCGAGGACCAGGGCGGCGATCTGAGCGCGGCGCAATCTTTCGCGGAAAATCACGACGCCGAGCAGAACGGTAACCAGCGGGTTGATGAAGTACCCGAGGGCGGCCTCCACGACGCGGCCGGACACCACGGCATAGATGTACGTCCCCCAATTCACCGCGATTGCCGCTGAGGCGGCAGTGACCAGGAGCCAGGTGCGTGCGCTGATTCCGCGAAGTGACCCGAGGCGGCCGGCGCAGGCCAACACGATCAGCATCAGCAGAAGGGTCCACACCACTCGGTGCGCCAGGATCTCGACCGGATCTGCGAAGTCGAGAAGCCCGAAGAAAGCCGGGAACGTTCCCCACAACAGGAAAGCCGCTACTCCGTAGAAGATCCCCGAGGACGAACCGGATCTACCGCGTTTGTCCTCGCTCACGGGACCGGGCCGTCGTCGGGGCCGGGAGCAACGACGTCCACGTACTCCGGCAGCAAGGGGCGAACAGCCGCGAACCACGGCGAGGCGTCGGACGGCAATGCCTCCACTGCACGGACATTCGACTCACGTCCGATCGCTTCAAGTCCTTCGGGAGTAGCTCGCACCAGCACACCCACCGCGCAGGCGCATCCGGCGGACAATTGCTTCGCCGACGCGAGCGCCACCTGTTGCTGGCGATCGGTGTCGCCGCCGAGCGCGACCAATCGCGTAGCTGCAACACCGGGCGATCTGCGCACTGCCTCGTCGTTGTCGGGAACGGGCACGGACATGAGCGGCGTCTGGACGCGCTCGATCGGTACTCGAAACATGACCCTCGCCACCCGAACATCGGACACGCGAACACTCGAAACCTGAGAGCTGCTGGTCGTCGTGATGACCTCGTCGACGGTGAGTGCCTTCGTGAACGAGATCAAGGCCCACACCGGCCCGTCGGCCGACGCAACAGAATCTCGCGCTCGATCGAGGTAGTCCGGCACAGCTTCCCCACTGTCCGGACCGAGAGTGTCCGTCCTGATCGGCGGGGTCGGTGTGGGATTCGCAAACCCCACACCGACCACCGCCACGACTGCGACGACGGCCAACGCGGGAACAAGCCCGCGCGGTGTCATGAGGACCGGAGAACTTCGAGTGCGTGTTCGAGATCCTTCGGGTACTTGCTCTTGATCTCGACCCAGCGACCGTCCGCCGGATGTGCGAATCCTAGAGACACGGCGTGCAGCCACTGGCGCTCGAGGCCGAGCCTTTCGGCAAGTCGAGGGTCCGCGCCGTACGTCAGGTCGCCGCAGCACGGATGGCGCAATGCCGAGAAGTGCACGCGAATCTGGTGTGTACGACCGGTCTCGAGGTGCACGTCCAGCAGACTCGCGGCCTGGAACGCCTCGATGGTGTCGTAGTGCGTGACGCTGGGCTTGCCGTCGGCCGTGACCGTGAACCGCCAGTCGTTACCGTGGTGGCGTCCGATCGGGGCGTCGATGGTTCCGCTGCTCGGGTCGGGGTGTCCCTGCACGAGAGCGTGGTAGCGCTTGTCGATTGTCCGCTGCTTGAATGCCCGCTTGAGCAGCGTGTACGCGCGCTCGGACGTGGCAACCACCATGACGCCCGACGTACCGACGTCCAGACGGTGGACGATTCCCTGGCGCTCGTGGGCACCGGACGTCGAGATGCGGAAACCGGCCGCGGCGAGTCCACCGATGACGGTCGGTCCTGTCCAACCGACGCTGGCGTGCGCAGCAACTCCGACGGGCTTGTCGACTGCCACGACGTCGTCGTCGGCGTAGAGGATCTCCATCCCCTCGACCGGCGTCGCCTCGATGGTCAAGGGCCGCGGTGGTTCGGGCAAGACGACCTCGAGCCATGACCCAGCGGTCAGACGATCGGACTTGCCGACAGCGACACCGTCGACGAGTACCGAGCCTTCCTCCGCGAGTGTCGCGACCACGGTGCGCGAGAGTCCGAGGAGGCGCGCCAAGCCCGCGTCGACGCGCATGGCGTCGAGGCCGTCGGGCACTGGCATCGAACGGGATTCCCTCACTTGGTTTCCCCCTCGGCTGCTGCCTTCGAATCGGTGAGCTTCTTGTCGTCCGTCTTGTGATCACGCAGACGTTCACCGTTGGGTTCGAAGCCGAACAGTGTCAGGACGACGAGCAGGATCGCGCCACAGACGATCGCGGAATCCGCGATGTTGAACACCGGCCACCAGCCGACGGAGACGAAGTCCACCACATGTCCGCGCATGATTCCGGGAGAGCGGAAGAATCGGTCGACGAGGTTACCCAGCGCGCCACCGAGAACCAGGCCGAGACCGAGCGCCCACCACGGTGATCGGAGCGTGCGACCGATCTTGATCACACCGATGACCACACCGATTGCGACGAGGGTGAGAATCCACGTCATCGACGTCGCCATCGAGAACGCTGCCCCCGGATTGCGCACCATCGTGAATGTGACCACGTCACCGATGATTTCGATCGGCTGCCCCGGCTTGACCGCGGCGACAGCCCACACCTTCGTGAGAATGTCCGAGAGCAGAATGACAGCGGCGATGGCAATGAGCATGGTCAGCCGGCGGGGCTTTGCGACCGGCGCAACCGCCAGGTCACCGTCTTCCGATTTCGCGGCTTCCGGTTTCACGGTTTCGGGCTCGTCGGCCTTCGAGATTTCGGTAATCGGCTGATCCTCCGCGTTGACATCTCGGTCTGGGTGGTCTGTACTCACGCAACCATCATCCCTCATGTTCACCGCACCGGGTCACGCACTCTGCAACTGCGGCTAGCCTGGAGCGCGTGCCACTGCTGTCCACGACCGGCCGACGCGTTCCGTTCGCCCTCGCTGCCCTCGCTCTCACCACCGTTCTCACCGCTTGCGGCGACTCGGATCAACCCCCGAACACTCCGACCTCCTCGCCGAGTGAAGTCACTGTTCCGGTGACCGCCGCGACGGTCGAAGTACTCGATGCGGGAAGCGAGCCGCGCGAGGTATTGCGTACGAACTTGCCTGTCGGCACCACGCAGACGGCGACGCTCGTCACCCAGGCCGTCGTGAGTCAGCAGATCGATCAACAGCCGGCGCAGGATTTCTCGTCACCGGAGATCACGATTCCGCTCTCGGCAAACGTGACAGCCGACGATCCCACCGCGGTCGTAGACCTGACGCTGTCGTCGATGACTTCGCCGGATGCAACATTGCAGGCAGCACTGAGCGGAGCGGACGGATCTGCGGCCGGGTTGTCCGTCACGGATTCGGGCGCCATCACCGCCCTACGGCTGAAGCCGTCCGCAAACTCGGCCAATGCCGCCCGCGCCGCGATCGAGCAGGCGCTCGGCCAAGCGGTGTACCGGACCGTTGCACTTCCCGACGCTCCCGTCGGTGTCGGCGCGCGTTGGGTGGTTCGCCAGCAAGTCAGCAGTGAAATCCTGCTCGACCAGACAACCACCGTCACTCTCACCGCACGCGAGGGCAATCGGCTCTCGCTCGCCGTGGACGTATCGCAGACCCCGCAGAGCCCGGTCTGGAACCTGGCCGGTGACGCCGGAACGCTGAACATCGATCAGTACGTCATGGCCGGCGCCGGAAACCTCACCGTCGACCTCGCACTCCCCTTGCCGATCGACGGACAGATGACCGTCGGCGGAGACCAGGCGTACGGCGATCCGGACAGTTCCTCGGTGATCCGGCAGACCATCTCGAACAGCATTCGGTGGGAATCGTGAACAGTCGATCGCTTCTCTCACTGGGCCTGACGGCGACGGCAGCACTGTTCGTCGTGACCGGCTGCGGCTCGGACGAATCCCCCAGCAGCGATACGACTACGCAGGTTTCCGCACCCCAGGTCGGCTTGGCGCCGTTCACGGTTGCTCCGGCCGCACCACTGAGCGGGGCACCCCTCGACCGTGACGGCCTGCAACGCGCAGCGCTCACCCTCTCCGAACTACCCGCGGACTTCGACATAGTTCCCGATCCGGTCGACGACCTCGGCCTCGCACCGGCGTCGGAGAGTTCGGAGGCGGACAAGTCGAGCACCGATCCGGCGGTGTGCGCTCAGGTTCTGGCGCCGATAGCCACCCAGGCCACCGGATCCGTCGCCGACCTCTCCGACATGTTCACCGGCCCCGATTTCACGAGCATCGATCAGGACTCGGCTTCGTACGCCGACGGCACTGCGGCAGCAGCAGCTTTCGAGAAATTGCAGACGACTCTGGCCGGGTGCACAGAGTATTCGGGAACAGATGCCGACGGAACGAAAATCACCTATCGCGCCGGTGGATCGTCGGCGCCGAATGTCGGTGACGCATCTTTCGCCTACCGAATCATCACGGAGAGTGGCGGATTCACCTTGGTGGCCGATGCGATAGTCGCAGCCGTAGGGACGACGTTGACACAGGTGTCCGCGACGGCGCCGAGTCCGATCGCACCCGACGTTCTGCAGTCGATGGCCTCGGCTGCTGTGGATCGACTGCGCGCGCAAACGCCGTAGCAGCGAGCGGCCCCTGCCCGGTCCGGGCGACTCGCGAATGATTCGGGACCACAGACCCTTTGACAACTGCCCGTCCACACTGAACGGTGAGAGTAGGTACGAAACAGACCAACGCGACACACTGATGTGAGGAGCCAGAGTTCATGCCGGAACCCAGAAGGTCAGATCACACCGATTACGTAGCCGTCAATCCGATCTTCTCGAGGCCAGGCGAGGATTCGGTTGCGTCGAAATACACACTCGAACCCGACGGCATGCTTCCCGAGACCGCCTATCAGATCGTCCACGACGAAACGATGCTCGACGGCAACGCGCGACTCAATCTCGCGACGTTTGTAAGCACGTGGATGGACGACCACGCAACCAAGCTGTATACCGAGTCGTTCGACAAGAATATGATCGACAAGGACGAGTATCCGCAAACCGCCGCGATCGAAACCTATTGCTGGCGCATCCTTGCCGATCTCTGGCACTCACCCTCTCCCAAGGACGCAATCGGCACTTCGACGATCGGTTCGTCCGAAGCCTGCATGCTGGGTGGCCTCGCGATGAAACGACGCTGGCAGCACGCGCGAAAGGCCGCGGGTAAGTCCACGGAGAAACCCAATCTGATCATGAGTTCCGCCGTACAGGTGTGTTGGGAGAAGTTCTGCAACTACTGGGACGTCGAAGCGCGCTACGTACCCATCAGCGAAGAACATCGGACCCTCGACGGTCATGATCTGGACAAGTACGTCGACGAGAACACCATCGGTGTCGTCGCGATCATGGGTGTCACCTACACCGGTATGTACGAGCCTGTCCTGGAAATCTCGAAGGCGCTCGACGCCATCCAGGAGAAAACCGGCCTCGACGTCCCCATCCACGTCGACGGCGCTTCCGGTGCGATGATCGCACCGTTCCTCCAGCCCGAACTCGAATGGGATTTCCGACTACCGCGCGTGCATTCCATCAATACCTCGGCGCACAAGTACGGACTCGTCTACCCGGGCCTCGGATGGGTGGTCTGGCGATCACAGGATCTACTTCCCGACGACCTCGTCTTCAAAGTGAGCTACCTCGGCGGCAGCATGCCGACCTTCGCACTGAACTTCTCGCGCCCCGGCGCTCAAGTAATTCTGCAGTTCTACTTGTTCCTGCGTCTCGGTCACGACGGCTATCGCGCGATCCAGCAGTCCTCGCAAGAGGTGGCGAAGTTCCTCGCCGAAGGGATCGGGAAACTCGACGCCTTCGAGCTGTGGAACGACGGGTCCGACATCCCGGTCTTCGCGTGGCGCCTCGCCGAGGGGCACACGTCCAACTGGACGCTGTACGACCTGTCGGACCGACTCCGCGGCAAGGGCTGGTTGGTGCCGGCCTATCCCATGCCCGATGATCTCGCGGATCTGACAGTGCAGCGCATCGTGGTTCGTAACGGGCTGAGCATGGACCTGGCGGCCAATCTGCTGCGCATCATCGAGGAGGAAACCGCGTTCCTCGACGAGTTGGACAGCCCGATGCCGCGGCCGCGCGTAACCGAGGGATTCCATCACTGACGTCGCTCATCGCACAAACGAGCGGCCGTCGACTCCCTTTCGGAAGTCGACGGCCGCTCTGTGTTTCAGGTGCTACCGAGAGATCAAGCAGCGCAAGCCGGCGAGGTCAGACCTGCAACGCCGACGATCTGGCAAGCGGTGGTCTTCGAGAGCTTCCAGACGCCGTCCTCGTAGACGAACGAGGCCTGCAGGCCCTGCTGCAGCGGCTGGCCGTTGACGACGATGTTCAGCGAAGCGGCTGCCGTCTCGCTGCCTGTGTCGGTGACCGGGTCGAGGATCTCGACCTGCGCGCCGGCAGCCTTGGCGGCAGCGGCGACCTGGTTGATCAGCTCGGGATCCTGCTCGGCGCCCTGGACGAGGTTGACCTTGTCTGCGGCCGGAACGCTCTCGTCGAGTGCCTGAGCGACCTTGCCGTTGAGCTCAGCAGACGTCGGCAGTTCAACGGTGGTCGAAGGTGCCGAGGTGGTGGTCGTCGTCTTCGACGTCGTGGTGGGTGAGGCCTCCTTGTCGTCGGAGCCACACGCGGTCATCGTCAGGGCTGCTGCGATCGCCACGGCTGCAACGGTCATCTTCTGAAGCTTCAACTTCTCAGTCCTATCCATTCGGGTGTTCACATTCGAGCGTCAGTCGAACAACGTGCTTGCTCGAGGATCGTCGACAACATTACCCAACGGTAAGCGGAAAAAGTCTAAGGACATCCTCAGAGAAGGCTGTCGACCGCATCTGCAACCTCGAGCACCTCATCGGATTCGGCGAAGGTCTTGGCGATTCCCGTTCCGCTGGAACGGGTTTCGAAGCGAACCGTCACCACACCGTGCCCCGCGCCTTGCACCCAACCGTGTCCGTATTCTGGATGCTTGACGTCCAAACCGGGGTGCCAGTAGCGCTGAGGGACACGTGCGGCCACCGGAGCGTCGAGTTCGGCCTCATCGAGAGCGCCGGTGAGAGTCTCGACCGGATAGCCGGGAACGTCCTGATCCAACTCGGGAAAAAGTGATCCTTGGCGAACCGTGGACAAACCGGCGAATCCCACACCGACCAGGCGAATCGGCCCCAACTCCTGCGGGTCGATGACCTGTTTCTGCGCGGTGGCGACAAGGATTTGGCGGTCGATGGTGGCAAACGGCAACGTCACGGACCGAGTCAGGATGCTCATGTCGGACTTCTTGAGCTTCAGTACGACGGTACGGGCGGCTCTTCCGTCCTTCTCCAGCCTGGAAAATGCTGCACGACCACTACTTTCGACGGCCGCGCGCAGTTGCGCCATCGTGACGATGTCGGCGGCGAACGTGGATTCCGCACTGATCTGCTTTGATTCGGCACGCTCGGCGACCGGCCGGTCGTCGATCCCCTGCGCAAGCCGATGCAACCCCGGACCGACAGTGGTTCCGAGTATCGACGCCACCTCCGCTATGGGTGTGCGGGCAAACCCACCGATGGTTTCGATGCCGAGACGCTTGAGTTTTTCCTCGGCGACGGGGCCGATCCCCCACAGCTTTCGCACGGGAAGCGGATCGAGCAACTCGTGCTGCATCCCGGGAGGAATCACTGCGACGCCGTCGGGCTTTGCCAGTCCCGACGCAATCTTGGCCACCTGCTTGCCTGCGCCGGCGCCGATCGAGGCGACCAACCCGGTCTCGGCTTTGATCAACTCCCGCAAATCCTCGCAAAACGCGCGGACCTCGTCGGCCCCGACACCGGCCAACTCCACCGGTTCCCCGAAAGCCTCGTCCACCGACAGTTGCTCGAGGATCGGCATTCGAAGGCGCAACGCGTCGAACGTGCGTTTGCTGAGAACTGAATACAACGACATCCGTGGCGGCAATACCACCGCTCCGCCGCCGACCATGCGGCGCGCCTGGTGCATCGGCATTGCCGATCGCGCACCGAAAACTCTCGCTTCGTAACTTGCCCCGGCCACCACCCCGCGCCCGCCCAAGCCGCCGACCAGCACCGGGCGACCTCGCAGCGTGGGACGGGTCAACTGCTCTGCGGAGGCGAAAAACGCGTCCATGTCGAGATGCAGCACCCACCTGCGACTTCGTGTGGGGTCATCTTGATTCATCGGGAGTTACGGTTCTCTCAGAAGTGGGCGCCGAATTTAAGTCCGTGCCTTTTTCTTGGGCGTCTTCTTCTTCGGCAGGGGTAATACGTCGGCTGTCCGTTGGATGAAGGCGTGCAGATGATCGATGTCCTGCAGCTTTTCTTCCTGAACCCGGTAGTAATCCTTCGCCCCCGGATACGGCGGAGCCAGATCGCTCTCTGATCCGAACTCAGCGCTGACCTCGGTAGGTTTGACGAACAGTGCGTCTGCGCAGATCAAGCCCACGATCTTCTCGTCGCAATACAATCCGTACTCGCCGAACATCGCCCTTGCCCGCACGTCGAGCGGTTCCAACTGCTCGAGAATGCGCGCCACGGTTTCCTTGCTCGTACCCATGAGAGCAAACTACTCCGGCACCCCGACATGTAGATATTCATCGGGGAACCGGAGTAGTTGAGTCGGTACTAGACCTTCGTGATCGCAGCGCGGATACCGTCGCCGAGATCGACGGCGTCATCTCCCGCTTCGCCCACCGAGAACGAGGTTGCCAGAACCTCACCGGCGATCAATTCCCGATGACGCTCGGCCCACTCCTTGCAGTCCTGCGGAACCTCGAGCACGACCTTGATCCGGTCCGAGACATCCAAACCGGCGGCGCGGCGTGCGTCCTGCAGTTGACGGATACGGTCCTTCGCCCAACCCTCGGCTTCGAGTTCTTCCGTCACGACGGAATCGAGTACGACGAGTCCCGCACCGTCCGGCAGTGCAGCTGTCGAATCCGGCTCGGCCGCAACCAGTTTCTGCGTGTACTCCTCGGGCAGCAGTTCGATGCCGGCCGCAACCACGACGCCGTCCGCGTTCTCGGTCCAGTCACCCGCCTTGACCGCCTTGATGACGGTCTGAACGGACTTGCCCAGACGCGGGCCGGCAGCACGCGCATTCACCGCGATTTCGAAGCGCCCGTGCACGTCGACGTCATCGGTCAGATCGACCTTCTTGACGTTGACCTCGTCGGCGATCAGTCCGAGGAACGGACGCAGACGCTCGGCGTCGGGCGCCGCAACCGTGACCTCGGGCAACGGAAGACGAACACGCAGATTCTGCGCCTTGCGCAGGCTCAGCACCGTCGAGCACACGGTCCGTACGTCGTCCATCGCCGCTACCAACTCGGGGTTCGCGGGGAGCTCCGACTCCTCCGGCCAATCAGCCAGGTGAACCGAGCGTTCCCCGGTCAGTCCGCGCCAGATCACCTCGGACACCAGCGGCAACAGCGGCGCAGCGAGTCGCGTCACGACTTCGAGCACGGTGTGCAGGGTGTCGATTGCGTCGCGATCCTCATCCCAGAACCGCGAACGAGACCGTCGCACATACCAGTTGGTGAGCGCGTCACAGAACAACCGAAGCTCGTCGCACGCGCCGGCGATGTCGTTGACCTCGAGTGCCTCGGTGATCACGTCGCGGGTTGTGGCGAGCTTGGCGAGAATGTACTGATCGAGGATGTTCTCCGAATCGGTACGCCACACACCGGATTCCGGCGCGTACAACTGCAGGAAGCTCCAGGCGTTCCACAGCGGGAGCAAAGCCTGACGTACGCCTTCACGGATGCCCTGCTCGGTCACGATGAGGTTTCCACCACGCAGGATCGGCGAGGACATCAGGAACCATCGCATCGCATCGCTGCCGTCGCGGTTGAACACCTCCTTCACGTCCGGGTAGTTGCCCTTGGACTTGCTCATCTTCAGTCCGTCGTCACCGAGCACGATTCCGTGTGCGGCAACGGTTTTGAACGCCGGACGATCGAAGAGTGCGGTGGCCAGTACGTGCAGCGTGTAGAACCAGCCGCGAGTCTGCCCGTTGTACTCGACGATGAAATCGCCCGGGAAATGACCCTCGAACCATTCACGGTTCTCGAATGGGTAATGCACCTGCGCATACGGCATCGAACCGGATTCGAACCAGCAGTCGAGCACCTCGGGAACGCGGCGCATCATCGACTTCCCGGTCGGGTCGTCCGGGTTCGGGCGGACCAGGTCGTCGATCATCGGGCGATGCAGATCGGTCGGACGCACACCGAAGTCTGCCTCCAACTGGTCGAGCGAACCGTACACGTCTGTGCGCGGGTACTGCGGATCGTCCGACACCCACACCGGGATCGGGCTGCCCCAGTAGCGGTTTCGGCTGATGTTCCAATCGCGTGCACCTTCGAGCCACTTGCCGAACTGGCCGTCACGGATGTGCTCGGGCACCCACGTGATGTCCTTGTTCAGCTCGACCATGCGATCGCGGAACTTGGTGACCGCGACGAACCACGAGGGAACCGCCATGTAGATGAGCGGCTGCCCACTGCGCCAACTGTGCGGGTAGGAGTGCTCGATCGTCTCGTGCCGCAGCAGCTTTCCAGCGGCCTTGAGGTCCTTGATGATGACCGGGTTGGCGTCGAACACCATCAGGCCTTCGTACGGCGGAACCATCGAGGTGAACTTTCCACCCGGATCGAGTGGCTGCACGACCTCGATACCGTTGGCTGTGGCCACGTCCATATCCTCTTCACCGAAAGCCGGTGCGAGGTGGACGATTCCGGTTCCGGAATCGGTTGTCACGTAGTCGGCCGAGAGCACGACGTGCGCGTTCGGATGTCCGAGGAAGAAGTCGAACGGCGGTGTGTACGACAGTCCGACCAACTCGGCGCCCTTGTGACGGGAAACGACCTCGGGGTCCTCCCCCAGCTCGCGAGCGTAATGACCCAACCGCGCTTCGGCGAGTACGTACCGCTTTCCGTCCTCGCCGAGCACCTGGACGTAGTCGACCTCGGGGTGCACCGCAGTGGCCAAGTTGGACGGCAGCGTCCACGGAGTCGTGGTCCAGATGATCGCGTTTGCGCCGTCGAGTGGTGAACCGGGAGCGACCAGCGGCATGTCGACCGTGACGGCGGGATCCTGACGCATCTTGTACGCGTCGTCGAGGCGAGTCTCCTGGTTGGACAGCGGAGTCTGCTCGTACCAGCTGTAGGGCAGCACGCGGAAGCCCTGATAGATCAGGCCCTTGTCGTGCAGCTCCTTGAAGGCCCACATGACGGACTCCATGAAGTCGACGTCCAGGGTCTTGTAGTCGTTGTCGAAGTCGACCCAACGTGCCTGGCGGGTGACGTAGTCGCGCCACTCGTCGGTGTACTTGAGCACCGAGGCCTTGCAGTACTCGTTGAACTTGGCCAGACCCATGACTTCGATCTCGGCTTTGTCCTTGATTCCGAGCTGCTTCTCCGCTTCGAGTTCTGCGGGAAGGCCGTGGCAATCCCAGCCGAAGCGTCGTTCGACCTTGCGTCCACGCATGGTCTGGAAGCGCGGCACCAGATCCTTGACGTACCCCGTCAGCAGGTGGCCGTAATGCGGCAAACCATTGGCGAATGGCGGTCCGTCGTAGAAAACGAACTCTTCGCTACCGTCGCGATTGGAAACCGATGCCCGGAAGGTGTCGTCGTCGTCCCACTGTTTCAGGACCTTCTGTTCCAGATCGGGGAACTTGACCCCGGTGTCGGCGGGGACACCGTAGTCGACTTTGGGATACCCGTTACTCGCCATGGCGATCTCCTCGTGCCAGTCGGACTCGGCACGGGGACGACGTGGCGCTTGTGCGCCGACACCGCGGTACCACCCCGTTTGCACCCCGCAGATCCGCGCTTGGATCTCGAGGTGCCACTCGATCGAGCTGTGACGGGCTCACCCGTTCGGTTCTACTGGGTTCTCGGCACGCGTGAAAGCGTAGAGAACCGTTCTTCCGAAAGCTCCCCGGTGATTGCCGGATCAAAGCCAGGTATTCGTGATCGACAGTCTAATACTTGCCCTGGGACGTGTCGGTACTGCCTAGCACTTACCGGTAGGGCCTAGGACTTGCCGCCCGACGATTCGCCATGGTTGCCCGGATTGTCATCGTTGGCAGCGGCTGCATCACCGGTAGAGGAATCCGAGGAACTCTCGGCTCGGCCGTAAGGCGACGACATCCCGCTACCCGATACCGGGTCATCCAACGAAGGAACCGCCTTCCTGCTGGTCAGCGCACTGACCAGCAGGAGGACGGCACCTGCTACACAAATCGCGATACATGCCCACGCCCAGATCAGCGACCCTGTGGTCAGGGCAACGATCAGGAGCGCGAAGCCAACTCCCGCGAGAACCAACGTCACGACCAGCACGTATCAACCTTTGTCCGGTCCGATAGCTGAGCCGACGGGGCGCTCTCGGTCAGCTGTTTCCCTTGGCGAAGGACGGACTGTAGGAATCCTGTCCACCGTCGACCGGAACGGCCGAGCCACGCTGTTCGAGCTCTTCGAGCTGCGATTCCAGGTAGGACTTCAGGCGCACCCGGTACTCACGTTCGAACGTCTTGAGCTGCTCGATACGGCCTTCGAGGACCGAACGCTGCTGGTTGATGGTCGCCATGATTTCGGTGTGCTTCTTCTCGGCGTCCGCCTTGAGAGCGTCTGCCTTCTCCTGAGCCTGGCGAAGCTGGGTCTCGGAGCGAGTCTGAGCGTCGGTGAGCATTGCCTCCGACTTGTTGCGCGCATCCGCGATCATGCCGTCGGCCTTGCTGCGAGCCTCGCTCATGAGCTGCTCGGAGTTGGTGCGAGCACTGCCGAGCAGCTGCTCGGACTCGGTCTTGGCATCGTTGGTGAGGCGATCCGCCATCTCCTGAGCCAGTCCGAGGACCTTTGCGGCCTGCATGTGGGTGTCGCCACTCTGCGGCGCTGCAACGGCAGCGGCGGCGGGAACCGGAGCTGCAACGGGTGCAGGCTTGGGCGGTTCGACGACCCGAGCGGGCTCAGGCTTGGGCTGCGCTGCGACGGGTGCTGCCTGCTGAGCAGGTGCCGGCGACTTCTTGGCAGACGCGAGCTCCTGATCCAGCTCACCCACGCGCTGGCGCAGGTCCGCATTCTCTTCGATGAGCTGCGACAGCGCCTGTTCGACGAGGTCGAGGAATGCGTCGACCTCGTCCTCGTTGTAGCCACGCTTGCCGATAGGCGGCTTGCTGAACGCAACGTTGTGCACGTCAGCTGGAGTCAGTTGCGGCATGGAAGGATCCCTTCACGCGTCATTTGGCGGTCTAGCAAGCATTCAGTTGCAACACAGTCTACGTAGTGGCGAACCACCGTATGAGTTATGGGTTCCATTCTGGCACACCACACACTCGGACTGCGCTCAGCGAACAACCGACATCAGGATGATGACGATGAAAAGCAAGACCATGATGGATAGATCCAAGCGAACTCCACCGAGGTTGATCGGGGGGATCAATCTGCGGAGCAGTTTCACCGGAGGATCGGTGATCGTAAAAATGGTTTCGAGAATGACTGCGACCAATCCGGTCGGTCGCCAATCTCTGGCAAACGAACGAACGAACTCGACGATCACTCTGCCGATCAGCAACAGCCAGAAGACAACCAGCACCAGATAGATCACAGAGAGAAGCGCGTCCACACCCTCACTCTGCCTGACTTCTGCGTTGTGTCCAAAACAGACACACCGCAGCAATTCCGGAACCGGTCCGCATCGAGTCCGTCTTGTAACGGCCGGCGATGGGTCCGAATGCGGCGCCCGCCGAGACGGGCCGCCGTTCGAATGTGCTCACGTCACCCCTGCTCAGGGGCCGGACTGCGGTCGAGACCATCATTTCTGGCTGTAGAAACCCGTCTCGGCGATCCGACGACGTTCCTCAGCGGAAACGTCGATGTCAGCCGGTGAGAGAAGAAACACTTTGGTGGCTACCTTGTCGAAAGAACCACGCAATGCGAACGCCAAGCCGGCCGCGAAATCGACCAGACGCTTCGCGTCGGCGTTGCTCATGTCGACCAGATCCATGATGACGGGCGTGCCGTCGCGGAAACGCTCACCGATGGTGCGGGCCTCTGCGTAGCTCTGCGGACGCAGTGTCGTGATCTTGGCGAGCGGGCCGCCGTCGTCGACAACCGGCGCACGTCGCGCTTCGGGTCGCTCGGCGCGCGCGTCGACCGCAAGGTTGCCGCGGCTGGCCGGACGCGGCGCCATCGCCGGGCGGCTACTGCGACTTGGAACGGTGTCGACGCGGGGCCGGGAATCGTAACGATCGAACTCCGCGTCCTCTTCGTCACGACGACTGGGCGCGTAGCTCGCCTTCGAGAAGGCAGGTTCGACGAACTCGCGGTCGTCGCGCTCGGCATAGCCGTCGTGACTACGACGGGGTGCGCGGCGAGCCTGATCGGGCTCCTCCACGTATTCGTCCTCGTAGTCATCGAGGGGAACCATGCCGAAGTAAGCCTTGAACTTATGCAGGTTGCTCATTGATCGACCTTCCTTGGCGCGGCGGAATCAATCCGACTGCGACCGGTCGCAGCGGTGTGGACGGGTTGGGCGATCACCTGAGCGATCACCTCGAGATTACTGGTCGTGAGCCGAGCAGTGCGGTTCCGACACGCACGCACGTGGAACCGTGGCGCACTGCAGCCTCCAGATCGCCGGTCATACCGGCGGAGAGTTCGGTTGCCCGTGGATGCGATTCGAGAATCAAAAGATGTGCCCTGCGGAGGATTTCGAACTGCTCGTCCGGATTTGATCCAAGTGGCGGGACGGCCATCAGTCCCGCGAATTCGAGACCTTCGGCTGATTCGATCCGCTCGGCAAGAGGGGTTAACTCCCCCGTCGGAACTCCGCCACGCGCAGGGTCTCCGTCGAGACTTACCTGGATGAGCACCCGCAGCGGCGCCTTGCGCTCGCCGTCGGCCAAAGCGCCGAGCGCCGCCCGATCGAGTGCATCAGCCAACCGCGCACTGTCGACCGAGTGAATTGCGTAGGCCCACTTCGCTACCGACCGAGCTTTGTTGCGCTGCAACTGCCCGATCATGTGCCAGCGAACCGGATCGTCGATCGCACCGTTGCGAGCAGCGCCGTCGAAACCCGCGACCTTCTCCACTGCTTCCTGCTCACGAGACTCACCGAATTCACGGCAGCCAAGTTCGTACAGGATCCGGGCGTCGGACGCCGGAAAGAACTTGGTAACTGGCAGCAGTGCGACGTCGGAAACTTCGCGACCGGCGGCAAGGCACGCGGCGGCCAGTCGCGCCCTCACCGAGTCGAGTGCCGTCGATATTTCTGTCAGCCGCATTTCCGTCTGTCGCATTTTCTGCCTAGACGGTTTCCTGCGCTGCGGGCGCTTCCATCCAGATCACTGCAGCTTGACGTCCGGTCAGTGATTCTCGGCGATGACTGAACAGCGCGCGGTCCTCGATCGTGCATCGCGGGTCCTCGGCGACACCGGACACACCCGCGGCGAGCAACTGCTTACGCAGTCCCGCACGCAGATCGAGTCCCGGTGTGCCCTTCTCGGTGCGAGTTGCGCTGCCCGGCAAGTGCTTTTCCACGTCGGCACGCATCGCGGCGGGAACCTCGTACTGGCGTCCGCTCGCCGCCGGACCGAGGAAGGCGCCGATACGCGAGACGTCCGCGCCCTGTCGCACCATCTCCGCGAGGACGCGCGGGACGATACCGATGCGGGCACCGATCCGTCCGGCATGAACAGCCGCGATGACACCGGCCTCCTCGTCGGAAAGAAGTACAGGAACACAGTCTGCGCTGAGAGTGGCGAGCGCCAGGCCGGGAACGGTGGTGACGAGAGCATCCGTCACCGGAACGACCTCGTCGGTCGGTTCCGTCACTACGGTGACATTGCGCGAATGGATTTGTTCCATCCACACGAGATGGTCAGGCTCGACGCCTATTTCGCGTGCCAGACGACGGCGATTCGCATCGACGGCTGCCGGATCGTCTCCGACGTGATCGCCGAGATTGAACGACTCGTACGGCGACGCGGAAACACCACCGGCTCGGCTGGTCACGACGCGGCGAATGCGGGTGCGGGTGGTCGACTTCTCGGTACTCAAGATAAGTGTGCTCACAAACGTCGAAAGTGTCGTCCGGCTCAGACGTGACCGGACATCCAGTCAAGAACAGGGTACCCAGAAATTCCGGGCACCCTGTTCTCGAAACTGTTTGTAGCCCTACGTCAGCGACGCATGAAGACGGGCACGTCGACGTCGTCGTCGCCCTCGTCTTCCTGGACCGGCGCATGGCGTGGGCCACCGATCGGAGGCAAGCTGCCCGAACCGATGGTCTCGCGCGCTGCGGAAATCGGCTGCTCGCCAGCAGGTTCGGCGGCAACCGGTGACCGGCCGACCTCACCTGCACGCCCCGCGCCGATCGCTCCACGTCCCTGCGCGGTCGACTCCACGGGACGACGAGCCGGAGCTCCACCGTCGAATCCCGCAGCGATGACCGTCACACGAACCTCGTCACCGAGCGAATCGTCGATGACCGTTCCGAAGATGATGTTGGCGTCGATGTGGGCAGCTTCCTGCACCAGCGACGCCGCCTCGTTGATCTCGAAGAGGCCGAGATCGCTGCCACCGGCGATCGAGAGCAGAACGCCGCGGGCGCCTTCCATCGATGCTTCGAGGAGAGGCGAATTGATCGCGGATTCCGCCGCCTTGATCGCGCGCCCCTCACCACGGGAGGAACCGATGCCCATCAATGCACTGCCGGCACCGGACATGACACCCTTGACGTCCGCGAAGTCGACGTTGATCAGACCCGGGGTGGTGATGAGGTCGGTGATGCCCTGGACGCCGTTGAGGAGAACCTCGTCGGCGCTGCGGAACGCGTCCATCAGGCTGACTGCGGCATCACCCAACTGAAGCAGGCGATCGTTGGGAATGACGATCAGCGTGTCGCAGGACTCGCGGAGCGCCTGAATTCCGGTATCCGCCTGTCCCCCACGACGCTTGCCCTCGAAGGAGAACGGCCGTGTCACGACACCGACGGTGAGTGCGCCCAGCTTCCGGGCGATGCTTGCCACGACAGGGGCACCACCGGTTCCGGTGCCACCACCCTCGCCTGCGGTCACGAACACCATGTCGGCGCCCTTGATGACCTCTTCGATCTCGTCCTTGTGATCCTCGGCTGCCTTGCGACCCACTTCGGGATCAGCACCGGCGCCGAGGCCACGGGTCAATTCACGACCGACGTCGAGCTTGACGTCGGCGTCACTCATCAGAAGGGCTTGCGCGTCCGTGTTGACCGCGATGAACTCGACTCCCTTGAGTCCTTGTTCGATCATGCGGTTGACTGCGTTCACGCCGCCGCCGCCGATGCCGACGACCTTGATTACGGCGAGGTAGTTGTGCGGGGGCGTCATCGGCTCTCGCCTTCCGTGTCGTGTTTCACGCTGCTTGTCAGAGCTGCTGTCTTTTTACTGCTGGGGCTTTGTTACTGTTCGAGATAAACCCTAAACCTCAACCACAGGGTTAGAGTTATGTCAAGTATTCGATCTGAAACGAAACGCTATGCACCGTCGTCGCGTTCCGCCATTAGGCGCGCCGAGACACACCGAAGTATTTGCCACGCACTGACGCACGAGCGCACCGTGCGCTATCGCACCGTCGGAAGATCGGGACTGGACACGTCGTACGTCTGCCCCGGCTGGGTCAACAGCGGAAGCGTCACGGCAGCCTTACGATCCGAGTGCTCGACACCGCCCCAGTTTACGACGCGACCGTCGAGCAGGGTCAGCGAGACACTCGAAATCGACCGAGCGGCAACCTCTCCCACCTGAAACCTCAGATCCGGCGGCAACACCGACAACACCTCGAGTGCGGCGAGCGTCGGCTCGTCGTTCCACCCGGGTGTCGGCGTCACCAGACGCGGAACCCCAGGCGGTGGGACGCCCATCTCGAAGTCGACGCCCTTCTCGTCCAGCAGGTGTGCGCCCTCGGGTGAGTCGACGAAGACGACCGGTACCCGTTCGGTGACCGTGACGCGGATGGTCGACGGATACATCCGCTGCACCCGGGCCGAGGCCACCTTCGGAATCGTCGCGACACGTGCGGCAGCTGCGCCGGTATCGACCCGCATCAACGGCTGACCGGTCGGTACGGCCAGGAGTGAAAGGATCTGTTCCTCACTGACGGTCGTCGCACCGAGAACTTCGGTGCCCCGGACCGAGAGCACCGGAGACAACCAGGCCGTCAGCGCAATTCCCACCACCAGCACGATTGCCAGCGGTGCCATGATCAGCGGTCGCTTGAACCACTTACGAGTCGGTGTGGGTTCGGGAGCCGGCTCCGTCGACCGCGTCGAGTATCGCGATTCGGTGCGAGTACTGCGCCGACGCGTACTGGTGGCTTGTCTGGCTCGAGGATCTCGACGCCCGCGCCGACTTCGTGCGTCGGGTGTCATCGCGGCGCGGGATGCGGCGCCGAACGCAAAGCATCGAGGATCTGTTTGCCGAGCATGGTCACATCACCGGCACCCATCGTGATGACGATGTCGCCGGGGTGAGCCAACGCCGCGACCTGCTTCGGCGCCTGGGACAGATCAGGTTGATAGTGAACAGGTTTGGTGACCGATTGAGCGACCAGCGCACCGCTGACGCCCGGCATCGGCTCTTCGCGAGCGCCGTACACGTCGAGAACAACTACCTCGTCGGCCAAGTCCAGTGCCTGCGCGAACTCCTCGGCGAACGCGGCTGTGCGCGAATAGAGGTGAGGTTGGAATACCACGATTACACGCCCGGCTGCCGAATTGGTCGACGACGAATCGTCTTCCGGTCGAACCAGATCCGCGGCCGCGCCGAGGACCGCGCGAACTTCGGTCGGATGGTGGGCGTAGTCGTCGAACACCCGGACACCACGCTCGCGACCGGTGAACTGGAACCGGCGGTGGACACCACCGAATCCTGCGAGCCCTTCGACGATTTCCTCCGTCTCGGCGCCGGCGTCACGGGCGGCCAGCAGAGCGGCCAGCGCGTTGAGCGCCATGTGCCGACCCGGCACTGCCATCCGCACGGTTCGCGCAGCGCTCTCCCCCGCCAGGTGGAACTGCAGGACTCCGCCGACGTCGTGTGCGTGGAAGCCCAGCAGTCGGACTCCGACCTCGACACCGTCGACAGGCTCGAAGGCAGTGCCCGCCTCCACTTCCTGCGTATCCGCGGACCCGTAACCGAGTACCCGGATGTCCGAACGACCCGAGGCCACGATTCGCTTCGCGAGATCCGCCGATCCTGGATCGTCGAGGCAGACAATCAGGAGCCCGCCCGGGCGTAGCTTGTCGACAAAATCGTCGAACACCTGCACATACGCTTCGACGCTGCCGAAGTAGTCGAGGTGATCGGCCTCGATGTTGGTCACGACGATGACGTTGGGGTCGTACTGCAGGAGCGACCCGTCACTTTCGTCCGCCTCGGCGACAAAGACGTCACCGCTGCCGTGATGGGCATTCGTTCCCGCTTCGTTGAGCTCTCCGCCAACGGCAAACGAGGGGTCGAAACCACAGTGCTGCAGGGCGACCACGAGCATCGAGGTCGTCGACGTCTTGCCGTGTGTACCCGAAACCAGGAAGGTGCGATTGCCCTGCATCAGTGATGCAAGGACGGCCGGCCGAAGGATCACCGGGATTCCGCGGCGAGCGGCCTCGACGAGTTCCGGGTTGTCCTTCGGGATGGCCGCGTGAGTCGTGACGACGACGGTCGGTCCGCCTGGTAGCAGGTCGAGAGCATCGGCGTCATGACCGATCCGGACCTGCGCCCCGCGTGCACGAAGCGCCAGGACTCCACGGCTCTCCTTCGCGTCCGAACCCGAGACGAGGCCTCCGCGGGAAAGCAGGATTCGCGCGATGCCGGACATGCCGGCACCGCCGATTCCGACCATGTGTACTCGCTCGAGGTGGGCGGGCAGCGCGGTCATCGGTTTCCCCTTGCGTTTTCCTGGACGGCGTTTTCCTTTGCCGCGATGTCGAGCACGATCCGTGCGATCTCGGTTGCCGCCGTACGGTGTCCGACGTTGGCAGCGCCACTGCTCATCTTTTCGAGGCGCGCGCTGTCACTGAGCATCGGGACGACGGTACCGGCGACAAACGTCGGCGTGAGGTCGGTGTCGGAGACGATGATCGCGCCGCCTGCTGCGACAACGGGTTTCGCGTTGAGCTCCTGCTCACCGTTGCCGTGCGGCAGCGGAACGTAAACGGCCGGAAGCCCGACCGCCGAGACCTCGGCGACCGTCATCGCACCAGAACGACAGATGGTCGCGTCGGCTGCCGCATACGCGAGATCCATCCGCGAAAGATAAGGAACAGCCACGTACGGTGCCGTCTCCGAGTACTGCGTGACCTCGAGGGAGTTCTTGGGTCCGTGTGCGTGCAACACCGAGATTCCCGCTTTCGCGAGTTCCTGGGCAGCGCCGGAGACCGCGTCGTTGAGCGACTTCGCGCCCTGCGATCCGCCGAAGACGAGTAGAACGGGACCGTCCTGCGGCAGTCCGAAGTACTCGCGCGCTTGCGAACGAAGTCCCGCTCGATCGAAATTGGCGATCGACGCCCGGACCGGAATGCCGACGATCTCGGCGTCCTGATCGCCGCGGTTCTTCACACCCGACCCCGGAACGGCGGCAAGCACGCGCGTCGCCAGGCGAGCACCGATCTTGTTCGCGATTCCGGCACTGGCGTTTGCTTCGTGGATGACGATCGGAATCTTGCGTCGGCGCCGAAGAACACCACCACGGGCGGCAAGGTACGCCGGAAGCGCGACGTAGCCACCGAAGCCGACGATCACGTCGGCGTCGACGGAATCGAGTACCTCGCGGGTCTTGCGCACCGACGCGAGGATGCGTGTCGGAAGTTTGACGAGATCCATCGTGGGCTTACGAGGAAGCGGAACCGGCGGAATGAGCTCGAGTGTGTAGCCGCGGGCAGGCACCAAGGTGGTTTCGAGACCACGCGCAGTCCCGAGTGCCGTGATCCTGGTGTCGGGCGCAGCGGCCTTGACCGCGTCCGCGACCGCAAGAGCGGGTTCGATGTGACCAGCCGTGCCTCCCCCTGCCACCACTACCGACAGAGCCGATTTGTTGCCGCTCACCTACGAATTCCTCGCTCTCGAACTTCTCGTGGATCTTGTGCCCTACGTGTCGGCGCCTGCCGACGCTGACCATTCTGCCCTCCCGCGGTGCGCTTCCGTGACCTAGCGGCCGCACCTCGGGTGGAATCCGCGGAAGCACGAGCGCCTTGATCTGCCCGCTTGCGTCGATCGCCCGTCTCGATCGCGCGCCGGCCGTCGCGTCCGCGTGCCGGTTCGATCTGCCGTGCGGGCTTCGGTCGACGGATCGGCCGGCCCCCTGAAGGCGGGTGGTACAGCACGGGCTTCGGCAGTCTGAGCAACTTCGAGATCTTGCCGTCCTGCCCGGAGTTCAGAGCAGCAACTGCTTCGGGCTCGTGGCGCGCTGCATTGGCGATGACACCGAACATGAACAACGTGATCGCCAAGGACGAACCGCCGGCGGAGACCAAGGGCAACTGGAGTCCGGTCACCGGCAGCAGTCCGATGACGTAACCGATGTTGATCATTGCCTGGCCGACGATCCAGGTAGTTGCGGTGGCGGACAGGAGCCGCCAGAACGGATCGATGCTGCGGGCTGCGATGCGCAATCCCGTGTAGACGAATACGGCGAACAACCCGATCACGACCGCACAGCCGACAAATCCCAGCTCTTCGCCGATGATCGCGAAGATGAAGTCGTTGTGAGCGTTCGGCAGGTAGTTCCATTTGGCGACGCTCTGCCCGAGTCCGCGTCCGAGCAAGCCTCCGTCGGCGAGGGAATACAGAGCCTGCTTGGCCTGGTAGTTGTTGCCCTGCAGGTCATCGCTCTTGTTGAAGAAGGCCTGAACTCGATCGGAACGATAACCGGCCGTCATGGCCAGCACGCCTGCCACGACAACGCCCGTCACCGCGATCGAGCCGAAGAGCTTCAGTGGCAGCCCACCGAACCACAGCAAGGCCCCGACGATGATTCCCAATGCGATGGTCGTACTGAGGTTCGGCTGCGCGACGACCAGCGCGAAGACCAGCATCGCGGCGGGTACGAGCGGAATCAGGATCGACTTCACGGATCGGTCGTCCGCTCGCCTCGAGGCCAACAGATGGGCGCCCCAGATCGCCAACGCGACCTTCATGATTTCCGAGGGCTGCACCGAGAATCCGCCGACGTTGAACCAGCGACGCGCGCCCTGCGCTTCGGTGCCGATTCCCGGAATCAGGACGAGTACCAGCATGATCAGCACGACGACGAACAGCGGAAACGAATACTGCCGGAGCACTCTCGCCGGAATCCGCAGCGCGACGTAGAAGAGCACCGCCCCGAGAATCGCGAAGATCAACTGCTGGGTGAACAACGAATATGCCGAGCCGCCGGACACGTACTGCTCGACGCTCGACGCCGACAGAACCATCACGAGCCCCAAGACAGTCAACATCGTGGCAATCGTCACCACCAGGTGGAACGACGCCAACGGCCGCGCCAACCAGGCACCGATTCGGGTCTTGGGACCCTTGGTCATCGCAGGTTCCCGGCTTCGCCAGGCGAATCTGTATACGGATCGGGCAGCGCGGCTACTGCGGCGGCGAAGCTGTCACCGCGATGCCCGTAACTGACAAACATGTCCAAAGAGGCGGCGGCCGGCGCGAGTACGACGGCGTCACCTGGGGATGCCAATTCGGCAGCTTCGACGACCACTGCGGCCATGACGGCATCCGCGTCGGCACCCGACGGCAGCCGGATGGTGAGAGTCGAGTTGCTGCTGTTTTCGCTCACCAATGCATCGTCCCCCGACATCACGTGCACCACGGGAACATCGGGCGCGTGTCGCGCGAGCGCGTCCTCGATCACACCAGCGTCACGGCCGAGAAGGACAGCGCCGGAGAGTCTCGGGCCGACTTCGCTCACCAACTGGTCGACGCTTGCTCCCTTGAGTAGACCGCCTGCAACCCAGACGACGCGATCGTGCGCGAGTATCGACGGTCTGGCCGCGTGCGGATTGGTGGCCTTGGAATCGTCGATGTACACAACGGACCCCACACGACCGACCAGCGCCCCGCGGTGTGGGCCGACCTTGTGTGCGGCCAGACCGCGCTCGACGACGCCTGCGTCGAATCCGAGTGCCCGTGCCAAGGCGGCGGCGGCCAGCGCGTCCATGACGCCGGCGGGGCCGGCCGGATCTATGGACGCCGCTTCGGCCAAGCGGACGTGATCGCCGAACGCATTGTCGACGAGGTATCCCCCGTCGACACCGAGTTCTCCTTCGCCCGGTTCACCCAATCTGAACCCGGTGACTTTGTCTGCAGTGGCGCGAGTTCCCAGCTCGGACGCGATTGCGTCATCGAGGCCGACCACCGCGACCTTTCCACTCAATGCCCGCGACTTGGCCTCGGCGTACGCACTCATTCCGCCGTGCCAGTCGAGGTGATCCTCGGCGACGTTGAGGACCACGCCGGCATCCGGACGCACCGAAGGCGCCCAGTGCAGTTGGAACGAGGACAGTTCGACAGCGAGGTACTCCACGCGCGGCGACGTCTCGGCGAGCGCGTCGAGAATCGGCAGCCCGATGTTCCCGCAGGCGCGGCCGACAACTCCGGCGGCGTCGAGAATCGAGGCCAGCATCGACGTCGTCGTGGTCTTTCCGTTGGTCCCCGTCACGACGAGCCACTTGCGCGGCGAGCCGAAGTGCCCGCTGTGGTCGACGCGCCAGGAGAACTCGACGTCTCCCCAAATGGGAATCCCGTGACCGGCGGCGGCTGCCAGGATCGGTGCATCCGGACGAAAGCCGGGACTGGTGACAACGAGCCCGTAGTCGGTGATCGAATCCGGGGCATCCTCGATCGAGGTGGTGGTCACCATGTCCGCGCCGAGTTCGGCGCAGCGCTCCGCGAAGTCCAGAGTCGAATCGGCAACCGTCACGACGGCGCCGAGTGCGACAAGAGGCTCGATGGTGGCTTGACCGGACACCCGCCCACCGGCGACCAGCACTCGCGTACCGCGGAGCCAGGACAGATCGTTCTCGGAATCCGCTGAGCTGGTCATGGTTTTCAGCCTCCGAGCGCTGCGAGGTATTCGCTGTAGAAGAGTGCCAATCCGATTGCCGACGCGATAGCCGCCAGCAACCAGAATCTGATGATCACCGTGGTTTCAGCCCACCCGGCGAGTTCGAAGTGGTGATGGAACGGTGCCATTCGGAACACCCGCCGTCGGCTGGACCGGAACACCGCTACCTGGATCACCACCGACGCGGCCTCCGCGACGAACAGTGCGCCGATGACAACCATCAGCAGTTCCGTGCTGGTGGTGATCGACAACCCCGCGAGCATGCCGCCGAGGGCAAGAGAACCGGTGTCGCCCATGAAGATCTTGGCAGGTGCGGCGTTCCACCACAGGAAACCGATGCACGCGCCGGCGCCGGCCGCGCAGAGCACCGCAAGATCGAGTGGATCGCGGACGTCGTAGCAACCCTTGCCCGGGTTGGTCTCACACGAGTAGCGGAACTGCCAGAACGTGATGATGACGTAGGCGCCGAGAACGAAACTCATCGCCCCGGCGGCCAGACCGTCCAGGCCGTCGGTCAGGTTGACGGCATTGGACCAGGCGCTGACCAGTAGGTAGCAGAACGCGATGAAGACCACGGAACCGAGTGAGACGGTGGCGATGTCACGAACGTACGACAGATGAACACTGCCCGGAGTCAGCCCGTCGTCACCGCGGAACTGAAGGGCCAAGATACCGAAGGCAATTGCTGCGACGAACTGTCCGACCAGCTTCGCTGTCTTGTTCAGTCCGAGATTGCGCTGCTTGCGGATCTTGATGAAGTCGTCGAGGAAACCGACTCCGCCGAGAGCTGTGGTCAGACCCAGAACGAGGAGCCCGGACGCCGATGGCCCCTCCGCGTTGTCCATGCCGAGACCGATGAGGTGCGAGCCGAGATAGCCGGCCCAGATTCCGGTCAGGATCGCGACGCCGCCCATGGTGGGGGTGCCGCGCTTGGCCTGGTGACTGGCCGGACCTTCGGTTCGGATCTCCTGCCCGAAACCTTGTTTCGAGAACGCCTTGATCAGGATTGGCGTGAGCATGATGGAGACCGCGAGCGCGATGCCTGCGGCGAGAAGAATCTGGATCACTGCGAATCCCCGCTGTTCTCGCCGTCAGTGTTCTCGTCACCAGTGTGGTTCTCGCTGCCGGTGTTCTCGCCGTCGGCGCCTGTCGTTGCGGCCAGAATCGCTTCGGCGACCGTCCACAGTTCAACCGACTTGGACGCCTTCACCAGTACGAGATCGCCGGGTTCGAGTTCTGCTTCGAGGATGGCAATTGCCGCAGCTGCGTCGGGCACGACGACGGACTCGTCACCCCACGACCCCTCCATCACCGCTCCTTGATGCATCGCACGCGAGGTGCGGCCCGTTCCGACGACGATCAACTTGCTGACGTCGAGCCTGACGGCAAGGCGACCGATCGCGTCGTGCTCGACCACCGACTCCGGCCCGAGTTCACCCATCTCACCGAGCACAGCCCAGCTTCGACGCCCGAAGTGCCGATCCGATCGTGCCATGGACACCAACGCCTTGAGGGCGGCGCGCATGGAATCGGGATTGGCGTTGTAACTGTCGTTGACAACGGTGACGCCGTCGGCGCGCTCGGTAACTTCCATTCGCCTCGCGGACGCTGCCTTCGTGCCCTCGAGGACACGCGCGATGTCTTCAACCGCGAGGCCGTTCTCGAGCGCGACAGCCGCAGCGGCAAGAGCATTGCTCACGTGATGTTCGCCGTGCACGGCCAGACGAATACGCGCCGAACCCTGCGAACAGTTCAGTGTGAAGGAAGCCCGCGCCTGGTCGTCGACGACCACGTCGGTCGCCCGAACGTCGCAGTCTTCCGACTGGCCGACGAATACGATCCGGGCTTTGGTCCGGCTCGCCATTGCGGCGACCATGCGGTCGTCGGCGTTGAGGACCGCGACGCCACCGTCGGCTGCCGACGGGAGTGCTTCCACCAGTTCACCTTTGGCGACAGCGATCGCTTCACGCGAACCGAATTCACCGAGGTGAGCGGTACCCACGTTGAGAACGACGCCGATCTTCGGCGGCGCAATCTCGGTCAGCTCGCCGACGTGGCCGACCCCGCGTGCCGACATCTCGAGGACCAGGAAGCGAGTCTTCGCGTCCGCGCGGAGGACCGTCCACGGCAAACCCAGTTCGTTGTTGAACGATCCGGGCGGCGCAACCACCTCACCGCGCTCGCGCAACAGCGCTGCAATCAGGTCCTTGGTCGAGGTCTTGCCCGCAGAACCGGTGACACCGACCAGCGTCAGCCCACCATCAGTTGCTGTTCCATCAGTTGCCAGTTCGTCGACGACTGCTCGGGCCAAAAGACCGAGGGCGTGCAGGACTGCGGCCCCGGATCCGTCGGTGTCGTGTTCGAGCAGCATCACCGCACTGGGACCGTCGTTCGGCACCGAAGGAACGACGATCGCCGGCACTCCGACCGGCCGCGCCGCGAGTACCGCGACGGCGCCTGCCGCCACCGCAGCTTCCGCGTGATCATGGCCGTCGACACGTGCGCCGGGTAGTGCGAGGAAAAGCCCACCTGGACTGACCTTGCGCGAATCGAATTCGACGGTTCCAGTCACCTGCGTCGACGAATCGTCGACGTCGTGCAGGGTTCCTCCGACGATCTCGGCGATCCGAGAGAGCGTCATCGGGATCATTACTTGCCTCCATGTGCTGTGTTGATCGCGAATCGGCCGATCATTTCGCCCAACACCTCGCGGTCGTCGAACGGGTGCTTGACCCCGTCGATTTCTTGACCTACTTCGTGGCCTTTGCCTGCAACCAGGACGACATCTCCTGGCTCTGCCCACCGGACCGCTTGCTCGATCGCGGTCGCCCGGTCCCCCACTTCACGAACCTCGCCGCGTTCCGATTCGGGCACGTCCATGGCGCCCTGCATCACCGAAGCACGAATCTTCGCCGGATCCTCGGAACGTGGGTTGTCGTCGGTGACGATCAGCAGGTCTGCACCTCGCGCACCCGCTTCACCCATGAGAGCCCGTTTGCCGGCGTCGCGATCTCCGCCCGCACCGACCACCACCGCAACTCGGCCGGGAACCTGGTTGCGCAGCGTGGCGATCACGGCTTCGAGCGCTGCCGGCTTGTGCGCGTAGTCGACCACAGCGAGAAAGCTCTGTCCACGGTCGATCCGCTGAACTCGTCCGGGGACATCCACAGTGCCGAGCGCCCGAACAGCGGCGTCCGGGTCGAGGCCGGCAGCAAAACTGACGGTCAACGCCAGCGCAGCGTTGGCCACGTTGTATCGCCCGGGGAGGCGAAGCGAGACCGGCCATGATTGTCCGTCGGGCCCGACCAACTCGAAAGTCTGTGAGCCGTCCTCGGCAACCTCGACCGCACCGACTTTCCATTCGGCCTCGGCCGTCGAGGTCGAGACCGTGGTCACTGCATCGCTCGCGTCGGTCGCGGCCAACTCGGCCATCCGTCGACCCCATACGTCGTCGACGCAGACGACGGCATGCTCGGCTCGCACCGTCGACTCGGGATCGAACAACCGAGCCTTGGCCTGGAAGTACTCCTCGAAGTCCCGATGGAAATCGAGGTGGTCCTGCGAAAGATTGGTGAAAGCGCCGATGTCGAAGCGGATGCCGTCGACGCGTCCGAGAGCGAGCGCGTGACTGGACACCTCCATGACGACGGTGTCGATCCCCTGCTCCGCCATCACGGCGAACAGAGCATGCAGTTGCGGAGCTTCCGGCGTGGTCAGCGCGCTGGGGACCCGGCGGCCGTCGATGCGAGTCTCGATGGTGCCCACCAGGCCGGGCTTGCGGCCGGCTCCGGCAATCGCTGCTTCGAGCAGGTACGACGTCGTGGTCTTGCCGGACGTGCCGGTGATGCCGACGACCTGCATCTTCTCTGAAGGTCGGCCGTAGATTTCCGCTGAGATCTCGCCGAGCACGTCCCGCGGATTCGGATGAACCAGAACCGGAACGGGACGGTCGGGCGCCTTGTCAGCGGCCTCTATCAATTCCAGGCCGGCCTCGTCGGTCAAGATCGCGGTCGCACCGCGCCCCAGAGCGTCGACGGCGAACTGAGCGCCATGCGTCCTGGCACCGGGCAGAGCAGCGAAGAGGTCATCGGTCACGATTCCCTGCGCACGCAGGTCGACACCCTTGACGACCACCTCCGGTGACTGTGATCCCGGTTGTCCGACCCATTCGAGGCGAGCCCCGGACAGTTCGGACAGCGCCGTGACCGCGGTAGCAAC
This sequence comes from Rhodococcus sp. NPDC060176, assembly GCF_042728675.1. Classification (NCBI taxonomy): domain Bacteria; kingdom Bacillati; phylum Actinomycetota; class Actinomycetes; order Mycobacteriales; family Nocardiaceae; genus Rhodococcus; species Rhodococcus sp. NPDC060176. The sequence continues at coordinate 178,838 of NZ_JBHWYS010000007.1, forward strand.
CGGTTGTGTCGGACGCGTCCCGGGAGCGCCGTCCGAGTTCGACGATTGCAAACGATTCGGCACTGTCACTCGACTCCTGGGAATTGTCGTTGGTCTACGGCGGTCGTTGGTCGGTCGTCGGTCTATGGCGATCGCAGCGCAAGCAAGGTAGGGCGCACTGCAATGAATGAGATTACTGCGGCGTTTGAGATTACCGTGTCCGGGATTAACCCGAAGACCGTGTCGAACCCCACACCCCGCAATCAGTCCGCCTGCAACACCAACTTGCGACCGGGGTCCGGCGACATCGGAACACTGTCACGCTGCAACATCCACGAGGCGATGTTGTGAAACAACGGCGCTGCCGATTGACCGCCCCCGCCGTCCACGCCGCGAACCGGGGCGTCGAGCATGATTCCGATCACGAATCGAGGGTTGTCCGCGGGCGCGATTCCCGCGAAGGTGATCCAGTAGTTGGAGTTGGAGTAGCACTTGCACGCGGGATCCACCTGCTGCGCGGTGCCCGTCTTGCCGCTGACCTGATATCCCTCGACGCCCGCGGCAACACCCGTTCCTCGTTGGTTGCCGGTGTCTTCCTGAGTGACCGATCGGAACATGTCCCGAACCGTCGAGGCTGTCTGGGCGCTGACCACCTCGACGCCCTCGGGTTGCGGCGTCTCGGTTCGAGCGCCGGAAGAATCGACAGTCGACTTCACGATCCGCGGCGGAATTCGCACACCGTCGTTGGCAATAGCCTGATACATCCCCGTCATCTGCAAGGTTGTCATCGACAGACCCTGACCGATCGGCAAGTTCGCGAAGGTTCCGCCGGACCACTGGTCGCGACTCGGAACGCTGCCCGCGCTCTCGCCGGGAAGTCCGACGTCGGTGCGTTGTCCGAGGCCGAACCTGTTCAGCATGTCTGCGTAGCGATCCTCGCCCACTCGCTGAGCGAGCATCAAGGTACCGACGTTCGAGGACTTTCCGAACACGCCTGTAGAGGTGTACGGAGCCACACCGTGATCCCACGCATCCTTGACTGTGGCACCGGCCATCGTGATGCTGCCCGGGACCTGCAGAACTTCGTCCGGAGTTGTCTTACCGTCCTCGATGGCCGCTGCAGCGGTGACGATCTTGTTCACCGATCCAGGTTCGAACGGTGTGCTGACCGACGGATTGCCCATTTCGACTGTCGGCGCGTTCTTGTCGATGCCGATCGCGGGGTTGAAGGTGCTGTCGTTGGACATGGCCAACACCTGCCCCGTCTTGGAGTCCATGACCACAACCGAAGCGTTCTTTGCGCCTGACTTGTCCTTGGCAATCTGAACCTGCTGCTGAACGTAGAACTGGAGATCCGAATCGATGGTCAGTTCGACACCCGAACCGTTGACGGCCGGTTGCTTGTCACGCCAGCTACCGGGGATCACTGCCCCGTCCGAACCGCGGTCGTAGGTCTCGGATCCATCGGTTCCGGCGAGTGTGGAGTCCATCGAATCTTCGAGGCCGAGCAACCCGTGCCCGTCCCAACCGGTCGCGCCGACGAGATTCGCGGCCAGAGAGCCACCGGGGTACTCGCGGATGTCCTGACGCTCGAGCCCGACCTCCCGAAACTTGTCCGAGATCTCGGCTGCAACTGCCGGGTCCACGCTGCGCGCGAGGTAGGTGAAGGTCTCGTTGCTGTTCATTTTCTGAAGCAGATCTTTTTCCGGAACGGTATCGCCGAGCTTGGCGTGGATTCCGGCTGCGATCTCAGCGAGGCGATCGCTCACTTCCGGCGCCTGCTTGGCGCCCTCGACGCCCTGCTCGATGCTCTTGGCGCGCGCTTCCTCCAGTTCCTTGCGTACCCGCACCGGCTGGAAGGTCAGCGCCTTGGCTTCCATGGTGAACGCGAGAGGATTTCCGTTGCGGTCGGTAATCGAGCCGCGTACGGCGGGATCAACCTGCGTCGTGGTTCGTTGATTAGCGGATTCCGCGGCCAGACTCGGCGCATCGATGCCCTGAATCCACAAGAGCTGCAATGCCGCAACGGCGAGCGCACCACACATGGTGATACGACCGACTCGCTGGCGAAACGGGAAGGAGGCGGTAGCCGAGCGGCGCGGACGCCGACCGGGGTTGTTACGGGAGTTCTGACTCACCGACGTTCCTCAGGCGGAGCAGGCACCGCCGTCGTGGTGGCGGGTGCTGTCGTCGTGGGGATCACAGGAACCAATTGTTCACTCTGCGCGAGGTTTCGCGTGTTATTAGGAACGCTCGGCGTGGCTCCCGGGACTACCGGCGGCGTGGTGCGCGGTGGCGTCGAGGTCGGTGCGGGGACCGACGTGGGCGCATCGAGCGGTGGCATAGCTCCGGCAGTCGCGGGCGTCGGCGTTCCGACGACCTCGACCGAACCATCCGGATGCACCACCAGGCGTGCAGGATCCTTGGCCGGGACCATGCCGAGAGCGCTGGCCTGATTTGCCAACTCCGGAGCCGAGTTACGCGACTGGAAGTCACGTTCGAGCGCTGCTTTCTGCTCGACCAAAGACTGGTTGTAAGCACGCGCATCACTGAGTTGGTACGAATCCTCAGCAGCGCGAGTGGTCAGCAGCAGGGTCATCGCAAGACCGATCGACAGCAGTCCGATGACGGAGGCCACGAACGGTACTCGTCCCTTGAGCATCGCCCGAGGAGAGATCGACGGGCCGGCAGCAGCGGCAGTTCCGGTCCGACCGGCCGCCCGTGCGGTGCGCTTCTCGTATGCGCGTTGCGCTGCACCGGATTTGCCCTGACCACTCATGCTCGCCTCCTGGAAATGCGTTCTGCGGCACGCAAACGCACCGGAGCTGATCGTGGGTTCTCTTCGATTTCCTGCTCGGACGCACGTTCTGCGCCACGGGTGAGAATGCGGAACTCCGGGCCCATTCCCGGCAACTCGACCGGCAGACCCTCAGGACTGGTGGACTTGGAGCGGGGAACCAACTCCGCCTTCACAACTCGATCCTCGAGCGACTGGTAGGACATGAACACCACTCGTCCACCGACTGCCAGTGCGTCGAGCCCGGCAGGCACCGCTGCACGAAGCGAGTCCAACTCGGCATTGACTTCGATCCGCAGCGCTTGGAAGGTGCGCTTGGCCGGGTGTCCACCGGTACGTCGCGTGGCTGCCGGGATTGTCCGGTACAGCAACTCGACCAGAGCTGCACTGGTGGTGAAAGGTTCACGCTCACGCTGCCGAAGGACCTCGGACGCAATCTTTCCGGCGAATCTCTCTTCGCCGTACGTGCTCAGAATGCGAGCAAGGTCGCCGTGGCTGTAGGTGTTGAGAACCTCTGCCGCGGTCAGCCCGACCGTCTGATCCATTCGCATGTCGAGAGGGGCGTCGATCGAGTACGCAAAACCTCTGTCGGCTTCGTCCAGCTGCATCGACGACACACCCAGATCGAAGAGGATCGCGTGAACCGACTCCGTCGACGGCAGACCGGCCTGTTCGAGCGCGTCTTCGATCCCGTCATACGTGGTGTGCACGAACGTCGTTCGGTCCGCGAATGGCGCCAGACGCTCGGAAGCGATCCGGAGTGCGTTGGTGTCGCGATCGAGACCGATGAGGTGAAGGCCCGGGTACTTGCCCAGGAAGAATTCGGAGTGGCCACCGAGCCCCAACGTCGCATCGATCATGTATGCGCCCGCTCCACCGTCACCGACGGCGGTGATGGCAGGGCCGAGAAGATCGTCGGCGCGGTGCAGAAGTACAGGGACGTGCGCGAAGCCATCGGCATCCGAGGGTTCGTTCACCTCGTGATCCACCATGATTGCTCCGGCTCCTACTTTCATGATTTCCGATGACTTTTCGAAAAGGTGCTGACTTTCCGAGAAGGCGATGACTGTTCGAGAAGGCGAATGCTTCGAGGTCCCTGCCCGAAGGAGAACCTGGCGCTGGGGAAGTGCGTCAGGGTCTTTCCGGGCAGAGGCCTCGCGGCATTCGCCGGGGGCTCTTCGCCTAGACGATCTCGCTGAGAGATTCGCCTGTTGCCTGCGAGTAGTCCTCTTCGTTGTCTCCGAGATACCTCTCCCAGGCTGCTAGATCCCAGATCTCGAGGTAATCGACGGAGCCGGTCACTACGCATTCCTTCGACAGGTTTGCGTAACGCCGATGATCAGCCGAGAGGGTGATTCGCCCCTGGGCATCGGCGTGCTGTTCATCTGTGCCGGCGGCCAGGGCACGTACATACGCCCGAGCTGCCGGATCATTGCGTGGAGCTGCCGCTGCCTTTCGAGCGAGCTTGACGAACTCGTCCCGGGGGTAAATGGCGAGGCTGTGATCTTGACTCTTGGTGATCATCAATCCTCCTGCCAGTTCGTCTCGGAACTTTGCCGGCAACGTGAGCCGACCTTTGTCGTCGAGCTTCGGCGTGAAGGTACCGAGGAACACTCGACACCTCCTGCGAGCTTGCGCTGAAACCCTCCCTATCGAGCGGATCGTGCTTCAGCTCTCCGCCCGAACCCACAGTACCCCACTTTCCCCCACAAACAAGGAGCACATGGTCCCTATTCAGCATCATTTGCTGATAAATAGCAGGTCAGCGCAGGTGGGGAGACGTGGGGGAAATTTGCAACCGTGTCCCGGCCCACACCACCGTCATATCGACCCTTCACGCCACGATTTGACGCTCCCCCAGACATAATCGCAGTACAAGCACGGTTTTCGAATAGGCGTGAGCTGGACGAGGTCTGGTCGTGCGTCGCAGTTCGACCAGGGTGGAGGAAAGTGGAGGGCCGGGTGGAGCGAAGTGGAGGATGCCCGTGGGCGTGCCTGTTGGGCAGCCAGGGTGGCGAGTGATTCGCTCGCGCGTCACTGATTCGCCGGCAACCCCGCCAGCGCGCACGACAACACCCACACCAACGCGTGTGGCGGTCGGCAACCTTGGTTGCCGACCGCCACACGTGTGGTCGTTCGTGCCCTGCAAAGGGCGTCATGTCCGAACTGCATCACTCTCGAAGTACGCCCCGAAGAAGGGTGGGAGAGCTAGTCCTGCTCGAACCTGCGTTTGAATCGATCTTCCATCCGCGACGAGAATCCGCCGCCGGACTTCCGGCCGCGTCCCCGTCCGGAACCACCGGCAGCACCCCTGCCCGGCGGACCGGACGGATGATTGCCGCCTTCGGAAGCGGGGTCGGCAGCTGCTGCGGACTTACGTCCACCACCCCAGAGGAACAACACCCCTGCGCCGAACATGAACAAGAAACCGAACAGGCTGATGATCGGAAAACCGCCCGGCTTGAGCGGGAGGGCAACCCCCGCGATCAGCAGGACCAGACCCAGCACGAATAGAGCCGCTGCTTGGAATCGCCGTCTACTCGACGGCGCCCGCATACGGCCGCCCCTCACATTGGAGGCGAACTTGGGGTCTTCGGCATAGAGAGCGCTCTCGATCTGATCGAGCATGCGCTGCTCGTGCTCGGAGAGTGGCACGGTACCTCCCCCGGCACTGGAAGTTTGGCAACCACCTCACGGTGTGAGGCGGCGGGTAATCAACTTGGACGATTACCTGTTTTCATAATACGAGCAGTTTAGGTCTCGGACCACCAACTCCGGGTACGAGTTCCGCCACAAGCGTACGTATTCGTGCCGAAGGACCCCGATTCGGCTCCATTTGCCCGCGCAGACCAGGAACTTCCCCGGAAATGACTGCCGGGACGGACCATTTGTTCACGACGCTTGCAAATGCGCGGACGTGTCCTGACCGATGAAATCTTCGACGGCTGTGAGAAAACGACCGACCTCGGCAAAAAATGCGTCGGAATCGGAGTCTGTGATCACGATCGACACACCGGTTTCCACGGCCGCACGCGTAGCGGACCACCCCGCGAAGAACTTCGACCACGCACCGAACGCGGGCGCCGCGGCGTCCATCAGGACCCACGCGTTTCCAGTTCGCTTACGCTTCGAGCCGGCACCGGCGGGAGCCGCTGCCAACACGGCCCCGGCACCACGCAGCGCCGCCAGGTAAGCACACCGGAACCGGTCGGCAGGATCGCCCGCCCCGATCGCTTCCTCCAGAAGCGCATCCGCCTTCCGAAGCAGTCCCCATGCCACACCGGACTTTCCCACTTGAGCAGTGCCGTGGCTGGTGGCCGTCGCACCGAACGACCGCCGCGCCGACATAGGCAATCGAGAGATTGCGGCCTCCGACGGACTCGACAACTCGGCAGGAAGAGTTCGTACGGATTTCACACGTTCAGGCTTCACACGCTCGGACATCGGGGCACCTCCTGCACCGTAAGGATCCAAGACCAGGTGGGCCGGAGATGCCCGCTTCCCTTCGGGCATCTCCGGATCACCCACATCGAACATCTGTTCGACCTATTCAATATAACTGCACCCACCGACACGCCGTCAAGAGAAGAGGTGAGACCGGTCGACCCGCAGATCGCCTGGACACCACATACGGTCGACCTCGACCGCGAAGAATTCGCGAGTCGACTCCACGAGGCACTGGCCGTGTACGTCACAGCGATGGACTATCCGCGAGGAACCGAGTTCCATCGCGCACCGATGTGGCAGGAGCATGCGAACCGGCCTGGCTGGAAAGCCGTCGGCGCATTGGCCGTTCCCCAGCAACCGTCGCACGAAAATCTGCCACTGGTGGGCATCGCTTACGGGTATCGCGGGAGCCCGGACCAGTGGTGGCATCAGCAGGTTCTGCACGGGCTTCGGCGCTCGGGTCGCCCCCAGAGCGAGATCGATGCGATTCTGAGCGACTACTTCGAACTCACCGAACTTCACGTGCATCCGAACGGACAAGGTCACCGGTTGGGCGAATCGCTCTTGCGCCACCTCCTCGCCGAGCGACCCGAACGCAGTGTTCTGTTGTCGACCCCCGAGGTGTACGAAGAGGACAACCGTGCCTGGCGGCTGTACCGTCGCCTCGGCTTTCGTGACGTGCTCCGCAGATTTCGTTTTGCCGGCGACAACCGACCGTTCGCGGTCCTCGGCCGCGGACTGCCGCTGTGAGCGCACTTCTCGACGCCGTCGTCGTCGGCTCCGGACACAACGCCCTCGTTTCGGCCGCCTACCTCGCACGCGAGGGTTGGTCGGTCGAGGTGCTCGAGAAGGACACGGTTCTCGGCGGCGCCGTCTCGACCGTCGAACGATTTCCCGGATACAAGGTGGACCGGGGGTCGTCGGCGCACCTCATGATTCGACACAGCGGCATCATCGAGGAGCTCGGACTCGCCGCGCACGGGCTGCGCTACATCGACTGTGACCCGTGGGCGTTCGCGCCGCCTGCGCCGGGCACCGACGGGCCGGGCATCGTGTTTCACCGCGACCTCGACGCAACCTGCCGGTCCATCGAACGAGCTTGCGGGACAAAGGACGCCGACTCGTATCGACGGTTCGTCGCAGTCTGGTCGGAGCGCAGTCGACACGTCATGAAAGCGTTTTCGGCGCCGCCCACGGGATCGAACCTGATCGGTGCGTTCGGAGGTCTCGCCACCGCACGCGGCAACAGCGAACTCTCGCGGCAGTTCCTCGCGCCCGGCGACGCACTGCTGGACGAGTATTTCGACAGCGAGGCACTCAAGGCTGCATTGGCGTGGTTCGGCGCCCAGTCCGGGCCTCCGATGTCGGAACCGGGAACCGCTCCGATGGTCGGCTTCGCGGCCCTCATGCACGTCTTGCCTCCCGGGCGGGCAGTCGGCGGGAGTGGCGCGCTGAGTGCTGCGTTGGCCTCCCGCATGGCTGTCGACGGCGCCGCAATCTCACTCGGTGACGGTGTGGCGTCGATCCGCCCTAACTCGAATCACTGGACCGCCACGACCGAGAACGGTCGAGAGATTCACGCTCGCAAGGTAATTGCCGGGTGCCACATCCTCACCACGCTCGAACTCCTGGGCCGCGGCGGCTTCGACGGCGAGACGCTCGAACGATGGCGTCGCCGCATCAGGGTAGGCCCCGGTATCGGCGCGGTACTGCGACTGGCAACATCGGCGCTTCCGTCCTACCGCGGCGATGCCACGACGCAGGAAAGCACGTCGGGATTGCAATTGCTCGTTTCCGATCGCGCCCACTTGCGCACTGCACACGGCGCAGCGCTGGCGGGGGAACTTCCTCCCCGCCCTGCGGTTCTCGGAATGAGTTTCAGCGGAATCGATCCCACGATCTCCCCGTCCGGCCGACATCAGGTGACACTGTGGTCACAGTGGCAACCGTATCGCCTCAGCGGACGTCGTGATTGGGCGTCGGTCGCGGAGGCGGAGGCCGACCGGATCGTCGGCGAGTTGGAGGCCGTCGCGCCCGGATTCGCTGATTCCGTCCTCGACCGCTTCATTCAGACTCCCCGCGACATCGAGTCGGAATTGGGGATGATCGGTGGAAATGTCATGCACGTCGAGATGTCACTCGATCAGATGATGTTGTGGCGACCGCTTCCGGAACTGTCCGGGCATCGCGTTCCGGGAGCAGACGGGTTGTATCTGACCGGTGCGTCGACGCATCCCGGTGGTGGGGTGTCCGGAGCCAGTGGTCGCAGTGCCGCTCGAATCGCACTGTCGGACAGCCGCCGGGGTGCGACTGGTCGTTGGATGCGTCGTTCGAGCAGGTCGTGAAGGTCACCCGCCGAACTTCATCCGCCGACACGCCCCCGCCTCGATGACTGGCTACGCCACGGCTGGCACGATGACCACTGTGCAACAGTCCACCGATCCCGCCGCCAAGCCGACCAGTCGGAAACGTTTCCTGACGGTTGCCGCGCTCGCCCTGATGCTTGTTCCCTTGCTTGCCGGGTGCATCCGCGTGCAGGTGTCGATGGGAGTGTCCGCGAACGATCGTGTGACCGGACAGGTGGTAGCTGCTGCTATTCCGGCGAACGAGGCGGACAAGGGTCCGCAGCTGACCCCACCTTCGTCACTGGAGGACAAGATACGGGTTCAGGAGTACAAGAAGGACGGATACGTCGGCAGCCAGGCGTTCTTCAGCGATCTGTCCTTCGGTGACGTCGCCCAACTGGGCTCCATGTACGCCGAGGGGTCCGGGTCGTTCCAGATCACCCTCAAGCGATCCGGGGACACCGTCACACTCGACGGCAAGGCAGACCTGAAGACGGTTCCAACTCAGGGCGCCGACGTCCAGGTCAGCATCGCCTTCCCGGCACGGGTCGGCACGACCAACGGAACACGAGACGGCGATTCCCGGGTGTCGTGGACCTTGCCCGCCGGCGAGGTGTCCACGATGCGCGCCGAGGTCAACTACGCGGACCCCAGCACCCGAAGCTTCGCCGGGTGGGCAGGAATCATGGCCGGGCTGGCGCTCGGTGTCGCGATTATCGTCGGTGCGATGGCCTGGATGGCGCGCAATCGAGCACCGATCAAGCGCGCGCCCGCCGCGAAAGCACCGGCCATGAAGACGCCTGGCACGAAGCAAGCAGACAACAAGAATCCGAAGAACACCGCGAAGTAACGCCTGGCGATTGCCCCGCTCGATTGTCGTCGAGCGTGGCAATCGGAGATCAGACGGCTTGTGCTGTCCCGACCGAGGTGTCGGGGGTGAGACCGAGGCGATCGAGGACCTCGCTGGTGGCACGCGCGAAGTTCAACGTGATGAAGTGCAGGCACGGAGCGCCTTCGGCGATCAACCGCTCACCCATCTCGGTGGCCAGATCGATACCGAGTTCACGGACCGCTGCACGGTTCTCTTCCGGACCGCTTCCAGCCGCGGCGTCGAATCGACGTTCGAGGGCGGGAGGCAGCGACGAGCCCGACAGTTCGAGCATGCGCCTCACCGAACGCAGCGAGGTCACCGGCATGATCTCCGGGATGATCGGCTTGGCGCCCTGTTCCGCGTCGTACGCACTGACCCGGTCACGAAGACGCAGGTAGTCCTCCACGTCGAAGAACATCTGCGTGATCGAGTACTCCGCGCCGGCACGCAGCTTCGACACCAGGTACTTCGTGTCGTATGCCAAGTCCGGAGCGCGGTAGTGGCCCTCGGGGAACGACGCCACACCCACGTGGAAGTCGCCCAGGTCACGGACCATCCGCACGAGTTCCTCGGCGTACTCGACGCCCTCGGGATGCTTCTTCCACTCGCCGAGCGGATCGCCGGGCGGATCGCCGCGCAACACGAGGATGTTGCTGATCCCACGATCGGCGTAGGCACCGACCATGGCACGAAGTTCGTCGGTGCTGTGCGACACCGCAGTCAGGTGAGCGACCGGCAGCAGGGTCGTCTCTTCGGCCAGTTCACCGGTGACGCGCACTGTTCGATCGCGCGTCGACCCGCCTGCGCCGTACGTCATCGAGACGAATGCCGGTCCGAGCCGCTCGAAGGTACGCACCGCACGCCACAGGCGCGCTTCGGCGTCGGCGTCGCGTGGCGGCGAAAACTCGACCGAGAACGGAATGCGGCTACCTGTCGAGGAAGCGATCCGATCGACGATCGACGGTGTTCGGGTGGCCCACCCCTCGCTGGAGCGGCCCCTGACTGGATCGAATGTCACCGGTCAAGCATATGTTTTCCAGCCGCAAACAAGCTCATCGCCCAGGACTGCGCATCCCGAATGTCAGGATCACGCAGTTCACGGCCCGACCCGCCGTTGATTCCAACCCCCACTAAGCTGGGCTCCAAGCTCGCTTCCGTGTAACCCTCCGGCGCGAGAACATACCGATCTTGGAGGCCACCCTGTCCGCAGGAACCGCGCGCGTTGGACAGAGTTCGACCAACACCGCACCGCATCCGACCTCACTCGAACTGCCAGGCCTGTTCGAAGGAGCGCTCCGCGACTTCTTCGCTTCACGCCGCGAACTCGTCTCGAACATCGGCGGTGGATACGAGAAGGCCGTCGATACCCTCGAGGCCTTTGTCCTGCGTGGGGGAAAGCGGGTCCGGCCGTCGTTCGCCTGGACGGGTTGGCTCGGCGCCGGAGGCGACCCGAACGGGAGCGACGCGGACGCGGTGATTCGTGCGTGCGCGGCCCTCGAACTGGTTCAGGCCTGCGCGCTCGTCCACGACGACATCATCGACGCATCAACGACCAGGCGCGGCTTCCCGACCGTTCACGTCGAATTCGAGGACCAGCACCGCGGCGAGAAGTGGAGCGGCGACTCCGCGCACTTCGGCGAGGCCGTCGCCATTCTGCTCGGCGACCTGGCGTTGGCCTGGGCGGACGACATGATCCGAGAATCCGGGATCAGCCCCGAGGCGGCCGCAAGGGTCAGCCCGGTCTGGTCGGCAATGCGCACCGAGGTGCTCGGTGGCCAGTTCCTCGACATCAGCAACGAAGCCCGCGGTGACGAAACCGTCGAGGCGGCCATGCGGGTCAACCGCTACAAAACCGCCGCGTACACGATCGAACGCCCACTGCACCTCGGCGCCGCACTGTTCGGTGCTGACGCCGAGCTGATCGACGCTTACCGCACGTTCGGAACGGACATCGGTATCGCGTTCCAACTTCGCGACGACTTACTCGGAGTGTTCGGAGACCCGTCCGTCACGGGCAAACCCTCGGGCGACGATCTCATTGCAGGCAAGCGCACTGTGCTGTTCGCGATGGCACTCGCCCGCGCCGACGCCGAGGACCCGGCGGCGGCCGAACTACTTCGCAACGGAATCGGCACCGACCTGACCGACAACGAAGTGGACACCCTGCGCGAGGTGATGACCGATCTCGGCGCCGTCACCGACGTCGAGACGCAGATCGACACTCTCGTCGAGGCAGCGTCGAACGCTCTCGGTGCAAGCACAGCAACGGCGCAGGCCAAGGCTCGTCTCACCGACATGGCGGTCGCGGCCACGAAGCGAAGCTACTGACCGTGGCAGACGTGCACCGCACTCGAACTGTCAGCTCGCCGACCGATCGGGTCGTGATCGTCGGCGCCGGACTCGCCGGACTGTCTGCAGGGTTGTATCTGCGGGGCGCCGGGCGCGAAGTCACGATTCTCGAGAGCAACAGTTCGGTCGGTGGACGAGTCGGCATCTACGAAGGCAGTGACTACAGCATCGACAACGGCGCCACCGTGCTGACGATGCCCGAACTCGTCGAAGACGCCCTTGCCGCCGTCGGCGCCGACCCCGACTCGACGAACCCCAAATTCGTTGTGCACAAGCTCGATCCGACGTACCACGCGCGATTCGCGGACGGCACCGCTCTCGACGTTCACGCCGATCCCGAAGACATGGCTGCCGAAGTAGCCCGCGTCTGCGGGCCGGAAGAAGCGCAGCGATATCGAGTGCTGCGCCGATGGCTGAACCGAATCTTCGACGCCGAATTCGATCGCTTCATGGACGCCGACTTCGATTCTCCCCTCGGACTGGTCAATTCGCGTGCCGCGGTCAAGGATCTGAGCCGACTCGTCGCGCTGGGAGGATTCGGGAAACTGGGTGGGCAGGTGGATCGCAAGATCCGCGACCCTCGCCTTCGGCGGATCTTCACCTTCCAAGCGCTGTATGCCGGCGTTGCTCCGTCTCGAGCCCTCGCGGTGTACGGGGCGATCGCGCACATGGATACCTCGCTCGGCGTCTACTTCCCCGAGGGCGGGATGCGCACGATCGCCGAGTCCATGGCCGACGCCTTCACCGAGGCCGGTGGAATTCTGCATCTCGGCCGCACTGTCGAACGCCTCGAAGTGAGCGATCGGCGCGTGCAAGCCGTTCACACACGCGACGGTGAGCGCTTCCACTGTGACGCCGCTGTCCTCACTCCCGACATGGCCGTCACGGACTCGCTCTTGCGCCCACATACCCGATTCCGCCCGCGCCGAGTGCGTACATCGCCGTCCGCGGTCGTGATTCATGGCACTGTTTCCTCTGCGGTCGCCGACGGATGGCCCGCGCAGCGACACCACATGATCGACTTCGGCGAGGCGTGGAAGCGTACCTTCGCCGAGATCACGGCACGCCGCGGCCGCGGGCAACTGATGAGTGATCCGTCACTGCTCGTCACCCGACCGGCACAGACCGATCCGGGCTTGGCCTTCTCGCGAGACGGCCGGATCCGTGAACCGTTGTCAGTCCTCGCGCCGTGCCCGAATCTGGACAGTGCGCCGCTCGACTGGTCGACTCTCGGCATGCCCTACGTTCGCGAAATCCTCCTTACGCTGCAGGAACGCGGTTACACGGGACTGGTCGAGTCGTTCGAGATCGATCACGTCGACACCCCGCAGACCTGGCTCGCGAAGGGCATGGCCGCCGGTAGTCCGTTCGCGGCGGCACACACCTTCACCCAGACGGGGCCGTTCCGACGCAAGAACCTCGCCCGCGGCTTCGACAACGTCGTTCTCGCCGGGTCGGGAACCGTTCCGGGGGTAGGAGTACCGACCGTTCTGCTGTCCGGTCGGCTCGCCGCCGAACGTATTACCGGTACACGCGAGCGAGCCAGCGCGGTGGGCACTCGTGCGAGCAACTAAACTAGCCCCTCGTAACCGACCATTCATCCACGATTCACCGACTCGGGCGCTGCACGCGCCGATCGACACCGATCTCCTCGGGGGAGGAACCTGCACCGATGACGTCCTCTGCCGCAGCCACTGAAATACCGTGGCACCTAAGGGCCGCCAATTTCCTTCGGACTCCCGAAGGTCACAGTGCACTGCTCGGTTTCTTCGGCGCAGTCATGATCACTTTCGGTGGATTCGGCGCCGGTAGCGTCCGGCGCCAGGATCCGCTGCTCGAGTCGATGCATCTGTCCTGGCTACGTTTCGGACACGGATCGATCCTGTCGGCGGCAATCGTGTGGATCGGTGTTCTCTGCATGATCGGCGCCTGGGTTCGACTGGGCCGCTCGACCCTGCGCGGTGAAGTCTCGCTGCGCGGTCTGCGCTACGTCGTCCCGGTCTGGACGTTTCCGCTGCTGTTCGCGGTTCCCATGTTCAGCCGCGACGCCTACTCCTACCTGGCACAAGGCGCCTTGTTGCGCAACGGCTTCGACCCGTACGCCGTCGGGCCCGTCGTCAATCCGGGCATCCTGCTCGACAACGTCTCCAACGTGTGGACGACGACTACTACTCCGTACGGGCCGGTTCACCTTCTCCTCGCCGACGCCATTGTTCGTCTGACCGGTGAGAACGTCATCGCGGGCACGATGCTGTTGCGGATCACGATGCTCCCCGGACTCGCCCTGATGATGTGGGCCGTCCCCCATCTCGCGACGAAGCTCGGCGGAAACACCTCGATCGCTCTGTGGCTCGCAGTACTCAATCCCCTCGTCCTGATCCACCTGATCGGCGGCGTTCACAACGAGATGCTCATGGTCGGCCTCATGGCCGCAGGCATCGCGCTCGCTCTCGAACGTAAGCATCTGTTCGGAATAGGGTTGATTGCACTCGCCGTCGCGATCAAGGCAACCGCGGGCGTCGCGCTTCCGTTCATCGTCTGGATCTGGATGATCCACGAGCGGGAGGATGCCGCGGCCGCCGGCCGCGAACCGGCGTCACCGATCCGGTCGTTCGTCAAGACGGCCGGTGCCGGTTTCGCGGTGTTCGTGGCAGTACTGGGATCCACCTCACTGATTGCCGGCGTCGGCCTCGGCTGGACAACAGCGCTCTCCGGCTCGGCAAAGATCATCAACTGGCTCTCGCTGCCCACGATCGTGGCGCACATCGGAACCATGGCCACCTCCTGGTTCGCCGGCGACCATTTCAACGACATCCTCGAAGTCTCCCGGACCATCTCGGCAGTCGTGTTGATCGCGATCATCGCCGCCGTGTGGTGGCGCTACCGCAAGACCGAGCGCGACGCCGTCATGGGCATCGTGATCGTGATGGTCGCCATCGTCGTTCTCTCCCCCGCCGCACTCCCCTGGTACTACTCCTGGCCGCTGGCAGTAGCGGCCGGTTTCGCAATGTCGCCGACCACCCTCGCTGTACTCACCGGCCTGTCCACCTGGCTGATGCTCGTGTTCCAGCCGGACGGATCCATCGGCCTGTACACCTTCCCGCATGTGGCTCTGGCCGTCTTCGCCGCCGTGATCGCGGCGATGTCCTTGCAGACGGAAGACCCACTCCGACTTCGTGGTCGCCGTCATGAAAAACCGGCCGAAGTCTCTACACCAGCCTCGGCGACCTCGGCGCCTTGATCCGCGCGATCCACTTGTCATGAACGCACTGTCCGCGTCCTACGGATTCTGCGAGGGCGTGACGAAGGAACACGGCCGCACATACTTTCTGGCCGCCCGGTTGCTACCCGAGCCACGACGCCGCGCAGTTCATGCCCTCTACGCATTTGCTCGCGTCGTCGACGACATCGTGGACGAGCCGTCGGGTCCACATGAACGCGGCACTGTCCTCGCTGACGTCGAACGCGCGACGTTCACGGCACTGCACGCCACCGGAATCCGTGACCTCCCGGCGACGGTTCCCGCGGACCTGAACCGGGTACTGCCGGCCTTCGCCGACGCCGTGAAGACGTTCGACATTCCTCGTACATATTTCGAAGCCTTCTTCGAGTCCATGCGGATGGACGCCCCCGACATGGCGAAGTTTCGACCCGTTTACAACACCATGGACGAATTGGGCGAGTACATGTACGGCTCGGCCGTCGTCATCGGTTTGCAGATGCTCCCGATTCTCGGAGTGAGCGTTCCGCAGCAGGAAGCAGTGGTGCCCGCGTCGAATCTCGGTGAGGCGTTTCAGCTGACCAACTTCATCCGCGACGTCGGCGAAGACCTCGACCGCGGACGCCTGTATCTACCGGCAAGCGAGTTCGCCGCATTCGGCGTCGACATCGAGATGCTCGAGCACGGGCGCAGAACCGGCACGGTGGACGTTCGCGTCAAGCGTGCACTGGCACACTTCATTGCCGTGACGCGAGGACGGTATCGGTCTGCCGAATCCGGAATCCCGATGCTCGACCGGCGAGTCCAGCCGTCGATTCACACAGCTTTCGTGTTGTACGGAGCAATTCTCGATCAGGTCGAGCGCGCCGACTTCCGGATCCTGCATCGACGAGTATCCGTTCCCGGACGCACGCGGCTTCGGGTCGCGGCGCCCGGTCTCGTCCGGTCGGCTACGTACGCGGCGAAAATCCGGCGCGGTTGAATGCGCAGTGGGTGAGTTGTCAGAAAGCCGGCAAGTTAGAAAGCCATCGCCTGCGCGCGGCGGATGACCTCACGCGCGAGATGACCGTGCAGCGCGTCTACCGGGCGGCCCGGCAGGGAGTCGTCGGCCAAGAACAACCAGCGAAGGATTTCGATGTCGGTGTAGCCGCCGTCGTGCAGCACCGCCAGGAGACCGGGCAGCCACTTGACGATCTGGCCGTCCTCGCCGAAGAACACTTCGGGAACACCGAGGACACCGTGACGCTTGACTGCGACGATCTTGTGATCGCGAAGCAACTGGTGAACCTTGCTCACCGGCAACCCGACGTTCTTCGCCACATCCACCAGCTGAAACAGGGAAACCGAAGAATCCAGGACATCATCACAATAAGGAATCGCGCTCACCGCGGGAAGTTTATCCGGTCCGGCGTGCCCGCTGTGTACCGCCCGGCGGCGTGCTCGAAACCGTCGCTCCGGTTCGGTCAATACGCTCTGTGACGTTCTCGAGACTTCCGCGTCGGTATCGCTGGCTACGATGGACGGGATGCGGCGTATCAGTAACCGGGAATGCGCGGTGACCGTGAATCGGCGCCCGTACGGCGGGGGCCATTGCGCCGCATACAACCACTTACTTGCCGATAGCCACCACACAGATCGTAAACACGCAGATCGTACACACGCAGATCGTAAATACGGAGGAACAGTCATTACGGAGGTCGAGGGTTGATCGGCGAAATGCTCGAGCGCCGCTATCGAGTGGACGCACCGATCGCGCGCGGCGGTATGTCGACCGTGTATCGAGGCCTCGATACACGGTTGGATCGACCTGTCGCGATCAAGGTGATGGACCCGCAGTTCGCCGGTGATCCAGCGTTCCTGACTCGTTTCGAGTTCGAGGCCAGGGCCGTGGCCCGGCTCAAGCATCCGGCCCTGGTGGCCGTCTACGACCAGGGCAGCGATCGCAATCACGTGTTCCTCGTGATGGAACTCGTCGACGGTGGAACTTTGCGCGAACTCCTCCGTGAGCGCGGACCGATGCCGCCTCACGCCGTTGCAGCGGTCGTAGCGCCTGTCCTGGACGCGCTGGCGGTCGCGCACCGAGCGGGACTGGTTCACCGTGACGTCAAACCGGAGAACATCCTCATCTCCGACACCGGTGAAGTGAAAATCGCCGACTTCGGATTGGTGCGTGCGGCCGCGGCAGCAACCACCACATCCAACAGCGTGATCCTCGGCACCGCGGCCTATCTGTCGCCGGAACAGGTGACGTCCGGAATTGCCGACACTCGAAGCGACGTCTACTCCACCGGCGTGTTGATGTTCGAACTTCTCACCGGTACAACCCCTTTCACCGGAGATACGTCGCTCTCCATCGCTTACCAACGCATCCACGACGATGTCCCGCGCCCCGGTTCCCGCATCCCCGGTGTACCGGCGCAGTTCGATCGCCTGGTTGCCGAAGCCACTCATCGCGAGCCGGCACATCGTTTCGCCGACGCCGGTGAGATGGCAGCTGCACTTCGCAGCGTGAGCGAACAACTGGAGCTTCCGTCGTATCGCGTTCCGGCGCCGCGCCGAAGCGCCCAGCACCAAAGCGCACAGGTTGCCCCGGCTCGGCCACAACCGGCGCCGGCGCCCCCCACGGATGCGCGCCCGAACGCTGCTGCGCACCCGAACTCTGCTGCCACGACGGTGTTGGCGTCCGGCGTTGCCCCTGCTGCCGCAGCCACGACGGCGCTCGGCACGGGCTCCCCTCCCCCCGGCGGCATCCAGCACACTCGCGCGGTCACCGCTCAAACTGCTCGTCCGGCGACGGTCGACGGCGACTCGGATTTCGACGACGGTTCCGATTTCGGCGACGACCAACTGGAGCCCCACGATCCACATGCTCATTTTGTCGAGGCACGACGCAAATCGCGGCGAGCCACCCTGATCTGGCTACTCGTCATCGCGGTCCTCGCGCTTGCATTGGGCTTCGGCGGATGGTGGATGGGCTCGGGCCGCTACACAGCCGTTCCTTCGATCGACGGGCTGACCAAGGACACTGCGGTCACCGCCCTGCAGGACGCCGGGCTCACTCCCGACGTCCAGGGTCAGTACTCCGATGCCCAACCCATCGACACGGTGTTCGGGACAGATCCGGCCTCCGGATCCAGGGTCACCAAAGGCTCGACCGTCGCGCTCCTGACTTCGCTCGGGCGTCCGACGGTCCCACCCATTCCGGCCGGCGGCGACGTCACGGCGTTGGGCGCACAACTCTCCGACCGCACCCTCGTGGCGGTCGACGGCGGGGACACCTTCAGTTCCAAGATCCCGATCGGCGGCGTGGCAGCCCTCGACCCGGCACCGGGAACTGAAGTTGCCGTTGGCTCCTCGGTCAAGGTCATCACGTCCAAAGGGTCACCGCCAGTCGACATTCCCGATGTGAAGGGCATGTCCGAGAACGCCGCACGCGCCGCCCTCGACAAGGTTGGCATCTCCGTCAGCACCACCAGAACAACATTCGACGACGCCGTCGAGGGCGGCAACGTGATCGGCACCGATCCCGCTGGCGGGTCCTCCGTCAACGCCGGCACCTCCGTTGTTCTCCTGATCTCCGACTCCGTCAAGGTTCCCTCGCTGATCGGCCGCTCCGTCTCCTCCGCACGCGAAGAACTCGGCCGCCTCGGCCTCGAGATCACCGTGCGTCAGCTCACTCAGAACGACAGCTCGGTCATCATCAGCCAGAGCGTCAAGAACGACCTCGTTGCCAAGGGCACCGACATCAGCGTCGTCGCAATTCCCTGACAGTTCGCTTCGGCCTAGTCTGAATTCATGGTCACATGGGAACCCGAGAGCTTAGGGATACTCGACCTGCCGTCGGGACGATCGATCCGGGGTCGAGGACTCCGCAATCCACTTCCTTCCGGACCTCTCCCCACCTTCGGCGTCTACCTGACCGGTAAGGAACCTCCCGCTACCGAGTGGGATTCGGTGTGGGTCCGCTGGCGGGATTTCTGGTTGCCGAGCGATCCGGCTGCGCTGCGCAGCGCCCTGCAGGAAGCGTGGGTGCGTTCGGAAACCGAACGAGTCGAGATCGCGTGCGGTGGTGGATACGGCCGCACCGGAACAGCATTGGCCGCTCTCGCCGTCGTGGACGGCGTGCCGAGTCAGGACGCCACCGCGTACGTTCGCGCGCACTACTCACCTCGCGCCGTCGAAATGCCGTGGCAGCGCCGATTTGTCACGCGATTCACGAAATAGCGAACGCCCCCACCTGCGCGAGCGGGTGAGGGCGTTTACCGGCGAATCAGTACGGGCGAGGTGTCAGCCTCGCAGCATCTCCGCCACGAGGAAGGCGAGCTCCAACGACTGCTGCGTGTTCAGTCGCGGATCGCACGCCGTCTCGTAGCGACCGCCGAGATCGAGGTCGGAGATGTCCTGTGCGCCGCCGAGGCACTCGGTGACGTTCTCGCCGGTCAGCTCGACGTGGATGCCACCCGGATGCGTGCCGAGACCGTTGTGGACCTCGAAGAAGCCCTGAACCTCGTCGACGATGCGGTCGAAGTGGCGCGTCTTGTATCCGGTGGAGGCTTCGTGCGTGTTGCCGTGCATCGGATCGCACTGCCAGATGACCTGGTGGCCGGTGGCCTGGACCTTCTCGATGATCGCGGGCAGCAGGTCGCGGACCTTGCCGTTACCCATGCGCGAGATCAAGGTCAGTCGACCCGGTTTGTTGGTGGGGTCGAGGCGCTCGACGTATTCCACCGCCATTTCCGGCGTCGTGCTCGGACCGATCTTGAGACCGATCGGGTTGGACACCAACTCGGCGAAGGCGATGTGCGCGCCGTCGAGCTGACGGGTGCGGTCACCGATCCAGAGGAAGTGAGCCGACAGGTCGTAGAGCTTGGGGTGATCGCTGTCGTTGTCGAGACGCAGCATCGCGCGCTCGTAGTCCAGAACCAGAGCCTCGTGGCTGGCGAAGATCTGTGCCTGGTGCAGGCTCGGATCGGTGACGCCACACGCGTTCATGAACTGCAAGCCGCGGTCGATCTCGGCAGCGAGTTGCTCGTAGCGTGCGCCGGCGGGAGACGCTGCGACGAACTCACGGTTCCAGTCGTGCACCTTGTGCAGGTCGGCCATGCCGGCGCCGGTGAGTGCGCGAACCAGGTTCATCGCGGCGCTGGCGTTGGCGTATGCACGCACCAGACGTGAAGGATCGTGCGCGCGGACTGCCTCGTCGGCGACGAGCGAATTGATCATGTCACCGCGGTAGGACTTCAGACCCAGCGAGTCGATGTCGGCGGAACGCGGCTTGGCGTACTGACCGGCGATGCGAGCGACCTTGACGACCGGCATCGAGGAACCGTAGGTGAGCACGACGGCCATCTGCAGCAACGTGCGGATGTTTCCCTTGATGTGCGGCTCGGTGTTGTCCGCGAAGGTCTCGGCGCAGTCACCGCCCTGGAGCAGGAATGCCTCGCCACGCGCGACCTGCGCGAGACGCTCTTGCAGCGCCTCGACTTCGCTGGCCACCGTGATGGGAGGCACGCTCTCGAGCACAGTCCGCATGGCGGCGGCCTGGTCAGCGGGCCACGAGGGCTGCTGAGCAGCGGGCTTCGCGAGCGCCTCGTCGAGCTGCTTACGCAGTCCGGCAGGCAGCGGCGGGAGTTCGGGCAAGCGGTCGATCGGCACGTCGACAGTCCAGTTCACCTCTACAGGATATTCGCTCGCCCGTCGGCGCGTCACACAGGCTCTCGATCGCAGCCCAATCGGGACACTTCTCGCGCACCGAAACCTCGGTCAGCGAAGTGAACGTGCTGCCGAAATCGCGTCGAACTTCACGAGGTTGTGCCTGGCGTCGGCAAGTGCGTCGTGTGCGTCGGCAGGCGCTGACGGGAGGACAGGACTGCCGTTGTCTTCCCAGAACTGTCGCAGTTCGCGGGTGTAGCGCGGCATCGACTGCGGTAGTTCGGTCATATCGCCCCACAGTTGGCACAGCGCGACGTGGTCGTAGGCGGCGACCCACGCCCAAAGTTCCGGAACGACCATCGGCCGCGGAACGAAGAATTTCAGTAGGTCGTCGCGGATCTTCTCGCGTGATTTCCATAGCGGCGACGACGGCTGCGGCAACTTCGGAAGCACGTTCTTGCGCACCCAACTACCGGCGCGGGCGGGATCGAACTCCGTCGAGACCGCGTAGTACTCCCGGCCGTCCTCGCAGACAACGCCGATGGACACGAGATCGATGGTTCGACCGTCTTCGATGAATTCACAGTCGTAGAAGTAGCGCACGTCCGAAAACTATGCCGCACGCGCAGGCCCTGGAGCCAATGCGCGTGCGGCAGATGTGGGAAATCTCTAGCTGGCCTGTGCGTCCCGGACCGAATCCTTGTCGGTCTTCGAGGCTTCCTTCGACTCCGCCGAGGTCACGAGATCAACAACCGACTCACCGTTTTCCGACGAAACGTCGACGGCAACTTCGGGTTTCGTGGGCGCCTGGTTTTTCAGGCTCGCCGCGTAGATGTCCACGTACTCCTGGCCGGAGAGTTTCATCAGCTTGTACATCACCTCGTCGGTCACAGCGCGCTCGACGAAGCGGTTTCCGCCCATGCCTTCGAAGCGGGAGAAATCGATGGGTTCGCCGACAATCACGGTGACCTTGGCGGGGCGCCACATCCGTGAGCCGATCGGATTCATCTTGTCGGTACCGACCATCGCAACCGGGATCACCTTGACACCCGATTCGAGCGCGAGGCGCGCCATTCCGGTCTTGCCCTTGTAGAGGCGACCGTCAGGCGAGCGCGTTCCCTCGGGGTAGATACCCAGCAGACTGCCCGAACCGAGAACCTTGAGACCGGCGTTGAGCGCATCCTGCGCGGCGTCCGCGCCGGTTCGGTCGATGGGGACCTGACCGACCGCGGTGAAGAACCACTTCTGAAAAGCGCCCTTCAGGCCGGAACCGGTGAAGTACTCGCTCTTGGCAAGGAACGTGATGCGGCGGTTGACGCGAAGCGGAAGGTAGAACGAGTCCAGAACCGCCTGGTGATTACTGGCCAGGATGGCCGCTCCGTCAGTCGGAATGTTCTCGTGACCCTTGACCGTCGGACGCCCGAGCAGCCAGAGAATCGGCCCCAGCAACACATACTTGAAGAGCCAATACCACACGGCGTCCCTCCCATTCACAACTGAATTTCGCTGAGTACGACCTTACTGCCGACCCGTAACCCCCGCTACACACGCCCCTGCAGGATCGCGCCGATCACAGTCCGGCAGATGTGGTTCCAGCGCCGTCGACCCCACCGAGATCCTGAGGCACTACCGAGCGAGCCAAGGCTGCGGCGCCGACCATCCCCGCGGCTTCGCCCAGCTGAGCCGAACGGATTCGTGCCAGCGGGCGGTGCTTCGCGCCCGTCAACAATGTCGCGTACTGCTCACGGGCGTCGTCGAGAAACAGTGGGGCCGAACTTGCGACGCCGCCGGCGATCACCACCAGATCGGGGTCGTAGACGTCGCCGACCATCGCCAATCCGACGGCCAGCCAACGGGTGAACTCGGCGATGGTCGCCAGCGCGAGTGGGTCACCGTCCTGCGCGGCGTTCGCGATCCGGCGACCGGTGAGGGAACCCGGATCCACCGCTACCTCACGCGCCAGAACCGTCGACGCGGCCGGGTCGGCGGCAAGCAGTTCGATTGCCGTGTCCACGAGCGCCGTTCCGCTGCAATAGCGCTCCCAGCACCCACGTTTGCCACACGCGCATTGCCGCCCGCCTGGCACGACCTGGATGTGGCCGAGTTCGGGGGCGACGCCGTGACTCCCCCGGTACAGCTCGCCGTTGATCAGGAGCGCGCCGCCGATTCCGGTCCCGATTGCCACCATCACGACATTGCGGCCCCCTGCGGCCGCGCCGAATCGATGTTCGGCGAATGCTGCTGCGTTGGCGTCGTGCTCGAGAACGACCGGCAGTCCGAGTCGCTTGCTCAAGTCGCTTCCGACAGGGGCGTCCACCCACGGCAAGTGCGGCGCGAAGCGTACCGAGCTTCGATCGGACGTGATGAACCCGGCGACCGCCAACCCCACGGCCGATACCTCGTGCCTGGTGACCAACTCTCGCACGACGCGATCAAGACCGTCTTCGAGAGCTCTCGCCGACTGCGGAGTCGGAGCTTGAATCATCTCGAGCACTTGTCCGTCCACGTCCACGACGGAGGCCCTGATGCTCGTCCCGCCGACGTCGATGCCGACCGTCAAGATGTCGTCCATGGAGGAGTCGGAGACCGCTTTCAAGCGGCGCGCGCTCATCGCGACAATTCCCGCGCGAGCGGCGCCCGCTGGAGTGCGCACCCGGTATCGGTGCCTCGTGCGTCGGTGACCATTGTGTCGATTGTGCTCAACGCGAGCCGTTCGTTCTACCCGGGGTACTAAGTCAGTCCTTGACCGTCACGTTGATCGGGACAAATGCTGCCGTCCGAGTTCGCTCGGCCCCTGATGTCGTCGCACCACTGTCAGGTCCACGATCCGGGCCGGACGGCCCCCCGAGAAATTCGTCGAGAATCTCGCGCAGCAACGCAAGGAACGCTGCTGCCTGACCCGCGAGAAATGCCAGCAGTTCGTGGTGCTCACCGCGAACCAGTGCAGCGAGGGCGCACACCGGGCACCAACTGCAGCCGGTGAACACCGGCTGCGTGTCCGTGGACGCCGAGTCACTCGCAACGTCGGCCGTTGCTGCGGCAGCCTTCTGCAACATCGGTTCCAGCCGTGTCAGAACGGTATCCGCCAGCGCGCGAAATTCCGCGACGAGGCGCTCGTGCTCTTCGCTCATACCGGCCACACCGCGGGATCCGGGCTGAACCGGATGATCAGATAACTGCCGTCCAACTCCGCCCCGTTCACGACACAACGACGCAGCACCGACGCCAAACGAACTCTGCGTCGTACGCCGTCTGCTCCCACCAGCACATCGTCCTCCACCCGGCCCAACGACAACGACGACGGATCCACGAGCGGAAGGTACATCCGCATCACGTACACCGAATCGACTCCGGCCCCCGACTCCAACGAGACCACGATGTTGTCCGCGGTATCGACGGTGTCGAAAGTGCCCGTTTCACCCTCGAAGGTGGCCGCGATCTCGCCCAGAGCCGCCAACCCTACCGGTTCGACGCGGGCGCGTTCGACCGTTGTGACGGACATTCCATCGGTTGATCCACGAAATTCGTCGACGACGAGTTCTTGTGACGCCCGGATCGAAGCGAGCCACTGCGCTGCTGGCGAATCGTCGACACTCTTTGCAACTGGCGAGTTGAACTGCGGGACAAGGTTGTTGACCACAATCGCGTCCACTCGCAAACCTGCGAGAGCCAGCCCTGACAACGTCCGACGAGTCGCCGCGACCGACACGCCATCCGCCGACGTCACCACACGGACGCTGGTGTTCTCCCGATCCGTGAGATGCACTGCGATTCGATCCACCGACGCGAGCACCCGTTCGATGACGGACACGAGCAACAGCAATCGCATGTCCGTGCCCGTCACGGCGACCATCCGCCTGTGCCGCGGCCACACTCGCTCGAGGTACTCCGACACCATCGACGGCGACCCGAGGATCCGCAGCGCTTCGGCTGCGGCCGGGCAGTCCACGATCACCAGGTCGTAGTCGCCGCTGTCCGAGAAGTCGACGATCTCGGAGAGCCCGAGTATGTCCTGGACGCCCAGGGATCCCGTCAACTCTTCCGGTTCCAAGCCCTCGAACGACGAACCGTGTTCGTGATCTCCCGCTCCGAAAGTTCCTGCAGCGTCGATCAACCCCGACAATCCTCGGAACTTGTCCTCGAGGAGCGCTGACGTGTCGAGTTGCCGGACATCGAGACGCTCGGTGAGAGATGTGGTCGTTCGCGGATTCGGCACGCCCAGGACGTCTGCAAGAGAACCCGCCTGATCGATCGACACGAGCAGCACTCTCGCCCCGTCGGCCGCAGCCGACACAGCAGTCGCTGCGGCAAGCGTCGTCGTGCCTACTCCGCCTTTACCGACGAACAGTTGGACGCGCGATCGTTGCTCCGGCACTCAGCCCTCGACTCGCTTCTTCAGTTCTTTCAGAGCTGTGTCGGTGATGATCTTCTCGGCCTTGCGCTTGAACAGCCCGATCATCGGAATCGTCAGGTCGACCGTCAACTCGTAGGTGACCGAGGTGGTGCCATTCGGGCCGGGTTCGAGTGTGTACGAACCGAATTGGGACTTCTGGATCTCACCCGAGATCAGCTCCCAGCTCACCGCCATACCGTCCGGCGCCCACGAATACTGCAGTTCGTAGGTGTCCTTCACCATTCCCGCGTCGAGGACAAAACGTACTCGGTCCGCGCGGCCGCCCTGCCCCGGCGCCGTCACCTCGACGGACTTCGCCGCGGCCACCCATTCGGGGTACTGCGCGAAATCGGCGATGACGTTCATCACGGCGTCGGCAGGGGCGTCGATGCTGATCAACCCCTTGGTCTTCTCGGCCATACGACTGCGCTACCTTCCTTCGTCAAGAGTCCAGAACCTGCACTGCTTCGATTATCAGGCCGGTGCCACTCCGGCGGCACGTCCTGCTTCGAGTTCGCGCTTGAGCTCGAAGGACATGACCTTGCCGTCGACCCGACGCTTTCGGTTCATCCCGGCGAGGTCGAGGGTCGCCAGATCGGACGGTGATACGCCGACCGGCTCACAGTGCAGGAAGTAGTGCGCGATCGTCCCGTCCATGACCGGTTCGAGCCACACCTCCATGGTGCCGACCAGCTGACCGGACACTCCCCAGCGAAATCCTGCGGGGCCACGATCTTCCCGGACTTCGAGCGCAATATCACTGAACCAGCGACGCCACCGCGCACGCGAGGACAACAGTTCGGCGACCCGCTCGGGCGGGGCGGCGATGAAAGTCTGGTCTGCGACCTGAATGCTGCTCACCGAAGTAGCTTCACATATCGCGTCGGCGAAGCGTCGAGGGGTGTCGCACCACTACATACCGGACAGACTGTAAGCCTGGCCACAACTGCGTCGGACATGCGACTACAGTAGGAGACGAAAACCCTACTCGTCAGTATTTCGCAGTGTCGGAGGTATTTCGTGCCTGAGTTCAGCGCACCCCAGACGTTCACCATTCCCGAGGATGCCTCCGCGGTCGACTCGGTCTTCGCCTTCGCGAAGACGAAGCCGGCGGCGGTTGTCTACAAGCGCAAAGTCGGAAACGCATGGGTCGATGTCACTGCAGGCGATTTCGCCGCTCAGGTGACCGCCGTCGCCAAGGGGCTCATCGCGATCGGCGTCAAGCAGGGCGACCGCGTCGGCCTCATGTCGGCGACTCGCTTCGAATGGCCGCTCGTCGACTACGCAATCTGGGCAGCCGGTGGCGTGACGGTTCCGATCTACGAAACCTCCGCAGCCGAGCAGGTTCGTTGGATTCTCGAGGACTCCGAGGCAATCGACCTCATCGTCGAGAACGACACGCACGCCGCGACCGTGAAGGACGTCGCTGCAGCCGCACCCGCGCTCCGCTCGGTTTACCAGATCGATGCCGCGGCGGGCGGTAAAGGTGTTGTCGAGGAACTGACAGCACTGGGCGTCGACATCTCCGACGAGGACGTCCGCGCCCGCGTCGCTGCACTGAAGGCCTCCGATCCCGCAACCCTGATCTATACCTCGGGCACCACAGGCCGACCCAAGGGTTGCCAGCTGACGCACTCCAACCTCATTGCCGAGTCGAAAGGCATCCTCGACTCCAACCTCGGCACGCTGCTCAAGACTCCCGGTGTTCGCACCCTGATGTTCTTGCCGCTCGCGCACGTTCTCGCTCGCGCAGTGAGCATCGCGTCGTTCGATGCCGGTGCAACGCTGGGGCACACGAGCGACATCCCGAACCTCGTTCCGACGTTCGGTGAGTTCAAGCCCGACTTCATCCTCTCGGTGCCGCGTGTATTCGAGAAGGTCTACAACAGCGCACGTGCCAAGGCGCACGGCGACGGCAAGGGCAAGATCTTCGACGCGGCCGCAGACACTGCGGTTGCCTGGAGCGAGGCCCAGGACAAGGGCGGCGCCGGCATCGTCCTCAAAGCCAAGCACGCCCTCTTCGACAAGCTCGTCTACTCGAAGCTGCGCGCTGCACTCGGCGGACAGTGCCAGCTGGCCATTTCCGGTGGCGCACCTCTCGGCGCTCGACTCGGCCACTTCTTCCGAGGTATCGGCGTCACGATCTACGAGGGCTACGGACTGACCGAAACCACCGCAGCGTTCGCCGTCAACACCATCGGCGCCCAGAAGGTCGGCTCCGTCGGAAAGCCCTTGGCCGGCAACTCCGTTCGCGTTGCCGAAGACGGCGAGATCCTCCTCTCGGGACCCGTGGTCTTCACCGGTTACTGGCGCAACGAGAAGGCGACCGCCGAGTCGATCGAGGACGGCTGGTTCCACACCGGCGACCTGGGCACCGTCGACAAGGACGGCTACATCACCATCACCGGACGCAAGAAGGAAATCATCGTCACGGCAGGCGGCAAGAACGTCTCTCCCGCTCAGCTCGAAGATTCCCTTCGTGCCCATCCGCTGATCAGCCAGGCCATCGTGGTCGGCGACCAGAAGCCCTTCATCGGCGCTCTCATCACCATCGACGCCGAGGCTCTCCCCGCCTGGAACGAGCGCAACAACAAGGCCGCGGGAACCACAGCTGCCGACCTGGTCTCGGACGGCGAACTGGTCGGTGAAATCCAGGACGCCATCGACGAGGCCAACAAGCTCGTCTCACACGCCGAGGCGATCAAGAAGTTCCGCATTCTTCCGGTCGACTTCTCCGAGGACACAGGCGAACTCACGCCCACGATGAAGCTCAAGCGCAACGTCGTGCACGAGAGCTTTGCCGCGGACATCGAAAAGATCTACGCCAAGTAGTTTTTCGACAGTTAGGTCTCCGCCGCAGTGAACGGCCCGCACCGAATTCGGTGCGGGCCGTTGGCGTTCGAGTCCGCAGTAGCTCAGCCGAGGAGATTACGCAGCTTCGAAGCGAGCGTGTCCCACTTCCATTCTTCGGCAACCCACGCCCGGCCGGCTGCTCCCATCGCGGCCGCTCGATCACGATCGGACAGAACCTCGATCACCGATTCGGCCACGTCACGAACCGAGGTGCCGTCGACCACGAGCCCGGTCTTGTTCTGCTGCACCGTTTCCGGAGCGCCACCACTGCGCCCGGCGATGACTGGAACGCCGGTCGCCGAAGCCTCGAGGTAGACGATTCCCAATCCTTCGACGTCCAAGCCGGCGCCTCGCGTACGACACGGCATCGCAAACACGTCGGCAATCGTGTGGTGAGCCGACAACTCCGCGGCGGGCACCGTGCCGGTGAAGACGACGTGATCGTCCATCCCGGTTTTACGCGCCAGTTGACGGAGGTGGTCTTCGTAGGGCCCACCGCCGACTATCACCAGTACCGCCCCGTCGATGCTCTTGCGAATGGCCGGAAGCGCCTTGATGAGCATGTCCTGGCCCTTGCGGGGCACGAGCCGCGACAAGCACAAGATCGTGGGCCGCTCCCCCAGCCCATATCGCTTGCGCAGTTCTGCGCGGGCGACCGAGTCCGGGTGGAATACCGACGTGTCGACGCCCGACGGCAAGTGCTCGAGTGCCGCTTGCGGGCCGAAAGCCGCCGAGAACCGTCCACGGGTGTACTTGCTGACAAACGTCACAGCATCCGTGTGATCACCGATCACGCGCAACGACTGCCGCGCACCGGGAATCATCGACCATCCGACCTCATGGCCGTGGGTACTAGCGATCACTCGGCTCGCTCCCGCGCGCCGAACAACCGGCGCCAACAATGCCAACGGCGCCGCCGCACCGAACCAGACCGACTCACAGTCGTGCTTCTTGACCAGCTTCGCGGCCCGACGAGCGACAAAAGGCGAGGGCAGCATCAGCGTCGTCGGGTGCCGAACGACCTCGAAAGGCTGTGCCGCGTCGAACTTCTTGTGGGAGTCGCCCCGCCACCGCGGCGCGTACACCACCAACTTGTCCGCCGGCAGATGCCCTGCGAACGTGTGGAGATAAGACTGGATACCTCCGGGGCGGGGAGGAAAATCATTGGTCACCAAGAGGGTCCGGCGCATCCGTCCACCGTAGGGCACCCGGTTCGTGGAGACGTGACAAGGTCACCTCGCAGTTACGAACGACCCAGCCGCGAACGACCGTACCGCCGACTACTCAGCCCAGATGGCTGTTGGTCCAGTCGACCCATCCGGTTCGTAGTTCCTCGGTTCCGACGCCGAGCACCGCTCTGATCCGCGAGTCGAGGTCTTCGGCCGTCATCTTTCCGGAGGCCAGGGCCCGAAAGAGGTCGGTCAGCTTGGCCTCTCCGAATCGATCAGCGATGTACGCGTTGATCGACCACGCCGATTCGTACGCCAGTGAACTCACGACCGGTACACCGCCGAACTGCGTGTCGTCCGGAAACTCGGTAGGAGTATCGCCGGCGCGTACCGCTGCTGCCAGAGTCGGCGCGATCTCGCCCCAGGCCCGCGAGGAGCCGCGGTTGCCCGCGTATTCGGCGAACCCTTCCAACACCCACATCGGTGACCCGTCACGGGTTTTCGATCGGGCGGCTATGTGCATGAGTTCGTGGCGCAACACCGTTCGCCTGGTGATGTCGGTCAACCTCGAAGCCGCGGCAGGCGAGAAAACCACCCGCTGGCCGCTCACGTCGGAAGACCCGTCCGCCGTCGCATCCGCGACCGACACTGCGGCAATCGAAGCGCCGTCGTGATGGGAGCCGACCAGCGCGGTGAATTCCTCCGCCGACCCAGCCACCATGAGCACCGCTCGCTCGGACCACCATGGACCCCACAATTGCGTCGTGTTCTCGATGGCCGAGTCCACATCGGACGCCAAGGCATCGACAAACGCCTGCTGACCCGGATGCCCGATCACCAGCGCGTTACCCGCAGAATTTTCGGCGACGGCCAGCGGGCCGAAGTCCCAAGGGCCGTTCCAGGATTCGCCCGTCGTTCGGGCTCCGTCCAGCCCGACGATCGCCCCGTCAGCAAGAACCGACCACTGATCAGCGCGTTTCGCCAGCGTCATGGACACGCCCTTGCGAGTGGGTAACGCATCGACGCCGTCGAGGGCGTACCGCAACAGGACTTGCGCATTCCATACTTCGACGTCTCCGTCCGGCGCACCGGTTCGCGGCGCCGGAGTCAGGCCGCCGCTGGGAATCTCGTATCCCCAGTCGGAGAAGTCGAGCGCTCCCGCTGCGGTGGCTCGTCGAATTTCCGCTTCGAGCACACCGGGTGCGGCGGCATCGTCGACGAACTTCGCCAGCCCTGACGGATCGTCGGACATCTGCGCCGCAGCCCAGGCATCGAGAAAGGCCTGTACCTGAGCGGTTCGTTCGGCATCCTGTTCGCTGGCTGCATTTTCGTCGGAATCGGACCTGTTCGTCAGGAAGATCGTCAATCCGAGAACGAGCACCACGGCAACACCGAGTGCCACGAGAGCTGGGTACTCCCAACGGCGTTTTCGATCTGCGCCGACGTCGGGCGTCGTCATCGGTTCAGTCGGCACGGTGCCGAGTGTAGGAGAACTCGACTCGACGCTTCACGGCGGCTGGCCACACGTCGCCCGGACGTAGCAAGCCGTCAGTAACGACGCGCAGTGGAAAACTCCATGCCTGCCATCGACTGAACCTTTACCGGTACGCCGAACGTCGACGCATGCAGAATGTTTCCGTCGCCGGCGTAGATACCGACATGCGAGTTGTCGCTGTAGAAAGTCACGACGTCACCGGGCTGTAGTTGGTCCCTCGAGACCGGAACACCGCCCTGCGCCTGCGCTTGGCTCGAACGGGGCAGAGACTTCCCGATCTGCTTGTAGGCCCAGACCACCAGACCTGAGCAGTCGAACTCGTTCGGGCCGGTTGCGCCCCAGACGTACGGATCACCGATACGGGTCAGGCCTGCCTGGAGCGCCGCGGCGCCAGAACCTGGCGTCAAGTTAGCTAGAATTTTGCTGAGATCGACGTCCGGCGGGAAAGGCGTACCGCTCAGTTGGTTACGCTCGGCATCGGTGAGGTTCTGGAATGCCTTGGTCACATCGGCGATCTGCGTCTGCAGTTCACTCTGCTTGCGCTGCAAGTCGTCACTGAGTGCACGGGCTTGATCGGCGGCGGTGCGAGCCTCTTCGGCCGATCGCTTCGACGCTTCCGAGGCAGCACGCGCATCGGCAGTAGCTTGGTTGAACTGGGAGACCTGCACTGCGGCGTCGTTGGAGATCACGTCGAGCGCGGACATCTGGTCGAGCAACTGCTGCGGCGAATCGCTCACCATCAAAGCGAAGAGGCGATTGGTCCGCGCACCCTGGTAATTGGCTGTGGCAATGCGGTTTACCGCCGGAGCGAACTCGGCGACGCGTGCCGAAGCCGCGTCGAGAAGGCCTTGATCGGCTGCCGATCGCGCGTCCGCATCGTTCGCGACGCCCAGCTTCGCGTCGAGATCGATCTGCGCGTTGTGCAGCGCTTCGTTGGTCTGCTCGGATACCCGGGAGAGCTCACCCAGCTTGTCGAGTGCCTCGGTCGGATTGGTGATGACGGGGTCGGCACCGGCCTGCATCGAAGGCCCTGCGACGAGTCCGAACGCCAGCACTCCCACTGTCAATGCGGCGCGTACTCGACTGTTGTTTTTCGATGAAACCACGGAATGCAACTCTCCGTCTCGATGAAGCGACGTCGACCGGGACCGGTCGACGATCTGTTAGCTGGCTGTCAACTATCCACAGTACCTGTCTCGGCCGCGCAATGTCTCGGTAAGGTTACGGAACGGCATACGTTTGTGTCTACTCGCCGGTAGGCGTGTCGGGGTGAAGTACTGGCGGATTGTCGAGAAACCAAAAATGTGGGCCTCGAATCAGAAGATTCGAGGCCCACATTCGAAGATCCGGAGCTCCCCCGAGCTCCGCCGCCTTGCAGCGGCGGATCGTTCCGACTGCCTACCGGAGACAGCCGTCGAGCGTGATCAGAAATCAGTAACGGCGCGCACCGTCGTACGGCATCGAGGACACCGGTGCGAGCTTCACGGGCTGACCAGCGGTCGACGCGTGGATGACATTGCCGTTGCCGGCGTAGATGCCCGAGTGCGATCCGCCGTAGAAGGAGATCACGTCGCCGACCTGGAGATCGGACTGCGCAACGGCAACGCCGGCTGCAGCCTGGTCGTAGCTCGTGCGGGGCAGGTTCAGGCCGGCCTGCTTGTATGCCCACTGGACCAGTCCGGAGCAGTCGAATGCGTCCGGGCCGGATGCGCCGTACACGTACGGGGAGCCCAGCTTGCTCTCGGCGGCGCGAACTGCCTGCTCACCAACACTGGAGATGGGAGCGGCCGGTGCGGCCGGTGCGATGTCGGTGATGCCCGGGATGACCGGCAACTGAGGAATAGAAACGCCCGGAACCTCGAAGGTGCCGACGCCGGGGATCGTGATGGGGTCTGCCGAGGCAGGTGCAGCGGTTGCAGCAAATGCACCGACTGCAAGCGCGCCGGCTACTGCCAACTGCGCTGAACGCTTGAAACTCTGTGACGCCACTTAAGGGGTGCTCCATTTCTTCCATTCATCCGCCGACCGAGTTAGCTGACGGGTTCGGGCTGGGAAGATCAGCCCTACCCGCGTGGTCTGCAGCGATCGTGCGTGCTGCACCCCAGGCGGGATTCACCCCAGTGGAAACTTGGGTTCCCGGTTCGGGTTCCTCGCGGAGATCCCGATTAGGCGGTTCCTGACGATGCCGGTCCTGTTTGGTCCGGCAAGACTTCGTTAGGTCTCAGGAAGGTTACGAAATGATCGCGACGATGTCGACCGCTTCGTGACAATCGCGTCCGATTCGCCGGAAATCGTGCTGCCGCGCCCGCGATACTCCCAACGGGTCACGAAGAGATAACAACAGGTCTGTTCGGCGAGGCTCACCTGGCCCGCAAACCTGCGCTTGATACCCACTGGCAAGGGTCACCAAACCCGACAATCCGATCTTCCCTGCAGTTCAACGCCGATTACTTGAAACTAGAACCTGTTTCGATCAATCCAGCATTTTCGGCGACTGATCGTCGTAGCAACAACCTCACGAATCGCCCTACCGGCAAGTAGGCGCAAGGCCGCATTCGCGAGTTCCCACCACAAGTGTGATCCTCGTCTCTCATACTTTTGTCGGGGGTCGATCCGCTGCTTTCCCAATGGAAGTCGGAGTGAACCGCATTCCGCGTCAGCACTCGCCAATTCCTGTCGGGGGGTCCTTCTACTGTCTGCGATGTGAGTCCCGCCTCGGCCCGAGAATTTCCGTCTCCGCCCCCGTTCTCCGACGGGGAGAAATTCGACGTCGGGCGGCAACTGAGCTTCGACGAGTTGGACACACCGCTGAGCGAGACAACGTTTGTCGTCGTCGACCTCGAGACCACAGGTGGAAGCGCCGACCAGGACTCCATCACCGAGATCGGCGCCGTCAAGATCCGGGGCGGCGAGGTACTCGGTGAAATGGCCACACTCGTCGACCCCGGCCGGTCGATTCCGCCGTACATCGTCGAGCTGACCGGAATCACCACGGCCATGCTGATCGGCGCACCGCCGATCGAGCGTGTCCTGCCTGCATTTCTCGAGTTCGCCGAGGGCGCGGTGCTGGTGGCACACAACGCGCCGTTCGACATCGGCTTCCTCAAAGCAGCGGCGTCACGCAGCGCACGCCCGTGGCCGGCATTCCGTGTCCTGTGCACCGTCAAACTCGCCCGACGGGTACTCACACGCGACGAAGCACCTTCGGTGAAGCTCTCCGCACTCGCCCATCTCTTCCAAGTGACCACCCAGCCGACGCACCGGGCTCTCGACGACGCGCGTGCGACCGTCGACGTCCTCCACGGACTGATCGACAGGGTCGGAAACCAGGGCGTCCACAGTTACAGCGAACTCGTCGACTACCTGCCAAATATTTCGTCGCATCAACGGGCCAAACGGTCCTTTGCCGCCGACCTGCCGAGAAGCCCCGGCGTCTACCTTTTCCGAGGTCCTTCGGACGAAGCCCTCTATATAGGAACTGCTACCGATCTACGACGCCGCGTCCGCAATTACTTCACCGGTTCGGAGACGCGCGGCCGTATGAAGGAAATGGTCGCGCTGGCCACTCGCGTCGACCACGTCGAGTGCGCGCATGCTTTGGAAGCCGGGGTCCGCGAACTGCGCCTGCTGAGCGCGCATGCGCCGCCGTACAACCGCCGCTCCAAGTTTCCCAAGCGCGGTTGGTGGATCACCATGACGGACGAGGCATTCCCGAGATTGTCCGTGGTTCGCACGCCGACGGCCGAGTCGATCGGCCCGTTCACCTCTCGCGCCGATGCAGTAGACGTCGCCGAAACCGTCGCAGAGTTCAGTCGGCTACGCACCTGCACCAAGCGACTGGGGCGGGGCGCCGTCCATGGCCCTGACTGCCCCGCTCGCGAATTGGGAGCGTGTCCGGCCTCCTGGGCCCCGGAAATCACTGCAGAGGACTACGCGGCGGCCCCTGAGGCTGTGCGTGGTTTCTTCCGGGGGACCAACGACGCTCCTCTCCAAAAGATGCAGGCGCGGATCGACGAGCTGTCCGCACACGCGTTGTTCGAGAATGCTGCTCGTCTGCGTGACCGAACCGTCGCAGTCGCTACCGCAGTGCGGCGAACACAGCGGCTCGCCGCAGTCGCGGCGATCGAACAACTCGTTCTCGCCCGCCCCACGGGGGACGGCGGCTGGGAGCTGTCCGTGATCCGATCCGGACGGCTCGCCTCCGCGGGACTCGCCGGGCGCGGAACACACCCGATGCCCGTCGTCGACGCCATCACAGCAGCCGCCGAAACCGTGTTGCCGGACGACGCCCCGTTTCGCGGCGCCTCGCCCGAAGAACTGGGACTGATCGCCAGATGGCTCGGATCGGACGGTGTCCGAATCGTGTCGGCGACATCCGGCTACGTCGAACCGGTGGGCGGCGCCGGCAAGTGGGAAGCCTGGTGCCGACTCGCGCGAGCCGGTACCGAATCCGAACATCGATGACGTAACGGCGGGGCGGCACCCCTAAGCTCGATCGAAACCACCGGGTCATCACAACCCGCCGGGAAATCGAGGAGAGAAATGATCAACGCCATCGTCATGATTCACGCCGAGTCCGCCCGGATCCCGGAAACCGCTCAGGCCGTCGCCGACCTGTCCGGAGTGACCGAGGTCTACTCGTGCGCAGGTGACGTCGACTTGATCGCCATCGTGAAAGTACGTGACCACGCCCAGATCGCCGACGTGGTCACCGGAGGAATCAACAAGGTGCCCGGTGTTCTCCGAACCGCCACACACATTGCATTCCAGTCGTTCTCCAGCGCTGACGTCGAAGCCGGTTTCTCTCTGGGCGAGTAGCCCGTCGACCGAGCCTGATCGACGCCTCTTCGACTGACGTCGATCAGGCTTGGTCAGCCAGATCGGCGGTGAGTGCCGCCCACTTGTGAAGCAGTTCAGCGCCCGCGCCGCTGTCGATCGCGGCAGCGGCGGCGTCCATCCCGGCAGAGATCGCACCCTCGAGGTCGTCGCCGACACCGTTGAATGCCGCGATGGCTGCTCCCGCATTCAGCAAGACCGCGTCCCGGACGGGGCCCTTCTGCCCGGAGAGCAGCGTTCGCGCGACCGTGGCGTTGACTTCGGCGTCTCCTCCGCGCAACTCCTCGAGAGGAACGCGGTCGATTCCGAGATCACGCGGATCCAGCGTGACGGTTCGCACACTTCCGCCGCCGACGATGTGGACCGTCGAAGTCGTGGAGGTGGTCAGCTCGTCGAGTCCGTCGTCTCCGCGCACCACCAATGCCGAATTGCCGCGCTGCGCAAGTACTCCCGCGACAACCGAGATCAGCTTCGGAAATGCGCACCCGATCAGGCCGGCGCGCGGGCGAGCCGGATTGGTCAGTGGACCGAGCACGTTGAACGCCGTCGGGATGCCGATTTCCTTGCGGGGCACCGCTGCAAAGCGCAGTGCGGGATGAAAGACCGGCGCGAAGCAGAAGCCGATGCCGACCTCTTCGACGCACCTCGCCACCTGCTCCGGCCCGAGGTTGATGCGAACGCCGAGCGCCTCGAGCACGTCGGCTCCGCCGCTCTTGGACGAAGCAGCGCGGTTGCCGTGCTTGACAACTCGCACACCGGACGCGGCAACCACGATCGAGGCCATCGTCGAGATGTTGACGGTGTTGGAGCGGTCACCGCCCGTACCGACGATGTCGACGACGTCGGAATCGACCGGCACGCGCCGGGAGTGTTCGAGCATCGCGGCAGCGAGCCCTTCCAACTCCGCAGGAGTTTCGCCCTTCATCTTCAGCCCGACGCCGAAAGCTGCGATCTGAGCGGAAGTGGCGTTGTCCGACATGATCTCGCCCATCGCCCAACGGGAGTCCGCCTCCGACAAGTCACTGCCGTCCGTGAGCAATCCGAGAATCATCGGCCAGGACCGCACCACTGCACTCGAATCGACGTTCACGGCGTTGGATGCGTCGGTGCCGGCCATAGTGCCTTGGTCCCCTGTCGTTCATGTGGGCTGGATTTCGTGCTGTCTTTACGTGCTGTCTCTGACCCTCGCAGCCTAGTCAGTGAGGTAGCGAGGACACCGAATAGGGCCGCTCAGGACTTTCGGCGGCCGCGCTTGGGTGTCGCCTCCGCAAGGGGTGGGGGCTGAAGCGCATCCCACCCGGCTACCGAACCACCCAGTCGCTGGGCCAGACCGGCCATTCGTGATCGCTCCTGGGAGCAATGCAGGGCGTCCAGCACCTGGACACGCTCGAAGATGACGCGAACCGAATTCTCGACCGCCTGAGCCACGTCCTCGGGCCGACTCACGCCTCGCACATAGCCGTCCTGGGCGACGATGTTCTCGGCATCGACAACCGCACCCTCCGGCAGGTCCAGATGGTGCCGCAGAACCACTTCGGACTCCGCCCGGAACTTCGGCTCGGTGGAGCCGGCACGTTCGAGAGCGGTCGAACTCGCCTCGGCGTCGTCGAAGCCCTCGGCGACGACGACCAGATCCGACCGCCCCGCGTCGAGCGGCGTCGGAATCTTTGTGCCGAAAATTCTCAGGAACCACGGTCTACTCTTGTGTGTAGCTGCCATCGCGCCAGCATATTCCGACCACGCCACCAGCGCGTTCGCCGCCCGATCCCGCGAACTCGAGCCGAGCGACGCGCCGATGGTGGACCCGAGTGGTCGTCTCTTACGACGAAGCGTCATACTTCTGTCTGTGACGAGCGCAGTAGGGACTTCAGGATCGGCAATCACCCAACGCGTGCACTCGCTGAACCGGCCGAATATGGTCAGCGTTGGCACCATCGTGTGGTTGTCAAGTGAGCTCATGTTCTTCGCAGGACTCTTTGCCATGTACTTCGTGGCACGAGCTCAGGCGAACGGAAATTGGCCGCCGGAGCCAACCGAATTGAACCTGTATCTGGCCGTGCCGGTGACCTTGGTGCTGATCGCATCTTCGTTCACCTGCCAGATGGGTGTCTTCGCGGCTGAGCGTGGCGACGTCTTCGGACTTCGTCGCTGGTACACCATCACCTTGATCATGGGGGCGTTCTTCGTCTCCGGCCAGGGTTACGAGTACTACCACCTTGTGCACGAGGGCACCACGATTTCGAGCAGCGTGTACGGCTCGGTGTTCTACATGACCACCGGCTTCCACGGTTTGCACGTCATCGGCGGTCTCATCGCCTTCGTCTTCTTGATCGCACGTACCCGGGTCAGCAAGTTCACGCCCGCCCAGGCCACCGCCGCGATCGTTGTTTCGTACTACTGGCACTTTGTCGACATCGTGTGGATCGCGCTGTTTGCCACGATTTATTTCATCCGTTAATCAGCTGTACGCCCCAGGCAGCCCCTGACGTCCAGTTCCGTCCCGACATACCAAAGGGATACAGATGAGTTCATCCCCCCCTCCCGCATCCGATAACTCAGCGAATGCCGCGAAGTCGCGTCGCCAGCGGAAAATCCGCCGGCGCGTTACCGGCGCGCTCGTATTGATGATGGGATTGATCAGCGCAGGTTTCCTCGCTTCGGCGTTGACACCAGCTCCGCAGGTTGCGACCGCCAGTGACGATTCAGCAGCCCTGATTCGTGAAGGCAAGCAGCTCTACGACACGTCATGCATCACGTGCCACGGCGCGAACTTGCAGGGCGTGCAGGACCGCGGTCCCAGCCTCATCGGCGTCGGCGAAGCAGCCGTGTACTTCCAGGTCTCCTCTGGTCGTATGCCCGCAGCTCGCAACGAGGCCCAGGCTGCACGCAAGGACCCCAAGTTCGATGCTGCGCAGACCGACGCCCTCGGCGCTTTCATCCAGGCCAACGGCGGCGGCCCGACGCTCATCCGCGACGAGAACGGCGAAATCGCCCAGTCCTCGCTGCGCGGTGGCGACATCGGACGCGGCAGTGAGCTCTTCCGGCTCAACTGCGCTTCCTGCCACAACTTCACCGGCCGCGGCGGCGCACTGTCCTCGGGCAAGTACGCCCCGGTCCTGGATCCGGCCAGCGAGCAGCAGATCTACGCTGCCATGGTTACCGGCCCCCAGAACATGCCGAAGTTCTCGGATCGTCAGCTGACGATCGAGGAGAAGAAGGACATCATCGCCTACGTCAAGTCGTCGGGCGAGTCGAAGGACCCCGGTGGGTACGGGCTCGGTGGCCTCGGTCCGGCCTCTGAGGGTCTCGCCATGTGGGCCGTCGGAATCATCGCTGTCGTCGGTGCAGCATTGTGGATCGGAGCAAGGTCATGAGCGACGCTGGCCAGCATGGCGGCGATACGCCTAAGAAGTACACAGATGAAGAGCTCGACGCGATGTCACGCGACGACCTGGTCAAGCTGGGTACCAATCTCGATGGCGTCGACGTCGTCTACCGCCGTGATCGTTGGTCGGTAAAGGGCACCAGGGCGGAGAAGCGCGCAGAGCGCAACGTCGCCTTCTGGTTCGGCCTCGCCGGCGTTTCGGCGATCGCGTTCATCGCGATCTACCTGTTCTGGCCCTGGGAGTACGCCGGTGCCGGTGACGAGAACTACGGCAAGTACAGCCTGTACACCCCGCTGATCGGCCTGACCATGGGTCTGGCGATCCTCGGCGTCGGTATCGGTGCCGTTCAGTTCACGAAGAAGTTCATCCCCGAAGAGGTTTCGATCCAGGATCGCCACGACGGTGGTTCCACAGAGGTCGATCGTCGCACGATCGTTGCCGAACTCGGTGACACCCTCGATACGTCCACCCTCCCCCGCCGCAAGGCCATCAAGCGCAGCTTGATGTTCGGTGGTGGCGCACTCGGCGTCATGATGGTCATGCCTCTCGGCGGACTCATCAAGAACCCGTGGGCCAAGGGCGACGACTCACCCCTGTGGGTGTCCGGCTGGACCCCCAACTACCCGGGCGAGACCATCTACCTGCGTCGTGACACCGGCCGTCCCGAGGACATCGTCCTCGTTCGCCCGGAAGATCTCGATGCCGGATCGATGGAAACGGTCTTCCCGTTCCGCGAGTCCGACCGTGGCGACGAGCATGCTCTGCTCGCAGCACTGCGCGGCATTCGCAACTCGGTGATGCTCATCCGCCTGCGCACGGAAGACACCGCGCGTGTCACCAAGCGCAAGGGCCAGGAAAGCTTCAACTACGGCGACTACTTCGCCTACTCGAAGATCTGCACCCACCTGGGTTGCCCCACCTCGCTCTACGAACAGCAGAGCAACCGTATTCTGTGCCCCTGCCACCAGTCGCAGTTCGACGCACTGACCTACGGCAAGCCGATCTTCGGTCCCGCTGCTCGCGCACTTCCGCAGTTGCCTATTACAGTGAACGAAGAGGGCTTCCTGGTCGCCGACGGTGACTTCATCGAAGCACTCGGCCCGGCATTTTGGGAGCGTCGACCGTGACCACAACAACAACCAAACCGTCCAAGATCAGCGCGGCAGCGGCTGGACACGCGGAGGCTATGGACTCCCGCTACCACCTCGCTGCAGGCATGCGCAGGCAGATCAACAAGGTCTTCCCGACGCACTGGTCCTTCATGCTCGGCGAGATCGCGCTGTACAGCTTCGTGATCCTGCTGATCTCCGGTGTGTTCCTGACGCTGTTCTTCGATCCGTCGATGGCACACGTCGTCTACCAGGGCGCATACCAGCCGCTACGCGGTGTGACGATGTCTCGCGCCTACGAGACGACCCTGAACATCTCCTTCGAGGTGCGCGGCGGTCTCTTCGTTCGCCAGATTCACCACTGGGCTGCACTGATGTTCGCGGCGTCGATCATCGTTCACCTCGCTCGCATCTTCTTCACCGGCGCATTCCGCCGCCCGCGTGAAGCGAACTGGGTCATCGGCTGCCTGCTGCTCATCCTGGCGATGTTCGAAGGCTTCTTCGGTTACACCATCCCCGACGACCTGCTCTCGGGCACCGGCCTCCGCGCCGCCTTCGGTGGTATCACGATGAGTATCCCGATCGTCGGTACCTGGATGCACTGGCTGATCTTCGACGGCGACTTCCCCGGCGACCTCATCATTCCGCGCCTCTACGTCGCGCACGTGCTGCTGTTCCCGGGCATCATCTTGGCCCTGATCGCCGGCCACCTCGCGTTGGTCTGGTACCAGAAGCACACGCAGTTCCCCGGCCCCGGCCGTACGGAACAGAACGTCGTCGGCGTTCGTATTCTCCCGGTCTTCGCGATGAAGGGTGGCGCGTTCTTCGCCATGACCTTCGGCGTGCTCGCACTGCTCGGCGGTCTGTTCCAGATCAACCCCGTGTGGAACATCGGTCCGTACAACCCGTCTCAGGTCTCGGCTGGTTCCCAGCCCGATATCTACATGATGTGGACGGACGGCCTTGCTCGACTGTGGCCGGCGTGGGAGATCTACCTGTTCAACCGCTACACGATCCCCGCTGTGTTCGCCGTCGCCCTGATCATGGGTCTCGTGTTCGCACTGTTGATCGCGTACCCGTGGATCGAGAAGCGCCTCACCGGAGACGACGCTCACCACAACATCTTGCAGCGCCCGCGCGACGTGCCGGTCCGTACCGCTATCGGTGCAATGTCCATCGCGTTCTACCTGGTGCTCACGATCTCCTGCATCAACGACATCATCGCGTACCACCTGCACATCTCGCTGAATGCAATGACGTGGATCGGCCGTATCGGCATGGTCATCCTTCCGCCCATTGCGTACTTCGTGACGTACCGGTTCTGCATCGGCCTGCAACGCAGTGACCGTGCAGTCCTCGAGCACGGCATCGAGACCGGCATCATCAAGCGGATGCCGAACGGCCAGTACATCGAGATCCACCAGCCGCTCGGCCCCGTCGACGAGCACGGACACCCGATCCCGCTCGAGTACCAGGGTGCAGCTGTCCCGAAGAAGATGAACAAGCTCGGCCTCGCCGGTAAGCCCGGTAGCGGTAGCCTCATCACCGCTGACCCGGTCGAGGAGAGCGAGGCTCTCGAAGCCGCTCATCACGAAGCTGAGCACGAGCAGCTTCAGATCCTTCTGGACTACCAGAACCGAACCAACGGCAAGACCAACGGTTCCAGTGGAGAACTCCACTAAGAACGACAGCTGACCAGTGAGGCCCCGAACCGGATTCCGGTTCGGGGCCTCACTCGTTCTCTGAGCGATTCAGTTCGAAGAACCACCAGGTGTTCTGCCACTCCCCCGGTTCGCCGTATGCGGCCGGTGTGAAGGGCAGTACGCCCAATCTCAGACCTCGAAGACGGACGAATAGTGCTCGACCGTCGGGAACGGTTCGTAGAAGTGATGGAGAAGTTCTCGCCACTTCTCGTATCCCGCGGACTGACGGAACCCGATGGTGTGAGACTCCAAGTCCTCCCACTCGACGAGCAGGAGGTACCGTTCCGGCGCTTCCACGCAGCGCGAGAGCCGCAGCCTGATGAATCCGGGAACCTCGGAGATGATGGCGCGGGCCACGTCGAACGCGGACTCGAATTGCGCT
Source organism: Rhodococcus sp. NPDC060176 (assembly GCF_042728675.1). NCBI lineage: Bacteria > Bacillati > Actinomycetota > Actinomycetes > Mycobacteriales > Nocardiaceae > Rhodococcus > Rhodococcus sp. NPDC060176. The sequence continues at coordinate 220,824 of NZ_JBHWYS010000007.1, forward strand.
GACTGCGCCGGATCGACCTGCAGGACGGCATGTTCGAGGATCATAGGCGAAGTGTCGCACGTTCTCGAGAGTCCCCACGAGGCGTTGCCGCCTGGTGAGATACTCGGACCATGACATCCCATGCGCGCGGCACCTTCGAGATCGATCTCCGCCCTGCCGATCCTGAGCTCGCCGGACGCGTCGGCCGCTTCGAGTTCGACAAGACATTCGTCGGCGGCATCGAAGGTACGTCGTCCGGCCTCATGCTGTCCGCGGGCGACCCGACACACGGTGAAGCCGGGTACGTCGCATTGGAGGTTGTCACCGGGCAAGTCGACGAAGCGGTGGGGTCGTTCGCCCTGCAGCAGTTCGGTCAGATGATCGACGGAACGCAGGAGCTCCTGTACGAGATCGTGCCGGGGTCCGGAACCGGCGAATTGAAGTGTATCTCGGGCACTCTCGAGCTCGAGGTCGTCGATGGTCTACACCGCTACGACCTCGAGTACCTACTCCACGTCTGACCGACAGCCGTTGATACTCGGCAAGCTTGTCCGCCCTACACCTGCATCAACGACAACCCTGCATCAACGACAACAGAGGCGCCGAATCCGGATGGATTCGGCGCCTCTGTTCGAGTGCAGGTGAAACTAGTGCTTCTCGGGTCCGGTGTAGTACTCGAACACCAGGCCGGCAGCAGCGGCCAGCACACACACAACTGCGACTGCGATGAGCCACGGCTGGAAGTACGCCAGCGACACTGCCGCCAGAGCAGCAGCGGCGGCCAGCAGGATCGGCCAGAAGCTACCCGGGCTGAAGAAGCCCAGTTCTCCTGCACCGTCCGAGATTTCAGCGTCGTCGTAGTCCTCTGGACGGGTATCCAGACGACGAGCAACGAAGCGGAAGTAGGTACCCACGATGAGCGTCAGACCTGCAGACAGGACGATGGCCGTCAGTCCGGCCCACTCGATACCTGTGCGTGACAGAGCGGTGAACACTCCGTAGATGATCGCGACGAGAATGAAGAACATCGTCAGGATCTCGAAGAGCTTGGCTTCGATCTTCATATCAGCACTTGTCCTTGTTCAGTGAAGAGGCTGGCCGGCTCAGTTGCCTGCAGTGGCGACGGTTGCCTGACGGTACTCGCGGTCGGTGTTGAACGGCGTGGTCGACGTAGCCACCGGCGACTGACCGATTGCCTGCAGAGCCTCAGCGGTCGTCAGACCACCCTTGCCCTCCGCGTCACCCTTGCGCAGTTCGATGTACTTGGCGAAGTCCTCCGGCGAAACCGCACGAACCTCGAAGTTCATCATCGCGTGGAACGTGCCACACATTTCTGCACAACGCCCGACGAACGCGCCTTCCTTCTCGATCTCACTGATCTGGAAGATGTTGTCCGAGTGGTTCTCCTTGGGGTTCGGGAGAACGTCGCGCTTGAACAGGAACTCGGGCACCCAGAATGCGTGGATGACGTCCGAGGAAGCGAGTTCGAACTGGATTCGCTTGCCGGTGGGCAGAACGAGGATCGGGATCTCCTGGCTGGAGCCGACGGTCTCGATCTTGTCGTAGTGCAGGTAGCTCAGGTCCTCGGTGCTGTTGCCGTGGATCGGGCCGGGAACTTCTTCGCCGTGTTCGTTCACGGTGGAGCCCTCGGTCTTGGCAGCCTCTTCGGCCTCGACGTCGATTCCGTTGTACTTGGCGGAACCGTCACCGAACTCGATGGAGCGGTAGCCGAACTTCCAGTTCCACTGGAAGGCCGTGACGTCTACGACGACGTCAGGGTTGTCCGTCTTGTCCAGAACATGGTTCTGAACGATGACGGTGAAGTAGAAGAGAACCGCGATGATGACGAAGGGAACTGCCGTGTAACCGAGTTCGAGCGGCACGTTGTATGCCGTCTGACGCGGGAATTCCGGCGAGTCCTTCTTCTTACGGTGGAAGATGACGGCCCAGAAGACCAACCCCCACACCAGCACACCCATGACGAGGGCGGCTACAACCGACCACGTCCACAGCTCACGCATGCGCGTCGCCTCTGGGGTGATGCCCGAAGGCCACCCGAAACGAAGCACTTCGTTGTCGATGGAGCAACCCGACAGCAGCAAGGCAGCAATGCCCAGAGATACTGCCAGCCCCGCTCGCCGAAGGATCCGACCTTGCGCCACGTTCACGCCTTCCTGATCGCCACAAAATTCAACTAGGGCATGCCCGGAGGGAAGGCCCAATTACTACGCAGCGTAGACCAAAGCCGGGCGCTATCCATCCTCGGGTCCTCGCCCGTGTCGCGGCGGACGTCACACAGCTCTCTCAGGTGCTGCTCAGGAACGGCTCAGGTCGTTTGGGCGACGCACATCACGTCGATTCATTCCGCCGCGATCGGCAGAGACGTCGATCTGCGGCATACTTTCGACAAGAGTTCGTTGACCTCTCCCCGACACTCGTGTCCGGGAGCCTTCTGTACGAAAAATTCTGAATCGAGGAACCGGACGCTGTGTGTGGACTGCTCGGGCTACTGACATCTGGCGGAACCAGCGAGGACGCCGTCTCGCGGGTCGACCAGGCGATGCATTGCCTTCGTCACCGCGGGCCGGACGAACACGGGACGTGGAATGACGACCACCTCGTCTTCGGGTTCAACCGCCTGGCGATCATCGACATCGCTCATTCCCACCAGCCGCTGCGTTGGGGCCCGCCGGAGAATCCGGAGCGTTACGCGCTCACGTTCAACGGCGAGATCTACAACTATCTGGAGATCCGCGCCGAGCTGGTCAAGGACCACGACGCGAAGTTCTTCACCGAGGGTGACTCGGAAGCCATCGTCGCTGCATTCCACTACTGGGGTGAAGATGCAGTCCGGCGCCTGCGCGGAATGTTCGCGTTCGCGATCTGGGACACCGACACACGTGAGCTGTTCATCGCGCGCGATCCGTTCGGTATCAAGCCGTTGTTCATCGCGACCGGCGGCGGCGGCACCGCGTTCGGCAGCGAAAAGAAGAGCCTGCTCGAACTCACCGACCTGATCGGCATCGGTACCGAACTGGATCCGCGCGCCATCGAGCACTACACCGTTCTGCAGTACGTACCGGAGCCGGAAACACTGCACAAGCAGATCCGACGCCTGGAATCGGGCAGCTTCGCGCGGGTGCGTCCGGGCGAGGAGCCCACGTTCACGCGGTACTTCACGCCGAAGTTCCCGGCCAAGCCTTTTGCGCCGGGCACGGAGAAGGCGCGCTACCAGGAAATCGCCGAGGCACTCGAGGATTCGGTTGCCAAGCACATGCGCGCCGACGTCACCGTCGGTTCGTTCCTGTCCGGCGGTATCGACTCCACTGCCATCGCGGCGCTGGCGATGCGTCACAACCCCAACCTGATCACTTTCACGACCGGTTTCGAACGAGAGGGCTATTCCGAGGTCGACGTTGCTGCAGAATCCGCCGAAGCGATCGGCGCGAAGCACGTCGTCAAGGTGGTCTCCCCCGCCGAGTTCGCCGCCGCCATTCCCGAGATCGTCTGGTACCTCGACGACCCGGTGGCCGATCCGGCATTGATTCCACTGTGGTTCATCGCGAAGGAAGCTCGCAAGCACGTCAAGGTGGTGCTGTCCGGCGAGGGCGCCGACGAGCTGTTCGGCGGCTACACGATCTACCGTGAACCGTTGTCGCTCAAGCCTTTCGAGTACCTCCCCAAGGGATTGCGTCGGGCCGCGGGCAAGTTGTCCGAACGCATCCCGGACGGCACTCGCGGCAAGAGTCTGCTCAACCGCGGTTCCTTGACGCTCGAGGAGCGCTACTACGGCAACGCTCGTAGCTTCAACGACGCTCAGCTTCGCGCCGTCCTGCGCGATTTCCGACCCGAGTGGACTCACCGGGACGTCACCGCACCGATCTACGCGCAGTCTCGGGACTGGGATCCGGTTGCCCGGATGCAGCATCTCGACTTGTTCACGTGGCTGCGAGGCGACATCCTTGTCAAGGCCGACAAGATGACGATGGCCAACTCGCTGGAACTGCGTGTGCCGTTCCTCGATCCCGAGGTCTTCGACGTCGCCTCACGCGTTCCGCTCGATCAGAAGATCACGAAGGACACAACCAAGTACGCGCTGCGTCAGGCCCTGGAAGGTATTGTGCCGCACCATGTTCTGCACCGCGCCAAGCTCGGATTCCCGGTTCCCCTGCGCCACTGGCTTCGCGGCACCGAACTCTTCGACTGGGCACATCTGCAGATCGAAGAGTCGGGAACCGACCACATCTTCGACAAGCAGGCCGTCGTGAAGATGCTCAACGATCACCGCGAGGGCGTTTCGGACCACAGCCGACGCCTGTGGACCGTCCTGACCTTCATGGTCTGGCACGGAATCTTCGTGGAGAAGCGCATCGTGCCGCAGATCCAGGAACCGGTGTACCCGGTCAATATCTAGGCCTTCGGCCCCGTGAGCGGTTAGGGAGTCTCCGGACTCCTCAACCACTCACGGGGCGCAGCCCCCTAGGGCAGAATCGTTGCGATCTCGTCCGCTGCCGCGCTGCCGTACGCCTCGGTGAGACGCTTGAGGGCCTCGTCGCGGTTGAACACCCACTCCTGGGTTCCGACGGTCTCGAGGATCAACACAGCGACCAGCGATCCCAGCTGGGCGGCACGCTCGAAGCTCAGACCAGCGCCGTGTGCGAGCAGGAAGCCGGCACGGAAGCCGTCGCCAACACCCGTCGGATCAACCTTGCCCGTCTCGGGCACTACGTCGACGCGCACCCAATTACCTTCGGCATCAACAATTTCCACACCCTTGGAGCCGAGGGTGGTGACGCGGATGCCGACCTGTGCGCGGATCTCTTCCTCACTCAGACCCGTCTTCTGCTGAAGCAGACCCCACTCGTACTCGTTGGTGAACAAGTACTTCGCACCGTGGATGAGCGCCTTGGCCTCGTCACCGGACAGGCGGGCAAGCTGCTGCGACGGATCAGCTGCGAACGGAATTCCGAGCAGGCGGCATTCGTCGGTATGGCGAACCATTGCTTCGGGGTCGTTTGCGCCGACCAGCACAAGATCCAGCGCACCCGCGGTCTTGGCCACTGCTGCGAGTTCGATCTCGCGGGCCTCGCTCATCGCGCCGGGGTAGAACGACGCGATCTGCGCCATGTCCTCGTCGGTGGTGCACACGAAACGCGCGGTGTGTGCCTTGTCCGAGATGCGGACCGCGCTGCAATCGACGCCGTTGTCCTCGAGCCAGGTGCGGTATTCGGCAAAGTCCGCGCCGACCGCACCGACGAGCAACGGCGATCCACCGAGCACGCCCATTGCGTAGGCGATGTTGCCGCCGACGCCGCCGCGGCGGATCACGAGGTCGTCCACCAGGAAGCTCAGCGAAATGTGGGCGAGCTGATCGGCGAGGAGCTGATCGGCGAAGCGGCCGGGAAAGCGCATCAAGTGGTCGGTGGCAATGGAACCGGTTACCGCAATAGTCACGGATCGTGGCCTTTCAGCGAAGTGAGTACAAGAATGAAAGAGGAGCAAAAGTTCACGTTACTGCCCGTAGCGCCGTCTTTGGCACCCGAGCCGTCAGATCGGAACCGCCTGGGTACGAGTCACCACAAACAACTGACGCGAAACCGAATGTCGGTTCCGCGTCAGTTGTTTGCGAATTGAGTTGTGATCGACGGACTCAGTTGAACGAGTCACCGCAGGCGCAGGAGCCTGTTGCGTTGGGGTTGTCGATCGAGAAGCCCTGCTGCTCGATGGTGTCGAGGAAGTCGATGGACGCACCTTCGACGTACGGCGCGCTCATCCGGTCGACAACCAGGTTGACGCCGTTGAAGTCGACGGTGAGGTCACCGTCGAGCGTGCGGTCGTCGAAGAACAGCTGGTACTTCAGTCCGGCACAGCCGCCGGGCTGCACTGCGATACGCAGCGCGAGGTCGTCGCGACCCTCCTGATCGAAGAGTGCCTTCGCCTTGGCGGATGCGGCCTCGGTCATCTTGACGCCGTGGGTGGCGGTCTCGTTCTGCACAGTCATGGGCTCTCCCTAATGTTCGTACCAACCCGTGAACGCTTCAACGGTACGCCGCTGCCGACTTATTCCCGCCAGTCCTTACCGGGTGCGATTCGTCTTCATCCTATCCGGTCTTCCCGTCACGGCAACGGCGCGTCGACGCTGGTGGATTCTGCGCTCTGTTGACCGCGCCAGATGTTCCACTCGCGCGCCGTATGTTCGGCGAGTCCCTCGAGACACGCCGACGCTTCGTTCATCGCACGTTCCACCGAACCCGCGAACTCTGTCACCGATTTCGCCTCGACGATCGAGGTCGACGCATAGTCCGGCTCGTCGAGCGTCACCTGGCCGGCAAAAACGAGCGTCGGAACGCCGTGCGCTGCCCCGGCCGAAGCGAGCGTTGTGACGAGTTTGCCTCGCAGCGATTGGTGGTCGAACTTGCCTTCGCCGGTGATCACCAGGTCGGCAGACTCCAATAGCGCTGCCTGCCCGGTCCGATCGGCGACGACGTCGGCCCCGGATCCCCGCTGCGCACCGAGCGCGAACAGCGCAGCACCGATACCACCTGCGGCGCCGGCGCCAGGAAGATCCGACACTCCCTTCCCGCTGATGGACTCCAACTGTTCTGCCCACATCGCATTTCTCGCTTCGAGGACGGCGATTGCCTCGGCGTCGGCGCCTTTTTGCGGGCCGAACACCGCTGCCGCACCGTGCTCGCCGAGAAGTACGTGTTCGACGTCGGTGGCCGCGACCAACTGAACGCCCGCCGCAGCCGCCGTTGCAGCCTCCAGGCCGCCCAGCGCCTCCACCAGTCCACGTCCCCCGTCTGTGCAGCAACTCCCACCAAGTCCGACGACGATCGTCTTCACGCCTTCCTCGAGCGCAGCCGCGATCAGTTCTCCGACACCGCGACTGTGCGCGGCGAGTGCGCTCGCACGCGTCGGCGGACCTCCGAGTCGGCCGAGCCCGACTGCTTCGGCCGACTCGATGTACGCCGTGCCCGAATCGAGCAGCCACTTCGCGTCGACGCCCGCGGTCAGCGGTCCGGATACTCGCGCGGACCGGATGTCGCCCCCCGCCGCGGCCAAGACGTCGACAAATCCCGGTCCCCCGTCCGATTGTGGAGCGGTGACGATGTCGTCATCGGGTCGGCCGCGTCGCCAACCGGCAGAAATGGACTCGGCCGCCTCGACGGCGGTCAGGGTCTCGCCGAATGAATCTGGAGCAACTATTACTCGCATAACCGAAGTCTAAGAGTGCCGAATGACCCCGATGTTTCGGTTTCTCGAGCGTTTAAGCGTCTTGCGCGATTGTGATTTTCAGAAAGACCGAGGTCGGTTTCCCAGACCGTGCACTTATCCAATAGCCTGGAGGTGTGAAATTGCTACGCCGCGGTGACTCAGACAACTCCGACAAACGTGACGTCGAGGGCACTGAGGCATCCTCGGCCTCCGAAGAGGCGCCCATCGAGCAGGTGGGCAAGGGCCGCCCAACACCCAAGCGTCGTGACGCCGAGGCGAAGAGGCGTGGCCCGGTTGCGCCTGCCCCGCTGACCGCGAAGGAAGCCCGCGCCCGCCGCAAGGCGACCCGCGGCTCCAAGGAGGACCGCAAGGCCGAAGCCGCCGAGCGTCGCGCATCGTCCGCAGACCGCCGCGCCCGCATGCTCGCCGGCGAGGACAAGTACCTGCTCCCCCGCGACAAGGGCCCGGTTCGCGCCTACGTCCGTGACTTCATCGATGCTCGCCGCAACCTCGTCGGGCTGTTCATGCCGCTCGCATTGATCCTCATCATGACAATGTTCGTCACGCCCGCGCTCCAGCAGATCGTCACGCTGGCAATGCTCGTGATGATGCTCTTCATGGTCGGTGAAGGCATCTGGCTCGGACGCATGATCAACAACCGCGTCGCCGAGCGCTTCCCCGACAGCACCGACGGCGGATTCAAGCTCGGCTGGTACGCGTTCGTTCGCGCGTCGCAGATCCGTAAGCTGCGCGCACCGAAGCCTCGCGTGGGGCCGGGCGACGCAATCTGAGTGTGACGAACACGTATAGAACTTTGGTCCTCGGCGGCGCGCGGTCTGGTAAGTCCGCGCACGCCGAGGATTTGGTTTGTGCAGGCCAGTTACCCGAAGATTCGGCACCGATCCGGTACCTGGCGACAGCGAAGCGCGATAACTCCGACGCCGACTGGGAAAGCCGGATCGATCAGCACCGGAGCAGACGGCCTTCTCACTGGTCGACCGTCGAGACCGCGGATGCAGGTGACCTCGCGGCGCAGCTCGAAAGCGATTCACACACAGCGACGTTGGTCGACGATCTGGGAACGTGGCTGACCACGGAACTGGACCGTCAGAGCGCCTGGGACGCACCGCGCGGCACCATCACGCCCGCTGCGGACAGCCTTGTCGCCGGCGTCGAGAACTACCGCGGATCCTTGGTACTGGTCAGCCCCGAAGTGGGGTTGGCCGTGATTCCCGAGACCCGGTCAGGACGATTGTTCCGCGACGAGATCGGCACTCTCAACGCTCGTATCGCCGCGGTGTGCGATCGTGTCGTACTAGTGGTTGCAGGGTTACCGCTCGTCTTGAAAGATACTGCTGCACAACCGGAAGGCACGATGTGAGTACCGACGCCAATTCAGGGGCCAATTCAGGGGCGAATCCAGTTGCCGACCCAGAATCCAACCCTGACGTCGCGCCTGCCAGTAGCGCCGACTTCGAACCTGTCACCCCGCCCGACCGCGACGTGCGCGCGCAGGCCGACGCACGTCAGCGTGACCTGACCAAGCCGGCCGGCTCACTGGGCCGCCTGGAGGCTCTCGCCGGTTGGGCATCGGCATGCCAAGGAGTTTGTCCTCCACATGCTTTCGCTCGGCCTCGCGTCGTCGTCTTCGCCGGTGATCACGGAATCGCCCGCAACGGTGTCTCCGCCTATCCCCCGGAAGTGACCGCACAGATGGTCGCCAACTTCCTCGGGGGCGGCGCGGCAGTCAACGTCCTCTCCGAGGTTGCCGGCGCCACCGTTCGCGTCGTCGACATCGCGGTGGACGGCGATACCGATCCGGCCGTCTCGAACCACAAGGTACGCAGGTCTTCCGGGTCCATCGACCGCGAAGACGCCATGTCGAACGAGGAAACCCTCCAGGCCATCGCTGCCGGCCGAGCGATCGCGGACGAGGAAATCGACGGGGGCGCAGACCTTCTCATCGCCGGCGACATGGGCATCGGCAACACCACACCCGCTACCGTGCTCATCGCCGCCCTGACGGACAGCGAACCCGTGGCGGTCGTGGGGCGAGGTACCGGTATCGACGACGCCGGGTGGATCCGCAAGACTGCCGCGATTCGCGATGCTCTCCGACGCGCTCGTCCGCACGTTCGCGACACAGTCGCGCTGCTGCGCACGTCTTCGGGTGCCGACCTCGCAGCGATGGCCGGCTTCCTGGCCCAGGCAGCGTCGCGTCGTACGCCGGTGATCCTCGACGGCGTCGTCGTCACCGCAGCCGCCATGGTCGCCGACGAGCTGGCTTTCGGCGCACGTGAATGGTGGGTCGCCGGGCACCGCTCCACGGAACCCGCACACACCATCGCGTTGACGCGAATGGGTCTCGAACCGATCGTCGAGTTCGACATGCGACTCGGCGAAGGGTCAGGCGCAGTCACAGCTCTCCCGATTCTTCAGGGCGCAGTGGCAATCCTGAGCAAGATGGCGACATTCTCCGAAGCCGGTGTCAGCACTCAGGGCAGCGCACCTGCCGACGAACCGGAGTCGATCGACCTGACCAAGACCGATACGGCGGAGTGAGCGTGGCGGGCCCGCTGTCCGGAGTGCCGCTGGCCTTCTCGTGGCTGACGGTCGTTCCGGTTCGTGGCCCCTCCGACATCGATCGAACTGCCGGCCGTCGCGCCATCACCGCCGCTCCGCTGACCGGAATCGCTCTCGGCATTGCCGCTACGTTTCTACTCTGGGGCGCAACCAGCATCGGCCTGAATCCCTTCCTCGCGGGCTTACTGACGGTCGGCGCACTCGCTCTCGGAACCCGCGGGATGCACGTCGACGGACTGGCGGACTCCGTCGACGGATTGGGTTGCTACGGTCCACCGGAGCGCGCCCGCGAAGTCATGCACAGCGGCGGCGCCGGACCCTTCGGGGTCGCCGCACTGTTCATCTTCCTTGGTCTGCAATCGGTCTCCTTCGGCGTCCTTGCTGTTGCCGACTCCCCCACGCAGTGGATCGCGGTCCTCGTATCTGTCGCTGCAGGCCGAGTCGCCGTCGTTTTTGCCTGCCGCCGAGGCGTTCTCGCGTCGAGCCCGAGCGGATTCGGTGCGCTCGTCGCCGATTCGCAGCCGCTGTGGGCCGCGCTCGTATGGTCGGTTCCGCTGATCGCCGTTTCTGCTTTTGCCACTGACCGGTGGTGGCTCGGCCCTCTCGTCACCACGTCGGCGCTGCTGATCAGTGTGCTGTGTGTGCGTCACTGCGTCCGGAGATTCGGCGGACTCAACGGCGATGTTCTCGGATTCGCGCTCGAACTCACGGTGACGCTGACGGCCGTCGGCCTCACTCTCGGACTGTGATCTGACGTCGTGCGAGTCGGAGTCCTGGCGTACGAGGGTTGCCTGGCGGCCGAGATCTTCGTTTTCACGGATCTTCTGCTGATCGCCAATCGCGTCGCCGATGGAGCGTCCACCGACCCATTCGAGGTGTCGGTCATCGCCGCGTCCGGCTCGCCCGTCGTTGCGGCGGGCGGATTTTCGATCGGCGCACAGGAGGGGCATCACGACATCGATCACCTGGTGGTGCCGGGGTTCGAACTTGTACCGTCCGAAGATCCCGCGACGCGCTTGTCGCTGTGGGACAGAGAAATCGAGTTCATCCGTGCCTGCGAGGCGCGGGGCGTTCGTGTGTCGTCAGTGTGCGTCGGCGCATATCTGCTGGGCGAGGCCGGACTTCTCGACGGGCGCCGCGCTACTACGTCGTGGCTGTACGGTGCCGACCTCGCGAGTCGATATCCCGATGCGACGGTTCGAACCGATTCGCTGATCGTCGATGACGACGGCGTCACCACCACTGCGGCGTTCACTGCAGCGCTCGACCTCGCCACAGCACTCGTGCGCGAGCATCTCGGCGACAAGATTGCGCGAACGACGGCAAAAATTACTCTGGCGCCGGAGAACCGAACCAGTCAATCTCCGTACGTTGTCGACTCGATGCTGCCCGTGAAGCACACCCAGTTTGCCGAGGCCGTCGGAAGCTGGTTGGTCGAACGGATAGCGGAGCCTTACGACTTGGATCTGCTGTCGGCTGCTTTTCGCGTGAGCACCCGAACAATGCTTCGGAAGTTCAACGACGAGACCGGGGAATCGCCGCGCGCCTACCTGCAGCGTGCACGGGTGCGAAAGGCCAAACGCCTCTTGGAATCCACCGATTGGTCACTCGGAAAGATTTTGGGACACATCGGTTATCAGGATCCTGGAACCTTCCGTCGAATGTTCGCCGACCGTGTCGGAATCAGCCCGGCGGACTACCGAAAGCGGTTCCGCGACGGCGGCACTGGATAAGTCGCGTGTGGCGAGCCCGCCCGAAAACGTGGCGAACCGCCCTCTTCTGTAGTTGATCCCGCACCGAAAGACTGTGCAGAGGAGAAACTTCGACCAATTGAGAGGGCCCGCCGTGCCGAACCGAAGCATGACAAAAGATGATCCGCTCGAAGACTTCGACCGGCGAACCATCACGATCGACGCGGTGTCGAAGTCCGTGTACGTGGCTGGCACCGGACCCGCAGTAATCGTCATGCCGGAAATGCCGGGCATCAGCCCGCATGTTGCGCGATTCGCCCGCTGGGTGCGCGACGCCGGTTTCACGGTCTTTGTTCCGTCGCTTTTCGGCCGAGACGGCGCGGTTCCCACAGTGGACGAGGGAGTCTCCGTTTTCAAGAGAGCCTGCGTCAGCGCAGAGTTCCGCGCTCTCGCTGCCGACGAACCGAGTCCAGCGGTCCGTTGGCTGCGTTCACTCGCCGCTTCGGCCCACGAGGAGCGCGGTGGCCCTGGAGTCGGTGTGATCGGGATGTGCTTCACCGGTAACTTCGCGCTGTCAATGATGCTCGAACCCTCGGTCATTGCGCCGGTTCTCGCCCAACCGTCGTTACCGCTCGATCGACCAGGCGAAACCGACAGCGGGCCCAAAGAACTCGACGCCGTGCGCTCGAGACTCGAGGCCGAAGACCTCACGGTGCTTGCCTACCGCTTTCAAGGCGACCCGTTCTGCCGCGCACAACGATTCGCGGCCTACAGGGCGGCCTTGGGTAAGCGCTTCGTCGGGAAGGTTCTGCCCGACGAAGCGGCCAACGCGGCAACGTCACCGTTCTTCGAACACGTCATTGCCAATCCACACAGCGTGGTGACAGCGCACCTCGTCGACGAGGCCGGATCACCCACCACCGTCGCACGAGACGAGATTCTGCAGTTCTTCTGCGAGCGGTTGCTCGCTGAACGAACCAGCGATCAGTGAAGCTTGGTCATCCAGCCGTGGGTGTCGGCGAAGGTGCCGCGCTGGATACCCGTGAGGGTGTCGCGCAGTGCCATCGTCACTTCACCCGGCTCGCCGTCTGCGATGGTGAACTCGCCCTCGGCGGACTTGACGCGTCCGACAGGAGTGATGACTGCTGCTGTGCCGCAAGCGAAGACCTCGGTGATTTCACCGCTCTTGCACTTGGTGCGCCATTCGTCGGTGCTGATCTTGCGCTCTTCGACGGAGAAGCCGGAATCGGCGGCGAGGGCGAGCAGCGAGTTGCGCGTGATGCCGGGCAGCAATGATCCGGACAGCGACGGCGTCACGAGGCGAGCGTCGGGACCGGAGCCGAAGACGAAGAACAGGTTCATTCCACCCATTTCCTCGACGTACGTGCGCTCGATGGCGTCGAGCCACACCACCTGGTCGCAACCCTCGTCGGCGGCTTGCGCCTGGGCGAGGAGTGAAGCGGCGTAGTTGCCGGCGAACTTGGCCGCGCCGGTGCCACCGGGGGCCGCGCGAACGTATTCGGTGGACAGCCACACGCTGACCGGCTTGACGCCGCGCGGGAAGTACGCGCCGGCGGGCGATGCGATCAGCAGGTAGCGGTACTCGTCAGCGGGACGGACACCGAGTCCGGCTTCGGTGGAGAACATGAACGGACGGAGGTAGAGCGCGTCCTCGCCGCCGGCAGCGGGAACCCAGTCGAGATCGACGTCGATCAGTTCGGTGATGGAATCGACGAACATCTGTGCCGGCAGTTCGGGCATGGCCAGACGGCGCGCAGATGCCGCGAAACGCTCGGCGTTGGCCTCGACGCGGAACGAACTGATCTCGCCACCCGGCTGACGGTATGCCTTGAGGCCCTCGAAGATGGCCTGTCCGTAGTGCAAAACCATTGCGGCCGGATCGAGCTCGATGTTTCCGTACGGCAACACCTGGGCGTCGTGCCAGCCCTTGCCCGCGGTGTAGTCGATCGAGACCATGTGGTCGGTGAAGTGCCGCCCGAAGCCGGGCGCCGCCAGAATGTCACGGCGCTCGGCGTCGGACTTCGGGGACGAGCTCTGAACACGAACGAAATCGGCGGCACCTGTCATGGGCGCAATCCTATCGAACGTGAAAAAGCTCTCTACTTGGTGTTGGTCTCCACGAAAGGAGGAGACACCACGACGCACCGAAGAGCACGACCACGGACGTCGACTTCGATCTCGTCGCCGGCTGCGATATTGGCGCCGGAATCCAGGAGCGCCAACGCAATTCCCACTTTGAGCGACGGTGAGAACGTTCCGGAGGTGGTCTCGCCGATTGCCTCGCCGTCACGCAGAACACCGAGGCCGGCCCGCAGCACACCGCGGTCGAGAGCCTTGATCCCCCAGAGTTTGCGGGCCGGACCGGCGGCCTTCTCGTCGGTCAGGGTCTCTTTGCCCCAGAATGTCGGCTTCTTCCAACCGATCGCCCATCCGCAGCGCGCTTCGAGCGGGGAAATCTCGAGCGAAAGCTCGTGCCCGTGCAGCGGATAGCCCATCTCGGTACGAAGAGTGTCGCGGGCTCCGAGCCCGGCGGCCTGCCCACCCTCGGCGCGGACTGCCTCGAGAAGCGCGCGGAACAACGGCTCGCTGTCCTCCCAGCGCGGCAGGAGTTCGTAGCCGACCTCACCGGTGTAACCACTGCGGCACACACGCACGGGCACTCCGTTCCATTCCGCGTCTTCGTACGCCATGTACTCGATCTCGGTGGGAAGCCCGAGAGCCGTCAGAACCGCCACCGATTTCGGACCCTGCACCGCCAGCACTCCGTACGCACGATGCTGATCCTCGACGGTGATTCCGTCGGGTGCGACGGCGACCAGAGCCGCAACGACGTCCGCGGTGTTGGCCGCATTCGGGACGAGGAAGATCTCGTCGTCGCTGACGTAGTACGCGATGAGGTCGTCGATGACGCCACCGGACTCGTTGCAGCACAACGTGTACTGAGCCTTACCCGGTCCGATCTTGTTCAGATCGTTGGTGAGTGCGGAGTTCACGAATTCCGCGGCGCCCGCCCCACGCACGACGGCCTTGCCGAGGTGACTGACGTCGAAGAGTCCGACATTCTCACGCACAGAGGTGTGTTCGGCCACGACGCCCGCGTACGAAACCGGCATCTGCCACCCCCCGAACGGCGCGAACGTCGCGCCGAGTTCGACGTGGACGGGGTGGATCGGGCCCTGCAACAGTTGTTCGTCGGTCATGGCCCACAACCTATCGGACTTCGCCGATCGAAACATGTCCGCAGTGAGAGCTCACCTGGCCGCGACGATCCCCCGTCCGGAATCCGCCAAGGGCCTAACATCGACTCAGGCATCCGCCAGAACCGGACGCATCGCACTCACCTCACAGGAGACACCTTGAGCACTCGCACAGCCCGATCGTTGGGACCCGACCTCGTTCTCGCCGGCACAGTCGCCAAGCGCGCAGAGATATTGGTTGTCGGCCTGACGTCGGGTCCGGACGGCCCCGAAATCGCACTCAGCGAAGGCATCGTCGCCGAAGACGTGCTCGCCGAGATCCTCGACAGCCTCATCGCCGTCGGCGCCACCGGCAAGCCCGAGCAGCTCACCCGCGTCCCGGCACCGAGCGCACTGTCTGTCACCAGCGTCCTCGCCGTCGGACTCGGCTCCGCCGACAAGCTCGGCAGTGAGCAGATCCGCAAGTCCGCCGGCGCCGCAGCTCGCTCGCTGTCCGGCATCGACACCGTCGCAACCACGCTCTCGATCCTCGATCTCGGTGCAACCGCCGAGGGATTTGCGTTGGGCGCGTACAGCTTCACCGAATTCAAGTCGTCCATGACGGCTCCCGGTCCCGATTCGCAGCCACTTGCCCGAGTCGAACTTCTGGTGCCGTCGCCGCGCGCCAAGGAGACCAAGGCAACGTTGGCACGGTCGGCTGCCATCGCCGAGGCCGTCGCCACCGCACGCGAGTTCGTCAACACTCCCCCGAGCCACCTCTACCCCGCCGAGTTCGCCGCGCGTGCCAAGGCACTGGGCGTCGAGGCCGGGCTCACCGTCCAGGTTCTCGACGAGAAGGCACTCGAAAAGGGTGGCTACGGCGGAATCATCGGCGTCGGCAAGGGCTCGTCACGCCAGCCGCGTCTCGTCCGCCTCGAATACGCGTCGAAGAAGCGTGGCGCCCGCAAGGTCGCACTGGTGGGTAAGGGCATCACCTTCGACACCGGCGGAATCTCCATCAAGCCCGCCGCCGGAATGGAGAACATGACCTCGGACATGGGCGGCGCCGCAGCCGTCATCTCCACCGTCGTGCTTGCCGCCAAACTCGGCCTGCCCGTCAACGTCGTCGCATACGTACCGATGGCCGAGAACATGCCGTCCGCGACCGCGCAGCGTCCCGGCGACGTGTTGACCCAGTACGGCGGAATCACCATCGAGGTCGTCAACACGGACGCCGAGGGCCGTTTGATCCTTGCCGACGCGATGGTTCGCGCGGGTGAGGACAACCCCGACTACATGATCGACACCGCCACCCTGACCGGTGCACAGATGGTGGCGCTCGGCAACCGCACGCCCGGCGTCATGGGCACGGACGAGTTCCGTGACCGCGTCGCATCCATCTCGCAGAACGTGGGCGAGAACGGCTGGGCCATGCCGCTGCCCGAGGAACTGCGTGGAGATCTCGACTCCAAGGTCGCCGACATGGCCAATGTCACCCCGCACCGCTGGGGCGGCATGCTGGTCGCAGCTCATTACCTCAAGGAATTCGTTCCCGAGGGTGTCCAGTGGGCGCACATCGACGTCGCGGGTCCGGCGTACAACACGTCAGGACCGTGGGGTTACACCGGCAAGGGCGGCACCGGAGTTCCGGTTCGCACGATGATCTCGGTCCTGGAGGACATTGCGGTCAACGGCTGACCCTTGCTGTGCGCCTTTATTAACCCCCCGCGGTTAATAAAGGCGCACAGCAGTTCAGGCGCCGTCGCGCAATTCCTGCTCGCGGGCACGCTTGCGTTCGATTCGCTTACGCTCGTCGTGATCACGCATACGCTGCGGATATCCCGTTTTTCGGACGTCGTAGACCGGGATCTTCAAGTCCTGTCCCAATTTGCGGGCACCGCGTTCGCCGCCGACACGACGACGAGTCCACTCCCCGTCCTTCGCGACGAGGACGACGGTCACCTCGGTCACCGTCGTCTGAGGTTCCACGTACGCCTCGACGCCTTCATGTGAGTGCGCCCAGTTCGCCAGATGATCCGCATCACTTTGTGCTGCGGCCTGAGCCGCACTCGGCGGACGCTTGAAACGATCGAACAGTCCCACGGTCGTACGCTCCTCGGTACCGACGCCGCGGATGCACCCCGGCGATATGTCAAGTTTGCCAGGCAATGTCCGTTGTGCCTGCGCACGACATACCGTTTGGTCCGCTTACGACGTTACAGCCGGACCCCCGACGCATACCTACTCGCCAGTAGCCGACACACCCGAAACGGACGGCATCCCCCTCATCGGACACGCCCGGCGTATCAATGGAAAGATGAACGACGGTGACGCCGCGTCCGCGCGTCGACATCGGCAAAATAGCTACAAGTAGCCGCACGTCGCGCGCCACTCGAGCACAATGCATTACGACCACAAGTCGACAAAATTCAACAACCCGAACACAACTGTCGAGGAGTCAAAAGACATGGCCTTCTCCGTCCAGATGCCAGCCCTAGGTGAGAGCGTCACCGAGGGAACTGTCACACGGTGGCTCAAGCAGGAAGGAGACACGGTCGAAGTCGACGAACCCTTGCTCGAAGTCTCCACGGACAAGGTCGACACCGAGATTCCGTCTCCCGTCGCCGGCGTCCTGACCAAGATCGTCGCGCAGGAAGACGACACCGTGGAAATCGGTGGCGAGCTCGCCCAGATCGGTGAGGCCGGCGAAGCCGCAGCTCCCGCGGCAGAGGCACCCGCCCCGGCCGCAGAAGAAGCTCCCGCCGAGGAAGCTCCGGCTGCCGAAGCTCCCGTCGAGGAAGCTCCCGCCGCCGAGGCACCCGCTGCTTCCGGCGGTTCCGCTGAAGGTACCGCCGTGACGATGCCCGCCCTCGGCGAGTCCGTCACCGAAGGCACCGTCACCCGCTGGCTCAAGGCCGTCGGCGACGAAGTTGCCGTCGACGAGGCGCTGCTCGAAGTCTCGACCGACAAGGTCGACACCGAAATCCCGTCGCCCGTCGCCGGAATCCTGCTCGAGATCAATGCGCAGGAAGACGACACTGTCGAGATCGGTGGCCAGCTGGCCGTCGTCGGATCCGGCGCACCCGCCGCGGCTCCGGCACCCAAGGCTGCTCCCGCCGCGCCCGCAGCACCGCCCGCTCCCAAGGCCGAGGCCCCGAAGGCCGAAGCACCTAAGGCTGAGGCCCCGAAGGCTGAGGCCCCGAAGGCTGAAGCACCCAAGCCTGCGGCCGCACCCGCACCGAAGCCCGCTGCGGCTCCCGCACCGGCGGCTGCACCCGCAGCTTCGGGTGACAGCAGCCCCTACGTCACCCCGCTCGTGCGCAAGCTCGCAACGGACAACGGCGTCGACCTCGCCACCGTCACCGGCACCGGCGTCGGCGGCCGTATCCGCAAGCAGGATGTGCTCGCCGCTGCGGAGGCCAAGAAGGCACCCGCACCCGCAGCCGCTGCTCCTGCTGCTCCCGCGGCCGCACCGGCTGCATCCGCAGCTGCCGGCGTCCGACCGGAACTGGCACACCTGCGCGGAACCACGCAGAAGGCCAACCGTATTCGGCAGATCACGGCCACCAAGACGCGCGAGTCGCTGCAGAACACCGCTCAGCTCACGCAGACCTTCGAGGTGGACGTCACCAAGATCGTCGCCCTGCGGGCCCGTGCCAAGGCCGGCTTCATCGAGCGCGAAGGCGTCAACCTGACGTTCCTCCCGTTCTTCGCCAAGGCAGTCGTCGAGGCACTGAAGTCGCACCCGAACATCAACGCCAGCTACGACGAAGCTGCCAAGCAGATCACCTACTACGACGCCGAGCATCTCGGCATCGCAGTGGACACCGATCAGGGCTTGCTCTCCCCCGTCATCCACAACGCCGGCGATCTCGGCCTGGCCGGCTTGGCCCGCGCCATCGCCGACATCGCCAAGCGTGCACGCTCGGGTGGCCTGAAGCCGGACGAGCTCTCGGGTGGCACCTTCACCATCACCAACATCGGCAGCCAGGGCGCGCTGTTCGACACCCCGATCCTGGTACCGCCGCAGGCGGCCATGCTCGGAACCGGCGCTATTGTCAAGCGTCCGATGGTGGTCACCGACGAGAACGGCAACGAGTCCATCGGCGTTCGTTCGATGATCTACTTGCCGCTGACCTACGATCACCGTCTCGTCGACGGCGCCGACGCCGGCCGATTCCTCACCACCGTGAAGCAGCGGTTGGAAGAAGCCTCGTTCGAAGCTGATCTGGGCCTGTAAGCAACTGCTCTTCCAGCCGGGGCGTCATCTCCATCAGGAGGTGGCGCCCCGGCTTTTTCAGTACGGTCGGAGATATACGTTCGGATATCGAAGCAGGCTGAATCGAAGGAGGCTTTCCGAATGCGAGTAGTCATCGCCGGCTCGTCCGGTTTGATCGGAACGGCCTTGGTGTCATCGTTGCGCTCCGACAACCACGACGTGGTACGTCTGGTGCGACGGTCGACCGCCGGCCCCGACGAATCGCGTTGGGACCCGGACCACGACCGTCTGGACCTCTCCGTCCTGCAAGGCGCTGACGCCGTCGTGAACCTTTGTGGTGTCGGCATCGGCGACAAACGGTGGTCGGGTTCTTACAAGCAAGCGATCCGTGACAGCCGCATAGTTGCCACCGATGTCTTGGCCGAAGCTGTCGCGAGCCAGAAGGTTCCCGTCCTCGCCAACGCCAGCGCCGTCGGCTATTACGGCGACACCGGCGACAAGATCGTCGACGAGGATTCGCCGGCAGGCACCGACTTTCTCGCCACGACGTGTCGAGACTGGGAGCTTGCCACCGAGCCCGCGTGCAGGGCGGGTGCTCGCGTCGTCAATCTGCGCTCGGGCGTCGTGATTTCACCCCACGGCGGCATGCTCGGTCGACTTCGGCGGATCTATTCGTTCGGTCTCGGTGGGCGACTGGGCAACGGTCGTCAGTACTTTCCGTGGATCTCACTCGAGGACGAGTGCGACGCGATCAAGTTCGCGCTCACCAATCCCGAACTCTCCGGTCCCGTCAACCTGACCGGCCCGGCGCCTGTCACCAACGCCCAGTTCAACGACGCCATGTCCCGCGCAGTTCACCGTCCGGCGCCGTGGATCGTGCCCGGGTTCGCTCTCGAAGCCTTGATCGGAGAATTCGCCAAGAGCGGCATCCTCGGTGGCCAGCGCGCCATTCCCGCAGCTTTGGAAAAGGCGGGATTCTCCTTCCGCCACAACACGATCGGCGAAGCGCTGGCGGCCGCACTGGGTTGAGTCCGAAGTCGGGCGTAATCTCTACTTCCATGAGCAGCGCTGCCGTCTCCGCCCGGTTCTCGAAACTGCCGATCGCCGTCGAGCAACTCGGATCGATCGACTACAACACCGCGTGGGACCGTCAGCGTGAGCTCGCGGCAATGCGGGCAGACGACATCGGATCAGACACGCTCCTCCTCCTCGAACATCCCCCGGTGTACACGGCTGGGCGACGCACGGAACCGGAAGATCGACCCGTCGACGGCACACCGGTCATCGATGTCGACCGCGGCGGGAAGATCACCTGGCACGGCCCCGGTCAACTGGTCGGGTATCCGATCGTGAAGTTGGCCGAGCCCATCGACGTGGTGCGATACGTACGACGCATCGAGGAAGCACTGATCACGGTGTGCACGGACCTCGGCCTGAACTGCGGGCGGATCGACGGCCGCTCGGGTGTCTGGCTGCCTGCCGAACTCGCCAACGGGCAATGGAAGCCCGAACGCAAGGTGTCAGCCATCGGCGTTCGCGTTCAACGTGGTGTCGCGCTGCACGGTTTCGCCCTGAACTGCAATTCGGTGCTGACCGGATTCGACAACATCATTCCCTGCGGAATCCGTGACGCGGGGGTGACGACGCTGTCACACGAACTCGGTCGCGACGTCACAGTGGACGAGGTCACTCCCGCCGTCACCATGGCCGTGATCGCTGCTCTCGACGGAACCATGCCCGTCACCGAATGCAACGTCGAGCGCGTCACCTTCGAAAGCGCCTCGCCTACTCCGACTTTTACTACCGTTCAGTACAGCTGACGGGCTCGCCCGAACCCCGTTGCAGTAATCACCGGGCGTAGGATCACTGTCGTGACTATCGCCCCAGAAGGACGTAAGCTGCTCCGTCTCGAGATCCGAAACGCGGAGACGCCCATCGAACGCAAACCCAACTGGATCAAGACCCGAGCAAAGATGGGCCCCGAATACTCAGAGCTCAAGGGCCTGGTCAAGCGTGAAGGTTTGCACACCGTCTGCGAGGAAGCGGGCTGCCCCAACATCTACGAATGCTGGGAAGACCGCGAAGCCACCTTCCTGATCGGCGGCGAGCAGTGCACACGCCGCTGCGACTTCTGCCAGATCGACACCGGCAAGCCCGAAGCCCTCGACCGCGACGAGCCCCGTCGCGTCGCCGAAAGCGTTCAGGCCATGGGACTTCGGTACTCCACGATCACCGGCGTCGCCCGCGACGACCTCCCCGACGGCGGCGCCTGGCTCTACGCCGAAACCGTCCGCAAGATCCACGAACTCAACCCGGGCACCGGCGTCGAGAACCTGGTTCCCGACTTCAACGGCAAGCCTGAATTGCTCGACGAGGTCTTCGCCTCTCGTCCCGAGGTGCTCGCACACAACCTCGAGACCGTTCCCCGCATCTTCAAGCGGATCCGTCCCGCTTTCCGGTACCAGCGCAGCCTCGACGTCATCACTGCGGCACGAGAGTACGGACTGGTCACCAAGTCCAACCTGATCCTCGGCATGGGCGAAACCCCGGAAGAAGTCACCGAGGCGATGGTCGATCTCCACGCCGCCGGCTGCGACATCCTCACCATCACCCAGTACCTGCGCCCCTCACCCCGGCACCACCCCGTCGAGCGGTGGGTCAAGCCCGAGGAGTTCGTCGCACACTCGAAGGCTGCAGAAGAGATGGGCTTCGCCGGCGTCATGGCCGGTCCGTTGGTTCGCTCGTCGTACCGCGCCGGCCGCCTGTATGCGCAGGCCATGGCACATCACGGCCGCGAACTTCCCGAGGCACAGCGCCATCTCACCGAAGGCGGCGACGCTTCCCAGGAAGCCAGCTCACTCATGGCGCGCCTGAATCGCTGATCCACTTTTTGCTGTGCGCCTTTATTAACCGCGGGCGGTTAGTAAAGGCGCACAGCAATGGACGTATCCTGGGTACATGGCGAACGGCAGCAAATCCGGTAAGGGCAAACCCACCAAAGAGGCAAAGGCTGCAGCGAAGGCTGCCCGCAAGCAGGCTTCCAAGGAACGCAGAACTCAGCTCTGGCAGGCGTTCCAGATGCAGCGCAAGGACGACAAGCTCCTTCTGCCGCTGATGATCGGCACCCTGGTGGGTGCGGCTCTGGTCTTCTTCCTGGTCGGTCTCATCTGGGGCCTTCAGTGGTTCCTGCTGCCGATCGGCATCGTTCTCGGCCTCCTCGGCGCCTTCATCATCTTCGGTCGCCGCGTCCAGAAATCGGTGTACAAGAAGGCTGAGGGCCAGGCCGGCGCCGCCGCGTGGGCACTCGACAACATGCAGGGCGCGTGGCGCGTCACGAACGCCGTCGCCGGCACCACCCAGCTCGACGCCGTTCACCGCGTCGTCGGACGACCGGGTGTCATCCTCGTCGCAGAGGGCTCGCCGCAACGCGTCAAGGGCCTCCTCGCGCAGGAGAAGAAGAAGACTGCGCGCCTCATCGGCGACACCCCGATCTACGACATCATCATCGGCAACGACGAAGGCCAGGTTCCGCTCTCGCAGCTCCAGCGTTACCTGAACAAGCTGCCGCGCAACATCGACACCAAGCGCATGGACAACATCGAAGGTCGCCTCGCTGCGCTCAGCGCACGCGGCGGCGGAGCAGCGCTTCCCAAGGGCCCGATGCCCGGAGGCGCGAAGATGAAGGGAATGCAGCGAACCATTCGTCGTCGCTGACACTCCCCCACAGCAAAACGAAAGACCCGGGCCCATAGGGACCCGGGTCTTTCTTCGTTCGAGAAGTTCGTGTCAGCGCGACTTCACGAGCAGAGTGCCGGTCGCGCGGTCCTGCATACCGCGACCGTCGATGTCGGTGATCGTCGCGGGAATCACGAACACGAGAAGTGCCTGACGCCCGAGCGCGCGCACGAAGCCCACTCGGATCGGGCCTTCGATTCGCGCAACTTGAAGTCCGAGTACGAATTGCCCCGGTGTGAAGTTGAACAGCGCCACGGTGACGACGCCGACGGCGAACCACACCATCAACGTGATCGTGGAGGTCATACCGTCGAAGAAGTCGCCGGTGATGAGCGAGGCCACTCCCACGGCCATAACCCAATCCACCAACAGTGCGGCGATACGACGGCCCGAACCGACCAGCGATCCGGGGCCCTCCTGGGGGAAGCCGAGAAACTCGCCGCGATAAGACTGCTCACGACCGTCCGCATTCTTCGGCAAAGCTGCTTCAGGCCCAGAGAGCCAAGTTCCGGTGATTCGTGCCATGCTGTCCAGGATAGGCGTCGCAGCACCGTAGTCCAGATTTGCCGGGTTTTAACTGTGTGGCCGGTCACATGGACTTCGGAAATCCCCAGGATGCTGCGACGCGTAACACTGCCGAAACAAAGGGTTGACGAGCGGGCAACACCAGCTCCCTACCGTCTGCCTCGACGGATTCAACCGACATCACTTGGCTGAAGCGACTTAAGGAGCACAAGCGTGGCGTTCACCACGGCCGAAGAGGTCATCAAGTACATCGCGGACGAGAACATCGAGTACGTCGACATTCGGTTCAGCGACCTGCCCGGCGTCCAGCAGCACTTCTCGATCCCGGCGTCTGCTTTCAACCAGGACGTGTTCGAGGACGGCCTCGCATTCGACGGATCTTCGGTCCGCGGATTCCAGTCGATCCACGAGTCCGACATGATGTTGCTTCCCGACGTCACCACGGCGCAGATCGATCCCTTCCGCAAGGCGAAGACCCTCAACATCAACTTCTTCGTGCACGACCCGTTCACCCGTGAGTCCTACAGCCGCGACCCGCGCAACGTTGCCCGCAAGGCCGAGGAGTACTTGGTCAGCACCGGCATCGCGGACACCGCATTCTTCGGCGCCGAGGCCGAGTTCTACATCTTCGACTCGGTTCGCTACGACTCCGGCATGAACTCCGCTTTCTACGAGCTGGATTCCATCTCCGGTTCCTGGAACACCGGCGCAGAGACCAACGCCGACGGCTCCCCGAACCTCGGCTACAAGGTTCGCGCCAAGGGCGGCTACTTCCCCGTCGCTCCGTACGACCACTACGTGGACCTGCGCGACGAGATCTCCACCAACCTGACCAACGCGGGCTTCGAGCTCGAGCGCGGCCACCACGAGGTCGGCACCGGCGGACAGCAGGAGATCAACTACAAGTTCAACACGCTGCTCGCAGCGGCCGACGACCTGCAGCTGTTCAAGTACATCGTCAAGAACACCTGCTGGCAGCACGGCAAGTCCGCGACCTTCATGCCGAAGCCGCTCTTCGGTGACAACGGCTCGGGCATGCATGTCCACCAGTCCCTGTGGAAGGACGGCAAGCCCCTCTTCCACGACGAGTCCGGCTACGCAGGCCTCTCGGACATGGCTCGCCACTACATCGGCGGTATCCTGCACCACGCTCCGTCGCTGTTGGCCTTCACCAACCCGACGATCAACTCGTACCACCGTCTGGTGCCAGGCTACGAAGCCCCCATCAACCTCGTCTACAGCCAGCGCAACCGCTCGGCAGCTGTCCGTATCCCGATCACGGGCAACAACCCGAAGGCAAAGCGTCTCGAGTTCCGCGCACCCGACTCCTCGGGTAACCCGTACCTCAACTTCGCTGCACAGATGATGGCCGGCCTGGACGGCATCAAGAACAAGATCGAGCCGATGGCTCCGGTCGACAAGGACCTCTACGAGCTTCCCCCGGAGGAGGCTCGCAACATCCCGCAGGCTCCGACCAGCCTCGAGACGGTCATCAACCGCCTCGAAGCCGATCACGAGTACCTGACCGAGGGTGGCGTCTTCACCACCGACCTGATCGAGACCTGGATCTCGCTCAAGCGTGAGCAGGAAATCGCTCCGGTCAACCTGCGTCCGCACCCGTACGAGTTCGAGCTCTACTACGACGTGTGATCCGCATCCTGACGTAAGTCAGACCTGCGAATACCGAGTGCACCCGTCCCGCGTCTGTGGGGCGGGTGCACTTGTTTCGGTCCGATCAAATGTGTCCGCCACACGGTGGTCGAGGAATCCACTTGCTTGACCCTGAGTTAGGTGGCAAGAGCACGGACAGGATTCTGAGGAGCGCACAAAAGCTCGCCGCCGGCTCAGAGTGTGATGATCGAGAACCAGATATCGACCTCGCCAGCCCAGAGAACGTCTGTGGCTGGATTCTGCGCCGATGTAGACCCTCTCGGGCAAATGATGACCGGCCTTCATACCGGACGCGGGCGAATCGCGGATCAGCCGCGGGCGCGTTGACCGATCGCCGCTCTGTTGACGATATGGGCGATTCGACCTGCCCCTGTTGCGTCTCGAGCGGCGCTGACGATCCACCACAGCATCTGTTTGCGGGCGCTGGGCGGAAAACTGTCCCAGTTGCTTCGAGCTTGCGGGTCTCGGTCCAGCGCCGCGTGCAAGTCAAGTGGTTCCTCGAGGTCTTCGACTTGGTCGAGAATCGTCCACCAACCGGTGGATTTCGCGGCGACAATGGCACGGCGACCAGCAGCGGTCATGAGGCCATGCGCCTCCATCTCGGCTGCGCGTTCGCGGTTGAGTCGGGTCCAGGAACTCTTGCGTCTACGCGGCGTGAACAGTTGCAAATTGCGCTCTTCGTCGAAAATGGTGTTGGTGGAATCAATCCAACCAAAGCAGATGGCTTCCTCGACGGCCTGAGGGTAGGGGCAGCGTGGTCGGCTGGTGGTGGTACGCCAGGAGCACAACCACACACCTCGGGCTGACGTGTGATTGTCCGTCAACCAGGTTCGCCACTGTTCCCGAGTCTCGGCGTGAATGATCGGGTAGTCGAACTTCCACGTTGGGGGGTGGACGGAAGCCGGTGGCGATGATTTCGAATCGGTCACTTACTCTCCAAGCTCAGAGGGAAACGGATACGTGTCTCGGTAGACGAGGGGCCTGCGCAGGGAGCACGTCCCCGCGGCAGTCCGGGCATGAATGGTCTTGTCGCGCAATCCTCTTCTGTCATGGTGGCGAGACCCTGAGGTGACGGGCGAGCCGACTGACGGTGTCGGCGAGCTCGGTTGGTTCGATGACCACCACTGGGGCGGTGAGCGCAATGCGCGCAACCGTCATGGCAAGCCTGCCGAGATCTTCGCTGCGGATCTGGACAAGGCAGCGGTCCGCTGCCACCTCGATCGGTGTGTGGTCAATCCATCTGAGTACGCCCTCGAGGTCGGCGAACGTGGCTTCGATGGCGAGTTTTGCATCGTGGTGACGAGGCGGCGAGCCGACTGATCTCGCGACGAAGCCTGCCGCGTCACCGCCCGGGATCTCACGTGGCGTGAAATGACTGCCTGCCAGCCAGGGCTCCGAGAGCCGGTCCAGTCGAAAGGTTCGCCAGTCTGCACGATGGTGGTCCCACGCTACGAGATACCAACGACGTCCCGCCGTGACAAGGCGGTGCGGCTCGACGAGCCGTCTGCTGCTCTCGCCATCACCTCGCCGATAGTCGAAGCGAACGTGCTCATGGTCGCGACATGCCGCAGCGAGCACACTGAGTGCTTCGGGGTCGACGACGTCGTCATCTGCCCGCCGCACGGAACTGACGCTCGAATGCAGTGCCGACACACGTCGGCGTAATCGATGGGGCAGGAGTGTCTCGATCTTCGTCAGCGCGCGCAGCGACGATTCTTCGATGCCTCCGATGGCGGCCTCGGTGGCGTAGCGCAGTCCGACGGCAACCGCCACGGACTCGTCATCGTCGAGGATCAGGGGCGGCACGTGCGCCCCCGTCGCAAGTCGGTAGCCCCCGTATTTTCCGGACGTGGAATCGACCGGATAGCCAAGGTCCCGTAGGCGATCGATGTCGCGGCGCACGGTCCGCTGCGTGACATCGAGTCGTGCGGCAAGTTCGGCACAGTGCCAGAAACGATGGGTCTGAAGGAGCGAGAGCAGTTGCAGTGCTCGGCCTGTGGGATCGTTCCGCATATCTTCAGATTGCCAGCGATCTAGGACATTATGTGTCCACGATGCTCCCTATCGTCTGAGCAACCGGTCGATCCAGACACAAGATCGGTACTCAACTCGAAGGAGCATCCGTGAATCCATCCGACTTCCCCAGGCCCGTCCTTATCCCGCTCAACGGCGTGGAACTCGAAGTCTTCGAAGCAGGGCGACACAATGCCGGGAAACCCATCGTGCTGTGTCACGGATGGCCAGAGCACGCCTATTCTTGGCGATACCAGGTGCCCGCCCTCGTCGAGGCGGGCTACCACGTCATCGTCCCGAACCAGCGCGGCTACGGCAACTCATCACGTCCGACCGACGTGACGGACTATGACATTGAACATTTGGCGGGAGATCTCATCGCACTGCTCGATCACTACGGCTACGAAGATGCCACCTTTGTCGGTCACGATTGGGGCGCCTTTGTCGTGTGGGGCCTGACCCTGTTGCACCCGGACCGGGTAAACAAAGTGATCAACCTGAGCCTGCCCTACCAGGATCGCGGAGAGCAGCCCTGGATCGAGTTCATGGAAGCCGTGCTTGGCGGTGACTTCTACTTCGTTCACTTCAATCGACAGCCGGGCGTCGCGGACGCCGTGTTCGAAGACAACACCTTCCGGTTCCTCCGCAACCTGTACCGGAAAGACGAACCCCTCCAGGAGCCTCAGCCGGGTATGGCTCTGATCGATCTCGCCAGAGCAGAGACGCCACTCGGTGAGCCTCTGATGAGCGAGAGCGAATTGGCCGTTTTCGTCTCCGCCTTCGAATCGACAGGATTCACGGGCAGTGTGAACTGGTACAGGAACCTTGACCGCAACTGGCTTTTGTTGGCGGAGGTGGACCCGATCATCCAACAGCCCGCACTGATGATCTACGGCGACCGTGACGCGATCGCGAGGGCAGAGAACCTGACAGAGTTCGTGCCCAATGTGGAAGTAGTCAATCTCGACTGCGGTCATTGGATCCAGCAAGAAAGACCCGATGAGACCAACCAAGCGATCTTGAACTGGCTGGAACGGCAGGATGCCACATAGTTTCAAGGCTTCGTGCGGTCTCAGTGAAAATGTCAGTCTCATTCAGGTCCAGTAGGGGGCTGGATCCGGACCGACCTTTTTTCGAGATTTGACGAGAGCGTCGGTAAGCAAGCCATGCACTCAACCCGGCGATGATCACATCGGCCGTTCCGACAAGGCACGGGAAATCCATATCGAGGCGAGAATAAATCCGCCGCCGTACAGAAGAACCAATGCCCCGAATCCGTCCATGCAGTCCATTCCACTGTCGGCGCAGTCCTGAAGCCCAGCTGCACCGAGTAGGGAAATGTTCACAGTGGCGATGCTACGGACCGGTGCGTCCCGAACTGCCGAACAACCCGGCGGACTCGGCGATACGAACGCAGTTCAGCCCGAACAGGGAGGAAGCCCCACCCCCGTGGGGAGGGTGGGGCTTCCTTCGGTCCGGCGCTCACACACAGCGGGAGGGCGGTGGACATGCCGGACCGACGACACGGCAGGGAGTCAAGCTGCCGCGCCCAAGCGCTGACCGGAAGGAATGCGCCTGAGTCTGTGGTTACGAGAACCATCAAATCAGACAAACTGGACGCATGTTCAGGAATCGAAGAATTCGACTCCGCCCTTCAGAAAGATCTCACTGCACCCGATAAATTTCGCTGCGGCAAGGATCCACCAACCGCCGCATGACCTCGTACGCGCGGTCCGGATCCGTGTACGGCGGAATCATCATCAAAACGAGCTGACGACCATAGATGTCGTCGAGATACATCAAATCGTGGGGCTGGCCAGGGTAGGGACCCCGCACTTCCAGTCCGTCGACTTCGTCGATACGTCGCTGCGCGCTACTAATCGTGTTCCAGTCGAACGCAACCCTCGCGATCGGCCCCAGCCGCAACGAAAGTGCGGATATCAGATCGTGAAGCTCCGCCGTGACGTTCGTGGTCCACGGGAACCACGCGCCGTCCACAGGTGCCTTGACGGCACCTTGCCCGCGAAGCAGGAACCGCGGGGTCCGCGTCGGCGAAGGGAAATGTTGCCCGATATGGCGCTGCGGCGCTTCCCTTGCATAGTCGAGAGTGCTGATGTGCGCCATGACGAGGCTCCTTGACGGAGGATTCGTGGAACCGCCAGGCAGAGGCGCCCGGTCGTGGGTTCCATACCTTCAGGCTACTCCGGTGCACAACGCCGACTATGCATCGACGGAAATGATCACGCCGGTATCGCCATACGGGAACGGGCCATTACCGATGTGACCGAGAGTGTTGAAGAATTTCGAAATAGGCACCATCACACCGTATTTCGCCTTGACTTTGCTGCGGATCTCGTCGAATTCTGCTCCACCGCTCACCAACTGCGCGGTCCCGGCGACCGGCGAAGTGCCGTCGACAACCTTCCCGCGATTGTTGCATGGCACGACGGTAACCCGTGTGTTGTTCCGCAGCCGCTTCGCCTTACCCGATTTCGAGGAAGTCCAGAACCCAATACGTCCGTCCGACAATTGGCGTATGCCTCCAGAAACTCCACGACCATGCACGCGAATGAATTTTCTCTACCCCAGGAGTTTCAAAACGGACAATTATCCGGACGAAGATGAACAACAAGTGCCGAGTGGTGGAAATGTCGCGGAACGACCCCATCTCAGGTCGATTTGCGGCCCGCCGATGTTGGAACATGACTTCTCGTGAATGCGGAACTCATCGTTCTCCTCGTCGTCGTCGTAACCGCTCTGGGGTTCGACTTCACCAACGGTTTTCATGACACTGGCAACGCTATGGCCACGTCGATTGCAACCGGAGCCCTCAAGCCCAAGGTGGCAGTCGCTCTGTCTGCTTCCTTGAACCTGGTCGGAGCTTTCCTCTCGGTAGAGGTTGCTGCCACCGTGGCCAAGGGCGTGGTGAACCTCGGAAATGTGGGTGGCCAAGCGCTGCTCACCATCGTCTTCGCCGGCCTTGTCGGCGGCATCATCTGGAACCTGGCAACGTGGTTGCTCGGTATCCCCTCGAGTTCCTCGCATGCGCTGTTCGGCGGTCTGATCGGCGCCGCCATCGCATCTCTCGGAATGAGCGGTGTCGCCTGGAGCGGCGTCCTCAGCAAGGTTGTCATCCCCGCAGTTCTCGCCCCCGTCGTAGCCGGCTTGGTTGCCGCGGCCGGAACCTGGCTCATCTACCGCATCACCTCCAACGTCGGTGAGGAAACCAAGGACAAAGGTTTCCGACTCGGCCAGATCGGTTCGGCTTCGCTCGTTTCCCTCGCCCACGGCACCAACGATGCTCAGAAGACCATGGGCGTCATCTTCCTCGCCCTAGTCGCCCACGGAACCATTTCCGCCGACGCGGACATGCCGTTCTGGGTCAAGCTCACCTGCGCGCTCGCGATCGCTGCCGGAACCTACCTCGGTGGTTGGCGAGTTATCCGCACACTAGGCAAGGGACTTGTCGAGATCGCTGCACCGCAGGGAATGGCAGCCGAAGCGTCCTCTGCTGCAATCATTCTCACGTCCAGCCACCTAGGTCTTCCTCTCTCCACCACCCATGTGGCGACGGGTTCCATCATGGGAACCGGTCTGGGACGCAAGGGCGCCGAAGTTCGTTGGGGCGTCGCCGGACGTATGGCGGTCGCCTGGTTGATCACTCTCCCGTCCGCTGCGATCGTCGGCGCTCTGTGCTGGGGACTGGCCGACATCGTCGGCGGCCTACCCGGTGTCCTGGTCGTCTTCGCCGTGCTCATCGCGTTGGCCGGCTGGATGTACGTGCGCTCCCGCAAGGAACCCATCGATCCGAGCAATGTCAACGCCGAATGGGACGGTGGCCTGGTACCCGCAGAGGTCCCCGGTCCGGACGCCCGCGTCACCACCGACGTCAAAGCCTGAAAGAGGGAATCGACATGGATATCTTGAAAAACACCGTCGACTCGCTCTGGCAGGTCGTACTAGTCGGCCTCTTGCTGGGCGCCGGACTCCCGGCGATCTTCGCGATCGGCCTGAAATCCCTCGACGCCGGGCAACGTGGCAGTGGGGGCGGGAGCACTGCAGTCACGGCTCGCAGTCCGTTGGCCGTGGCAGGCGCAGTGGTGTGCTTCGCGGTAGTGCTCATCGCGATCGTCACCGGAATCCTCTTCATCATGCAGGGCTTCCTCAGCCACACATTCGGCATCGAGATCTTCTGATCCCGTGCGACCTCACGAGCGGAAAGACATCACCGTGACTGCACCGACTCCATCCCTTCCTCAATCCATTCTGGAATGGCTTCGCGCCGGCTACCCCGAAGGCATACCGCCCAAGGACCGCATTCCGCTGGTCGCATTGCTACGACGCAAGCTCTCGGACGCGCAAATTCGAGACATTGCCATCGGCGCTGCACTCGCAGAACTGAGCGACGTCAACAGCGACCAGGTGATCTCGAGCGACGAGATCAGCGCTCAGATCGCAGATCTGACGAGCCAGACGCCCTCGGACGAGGACATCGCGCGCGTTGCCTCGGTCCTGGCTGCCGCCGGGTGGCCACTCGCTGATCTCGACAACGACTGAAGCTCGCTCCGTTGAGCCTTCCACCACTTCTGGCTTCGATACTCGGCTGGCTGCGTGCCGGGTATCCGAACGGTGTGCCGGAGCAGGACTACGTCCCATTGATGGCCCTGCTCCGGCGGCAGTTGTCCGACGCAGAGATCGCCGTTCTTGCCGACGATCTCGTCGCCGAGTTTCCGGTCCCTGTCGATCCGATCGACTTTCCGATTCCGGTCGATCCGATCGACATCGGCGTCCTCATCACCAAAGTCACCGACGACATGCCGCACGAATCGGATGTCGCTCGGGTACGGGAACATCTGATTCGAGGAGGTTGGAAAATCGACGCTCAACCTCCGGTAGACGACTCCTGACGGCACTTCGTAAATCGGACCAGTTTGATAACGAACCGATAACGGAGCCGTCGGGGCCAATACTGACCACTTAGTGTCATCAGGAATTCCGTGCCTCGGGGGGCTCGGTCGGATTTCGGTGTGCAAGCACCTTTGGGGCGGGAGTGATTTATGCACGAGGTACGCAGGGATCTTGCAAACAACCGAGATTCTTCGAAGAAGCGAATTTCGAAACGAATCAGGCGTCGGATCCTCGGCCTCGCAGCGACAGCACTCGCGCTCCCCCTGACCGCAGGCCTGATCAGCGGATCAGTAGCAAGCGCGGCACCTGCTCGGACCGCCCCGGCCGGTGGTTACGAGGACGTATTCGTCGACTCCTCGATGGGCCCGATCAAGGTTCAGATCCAGTGGGCTTCGCGCGGCGGCAACGCGGCTCTCTACCTTCTCGACGGTTTGCGTGCACGCGACGACCGAAACGCATGGAGTTTCGAGACCAACGCTCTCGAGCAGTATCGCGGCGACAACGTCACCCTGGTCATGCCGGTCGGCGGGCAGTCCAGCTTTTACTCCGACTGGTATGCGAACAGCAATTTGAATCGCCAACCGGTCACGTACAAATGGGAAACCTTCCTCACCCAGGAACTTCCCGCCTATCTGGAATCGCGCGGAGTCTCCCGAACCAACAACGGTGTGCTCGGATTGTCCATGGGTGGCAGCGCGGCACTGACGCTCGCCGCCTATCACCGCGATCAGTTCAAGTTCGCCGGATCGCTCTCGGGATACCTCAACATCTCGGCTCCAGGCATGCGTGAAGCAATCCGCGTGGCCATGGTCAGCGCAGGGTCCTTCAATGTCGATGCCATGTGGGGACCGCCATGGAACCCCGCTTGGCTCCGCAACGACCCCTTCGTGTTTGCACCCGATCTGGCTGGGCTCTCGCTGTACATCTCCGCCGCGAGCGGCCTGCCCGGGCAGTTCGATCAACCGCGTCGGCCCGTCGACTTCGTGAATACCGGTAGTGCCATCGGGCTCGAGGCCCTTGCCTTGATGAACTCACGGGCATTCCAACTGCGCATGAACTCCCTGGGAATTCCGGCAACATACAGCTTCCCGGCCAACGGCACTCATTCGTGGCCGTACTGGGGTGCAGAACTGTGGAAGGCCCGAGGCCAGATCCTCGACACCCTGAACGCTTGGTGAACTGACAACTACTCGATCACCGACAACCGCAGGCCTCGACCGATATTCGGTCGAGGCCTGCGTCGTTCGAAATCAGAGCGCGGCAAAGAGATCCACCGTATTGCCGTCGGGATCGAGAAGAACGGCGTAACGCTGCCCCCACACGGCATCGAACGGCGCCTTGTGTCCTGGGAAGTCGGCTGCGATGCGCTGATACGCCTCGTCGACGGCAGCGGGGGTGCCGAAATCGAACGCCAACGCGACAGGGTGTCGCCCCTCCCCGACAGCAAAGTCAGGATCGAAGCTTGCGATGGTGGACAGCGCGTCCCACGCCAGCCGAAGCCCACTGTCGAACGTGAACTCCACATGGGGAGCATCCGCGGGTGTTTCCGGAATGTCGAGCCCGAGGGTTCGGTAGAACGCGAGGGAACGAGCGAGATCGTTGGTGACGATTCCGACGAGATCGAGTCTCGGAGAGACGGACACGGTATTTCTCCTGTTTCGGGTCGAGAAGTGATCGGCGAGTGTGTGACGATGATCTGATGACCGGCACTGACACCTTCCCTCGTGACGGTAGTCGGACGGCAGCGTCGAGTCTTGAACAAAACGGCCACACCTATGTCGAGAATCGGATCACCGGTTCGACCGACCTCTTCAGCTGCACGTGGAAGAGCACTACCGAATCCGATACGTCCACGCAGGCAAAGCGCATTCTTCCCGATCTCTGCGCCGACTTCATCGTCGACAGCGACGGAAGGTCGTGGCTCGTCGGACCGGCCACCGGTGCCGATCTGGTTTCGGTCGCCGCCGGTACGACGATGTGGGGCATCCGCATCAAACCACCCGCTCTGCGGAGCCTGCTCGGCGCCGCGGCCGACGCGGTGCAGGATTCGAAGATCGCCTTCGACGACATCCTGACTTCCCGACAAGCTCGGGTGCTTGCCGACGCCCTTCGCCACGAGGCAGTCGACGCCAATCTGCTGGACCAGCTGTGGCGGGGACTGGAACCGGACTACGGAATCGAACGAGGCTATTGCGCGCTCATCGCCTCACCTACGACCCCGGTCCGCGAGATCGCCGCAGACCTCGGTGTTTCCGAACGTCATTTTCGACGCTCGATCACGTCGTCGGTCGGGCTGTCCCCCAAGCTGATTCAGAAGGTACAACGCATGCAGAATGCACTAGCTCTCAGCCGCAGCGCAGATCTCACGTTGTCCTCGCTGGCCTGCCGCGCCGGATACGCCGACCAAGCCCACCTCGCGCGCGATACGCGAGCGCTGGCCGGTCTGACGCCGACTCAGCTACTGCGCGAGCACCGGTAGGGATGAACGAAGATCTGTTCTCGGCCCTCGATCACCTGGCTGCCACGTCGACCGTCGTGATCGAACGGCCCCGCGGGTCGGCACACCCGCGGTACCCTACGGCGATCTATCCGCTCGATTACGGCTATCTCGACGGCACGGTCAGCGCGGACGGCGACGGGATCGATCTGTTCCGAGGCTCGGCCGTCGGAACCGGCGTTGTTGCCGTGGCTGTTATTGCCGACATCGTCAAGAAGGACGTGGAAGTCAAAATCCTTCTCGAATGCACTGCGGATGAAATTGACACTGCTGCAGCATTTCTCCGTGACACGTTAGGTCTCGGTGCCACGATCCTGCAACGCGCTGTCAGCTGAGTTCGTCGAATCGCGGAACAAGATACTCCGCAACCCACTTCGCTTCCTCGATCAGCGGCCAGCCCGCCAGAATCAGTGCAGTCAAACCGGTTCGGCTGCGAAGCGTGCGCACCGAGTCCGTGATCGAATCCGGATCACCGACGTAGTACACCGCCGACGACCCGGTGCCGAAGATGTCGAGCGGCGACCACGCCGTGATACCCGCGTACAGACCGTCACCGACGTACAACTCCTCCGGTTCCGGAAGTCGGCCGGCTGCAATCTTGTCCGCCCAGCCCTGTCGCTGTGCGTCGCGAGCAGTGAAAGTTTTGAGGTCCTGTTTCCCCTGAGTACGACGACGCACTGCGTTGTCCAAGACATGGGCGATCTGCTCGACGCCTGTTTTCTCGAACAAGGAGCGGAACCGGTCGTGCGCCTGCGCCTTGGTGGAGCGAACGATCACTCCGGTGAGCGCACCGAAGTCGGTGAATTCGCGTCCGGCGGCCTCCGCCGCCACCCGTGCGGCAGAGAACTTGTCCTCGATGAACGAAGTTTCGCGCAGCATCGCCAAGTAGGTATCGAGAACCTTGCCTGAATTCGCCAGGCCTGCAGGCGAATCACCGGTACCCCACAGCGGAACCTGATGCCCTACGGGCGCATCGATACGCAGCGGCGTGTTGGGAAAGTTCGACTCGGTCCCTTCGGAGTAGATGCGGCGGAAGTCTGCCCAGTACTGCTCCCCCAACTCGTAACGCTCGTCGTGGGGCACGTTCATGTCGTACTTGGTCAGGATGTTCTCGCGTCCGTTGACCGAGTTGATCAACAGTCGGCCACCGCTGAAGGCGTCGAAGGTCAATGCCTTCTCCGCCAGCAGGCGCGCCGGAGTCATGTTCGCGTAGACAGCGACGAGGAACTTCATGCGCGTGGTGTGCGCTGCGGCCCAGGTCGCCGAGATGAACGGATCGTTCGGCCAGGTGGCAACCAGAGCACCTTCGAATCCGCCGTCGTCGATGGTCTTCGCGAGCTCGATCTGCCTGGCCCCGTCCACGGGATACAGTCCGCCAGGGCTCCACGGGTAGTCCCCGTCGGCCTGGGTGAGATACCAAAATGTCTTGACGCCCATCAGTTCTGCACTCCAGCCGGCAGGTCGAACGATTCGATTCGGGCACGTGAGCGGATGGTGTCCGCATTCACGGTGTAGAGCGCATCGAGGTATGCGACTGCAAAAGACCCTGGGCCTGAGGCATTCTCCTCGGCGATCTCCGATGCCACGGCAACATGCGTGTGCGCAGCAACCAATCCGTCCAGCGCGGTCGGCGTCACGGCGAGGTAGGCGGCGACAAGTCCGCCCAGAGAGCAACCGGTACTGGTCACGCGCGGCAACAGTGCGCTGCCACCGGAGACTCGGATGCCCCGGGTGTCACCGCCCGCATCACGTCCGACGATGTAGTCGACCGGTCCTGATGCCGACACTGCGTCGGCATGCTTCAGAAGAGACAGTGCGGCCGGCACGGCATCGACGGAGTCCGAGGCACTGTCGACGCCGCGAGTGTCGCCACCGAGTCCGGCAAGCGCGATGATCTCCGACGCGTTCCCTCGGATGGCGTTGGGGTGAAAGCGCAGCAGGTCCACAGCGATACCGCTCCGCCAGGGCAGTCCGCCTACACCGACGGGATCCAAAACCCATGGCGTACCGGCAGTTCGGGCCGCTTCTGCGGCTATCAGGAAGGCTTCGGCAGTCCCGTCGTCCGGCGTTCCGAGGTTGACCAGAACTCCCCCGGCGACGGCAGCGAACCCACCCGCTTCGTGGACATTGTCGATGTGAGCATTGCTTGCGCCGGCAGCGAGCAGGACGTTGGTCAAGAAGTTTGCCGAAACGATGTTCGTCAGCGATTGAACGAGCGGTACCTGATCGCGGAGTGCGTCGATCGCCGACGCGACGGTTTCGACAGAGACAGTGTCAGACATGAGAATTCCTTCAGGACGGGAAGTAATTGGGGACTGCGGCGATTCAGGACCGCGGACATCGAACATCCGCAATCGCGCCACCGGGCTCACTGCCGACAACCATCGACAGGGTCGGATCTGCAGTCCATTCCTCCAACGAGCCGTCGTAGACTTTGACATCCTCGTGGCCGCTTCGAATCAGTGCAAGTGCGGTCAAGCACGCCGAAACTCCACCGCCGCAATAGATCACGACTTGCTCGGTGACGGCTGGCAGAACGTCGGCCGATCTCGACAAAACTTCGTCCACCGGAAGCATCCGGGCGTCGGCGTCGAGAAGGCTCTTCGCGGACAGATTCACACTTGACGGAATATGTCCGCGTCGCGAGTATCGCGTCTTCTCCGTTCCCTCGTACTGCTCAGCTGCCAGGGCGCACACCAGCGTTCCGGCTTCTTCTCCGGAGGACAGTGAGGCAACCCGCGGTAGATCGACCCACAGTCCGAGATCCGTCACGCTCCAACGCGCCGACGCCGACGTGTGGGTTACGTCGTCGCCGCTCACGAGAGCAAAGCCGAGTCGCGTCCAGTCGGCGAGGCCACCGTCGAGGACTCTTGCTTCGATGCCGGCGTTGCGAAACACCCACCAGAGCCGTGATGCCCAGGTGGTCGATCCCTGGTCGTAGATCACGATTGCCGCACCCGGCTCGATACCGCTCGATTGAAGATCGGTAACCAACTGCTCCGGTGACGGACGCGTGAAATGCAGCGCCGCTTCCCTATCGGAGAAGACGTCCATGAGGTCGACGTGCCGGGAACCCGGGATGTGCGTGGAGACCCAGCCGTCGTAGCCGGATTCAGGTCGGTAGTCGCCATCGAATCGTGCGGGAGGAAAATGAACCGTCGCGTCGAGCACAGAAACGCCTCCCTCACGCAGCATCGCGTCGAGTTCAGCGGCACCCACCAGCGGCGACGCGGTCTCTCCAGCCACTTCGGACCCTCTCCCTCGGAAACGAACAATCACGAACCTAAATGAGTACTAGCGTATACGCAAGTACTCACTCGTCGTCGATGGCATAATCGAACGCGCTCTACTTGCATGCACAGGAATGGGGACACATGGATCTCGACGCCGATACGAGCACCACCGATCTACTGGTGCCGGAGGCTGCGCTCGGGCGGTCCGATCAGACCTCGCGGCAGTACCTGCGCCTGCGTGCCGACATCCTGGCCGGCAAGTTCCCCCAGGGCGCTCCGCTGCACGAGACTCAATTGTGCGAATCGTACGGCGCATCCCGCACCCCGATCCGTGAGGCACTCAACTGGCTCGCACACGACGGCCTACTCGAACGAGCCGCCCGCGGTTTTCGGGTCCGCTCCGGCACGCCCGAAGACGTCATCGAGATCTACGCGGCGCGGGTAGCCCTCGAATCGGAAGCCGCCGGCGCGGCCGCACTCCGTCACAGCGATCTCGACCTTGCCCGCCTGGACGGATTGCACGAGTTCTGCTGCACTGCAACAGAAGGCACCGAGGTTCGGTCCGGGAACTTCAAGTTCCACGAAGCCCTCTGGCAGGCCGCCCACAATTCCACGATCACCTCACTGCTGATCCGCCTCACCACCCAATTGCGAATCTACGACAGCGGACCGCCGTCGAACTACGGCGAACCGGACCTGCTCAATTCGGAGCATCAAGAGATCCTGAACGCCATCCGCGCGAGGGACGAGTCATCCGCACGTGGACAGATGCGCAACCATCTCGAGCGCAGCCGCGACCAGCGGATAAGGATGTTCGCCGGCCGCTGACCTCAGACAGTCGAGCCCGCACGACTCCCCACAATGGAAGTCGTGCGGGCTTTCGCATGTCGCCCAAAACACGCATTAGGGTAGTCAAGCCTTAGTAAACGTATGCTAGCCTAACTGAATCTAGGAATTGATTTCAGTTTTCGGTATCCATCACCGTGACAATACTTTTCGGAGAAAGCATGCGTGCGTTGCAGAACTCGTCCCCACTCGGAAGCGCCTTGACGCGCCGCCAACTGATCAGATCGATGGGCGTGGCAGCGGCCGCGCTCGGCGCTTTCGGTGCCACGGCGTGCTCGAACCGAACCCCGGTCGACTCGGCATCCGAGACCGAGGGCACGTCCAGTCCGTTCACGGTCGTCGACCAGTACCAGAACACCATCACCTTCGACACTCCGGTCGGAAGAATCGCGTCGGCCATCATCCCGGTGCCGTCGATGATCGCGGGCTCCGATCAATCGATATCACGCAACGTCGGTGTCAATTCGAGCGCCATCTCACTTGCCAAGAACGGCATGCTCGCTACGATGTTCCCCGAATTCCTCAATACACCAGTAGTTTCCGGACCCGACTTCGTTCCGAACGTCGAACAGATACTGTCGTTGAACCCCGATGTCGTCATCCAGTGGGGCGACAAGGGCGACGACATCGTTGCTCCGCTACGCAACGCCGGACTGAAGGTCATCCTGCTCAAATACGGAACGCAAGAGGACCTCGAAGCCTGGATCAACATCTTCGGCGATCTGCTCGACAAGAAGGAAGAAGCGCGGGCGATCCTCGCCTCGATGTCGAACGACCGCAAGACCGTCGAATCGATTGCGACAGCGAACTCGGCCAAGGCTCCGCGCGCGATGTACTTCTACAGCACCCCCGAAACCAAAGTTTCCGCCGACAACACGTACATGGACTTCTGGATCACCCTTGCCGGAGGAAAGAACGTCGCCCGAGGCGCAGGTAAGGGAACAAGCGTCGCCGTCACCAAAGAGCAGATTCTGACCTGGGATCCGGAAGTACTGGTACTCGGCAACTTCGATGCCGCGACTCCTCAGGACGTCTACGACGACCCCAACTGGGCATCGTTGACCGCAGTGAAGAACAAGCGGGTATACAAGGCTCCGATCGGCGGATTCTCGTGGGACCCGCCGTGCAACGAATCCAATCTGATGTGGCTGTGGGTAGCGCAGATCTTCTACCCCGACTCCAGTCTGGATCTCGACCTCCGCAGTCGCATTCGCGCCACGTATTCCGCGTTGTACGCCTACACGGTCACCGATATCGAGATCGATCGTATTCTGCACCTCGAAGCCAACTCGGTGAGCGACGGTTATGACGCGTTCCGCTCTTGAGGGCACGCTGCCCGCACAAATGCCGCGAAAAGAACGCAATCACAAGGCTTTTCTTGTTCCCATCGTCCTGACCGTCGGGATTCTTGTCGTCGGGCTTTGCGCATTGGCGCTGGGCCGGTACACGATCCCGGTCAACGAGGTAGCTCGAATCCTCATCGATCGCGTCATTCCGCTCGAGCAAACGTGGACCGACGTCGAGGCTCAAGTTGTTCTCGGCGTGCGATTTCCTAGATTGCTCCTCGGAATGCTCGTCGGAGGGGGCCTCGCGCTCGGCGGATCCGCCCTACAAGCTGTGTTCCGAAACCCTTTGGTCAGTCCCCAGGTGCTCGGTGTCTCTTCCGGTGCTTCGTTCGGTGGGGTACTGGTTCTCATGCTAGGCCTCGGTTCCACGTTTCTTGTCGGTGGAGCATTCCTGTTCGGTATCGCGGCGCTTCTCATGGTCTCCGCAATCGGCAAAACGCGTTCCGGAAGTTCAATTCTCATGATCGTCCTGGGCGGGGTGGTCACCAGCGCGTTCTTCTCCGCACTGGTTTCACTGATCACCTATCTGGCCGACCCGTACAGCACTTTGCCCTCGATCGTCTTCTGGCTCATGGGTTCTCTCGCCACAGCCGATATGGGAAAAGTAGTGATCGCCGCAATTCCCATCCTTCTCGGAAGCGCCGTCATTTTGGGTCTGCGGTGGCGAGTAAACATACTCTCCCTCGGCGACGACGACGCTGCCTCCTTGGGCGTCAAACCCCACCGTCTACGCATGCTGCTGCTGGTCATGGTTGCGTTCATGACCGCGGGAGCAGTAGCCGTCTCCGGCGTGATCGGATGGGTCGGCCTGGTCGTACCGCATCTTGCCCGGCTGTGGGTGGGGCCGGACCATCGCATCTCGATGCCGACGACGTTTGTTCTCGGCGCTGCCTACCTGACGGTGATCGACACGCTTTCGCGCACTATCAGTCCAGGTGAGATCCCGCTGGGGATTCTCACGGCCATCATCGGTGCACCGGTATTTGTCGTCCTCCTCCGCAAGTCGAGCAGACAGGGGTTCGTTAATGCTTGAACTCCAGGACCTCGGATTCCGATTTCCTCAGCGAGACTGGGTGTTCCGCCACACCGATCTCACCATCGCCTCGGGTTCGATCACCTCGATCCTCGGACCGAACGGTAAGGGCAAGACGACGCTCCTTCGATGCATCGCCGGATTGACGCGCCCCGAGGAGGGTCGCGTTCTGCGCGA
Organism: Rhodococcus sp. NPDC060176; assembly: GCF_042728675.1. Classification (NCBI taxonomy): domain Bacteria; kingdom Bacillati; phylum Actinomycetota; class Actinomycetes; order Mycobacteriales; family Nocardiaceae; genus Rhodococcus; species Rhodococcus sp. NPDC060176. The sequence continues at coordinate 261,695 of NZ_JBHWYS010000007.1, forward strand.
CCCAAACATCGGATACGTGCCTCAAGCAAGCCCGTCAACCTTCGCCTACTCAGTCTTCGACATGGTTCTGATGGGACGCGCAAAGAAGGTCTCTACCTTCGGAACACCCAGCAAATCGGACCTCGTGTTCACTCGCCGAGTCCTCGAGAGGGTGGGAATCGAACACCTGGCTTCCGCGAGGTTAACCGAACTGTCCGGAGGTCAGCGCCAATTGGTACTCATCGCCCGTGCGCTCGCCACGGACTGCACGTTCATGATTCTCGACGAGCCCGTCTCGGCGCTGGACCTGAGAAATCAGGCACAGGTTCTCGGACTTCTCCGTGAGCTCGCGGCCGAGGGCATGGGAATCCTGCTGACCACACACCATCCCGAGCATGCGCTGCACCTCGGCGGAGACGCCGTGATCATGTACGGCCCGGACGAAATCGTACGCGGCGAGGTGACGGAACTGGTGACAGGAAAGAACTTGACCCGTCTCTACGGTATCGACGTTGCCACAGAGGTTGTCCTCGACCGCGACTCCCCACGCACCGTGGTCTACACCCGCTACGACAATTTTGCGAAAGTCATCAATGACTCACACCTCGAAGGAAGCTCACTGGCATGACTACCGAAAGTGACACGGTCACAGACCCAGTCACCACCCCTGTACTTCACTTGGTGATGGGTTCCAATGCCGGCATGGCCGGCGGTACCGACACCACCGCGATCATCGCCGATGTCGATGTCTACTCACTCGACTCACTGAACCTCTCGCGTGTCCGAGGACTGATCGTGAACGGCAATTGTGATCAGATCTACCTCGAACGTCGACGCGAGATTCTCACGGACTTCGTCGCCAATGGCGGCCGCATCGCTGTGATGGGTCATCCGCTCACCGATTTCCTGCCGGACCTCGGTCAGTGGCGCAAACTCCAGTATTCGGGACCGAAGGACCTTGCCATCTCCGCCGGAAGCCCCCACCCCGTGTGGGAGGGTGTCGATCCCGTCGATCTCAGTTTCCGGCGCGAGGTGTCCGGCTTCTACGGCCGCGGGTACAGCCAGAACCTGCCGGACACGGCAATAGTCACCAACTACATCGGCAGAGCCGGTCTCCCGGTCGACTACGTCTACCGCCTCGGCCGCGGCGAAGTGCTGGTCCATGGCGGTATCGATCTCAGTGTCTACCAGTATGATCCCAACACTTCGTCACGCGTCTTCCCCCAGCTACTCGCCTGGCTTGCCCAAGGCGACGGAACGGATCTCCGATGACCACACTCGAAGCCTTCAACCGCACCGATCGCGCTCCCCTCTCGACTCGCGGGCTCGCGATCGTGCACGGCGGATCGCATTTTCACCTGCAGACCATCAAGGATCCAGCGGTGGTCGCCTACCAACCGGACTTCCACTACCTCCCCGACCTAGGGCCGGGTGATCTCGACGAGGTGCAGACGCTGATTCTCTCCGACCGTCTGCATCCCGAGTTGCTCCGCGCGCATGCCGACGAGTTCCTGAGCGTGGCAGATCGCGGTGGGACCCTCGTCGTCCTCGGTGAAAATGCCGCCCACACTTGGCTTCCCGGTGTGACGTGGACCCCTCGCCCGACTAACTTCTGGTGGTGGCGAACCGGAGAAGATCCAATGATCCGCACTCGCAGCCACGATCACACATCATGGAAGTACCTGACCACAAAATCCGTGATCTGGCACCACCACGGGCTTCTGCACACCGACTCCGACGTCGTTCCCCTGTTGGTCTCGGAGGAGAGCGACGACAACGGCAACCCGCACGACGCCGGAATGATGCTCTTCGAAGACACCACCTCGACCGCAGGCCGGATCATCGCGACGACGCTCGATCCGACCTATCACCACGGAAATAACTTCATGCCCGGGTCGACGCGTTTCCTCTACGCACTACTGCGATGGGTGGACCACACCTGAGCATGCCGGTCAGACCGAGAGCGTGTCCTCGACGTCGTACACGCTCTCGGCCGGGCTCGACATCACTCGGTCCGCCATCTCCTGCTTGAGCACTGTCAGCCGCGCCTCGTCTTCGACCGTCCGGTCACCTTTGCGGGCGAGAGTGATGAACTCTTCGACGACAAATCCCTCCCGAACAGTCAGCGTGACGCTCGCGCCGCGGTAGTCGACCCGAAATACATACAGTGCGAGTGCATTTCCACGTTCAGGTCTGGCCAGGGAACTGTCGACGGTGTACCTCCCTTCTGTCACCGCGCGCGTGACCAACTCGAACGCATCGCGCACTCCTGGTCCGCCGTGTGCGGTGGTGACGACCAGCTCGCGACGCTCGACGGAGCCTTCCCCACCGAACACACCGAGAGCGCGCTCGAGAACCTTGTAGGCATGCGCCACGCCGCCCGGGGCCTGCGGACCGTGATAGCGGAGGGCATCCTCGTACGTGAAGTCGAGCGTCGTCCCGTGATCGGTCACGGTGAGCGTGCTGGTCATGATGGGCGTCCTTGCCGGTCAGTCCTGGTCGATCGGATTGTTCCGCGAGACGATGAGCGGATCGATCGGGGTGAAAGGAAATTGCGGCAGATCGCGTTCCGGAACGCCGAAGGAGGCCGAGAGAACGCTGCGTGAGAACGCGGAAGCCGTTGCACGGTAGCCTATGTCGCCCGGCGTCGGCTGGTCGAAGAAGATGAGGAAGTTGATTTCCTCGTCGCCTAGAACCTCGATGTGGTGGGGATAGGCACGCGGAACGAAATACACCTGACCGGGCGCCAGTAGGTAGGTGTCGAGTGACCCGTCGGGATCGAGAACCGTCATCCGTCCATGACCACGATGCACGTATCCCATCTCGGCAGTGACGGGATGCCAGTGTGGCTCACGCATCCCACTCTCGCGAATAGTCAACGAGTACATCGAAAGATCCTCCAGCGCCGCCCAATACTGCTTGCGCGCCACCTTCGCCTGTCCGTACGCATAGGCGAGAGGGGCGATCTGGCCTTCGAGATCGAAGAGATGCACGTTGGGAAGGCCGGCGGTATCGGGAACGACGGCGGGGCCGTCCCGCCGAACTATCTGGGATGCATCGGCTCTACCGAAGACATCGAAGGCTGATGCGGCGAGATCGTACGTGTTGCCGAGCACCGCGTTCGACATTGCGCTGACGCTACTCTGCAACGAAAAGTGCTGCGGCAGAGAACTACGCAGGGCAGCGATGATCTCCGCCTCCCCCTCGCCGACATTCTCGATGTGATAAATCGCGCCGGATTCGACGTGATACATCTGCCCCGCTCGCACCACGAAACTTGCGAACTCGTCGGCATTGCCCAACATCGAGACAAGGACAGTTCCGCTCGTGACGTAGGCGATCTGGTTCGCGTTGACGTTCCATTGTGGTTCGCGGATCGCGCCGGGGCCGAGAACAATTCGTTTGATCGACAGACCGGACAGGATCGGCAACGAACTCGTGTCGAGCTGCGAGATCGAGCCGAGTTCGTTCTCGAAGACGCTGGGACCATGGCGAAGCGAAGCAACGTGTGTGGTCATGGCAATTTGATCCTTCCGACTGTGGTCCTTCCGACTCCGCTCCTTCCGACTCCGGTCCTTCCGCCTCGCTGACGTCAGTCCTCGATGAAGGCGAGAATGTCCTGGTCGAGGGTCTCCTGATACGAGCCGTAGATCCCATGCGGTGCACCCGGATATACCTTCAGCGTGCCGTTCTTCACCAGCTTGATTGCTTTCTCCGCCGCCGCGCCGATCGGCACGATCTGATCGTCGTCCCCCTGAGCGATGAAGATCGGAACGTCGATGGATTCGAGATCGGCAGTCTGGTCAGTCTCCGAAAATGCCTTGACGCAGTCGTAGGCCGCGGCGAGGTTAACCAACATCCCTTGTCGCCAGAAGTCGTCCTTCGCTCCCTGCGAGACATCGGAGCCTTCGCGGTTCGCGCCGTAAAAGCTCTCGCTGAGGTCCTTGTAGAACTGCGATCGGTCCCCAAGCACGCCCTTGCGGATTCCGTCGAACACCTCGATCGGTGTGCCTTCGGGGTTGCTGTCCGACTGGACCATGATCGGTGGAACGGCGCCGGCAGTGACCACCTTGGCGACGCGCCCTTTGCCGTGCTGCGCCGCGTAACGGACCACTTCTCCGCCGCCGGTCGAATGGCCAACCAGGATCAGGTCTTTCAGGTCGAGGGTGTCGATCAGCTCAGCCAGGTCCTTGGCATAGGTATCCATGTCGTTGCCGGTGTACGTCTTCGAGGAGCGACCGTGTCCTCGACGATCGTGGGCAATTGTCCGGTAGCCTGCGTCGGCGAACAGCTTCATCTCGACCTGCCATGCGTCGGAACTCAGCGGCCACCCGTGACTCAGGACGATCGGCCGGCCGGTGCCGTGCTCGGTGTAATAGATCTCGGTTCCGTCGGAGGTGGTGATGTAGGGCATGTTCTGCTCTTCTCTGTCGAGTCGTGGACTGAGGCCCGGACACGCTGCCCGACTTCCTCACCCTGCGAGTGCCCACTACGGGCGCGATCGACGCATCGATCGACAGAAATGTGCGTGGGGGCAGAAGGCTCCGGCCCGACACCACGAAGCGTGGTGCCGGGCCGGAGCCTTCAGGCAAAGGGAAACGATCAGTAATCGTCCTCCGTGTAGACGATCATGCCGCGCAGGTTCTTTCCCTCCAGCATGTCGGCGTAACCCTCGTTGATCTCCTCGAGCTTGTAGGTCTTGGTCACCAACTCGTCGAGTTTGAGTGCGCCGCTTCGGTAGTGATCGAGCAACTTGGGAATCTGGGACCGTGGCCCGACCCCGCCGAAGATGGCTCCCTGCAAACGCTTCTGCAGAAGGGTCAGCTCGAAGAGACTGAGCGTCACCTGCGAATCCGCGTAATGCCCCATTCCGACGACAACAACCTGGCCACCCTTGCCCGTCGCACTGAGCGCGGGCTGAATGATGTCGCCGTGAATCTCGCCCACGGTGATCACGGTGACGTCGGCCATCTTGCCCCAGGTGATCTCGCCGATCACCGGTAGCGCTTCCTCGAGTGAGGCAAACGTATGTGTGGCGCCGAATTCCTTTGCCTTGTCGCGTTTGAACTCGACGGGATCGATCGCGATCACAAATCGTGCTCCGGCGGACGCCGCACCCTGCACCGAGTTGATTCCGACGCCGCCGACGCCGACGACCACCACCGTGTCGCCGACCTTGGCTCCACCGATCGCGGTGGCCGATCCCCAGCCGGTGGCGACACCGCAGCCGAGCAAGGCCGCCTTGTCGAGCGGGATGTCCTTCTCGATCTTGATCACCGACGCCTCGTTGACGGTCACGTACGGCGAGAATGTTCCGAGCAGGCACATCTGGATGACCGGCTCGTCGTTAAGGGTGACGCGGTACGTCTTGTCGGAGATCGCCTGCCCGGTCAACAGGCCGGCTCCCTCGTCGCAGATGTTCTGTAGACCCTTCGCGCAAGACGGACAACGTCCACACGCCGGGATGAAGGCGAGAACCACGTGGTCGCCTTCTTCGACGCTCGTGACACCCGGGCCGACCTTCGTCACCACTCCGGCGCCTTCGTGGCCGCCCAAGGCCGGGAAGAAGGGCAACGGGCTGGCGCCCGTGCGCAAATGTTCGTCCGAATGGCACAGTCCCGATGCGGCGAGTCGGACCTGTACCTCACCCGAGACCGGGTCGCCCAGCTCGACCTCTTCGATCTCCCATGCCTGACCTGGCGCCTTGACTACCGCTGCCTTGACCTTCACCTGCACTCCTCGAAATTCTTCGTGATGCACGGACGACGAAAGAACGCGCCGGCATTTGTGTCACCGATCACACTCCAGGTACGAGTGTGCCTGAAGTAGCTCGAGAATACTGCCGGTCTGTGCGCCTTTTTGGTAGTGGGCGCTAGCAAAAAGGCGCACGGCTAACATGGACACAGTGGCCAAGGGAACTCGCAAGACCAGAACTCGCAGCAGTGCTCCCGAGCGAGGCGAGTCCGGTCCCGTCGCCGGCACTTTCCCCATCGATACCGGGACGTGCGAGCTTGTCCGCGATCAGTACTCCGACGACAGTTGGATCATCCAGATCAACGGAGTGCCCAGTTCCCACGTGAACGTCGCGGATCCCACGGTGCTCGATTTCGAATACATGCGGTGGATCGCGCATCTGGTCGATTCCGAACGTGACAAGGCCGAGCGTCTGCGGGTCCTGCATCTCGGCGGCGGTGCCTGCTCCATGGCCAGGTACTTCGCCGCCACTTACCCCGACGCACGACAAGTGGTGGTCGAAATCGACGGCGCTCTGGCAGAACTCGTGCGCGATTGGTTCGACCTTCCGCGCGCACCACTGCTGCGCATTCGCGTCGGCGAGGCCCGCGCCGTCACGGAAACTCTCACCGAGTCCACCCGCGACATCGTGATACGAGATGTCTTCGCCGGCAGCACAACTCCGACTCCGCTGACGACGGCTCAATTCACCACCCACGTACGACGCATACTTGCCCCGGGCGGTATCTACATCGTCAACTGCGGCGACACCCCGGATCTGCAGGGCGCTCGGACCGAGGCCGCGACCATCGGCGCACAGTTCGAACACATGGCGATCATTGCTGATCCCGCAATGCTCAAGGGTCGCCGCTACGGCAACATGATCATCGCGGGCAGCGACGCACCGATCGGCGGGCAACCAGCGCTCGCGCGCGAGCTCCTCGGCGGCGGCGTTCCCGCCCACGTGTGGCAGGACGCCGAAGTGCGTAAGTTCGCCGCGAACGCGTCGATCCGGCAGGACTGAGCGAGAGCGCTACTCGCCGCCGAACACCCTCTCCACCACAGCTTTTGCTCGACGCGTGATGCGCAGATAATTGTCGAGGAACTCCCCTGCGTCGTCGCCGTATCCGGCGACCTGCGCCACGGCCGCGAGGACGCGTCCGGGACCGGGAAGCTGATCGGTCGGCTTACCGCGGACCAGAACGAGGCAGTTGCGTGCCTTCGTTGCGGTGATCCAGGCGTCACGTAGCAGTTCGACGTCGCCTTCGCTGAGCAGTTCCGCGGCGCCGATGGCGTCGAGAGTCTCCAGCGTCGACGTGTTGTGCAGCGTCTCGATCTGGTCGGCGTGCCGCAGCTGCAGCAACTGCACAGTCCACTCGATGTCGGCCAGACCGCCGCGACCCAGTTTGGTGTGCGTTGCCGGATCGGCTCCGCGAGGAAGCCTTTCGGAATCGACGCGCGCCTTGATGCGCCGGATCTCGCGCACCGCCGCGTCACTGACGCCGCCTTCGGGGTAGCGGGTCTTGTCGATCATGTGCAGGAACCGCAGTCCCAATTCAGGATCACCGGCCACCGGGTGCGCACGAAGGAGTGCTTGAATCTCCCACGCCTGAGCCCACTTCGCGTAGTACGCGTCGTAAGACTCCAGGGTTCGTACCATCGGTCCGTTGCGACCTTCCGGGCGCAGCCCGGTGTCGACCTCGAGTGGTGGATCTGTACTCGGAGCCCCGAGAAGCTTGCGCACCTTGTCGGCAATGCTGTTGGCCCACTTGACCGCAACGGTCTCGTCGACGCCCTCGCGGGGTTCGCACACGAACAGAACGTCCGCATCGGATCCGTAGCCGAGTTCCCCGCCGCCCAATCGGCCCATGCCGATGACGGAGAAACTGGCGGGAGCCTCGGTCCCGAGTTCGGTGACGCTGGCCTTGATCACAGCGGAGAGCGACGCGTTGAGCACCGCAGCCCAGACCGAGGACAGCGCCTTACAGACCGCGGGAACATCGAGCATGCCGAGGATGTCGGCCGAAGCGATGCGGGCAAGTTCGTGTCGGCGCAGCGAGCGGGCCGCGGCAACAGCGCGATTCGGATCACTGTGTCGACCGGAGGCGGTGAGGATCCCGCGAGCGACATCCTCTGGCTTCGGCTCGACCAGGCGCGGTCCACTCGGTGAATCCGCGAACAAGCGGATCACGTCGGGAGCCTTGATGAGCAGGTCGGGTAGGTACGCGGACGAGCCCAGCACGGTCATCAGACGCTCGGCGACCGCAGCCTCGTCACGGAGCAGGCGCAGGAACCACGTCTGGTCGACGAGCGCATCCGAGAGCCTGCGGTAGGCGAGCAGACCGGCGTCGGGATCAGGTGTGTCCGCGAGGGATTCGAGCAGCGTCGGCAGCAGGAGCGCTTGAATCCGACCCTTGCGCGAAGCGCCACTGGTCAGTGCGGTCAGATGTCCGAGTGCATGCTCGGGCGCCGTGTAACCGAGAGCGGCCAACTGCCTCACCGCGGCTTCGGGCCCCAGGACCAGCGCTTCCTTGTCCATCCGCGCTACCGATTCGAGAAGCGGGCGGTAGAACAATTTGGCATGCAGGCGGCGAATACGATGCGAATTCCGCTTGATCTCGGCGCGCAGGACTCCGAGGGAATCCAGCCGACCGTCGGGTCGCATGTGTGCGGCGCGCGCCAACCAGCGCAGCGCTTCCTCGTCGTCCGGCGGCGGCAGAGTGTGCGTGCGCTTGAGCTTCTGCAACTGCAGACGGTGCTCGAGCAGACGCAGGAATTCGTACGACGCGGTCAGGTTCGCGGCGTCGTCGCGGCCGACGTATCCACCCGCGGCCAAGGCGGTCAGTGCATCGACAGTGCTCTGCACGTGCAACGAACTGTCGGCCCGTCCGTGCACCAATTGCAGGAGCTGGACGGCAAATTCGACGTCGCGCAGGCTTCCGCGGCCGAGTTTGAGTTCACGCTCACGTAGTTCGGGGGGAACCATTTCCTCGACGCGTCGACGCATGGCTTGAACTTCGGGGACGAAGTCCTCGCGCTCGGAGGCGATCCACACCATCGGGCTCATCGCCTCGGAGTACTGGCGGCCCAACTCCATGTCGCCCGTCATCGGACGAGCCTTGAGCAGCGCTTGGAACTCCCAGGTCTTGGCCCAACGCTTGTAGTACGTGATGTGGGATTCGAGCGAGCGAACCAGTTCTCCGCGCTTACCTTCGGGACGCAGCGCAGCGTCGACCTCGAAGAATGCGGAGGTTCCGATACGCATCATCTCACCGGCAACGCGGCTTGCCGTCGCGTCGGCCGGTTCGGCGACGAACACGACGTCGACGTCGGAGACGTAGTTCAGCTCGCGCGCTCCACATTTGCCCATGGCGATCACTGCGAGCCGGATCGGACAACTACCCTCAGGGCACACCGTTGCAATGGCTACCGCGAGTGCAGCGGTCAGCGCAGCGTCAGCCAGGTCGGAAAGCTGATGCCCCACAGTCTGATACGGCACCACCGGTTCGTTCTCGACGGTCGCTGCAAGATCAGCCGCGGCCAGAAGCATCAGCTGATCCTTGTAGCTCTTACGCAGAGCCACAACAGCTTCCGGTCCGGTCACGGAGGCACGGTAGGTTAATGAGCCTTCGGTGGCGCCTTCGTCGAGCGTGGCACCCACGGCCTCGAGCAAGGCCGCAGTCGCCTCGTCCTTGGTCGGCAGAGCGGTGCCGTCGAGCAGTTTCCAACCGATCGGATCCGCCGCCAGGTGATCGCCGAATGCCGACGACGCACCCACCAGCGCGAACAAACGGCCGCGCAGGCTCTTGTCCTTGCGCAATGCCTGATCGAGTTCACGCCACCCGTCGCCGAGCCCGTCCTTGATCCGCACAAGAGTGCGCAGAGCTAGATCGGCGTTCGCGGCACGCGAAAGCGACCACAAGAGTTCGATGCTCTCGGCGTCGACCCAACCGAGCTGACGCAACTCGTCGGCGGCGGTGGGCTCGACCAGCCCGAGACGACCCGGTCCTGGAACTGCTGATCTCGCAGCGGGCGGTTTCACCGTCACAGACCGAGGTAGGTCTTGAGCTCGAACGGCGTCACGTGGCTGCGGTATTCCTCCCACTCACGACGCTTGTTGCGCAGGAAGAAATCGAAGACGTGCTCGCCGAGTGCTTCGGCCACCAGTTCCGACTTCTCCATCTCGCGCAGAGCGCTGTCCAAGTTGCTCGGCAGTTCCTTGTAACCCATGGCGCGACGCTCGGCGGAGGTCAACGACCACACGTCGTCTTCTGCCTCGGGCGGCAAGGTGTAGCCCTTCTCGATGCCGCGAAGACCGGCAGCAAGCAGGACCGCGAAGGTCAGATACGGGTTGCAAGCCGAGTCTGGGCTACGGATCTCGACGCGGCGCGAGGACGCCTTGTTGGGCGTGTACATCGGGACGCGGATGAGAGCCGATCGGTTGGACGGGCCCCACGACGCGGCGGTGGGAGCCTCTCCCCCGTGAACGAGCCGCTTGTACGAGTTGACCCACTGGTTCGTGACCGCACTGATCTCGTTGGCGTGCTCGAGGATGCCGGCGATGAATGCCTTGCCGGTCTCGGAGAGCTGCATCGGATCGTCAGGATTGTGAAAGGCGTTGGTATCGCCTTCGAACAAGCTCATGTGGGTGTGCATCGCGGAGCCGGCCTGATCACTGAACGGCTTGGGCATGAAACTCGCCCGCACGCCTTCACCGATCGCGACCTCCTTCACGACGTACCGGAACGTCATGACGTTGTCGGCCATCGAGAGTGCGTCGGCGTAGCGCAGATCGATCTCCTGCTGCCCCGGCGCGGCCTCGTGGTGGCTGAACTCGACCGAGATGCCCATCGACTCGAGTGCGTCGATGGCATGGCGGCGGAAGTTCGGAGCCGAATCGTGGACGGCCTGATCGAAGTATCCACCCGAGTCGGCCGGGATCGGCGGGGTGCCGTCGATCGGACCGTTTTCCAGCAGGAAGAACTCGATTTCCGGGTGAACGTAGCAGCTGAAGCCCAAATCGCTGGCCTTGCTCAACTGGCGACGCAGGACGTGGCGCGGATCTGCCCACGACGGTGAACCGTCGGGCATCGTGATGTCACAGAACATGCGCGCGGAATGCTGCGCACCGTCCTTGTGGGCCCACGGCAGGATCTGGAATGTCGAAGCGTCGGGTCGGGCGACGGTGTCGGCTTCGGAGACTCGCGAGAATCCCTCGATGGCGGAACCGTCGAATCCGATTCCCTCCTCGAAGGCACCTTCGAGTTCGGCGGGGGCGATCGCCACCGATTTGAGGTACCCGAGAACATCGGTGAACCACAAGCGGACAAACCGAATGTCGCGCTCTTCCAGGGTACGAAGCACGAATTCTTTTTGGCGATCCATGCACGCGAGACTAAGCAAGCCACGTTAAATCTGTGTTACATCAGTGGTCCCGGTTAACAGAGTGATTGGTCACCATCGAATAGGCGCAGCGTACGGCCTCGCGCCGGCTAACATGTGAGACCTTCTTCCGGAGCCTTCAAGTAAACGAAGTAGTCGACGACGGCATCGTCGACGCAGGAGTTTCCGTCCAGAACCACCGTGTGCTGGGTTCCGTCGAACGTGATGAGGGCGGCGCCCAACTGCTTCGCGAGATCCACTCCGGCCTGATACGGGGTCGCCGGATCCTGCGTCGTGGATACGACGACCAGCTGCGGCAGACCGGCGTCAGCGAGCGCCTGGGGGTCGAGCGCGTGGGGGCTGCCGGTTGCCGGAACGGGCCAGAACGCGCACAGGTCGAGCGGTGCTTGACCGGTCCCCCGTCCGTCGTCGAGGAACGGCGCCGCCTCGCGGTACCGAGTGTCGGATTCGCCGGCTTCGGCGCGGTCGGTGGTTGCCGGATCGTCCACGCAGCGAATGGCGTTGAACGCGTCGTTGATGTTGGAGTAGCTGCCGTCGTCTTCACGGCCTTCATACATGTCCGCGAGATTGAGCAGCGAGTCGCCGCGTCCGTCGGCCAGACTCGACAGACCTCCACGCAACGGAGTCCACAACTGCGGCGAATACAGGGCCTGTTGGACGCCGGTGATCGCGTCGGAATAGCTCAGCCCGCGTGGATCGGTGGTCTCCGCCGGCTTCTCGATCAGCGGATCGACGAGTGCCTGGAAGCGTGCCTGCGCCTGCGCCGGATCGTCACCCAACGGGCAGTCCGTTCGCGAGACACAGTCGGCGACAAAGGCGTCGAATGCGCCCTGGAAACCCTGCCCCTGCAAGACCACCTCGTCGATCGGATCCTGCTCGGGATCGAGCGCGCCGTCGAGGACCATCGCTCGAACGTTCTGCGGAAAGGTCTCGGCGTAAGTGGATCCGAGCCGGGTGCCGTACGAGAACCCGAGGTAGTTCATCTTCGGATCACCGAGAACGCCCCGAATGACGTCCATGTCCCGCACTACCTCGTAGGTACCGACGTGGGCGAGGAACTCCCTACCCGTCCGCTCGGCACACTTGGCGGCGTAGTCCTTGCTGTCCGCCTCGGCGAGGGCGATACCTTCCGGCGTCATGTCGACGTTGACCTCTGCACGCTCCGCATCGATCTCCTCCGGCGTCAGACACCGCACCTGCGGGGTCGACGCACCGATTCCCCGCGGATCGAAACCGATCATGTCGAAGCGTTCCTGCAATTCGGTGCCCGAACCCGACGTCGCCATCGACAGTCCGGACCCACCCGGTCCGCCCGGGTTCAGCAACAGCGAACCGATGCGGTCACCGGTGGCCTTCGAACGCGAGATCACTACCTTCGCGGTGTCGCCGTTCGGATTCGCGTAGTCGACGGGAACGCTCACCTCGGCGCAGTCGACCCCACGCCCCAGCGGCGCCGTTCCTTCTTCGACGAATTTGTCGCACGATCCCCAGTCGAGCGTCTGCTCGTAGAATTTCTCGAGGCCGGACGGCACCGCGGACGCGGCAGAACCAGCAGATTCCACTGATTCGGACGCGCCTTCCGAACTGGTGCAACCGACAACCAACACGAGCACTGCTGCGCTTCCGGCGAGGGCACCGGAGAGGCGAACGAACTTCGACATGCCATTGATGGTGCCAGGAAACCTCGGTAGCCAGCGGTTCGCCTCGTTTCGGCGCATACCTGGTACGCGCGCGGTGATGTGACCCATTGCACCCTGTCAGCTATTCGTGTCGGCGACGTCCGGTGGCAGACTGAACACGTCATCACCCACACCCGGGGACCCGAAGGCGATCAACGCTCAGGGCCTCGAGGCCAGAAAGGGACAACGATGTCCGAAACACCTCTCTATGGTTCTGTACCCACTGCAAGCTCTACCGATGCACCGAAGCGTAAGACGCGCATTCACCACCTCGCCGAGATGAAGCAGAACGGCGAACGCTGGTCGATGCTCACCGCTTACGACTACTCGACGGCACGCATCTTCGAAGACGCAGGCATCCCGGTGCTGCTGGTCGGCGACTCTGCCGCCAACGTCGTCTACGGCTACGACACCACCGTGCCGATCACCGTCGACGAACTGCTTCCGCTCGTTCGCGGCGTCGTGCGCGGCGCTCCGCACGCACTCGTCGTCGCCGATCTCCCGTTCGGCACGTACGAAGGTTCGGCCGAGCAAGCCCTGGCGACTGCGACGCGATTCATGAAGGAAGGCCTCGCACACGCCGTCAAGCTCGAGGGCGGCGAACGGATGAGCAAGCAGATCGCGGCTATCACCTCGGCCGGCATCCCCGTCATGGCTCACGTCGGATTCACCCCGCAGTCCGTGAACTCGCTCGGCGGTTTCCGCGTCCAGGGTCGCGGCGACGCGGCCGAGCAGCTTGTGGCGGACGCCATTGCAGTCCAGGAAGCCGGAGCGTTCTCCGTCGTCATGGAAATGGTCCCGGCCGAGATCGCAGGCCAGGTCAGCCGCAAACTCACCATCCCCACCGTCGGCATCGGGGCCGGTTCCGAATGCGACGCTCAGGTACTCGTCTGGCAGGACATGGCGGGTTACACGAGCGGTAAGACAGCCAAGTTCGTCAAGCGTTTCGGTAACGTCGGTGACGAACTGCGTTCCGCAGCCGCAGCCTATGCATCAGAAGTTCGCACAGGCGCATTCCCGGCCGCAGAACACAGTTTCTGATCCGAGACCGGCGAACGCCGCCTGTCTCTCAACCAGCCAGGGGTGCGTTCAATGATCGGTAACCGTCGAAGTTCTACTGCCGCAGCTGTAGTCGGCGCGGCAGCTCTCGTCACGGTGCTGAGCGGATGCGCGGGAGGGTCCACCAACTCTCCCGCGCCCAGCAGTACTACGCCCGCGAGTTCCACCACGACGGCGCCGGCAACAACGTCCGCGTCCGGCACCACCTTCACCGACGCGCAGGTCCAGCAGTTGTGCTCGGATATGGAAGGGCAGCTGCAGAACTGGCGTACCGTCACCCCGACGCTCGGCAAGGGCGGACTGAACACGATCGTCATCACGTGGGCGACGCAGAACGGCATCAACCTGCTCGATCTCGCCCAGAACCGCGAAAGTATCGACGCGGCAACCTCGGCCGCGTGCCCCGACGTCCGTACCGGCGCGATTTCCGCACTCGAGATCCCCGATCTCGCCTCCGGCCTGGTGGGCTTCTGATGACCGAAACATCAGCACAGCCGTCTGCTCTTCGGAATCTCTATCCTCCGATCGAGCCGTTTGTGACCGGTTTCCTCGACGTCGGTGACGGCCAGAGCATGTACTGGGAAGTCAGCGGAAATCCAGACGGCAAGCCGGTGGTGTTCCTGCACGGCGGTCCCGGCGGCGGCGCGCAACCGGCGGTACGGCAGTTCTTCGATCCGGCCGCCTACCGCATCGTTCTGCTCGACCAGCGCGGCTGCGGTCGATCCACCCCGCATGTGGCCGACGGCGCCGATCTGTCGGTGAACACGACGGACAAGCTGCTGGGCGACATCGAAGCGCTGCGCGAACATCTTTCGATCGACAAGTGGATGGTCTTCGGCGGGTCCTGGGGTTCCACACTGTCCATCGCCTACGCCGAGGCGTTTCCCACGCGTGTCACCGAACTCGTCCTCCGCGGGATATTCCTCCTGCGTCGCAGCGAGATCGACTGGTATTACAACGGCGGCGCGGGAAACATCTTTCCGGAGCGCTGGGACAAATTCCTCGAACCGGTACCCGAGGCGCAGCGCGGCGAAGACCTCGTCGCGGTCTATCACCAACTGCTCCATTCCGAAGACCCCGACGTCGCGGCCCGCGCAGCCATCGCCTGGTCTGCCTGGGAAGGATCGACAAGCTACCTGTACCCACAGGCAGACAAGATCGAACAGAACTCCGAGACCAGGTTCGCCTTGGCCTTCGCCCGCATCGAGAACCACTACTTCGTCAACGGCGGGTTCTTCGACGAGAACCAACTCCTACGCAAAAGCTCCGCACTGCAGGGCATTCCGGGGACCATCGTCCAGGGCCGCTACGACGTCGTCTGCCCGGCCACCAGCGCCTGGGCGCTGCACAAGGCGTGGCCCGAATCCAAGCTCGTGATCGTCGACGACGCCGGACATTCCGCCATGGAGCCCGGCATCGTGCATCACCTGGTGGAAGCCACCGATTCTTACCGGTAACTCCCTACGCCGGGAACGTGAATTCCACCGTCCTTTTGAGAGTGTCGACGGCGGTGAGCCGCACCTTCGCGCGCTCACCGTCGTCGGGCGTTCCGACGCATTTCGCGATCACCGCGACCGACGGGACAAATACTTCCGCCGAGCGCTTTCCGTCCTTGGCGCGCATCACCACCGCGTCGAAAACCTCGCCGATCCGGCCGTCGAGCAAGGTGGATTCGGTGAGATCGATGCACGCGCGGTCGACCTTGTTCGCCAGTGAGTCGGACCCACTCATGATGTCGGGCAACTCGGGAAGGGCAGCGCGCACCCATTCCGGTACCGGCGTACCAGCTGTGATCGCCAGACACACCTCGGTGCTGAAGCGATCGGACAAGCGGCGCAGCGGAGCAGTCACGTGAGCGTAGGGCGCGCCGATCCCCGCATGCACCGTCAACTCCGGTAGTTGGCCGTCGAAGGCCGCGTAATCTGCCCCGCGCAGCAACGACGGCGCAACCGACATCAGCGCCATCGTCGACGGCTCACTCGAATCGAGGCCGGCAAGAATCTGCCCGACGCTGTGACCCTCCGGCCACGTGATACCCAGCGCCACTGCAGTTCTCCGCAGGGTCCGAACCGCGGACTCCTCGGCCGGCGGCAGGGTGCGAAGCAACCCGATACCTGCGTCGATCATCATGCGCCCGGCGCACATGCCCGTGAGCAGCGAGACTTCGGCGTTCCAGTCGTCAGCTTCGGTGCGCGGCTCCAACTCGATCCGCCAGCGGCCCGAAGACTCGTCCTCGGGCTGCTCCCGAACCACTGACTGTTCGGGCAATTTCAGCTCGATTGCTCCCCTGGCAATCGCGGAGGCACTACGGAGACGGCCGAACTCGGGCAACGCCGTGATCGACGGATGCAAGGTTCCCGCGTCGGCATCGCGCTGCACGGTCGAATAGTCCAGACGTGCCACCGATTTCACCAAAGCGCGTCTCACCTGCCACGACGTCGGCTCGGCCTGCGCGTCGAGTTCGATCCGCCACAGCGCGGCGGGGCGAACCACGTCCGGCAGCAGACTCGCAGAACCCTCGGACAACGCACGAGGATGCAGCGGGACGGAACCGTCCGGGAGATAGAAAGTTTGGCCCCGCTTGCGGGTTTCGATGTCGAGGGCGCCGCCCGGCGTCACTACTGCCGCGACATCCGCGATCGCGTAGTGCACCACAAAACCCGTCGAAGTCTTCTCGATGTGCACTGCCTGGTCGAGATCCATCGATCCGGGCGGGTCGATGGTCACGAAGGCAATTGCCGTTTCGTCGACACGCCCGTCGCCGAAACGATCCACGGCATTCTCGGCCTCGGCTTGCGCCGGGGCCGAGAATGCTCCTGGCAAATCGAACTCCGCCCGAACCACTCCGAAGTCGATTCCCTGCACCATCATTCGACTTGCGGGCACGCATCCTCCATGATCGGTTCGGGCCGGTGTAGCAGCTGTACCGGTCCCAGTTGTTCCAGGCTCAGTTGTTCCAGTCTTCGTCTGCCCGATCGGCCGCCTTGTTGCGTTCGGCAGCGATCTTCAAAGCGTGCTCGGCAGAGTCCCGATCAGGGTACGGCCCCATCCTCGTCAGCGAGGACGCACCCTTTCCCTGCGTGACAGAACCGTCGGACACGTCGAAGTACCAGAGTCGATCTTCATCAGTCATATCCACAGTGTGACATCAGAGTGAGATAGAAGCTTGTAGATCGCTGTGAGACTGATATTCTTTCTACTTGGCCTGGCAGGTGAGAACCGGACATTCGAACGGTGAGTTCTGCTTGAATGCCCAACACAAGCTACGAACAGAAAATGGAGTGCGCATGTCCGCAATTCTTTACGATTACCTCCTCCCGCTCATGGGCCATGACGCGGCAACGTACTGGGCTACGCTGCTGGTCATCAAGCCTGTCTGACAGCTTTTCGAACAAAGAAGACCCCCCACCGATCCGGTGGGGGTCTTCTTTTTCTCACTGTGCAGATCGCGGGCGGACGAGTCGGCGTGTAAGCCGGATCCTGTCCTGCGGCACCGAAGTGCCGAGTGGCGACCATCCATCTGGGCACACCGTCGCCGGGTGCCTCGAGCGGTTCACCCGCAGGCTCGGGCGAGCAGCCCTCGAACACCTGCGCAGCCGCACCGCGAGCGATGCGACCTTCAACCTTGCTCCGGGCGGGGTTTACCTAGCCACCCCGGTCACCCGAGGTGCTGGTGCGCTCTTACCGCACCGTTTCACCCTTACCTGCCTCGAAAGGCAGGCGGTCTGTTTTCTGTGGCACTGTCCCGCGAGTTGCCTCGGGTTGCCGTTAACAACCGCCCTGCTCTGTGGAGTCCGGACTTTCCTCGGCCCCAGGCCTGTGCGCGGTACGCGCTGGTTCCAGAAGCCGCGGCCGCCCGGCCAACTCGTCCGCCCCCGTATGCTACCGGGCGCCTGTCGGCGGCCGGCACTATGGTCACCTTATGACTCGGTACGTGGCCCTGCTACGCGGTATCAACGTGGGCGGCATCAACATCAAGATGGTGGACCTCGCGAGAGTCTTCACCGACCTCGGATTCGAAGGCGTGAAAACCGTCCTGGCCTCCGGCAACGTGCTGTTCGACAGTCCGAGCACCGAGATACTTTCACTGAAGAAGCAGATCGAATCCGCCCTGGCCCGTGAGTTCGGCTACGAGGCTTGGGTATTCGTCCTCGACATCCCGGCACTGCAGGCGATCGTGGACAACTATCCGTTCGAGCGCGAACGCGAAGGTTGGCACGCGTACGCGATGGTTGCCTCCGAGCCGGCAGTCCTCGAGGAATTGAGCGCTGCGGCAGCGCAACTCGATGCCTCGGTCGAACGGGTCGCGGCCGGCGACGGGGTCCTGTATTGGGAGGTCGAGAAGGGCCAGACTGTCAAGAGCGCGTTCGGCAAGAACACCGGCAAACCGAAGTTCAAGGCGTTCACGACAACCCGAAACCTGAACACGCTCTACAAACTGCTCAAATGACGCTCGCCCCGACGCGGAGCACAACCGCGTGACTCTTCTTCCCATCCTGCTCGTCGCCGCCGTACTCGTCTTTGCGATAGTGCGTCCACGCGGACTTCCCGAAATCACCGTTGCCGGCCCAGCAGCCGTGATCGTGCTCCTGACCGGTGTCGTCACTCTCGACGAAGCCCGCGAAGAACTGACGAGCATGGCGCCTACCGTCGTGTTCCTCGTTGCCGTGCTGGTTCTCGCTCACGCCGCGGACGCTCTCGGTGTCTTCCGCTGGGTCAGCCAGGTCCTGCAGCAAAAATCCCTCGCCGATCCGCACCGGTTGCTGATCTATGTGTTCGGCGCCGCCGCCCTGACCACGGCGGTCCTGAGCCTCGACGCCACCGTCGTGCTGCTGACACCCGCGGTGATCGCGGCCGCACGATCCATCGGAGCAAGTCCCCGGCCGCATTCCTATGCCAGTGCGCACCTGTCGAATTCGGCGTCGACCCTGCTGCCGGTGTCCAACCTGACCAACCTCATCGCATTTGCCGCAACAGGTTTGACGTTCTTGCACTTCACCGCGTTGATGACGTTGCCGTGGGTCGTGACGATCGCTGTCGAATATCTGATCTTCCGACTGTTCTTCCGATCCGAACTCGTCCGCTCCGAAAACACAGAGCCACCGGCAAGTAAAAGTTCCTCGCCCGCGCCGATTCTGCCGCTGACGGTGATCGCTATGACGCTTCTCGGTTTCGCGGTTTCAGGTTTCTTCGGGATCGAACCCGCCTGGATCGCTGTGGTGGGCGCCGGTGTTCTGGGAGCGATCGCTCTGGCTCGGCACCGTACGACCGCCGCCAAGATGGTCTACGCTGCCGACCTCTGGTTCTGCGCGTTTGTCCTCGTTCTCGGAATCATCGTCGCCGGAGTCGCGAACGGGCCCGTGGGCGAATGGATTGCGCAGATCCTCCCCAGTGACACCAGCTACGGTTCACTGCTCTTTGTCGCCGCGGTAGCGGCGGTTGCGTCCAATCTCGTCAACAACCTGCCGGCGACGCTGCTGATGATCGCCGCGCTCGGGACGGCGGCACCTCCAGCTCTGGTGCTTGCGATGTTGATCGGCGTCAACCTCGGCCCCAACCTCACCTACGTGGGTTCACTGGCAACGATGCTCTGGCGACGAGTTGCCACCAGCGCGGGCGCACCGCCCACGCTGGCGACGTTCACCCTCCTTGGGGTCATCACGACGCCGCTGACGCTGCTCGCCGCGGTGAGTGCCCTGTGGTTGGTGATCTGATCTGCAGCTGATCAGCCGTCTGGGCTTTTCAGCGCAGGTGTGACGTGTCGTTGACCAACCGCACCGATGCTCCCCCGTCGGGATAGAACTCGGTGATGCTCAGCGACGCCAGATCCAGATGCAACCGGTAGAGCAACGACGGCCCGGCGTCGAGAGCCAACTGCACCAAAGTCTTGATCGGGGTGACGTGAGAGACGACCAACAGCGTTGCGCCGCCGTAGGTCGCGATCAGGTCGTCGCGCGCGGCGAGGACTCGTTCTCGCACCTCGTCGAAGCTCTCGCCGCCCGGTGGGCGCACCGAAGTGTCCGAGAGCCATTCGCGATGCAGCTCCGGGTCACGCTCGGCTGCCTCACGGAACGTGAGTCCGTCCCAGTCACCGAAATCGGTTTCGATCAAACCCTTGTGCTCGATGACGGGTAGGCCGAGCACGCGGGCTGATGCCTCTGCCGTCTCGCGGGTTCGGCCGAGGGGTGAGCAGACGATGGCGTCGATACCGCCGCGGTTTCCGAAGCGTCCGGCAGCGCCGGCGGCCTGCGCTCGGCCCAGTTCCGTGAGCTCCGGATTGCCGCGACCGGAGTAGCGGCGATCGACCGACATCGCTGTCTGGCCGTGACGCAGCAACAACATTCGTGTGGGCTTGCCGGTGGTAGCGATCCATCCCGGCGAGCCGGCGATCTGCGGCTCCGACGTATCTTCGGACGGCGCGGCGGGTCCAGCAGGTGCGGGGGCCGAAGGTGCGACTGGGCCGGTTTCGATGCCGGCAGCCGCGTCCATCGCCTCGTTGGCAAGACGATCGGCATGAGAATTCTCGCCGCGCGGAATCCACGTGTAGGTCACTCGTGAGAACTGCGTCGCCAACTCGGCCGCACGTCGCTGCAGCGGAATCATGTCCGGGTGCTTGACCTTCCAGCGCCCGGACATCTGCTCGACGACCAACTTCGAGTCCATACGGACGTCGACCGTCGACGCGCCGAGTTCACCGGCAGCGGTCAACCCGGCGATCAGTCCGCGGTACTCGGCGACGTTGTTGGTCGCGATTCCGATGCTTTCCTTGCGTTCGGCCAACACCGAGCGCGAGGCGTCGAACACCACAGCTCCGTAGCCGGCCGGACCGGGATTGCCCCGCGATCCACCGTCGGCCTCGACGATGACCTGCGAGAGACTCACAGACCGGACTCCTTGGTACGCACCATGATTGCATTGCACTCTGGGCAACGAACGACGACGTCGGCCGGCGTCGCGGCGATTCGGGAGATCTCACCGCGGTCGATCTCGATCCGGCAAGCGCCGCATCGGCGGGCCTGCAGAAGTGCTGCGCCCGGTCCGCCCAGGGTGCGCTGCTTCTCGTACACCGCGAGGAAATCGGCGGGAAATTCGCCGACGAGTCGTTCACGATCGGCGGCGCAACGCTCCTGCGCCTTGTCCAGATCAGCGACGGCATCGTCGCGGCGACGCTTGGCGTCGATCAGTTCTTCTTCGGCCTGAGAGAGCTGGGCACCGGCGTGATCGTGATCGGCCTGCAACGCCTCACGCTGCTCCATCACTTCGAGCAACTCGTCTTCGAGGAGTCCTTGGCGCCGAACCAGGCTGCCGAGTTCGTGTTCGAGTTCGGTGAGCTGCTTCGCCCCGACCGACCCGCTCTGCAAAAGCGTGCGGTCACGGTCCTCGCGCTGACGAACAGCGTCGACCTCGCCCTCGAGCTTGCGGATGTCGCGATCGATGTCGTCGATCTGGATCTCGACGGCTACGGACGCATCCTTGCGGCTGATTCGCTCGGCCTCGAGACGTTCGACTTCCTGCTGCTCGGGAAGCGCTCCGCGTCGGTGGGTGATCCGAGTGAGCTCAGCATCCACCCCGGCGAGGTCGAGAAGCTTGGATTGCACCTGTGGTTCGACGTTCACGCTGTATAACTCCTGCTGTAAGTCCGATGTCGGCAGTGCTCGCGAAGGACGGCTCTCGAAGAACTGCTCTTGAATTGTTCGTGCAACCGTACCTTGCACAGCCCTGCACTAATGCGCACTCAAACACCACGGATCGGTGCGAATTGTCGAAACCCGGCTTTCCCACCCCGGATTGTCGGCAAACGCGGCGTCGAGCACAGATTTCGCCTGCGCACACCAGGGGTATTCGCTCGCCCAGTGTGCGACGTCGACCAGTGCCGGGCCACCGGCGCGAAGATGCTCGTCCGCGGGATGATGCCGCAGGTCCGCAGTGACGTAGACGTCGGCGCCCAGTCCCGCCACCACGTCCAGATACGAGTCGCCGGAACCGCCGCAGACCGCCACCTTACGAACGGTCGCGTCTGGATCTCCAGCGGCGCGAACGCCCCACTCGGTCGAGGGCAGTGAGCGCGCCACTCGCGCAGTGAACTCCCGCAAAGTTTCGGGGTGCTCGAGCTCACCTACCCGACCCAGACCGAGCGAACTGGGGAACGCTGCAAGTTCGAAGACGTCGAAGGCCGGTTCCTCGTACGGGTGGGCAGTCCGCAGTGCGCCCAGCACCGCGCTTCGCTTTCCGCGCGGGGCAATCACTTCCACCCGATCCTCGCGAACCTGCTCCACAGCGCCGACAGTCCCGATCGTCGGATTCGCACCGTCGGCCGGAAGGAACTGACCCGTACCCGTGACGGTCCAACTGCACTGGCTGTAGTCACCTATCCGGCCCGCCCCCGCCTCGAAAAGTGCGTCCTGCACGACCGGCGCATTCTCCACCGGAACCATGACGACCCACTTGTCGAGCGGCTGCGTCGGCTTTGGTTCGATCGGGCGCAGCACGGTCAGGCCCAGAGCCTGCGCCAGAGCGTCGGATACTCCGGGGTCGGCGGAGTCCGCATTGGTGTGCGCCGAGAACAGCGCACACCCGGCCTTGATGAGCTTGTGGACCAACGCGCCCTTGGGGGTGTGAGCACCGACGGTATCCACCCCACGCAGCAACAGTGGATGGTGAACAATGAGAAGGTCGGCGCCGGAGGCGATGGCGTCGTCGACCACGGCCTCGGTCGGGTCCACCGCAAAAACCACTCTCGTGACGGCGTCGGCCGGATCGCCGCAGACCAGGCCGACCGAATCCCACGATTCCGCCAGGGCAGGCGGATAGGCGGATTCCAGCACGGCTATGACGTCCGCAAGAGTTGGGCCGCTCACAAGATCTCCTTCATCGCTTCGATCAGAACCGAGACCTGCTCGGCTGGACGGACCGCCACACGCAACTGATCCGGCCCGAGCCCGGGAAAGGTGTCGCACCGGCGGACGGCGATACCGCGGGCACGCAGGTGCTCTCGCATCGCGGCACCGTCGCAGAGGTCGATGAGCACGAACGGCCCCGCAGCGGGTTCGTGCACGGCAACCCCGATCTCGGTCAGTCGCCGGGCCATGTCTCGGCGGTCTGCGGCAATCGCTTCGGCTTTGATCCTCGACTGCTCGACCGCGAACGGTTCGCAGCACGCCGTGATGGCTTCGATCTGCAGACTGCCCAGTGGCCAGTGCGCTCGACCGTGCGCCAATCGAGCCAGAAGATCCGGAGAGCCGATCGCGTACCCACACCGCAATCCGGCGAGCGCCCACGTCTTTGTCAGGCTGCGAAGCACGAGTACATCCGCCGACTCGACACCCGCGACGCTCTCCGTTTCGCCGGGGACCGCGTCGCCGAAGGCTTCGTCCACCACCAGGATCCGGCCGGGCCGACGCAGTGCCAACACATCGGCCTCGGGGTGAAGCACGGACGTCGGATTGGTCGGATTACCCAGAACGACAAGGTCCGCGGATTCCGGTACCTGCGCAGCCCGAAGCTCGAAAGGCGGCTCCAGAATCACCTGCGTCACCGGTACACCGGCCTCTCGCAGCGCCAGTTCCGGCTCGGTGAATGACGGATGGATCAGTGCTGCCGAGCGAGAATTCAGGCGCGGCAACATCGCAAAACCCTCGGCACCGCCAGAGAGCAGCAAGACTTCTTCGGGTCGGCGCCCGTGCCGCTGCGCGACGGTTTCGCGGGCCTTCAGTTCCGCTGCAGCCGACGGATAGGAACCGAGCGTCGACAGCCGCGCCGCCAACCGATCCCGCAGCCACTGCGGTGGGCCGGCGCCTTGAACGTTGACGGCAAAATCGAGCAACCCGGGCTCGGCTTCGACATCTCCGTGATGTCGCAAGCTCTCCAGGTCAACCGTTCCGGTACTCACCCGGCCAGCCTACGGTCGGGCACTGCGCGCGGACATCACCCCCGCCGTCCGGGACAATGAGTGCCGTGACGACATCACCCCTCGACCGTTTTCCGGTAGTTCTGTTCGATCTGGACGGAACCATCACCGATTCCGCTCCCGGCATTCACGGCGGCTTCCGACATGCGTTGGCAAGTGTCGGCCATCCGGAGCCGACGGAGGAGATGCTGGCATCGGTCATCGGCCCGCCGATGGTCGACACCTTCAGATCACTCGGCATGACCCCGGCCGACGTCGACCGGGCGATCGCCGCGTACATCGAGCGATACGACGCGACCGGGTGGCAGGAGAACTCGGTGTACGAGGGCATGGACGTCGTCCTGGGCAAGGCTCGCGCGAACGGGACCCGGCTCGCCGTCGCCACCTCGAAGTCGGAACGGTTCGCCATTCGCATCCTCGAACATTTCGGCCTGGCCGAGCACTTCGAGTTCATCGGCGGGGCGAGCGACGACGGAACCCGCCGGGCGAAGCCGGACGTGATCGCGCACTCGCTGACCTCACTCGGGATCACTCCCGTCCTCGCCGCCGACGGCGGAACCCCCGACGTGCTCATGATCGGCGATCGTGATCACGACGTACTCGGCGCCGCGAAATACGGCATTCCCACCGTCGTCGTCGAATGGGGCTACGGTTCCGCCGAGGAAGCGCGGCAAGCTCTTTGCTCCGTATCGTCGGCATCCGAACTGGGAGGACTACTCGATGGCCGCGCCTGAACCGCTCCATGTGACTTTCGTGTGCACCGGCAATATCTGCCGGTCTCCGATGGCAGAGAAGATCTTGCTCGCGCATCTGGGCCGTGAAGGTCTCGCTGACAGGGTTCGTGTGAGCAGCGCCGGTACCGAGGGGTTTCACACCGGTAGCGAGGCCGACGAGCGGACCAACGTCGTGCTCCGCGCGGCCGGATATCCGACGGGCCACAGCGCCGCGCAGGTCAATGCAGATCATCTGGCGGCCGATCTGGTCGTCGCCCTCGACACCGGCCACGAACGTGAGCTTGCTCATCTCGGCGTGCCCACCGAGCGGCGGCGGCTACTGCGATCGTTCGACCCCGAGGCGGACGGAGAATCTGTCCCAGACCCGTACTACGGGGATCAGGAGGACTTCGAACTGGTTCGAGACCAGATCGAAGCGGCCATTCCCGACATACTCGACTGGATCCGCCAGCGGGCCTGAACCCGGAGCAAAATTCACTCCCGTTCGGGCAACGGATACCGTGGACGTGTGCGAAGACTGAAATTCCTGTTGCGGCCCGGTTGGTTGGTACTGGCAGCTGTGGTCGGGCTCTTCGCCTACCTGTGCTTCACCGTGCTCGCTCCGTGGCAGCTCGGCAAGAACACCAAGACCGAGCATCGCAATGATCTGATCTCGAACTCGATCAACGCGGAAACCGTGCCGATCGGTGATGTCATCTCCGATTCGACGATCGCACCGGACGACGAATGGCGAAACATCACCGCGGCAGGTTCCTATCTGCCCGACGCCGACATTCTCGTCCGCCTGCAGTCCATCGAGGGCGCGCCTTCGTACGAGATCCTGACGCCTTTCCGCCTGGACGACGGTCGCACGATCCTCGTCAATCGCGGATACGTTCGGCCGATCAACGGCGCCGAGGCACCTCCCATCGCTGCGCCGCCGACCGATCCGGTGACGCTCAACGGCCGCGTGCGCCTCTCGGAAGGTACTGCGCCCGGCAGAGTTCCGATGTTCGAGGACGGCGCGAAGCAGGTCTACTCCATCGACGCACAACCTATCGGCGAGTTCATCGGAACGGACCTGATCGACGCGTACATCCAGCTCGAACCCGACCAGCCCGGCGGTCTCGGCACGATTCCGCTCCCCCAACTCGACGCGGGTCCCTACCTCTCGTATGGGTTCCAATGGTTGGCTTTCGGCATCATGGCGCCGCTCGGACTGGCCTACTTCATTCGCGCGGAGTGGCGCGAACGTCGCAAGGAGAAGGCAGCTCAAGCAGCTGTCGAGGGCTTTGCGACCGACGACGCCGCTACCGAGAAGACCCCAGAGGCAACGGCGTCCGCGCCTGCCGCACCCCCCGCTGAACCGGCTCGTACCTTCACCCGCCGTAAGAAGCCGGAACCGGAGTCAGTGCCGCTGACGGCGCAGGAAGCCAAACTTGCCGATCGATACGGCAATACCCGCTGAAATACCCGCTGCCACCACTGCTGCACTGATCTGCACCGCCGACGAAAGCCTCGACGCGCGGCGCAGATCGTTCGGCGCAGGCGCAGGCCCACCGCCGAGGACAGGCCGCATCTCCACGCCGTGCGCGTACTCGGTCCGACCTCCCAGCGAAATGCCCAATGCCCCTGCCGCCGACGCTTCCGCGACGCCCGCATTGGGGCTTGGATGAGCCGCTGCGTCGCGTTTCCACGCTGTCAGTGATTCCCGCACCGAGCCGCCCACCACCGGTGCACACGCGGCCGTCAGCGCTCCCGTGAGCCGAGCGGGGACGATGTTGACCAAGTCGTCGAACCTCGCCGCGGCCCACCCGAATCTGAGGTACTTCTCGGAGCGGTAACCGATCATCGCGTCGAGTGTGTTGGCGGCGCGGTACGCGAACAGACCTGGCACGCCCGCAATTGCGCCCCAGAACAATGCGCCGACGCTCGCATCGGATGTGTTCTCGGCGACCGACTCCAGTGCAGCTCGTGTGAGGCCCTCTTCGCCAAGCACCGAGGGATCACGTCCACACAGTGAAGGGAGAAGCTCACGCGCTGCCGTCAGGTCGCCATCGACGCGTGAGGCATCCAACCTCGCGGCCATGTCGTCGCCGGTGCGTGCGAGCGACGTCCCGCCGAGCACGGCCCAGGTGGCTAACGCCGTCGTACTCGTCACGGCCACCCAACCTGCCCGGCGCGACGCTGTTTCGGCCGCGAGGCCGAGCCCCGCGGTCCCTGCCACGAGCACGGCGACATGAAGTGTTCCGGCCGTCCGCGAGTCTCGGTAGGAAATCTTCTGCAGCGCGATAGCTGCGGTACCGAAGCCGGCAACCGGATGGAACCGTCCCGGATCGGCGAAGACCCGATCCGCAGCGAAGCCGAGGAGAAGGCCGGCGGCTCGCGCACTGAACCAAGATTGGGACGAACGAACCGAAATTTGCACGAGCGTAGTTGTAGCAGCGGCGCTCGTTCTCTGGCCAACCGTCACGTGTCTGCCCGAGCCGATCTCTACCCGTCCCAGTCGATCGTCAGATAGATCAAGCGGTGCATTCGGTTGATTTCCCAGACACGGGCAATCCCGGTCGCCAGTGCGTCGCTTTGGGAACGAACCCGGATCGTCTGCCCCGCGAACAACGCCACACTCAGACTCGGCATCTCGGCGATATGGATGTGCGGACGGGTGGGATGCACACGCCTCGGGTCGACGGCTACTTCGATCACAGAACTGGACATGCGTCCAGAATGGCGTATTAAGGACAATTAGTTGTCGGAAATGAAAAACCCCGATCTGCATTGACATGCAGATCGGGGTTGAATTTCTTCGGTGGGCGCGGAGGGTTTCGAACCCTGTCTGAATGCATGCATATCGCCTGGAAATTTGTCAATATTTGATCCTGGCCAGGCATTCCGTTCAACGTC
>NZ_JBHWYS010000008.1:0-234213 GCF_042728675.1 Rhodococcus sp. NPDC060176
GGGGAGATCGTCGCCTACCGACTGATAGAGGTCGACACCGAAGACCGGGTCGATGTCACGAAGTAACTGCAGCGAACGAACAACGAGAGCGGCGGTGACACTTTCGGATGCTGGCAGCCCCTCAGGCGATACGGCTCTCAAGGTCAGTCCGTCCGTCATGGTTCGGCGCAGTGATGTCGACGGCATTTTCACTCCTTTCCGTCGTGGCTCAGGCGAATCGATCGCTGATTTGCAGGTCGCAGAGTCGGTAGCCGGGTGGGGCGTAGTGCGTGTCACAATTCGATCCCCAACCCGACTACAGGAAATCTGACCGCTACCGCACCGTGGTGACGAGCTCGTCTCCCATTGCCGCCAACACCAAACTACGATCGCCCAGATCGAAGACTGCAGTGACCGGTTTACCGTCCGCCACAGTGTCGACGGTGAGCGCTTCGACGCTGTGCCCGACCAGGGCGGACACAGCAGATCCCTCGTCTGCGTCGAACACCGTCCATTTTCCGTATTCGGCTATGTACCGGGCATTCTCGGCTTCGCCCTCAGGATCTGCACCAGTACCGACATCAGCGAACGGGTCGAGCCACGGACCTTCCCGGCACACCAATTCTTCTCCGTCCGGACCTGCATCGAACACAAGAGGCGCCCTATCGCCGACGGTCACTTCGACGGGACCGTTCCGCGACTGAATCGTGTCTCCGAGAACGTAGTAGACGCGTCTGATCTTGGTGATCCGATCGCCGACAACACTCCGTTGAACATCTGTGAGCGAAAGCTGTTCTGTCATCGCTGTTTCGCTCCTTGGAACCATCCGTTGTTCACTCCGCCTTTGAGCACTGTAACGAAAACACCATCATTCTTCGCCACCACGACATCGTCTCCCTGCAAATAGAACAAATAGTCAGTGCCACCGCCGCCGTTCGGGTTCCACGCGCCCTGCCGGACCTGATCCGGGGACGCCGCGATCTCTGCGATCCGTTCCCCCACCCGTGCGCGATCGGAGGCAACCCGCGGATCCAATCCGAAGTCCTGTGCGTGCTTGCCGATCTTGGTACCCAACTGCGATTGGGAAATGGACAGTTGAGGAATCGTCGGGTCGACAATTCCCCCGACACCCGCGGCTTTTGCGGCTTCGGCCTTTGCCACGGCTGTGCCCGCATCCCGAGCTGCGGCCTCGGTACCGCCGCGTGCCAGTACGTCCTCAACTGCTGCCCTTACAACCGATACACCTTTGGCTGTTCCACCCACCACGGGAATAGTGCTGGCAATATTGAACGCTGCGATTGCGATCTCAACCGGGGAATGCTCGGGTGAGGGCTCGGCTCGTAGGCCAGGATGGAGGCCGAACGGATCGACGGCGGCATCGTTGACGGGTACGACGAGGAAATTGCGCCAGGCATCTCCGAGGGTTTCCACGCTCTCGACTGCTGTATCGACGACGCTTTCCCCGAATCCCCACGCACTGTCCCAGAGGCCGGTGGTGGGCGGTTTCTGCGGTGTCGTGCGTGGTGTCATCGAGTTCGGCTTCGACGTATTCCCGGCGGATGTATTCCCGCCAGAAGTGTTTCCAGTGTTCTGAGGTTTCTGCGGGCTCGTGCGTGGTGTCATCGAATTCGGTGCCGACGTATTACCGCCGGATGTATTCCCGCCAGAAGTGTTTCCAGTGTTCTGAGGTTTCTGCGGGCTCGTGCGCGGCGTCATCGAATTCGGCGCCGGCTTATTCCCACCGGATGTGTTGCCCGAATTCGTGTTCCCACTGCTCTGAGGTTTCTGCGCGCTCGTGCGTGAGGTCATCGAATTCGGCTTCGACGTGGTGTTCGAGCTCTTCGTCACCTGTTTCGAGGCCACCGAAGCTGGCGCCTTCACCTTCTTCGCCGGCGGATCAGCCTAAATTGGGTACGCGGTCGCTTCGTCGGCGTACACCTTTTGAATCAGGCTGCCGTCGCGAACTTCGTAGTCGGTCGGAACAGGATTGCCGTTGGCGTCGTACGCCCACGGAGCTGCCACGACTGATACCGGGTTTCCGTCCGCGTCGAAGACAGCGACGGAGCCGTCCGGATTAACGCTCATGTGTCCGCCGGGCGGAACATC
The DNA here is from genome assembly GCF_042728675.1 of Rhodococcus sp. NPDC060176. NCBI lineage: Bacteria > Bacillati > Actinomycetota > Actinomycetes > Mycobacteriales > Nocardiaceae > Rhodococcus > Rhodococcus sp. NPDC060176. The sequence continues at coordinate 2,086 of NZ_JBHWYS010000008.1, forward strand.
GACAGGGATTTCCGCTTCGTGCGAGGACGTGTTGTCGTGGATGAGGAAGAACGTCCGCCGTCCTCCGTCGGGTTCGGTGACGGTGATCTTCGACTGGCCACCCTTCGCATACGCCATGAGCGGCGAGGCGAGAGTTCCGACAGCCTGGGAGAGTATCGATTCCGGCGTACGCCCACCCAACGGTATGCGTGGGCCGAACGGTGAACGACGCCCACGTACTCCGATCCCGCCAGCTGTGAACGCGGCGGCGCCGACGAGGACGAGTTCGAGGTAGCGGTCACGGCCGTCGCCCTCATCGAGACCGGAGGTCGTGACCGTGGGGGTTGATTCAGGCTGTTCGGGAACAGCATTGGGCGTCGCTGCTGGGACGGGTCCGGGGCCGCGGTCCGGGGTGGTTCCCTCACCCGGGGTGGGGTTGAGTGTGGATGTGGGTGAGGGAACCTGCGGCGTCGATGCATTGGGGAATGCGCCGGCACCGGTTTCCGAGGTCGGGGACTCGGAAGCAATGGGCGGAACCTCGATCGTCGGAACAGGGACGATGGGGGTGCCGTTGTAGGTGGGAAAGTTCGTCGGCGCGTTGGCTCCGACGTTGGGGCCGCCGCCTGGTGCTTGCGCACCGGGAAGTCCGACCGTTGTTGTCGGGGCGGCCGTCGGGGTCGTGGTGGGAGCGGTCAAGCACGGGTTGATGTACTCCGGCGGGATGGGGGCACCGGGTGGCAGTGAGGCGATCAGGTTCAGGTAGATCTGATGATCACGTGCCCGCACCGCTGCGCAGTCCTCTGCCGGTCCTGCGGAGGAGGTCGGGGCGAAGATCAGCAGCGCCAGCAGTGCGATCACCATCGCCGCGAGCACCACCACGGTAGAGATCACCGTGGTCGGTGAGGTGCGGTCGAAACGGCGCGCAGGCTTCACCGGCGATCACCCGTGTTCGGCTTCTTCCGAATCTCGGCGATGAGTGTGTCTGCGCCCCAACAGAACACCCGTCCTGCGATCGACATCCACAGAAAGAACGCCAGATACACCAGAATCGTCCCGTAATCGGCGGCCCATCCTCCGAGGCGTCCGATCACCGCAAACGCCGCGATCAACAACGCGAGCCCGAACGCGGTCGCGATCACAGCCTTCGACATCTGACTCAGTTCACTGTCGGGGTCCCAGTCTCGTTTGCTGGACGCAGCGGGGACCTCGGCGGCCAATTCGTCGTACGCCGACGAGGGCAACAAAACGGTTCCCGGCGGCATGTACGGCAAGACGCTGTCGATCGCGGTGTCGCGTGCGGTCGGTGAGGTCATCTGCGCGGTCTGTGTCGGTGAGGTGGTCATCGGAGGTGAATGCCTTTCCCCGCCAAACAGAAACGCGGGACTCGAGATGCCCGTGGCCAACCAGTTACGGGGCAGTCAGGTCAACGGGAGGAGATACAGCAGTGGACAGGAAGAGGTGGCTTTTACCAGGGGCAGTTGATGTACGAGGTGGCTCCGGCGAGCCACCCTCCTGCCGGCGGGAGATAGAACTGGTATGAGGCGCAACCGTTGGGATGCCCGGCCGCATCCGAGGTCGCCCACGCGAGATTGTCCGCCGACGCGTCGATCACATACTCCCACCTGGGAACTGGGATCATGACGTTCGCGTTCGAGAGCGCAGTCACGATCCCACTGTCGCGGGCAGCGACGGTCAAGGCGTGGCCCAGGGGAACCTGCACCACCGGTGCGCCGGATTCCGCCGGAACCGGCCCGTCGATCGTCACGGGAGCAGCCGTCGCGGCCGGTGCAGTAGCAAGCAGAACCCCGCCGGCTGCAAGCGTGGCTGCTGCAGCGGTGGCTGCGATTTTCTTCGTGCGCGTCAAAGACATGATGCTCCTCTGATGGATGGAAAAGTGGAAAGTGTTGGTTAACAGCGCCAACGGCGGACCAGCACGGCAACCGAGATAGGCGATTGCGGGCGCGGAATGCCGTTGACGACAGCCTGGATCAGAGCCAGGTGGGATCGGAGTACACGAACACACTGTTATCCGAGACGGCTGTCGACACCGCGAACTGTGCGTACGAACGGATCGTGACCGGGCCCATGCACGCATCGACCTTGACGTGCACGTTCTCCGCCGTGATCGACGCCTTCGCAGCTTCGAGATCCTTCTTGCCGAGCGGGATCGTGGTGATCGTGCCCGGTGCAATGGTGGTCTGGATGCTCGGGTTCACCGACGCGTTCACCCCCACGTTCGCGCTGGGTCCGGTACCGGCAATGGACACACCCACCGACGGGCCGAGGGAGAAGCCCAGTCCCAGGCCGAGTCCGGAGGAGACGTCGATCTGGCAGCCTATCTGCAATCCCTGCTCGACATATCCGGTCTTCACCGCAGAATTGCCTGTTCCGGTGATGGTGCCGGTGACCTTCGCCGACACGAATCCCTCGCGGGTGAATGCGGTTGTCGCCAGGTTCGGGACCGGGTTCGCCGAAAGTTTGGTAGCCGACAGGTCGAGCGTCCACCCGTCGTCGGTGACCGTGCTCGCAAACTTGTCCGGCAGCGCCGTCGGGGTCGCCGACGCACTGCCGGCGAACGCGAGAGAACCCGCCATCAGCACGGCCGACACCGCAGCACAAGAACCCACAGCCTTACCGATACGGTGCTTTCCTACTCGGGCCTGAGCGGTCTCGACGGTCGTGGTGGCCATGGTCGGTCTCCCTGTGGGTGAGTAAAAATTCCAGCAACCCGAGCGATTGCCGAAACTTAGCTGAACGTCTGACCGGGACGCTACAACACGACACGGATGCCCGACCAGCCCCCGATATCCGAATCAGCCCACCAAAAGTCGTACCCGGCGTTACAGCAACATTTCCGGAACACTCGGGCCAGGCGGTTTGTTCACTTGTGCTGCGTGACGGGACTCACGATCACGAATTGGTGACGACTCAAACGAAATCAGTGACGTTCCGGCAACCGGTCCGCGGAACAGGCTTACAAGTGTCTGATATGCGGCTGCGACGCGGAATGGCGAGACCGAAGGGCCGCTTCGCCCAACCGTACATAGGACGGTGAATCCGCAGGAACCTCCAGGCGGCCCTCGGAGAGGCGGAGCTTGGTAGCCATATCCAAAAGCAGTTCCAGCGACGGCGCGGAGAGACCATCCGCTGCCAGCAGCAGAGCTTTGTGCACCGTGTCGTCGAGGCGCTCGACTATCTGGGCGTCCTCGACGTGAACGTCACCGTTCGCGGCAAAGGCGGTGAAGAAGTAGCCACGAGAGACACCGAAGAATTCCGCAAGCGCAGTCACGACCTCGTCGGACGGGCTCACACGGTGCCCGCGGCGTAGCTGGGAAAGGTACGGCTTCGAAATCCGGCAACCGTGTTCGACAAGGCCCCGCACCACGCCGGCATTCGTGAGAGTGGGGCCGGCGGCGGCGAACAGTTCATTCAGACGAGTCCGGAAAACGTTCCCACACGCCATCTGCCCCACGGTCACCGAGATCTTCTCTTCATCGACGGGCGCCATGCCCGCACACTATTGCAACACAGACCCGAAACCTCGGAGGGTGGACGATCGCCGAGTTGATCCGCATCATCTGCCCACCCCAGAACCGCCGGGTCGGCGTGGTCGGGAGCGACCGTCATATCCTTCTGAGGTGAACGCGATGAATCTTCCAGGCGTCGGACAGCGGGTTGTCCGTACCGAGGTCGGTCACGCCCTACAGCTCGAAACAGACGCGCACGTTCGATACTTCGTCGAGGAAAACCCCGTCCTCACCCGACCCGACAACACCGAAGTCGTCATCAGCCTTCCGGCACCTGCATCCGGAACTGACATCGCAGCGGAACTGACCGGCGCAACAATCGAACTCAGCAACTGCACCGCAGACGGATCACTCGTCGTGCTGTTCGACTCCGGGACCGTACTGTCGGTGCCACCGTCGCCGGACTTCGAAAGTTGGAACGTCTCCGCGCCCGGGAACGTGCTCGTCGTCTCGACACCTGGTGGCACGATCGCAGCGTGGAACTGGCCCAGCACCGACTGACATGGCTATCCATGAATACCGGGACCGACGCCCGAGCACTACTCCCAAGACGCCAAATTCGTCGCACAATACATCCCCGCCGGAACCTTCCCGGCCACCAATCGCGAGGACAAGACACATGGCTCCGGACAACCCGCACGATCCTTCACCCGAATCGCCAGATCTTCACACTCTGATCCTCGAGGTAGCCGACGACTACGATCACGGCCGAACTTCCCTGCACGCCTTGGTAACCGTCTACGAATCGATTGTCGACAAGTACGAGCACGAACAACGCGATCGCCACGAAGACCTACGCTGGGTATGGGGGCAGATCGAAATCATGAACGCTCTACGACACGATGACCCGAGCCGCGCATCGCAAGACGAGGACCAAGTGCGCGAAACCATCGACGGCTTCGTGACCACATTCCAGTCGCTCCATTCCGACTGAGCCGTCGCCGATAGCGCTGGCAATCAGCAGGTTCGATCGACCGCAGGTCCATCGATGATCCGCAAGATTCAAGCTACAGAAGTTGTCTGGCTCAACGAAGAGTGAGCTGTGTAAGGCCGTCGATGATGCTTCCGTTGCCGGGCCCACTCGCCGGCAAGGGAACTCGGGGAATGATCTGCACTGACAGTTGCGGGTGCAGCCTGCAGAATGAGCGCAAGACGTCGACGGTGGACCGACTGGATTGTGTATGCGCGCACTCCGCAGGCTGCTGGCGGAACTGTACCCGGAGATGCCTGCGTCTAATCGCGGGTGCTCGTGGTGGGCAGTCGGAGTCGACCTGTGACCTCAGTTGTGTCGGCGACACGCCTGCACCGAGCGCAAACGGCGGCACGCTTCGGCTGCGAAAGGTGCGTGATGCGCGGGTGTTTTCGGTTGGAAACACCCGCACTTCGCGCCGGTGATGACAGCGGTGGCGGAATCCGCGCCGGGTTAGGCAGATACGGGTGTGTGGGAAACCATTCCCCTCACACCCGATTTCGCATCAGCTTTGAATGTCTCGTCTTATCAAACGGATCGAATCAGTGCGCGGCATCGAAGGCGTCGAGGATCTCCGCTTTGACCCGCCCCCGCGGAGCCACGTCGTAACCGTTCTTGACCGCCCAGTCCCGCACTGCCTGCAGCTGCTCTTTCGAGCGACCTGAACCGGTAACCTTCTCCGTCACATCAGCTTTACCAGTGCGGCGTGCTTTTCCGACTTTCTCGGCCACCTTCACGAAAGGGTCGAGAGCAGAGTTGAACTTGTCGACGTTCGTCGGCCGCAGATCGATCAGGTAGTCCGACCCCTGATACGAGAATTGGATGCGTTCGCCGAACCCGTCGTCGATCGGCTTACCGTCGAGATCGTCGATAAGTTGGCGAATCACTCTCTCAGCCATGCAACATCGTCTCCAATTCGATAGGAATCTCTACAATGACCGGGTAACCCTAGCAATCCTTGTGTCGACACCGAGACGACCTCGAGGCGCCGAGAGTTACCCATGCCCGCCCCGACAGCACCGCCTGGCCAGGCCGGGAGGCAACGGTGCTTTACTCGACTGATGGGCTGGTCGGTGCGGAGATGGTTTCAACGGAGACAGCGGCCGGTAGAACCACCGGTGTCGGAGCAGGTGCAGGTCGAGACGCCTGAGGTTCCCACCGCGCACACACAGTTCTACGAGCGTCAACGCATAGCGTGGGAGCGGGCGGAAGCCGAGTTCAGTTCCCGCACATGGCCCTTCCTGATCGTGGGCGATGTGTCGCAGTGGGCGCTTACCTGGCTCCCCGTCGGCCTTGTAGACGCTTCGACACCGGAACTGGAAGTTGCGTACGTACGCGGCGAGATCCCACATCTTCCGTACGCCCCATACACGCGTTTCACTGAGGCAGTGATCGCTAAAGCGGCCGAAGACGGCATCGTGATTCTTCCCGTACCGGGACGACTGACGAGCACGTATGTGCATCGAGACGACGTCACCGAGCGCCAGATCGCCAAAGGTTACGGACTGAAAGTCGCGGACAGTGCAGTGCTGGAAATCCGCTCTGCCGCCGGCGTGATCTGGGAAGGGGAACTGGGCAGTTCGGAGGGTTCCCCGCTGCACGGCGCGGCCGCGATCGAGCGAATAGTCCACCAAGTCATCGACACCTTCGCCCACGTGCGGCCCTTCCTCCACTACGCCTGGGACAAGGACCACCAACCCAACAGGCGGCCACGTCAGCAATGAGTGACCGAGAATCGCACGCGGCAATGCCGAATACAGACAGGTAGCTCGACGTCGCAGACGAAGGAAACGTGGATCTGGAGCATGTTGCGAGATTTGTCGCCGCACCCGATTTGATTGCACTCGACGACCTCACAATGCCGGACCGCCGACGCTACCGGAGCACTGGCTGCACGCTCTCGCCGGGGATCGTGCGTGGCGCGTAGCGGAAGTCTTGAAGCGGTGGAACGACTTCGGGCGACCGATCATGTCCGACACCTACACGACGATCACCGCCAGTCTCGCCGACGTCGCCTTGCTGACATCTAAGGGTGAGTGGTTTCTCCTGTACCGGATGACAGCGGCCGACGGCGACGACATGTACTATCTCGGCGGGCGGCCGGTCACCGAGAACGACGACGTCCCGGCAGTGTGGCACCACTTTCCGGCAAGCCTCACACGGTTCTACACCCACCTTCACAACGGCTGGAACTGCATCGCTGGGAGAACGGTCGGGCCACTGCCACTGCGCGACATGTTTCGAATCGACGCCTTCGAATGGGGAATCCTGGACGGTCTCTCCCCCGACGAGTACCCCGACCCCGCCCGCTGCGTCGCCACTTTCCGCTCCGGCGGCGGTGGATTCCTCTGCCTGTACGTCGACGGGGACGCTGTCAGAGGGGTGGTGTGGTCGTCAGACGAGCCCCCGTACTTCGTTGACTACTCCACCTACCTCGACATCTGGACCAACGTCGGACTCGGCGCATGAAATTACATCTCGCTCGGACATATATCGGGGGGCGCCCGACGGGTAACCATCGCGTAACCCTCATGGTGTTCACCTCAGTACGGCGGACCGTGCGGGACGTGGCATGCAGGAATCTCTTCAAGAACAAGAGCCCTTTCAGTCCTGTGTGATTTCACTCTCGAACCACACAAAATGATTGCTGAATATTCACGCAAGGGCGTTGACTGTCGGTAACGGAACCTCGCGGTCCTCAATGGGCTCACCGGGGCGATCGCCGACAGGAGGAGCCCACACATGTCGTGTGAACCCCACGTCCGCGTGGCAGCCACGTCCGGCGGAGTGACATTCCGATCGAGTCGTCGTAGCCGAGTGCGGCAGCGCTGCACCTCCATCGCACTCCCCCGCAGCCTCTGAGTCTCCTACGGGCACCGACGAAATGGCTCCCTCGCAACCCGGTCGACTGCGGCGCATCGTAGAACGCGTCCTCGAAACAGTCGTGGACTTCGTCGTCGACGTCATCGGCGGTGTCATCGGATCGCTGTTCCGTTGACAATGAACATGATTGGACTCCGCCGTGGCCGTGCCCCAACTTGTCCTGCTTACCGCCGTCGGCACCGGATTGATCTCTTTGGCGCTGCAGGCCACGTCACTGGCTTTCGCCGGACACAAGACGCTCACCAGAGCCGCCACCAGTACCGCAGTGATCGCATTCACGCTTCTGGCGCTCGGCTTACTGATCTGACCACCACGCGAGAGCGCCCAGCGAGGCACCGTCTGTGACCAACATGCCCGCCACCGACGACTCCGTGAAGCCAGTCCTTTCCCCGATCCCCCAGCGAATGGAGAAACAGCCGTGCTGATCATCGCCGGGACGGTGGCTCTGCTCATCTACCTCGTCCGCAAAGGCTCCCGCCACACGTATCGCCCCTCGATACCTGATCGGTGGCCCGACCTCCCGCCCGCGCCGCCTCTCGAACGATCGCCTGTGGGCGATTCACAGCCTCCCACTTCGCCTCCGAACCACGTGGCCCGTACGACGCCAGTGCCGGTGCCGGACTTCGTCGCAGCCAGGATCCGGGAAGGATCCTTCGAAGGAATTCGGTGCCCGAACTGCAATCAACGAGATTTGACGGTCGAGTGGCGCCCCCTCGACGAACCCCTTTCCACTACGGGGGGCACCAATTACGAGCTGTGGTGTTCGGCCTGTAGGTGGATAGCTCTGGTGCAGGGCCCATCGGATCCAGGCGCCCCACAGGCCGAAGAAAAAGCCCTACAGAACCGCAACAGTGAGGACTCACCCATGGGTACCGGCGGCACGCCCAGCGGAAGAACTTCCCTCTCTTTGGGAAGTGGGGCGTTCCAGGTCTACGACGAATCGATCTCGGATCGGCTTTCTGACTTGCTATCCCAGTACTTCGACCACCCTCGTATGTACTGCTTCGCCCAGGACTGGCGTGGCATCCAGTTCTTCATCCTCGACAAGCTGACTCAGAACAATCCTGAAACAATGGTTTACATTTACGATCCCGCCCGAGGCATCGCAGAGGAACTGCTACCGTACGGCCTTCTGCTGCTGAGAATCGCAGATGGAACCATCTTGAACGGCTGCGCACTGGACCAATATGCCTTCTGGCTGCAACGGGCCGGTTTGTCCAGCTTGGATGTCGGACAATGCATCACGCCGCGCGTCTTCGTGTTCTTGGGCGGGAACGAAGAGGACTACGACACCGATCCGCGATCCGCCCTGCCCTACGTGTATGCATCCTTGAAGATGAAAAAGAAGCTGAGAGACAGTGGAATCCAAGACGGCGACATCCTCACCGAGGAATTCTTCAACAGTCCCAACTGATTCGGATGAAACCGCGCTCGGCGAGGATATGTGCCGGTACTTCACGTGGTGAAGTCCTCCGCGCGGCCACAGCGTCAAGTCGCCTCACGCTCCGCCCAGAACTATTCTCTCGATATGCATCTGACCTTCGCGGCAGCATACGACCCTGACGCCGACGCTTCATACATCTATGTGGCCTCCGACCGGGCGAACGGAGACGCTGTGCGCCAGCAGCACGTCCACTGCGACGGCTCTGACAGCCAGATCATCCTCGACTACGACAGAGACGGACGGCTCCTCGGTATCGAACTACTCGGAGCATCGTCCCTCCTGCACGCGTCCGCGCTCTCCCCGATCGAGTAACCGGAGACCGGCCCCTAGATCTCCGCATCGAAGATGTCGGGCCCGCGTACTAGTCTGTGTCCTGCGACGAGAATCAGGTCGCCACACTGACCAGACCGCAGCGCGAGCTAAGGTCCTGACCTGCAAGATCCTTGCAGATCGGTCACATGTGGCGACCTGATCTTCTTGAATTTTCTGCCGGCTACGTCGCGGCTGGACGCTCAGGCATCTTCATCATGATCAACTCCGCGCCATCCTTGTACCGGTACGCCCACTGACCGTCCTTCGTCATCACCGTGCCGGCCTGGCCCTCGTCCGGGGCCGGGCTCCACCCCTGAGTCTCATCCGGTTCTGCAGTCTCGCTCATTTCACTATTGTCTCAACCTCCGAAAACCGGCCAAAACCAGTACAAACCAGCGCACAGTAGAAGGCGTGAGCGCCGCCACCGGAAAGCCAGTGCCGCCGGTGCTCGCCACACTGGCATATGAATTCATTTTCTGGGGGCGACGCCGATGGCTGTCAGGATCTTGTCCAAGATCGACGTCGTAGAGACCTCCCCGTCGATCCACCTATCTAGTTGAGCCTTCTCGGGCACGTTGGAGTCGTCGTTGTTCAGCTGGTTTGAGTTGTCACCGTCGTTCGACATCTTCGGCACCCATCCACGTCATTCGTTTGATCAATGAACCGAGCAGTCTAACCTTCGCATCTAGCAGTTAGGGTGCATGAACTGCGACGATTCCGTCATTTCCGGGTGATGATCGTCCGAAGTATGAAGCGGAAGACAATAGCGGTGCCAGCTCCGACCGCGACGCCGGCCGCCACGTCGGCCAGGAGAACTCCGACTGTGACACCGAGGACTGTGGCGGCCACGATCGCCAACGCGACATCGGTAGGCGCCGGCCGAGGACTGGTGATCGCACTTCCCCTTTCGCGACAGTCGACGACGTACTCGCACAGATCATCACACGGCGTTTGGCGCGGAAGTCGGACCCACGCTGTTCAATGGGACGGGAACCGATTACGAGGAGGTCAGGCCATGTGTGGGCGCTATGCAAGCACAAGCTCAAGCAAGGAATTGCAGTCGTTTTTCGACACGATGCAGACCGTCGGCGACGAACTGCCCCCGTCCTACAACGTCGCACCCACCCAACCTGTCCGGGTGATCCTCGAACGGAACCCCACGCGAGGAACCCGACTCCGAGCCCCAGCGCCAGCTCAGGACGGTCAAATGGGGCTTGCTCCCTGCTTGGTCGAAAGACCGGAAGATGGCGTCCAAGTTGATCAACGCCCGCAGCGAAACCGTCACGGAGAAGCCGTCATTCAGAGGTAGTGCTTCCAAAAGGCGCGCCATCATCCCGGCCGCCGGCTACTACGAGTGGATGAAAAGTGAAGCAGGGGCGAAGATTCCCTATTTTCTTCGCGGCGAGGACGACATTCTCGCGATGGCCGGTCTTTACGAATTGTGGCCCGATCCTGAACTGCCCGAAGATGATCCGGACAAGTGGGTATGGACCTGCACAGTCTTGACTCGGCCAGCCAGCGATGCCACGGGACACATACACGACAGATCCCCGCTGATCCTGCCCGAATCGTTCTGGGAACATTGGCTCGATCCGAACCTCACCGACAAAGGCGAGGTCCAGGCCATGATCAACTCAGTTCCGGAGCCGCATCTCGAACCCTACGAAGTCTCGACTGCAGTGAACAGCCCTCGCAACAACAACCCATCATTATTGGAGCCGGTCTGACTGCACGTCCATTGGCACACAAGGCGACCGGCAACTTTCGTCTGGCCGCTGTGAGTTGACGGTCACCGCGGAGCGTCGCGGAGCCGAAACAGAGCCGCCGCTTCGAGCCCATCCTGCAGGTACTCGTACTCCCCCACCAGCGCTGCGCGCAGAGTCAGCTCGTCGAGATCCGATCCAGCATTGAGCAGCGCGCGGAGGGCTGTGTCATCTCCGCGTACCGATTCCCCGAGAAGGTCTTCCGAAGCCTGCTCGAGGAAGTCTGCGAGGGATGAGAGCGCTGAATTCGGCTGCCCCGACGACCCCGGCGCAAGGACGAAAGGCACAACGCGTGTCGGATCATGGCCAACAGCTCTCCACCTCCCGACCTCGTATCCGTAGGCGAAGTTCAGGATTTCGTCGTTGCCGGCGGTTTCGAGCCACCAGGGTTCGGCACCGTGATCGCACAAGACGGCGCGGCCGCCCTCCAACGCAGGATCAGGGTCGTGCCGGTCGAAACCGAAGATCGCAGCACGGCCACCCGGCAGCGAAATGACGTCGAAGTGTGATCCGCCGCCGTCGCGGTAGGTGACTCGATTGTTTTCGATGGTGAAGGTCGAATGGAGGTCAGAGAAGGAGAAAACTGCCGCGTACGCTGCCGCCCATCCCGCGAGCATCCGATGTGCTGCAGCCGGATCCGGAAGGTCGATTTCAAACGGAGTCATCGTCAGACCGTAACGCTCACCAAGTGCGCCCGGCCCGACGTGCGCCGCACCACAGGATCACCTGCCAGCGGAGTGCCGCGGTCACTGGAAGCATGAGGACATGCTCACTATCCGGATCACCGACAACGCCGCAGCATTCCTCGGTCTCGGCGTCGGGTTCTCCACGATCGACCCCACCGACGGCCTGACGCCGCAGCTCAGGGCGAAGTTGAATCGCGGAATAGAACGGCGCGGAAAGCTTCTGGTCTGGGCGGACTCACGTGCCGACGACGAGACTCCGCCGGCAAACTTCTTCGACTACACCGGGTGGGAATGCAACGACAGTTCATTCCACCTCGAAGACTATGTGCCACTGCGCACCCCGAATGCCGTCGCAGAAGACTTCCTTCCCTCCGGCCTTCCGGTCGAGTCGATGGGACCGTTCATCACCAGATCCGATCAACGCGCGTTGCTCGAGCAAGGCATCGCGTTCGCCCGCGAATTCGCCCAGCTTGTCTACGATCTGCCCGAACCCACCCCCGTTCGATGCATGATCTTCGTCAGCAGCAATTGCGGCACCTTCCGGTTTCACCAGATCGAGCCCGGGGTGGAGTGGACCGCTCTCGACCGTCTCGAGGACGATTACCCCACCAAGTTCAGCAGCAAGGGCGTCGTCGTCGACATCGTCCCCTCCGCCACCAGGACTTTTCGGTGCCAAGTGTGTGGATACCCTGGATTACGCGAGCGGCCCTATGCCCGAGATGGTTCGGGTTCCGGCGAGAGGTGTCCAGCGTGCGCGTTCACTTTCGACGTGGCCTCCGGTGCCGACCAGCACCGTCAGAGCGCGCAATCGCGCATGCATGCAGAGTGGCGTGAACGGTGGATCGCCGGCGGGATGCGGTGGCAGAGCGCCCCGGAGGTGCCTCAACCAGTGGTCTGGGAGCCGGTGAACGAACTCGCCGAACTTCTCACCATGCGCAGGCGATCCCTACAGTGATACCTCGCAAGGAGATTCGTTCGGCCGTATGTCAGCTACACGGGTTTCGCCACCCGCATGCCGACGTCCGTGACCGTGCCGGCATCGATCACGGACGTCGTGAAAACCTATTGACGTGAACCGCTCGACACCGACACCATTCGCGCCCAGCCGTACCTGCGGAGGTCACAGCAGGATCCCACGCTCGGCGTCCGCAATGACCATCGCAGCTGTCCGTGATGCCCATCTGTCGTGATCGAGCAGACTCCACGTCGGGTCGCGGTTGTCCAAGGGCGTCGCCGCTAAATGCACCCGCTGCACAAACTGGCCGACGGTGGCAAAGGACAAAGCAATCCACCGCCACGATCCATCATCTGCCGCGATACCTAGTCGACCCATCACAGTCGTCGCTATCGCCGACACATCACTACCCGCTCCTGCGAACGCTGCCGCTCCGACGTTGAGGACAGCAGTCCACGACTCCACCGGCGACTTCGGCCCCCGCGGCGCCGCTTTGAGGCCCGAACGGGTGCGCTGAGGCTTCTCCATGAATGAAGCCACGGACTGCGCCCAGATGGCGTCACCGTCGCGCCTTCCGGGCAGCGGATATGACTGGACGTGGCGGCGTACCGCCTTGCAGCCGTCGACGACCTGCACTGCGCCGACAGGTTGGGTTGCCAGCAGAAACTGCATCAACGACCCCACGTCACCTGTTCGGCGCACATCCGAAATCGCGGCGCCATCGAGATGACGCCCGTTGCTGGTCCTCGTCATGGCACCTGACCTTGATCGAAAGTGCCGTGAGCTAGGGGATTCGGGGTATGGAGCGGATCCGGTCTCCCCATCAATGGGTGATCGGGCATCGGATTGCCGGCAATGGCCAGAGCGCCGCGATGAAAGGTCACACCTGAGATTGAAGCGACCATGACCACTCGTCGCTCGACGACGACCAAGGCGATCGACGACGCAGCGGCGTAGTCCGCGCGCAACTTCCACATTCCACGCGCACGTTCCCAAAGTTGCTCCGGCGTCAGGTCGGGTGCATACCCGATGTAGTCCCGGCCGAGTGGATCGTCCGCATCTGCAGGTGCAGAATCACCGAGCGTCAGCCGTACCGCGGTGGTTCTCTGCACGAATTCCATCGGCCGGAACTGCTGCAACCTCGAGGCCGCACCCTTCTCGCGATCGAAGGAGATGTGATCAAAAGTCGGGTAGTGCCGACCCTCGAACGTGGTCGGAGGCAACACGCCATTCCCGGAAAAGTGTTGCTGTTCAAAGAATTGGACCCGGTTTTCGATGTCGATACCCAACGCGGTGTCGAGGACGTCGAACCCGACTCTCGTCAACGCTCGGACGATCTCGCTCGGCTGAATCTCGGGCATATAGTGCTGACGGAAGTGCCCCGCATCTGCCGGTACTACCGAATACATCTCCTGGTGAGTGTTTCGCGGCAACTCCTTGACGATCCGTCGCATGCACGCCCCCAGTACCACCGGTTCCGTCCACTTTCGTCGAAGGCGGAATTGCACGGTGTCGATTGCTACGTACACGCAGAGCATTCGCACGAAATAGGCTTCGACCAGCGGGAAAATCTTGTCCCACCATTCAACGACCTCGGATCCGCGGCTGCAGAACAACGCGTACAACGCGCTGCTCTCGAGAACACCGATCGCCGCCGGCGCAGCATCAGCATGTGCATCAAGTACCAGGCGGGCGTGCTCCGTGAGCTCGCACTTGTCACATGGATGTGCGAGCACACGAAAAATGGAATCCTTGCCGGATTGAAACCGACGATGACCACAGCTGTGCACGGTGCACCCCGGAGCAACGCAATACAAACACGCGTAGATGTCACTCTGTTTCCACATCATGTCGGAACGCCGCTGCAACGGCGTCTCCCGCCATTCATGGCCCGCCGGGCAGAGCCACCACACCATCTCGTTCGACGAGTTCGTCACCGAACCCGGGTCTATCCCTGCATTGCGCGTGGGATGCAACTGACGAAACAACGTCGGATGCTCATCCTCGAGACGCATACTGCTCCTCCGAACCCTCTTCTTCTGCAATCCCAATGACCACGACCACACACCACACAGTCAGCGCCGTAGACCCCTCATAGCAGCGTCACCTTGTCGGACGTTTTCATCGGTGCAGCTTCCGGACCCGCGATGTACGTCGAAATCCAAATCGGGTGATGCCGTTGCTCACTCGGATACCAGTGCCGCTTCCAATGACCTCGAACAGTCCACCGGTGTGAGTACACCCGCGACGGGGCCTCGTCGGCGCCTGCCGTGGCACGCGCTCCACCACGAGATCGGTACGTCAAATACGTCACCAACCCCGGTTGGCGGCGTCGGCCACTCAACGACGACTTCGCAGTTCGAACTGTTGGCGAGTCCACCAACGACTCCTGCCGAAGCATGTGCGTGAACGAGAGGAACACAGCCAAAATCTGTTCCGGAGCCCAACCCTGATAGATCCCCGTGCGAGACCAAGCCGGCGCATCGTCGGGCATCCCCGGGGTATATCCGCCGACATTCTGAAGTGTTGGTGGGGAATCGCTTTCAGGCGAACTTAATTCCGCCTCGGCGAACGGGATCGGGAGATATCTGTGGTTGCCGAACCTGTGTCCCCAACCATCTTGAATCTCGCCTTGATTCAGGATGAGGTCCTCAGCCCCGGCGGTCGGCACCAATTGAACCGAGAGCACATCGTCGATGGTGTTCCACAGCAACACCAACCCGCCCGCAGCTTGTGTCAGGTAGGCGACACCAGACGGTGAGGGCAGATCAGCGATCGTCACACCGACATCCGCGGAGCCCTCACTTCCCGCCAGAATCAGCGCCGTCATTTCCTCGGACGCAAAGTAGGCGTACCGATTCGACGTCGCTCCGCTTGTGCACCGATACCCGCAGTACATGACGAGCACCCCCTGCTCGTCCACAGCATCGTCGGAAGAAGTCCGCGTGCCCCCGAACCCGAGATATCGCTCTGGGCTCGCAGCAAGCACCTGTGCTGGGCGCCCATAAAACTCGCTCAACCGATTCAACGTCGGACCGACAACTCCCGACGCGCGGAAACTCCGCAACTCCCACACCGCGAAAGCAAACGGTTCCAGATGCTTCACAACAGGCGTTGCCGCCTCGTCGAAGGCGTCCAATAGCAACGGCATCTGCGACGGCTTGAATTTTCCCGTCGATAACGCCATAACCGCTCGATGCCGAACTGCAAGCCCGTGCCGCAGTTGAGCGCCCGGGGTGTGCTTCGGAGCTGCTTCTCGCACAACAGTTTTCCGCTTACTCTTCGCCTTACCCATCGGATCCCCCGTCTTCGTCACTTGCAGTACTCACATCCGCCCACGCTCTCCACGTGTCCGATGCCGCAAACAAGGCCTCTCCTGCCCCAAAAGCCTGACCCACATCATGCCCGCACTCGTGACATTCGAAGACTCTGACACCGCCCGGGAGCGTCATCACACACTTTGTGGAGACATCGATCGCTTCACGCCAACCACTGCGAGTAGAGCCAATAGACCCATTCACCTGTGAGGATGCCCGGAAAGTGCGCGTGATAGTTCCACCCAGTGTTGCCAGAGGGCACCTCCACCCACCATGCAGCCTCACCGTCAACAGTGCCGTGACGAACCCACATGGTCCCCACGTCGGGGCGGCAGACCAGAAATCCATCGCGCAGGTCCCAATCGTCCATGACCTCTTCGACAGTCGCGGATCCGCCGGACCTGGCGAAGTAGGTTTCTCCACATCGCCGTGAGATGGCTTCGAGGTCGTGTTCGCCGAACGGGGTTCGGTCAATTCTGTGAGGCTTGGGTGGGTTCATGGCGATCTCGAGGACGCGTGACTTTGCTCATCTGATTCCTTTGTAGCTCAGTGGATCCACTCAATGTTGCGGACGGCCGATTACTGACTTGACGGTTCCCGATCCCCCGCGATCGGACAGCCAGGTGGCGCACACCGCGGTTGGATCGGTGGGACATAGTCCCCGATGGGGCATCAGCTCAGCCAAGAAGGCCTGAGCTGGTGCCCGCCGGGTTCAATCACTTCACACCGCTGCACATGCAGGTGAACCGACTGCCGCGCTCCCCGTTAGCAGGACAGCCAAACGTGCAGCCCCGAGCGTGGTTCGGTGATGTTCGAGCACGCCAGCGCGTGTGGCCAGAGCCTCGGCACGGTGATCACCCGGAGCCAAAGTATCGGCGCGATACACAAGAACATTCACCCCAAGTCCCCAGATGGCCGCGTTCGCTGCCGCGCATGCGACAGACAGATGATTGATGTCGGACATTTCCCAGACATAGTCGCGAGGATTGCCGCCGAGAATGCGGATGCGGTTAGCGGTCGCAGCGAGGAGGCCACCGGTCCCAGCTGTCGGATCAGCGAAAAGAGCCCCCGGGGTGGGAAGTTCAGGCAGTGTGAGGGCCGCCATCACATCTGCGACCTCGGGAGGTGTGTAGAACTCGCCAAGGTGTTGACGCGCGAGCTGGTCGCAGCTCGGTGACAAGGAACCCGAGGACGTCGAAGGCCGGGACGCTGCCCCTGCGATCAACGAGGGATGGAAGCCCGGCAGTGTGTGCCGCATCCAAAATGACGCGAATAGTTCGAATGGTTTCGTCGCTGATCTCGTCGTCGAGCCACCGGTGAAGTGGTGATGCGATTTCCACGAGGTACGGATCGGAGAGCCACGTCAGTGCCCAAGTCGCGCGCAGGGCCGCGATACGGTCCTCGCGATCGAGTTGGACAAGGGCACAAGGGGAATGGTCGGCAGACTTACGGTGCTGGGCATGAAGGGAAAATGTCGCCACGATGCCAAGCGGAATCTCCAAAGTTGACGAGTTGTTCGAACTCCGGTGCCACGCTTCGGCAACGGAGGTAGCAATTTTTCGAGCGGTAGGCGATTGAACATTTGGCACGGTTAGCTCCTGGTGGGTTGTGGGGCCCATCAGTTTTCCGGCCCGGCCGCGCGATGTTTCAGTCGTCTGAGAACCGTGGTGTGGGCGTCATCCATACCCGCGGAAGTGTCCGGAAGCCATGACACATCGGTGCCCTATCGTCGTACAGAGAACGGCACATGGTCCGTATTAGCTGCTGCTGCCGGGCGGCCGGATCGAGTGATCTGCACGCTAGATGTGGTGTGGCAGTAGACGTAGGAACAGTTCCCACCCGACGTGCCAATAGTGTTCCGGCCCTTTGGATACCAGGCGATTTGCGGTGTCCGTGATTTTTTCGGCAATTGCGGGTAGACGGTGAGAACGTGCTGTGCAGCGCAAGTGCCGATCGGCCGATGTCTCGTCCGAGACGCCTGTAATGGCGGGCAATCTCTGGGGCGCCGATCCGGAGGAAGTCTTCGAGCCAACCCCACCGATTGCTGCTCTGATCTCCGGCGGGGTTGGCGGACAGCTTCACTCGCCGGTCAGTGCATCGACGGGATTCAAGCAGTTGCGCGTCGACTTTCTCGGACCGCAGCGGAGAAGCGGGTGATCGCGTTTACACGTCGCGCGAGTTCCTCCACGCTGTCGATGGTGCTGTGCGTGTGATGGCTGACGTTGCCATTTCCGTTCTGGCTGAGGAGTCGATAGGCGGCGACGCCGATCTCGTTGCAGTCTCGGCGGAGATCCACCTCGGGGTACTCGCGAACAACCGCCAGCGGCGAGCCGAGACCATCCTCAATCGATTCCCGCGCGTCTTCAGCCTCGACGACGAGTTCCATGATGCGGCGTTGTGGCGCCGTGGGTTCGCTGGGCCACGTGGTGACAGAGACTGCGTCGTTGACCTTTTTCTCATTCGCCTTTCCATGAGCGAAGATGCGATATAGCCAGCTAGCTATGCGCTCTTCCGGAAGAGTTGGAGTATGAGGTGGGTAGTTTCCGACCTGGACTGCGTCGACTAGATTCTTCGGGATTTCTCCCCAATTCACGATGCGGTACTCACGCGGCTGACGGCGAATATCGCCCTGCGCCTTGGGACCTGTCGGGATACCGGTCTCGTCGTCCATGGTGTTTCGTCTCCTCGATAATGATCTGCGACGGTTGCCGCTCACGAACGGTCTCACCACCCTTCTCCATTGCCGGCCTTCCCACTGACCTGGCAGCTCGGAAGTCTTGACGGCGGCTCTCGGAGACGAGCTACGTAGCCGACACTTCGGTGACGGCATCGGCGGTGACCAGCATGTCGATCTCGACGAGGTTGGTTCCGCCGGCATCGGTCACCCGCACGGTCACCCCGGCCAACCATTGCCCATCGTGCATTTTGACCCAAAACTGCTGGGTTGCATCGAGATACCCGGACATGTAGAGCGCGGACGTTTTCACCCGCATGCTCACATGATCGGCCCGAGAGGCTCCCCCGCGTCCGAGCGGGAGGGCCCTCCCGATGTCGACTTTCACTGCTCTAGGCGGGTCGAACGTCCTGATCACGGGGTGATCGGGCCAGCGTTCGGTCCAGTGGTCGGTGTTGATCACTGCGCTGCCATCAATGGCGGTGTCGCGACGAGGGTGGTGTCCTCGACTGTTACCCAGCGGAGTTGTCCGGTTTCGTCGCGGATTTCCATGCGTCCGGTGCGTTGTTGGAATCCTTTGCCGGCGGCCGCGACGTCGAGCTGAATGCCTGTCACACGTCCTCTCCCCGCTGATAATCCTGAATACCCGGAGACGCGGGACGAAATTCGCAGATCCGGGCCGTCCCACTGGCCTTCTGTCACGATGAGCAGCGATCCCTTACTTCGCGCCCTTGCTGTCACTGCCCGACCCCGGGAGGGCGTCACGGCGCCTCCGGCGAGTCCTAGGACAACGACGTCGAAACCCTCCAGCAGAATTGCGGCGCAGTCGATTCCGGCGTCCTTTGGCTGGGGCACGAGGGCGACCTTCGCTAAATCTCCGCCTTGCTCGTGGAAGGCGAGGAGTCCGAGTCCGGGCATTCCGATCACGGCAACGTGGCCGCCGGCGGCGGTGATGGTGACGAGTAGTCCGATGAGGACTGAGGCTGCGCCGTCGACGCTGACGACGGTTCCGCGTGCCAGTCCCCCGCGTGGGAGTAGGTCGCCGATCGGCTTGGGGACGGGAAGCATTCTGAGGGTTGATTGCGCTGTGGCCACGATGGGCGTCGGCTCGCGCTCGTCGACCGGCCGGAGCATCACCGACGGTGTGGTTGGTTCGGTGCCGTCGGAGCGGGCGGGAATCGACGCCATTTTCCGGCGGAGTTGTTCGAGCTTTTCCGCCTTGCTGAGGACTTCTGGAACGGGGGTGACCTGGTCGGACAGTTCTGCCATGTTGAGCTGCCCTCCTGCCGTAAGCCGCGCCCCTCCCTACGGTAGTCGAACATGCGTTCGATGTCACATGTCGGCAGGTTAGGTACGCCAGAGCCCCCGGAGGTTCACGAGTGATCTCCGAGGGCTCAGAACAAGCGGTGACAGCGTGGCTGGCGTTATCGTCGGCGTTTCAGGGAGCGATCCAAACGTAGTTCGATACCGCGAGTGCGCGTTGCGGTACCACCGAGACCGTCACCAGGCTGACGCCAGCCCCAGCCGGAATGTCGATTCGCGTGGCTCCCGCGCGGTCCAGCTGTGCCCACGTCGTGTGAACAAATGGCGCGATGCCGTTGATCCAGTCAACCTGAATGGTGGTGGCACACTGCGAACTAGCGCCGAAAGCCCCGCGTGGAGTCGCAATAATTTCGAGGTTCCCAGGGCGCTCTCGGTCGGTCTCGCGATCGAGGTGGATCGGCCCTCCACATACCTCGAGGTTTTCGACAGGCCAGATATCGTCCCCTCCGATACTCGGAGTGACTGGTGGCGTATCGGCGCTTGCGACGCCAGTGAAAGCGAGTCCGGCAGTTGCCACAGTGACCGCCACAGCGGACATACGTGCAAGAAATTGTGGTCGTTTTCCCGTTGACATAGCGGTCAACCTTTCTCAGATGTGAAGTAAGAGGAGACTTTCCAATCGACTTCCCGACCCCTCTGCTCGAAGCCGAAAGGCCGGAGAAGCCCGAAGGCCCTGAGATTGGCTACATCGTCAATCTCAGGGCCTTCGTGTATCCGACAGCTCAGGCCGGATTGACACCCGCAGTAGCTGCCGCCACTGCGTCGTTGACCATCGCGGCCACAGGACCGAAGGCGTAGTCGAGCTCCTTCGCTGCAGCATCCAAACCAGCGATCACATCTTCACCACCAGGCTGAGCCAGCGTTGCCTCACGGGCAGTTGCGACCTGCTCGGTAACCTGCTCCACGACCTGCGGCGCCGAGGCGACCGTGTCCTGGACGAACTCGGCGACCTGAGGCTGCTGCTGTGCGAGCGTCTCCGTCACCTGCGCGGTGATCGCCGCAGTGTCTGGTTCTGCAACATCAGGCAGGTCGAACTCGGTGGGGGTATTCGTGGTGTCACCGGCACCGAATGCGGTACCCGCGAGTCCACCGGCGACACCGCCGACTGCGCCACCCACCAATGCCGCAGGCACGCCCGCCACCGCAGCCCCGACACCGGCGCCCACCGCTGTTCCTGCCACGCCACCTGGCACCCAGCCGACACCCGGAACCAGAACATTTCCGAGGGTCAAGCCGATGTTTCCGCCAATGGTGCCGCCGACGAGCGCACCACCAACGGCAAACGGCGTGCCTGCGATAGCCGCACCGCCCAAGGCTCCCGTCGCGACCCCTGCCACGGTGGCTGCCGCAATCCGATCACTACGTTCGGCATCGACGCCGATGGACTTCCAGGCCGTGCCGTACTGCGCTTCGATCACCGCGGCGGTGTTATTGGTTCGATCCAGGTACTCATCGGACAACCAGTTCGGCTGGTCGGTGACGAAGTCACCAAGCCGCAGACGCTCCGCGGGTGCCTGAATCGGCGCGATTGGATCGACGGCGATCGGGAGGTGCAGATCTTCGACTCGGACCGGAGCTGTGTAAGTCGGCTCCGTGTAGCCATTTCCGGAATTCGACGGCGACTGGGCGGAAGGTGATGGGCGCCACTGGACATCGGTGTACTCCGGGGGCGGAGGGGTCCAGTACGACCGGTTCTCCTCAACCGGAGCGGGTTCGGGGGCAGGTGCAGGTGCAGGAGTGGTCGGAGTGGGAGTCGGATTACTCCATCCCGACTCCGGCGCTTGCTGCCCGGGATCCGGATTGCTCCATCCTGACTCCGGTGCTGCGTGAGCGATCCCCGCGCCGAACATCGCGCTCGTGCTGATTCCGGCCGCGATCGCAGTTGGAGCGATCCACCGCTTGCGTGGCTTCCTGTGCTTCTTGGGCATTGAGTTCCTCTCGTGCGCACTTCAAGGAGGGCCGAACTCCGATCGAGCTCAACCCGACGAATCCCGCGAGAGTCGGCAACGCACACCTGCCAGGAAGCCTGGTGAAACTTGGTGATTCGCGCGCCGCGATCCTTGCGAGATCCGACGCTTGCAGACGGTAGAGACAGGGTTCTCCACCCTGACCTCATCGAGCAGTCCCCCCATCTGAGCCCGACGAGTAAGGAGGCGCCGAACCGCGCGATGCGGCCGCTGCGATACGGCCGGCCGGTCCTTCAGGAGCGCGCTCGCAGTGCGCATTCATCGAGATGAGAACCATCGGAGAAGCCAACCGCTACCGTCCGCGGTCGTAGTTAGAGCACTAATCGAGCCGACGGAGGAACGCCATGGCACGCGGACGCGTAGAACCGGACCCTGACATCACCAACAACGGTTTCGAGAGGGAATCGGTACGGACAGAATCCTGGGACGCAGATCCTGAATGGGGCACAGAGTGGACGCCGGAGAACGAATTCGGTGGCGGATTCGTCCAGGACGAGATCGCTTCTCCGCCCTCGGAACCGTCGATCTCAGCTCAGCCTTTAGATGACGACGCGACGACAGTGATCCCTGCCGTGCCCGCACCGATAGATCCGTGGGAATCGGCGGAACCAGTCTTCACACCCTCAGCCGCCACTCACGACCCCGGCTACGACAGCTACGAGGACACATACGACAGTGGGTCTTCCCAATTTCAGACCGACGCGTATCTGCGCACCCCACAAAAGCCGACTCGAACACCAGCGGGGCGACGGCGGACCTTGCGTATCGTCGGGGGCCTCGCCGCCACTGTGGCCGTCGCAATCGGCATCGTCATCGTCGTCAAGCAACCTGCCGACAGTGACGGCACCTCGGCAACACCCCAAACGACCGCAGCCGTGACCAGCACCGTCACCACGCCGAGCACTGTCGCTGACGCACCGTCCATCGGTGACACCACCAGCGGCCCCGGAGTCATCCTCGGTTTCGACAACGCGTACTACGACCAACGCAGCGGTGCGGCGGCGGCTGCGTTTCTGGTCCCCAGCCAGAACACCCCAGCAACAGCAGCGGCAATCCAAACCGACGTGGACCGCGTCGACCGGGGCGTCAAACGCAACATCGTGATCACCAGCACCGAAGCCGAGAATGTCTACAACGTGAAGCTCACGTTGGCGACACCCGACGGACTGATCCACGAGTACTACCAGCAGTACACCGTCGTTTCGACTGCTGGCCGGTTCTACATTGCGAACAAGCTCAATTGCGATTCAGTCTGCCCGACACCGTGACAGCGGCAGCGGCTGGTAACTGAAACACCCTGGGGCAGCGAATTTACCGTGGAGAACGTCCCGGCGAGAATCCAACCGGACCACTACACGAAGGACAGGAATTGTTCCCATGTGCACACCCTCCGCCGCCTTACAGCTACTCCAGCACCAGCTGACACTTCAGTCATCCTGGGAGGCATGGTGCCGACGCAATGAACAGTCGATCGACACCGCTGTCATTCGCTTCGAACGTCCGATCCACAACACGCTCCACAACACGATCTGCGACGCGCGCCCGCGCACCGCGGTCATCGTCTACCGCCGCGGCGCAACGCAGCACACCGAGGTGTTGACCCGTCCCTCCCAAACGCCGGTCTCAGTACTTGCTCTCGACGCATTCGAGTGGCTGTATCGCCGAGCAGCAGAAGGACTTTCGCGTACCAGCGTGTTCATCGACCATTCAGGTGTTCGCAATGAGCTCATCGCCGTCTCCGGCAGCTTCCCCTGCGTCCGCATCGTCAACCTCCCGACCGGCGTCCTGCAGCCCATGCTCATTAGTGCCGGCGAGCGACTGCCAGAGCCAGCTGCCCCTGCCGTGCAGCCAACGGTCAATCCGCGGAAGATCGCGGCGCTGGCCGTCGGCACTGATGCATCGAAACGCTATCGGCACAACGGTGTCGGCATCGGAGCAGTCGATGCGGAAGGAATCGTGCATACGGCATGGCTTCCTGCCATCACCGACATCAATGTCGGTGAGGTCCTGGCCATCGCACTCGCGGTCAATCAACACCACGGCAGGCGACTGTCGATTGTGACGGACAGCCGCGTCGCTTTGAAATACCTCCAGCTGCCGCTGGACGACCTCTACACCCATATGGACGTGATCTACGCCTACCGTGTCGTTGCGCTGCAGCGTGCACTCGAACGGACGGGCAGCCAAGTGCGTTGGGTACCGGGACATTCAGGCCATGCGCTCAACGAGGCGGCGCATCGCGCTGCTGTCGCGGCGCGCCGCAATGCAGAATTCGATGTCTCCGAAGATGTCGCCGCGCAGATGTACCGCAGCATCGGCGACGACGTGCTTCGTGGAGATCAGCTGTTGATGGCCGGCTGACCGACCGTCATGATTCGGGGCCCCGCACCGTCTTACTGTGCGGGGCCCCTTCGCAAGTTGTCGGTCACAGATCGGTGGCATCGAAGACCGGAGCAGCAGCCCGGGCTGGCGCCGAGCGCGGAACGTCGATCACAGTTTTCTTCTGAACAGGCGATGCAACTACCTCCGGAACCGCCTGCGCTCGCACAGGATCGATACCGAAATCGATTTCGGGAAGCTGCAAACCCATCTTTCGGCTGAGATAGCGGACGTACTCAGCTAACGCTGGAGCCGCATCGTCGGACGCCGACGTCACCTCCAAAATCGACGCCAGCAGCTCGAACGCCCCCGGATCAGCGGTAACGAGCAACCGGAAATCCTCCTTGCGGGCGACCCCGAACGCAAGATGCTGCTCACCACCGTCGTCGGCATCGACGCACCTCAACGCGCCAGGTACGGTCCGGGACCGTTGGTAAGGACCGGGAGTTGCCTGCCGGGCGATGATCCGCAGGCGTTCAGCGGCGGTCGCGAAGACCGACTCGACGTTCGACATGGACTTCCCTTCTCATAGTTGCGGTGTACCTGCCGAAGGTAGACACAAGGTTCTCCACACTCCCCCGCAGGTCCGGGCCGGTAGTCCGACATCACACGCTGTTCCCAAAGGGTGGGCGGTGAGCTGCACAGCTATGGATCGCTCGGGCAATCCACTAATATCGACTGTGCTGGCGGCTAGCGTGACTAGACCGTGCGGCCGTGCATGATTCAGTTCGTGTACGCCCCGTGCTTCTGCCTACGGCAGATGGGTGCGGTGATCCGATATAGCCCGTGAGCGCCGGCCACGCCGGCGCTCACCCGCTCGGCATCCTCCCCTCAGCGCGTCTCCGCTGGAGAACCCGACTGTCATCGTGGCCGAGTCCACACCAATGGATCCCGGGAAACGCACATAGGTTCGACCTACCGTGCCGATAGCGTCGATCGGGAACCATGCCACCCGTCGCCCAGGAGACGAAACCCGATGACGCCACACGGCACACTGATCGCGCGCATCACCACCACAGCGCTCGCATTTATCACGGTGATCGGCGCCAGCGCGGTCACCGCCGCCCCGATCCAAGCCAAACCCGGATCGTGCTCTCCCAGCGAAATTGTTGCCGTCTCCGGGACCTGGGAGACGAACAAGAACGCCAACCCGGACGTGCCCGTCGGAATGCTCAAGCCCATCACCGACAAAGTAGAAGAAAAACTCGGCGACACAGTCGCATCCGTCTATCCCGCGTACGAAGCGACGGCCTTCGATCAAGGTGTGCCATATGCGGACAGCAAAGCAGACGGAGTGAAATCGGTTACCGACACCCTGCGTCAGCGCGCCGCCCGATGCCCCGCAACGGTCTTCTCGATCATCGGATACAGCCAAGGCGCCGATATCGCTGGCGATATCGCCGAGAACATCGCCCAGGGCCGGGGTCCGATCACCGCATCCAAGCTGCGCGCAACCGTACTGATCGCTGACCCGGGACGCGGAACCAAAGGCGAGACCGTGGTCGGCCCCAACCCGCCGGGACACGGCATCGTCGGGCCGCGCAGCGAAGGATTCGGCGATCTCGACGTCGTCACCATCTGCGATCCGGCACCAGACCTGTACTGCGCGACTCCCTCGGACGACGGATTGCTGAACTCTCTCGGCACCGTCCTCGGAAACACCGGCATGACAGGGGGCGACGACAAGGAGGCAGCGACCAACCCTGCCGACCTCGCGACAGCAACAAACCTCGGAGAACTCAACGTCGAGGCGATCAAGACCGCACCCGCGAAGATCGAGAAGGCTCTCGCGGCCGGTGACCGAGCCGGAGCTCGCACCATCGCCAACGAAACGAAGTCGCAGACAACAGTCTTCCGAGATCTCACGCGAAACATCAACGAGGGCTATGCCGCCGCGACCTTGGCCGACTTCGAACAGGACACCGCACAGTTCAGGGCCAGCACAGTCCTGGGGTCCGTCAAGAACGTCGACGTCGACAATCTGAGCAAGACGCTAGACAAGATCGCTGACGGCGCAGACTCTCTCGGCGCTGATCAACTCGGCGAAGCGGCGGCGACCTTGACCGATCAGGTGGGCCCGCTTGTCGGACTGGGCGGAGGCGACATCACCGCAGCCTCGCGCATTGTTCGGGGAATCCAGCCCGTTTCCCTGATGCGTCAGGCATCCCTGACATCCGGCAAAGTCGCGCGAATCGACTTTCAAGGCATCGTCAACGACATGATCGGTATCGGTGGCCTCGCCACAACTGGCAACTTCATCGCGATGCCCGACACCATCAACGCCCTCAACGCGAAGCTCATCGGTGTCGTCGAAGCCGTCGACTCGGTCGACCTTGATCCACTCATCGCCATCCTCGCAACCATGCCCCTGGGAACTCCCGAACGACTAGCGGGGGACGTACTGAAGGTCATCAACGCCCTCGATCTGACAGCACTCGCCCAGAACGCAGCACTGATGGTCAAATACCTGATGAGTGGTGACCTACTTGCCATTCCGCCACTGGTACTGGACACCATCGCGATCGCGGCCGACACCAGCGGCGTCCTCAGCGGCCTCGATCTCGGGGCAGTTGCAGACCTCTCCAAGTCCTTCAACGTCGCCGATGTCACAAAGTCCGCATCCCGCGCTATCTCCTTCTACTCAGGGGGTGCTCACACGGACTACGGGAAACTCGTCGTCGATTCGAAAGGCCGAGACGCACTGACATGGTCGGCCGACTTCCTGACCACCAAACTCGGGACACGCACCACCTCAAGCACTTCCACGACTGAAAGCGCACCCGGGACTGGAACTGCAACACGGACGATTGTTCCAACTACCGTGGCGAGTGAAAGCTCGACCCCCAGCGACAAGTAGACGACGAAAAGGAGCGCACCGTGTTCTCTGCCCTGATTCACCTGATCGGCGGTGCCATCGCTCTCGTGTTTGCGGTCGCGATGGTCAAAACCGCGATCTCCGAACCAATCTGGTGGCTCACGATGATGCTCACCGCGCTGATGACCATCCCTGTCGGAGTGCTCCTCTGGGCCGGCGTGCCCTCATGGATGGCGGCCCTGCCGATGGCCGCGATACTCGTCACTCAGTCATGGACTTTGTTCGGGTTGGCCATCGTGCAGTGGGACAACCTCCAGCAGCTACGCCGTGAAAGGTCCGCTGCCAGCGGCCTATCCGCGAGCAACATGAACACCGAGCCCATGGTCGCTGCCGCTGGCCCGTCCGCGGCTCCGGCTGGCTGGTGGGATGCGCCTGCGGCCGCTTCAGGTTCTCCTTCGGAGAAACAATTCTCGGAATCCGAGGTGGCCCTGCCCGAGGACGACGAACCGGAAAACTCCTCCACGTCAGCGTCTTCAGAAGAGTCACAGGCGTTCGAGGATCTGATCCGCCGCAACTTCTGACGAACACAGGTGAGGCCCCGCACCAGTCTTGGTGCGGGGCCTCACTTCGTGGTCGGTGGCTTGTACATTCGAATTGATTTGAGGAATGTACTGCGAACCAGACTATTTGGAGTTGACCGCGGCGAGCTCTTGGTCGGTCACAGTGCCGCCCGCGACCCATTGGGCAATGAGTTTGGCAGTCCTGCGCATAGCTTTCCAAGTTTGGCTGTCGACGCCGGCCGGCGTCGACATCACTGTCTGCACCAACCAATCGGGTGACTGACCATCGGGCCGCGACAGAACCATTCCCTTGTGCCGGTCACAGCGAAGCTGTGCCTCCACGGCGGAGGACGTCGTCAGCGCAGCGTTAACACCGATTTGGCCCAGCTCTGTCGATGCACGTCGATCCACAATCCGAGGCTCCTCCCCAACTTCTGAAGTGAGGAGCGCAGGATTCGGGCCCATCTCTTGAACCGTGCGAAGGAACTCGTCGGTGCTCCGGCACCGAGGAATCGGGTCGGCAACCCCCGTCGGCTTCTCGCTCGCGGACTTGGCGATCACATCGTCCCACTGCAACCGGCCGGGCTCGGGAATGTTATCTGCAGCAGTGACACCCGCGAATCGGATCGAACTCAGTGTTCCGGCCCCGGTGACGGTGTAAGTGCACTGCGGCATTCCCCCGGGCGAAGAGCCCGCTGTTCCGCTGATGTTGATATCAGTGGCGTTGACTGTGGCCCCAAAGGCCCGTTCCACCCGCTGGTAGTTTTGCAGGATCGCTTCGATGCCGTCCGTGAGCGTCGACGAGCAGGGGTCTGGCTTCAGCGAAGCGAGGAACGCATCCTCCGATTCCACGGTCGCGCTGGTATCTCCCAGCTTCTTCTCTGTGGTTACGGGTGAGGCCGGGATGGGAGCAATGCTCGCTGCCTGCGTGGATGTTTCAGACCCAGTGCCCTCCTCGGGCGTGTCAGATCCGCCGCTGCAGGCTGTGACGAGCACCGCGACCGCGGTGACGGCCACAGCAGCTGCCAGTCCTCTGTTCTTTGTCACCAGATTCCCCTTCTTGTGGCCTCTATGTGTCCTTTATGTGGCTCTACCGTAGCTGGGCTGGAAGTTCCGGGCTTAACTCGCGTAGATCGTGTCGGCTCGCTGGACGGCGGATGGGTCAGTCGGCAGATACCGGAACGAACAGGTGCTCGGCGACGGTCGCGAGGTCCCGGATGTATCGGCGTTGTGCGGCCAATTCGATCTCTTCGAGTGACTGCCCGGCGGCTTCACCTGCGGCGAACTCCCTCGTCGATGGGCTGGTGAACCGGCGTGCGGGTAGCTGACGGAGGTACTCGGCGAGGTGCGTTGCGTCGACAAGTGTGACGGTCTTCGTGTCAGTGACCTGTTGCTCGTTTGGGTCGCCCTCCGTTTCCGCTTGAGCGGTGAATTCGATGATCAACTCGCCCCAGGGAACGTTCATCCGGGCACCGTGTATCGCAAGGACAACAGGGACCGGTTGGCCTGGGACATCATCGGCGTGGAAGGCCCACGCGATTTTGTCGGCTTCGAACAAAGCGGATCCCACCAGATCAGTCATGACTGGGGCGCCGTTGTATGCCCAGTCGGCGCCGGTAGTGCCGTCTTCAGCTACCCACGGGTGGCATTCGAAGTGGCCGGACCGGTACTTCGAGTCCACCAAGACCACTCCGCCCGGGCCGATCACGATGTGGTCGGCGTCAGCGGCAGTGTTGTGCAGTGACCGAGAGTGCAGGACGTGCCAGGGATCGCCGAGCCGTGAGAGTTGGGCGGCCGTAAGAGCCTCGGCGTCTGCGCCGACTTCCAGGTTTGCCTCATTCATCCAGCGGCCGTCACCTTCCGGTCGAGAGGTCAGGTGATATCCGGTGCGGTACTTGATATGCGATCTCACTGCTGCGCGTCGTGCTCTGAACGTGACGATCCATTCCGCTCGCCAGGCGACTGCTGCGAGGCCGGCGGCAGCTGCCGGCAGGGCCCACAACCACGCGTTCCAATCGAGGGCGGACACGATCCCCATAGATAGGGGCGTCACCGCCAATGCAGTCGAGGCGGGCAGATAGGGGCTACGGCGACTACGTCGGGTGTTGAAGACTGATGCGGTCGTCCACGCGGCCGCTCCGACTGCAGTCCATGTGATGAGGGCGTCGACGTGATAGCGCGAGGAGACCCAGAGCACCGCTGCTGACGCAGCTAGGCCGAGAGCGACACCAACAGCTCGCCGAGGAAAGGTCACGGCGCCGTAGACGAGAGCGATGGTGGCCGCGGAGTATGCCCCGAATGAAAGAGCGTCGGGGAAAGAGATAATGAACATCAGCGCTGCGGTGGTAGCTGCTGTCGTGATCGCCACGACTGTGAGTGCAAAGTGCGCAGTGAGCACGCGGAGAGCTCGTCGTTGCGCGTGGACACGCGCTCTAAGCGAGCCGCCGGCGACCGATGGGCTGTCGCCACCGGTGGGTCTCGCCGCCGGCGAAGAGGAGAACGCGTCTGCTTCACTCATGGAACAACCGTAGGAGCGGGGTTCTCCCGGAGTTTCAGTTTCCGTCGCCGGTGAAAGAATCAACGGTCAACACAAACGCGATACCTGGTATCGGCGTGTCGCTGAACGGTCTGTACCTGGTATCCGGTTAAATGATCCGCATGGCCCAACCGCATCTCGGCGATCGGACGCAGCTCCGATTCCACGCGCCCAAAGCGCTAGTCGACTGCCTTTCCGCATACGCGGATCGGCGGGGTCTGCCAATGAGTCGGACCACCGCTGATTTGCTATCAGAGGCAGCTGGACATCCAGATCTCGTTCTCAGCGAGATGCCACTCTTCGATTTTGGATCCCTAGCAGGGACTATCCCGGTCTCGGCGCCGGGCGAACTCGAAATCATGAAATTTCGAGCACCGAGCACTGTCGTAGACACCCTGGACCGAATGGCGCGGGAAGCTGGACTCAAACGTCCGGATATTGCGATCCATCTCTTGGCACATGCTGTCGGACTACCGCAGTTCGCGGACGAAGGGCGGCAGTTGCAAATGACCGGCTGATGAAGCTCGCCGGATCTTCACTCGTCCACGTCGGACCCGGCACATGGTAGTACCCACAATTCCATCAGAGCCGCGAATCATGCTGTCTGCATACTGAGAATTACCACCCTCAGATATGGCTAAGCCCCGCTCGAAGGCGGGGCCTGTCATAGCCATCCCGGAGCTACCAACTCCAGGATCGGTGTTCATGTACGGGCAGAGCTACCAACTCTGATCCGCGGTTCCCTCTCCAAAGGGGTTTTCCTGTGCGACCAGGATTCCTCGATGGTAGCGCATCTACGCGCGCTGTTCCATCGAGCACACAACACAAGACCGTCACAACTGTCACACCACCTCCATGGCGCGACGTCTTTTACCAGGCATTTCGCGCTTGGACGCCACGAAATTCGTGCCGAATCGACGCGACACGCGGGCACATCTATGCTGATGCGCCGCTCCCTGACCAGCTTCCCGACGAGCCGATCGCGATGTATCTCGCGGACAAACACGGCGCATTCAGACTGCTGGCGTTCGATTTTGATGCACCGCGCAGACCATCGTCGCCAGGTCTGGTGCCTTCAATCGCCGATGCTGTCGCGTTTTCCGCGGCACTCCGTGCACTCGGTATCCCGTACTTGATGACCGCATCCGGCAGCGAGTGGGGACGCCACATCTGGATCCTCTTGAACGAGAACGTCGCCCCTCGAATGATCCGTTCGCTTGCTGAACTCGTCAAAGAACTCCACCCCACTCTTGATATCTCCGCACTGACTAACCCACGCACTGGGTGCACCCGCATCCCTGGTGCCACGCACCGTCGAGGTGGGTTCTCGACCCCTGTTGCAGTCGACGACGAGACTCGCATCGAGGACCTTGCGCGTTTCGCAGCGGGCACACACGCCGCAGATCTCCGGCGCCTCCGGAACCACCTACGCGTACAGCTCAAGGTGTTGACCACCGCCGGAGTTGCCGCCGCACCGCGGCGAGATCGCGTATCGGTTTCCCCATACGAGACGTTGACCGGGCCGGCAATCGTGCCTACTCGTGGTCACGGCTTGAAAATGCGGTCAAACGACGCTGTGCGTCCAGACGCTGCGCTAGCGTCTGCGCTACAGATCCCCGTCGACGGCGCCGCGGACCACAGTCGTCAAGCGTTCAGCCTCTTGCTTCGTATGGCTGCAGCGGGATGGACACGCGCGGATGTCTTAGCCGCCGCGTCGACGGCGCCAGCCCTCGAGTATCTACGCACAGGCCGTACCTCTGGCTCTAGTCGCTCAGCCCGTGCTGATGCCGCAGACTTCACCATCCGGCAATGGAAGCGCGCCAATGACAAGTTCCGTACGTGGAACGCGAACAGGGCGCAGAAGCTCACAACCGTCCTGTCGGTAGGACTGCGGCGCGCTCATTCAATTCAGCAAGCGGCGAGCGCGCACAAGGGCGTTTGGGGTACCGAAGCCGGAGTCCACCGCCGGTCCGTGCTTGACGCACTTTGCCTCATCGCATGCGAAACCGGTGCCGCAGAGTTCGACATTGACCAACGCCGCCTTGCCCTCTCAGCGGGCGTAACACAGCCAACGGCATCACGCTCCCTCAAATGGCTACGCGAAGCAGGCTGGATCAACCGGATTGCAACCCCCGGCGGACTTCAATCAGATAGGTACCAATTGCTTCAGCCTCAGTCTCTGCAATCACTTGAATCACAAGGGGTACCCACCCCCCAACTGCCCCAACAGCTCCTCGCCACCCTGCGACACGCCCGCCACGACCTCTGGACACGCAATGGCCTCGGTTCCAGCTGCGGGTCCACCCACCGTGCCATCCTTGCCGGCCACACCAGCCTGTCGTCCCTCACCCAAGCAACCGGCCTCTCCGCGCCCACAGTCCGCGAGCACCAGGCTCTCCTCCACGCCCACGGGCTGATCACCCGGTCCGGGCACGCGGTGCGGCAACTCGGGGGCGCTCTTCATGCTGCGGCCACCGAGCTGGGAGTTGCTGGTGTTGTGGATGCTCGTCGGCGCCTGTACACCGCGGAATCGCTGGTGTGGGAATGGTGGCAGACGGAATTGGCGTGGCGTTCTGCTCCAGCGGAGGCGAAACCACGGAGGTCCGAGCATCATGTGCGCGCTCTCCGACATCGCTTTCCGACGTTCGCGGATGGCCGTGCTGACTTCGCGGCCGCGTTGGGCCGGATCGTGGCAACTCTGCCACGATCCGACGTCAAAGCTGCGTGATCCGGTCAACTCTCCAACCACCGGGCGTGCTGAGCATGCTGACGAGTAGGACGAACGACTTCCTCGCGATGAACTTCGCTGCACTTTCGATTGTTTGGGTGACTTGCAGCATGCGGTATGCGTTCGTGGCTGTTTGGGGTGGAACCTCCTGCGTACCAACCTCAGCAGACGCGTTGACAATCGCGCGATTCTTCGCCCACTGGTTCCAGTCGTACCCAGGACCTGTCGGAGGGTCGAATGCGCGGACACCTGCCGAAAGTTGGTCGGTCAAGACCACTGAGGCGCGAACCATTCCCTCGTTCTGGTTCCGATCGACACTCGGTAACAGCGTGTATGCGGTCTCCGCGAAGGCTAGAGCGACTTCGTCGGGGTTACTGGTGTCGACATCGGACAGCTCGAGTGTGGGCAGCGAATACGGAATCACCTTCGCCGGTCGTGCTTCGGTGGTTTGAGGTGAGACGTTCGGTTCAGACGAACTGCATCCTGCGATGAGGAGTGTGGTGGTCGTCAGTGCTGCCGCTAGTGCCACGGTTATCCGGCGGTGGGTGTAGACCATTATCCGTACCTCCTGATGTTTTCGGCGTTGTTGAGGTCGAATGGATTTACTCGGAGTGGGACACCGAATGTTGATGCCTCGATTACTTTTCCGTCGCCGATCCAGATCGCGACGTGGCCGGTGCCGTTGGAGAAGACCGCATCGCCTGGCTGGATATCTGCTTTCGCTACTGCGGTTCCTTCCTTGACTTGGTCCCAAGTGCCGCGGGAGAGGATGGTGCGCTGGTTCGATGCCTGCGCGACGGCGTACTGGACGAGGCCGGAGCAGTCGAATCCGGTTTCGCCGGTGGCACCGTCACCGGTGGTGGGGCCAGTTTGGTTTCCACCTCCCCACACATACGGCAGTCCCTGTTGGGTCGACGCAGCGGCGATGACGGCGCGCGCGAACGGTGTTCCGGCGACGTTGATCTCGGGTCCTCCAGGAGTTGCGGGTTGGGGAGCGCTGAGGTCGGCGGTGTATTTCTTCATCTTCTCGCGGATAGACGGCACGTATGCCTGGGTCTGGCCGAATGGAGGGATACCTCCGTACATGACGACTGCGCCCTCACCGCCGTTGTAGCCGGCAAGGGCCAGATCGACGATGTCGCCCTTGACTTCACCACTTTCAACGTGCGGTTTGATGAAGTCGACGATGTAGCACATGTACTGGCCCTGGGAGGCGATCGCATCGAAGGGGTTGAAGGCGTCCGGCGCGTTCGGTGGTTCCGGCTGGCCGTCCTTGTCCAGTCCCGAGTCGACGCCCATCGACGCCCACGTTCCGGGCATGAATTGCGAAAATCCCAGAGCTCCACCCTCATTGACTCCATCGCCGGTACTGACCACTTCCTCTTGGAATCCCGATTCCTGTTCTGCTTGTGCAGCGATCACCGGTGGCCCGATTTCCGGGCAGACGTTGCCGGCCGCGATGATGGCGGCGCGATACTTCTCAGGTACGGTGCCTTCGGCGAGGCCTACGCCGGAGCCGCTTGCGGTGGGCTTGACGCAGTCTGCGCTGCTGGAGCCGAAATTGGTTGCGAGAGTGACGGTTCCGCGATCTGCGCCGCCGGGAAGTGTGCCGTAGTTAGTGCTGGATGTGGGTGTTCCGCCGCCTGCGACTGTGACATGTACATGGTCGTAGTGGTTTTGGGTGGGTGAGTGGCGGTCTTCCATGTCGGACCACTCGCCGCCGGCCCAGTAACGTTGCTGCCAAATCAGATCGTCAATGTGCAGGGCGTCTTTGTGCTCCTGCAGGTAGGTGACGATGTTGTCGCCGAGTTCCTTGCCTTTCGGCGTGTCGAAGCCGGGGATCATGATGTCGACGGCGCGGCCTTCGCCATGTGCGCCGGGATCGCCGGGGCGCAGGCCGCCGATGTCGGTGATTTCGGGGAACTTCTGTGCGATGACCCGCATGACTCTGACGCTGTCGACCTGGGCACCGGCCTCGGTGCCTTTGTCTGCGGGGAGGGGCGCGAGTTCGGTATTCGGGTCCGCGGTCAGTGCACGGAAGGGGTCATCGACCGGTGCAGGGGTCGCGGGATCCGCCGGCGGTGCCCGAGTAACGGGTAACTGTGTTCCGCCAGCCGACGTCGGTAGGTCCTGCTTGAGCCATGGGAGTGGATCCACGCCGTTCGCGTAGCTCTCGTAGCCGCCGGGATGAAGAGAGAAATGCAGGTGTGCGCCAGTGGAGGATCCGGCGTTTCCGACGTTGGCGATATGCTGGCCACCGCGTACTTGGTCGCCGACCTTGACGAGAACCCCGTCATCGAACATGTGGCCGTACAGAGTGTCTACTGTTTCGCCGTTGAGGTTGTGGCGCACGACAATCCAGTTACCGTAGCCGCCCGGGTCTGTCGCGACCAGCGTTACCTCGCCGTCGGCGGGTGCGTAGATGGGGGTGCCTTCGGGCGCTGCGAAGTCGGTGCCGTTATGCATGTCGCCGTCGCGCATGCCCCAGCCCGAGCTGATCGTGTAGGTGCCTTGTGCCAGTGGAAACGCCAACGATCCGGCGCGGACACCGGACAGAGATCCGCCGGAGCCGCCGAAGGCGGAGACCCGGTCGCGGCTGACGCCACAATCAGCGGAAGCGGTGGCCGTCGTTCCGGCGATTGCCCCGAAAATACTCGAGAACACAGTGCCGATCATCAACATGGCGATCGCGCATAGTGCAGCGAGTGCTCCAGCGATTGTGACGTATAGCGGCCATCGCTTCTTTGGCGCCTGGCCACCGCCCCCACTTTTGCCCGCCATGGTTCCGGCGGCCTTCTTCGCGGCTCCGACGGCGGCCTTACTTGCGAGCTTTCCTGCTACAACCCACATCTCAGGCGCCGCCCGTGACCGCGAAGGCAATTTTGTAGACCGTCAACTCGGCGCCGTCGATGCCGGGTTTCTTGGGTCCGACAACGACTTCGAAGTCCACGTTCTGCCAGTGCCCGTCCTCGATCCGGCGGGCCAGAAGTCCGAGCACGTAGCGTTTGGAAGGGATTTGAATCTTGAGGGTTCCGAAGCCCTGGTCCGTCACTGATGCGGGGAGCGTGGGTGTGACGTCTTGCGCTTGTACTTGTTGATCCCAGGTCCATCCCCACATCGCGTCGAACGTGTCTGTCGCTTGCTCGATGACGTTCTTGTCTGCCCACTTACGCCATGAGTTGATCCAGGTTTGACCAGGCTGTGGGGCTGCGGGCGTGAATGTTCCGTAGGCCTTGATGAATTTTGTCGCTAACTCGACGGCAGCGACCTCATCAACTGTGGTGAAGCTGTGACTCGGCTCGGAACTGCCGGTGAGTCCCTCCCCTGCCCCAATGGATGTGTGAGGATTCGATGGCGAGGGCGGATCGTCTGCGCAGCCAGTGAGCGCCAAGAAGGCGACGCAGAGAGTGATGGCCGCGAAGAGTCGCTTCATCGGAGACCGCCACGACGGCTCCGACGCAGTCGGCGCCATCCCCACAGAACTGCAGCCGATGCGAGCTCGAGGGCCACCAGTGCCAGGAAAATTCCTGCGAGCCGGGTACCGAACCGTCCTACTGTGGCTGATTCTGAAGTCGAAAGGCCTGTGGCCATGAGCATCAGGACCACCCACAGCGCGAGTCGTGCACGCAGTCTTGTCGCCAGTGCTTGTCCGATGCGGTCGATTGCGGTGGCGGCGTGGCGCCGTACCTGCAACTCGTCCATGCTGGTTTTGCTGCCCATGGGAATTCCTCGGCCCTCCGGAGTTGTGTGATCCCGGGCAGCTTTGCGTATGGGTTCTCCACACAGAGGGGCCGCGCCAGAAGAGAATTGGCGCGGCCCGCGACTAACTCTTGAGCGTTACGTGAGTAGGGCGAGCAGGAATGACATGAACATCACCACCCCGATCACAACGAGGAAGAACCGCTGGCGGGGGATACCGAGGATCAACTCGGGGAAATCGTCTTCCTTAAGTCGGCCGAGGCCGGCCGGATCGACCATCTTGCGGCCGGCGACACTCTCGCGCAGGCTCCCGATTCCGCTGCGGCGGGGTGCCGCATCGTTTTCGAGTGGGTCGATCGAGTCAGAATCCGCCCCACCGGCAACGGTTTGCCTCCGCTGAACACCCCTGGCTTCGGCGAATCCGTCGACGAGCGCAGCCATCGTAGGTGCATCGAGGGGAACATGAATCTGCTGCACCGTGTCATCGTCGATGGGCAACAGAACAGAGAGCCGAGTATCGCCGGTGTCGGTATCGAATAACACCTGCGGCTCAAATGCGAAGACCACGTCGTCGTCGTCGCTGTAGGGGGCTTCCTCGGCTGAATCGTATGCGGCCATGGCGGCTGCGAAGTCATCCCCCGCGGGATCAGGGTCCGTGCTGGGGGTGAACTCCCCCATGGATGCGAAATCTTCCGCACCATTGAGAGTTTCGGCGGAGTGAGCGCCGCCCGCGGCCGGTTGAGTTGGGGTGTCTTGGGTGTGGTCCATGGATTGTCCTTCGCAACGACTGTGAGGTTGTGTGTAGCTGCGTGGTTCTCCACCGATCTAGATCAGTGGAGAACCACGCTGCGCTCGATCAGGATTTTTTCCCGGCGTTGCGCTTGGCTTCCTGTTCGGTCTTGTACTGCTGCGCGGCTACCTGCCTGGACGGATTCAACTTGCGGTTCCCCCAGTCCTTCGTACGCATCGCCGCGAATTGAGCTTGGAACCGTACTTCCTTGCCAACACGCGCTGTCGTATCGACGGCCCTGTTGGTGCCGGCCCCGTTGTACGTCGGGGTCCTTCCGCGAGCGCCTTGGTAAGCGCCGCGAATCGCCCCGCCAGTGCCGGTGATCGGCGCCGTGACCATTCGGCGCGCAGTCACCCGAGCCACGCCCTTCTGGTCCCGCACAGAATCAAGATTCGCCTTGTGCGTGCCGCCGAGAGCATTGACCGTGCCCACACCTGCTCCACGCACCACACGACCTGTTGCCAATGTGGCGCTCTTGCCTGCCTGAGCAGCTCCGGGGATTGCTCGCTTGGCGCCGTTGTTCAACGCCCGTGGAGCTTGCGAGATCTTGCGAGAGGCGGCGTTGTTGAGTTGCCGTGCGCCGGTGGCCTTCGTCATGCCCTCGCGCGTCTTGTCGGCAACATTCATATTCATGGTGCCGGCCTGTGGCCGGATCATTTCGTCGACCTTGCGGATCAGCTTCCAGAATCCGAACAGCACCATCCCAACGATGAGGATTTTCATGAAATCTTCCAGCTTGGACCGGAATACCAGGCAAATCAGGAAGATGATCAGCGTCATGACCAGCCCGTAGACAGCCCGCGCGGAAAATGTGTGGAGGACGTTGAAGGCCCACTCTTTGGCTAGATGGCTTTTGCCGGAGAATGTGGCGGCGGCCAGGACTACCGGGCCGATCATGAACAGCGCGAACAATGTGACGTGCCAGACGAGTGTGATGATCGACAGCGATATGAGAGCAATGGCGATTACCAGCGTGCCGACCAAAGACGAGGACGCCTGGGTGAGGCGCTGCAGACCGTTGGTACCAGTGAATGAGTTGTACAGCGTTCTGGCGTCGACCGAGGATTCAGGTGCGGCCGGTGCGTCGTCAGCGCTCTCTGCTGTGGCGTTCACACGATCGGCCAGAACCTTCGCTGCCGCGAAATACGGAACGCACTGCTCGGCCTGTTCACGACCTTCGGGTGAGCCGCCACCGAGGCATTCGGTGATCTGGTTGCCGATTGACGGGCCACCTTGCTGAACGATCAAGTAGGACCGCAGGTCATGGCACATATCGAGATTGGTGTAGCACGGCAGGCCCTCGCCTGCGATCTTCGCATCATCGCCATAGCGCACCCCTTGAACAGGATTCCCCTGTGTCTGCTGGGTGGCCGAATCAACGAAGATTGCTTCAGAGCCGCTCGGACCGAACTGGCCGAGCGCCCATGGCCGGTAGGCGAGTGTTTCGGCGAGGACACACGATGACAACCGCTGACCCAATTTGGAATCGTCGCCAGAAGGAACGTGGCAGAATTCTTCACCGGAATCAGTGCTGATGTTGCTCAGAACTCCGGTCGTGACGGCGGAGTTGAGGCCACCGATCGTCGAGTCAAGCGTGCTCGCAATGGTGTAGAAGCCAGAGCCGTTCGGATTCTCCATGCTCGGGCCGCCATTGTCGCTCAGCGCAAGACCTCCGAAGATCACACCGCCGAGAACCATCACGCCCATCGATGCCGCAACTTTTCCGAGCGCTTCGCGGCCTCCGCCACGCACTGCCGCGAAACCGACGGCTAGGGCACTGCAGATCACAGCTATCGACATGATTGGCACGGCGCCAGAGACGAAGAAGTTCGCGACCAGTGAATCGGACTTGTCGTAAAGCCACGCAACAGGATTCGGTCCTTGTGCAAACTCTTTGAGTGCGATCGTAGCTTGGAGCAAATACAGGTTGACGGTGAAGACCGCGTTGCCGGCCATAGTCCACATCCACGCCGGGATGCTGCACATATCCGGCTTGACCGGATCCTCCGGACTCGGTGAGTACTGCCAATTCACCCAATCCATGCCGCGAAGCCCGGCAATCTCATAGAGCGTGTACTTGGTCATGTCTTCATTGGCAACCAATGTGACGTCGGCAGCGTTCTCCGAGACCTGCCCAGTTTTCGAGTCCGTAGCGCCAGCCAGATTCTTATTCGAAAACCAACTTTCCGGCCCCGCACCGACCGGTTGCTGCTCGAGGTTGGGAGCAGTCAGCCCACACATCGCTTCCTGTACGGGTTCGGTGATCGATCCGATGATGCTCGACAGACCGAAAGCCTGTGCCGGGGCCACGGAACCGAGCATCATCGTGCCCGCCAACAGTGCTGCCGCGACCACAGCCGTGACAATCCGTTGGACGCGGACCACGAACCGCATCCGCCCCGACGCGGGCAGTTCCGCGGTCGGCGCCAACCTCAGCCGCCACCACACCACCACCAAGGCGAGGAGAAGTCCTCCCACTGCGGCGCCTGACGACTTCGTCCACGTCTGAACAGGCAGTGTCGCCATCAACACCAACTGCGCCAAGCCCACCGTGATCGCAGGTGAGACACCGGTGCGCGGTGAGCGCAGTACCAGCAACGCGATAGCCCACAACCCGACGAGATATGCCGCGTAATGCGCGAAGCCTCCGTCGATCAGCGTCGCCGCAGACGATGTTCCGCCGACAGCGACCACCGCGCCGGACAAGAACACCGTCGATGCCACAGCCAGTACCGCTGACGAATTCCGCTTCCATGCATAGGCGGTCACGCCGATCACTGCGATGACCGCAGCGATCACCAGCGAAGACGAGAGACCTGTGGCGTTCAAGATCCCGCCGGCGACAATCGCGACTGCGAACCACATCGACAGTCGCAGCGTGAATCTCGGTGCGGCCATGACCTCTGCTGCCCGCATGGCAACCGAGGTCACAGAGCCCTGCCAACCGGTATCCCGCTGCTGTACGACCGCCATCAGGAAACCTCTTCCATATCTGTGTAGCCGTCGCCGTAGAGCTCGGCGAGCTGCTGGTCAGCTTCGAAGTTCGCCTCTTCGAGAGCTGCCTCGTTCTGGCGAATGAACTCTTCCCACTCGGGGTCGAGTTCGATGTCGTCGGCGTTCTCGTACGTGTGGCCGTGGGCTTCTCGGATGCCGGTCCGAACCTCCAACATCGTCGTCGGATCGATCTCCCACATCCGCCCATCGCTGGGGATCGGTTGCGACTGAGCCAGCGGGCGGGCGGCGGCGTTCGTCTCGGTGGCTCGTGCCAGCTCGGCGAACATCTGATCCACCGAGATCGTCGAGACCCGGTTGTCGACATCACGCATGACACAGCGCCCTCCGCGCAGCAATCCGCCGCTTCCCTCTTCCAGGAGTTTGCGGGCAAGCGAGGCGGTCTCAGAGGTGTTGTCACCACTGGTGTCCCGCAGCAGCTGGAGCGCGAGCCCAGCTTCAGCCGGCGACTTCTGTCTGAAGATGAAGACTGTGCCGAACTGGTTGGTGTCCGCTTCACCTGCGTCTTTTGCTTGCTGCTCCAGCTCCTGAACGTCACGGGGCTGCTGAGAGATGAACACGATCACAAGGTTCAACGAGCGCCCCTGACGTAGACCCCGCGACAGGATCCCCTGGCCTGTCTTCTGCCTGGCGATCATGTACCCCTCGTCGACGAACAGTGCGCGCGGCGGCACCGCCATCATCCCCGTCACCGGGTTCCGGATCGGGGTGTCGTCAAAAAGGTTCTGCACCAGCGACAGAGCGGTGAACATCGCCGCAGCAGCATTACAATCGGACTCTGACCAGGACATTGGTTCGTCAGGCTTCTGCGGCGGTGTGAATCCGTGCATCGTGAAGATCACCCGCCGGCGACTCATATCACCCATGTCGACCTGCGTGCCGTTGCCGACGAGCAGTTTCGCGTATTTGGTGGCACGCGCCCGTTTGAAGCGGTTGATCACCCGGTCATAGCGTTCGATCTTCTCGATCGCTCCCAGCGCATTTGGGTTCTCAATATTGACAGCCATCTTCTCGAGGCCAGCGCGCTTCACGACGAGGAACGTCTCCAAAGCTCCCATCGACGGCACGAACGGATCCACACCTTCGAGGAGCTGACCGCTCTGCTGCGCCTCGTACGCCTCCTTCATGGCAACAAGGCCCAGCTCGGCGACTGCGCGGTCCTTGTCATCCTTGAAGAGAACCTCGATCTGACCGCGCGCGAGATCGTCGGCATCCGCATAGGACTTGCACAGCGACCACGCATCCATCTGACCAGCGACACCACGAGCGAGGCTGACGATCGTCGTGTCATGCCAGAACGCTGCATTGATCGGCTCGAACTTCGACTGCGGCGTGCCGAGAATCCCAGATTCGGTTTCCTTCTGGAAGTCCGGATCCATCACCTGATGCCCGAAAGCGATGTAGTACGTGAATTTTTCGAAGTCGTTCTTCGGGTCGAGCACCATGCATTGAGTACCGGATTCGGACTCCCAGAAGTACATCAACAACGCCAGCGTCGACTTGCCGCCACCGGATGCACCGATGATCGCGATGCCGGCACCGCGGTCCCTGGCGACCTGCACGTGCATGCCGAAGTGTGCTGGTGAACCGTTGCTGTAGGTGTATCCGATGGGGAACCCTCGCCAGCCTCGGGTACGGCCCCGCTCGGATTGGACCGCGTCACCGACCTGGTCGTTGGAGTCGAGACGGGCCACCGCCGGCGCCCACACGTCGGTGACACGCTCGCCGATCTGCACACCACCACTCTTCGACGCGATGAGACCGCCGAACACCTTGCCGTGGAAATCGCCCGGCAATTGCTCTTTGAGAAGTGCGGACTGGGCGCGCGGCACGCGAACCATTTCGATGTCGCCCATCGCAGTCCGAACGTCTTCCTCCGCAGCAGCGAGTTCTCGAGGCGAGGCGGCGGACAACACCAGCCTCAACCGGCCGATCATCGCAGGCTGGGGTTGGGCGCTCGCTTCCTCGAACAACATCTCCGCGCGTTCGTATTTGGCGTCGAAGGCGGGATCCTCGTTCGCGGCGCCCTTGGTGCGGTCACGCTGTTCGTCTTTGACATTTTTCGCGACCTTGAGAGCACGGTCTTTGAAGTCGACCGCCGTGAGCAGTTCGTATCGCCATGAGAGTTCCGTCGCACGCGGCAACTGAGCAAGGATGGGGCCCCAGGCGATAGCAGGATTGAATTCGACCATCGGGGATGCACTGCCGACAACGAGTGTCGTCGCGAAGGTCGACCGGTCTTCACCAGTGTCCGGATCTGAATCGAAGATCTCGACGTAGTCCTGCCCGTTGCGGCCGCGGAAATTGACTGCCATGTCAAAGAAGCTGTTACGCAGGGGCTTCGATGACAAAATCGGTTGCTCGGAAGGGAACCGATGCCCTGACAAGGTCTTGCGGATCAGCCAGATCAGATCCCCGCGGGTGCAGGGTGTGGCACGGAAGGGCGCCAACTGCATGTGGACGCGGATCGCCAGGTCACGGAACGGCTGAAGATCGGAACTACGGAAGTGCTCGTCTGAAATTCCCGTGACATGAGTGGCGATCGACGACAGTGGATCAGGTACGGATTCGCCCGTGAAATCGCCCAGTCGCACCATCAAGAATCGTTGACGCTCTGGTGTCGACTCGGTCAAC
Source organism: Rhodococcus sp. NPDC060176 (assembly GCF_042728675.1). NCBI lineage: Bacteria > Bacillati > Actinomycetota > Actinomycetes > Mycobacteriales > Nocardiaceae > Rhodococcus > Rhodococcus sp. NPDC060176. The sequence goes on from NZ_JBHWYS010000008.1 coordinate 45,039, forward strand.
AGCTCCGATACCTGCGGGATCAGTTGCTTGAATAATCTGCTGGGATGCCACAGGGACTTGAGATACCCACGCTGCCACTCTTCCGTGGAGGAGGGGCGATAGCGGATTAGCTCGTGACATAAAACTGACGAGCCCCGGAAAACTGCCAGCAGGGTGTTGTACGTGTGCGCGACGACTTCCGCAGCATTCGCCTTCTCCCCATCAGTGAGGTACTCGTCCGTGGTACCGGCCAGTTTGAGTCCGGTCCACACGCTGTCCCCGTGAAGGAAGATCAGGTCGTCGGCGTAGCGGTACGGCAACCGTTCGCGATCTTCGTGTGTGGTGCGCTGGATCGGCGACCGTAACGACACCGAGGCGGTCTTCTGTCGAGCTGCGAGTGCATGCGCGTTTTTCGCTTGCTTTACCTGCCGCCTGCGTGAGAGGTAGTACGCGAGTGGGGCGCCGATGACCAAAACGACAAGGAGGACGGTCATGTGTGTGCCTACTTCCTGCGGGTGCCGTACGGGACAGCGGGTGGGAACGCGTCATGATGAGGCGGCATGTCCTCAGGTCGGAAGAAGAGCACCTGCCAGTGCAAGTCGGTGGGATAGTCGTCTGCGCCTTCTCCCTGCAGCATCGCGGGCTGAAACAACCAGTAATCGAGCCACAGCGCTGCCCCCTCCAAAGGGGTGACCTTGCCTCCTGTGTCTTTGGACAAGAGGGTGTACGCGATGACAGCGACGACGACACCGATAACCAGTCCGACCCACCACCACGGAAAGTCGACTTTCCTAAGGAACCAAGTCAGGCCTCCGCCGGTGAGCGCGAAGGCGCCAAGCGCCCACCCCGCGCCAACGAAGTCCACACCTGGGCCCAGTGAGTACTGGTCCATCGTGAACTGGCGAGACCGGTGCCGAAACAGGTCGGTCCAGTCGTGGGAAATGATCCTGGTGTCGTCATTGGCTGCCATCGCGACTACCTATTGACCATCGACGACGGAAACGTTGCCGCCTCCAGTGCTGGAGCCGACGTCCCGGCCGACCTTGGACAAGACGCCTGGGACGAAAAGGGCCAGGCCGATGACCAACCCTGCGAGCCCCCAAATACCGATCGATTCGACAGACTCGCGCATTTTTCCCTTACCAGCACCGCCGACCTTGATCGCGATGATGATGCCGAGGATGCCCAGGATCGTCAGGCCGAGCTCCATCATGTTGTCCTGGACGGAGTCGAGCATCCCCTGGAGGCCGCCCCATCCGTCGCTCGTCTGGGCGAGCACTGTCACCGAAGGGTCCGCCGCAACGGACGCAAGTTGATCCCACATGCCATGTTCCTTCCGTAGGTGTCTGACCTCGGCCGACGGCTGTCATTCGATGTCGCGTGGACAATCCCACGCGGGTTCTCCACCCCCGAGATCCAAAGTTGAAGGCGCCTGTTCCGGGCGACCCCTTGCAGGTGTTATCCACCAGCGGGATACCGGGGTCAGCCAGGGACACCAGCAGGATCGAACTCCCCGGGCCGTGAGCTCGGCGGCGTGCTCGGAGCCGGTGGCCGCGACGAAGTTGCACTACTCGGAGACGTCGTCGTCGAACCGCTCTCGGATTTGTCGGACGAGCCGGCCGTATTCGGCACTGCGCCACCGGTCGGGTCGAGGGCCGATCCGATGACGTCGACCACTGCCCATTTGCCCTGAACCTGCCGCACTCGAATCTGATACGACGCTGACTGTTTGGTGTTCGTCAGAGAGTTAGTCCACTGCACGTGCGTCTCAGCGATGACCTCATCGCCGGACTCGTACTTGATGCCTCCCCCAGTCACCGAACGACCGGTGTACACGGTCACCCCGGTTATCGAAGGGCTCACCAGCACTCCCCGTAGTCCGGCCCGTGCGGTGAACGTCGCGTCCTCGGTCAGTGTCAGGTTCAGCTGCTGCCCGTCGGAACTTCCCCACGCCAGCAGGAAAGGTGCGATTACGGTGTCCTTCAATTGGCCTGACAACGCCGAGTCTTTTGTGCGTGTTTCGGTGTACGACGGTGGCGCTCCGAGGCGATTCGAGGGCATGAACCCCACATTTCCGACAACGCGCATTTGCGTGGGATCGGCGCGATCATTGACCCAGACCGGTACAACCGCGTCGACGACAGTTTCGGTGTCGTATACAACCGAATAAGTAAGGTACGCAGCAGATCCCGCGTTGTATCCCTTTACCGATTTCACTTCACCGGTGAACATCACGTTCCGCGGTTCCGCGGCCTCCGCAGTAGCCGTCCCCGAATAGCCACAGCCCGAATCGGTTCCGGACGTCGCCATCCGCGCGAGTGCCTCAGTGCGAATGCGCGCCGCCCCAACATCTGCACCAGCAGGACGGGTCAGGCAAATATCGAGATATCGCTGCCCGAACGCTGCCGCCTGTTCAACCGGAAACGCGGACAACCGAAAACGCAAAGCCTCGTCCTGCGAAATCGCACCCGATGCTGGAATCCGAGACGAACCCTGATTGACGCCAACAGCAAACGCGATCCCTGTACCCACGGCAAGGACACCCAATGGGATCCCTAAACGGACAAGCAGTTGCTGTCCCTTTCCGTGTGACGGCTTTCCGCCGATCGCAGGTACATCGAAGTCATCGTTGGTGAGCCCGTCGTATGTGGGTTCGGCCGTCGAGCTGCGGAGTCGTCGGGCTTTGGCGATGAGCTGGCTGCGCTTGCCCGAGAGGCTGTTACCGGCTGTCGGGGCTGTTTGCGGTGGCGGCTCGTGAGGGGTGGACTCGTACGCGATGGGTTCAAGATCGCGCCACGGCGGCGGTGTGGGGCGTGGACTCGCCGCAGGTTGACGTGCAGGTGGGCTGGGCGTGTTAGCGGTTGGCTGTTGCGTGTGGGTCGGTGCATTGTGAGGTGACCGGACGGGGATTGTGGCAGTGCGCTCGACGTTTCGGTCGCGTCCGTTCGCATGTTCCATGCTGGGTTCGCTGGCGGCGGGCATGGGATGCACCGGTCGGTACCCGGGTGGAGGTGTCGGATTAGACATGTATGAGCCTCACAGATCAGTTGCGTCGAGCGGTGCGGACACGTTGGGAGTAGGGGGAAGATTCCCGCGCTCCGCTATTGAAGAGGTCGCCTTCTCCACGCGCGCCGGCTGCGAGTTCGCCGTCTCAGGTTGCGTGGCGTTGTCCCAGGGGGAGCTCCAGTCATCCCAGTCCTCGGTGGCAGCTGTCGCAGTCCCCGCGTCGGCGCCCGCGTCGGTCACCGAGTCGCGGTCCCACGGGCCGGGACCCGGATCTGGCGGGAGCGGAATGTCCTCCGCCAGATCGCGGCTTCCTGAAACGGGACACTCGACACGGCTGGGGGCCTGAGTTGCCGCTGGCGCCCATGGGTCCGCGGCCGCTGGCACGACGATTCCCTCAGAGGGCAACGTCACTGCTGCGGACGTGACGGTCGCCGGCAACTGCAATTCACCGTCGGCATAGTCGGGCACACCGGTGGCAGCAGCGTCCGATGACAGCACGTGCGCAAGCACCTTGTCTGAACGAACTCGTTGCTCGAGGTGCTCGAGCACCTCGTCTCGCTGTGTCTCCGCTTTTTCCACGTCAGCTGCCACGGCGAAGAAGTCGTGGCTGATCGGTGGCTCCTTCACTGTCACCAACCGCAGTCGTTCAAACCACATGTTCGGCCCCTCTGGAACCGTATGTGTGGTGCGCAATGTCGGACTCTTTGCTGTCCATACGAATTCGCGGGTATCGGTTTCATCATCTTTGACCAGTTCCTGCAGCGTCCCCGCCGGAATTCGCGTTTCGCGGACGGAGTCGGTCATGCCCGCATTCAGTGCACGAGCGCCTGATCGAAGGCGCCATCGGCCGCCGACGTCAATCTCGTGCTTGATACGGGGCTTGATCTTGTCGACTTGCCCGGAGAATCCACAGACAGTCTCGTCATCAGCCTCGGATCCCAGCTGGAACGCAAACATGTTGTAGACGAGCTGCAGCACCTGATTAGCCCACACGCCCGTCCCGTCGACAGCAATGAAGTCTCCCCATCCTTGAGAGGACAAAGTCACCCGAATGCCCTCGTTCGAAGACTTGTTGAGCAACCCGAGAAGGGCGTTCGCTGCTGCCATCGACTTTGCGGACCCCAGTTCCTCGACCTGCACGATGAACGGTTTCCATGGCGTTGCGTCCGCCTTCTGGCTGGTATCCCCGGTCAACCGGCGCACGTCGATGATGTTCTTACGCAACGTCGAAGTGGCATTCTGAAGATCGAGGAGCACCATCGTCGAAACCAAGATCGAAAGTGACCGGTAGTCGTTCGAAGGCAGCGAGAACACGATGATTTCACCCTGGAGGACTGCTCGCACGAGGTCGATCGTGTCCGTGTTGTCGCGACCTGGCCGGAGGCGTCCACCGAGGGCGGAGGAGTTCGCAAACTTCGAGATGGTGGTCTGGCTATCGGAGATCGCGCCGGCGAGGACACTCCCCCTCTGAGTCTTCTGATTCATCTCGGACACGCGATGCTGCAGCATGGTCACACGCCTTCGAGCATCTACCTCACTCATCGACGGGTGTGCGCGTAGTACGGCATCAATGGTGAGTTTGTTTGCAGCCTTGTCTAATTCCGCTATGTCGAGGACTTGGCTGAGAGTTTCGAGACCACCCTTGCCTGCCGAGAGCCCTGTCAGATCTGCGATGTCGAATGCCAGCATGACAACGTCTTCGGCGGTTCGTAGATACGCGGCAGCGTCACCGTCGCGGTCGACCGAGTTCAGCAGCATCGATGTTTTGGAATCGCCATTGCCTCGTACGAGTGGGTCGTAAAACGAGGGTTCAGCGCGGGCATATGGATGTGGTCTGTGGTAAGCGCCACCGGACTTCTCGTTGAGAGTGAAGTGATGGAATGCGCGGTGTTCCTGCTGAGCGACCTCTGCCCAATAGGCGGGAATGTCCAAACCCCCTTTGTAGTCGAGGATTACGGCGCCGCCACCGGTGGTGCGGACCTGTTGGGAGTTGATCGAGTTCGCGAGGCGCGTTTTGCCCGTCCGCATTCCGCCGATCACGCAGCAGGGCAGCTTGAAGGTATCCAAGGGGCACAGAACGGGATGCCCGTAGATGCCGACACCGAGTGCGATTTGCCCCGATGGGAACTTTGGCCCACGCAGAAAGGATGGGGTCAGGTTGGTGGTCATCGTTTCGTCTCCGAGGTAGGGGCGACGGTGAAATTGCCGGCCCGGATTTGCCGTGCGACGCGATTGGCGCGCCGCTTGTCGAGAACCCCTACTGGGCGGTGATCGGAGAACTCAGGTCCTTCGATTTCACCGAGCTTTTGGCGCTTGAATCGGCGCACCCGGGTATAGACGGCAGTGATCAGGAATCCGACAGGTAACCCGAACAAGAGCTGGCCGAGCATTGCGGAAACGAATTCAGACGTCGCGAGAGAGCTGAACTCCTCGCCGAGGTTCCCGCCCAATCTGTCGAGGACGGAGGACACATCCAGTCCCGCGAGGCCTGACAGCAGCCACACGGGTAGCCGGAGCGGTTGCAACAACCATCCGACTACCGATCCGGACATGATCACTGCCACTGCGAAGCTGACACACGTCCAGAGCAGCCACCATCTGCTGCGCACCCTGCGACGTTCGACCGTCAACAACGCTGCGACCGTTATGGCGATCGTCACGGGGATTGTCACTGCTGCGACAATCCCGAGCAAGATTCGCCCGCCGGCCGGGATTCCACCCTCGTCGTTCTTTCCTGACGATCCGCCACGCGCATCGTCTTCGTCGTAATCATCGGCCATCCGGTGTCTCCTTCCGAGCCGGGAGTGAAGTCGGGAGGAGTGTTGCGTACGGGTTCTCCAAGCCCGAATGCCTTCCAGGAGTCAGAGGCCCGAGGCGATTTTTGGCAGAGGTCCAGTCCAGGACTTAGGACCTTGGCCCCGTGCGCACATGCGGGTTTGTCGCGATCCGGGCTTAGACTTGGCGCGCGCCAGCGAGCGACCTACTGGCGGCAAGCAAGAGGAAGAGATCGGAAGTTATGACGACATCACTGACCCTCGCCGACCGCGTCACCAAACTGTTTGTCGCGGCCGAAGCATCGGGACGTACCGACCTCAGCGACAGCGCAGTCGACGCAGTGACCGCGAGTACCGGCCTGAACTTCACTCATGCGGATATGGAGGCACTCAGGGGCGGTGCTGGCGCCGAACCGCCGCGAGAGGTGCTCGATGCGATCGCCACACACTTCGAGGCTCCCCTGAGCTATCTCAGCGGTACCCGTGCGGAGATCGAGAAGTTCGACGTTCAGCTCGAGATGTTTTTCAAACTTGCGGGCACGGACTTCAGCCTGTTGGCTATGCGCTCCAGGCAGGAACAACTGTCTCCCACGGGGGCTGCAGCATTGACATCGCTGATCGAACGAACACACGCTCGATACGGCAAACCAGCCGCCGAGGTTCGCCCGTGACGGTGCTCGACGAAATAGCTCCTAGTCCGCAAGAACTCGCGCGCCGCACACTTGATACGTTGCCGTTCTCTCGCCCGTGGTCGATTGAGACGTTTATCGCCGAGGTTGGGCTGAGCATCGGCCGGTTGATCATCGTCGAAGACCTCCCCCTGGAACTCCATGACGAAGTGACAGGTCTGTGGATACCATCCGACCGACGAGATGTGATTTATGTTCGACGTGACGCCGATGGCGGGTACCGAGAGCACATTATTTGTCACGAAATCGCCCATATCGTCATGGCCCATCAGCGGACGGGCAAAGCCGAATTCAGGGAGTACCTGTCGGCCAACATGCGTCGTGTGGCACCGAGTCTGCCTCCTTACATGATCGACCGACTCGCATTTTCCCAGGTCTGTTTCACGCGGGTTGTTGGCGCTCTGCACCCGGTGGAGGTGGAAGCAGAAGAGTTGGCGCTGCTGATCATGGGTAAAGCCGACGAGATGAGGGCCCCGCTCTACCCCGATGATCTCCCTGACACACAGAAGAACCTGCTTCGGCAGCTCGCCGGGATGATGGGCTGGCAGGTCCGATGACGTTCTACAACACGGCAGCCGCCCTCGTCCCGATACTCCTTTTGCTGTTCGTGGCATTCCGCATCCCAATGTGGAAGGAGAACAGAGACAGCAGGCCCTTGACCAAAGTGCTCTTGGCGCTCGGGTTGGGCCAAGCGGCTCGGATCCCGGTGATCTCCGACGACTACTTTGACGTCTGGCTACACGATCTGACTGGCATCTGGAACATCCCTGACGCCACCGCAGTCCTACTCGGAACATTCGCGTTCTGTTCCATCATCGAAGCCGTCGCCACCGTGGCCCGCCCTCTGACCTTCAACCGCAGACGGCATCAGTGGATCACCGCGCTGATGGTCGCGATTGCTGGCGCCGGCTTCCTACTCTCCCCGGCCACCGACACCCCGACAAACTTCGTCTCCCGCGATTTCGTGCCCACCGGACCACTGCTCATGTATTGGGGCGCCTACCTCGGAACACTGACGTTCGCCTTGGCCTACGCGCTCTACTACCTAGTCGGACTTCTCCGCGAAAGTCGCGTGCGCACCGGACCCCTCGGCCGCATCGTTGCCGTCCTGACCGCCGCATGCACACTGGGATTTCTGTACGGCATGAACAAGTTGCTCTACCTGACACTCCAGGCGGCCGACGTCCACAACTGGTACACCGCCCACGCCCAATCCATCACATTGGTACTCGTCCTAGGACCGATGATCATTGCCGGATACTCGCTCCTAGTGTTCGCAACAGCGATACTCCCGGACCGTATCCGGCGCTACAACGCGATTCGCCAGTACAGCGCGGAGTACGAAAAGGTCCTCCTGTCCGGCACTCATCTGCTACTCCCCCGTGATGCCGCCACGTACAGCACCCGCCGAGCAGCGTGGAGCGGCAGCCGCACCCCGATCGCGACGCACCGGATGATGGTCGTCCTCTCGGACGCCGCAACGAGCCGCTGACCTTAGCGCAGCCATATACAAAAGGAACGTGCTGTGCCCGAAATGATTCGGGCACAGCACGTTCCTCGTTTTGCAGGCTCGAAGGCTACAGATCCGAACGTACGGCGTGAACCAGCCAGGTGACCGGGCCGAAAGTTTCCTCGTCATAGGGAACTTCGCGGCCGAGCTTGGCCCCAAATTCCTTGATCGTCGTCTGGTCCTCGAGATCCCAGCCGCGCTCGCTCACCCACTGCTTCGGGTCCGCCACGTGCGACTTGAAACCGAAACCGGCAGCATCGGCCATCCCAGAGAGATCCTTGGTCTGCTCCTCCGCGATCATGCCGGGAGCAAAGGAAACGAACAGCAACTCGGATCCGGCGGCGGAGACAGCAGACAACGCGTCGAGAAGGTGATCGTTCTGATCATCGGTCAGATACATCAAGATCCCCTCCAACACCCAGACTGTGGGCGCTTCAGGGTCGAAACCGGATGCCGTCAGCTTCGGCACCCAATCTTCGGTCAGATCAGCGGAAACCACAGACCGAGGGCCACTCGACTGTGCGGCAGCCTGCTCGAGTACCGGTTCCTTGAAGGCGAACACCGTCGGCAGATCGATCTCGAAGAAGGAAACATCGCCAGGCAAGTTCAAACGGAAAGCGCGAGTATCGAGTCCAGCGGCCGGGAGAACAATCTGACGAACTCCCCTGGACACGGCCGCGCTGACACGCTCATCCAGGTAGCGGGTTCGCACCGCGACGGATTCGTACACACGATTGGTGATGACGTGTTCGAGCTTCGCCTGTCCTACTGGAAGTCCCGACGCGTCCACGAGTGCCGGCGACAACGGATCGTTGAACAGCGCGTCATCGCGGGTGGATTCGAGTGCTCGGAAATGTGCAATCAGGACGGACGTTGCAGACACGTCCCCAGTTGCGTTGAATGCGCTCATTGAAATGGTCCTGAGCCTTTCATTGTGGTGGCGGGGCCATACGGCAGCGGACGAAGTCTACGGAACGAGTTACCGCGTGCGTGGCTCCTGCCGAACGGTGTTGCGTGGATGACACCAGCAGACTTCAGCGAACCAGACTGGCATCACGGCCGGTATCAGAAATCTCTCCCCGTACTTCCGCCTGCGCATCGTCACGCCGATCTGGATCCTTGGATCCTTCTCGACCGGAACGCCACAACAAGACAAAGCCGCCAACGAGTGCAAGCGCACCGGCAATACCCAACCCGATCGGCGCGTACTGCGTGCCCCAGACGATGAGCCGCTTGTAACGGACCGCCTGAGCGAGCTGCTCCGCCCGCGTCTGTTCGTCGAGCGAAGGCGTCATCTCCACGATGGTGACCGACTCGCGGTCCTCAGCAGTTCGGGCGTAATACTGCCGCGCGTACTGCTTACCGGCAACAATCGCACCGGTGACTGGCTCTACCCAGAGATCACGTTGAGCGGTATAGAAGCGGTGCATCAACACCTGCTCCTCCGGGTCGCCAGCGAGCCCCCAATTCGCCGCCGGCAGTGTGAGCTTGCCTCCGGTGTCCATCGGCTCTATCTTGTGCGAGAAGTGATAGACCTCAGTTCCATCGATCTCGGTCGACTCCACGAATTCGATGGGATAAGTCTCGCGTGCGAGCGTGTCGAAGTACGGGTACGCCTGCCGCTGGACGTCGAACGGAAACTTGAAATTCACGCCCTCCGGATGAACTTCATCGCCAGGTCGGTCCGAATACCTCTGGACCGTCGCCGGCGGCTCCGCAACAGGCATCGCCGTCGATCGGTCAACCGTCACGCGGAACACCATCGCACTGACGACGCCGGCGTCGCCGCTGCGATCATCTCGCGAGACCTTCTGCGTCGACTGAATTGTCACGACGTCGGCGTCGGAAGGCTCCTCCGCCGTGACGTACTGCTGAACAGTGACCGGTACACCCGAATTGATGACCAACTCGCCGCGATCGATGGCCGACATATCCAACAGAGTCGCCGAGCTGTCAGTCGAAACCGTCGGTGCTTTGATCGTCAGCGGCGTCTTCATCAACGCCGGTGCTGCATACGTGGGGATCATGACTGCCGCTGCGAGCATCCCTGCACCCAGCCCGATCAATCCCAGCGTTCCAGCCCTCTTGATCCCCTGACTTGCCACGAACCCTCCGACTTTCCGATCACTCCCCGACCGGTCACATGCCAGGACGACCCCAACACTCTGCTCGGGCCCAAGGAAGGCTATCGAAGATCTGATCCGCGGGCCTCACTCCTGCGATCGAAGCACATCTGAAGAGCCGTGCGATTTGGCGGCAACCCTCACCAGAAGTGGGCGCCTCTTGTACGTGAGTGGAAGTGTCCCGCGGTCAGTCCACGTGGAGATACTGACGAATCCGAATTGCCGATAGTGTTTGTCGAGCGTCGTTGATGCGGCCGTTGCAAACAGATTGACGCCGTGGGCGTTTGCCAGGATCCCCAGCGGATAGACGTGTGCGGCAACTACATCGGTCGTGGGCATTTTGAACGGATCTTTGTGGAAATCGTCAACCATCCACTGGCCGGACAGTGCGCCTTTGGTGATGCGATGGAATCGCACCGCGACTGAATACTCGTTGTCATACACGACATGTCCCCGTTGGAGGGACCATGCAACAGTCCACGCCACGAAGCAAAAAGGGATACCGAGGGCTATCACCGTGGTCAAGAAAGAGGCCGCCACTTGCCATCCGGAGGCCCACCCGACCAAAACCGCGAAGCCAAGACAGGACAAAACAGTCGCGGCGTAAACGAGAGTAAACACACGCTTGCGTTTCTCAAATGGCGAGATGAACCGTCCACGCATTATCGCGGCGAAGTACTTGAATGAGTGGCGTATCCGCAGATGCATCGGAACCGCGAGCTTCTCTAATTCAGTCTCAAAGTTTGTGTCCATCCGTACGCCGGATCTCCCCTCATGACCTCTGGTGTCGGCGTCGTCGAGCGTACTGGGACATCACGGTTCGTGAGAACGGCTGCTACCTAACCTGCGAGGTGTCGATCTCTCAGTGCTAGTGCCTTCTCTCTGCGGGCGAGCAGTTTCGTGTGGGTGGCGCCCACCCAATTCTCCCGGTCTCCGGCATGGGCGAGCCAGCGGTCAATGACGTCAACTTCCCCCGCGTAGTCCCCGAGTTTCCGCAAAACGATCGCCGCGTTTTCTGTCCATCCCGGTGGGGTTTCCCGCACCACCACGTCCTCGATCCGCCAACCGAGCAGTGCCGCACGGGCTTCGGCATTGGCGCGTTCCTGGGCTTGGGTGCGTTCGGTGGCGTCGAGAATTTCGACAAGGACGACCAAGGCTTCTTAAGGTGGCCTTCGCGTTTGAGCCGTGCAATCTCGTCGGTCCACTTCACGAAATGTGTACCCCGCACTAAGCCTTGCTCGTACTCCGACGCATGCAATTGCTCATATGCGTTCATCGGGAGGCGGGCGCGCTGTTTTCTGAATGCTGCTTCGCCGGAACCCATTGGCTCTCCGGCCATCTCAGGGGGAACTATGATGGTCGTGGACAGGGGCGAATCCTCTGATTGCTGTTCGTCGACGACGATCCCGTAGGACTTGATCAGATCAGCGACACCGTTTGTCCATCCCTGAGAGACTGCCCGAATCTTCCATGCACTGTTACGTCGGTAGACCTCGAGCAGGACTACGCAACGCTCCTCGGTCATTCCAGTCACCGTATGGCTGGCAACCACTCCCCCGCTCGCGGTCATGGTCACCGTTCCAGCGTCGTGGGAGGCGAATGTTCCCGGCGCGTCGGCATCCAGCGCGGCGGCGACGATGATCGTCTGCACGTTTGCCGGGATCGAATCGAGGCGTAGTTGGATCGCCGGTCCGTCCAGCGTCACGCCGCCGCACGCAGAAGTCGGTTGGTTGAAGTACACGACGTTGCGGTCTGAGTCTGTGGTCCCGGCCGCATTGAGCAATACGGAGAACAGGTCAACTCCGTTCATGGCGGCTGGGAAGTCAACGGCGATGCGGATGCGGGCATCAGCCAGTTCGATGTTTGCGCCCTTACTCAACTCGGTCATCTATGCATCTTCTCGCGGACTCGGCACGATCCTCGAATGGATGGTGCTCTGGAGCGCGAGTAGCTCTCTCACCTGGTGATTCACCGTTGTCTCTCAAGCTGAGGGGCGTCGAGAGTTGCGCGAAACCTGGTCGCTAGGCGCTGGTCGAACAGGACCTGACCTGCGGAAACCTAGTCTCCCTTGGACTCGGTTCGTGGTCGCTTTACCCATCGTTCGGATAACCATCTCTAATAAACATTAGAGCCATCATTAGCCCGTGCGCCTGCGACTTAGAGGAATGGTGAAACCGGCGTGTTTTTGACGCTCCAGCCGCCGATTTCGGCCGAAATCGACCCCGTGTTTCCGTGTGAAAACGGGCGGTGAAGCGGTAAGTGGACCAGATCGAGCACAAGTGGCGGCGGTGCTCGTTGCGGGAGCGACTCCACCAACCGGGTCATTGCGTCACATGACGAAAAGAGGATCTTGACGAGCTGAGTCGCCGCGGTGTGAAACACCCGGACCAGCCCGGATGCACCATCTCGGCAGGACATGGGCAAGCAGCTCAACGTCCACTCGCCGAGCAGTGAAGGACTCGAAGTGTCGCCCTACTCCCCCACCTACCGATACGACGCCTCAGACATGACTTCGCCCGAGCCCGGCCGAGGCCTCGTCATGAAAGTTGGCCTAGTGGTCTCTCGCCCTGGCATCGGTCCACGAACGGGAGGTCGCTACATGGGAATCCCCCGCGCGATCGGACACCTGCACACCCGGCTCTTCCGACCCTACGACGACGTCGAAATGACCCTTCCCAATACCGACCTGCACCTATGGACGACACCATTCGAAACTGCCGCATTCCGCGCAGGCCAGGTCGACAACCTCGCCGCGCGTGAAGGGTGGCACTGGATGCGATGGACCATCGCAGATCACGTTGCCTACGACCTCCAACGCGACGCATCCTCCCCCTCCTCGATCACCCCAATCCGAGAAAAGACCCACGACGATCCCCTGGTGATCATCCCCTGCGGTGCCAGTAAGGCCCCGTATGCCCGACCCGCAGGCAACCTTTACACCGGCGGATATCACCGAATGACGCAGCGAGCGGCGAAAGCCCTCACCACCAACGCCAACATCCGGATCATCAGCGCATTCCACGGTCTTCTGAATCTGGAGCAGGTCATCGACCCGTACGAGCTGCGTCTCGGCCAGCCCGGCTCGATTACCGCAGATTGCTTGATCGCCCAAGCTGACACCCAAGGGCTACTCGGTCATCCAGACGTCGTCATCCTTGGCGGGCGGAACTACTCCCGCCTCGCCCAATTCGTGTGGCCCGACGCTCGTACCCCACTTGCCGGCACCCGCGGAATCGGCGAACAGCAGCACCGACTCGCCCGCATCGCGGCCGGCGAGTCGCCGGAGTCCGTCTCGGTATGAGGTCAGCAACGCAGTGGCAGCAGCTGTAAACAGCTCGGAGAACCAGCGTGGTCCAATACCCCGACGTCATACAGGGAGAAGATCACAATGAAGGCTCGTCAACTGGCATGCACGTCCCTGCTCGTAGCTGGACTCGCCGCGGGATGCTCACCGAGCGAGACAGCTCCCGCCCACACTGCGCCGGGAGCCGGAAGCCTCGCTGCGGAGAGAACATCCGCAGACGGCAGTGCCAGCGACAGTGCGGACTGGCCCAGACGCCAGATTGCCGAGACCATGCCTCACACCATGTGCCGGTCGCTCGACACAAGCGACCCTCAGACAGCGCCCGAGCACATCATCTGGTTGCCACCGACGGGACGCGACCTCGTTCTTGTCCGTAACCAGGCACTCGAGGACAACGACAGTCTCCTTCAAACACTGCGCTCTGCAGGTCAACAGTCAGCCTTCACAGCTGCAAGCCTGTGGAATGCTCCCAACTTCACCTACGGCACACCCAGCACCGTCGTCAGCGACACGGGCGACCGTCAAATAGCCCTGGAGCAAGTACATACTCCGTGCACGTCGATCGCTCCCGCCGAGACGGGCGCATTGGGGATCGGTGAATGCCTGATCGCCACTATCACTCAACAGGGGACGGTCACAGTGGACCGCAGCGCCCGCAACTACTCACAGGGCTGCGGCCTGCACTGATGTGATGCCGCCGAGGCTCATCCTGCCAGCTCCGAACTGCGAAAGGGTAGGGAATGGGAGTCCGCTCCCCACCCAACGTCTCAACCACGACGACACACGAGCGCCCACAGCGAGCTGACGACAGGCGATGTCACACCAACTCGCTACTGTCATCACAGAAGAGAGGTCAGGTGATCAAGTGACGGAGATCGTGCTCAACGACGCGACGAATCTTCCCGTCCCTGCCCAATCCGAACCTCCAGTCCTCTCCCCGGATGCAGAAGCACGGATCCTTGCGGCACTTGAACAACGTCACGCTCCGTCAACCGCTCTCAACTATCGAAACGACTGGACCAAGTTCACCGAGTGGTGCAGTATCCGCGGGCACGTATCAATGCCGGCACACCCGCATACTGTGGCGGACTTCCTCACTGAACATGCAGCTCTGCGCACCGAAACGGGCGATCGTGCCTACGCCACCAGTTCACTAACGCGCTGGGTCGCCTCGATCAACTATTGGCACCGAGCGTGTGCCCGCCCCGCCCCAGGACACTCCCAGGTAGTCAAAGACACGCTCTCTGGGCTACGCCGAACATATGCCGCAGCAGGTGAGCGGCCCACCAAACGGGCAGCACCACTCGATCTCTCGGAAGTCACACACATAGTCACTGCCATGCGAGACGGCGGAACCACCTGGCAGACACGGCTCAGGGAACGGCGGGACAGTCTCCTGATCCTGCTCGGCTTCCTCGGGGCGTTCCGCCGATCGGAGCTGTCCGCCCTGGACCTTCAAGACATCGAATGCCACCCCACAGACGGTCTTCACCTGCGAGTTCGTAGATCGAAGTCCGACCAGTTCGGCGAGGGCATGGTGAAAGCCGCACCCGTCGCTGTCGGACATGCGATGTGCCCACCGTGCCTGTATCGGCGCTGGCTCGAGGTGCTCCTCGCTCATGAAGCTGATGGTCGCCCCGGAGTCATTCGAGTCCTACGTTCACCGGTCCCCTTCACCGCACACGTGTGCCACACACCGGTGCCGACGATCCCGAATCCATCGGCACCGGTGTTCCGTCCCATCCGAGTGAACGGGAACATCGGAGAGACAGCGCTATCAGGGCCAGCCATCCACGCTGCAATTCGGCGAGCGGCACGAGACGGGGGTCTGTCCCCCACCAAGGTCTCGAAGCTCGGAGGGCACTCTCTCCGCGCCGGCTTCGTCACCCAGGCGTTCCGCAACGGCGCGCAAGCGCACGAAATCATGCGCCAGACCGGCCATTCGAATCCGGCAACCCTCGAAATCTACGCACGTGAGCACAACCCCCTCACCGGCAACGCCGTCACGGGCTTCGACCTGTAGCGACACCACGGTCAGCATTGTGGGCCCTGGGTAGCCTTTGCCAATGACTGACAGCCCCACCGTGCGGACCGAGCGCCCTTCCTCACGAGTTTCACGTTCAGTAACCGCAGGTGATGTGGTGATTTTGAGCGTCATCACCGTCGTGTTCCTTGCGATGGCCTTCCTGGGAGCTGCAGTTCTGTGGAACGAACTCAATCCGAGTAGGTGGACCGCAGGAGGCTGGGCGGCCGTGGGGGCGTGGGTAGCGGGTATCGCGACGTTTAGTGCCGTGTTTGTCGCTCTGACTGACTCCGCCAAAGCGCGAAATCGGGCATGGCAATCGATCAATGCAGCTGAGGCCCGTGCCGAGCAGGCATTGTGGGCGGCAAGACGGGACCGTGAGATCGCAGCACTCGCCGAAATCCGTTTGCCAGTTCGAGCTATGTGCATGAGATTGACCCAGATTGAGCTGCACCTTGAGTGGTTCAACGATACCGACGGATACTTCACACAGGACCCTCCGCCTGGCATCTCCGAGCACGCAGCGAAAATGTTGGAAGAGCTGACTGAATTCATGGCGATCTACCAGCTCAATGCCTACGGAACAGTGGAAGCCGCATCAATGATCGTCACTGTTCCCTCGGTGAAGGCCATCGTGGACGACATGTACGAGGAGCTCAACCAACTAGATGACCTGATCAGCGACTGGAGAACCATCGTTGGTGCGCAAGGCGCCCCGGACCTGTCCAAGGCAAAGGTCAGTCGAGCGGCAATCTTCTTGGGCCAACTGGACGAGGTGCGCAAACGGATCGATGATGCATACCCGATCCTCCTCCCGACGTCCGCGACGTGACCTCGATGGCGAGCCCTGATGCGACGATGGGCCAATGACCGCCTCGCATCCGAGTTCGCCGGCACCGCCCAGCGCGGTTGCGA
The DNA here is from genome assembly GCF_042728675.1 of Rhodococcus sp. NPDC060176. Lineage (NCBI taxonomy): Bacteria > Bacillati > Actinomycetota > Actinomycetes > Mycobacteriales > Nocardiaceae > Rhodococcus > Rhodococcus sp. NPDC060176. The sequence continues at coordinate 61,362 of NZ_JBHWYS010000008.1, forward strand.
AGGCGTACCGATATGACTGGCAACTGTTCGCAGACTGGTGCCAAGCCGCCGAACTGCGCGCACTACCCGCCGACCCCGTCACGATCGCGCTCTACCTCGACGAAAATCCCGCGACCACCAACACTCACCGCGTGAGATTGACTGCCATCAACTCAGTCCACCAACGCACTGGGTACCCGGCACCTGGCACCGCTCGCGCGCTCCGGGATCGGCTTACCCGTCGCACTCGACCGCGCCCAGATCTACGCGATCAAGCACGCGACGTGATCGCGCACCTGCCAACCACAGGATGGCCAGGTGGACTCTTCGGTCGACGTGACGCGCTTCTGCTGGTGCTGTCCTGCTACCTGCACCTCTCCCCCACAGAAATCGGCCGGCTCCGCCGCAGCGACATCATCTTCACCGGGCCCGAAATCCACGTTCGAGGTGGACACGACATCACCGTCCCCGCAGACCTCGAAGACCCCCGCGCGGGCACCGCACCGGTTTACCTACGGTGGGCCCGATTGCAGGCGTTCAACGACCGACACCCGACGAACCGGATGGTCGCCGAGTCGCTACTCGCGGCCACACCAGTCACGGACAACACCATCATCGGCACCCAACCGCTCCCCCGAATACGGTTCGACGGCCCACTCCTGCCCGCATTCGACCGATGGGGACACGAACCACTCGGACGCAGCGGACTGTCCCGCCACGCCGTCACCTCCATCGCTTCCGCGCACCTATCAGGCAATGCCCGCCATCGACCCGACCGCACAGTGCGCCATTTCGACGATGGATGGACAGATGTCGTCGAAGACGTCGCGACCGCCGCCTACAGTGACCCCACCGACAAGGACGAATCAACGTCCCAGTTCGTCGACTACACCGCCGACGAACTCGCCGCCAAGTACGACGCAGGCATCGCCGCGCGGAGAGCCGGCGCGGAGTCTATGGCAGAACTCGACGACGCATTCGACGACCTCGACAGCCGAACCGCCGAACTCCTCGCCCGCACAGAAGCGCTGTTGGCCCGCGAAGATGCGCCGTCCTCGTGACTGAATGAACGCTTAACGTGGCCTCGCCAGCGCTCCAACAGAGTGTCCGGGCAGAGCGGTCCCTAGAATCGGTCGATGGTCAGCTCCGATTCAGTGTCTGTCACTCTTCCCGGCGAACTGTACGGCGGCCAAATCAATGCGCTATTCGAGCGGATGGGTCTCGACGCTCGCCACGGGGCAGAGGCCGGTGCATGGGAGCTGAGAGACTCGGTTGCCCGCCGGCCATGGGCAGAACGCGCCCTCGTCGAGGCCAAAACACTGGCTGCGCCGTGGTTTCGGGACGACAGGTTCGACCTCCTTACCCCTCCATCGGATGAAATTCATCCCGCGATGTCGCGGGATGAACTTCAGGAGGGACACCGAACGATCGACGCTCGGCTCAATTCGGGATCGCTCGCACCCTTCTTGTACAAGATCCAGCTCGACATTCTCGCCGCCGCGGACGCCGACCTCATCGACGCGTCCCGAACATGCCATGAGAAATTGACGAAACTCGGCTTCTCAGACGTTCAGGAAGCAGTTTTTCCATGTGTTACCGCACACTGGCTGTCGATCGATAACCGTTTGTACGCGCGATCCAAGCTCCCAGCCATCGTCATGAGATTCGAGCACGATCCAGTTTTGCTCGACCAACTCCGCCGGGGCGGGGCCGACGAACTGACCGAGCGCTCTGTGTTCGCCTCCAGCGAGGCGCTGGCAGGACCAGGACTTCTCACCGACACCTACGCCGGTCCGTTGCTGGCCTGTCGCGCACCCGATGTGTGGGCTGTCCACGGCCAGCGACTGGGGAGCACGGTCATCTTCAGTTTCGGTACCGCCATCAATGGCGTCGCACCCATCCCCGTGGAGCCGTTGCAGCTTCTTCCACGGGACGCGCCGATTCAGTGGCCAGAACAGCGTGCAGCTGTCGCGGAACGGGCTTGCGCAGAAGCAGTGGACTGGTGGGCAATGAGACTCAACCAGATGTTCACCTACCTCAGCGATCCCACCTCTTACCGCGATGCCAACGACTGCTACCTGCCGTATCACCACCAGAATTGGATGATGAACGCCGAGGAACTCTTCAACCGGGTGACGTCGAGTCTGCTGTCTTGGCGTGACCAGTACGGGGCCCGAATCCTGACCTTCAGCGCGCTGGATCTGGTCAGCGAAGCGTTCCTCGGCGGAGACATGGGGGCACTGTGTGATCCCGCTCGCGCGCGGAAATCGCTCGGCGAAGTCAAGGAAGCGATGCCCGCATCCGTCGCTGGTGTTCTCCTCCCGAACGTCGAAGCAGCTGTCAGCTCACTTTCGAATGTTGCCGACGGATTCTTCATAAAAGAGCACCGAAACACCGAAACGGTCGACTTCGTCAAATCCGACGGCCAGGTCGAGTCCCTGACTCCGGACAAGGCGATCGCTGCTGTCCTACGGGCACGTCGTAATGCGACGCACGGCTTTGGGGGCAAGTCCGGCGAGCCGCGCGTGACACGGATACTCGCTCAGCACGATGGGAAACTCCCCCCGGAACTCGTGTACCTGCCCTTTCTGTATCTGCTCAGTGTGCTGTGCAATCCTGACCGGATTCGCCAGCGAATCGAACGCCAGTGCCGCGCCGTCAATCGGGCGTGACGACCGATCACCACCCGGGGCCGGCGCTGCGGGCGCTCGGTCCGCGAGGTCTGCAGCTGACAGAAACAGTTGGAGAACCCCCCACATAACGTTCCGGAGTATGAGGAATGACGAGCGGTTCAATGCCGGAATTGCTCATTTGCGCGCCTACGTCAACGAGCATGGCCACGGACGCGTCCCCCGCACATTCGTTACCGCCGAGGGATTCCGCCTCGGCCGATGGGTAGCGGTCAAACGCCTCGCAATCAGGAACAACAGCCCCGCGATGACCGAGCAACGAATCGCGGCCCTCAACGCATCCGGTTTCGTTCTCCACCCACGGCGTGGAGTTCAAGGGCCCACCGCCCTCCATCAAGAACAGTGGAACGACGGGATCACACACCTACGTACCTATATCGCCGAACACGGTGACGCAGACGTACCGCGCCGCTACGTCAGTCCAGATGGATATCAACTCGGCATGTGGGTGCAGACCCGCCGCAAACAGGCGCACACGGGCCGGCTGACCGATTCTGCACGGATCGAAGAGCTCAACCAGCTCGGTTTCGTCTGGACGTCGCAGCGGCGCGGAGGGTTCGGCATCACTACACCGCCGTCCCGAAAACGGACTGAAACACAGGATGGGACGGCAGGAAAGGTTGATGGCACCACGGACACCGACCCCAAGGAGTCATCCCGATGACCATCCACCGCATGACCATCAACTCCGGCGAGTTCCGGCTGACACCTGCATGGCCCGTAGCTCCTGCGGTGCGAGATCTCGCCGAATTGGGGTGGCTGGGCCGGGGCGACGGAAGTGAATGGCCACCCGTCAACGCCGCCTTCGAGAACCTCTGGCTGTTCGACGCTTGGCGGATCACCACGGATCCGGAGACAGTCGCCGCGTTGTCGTACCGAACGATCACAGGGCTCAACTGGGACACCGCGACGACCGAAACCCAGCAGAGTTGGCAGACCGCCGAACAAGCCCAACGAGCACTCATCATCCGTCTGCCGCACTGGCGCACCGCGCTGGAGATCGAGCGCGCAGCGTAATCACAGAACCTCGCCGCCGGGTTCCCCCGATCCGGTGGCGCGCCGCGGTTCCCTCTTCCCTCCCCCGAGTGGGAACCGCACCGGCAGCCTCTCCGCTAGGCTGCCGAAGTCGACCCGGCACTCACCCCCCCCGAGTGTCGGGTCGACGCAGCTCTACCTGTTCGAGACGGGACTACACAGCGCGCCGATACGACTGACAATGCGCCCGGTCCGCGGCGCGATCCAGGCGGGTAACAGCCCCCTTGCCGACGCTTGAAGGAGTTGGCCACTGCCGGAAGGCCACTGAACAGATCCGTGTACCGCCAAGTGCTTCTGAACCGTTTCGGCGACATGCACGGTCACCGCCGGCTGATCGTCGAGGGCGACATGAAGCCACCCCGAGTCCATTGCTGTGGAGTCATACCGGCCTCGCGCTACCCACCCCACTCGCCACGAACGAGCCGAACCCTCACCCTTCACCTGGACTGTCCACATCATCTGATCGACGTCGATCTCTCCACCGTCCTGCGCACACCGAAGATCTCGACCGACAGACCGACATGCCACTGCAACCGCCGCCGGCACCCCATCCGGGATGTCGTCCGCGAGCAGCAGGAACTGCCAGCCCGAAGGCACCGAGTCATCCACAGTCACCACGAGGAACCTCCAGAAGAGCAGTCGACACCAGAAGCCAAGTCTCAACCAAACGCCCCGCCGAGAAACGATCAGGTCATCGAACGCAACCGCGCCATCGTCGTCGGGCGCATCAGCCAATCCTCGAAATCCAGCGACGGCGACTCCTCCATCCAGATCGACCGCCACACCTTCCACTGCCGATACGACGACCGGATCGACGGCACGAGCACGCGTTGCGACAAGGCATATCGAACGCCCTCATCGGACCCTTCGATCGCCCGCACCACCATGGGACGGCCCTTCACCGACCAATCCGGAACGCGCCCAGATTCGAGATAGCCGAGCTCCTGAAGTAACCCGTCCTCCCACCCGTTCGAACCGCGACGGCCTTGCAACTGAACCAACACATCCGGCGTCACCTGCCAAAGCACCTGCGCGATGTGACCCCCCTCGATCGCCATCTTGTAGCCCCGCAACACCGACAGCATCCGCCACCGCTCCTTCATCGCGATCTCCACCTCGACCGCCACCATCCGGCCACCCACGATCGCCATGAAGTCCGGCCAGTGCACCTCCCCCTTCGTCCCAGCAGGAATTCCCCACCACCGAACCCGGCCCACTCCATCAACTGTCGGCCGCACTATCGGCCCCCCGGATTCCCCAGAGCCGTCCACCGCCACCCCGGACAACAACGCGAATGCCTCGGCCGCCCGGCCACCGTCCTCCGCCCGCTCAACCGCACGCATCTGCCGCTCCGAGATCACCGGGACACTGCGGGCGTGCATCCGCAACGCAGCCTCCGCGACCAACAACCGATGAAGCATCCGCTCATCGCTCGGTGCGATCGCACGCAAGTCCGGATGCCCCAACGCCCGCACCGCCGACATGCCTGCCGCCGTCGGATAGATCAACGTCCCCGCCCACTTCAGGTTGTCGTTGCGATCCAACAACCCAGCCTCAGCCATGTACTGAACACGCTTCCTCGCGGTCTCCCACACACCCCCATAGAAGTGCTGCGTCGCATGCCTCAACGTGACCGCACCGAACCTGCCCGCGAAATCGAGCAGCTCCTCATCCGCCGGCGTCCGCTTCCACCCGTGCCTACGCGCCGTTCCCGCACCGGCCCCCTGATTCGCCGACCGAGCCGCAGCCGCCCGCCGCTTCCTCGTCAACACAACCCGATCGAAACCCACCCCGCCACCGACCAATTCCGGCACCAGACACCCACCTTCCACACATCGACTGCACTGAACAGCGCGCCACCCGGCCAAGCCCAGCAAGCGCCCCACCAGAACCCCCACCGCGTGGGGAACTGCAACACGACCCAACCACCAGGGTTCTCCAGCTGAAACACCCGAGAAAAGCCCCCACCCACACCACCCCGACCGCGCCGACTCACCTCCACCCCCGGGTGTTGCGGGACTTCCGCGACTCGTGCCTCGTGCGGGTGTCCCGCTTCCCGGGTGGGTGTCGGTGCCGGCGCTCTGCGCGGGGGTCACCCCTTGGGCGGCCTTTGTGTGAACCACTCCGGTTCCTCGCTCGCTCGGAACCTGCGTTGTTCACGGGCCGCCCGGGGTGAGGACCCCCTTCGCAGTGCGCCGGTTTGGTGGTGGTTGCGTCGGGTTGTTGGGCTGGGGTGCGGCTCCGCCGCTGGAGTTGTGTGGCTGGTTTGGGGCTCCCGATGCGGTCGCCCTGGGGTCGGCTTCGGGTTGCCCTTCGGGTTTCCCCTGTGCCGGGTGCGTTGGTTCTGCCGGCCGCCGGTGTGGGTGTTGTGGTGGCGGCTGGTGGCGGGTCATCCGTTTTTGGGCTGCCTCTGGGTGACGGTGGGTCCCCTGGTGTCGGCTTCGGGTTTCCCTCGTTGTTGGCCACCGCTTGGCTGTCACCGGACTCGGGTCTGAGCGGAGCGATCCCCGTGCTGTTTTTGGGAAACCTGGTGTGTGGCGTGACGCGGTGGGGTTCAGCGCGGTGCGGCGGCGTCTCCTCGGAGGAGCCCTCGGGTTTCCCTGCGGTCGACCGGGCCACGGACCTGACTGTCACCCGGCTCGGGTCTGAGCGGAGCGGACCCCCAGCCGGGTGAGTGGTCACACGTGGATGTGCCGCCTCTCGACAACCCCACTCGGATGGGACGGCGCGTTCGGGGATCGCCCTGCAGCCACCCGGCACAGGGGTTGGCTCCGGTCGACCCGCGGCCGGCGACGGCCAACCACGCGGTCCACCCCCTCAGCGCGAGCGGCCACACACACCGGACCCGTCGACAAACCCGCCAGGCCACCCCCGACCCCGCACCCCACCGCCACCCGACCCCGGGTCTCAGCGGAGCGGACCCCCAGGCCGGTGAGTGGTCACACGTGGATGTGCCGCCTCTCGACAACCCCACCCGGCCGGACGGCGCGATCGGAGATCGCCCTGCAGCACCAGCTGCCACACCCCCAACGCGCTCACCGCAACCCGGCAACACCAACCCCCCACCACCCCGACACAGCCGGGGCCACCCCCCGGCAACACACCCAACCGCCGGCGAACCCAACCCACAGGCGTGGGTGGAGGCGGGCCCTCGGTCGACCCTCCAGGTCGACCGCCCGGGCGCTACCGCGCCCGGGCCGGGCCCACCACCACCCACGACGACGCAACACAACAACCCGACGCAACCACTGCCAAGGGCCACCCCAAGCCACCCCAGGACAACCGCAGCCAACCCCGGGTCACCCCGCGGAGCGTGGGTGTTTTTGCGCGCGGCGCGTGGGCGAGGGTGCGGCGGATGCGGTTCGGGAGCCCGTCGGGCGTGTATATGTGTGATGTACATATACATTTCTGACGGTTGTTGGGGAGGAGCTGTCCGTGGTTGCTGAGACGGCGGTGGAGCAGGCTCGTGCGGTCGAAGTGTTGCGTGGGGCGTTCGCCCGTGAGGTCGATGCGCGTGGTCGGCTGGCCGGCGCGGTGGCGGCCTCGGGTGAGGCGTTGACGATCGCGCGGGACCTGGAGGTTCCGTGGCGGCAGTGTCAGCTCGCGATGGGTGGCTTGAACCGCGCGGCGGCAAACGCTCGATGGCGGGCGGCGCGAGGTCGAACTGGTGACGTGGCGAAGGATGCGATGACCGTCGACGATTCTGTGCTGTCCGGGTTGGCGCAACGGTGGGGTGGGCCGCGGCCGCTGCGAGAACTGCAGGCACTGGAGGTCGCCGCGGAATGCGGTGCGCGTCTCGCCGCCGACGCCGAGCGGGCGGCGTGCGCGAGCGAACCGGGACGGCGTGACTATGAGATCGAGGACTTGGCTGCCCGCGTCGAGGAGGAAGCGGCGGATTCCGGTCGGCTGGCATTGGTTCGGGCGGCGCGGGATCGGGAGGTCTCGACGTTGGAGGCATGGCGGGTGGTTGCCACGGCCGCGGAGTCTTACCGACCCCTGTGGCGCCAGTGAGGGCGTTTCGAGGCGGCGCGCCGGACGTCGTTTTCCACGGTGACCGGTGAACTTTCCACGTAGGGTGGTGCCGTCTACGCCGCCCCCCGTGGTGGTAGCGGAAGTCCGATTCGATCGCCGCCCCTGCATTGCAGGGACGTGCTGATTGTGGGGCGGAACGCGCGAGTGCCCTGGTGGTCGCTTGTCGCGCAGCGTGGACGCGAGTGGGGTCGGTCCTTCCAGTGAGGGCCGACCCCACTCGTGTCTGGGAACGGCGGTGTCTCCCCTGCCGGTTCAGGTCTCCCCGGGAGACCGCTGTCCGACTCTGCATCTCGGCTGCCTCCGATCCCCCGACAGGTCGCGACGTCGTCACGCGAAGTTCGTCCGAAACGAGGGCGCCCGGTGACGGATCGGCCGGCGGCGCCCGGATCGGCCGAGTGAACTCGCTGTCCGCTCGCGCAGGCTTGGTCGACTCACCTGCCTTCGTTGGTTCGCCGAGAACCACCGAAGGCGAGTGGTGACCGCGCCCACCAGTCCCCTGGCGTGGGGTCAAGCGGCGTACAGCGGCGACTCCCCCGCTGCGGCGTTGCGCGACGCGGGTTCGCGCTCTGTGGGCCCAGGCTCGCCGCCTCCCGGATTCGTGAGCGGCCGTGTGGTCGCCGACGGGTTGGCCTGATGGTGCCTCGTGGTTGCGTGCCGCCCCAAAATGGAGGGTCGCCCTGAGCGCCACGTAGAGCGTTTTGTGGCCAACTCCCCACCTGGGCCGGTTTCGTCGCTCTGTGGGGCAGTCAGGCGGCAAAACGGGGCAGTGCAGTTCGACTTCTCCCCGCCAATTCCGACGGCGAGCGGGACTGGACCGCTCCGCCGCTGAGGCGACAGGCCTCGATCTCAGCTCCGGGAGCGGCTCCGCGGGCCCGACGGACGCCTGAGCCCGGTTTCGGCCGCCAGCGAGCCGCACGGCGGCCAATTCGGCACATCCCCAATCGGGCGGCCCGACCGGATCCCGCGGGGATCCACCCCAGCCGGGGCAGCCGGCGGTGAATCCACCGGACCGAACCGCTCCCTCGTGGCGCTGACTGCCGGCCTCCCCCATCACCCGCAATACCCGTGAATTGCACACGTCCCGTGACTTACGGGAGTTCCCGTCGAGTGGAAGCGCGCCAACTGACGCGATACCCGCAGCTCCCGCAAATCGCACGGCTTGGTGAATACGCGCAATACCCGTGAAATGCATAAGACACAGAGAATCCGTGTAATCGGGGGTAGCCGGGTATTCAACGAAACGCGTGATGCACACAGTTCATGTGGATGACCCATATTCGGGTAGTTGCGGGTTACCTACAAGGCACTTGATCGCCACTGAACCCGGACTATGCGTATTGCACGCAGTGCATGGGTGTTTCGCCGATCACGTGAATACCGCGTCTCACGCGTCTCGCGTGTGTGGTGGCACATCCACCACACACGGAAAATGCACTTCTCCCCCATCCAGCACGGCTCCCATGAAATCCGCGTGTTGCGCATCTCCCAGGGTCAACGCAAAGTCCGTCGAACCTGTGAGTGACGCGTCAGGCCCAATACCCGGCCCTCACGCAGCAACCGTGACATCCGCGATACCTGGATTCGGCGCAACATCCCCATCACCCGCCACTCCCCCACTCGCACGACCCACGCGTCACCAGTTGAACATGTGACACCCACTGAACCCGGACTACCCGTCGTCTGTGGATATCACGGGTAATACAGGTAACGCGTGATGCCTGCACCCCGCGCTAAAGCAGGGTATTCACCTATGCGTACAAGAAGCGGGATATGTGGGCTCCCTGTGCAATCGCCATATTCCGCACTTCATGTGGTTGGCGGGATATGCATGGGATCTGGGAAATCTGCGATACGTGTAAATCCAGTGCGCGCCGGGAAGAACGCGAATTGTGGGTATCACGCAAATGGCGTAATCCACGCCCACCATGGATAACGCAGGCAATGTGGAGTGTGCGAGATCAGTGCTGATCCCATCAATTGCGGGTATGGCGGATAACCCACGTCTAGTGCCAATGCGGTGTAATCCACTACATACGTGATTCCCAGGTATCACTAGCAACGGGGGATACGAAGGAAATCTGCAATTCAATGGATACGCATGTAACACGCGCACTTCTGGTGTTGCGGGTGACCCTCAACACCATTGAGTCACGTTGACACCGGGTATCACGCATCTTGCGGATGACACGTGATCGACTGGATATCCGCGCATCACAGGTTCAATGCTTTTCATGGGATCAGTGGCAAACGCGGGCTTTGCAGGTATCGCACGATTGCTGGGGTTGACGGGTATTGCAGATATCGCGTGCGACACGCCGAAGGGGCGTCACACGGACTACCGGGAATATCTGGGTATCACGGAACATCCACGACCTGCGTGAATCCTGTGCACTGGGGGAGTGGTGGATTCGACGTGTTCGGCGTGTGACGCGTCAATGCCATGGGACCCGGAATCTGGGGGATACCCTTTGTTCGCACGTATCCCAGGAGTCACAGGTGTCACGCGCTACCACCTGCACCCGTGAAGTCCGGATGTCGTGGAGAACCCACACCATACGGTTCTCGCACCATCACAGAACAACCACCAGAACAGGATCAGCGATGCAGCGATCTCCCGTACAGACTTCGGTCCGCGGCGCCAGTGGGGGAGGGGTCCGATGACTCTCACCCGCGAAGAGGCCTCAGCCGCCCTCGACAAGACCTGCGCCATGACCTCCCAGAAGGGAGGCGTCACGAAGACGACCACCACCGCCCAGTACGCAGCATTCCTGGCGAGCCTCGGCCTGAAAGTGCTCGTCGTCGACGCCGACCCCAGCCGCGGTATGACCATGCTGACGGGCACGTCGCCGACTGCGGAAAGCCCGTACTCGATCGCCGACCTGATCAAGCACAACACTGACGCAGACATTTGCGCCCGCTGTGTACATCAGGCTGCGCCGGCCTGGCAGCCCGACTCCACGCGGCCGTGGCGAGCAGGTGGCGCTCTCGTCGAAGGCGGCGGCATCTGGGTAATCCCCTCGACGGGCAGCGCGCTCAAGGAGATCACCGACGAAAAGCCTGCCGCAGCCCATCTGCGAATGTGGAAGGGCCTGCACGAATCGGGAGTGTCCGCCGACTTCGACGCGGTACTCATCGACTGCCCGCCGTCGTCAGGTTCGACCACCGAGCTGGCGATTCTCTCGTCGGGCTGGACCATCTTTCCCGCGCACCCCGAAATGCTCGGCACTGTTGGCTTCGCCGACGGTGTCCGTGCTGTCCAGGCGTTCGCTGAGGCGTGGCGTCATCCGCTGGCCGTGGCCGGCGTCGTGCTGACCAAGGTCAACCGCACGAACGAACACAAGGTAGGGCAGACCGAAACCATCGGCTGGGTATCAGGAATTTGGCCGGACTCTGGTTTCCCCGACGACGATCCACGTGCGGCGTTCGCCTCAGGCGTATGGACGCCCGCCATCACCGAAGCTGCGTTTGTACCGGCCGCGAACGGTCGAGGCGAATCGGTGGCCAGCGCACTGCCGAGCTTGTACACCGCAGTGGGGGATCCGAAGGTCGGATCGGAAAACCAATTCCGACTCGTGTCTGCATATATGCGTCACGCGTTGAACTTGCTGGCGCTGCTGGCGCCAACACGATATGAGGACACCGTCGCTCAGCTGCAGAAGGAAGAGATGCCTTCTGTGATGCGAGAGGTGCTGTTCGAGTCGCCACTGAAGTTCGTTCCGGAGGCAGAAGCCGTCTCCGCTGTTGAGGGAGTCCGCTGATGGCTATGAATTCGAACCGACCCAGCCGTTTCGGTGAAAGCTCGGCGCCGTCGCCGGCATCGGTAGCGGCGAAAACTGTGACAGCGGACGTCGAGCCGCAAGCGCCGACCCTGGCGCCTGTACCGGAGCCAGAGGAGACATCAGCACCGGTCAAGAAGTCGGCCCCGGCGAAGAAGACTGCGCGTAAGGCGAGCACGCCCGACCTCGAAGTGCTGCGCAAGAGTGTCGAATGGACGAGCGAAGTCGAGGCAATGTTCCAGGACGGCGCCGACGATTGGTACAGCGATCGTTCCAAGCGTGAACGCAAGCGTCGACTCGGTCGCCGCCCGTCCGACAACAAGCTGATCACCGCACTTGTACTTCTCGGCCTCGAAGCAATTAACGAGAACGACAAGTACAACGAACGGCTCGAAGAGCTGTTGCCGGCAGACGGTCGCCGCCGCACCAGCTAGCTTCAAGTCGAAAGCCTATGTATCCCCGGGATGACGTCAGTCTCCCGGGATACTGCTGTCCTAGGAGGATGTTGTCCCCGAAGTGGTCTCTGAACTGCACGAATGGGTGACTCCGAGGTCAGGTCGGAACGAATGCCCCAATTGAACAAGTGCCAGCTCACCGCCGAAGCGGCCTCACCTGCCATTGCAGCGCGGGACGTGAAACAGCGGAGATGGGTGGTGGCATCGTGATCGACACAGACGCAGGTTCGGCGCTGCACACATCAGCAGAGCTGGTGGTGGGTATTGATCCGCGCCCATACAGGCGCGGCACGAAGGGGAAACGATGGACCGGAACAGCAGCGACAACAGCAACAGGGGAGAGTTGGCACCGGAGGCCGGCGGTCTCGATCGCGCTCGGCACGTTTCACCAGTTTCAGCGGCCGACGTCGAGAAACTCATCTCGCGCATCTCCCAGTACGACTATGCGACCAGCAGCAAACTCAGCCATCTGCGCCGATTGGACCGGAGTTCTCTTCAACCCGAACTCGTCGAGAAACTCGACGAGCGCAAGAAGGTTGGCATCACCGACTCCTGGGAGTGGGCGCCGGGGATCGGTTGGGGGACTGCGCTGTTCTTCGCCATTACGTCAGTGATCTCCCTGCTGAGCGCCATCGTGATGGTTGTCGTTGTCGCGGCGAACAGCGACGTGAGTTCGATCGCGTTGGCAGTGCCGTTCATTCTTCCGGCGGGGTAGGCGATCGCCAGCTATGCAAGTGGCCGGCGTGCAGCAGCACACCCGCTCCACGTGACAAAGGACCAACGCAGAGCGATTGACGACGCAAACAAGACAACAGGATTCAAGGCAGAAGCACGAAAGCTGCCCCGCGACGCCGAAAAGATCGCCTACGTTGCAGACCGAATCATCACCGACATCCGCAAGAGCGCAGCGTGGAAATCTCCACTGCTCGACGAACACCGCATCCGGCTGGACCTCGATCGGGAAGGCTTCGAGATCACCAAGAGCGCGGCACTACTGGACAAGCAACAACTCTCGGCCGCCATCGACCCTGACGTTCTCGCGGACGAAGGCCCCGACGCCGAACGTCTCCGCCAGGCAGTCGAGCGCAGCACAGGGCTGATCGACGAAATGCGGGGGAGCCTTGTGAACCGCGTTGCCGCACTGCTGGCTTACCGCGAGGAACTCACACCGCTAGACCGACTGATCAAGCAGATGAAAGCCCTCGACCAGCTCGAAGAGCAGCAAGAAGGCCTCCACCAGGCGTACACCGAAATCACGCTCAACGAGCTCGCCACGTCCGACACTCAAAGAAGGGCCGACGAACTCACCGCACTGAGAGCGAACCTGACCGCCCAGATCGAATTCGTTCGCGCGAACGTCATCCACAGCCCAGCGCTCGGTTCTGGACTCGCACTGATCGAGGAGCACTAACTGTTGCGGGTCATCGGGCTGATGACAGGAGCTGAACCGATGAGCGGTCGACTCGGCTGTGTGCGGCAGATGTGGGGGGTGGTCGTGTCAGTCGAGGTAGTGGAGTAGGAAGCTGCTGAGGCGGCGGGTGGGCGGTGCTTCGGTTGTGGCGCCCCAGGCGAGTGTGACGTCTCGGCGGTATCGGGACCCGATCAGTGGCAGTTCGGTCAGACCCGGGGGTATTCGTTCGTCGTGTGGGAGCCGCGCGATCCCGAGGCCGATGGGTCGCGTCTGATCTTCAGATGGAATCTGTCACGATTCACAGGATCCGTCTCGCGCACTCGGTAACCGTCCCGCGGCTATCGACGCACAGTATTTACCAACCAGTCGCAACGTGGCAGCATTGATGATGGAGGTGGTCGGCGCGCAGTCTCGCGTCGACGCAACGTCACGGGCGCTGTTCCGCGCCAAGGGATTTCCCCTGCGAGATTGCCATCCAGGGACGGACGGGTTGTTCGTGCAGGCGCGCAGACCCGCGAAGGCACCTCCATGTCTCCTGGTTTCGATTTCGTCCGGGATTCGGAAATGGAGCTTTGCGATGCCACCGCCGGTTGAATCAGAGGAGTACCAGACGATAGCGACCGTCGTCGAGGTCTATCCGTATGTCAAAGCAGCATACGAAGCAATAAAATTCATGTACGAGTTCGGCCGTCCCACGACCACTGAAAAAGCGATCGCTGAACTACAAGCGGAAATTCAACGAATCAACGTCCTGCTCGACGATCTGCAGGATCAGCTAAGTGTGCTGGTTGAGCGTTTGGCGAAAGCCGAGAACGAATCGAGAGTGAGGGCGATTGAAGACATTCGGCGCGCGCTAGGCGTGATCCTTGAGCAGCTTCAAATTGACCCGCACGATCGAGCCTTCGCAGCCAAGGCTGTTATTGATGCGAGTTCTCGCGCGGACCAGCTGATCACAGACCGCGGGCTTTGGTTGTGGACGGACACGAAGTTGGTCCCGGACGCAGATGGGCAGGGCAAGCATGTCGTGCCGATGGAACCCGATTTCAAGACCAGTGTGGCCTTGCCTGTGTATGCAATGGCTATCGCTGTGTGGGGCATAGCAATAGTCCTTGAAGCAGCTGCGACGCCTGGGGACACTCGCCCGAAGTACAAAGACCATTTATGGCGGCACGTCGACGCAATAGAAGTACGAAGGGGATGGAAGCAAGGACTCGACAAGCCGCAGAGTCTAATGGAGGAAGTTCGCTCGCGAATTTGGGCTGAAGAGTTCTCGGAATCGAAGTACCCGAAGGACGGGCTGTGCAAATTCGACGTGGTTGGCGTCGACCGAATCGATCTCCGAAGGTGGGTTCTCGGATCGGTCGAAAACGACGGCTACCAGCCGAACGAATTGTGCACACTGAGCAATCTAGATTTATGGATCACGGAAGCACAGGACAGCAATCCGAGCGTCCAGCTTCTCGACGCACTCAGTACGACATTGAGGTGCTTGGCCGCATCTGCGCAGTTCCCGATATCCAATCCGACTTACGGAGTGTTCGGCGCGCAAGCGACAGGTAGCGATGTATATACCGTCGCGCCCGGGGGAGCTCTCGTATTTCATCGGCAACTCTTGCCGCCGGGTAATCCGGAAGCACCGCAGTGGCAATATTCGACGGTTGTTGGCGAGGGTTGGAATGTCGGCAGGATCGTGCCCGGCGGCGGCGCGACCATTTATTCACTCAAGCCTGACGGGTTCATCTACAGGTTCCGCCATACTGGCTCTGAGGTGGACCCGCCGACGGCGGACTGGGAAAATCCGTGGGGCGCTGCAGTAGGAGACCCCGGTCAGGAACCAGGACAAATCTGGGGACCAACAGAGAGTCGTCTGGATTACGTTAGGGGCCGTGCCAAGATCTTCGGGGGCGGTGAGGGTGTTCTGTATGCCATTGCCCGGAACTTCCCTTTCATGATTGACGGAAGCACGAACTGGTTGCGGGGTGGTGACCTCACCTGGAAACGCCACCCAGGCTATTTCGATGGAAAAGGAACCTTCACGGCCGAGCGGAGAATAGACCGGGGGTGGGGAAAGTTTAGGGATGTTTTTTCCGTCGGTGGAGGCATCATCTATGGCCTGATGGGTGACGGCCAGCTGTATTGGCACAAACATGTGGGGTTTGCGACAGGGGAAGACAACTGGGAAGGGCCGAAGGTCGTGGGTGCAGGATGGGCTGTCTTTTCATCCATATTCGGCGGGGAAAATGGGGTCGTTTACGGTGTCCGCCCAGACGGTGCAGTTCTCGTTTATCGACACATTGACCACATGACCGGCGGAACCAAGTGGGAGGGCCCATATGAGATGAGCGAAAAATGGGCTGACAAGCTGCTGTGCTTCTCCTCCCTACCTGGAGCGTCATCACGGGATCCAAAATAGGTCCGAGCGGGATACAACTCGACCGCTGCGGTTCTTGGTAAGAGCCCCTGACGGAGGTGTGGGGTAGGCGTCCGGGCCGGAATTCATCTGCTTCAGGCAACCCCGGCGCAGGCAACTCTTGATGACAGCACCCTCAGGTGTGCAGGTGGTCCAGAGCTTCGGCACACCGCTTGAGCAGAGGTAGGACACCCAGAGCGAGGTTCGTCGTGTTTGGTCCGAGCCGGCAGTATGCGGCGAGCAACGTAGTGAACGACCCGGAACAAATGCTGTCGGTCTTGCTCCGGAGGCTGAGTGTCAGTGCCGGTGATCCGGTTGATCGATTGGCGGACAGGGAGTTTGGATTGAGAGATAACGGCGATAGGGATTAGCCGGGACATTTCCCATCTGGAGGTGTCACCGTGAAAATCGTCGTTCAGGTCTTTGCCGGTCTCACGACCGAGTCGGTCGATGACAGTTGTAGCGACCTCCATTTCCAAGCTGGGTGTCTGCTCACATAGTTCTCGCAACAGCGCACCGCCGGATCTCCCCGCCACAGGCTGTCCGACGGAGACGTAGTCGACTGACGTAGGAGTCGGTCAGACGGCTACCGTTGGCTGTCTGCCTGAACTGCGGCGACGTTGGCTTGGTAATACTGGAAAGCGCTGAATTCGGCAAAACACTCGCGAATGATCTTGGGTTCCACTCTTGCTTGGCGGAGCAAGACGATGCGCAGAACCCAGGGCAGCGACCAGGTGACGAGAGTCATCGCGTCGATCTTCTCGAGCATCACTCTCTTGTCGTTACTCAACTGATGCGCGAGCAGGTTGCGAGTCTTCACTACAAGAGGTCCCCATGAATCGTTCGGGAATCCCGCTGTCACTTGCGGTACGACCTCGGTCGCGTCCTTCTCGAGTTCTCTGAGGCGGGACAGGTACGACACATCCGAGAGATGTCCGAGGGCTTCAGTCAGAGCATCCCGTGCCTCCACGAGGTTTGGATACCCAGCATTTTCGAAGGCCTTGGTACCGGCATCGATCGCATCGTTGCGGACCTTTCGGCGTTGCGCTGGCCCTAACGATTGAAACCGCTTCGTTCCGGAGAACAGACGTCTGTGGAGTCCTTCCGTGACGGCAGCCATGGTTAATGCCTCCGCTTGAATGGCGAC
The DNA here is from genome assembly GCF_042728675.1 of Rhodococcus sp. NPDC060176. Taxonomy (NCBI): domain Bacteria; kingdom Bacillati; phylum Actinomycetota; class Actinomycetes; order Mycobacteriales; family Nocardiaceae; genus Rhodococcus; species Rhodococcus sp. NPDC060176. Next base: position 78,297 of record NZ_JBHWYS010000008.1, read on the forward strand.
ACCTCTCGGTGGGTGCGCGACTACTGCGGCCAATCCGTCGAGGTCAACAGACAGCGCGATCCAGGTGGCGAAGTTATCGATGCCGAGAACAGATTTAGGGAGGAGCAAATCAGTCGGTAGCTTGGTGCGACGGACAGGCTCCGAGCCGCGGCGCTTTGTCAGCACCGAAATCCACGGGGACGTCGCTGGGTCTACCCGAAGTTGAGTCGGACCGATGCCGAGGTCCACATCGAATGCCAGGCGCGTGAGCGTGAGCACCGGGGAAATCACGAGTGAATCGCATTCGCGGAGGGTCATCGGTTCCGCCGACTCGAAGACGAACCACACCGACTGTCCGTCGCGCGAAATGCTCAAGGAACCCACTGCCCCTGCCTGTGCGCTCATCCCGTCTTTGAGATGGGCCCACCACCACGGATCGTCGAGTTGAAAGCGCACCGCGCTGAAACGTTCCTCGTGACCGTCGACATGCGCGCCGTCCAAGACATAACGAACTCGAAAGCTCTGAGAATCCGGACCAGCGGTTCCCATCGCGTCGACGAGTGTGATTTCGCGGCCGGTGTCGAGGACTCCGTGGATGGTGATAGGGGAGAAGTCGGCTACTACATCTGCGGGGTCCTCGGATTGCGTCCACTCCACAAGACCGTTCTCGAGAATGGTCATCGAGAACGCGCGCATATCGACCAAGCTGCCGGTTGTCTCCAATCGCGCATGCGCTTGCGCTGGGACAGTGAGTTCACCGCGGCGCCGACGTTCAGGTTCTGAGGCAGACCAAAATTCACCTTCGAGGGCAGCGCTGTCCTGTTTGGCTGCGGATTCGACTGACTCCGCGGCCGCCGGCTGAGGTGTGGGGGCGTGGGTGCGGGCGCAGATAGCTCGCTTGAGCTGTGTGGGAATCTTGGCAGTGAGGCACGCGACCGTGGCTTTCAATCGTTTCTGCATCTGAGAAGTCAACCAGGTTAGACGTCGGCGAACTCCTTCAGCGCTCGGTGGGGGCGGCCACGGGATCACGAATGTTGCGCTGTCCGAGCAGAGTTCCGGACAAGTCGAGGGGAAGCACGAAGGCCCCGTCGCAGCAGGGGCTGCAACGGGGCCTTCAATTGAATGCGAGTGAGTGCAGAATTCCGAGAGGGTTGCGAACTACTTCGTCAAGGCCGGGATATCGCGAATGGCGATTGGCTCCGGGAGCTTCCACCGAGCGAGCGGAGGATCGTTCTGGTAGCTGTCGCCGTAGAGAGCCACTTCGGTGATGGACACGTCATCGGTCAACTTCGAACCGAAGTCCTTGAATGGAACGAGTCCTTCTGCGCGTGAGTCGATACTCGCCGTTCCGATCTCTGTGGTGACACTCTGGCCGTTCAAGCCCTTGACGCTGTCACTGCTCAATGTCCGCACCGCCCAATGATTTGGTGAGGCGACGAGCGCGCCGGAATCGACGATCACGGTGATCGGGAACGCCAGGATCTTGCGCCCGATGCTCTCCGCCATTACTGGTTCTGCCACACTGATCTGCGCAGTGAATCCTTGACCGGTGACGTGTTGTGTTCCACCCACTTCGTCCTGCGGCTTGGGGGTTACGACACCACCCTGCGCGGAGGACGCCGATGATGTCGGCGCAGTGGTTGTGGCATCGACCGAAGTCTGTGTCGTAGTCGATGACGCACTCGAGGCGTCCGATGCGTTGGCGGGTTCGTCGTCGCTGCTGCACCCCGCCACTGCCAGGCTCAATGCGGCGCAGACGGCTACCGCCGTCATTTTGGTGTGGTTCACGGGAGTCCTTGTCTAGAGGTTCGGATTGACTTGCGCTTCGTGAATGAGCTTGCCCCAGAGTCAATGCCAGTGTTGCGATCGGCGGCGTCGGGCGTGTTCGCTGCCTCCACGATCGGCACCACATTCAGGTGGCCACGCCCTATCGAGATGCGTTTAGGGACACCGAAATCGCAGTACAACTGGTTGACGAGGTCAGGGCGGTGTGTGGAGAACCGAGCAGATACGGTGCCGAACACCACCACAAACGACCGTCGAAAGGCTCCTGGATGACCACCTGTACCGCCGTCGACTCTGAACGTGCCCTGATCGCCGAGTGGAGTCGGGCGTGCCAACTTATCGGCGGCGTCGAGTGCACCTTCATTGATTCGTTGCCGCTGCTGGGTGTTTGGAGTTGCCCGGCCGCCGGCTGCTGGCTTGGTGGGAATGCGAGGCGGCTGTCCGATCGGGTGGCTTCGGGTTCGCCCTGGGGGATCGATCGACGGACCCGGTCGTGGCGGCACGGCGGCGTTGATGTGGAGTTGCCGAATCAGCGGAAGGGACAGACGAGGTGATGGTGACAGGACGAGAGAGCGTGGGCATCGACGACGAGGACGCTGTCGATGTGGCGCTTGAGGTCCCTGCGCGAACGTGGTGGAGCAGCACTTTTCGCCGTAGCCCGGATCTTGGAGCGCAAATGGCCGAGGCTGTCTCAGCGGTTCGTCCGCCGCGGACCGTTCAGTACATCGCGGTGCTCGGAGGGAAGGGAGGGGCCGGCAAAACCACTACGTCGACAGCGTTGGGTTCCGTGTTCGCGGCCAAATTGCGCGAGCGGGTAGTGGTCGTGGACGCGAACCCGGACAAAGGCACGCTGAAATTGAAGATGCCGATGGGGCAGCAGGTCCGACCGTTGCACTTGCTTGCCGGGCGTACCGATCAAATTCACAGTCATGCTCAGCTCGATCCTTACCTGTTGCGGAATGACGTCGGGTTGGATGCGATGGTGTCGAGTCGTCGACGTGATGTCCGGGCGGATGAGGGCACGTACCGAGAAGTGCTGACATCGTTGCGTGACGACTATCGTGTCGTGATCGCTGACTGCGGAACAAGTTCGACGTCGGGGGCCGCGCGGGCGGTGTTCGCTGTTGCTCGGCAATTGGTGTTGGTGACTCCGGCGCGGGTTGACGGGTTCTACGGATTGCTCGAGACAATCGACGAACTCGTCGATCTCGGTCTCGGTGATCTCGTCGGTGAGGCGACCGCGGTGATCACCGGGGTATCCGCGACGTCATCGGTGGATGTCGACAAGATGCACGCCGACCTCAAACGCCGGTGTGCCGTCGTCAGGAGGGTCCCATGGGATCCACACCTCGATGCCGGGGCCGCGCTGGATTTCGCTGTCCTGCAATCGGAAACGAAGGTGGCCTACGCGAGGATCGCCGCGACAGTGACAGCACGCTTCCGGTGAACGGCCGCGACAGCGAGAGAGGGGATGCCGGATGAAGGTACTCACGGTTCGGCAGCCCTGGGCATGGGACATCGTGAATGGTGGGAAGGACGTGGAGAACAGATCCCGGAACATTGCCGGACGCTATCGGGGTCCGCTGGCGATACATGCCGGCCTACGCGCGGATCGTGAAGCGCTCCGCGACCTTCCCCGTCTCCATCCCTCGGGGATCCCCCGAGTCTTCCAGTACGGAGCGATCATCGGCGGCGTGTATCTCCGGTCGGTCCATCACCATTCCGAATGCGCATCAGAGCCGAACGGCGCGTGCTCGCCGTGGGCGCTACCCGGGTTCTTCCACCTGCGACTCGAACATCCCTGGGCTCTACCAGAGGCTGTCCCATTCGTCGGGGCGCTTGGACTCCGCACAATCGTCGACCCGAACATCCTTGCTGCACTCGGAGCGCAGAACCCCCGGTCCCTGACCGAATCCGATGATTCTGCGACGTCTGCAACACGGTCTCAAGCCGCAACTAGCGTCACATCCGATACGTATTGCTGACCGTCGTTGCGACATCGAACAACTGACGAAAAGGAAGAGGGCGCGATGACTTCTCAGGTGAAGGAATCGATCGTGGCCAATGCTGCACCTGCCGCCACAATTGACGAACATTGGCTTCGTACGCACTATCCACTCCTGGTGGACGGCGTCATCAAGCACCTCATGGAAGAGCAGCAGCGAACCGATCAGCCTTCAACAACCGTGGCGATCGCGGAGGCGAAATCATGAGTGGCAGAGACACCACCAACGACGCCGCAGTCGACGTGGTCCTCAACTCGGGGATCCTCACAGAAACGCAGACGGCGATGTTCTGGCAATGCGTGAACGGTGCAATGACCGCCGACGAATTCCGCAACCAACTATGAACGAAAACCCCTGCACCGCTACAGACTCGCCCAATGGCGGCCCGGTCCTGGTGATCACCCGCGGTCTACCCGCGTCAGGAAAAACGTCGCTCGCGGTGAGACTGGTGGATGCGAAACCCGAACGACGCCTTCGTATCAATCGGGATGATCTCCGAACGGAACTCTTCCAGGCGGAGGGGCGCCTAGCGCACGAACAGGAAGCCGAGATCACCCGTGCGCAGGTACTGCGGGTGAGAGCTGCACTCGCAGCCGGTAGGACACCGATCTGCGATGACACGAACCTCGACCCGGCCCGGAACCTTGTGTGGCGCGATCTTGCTGCGGCCGCTGGTGCGCAACTGGTCGTCTGGGACGCGGCTACCCCTGTCGAGGAGTGCATCCGGCGGGATGCGCAGCGCGGCGCTGCCGGCGGCCGCTCCGTGGGAGCCGACGTCATCAGAGAATTCGCCGGTCGATACCTGGCCAATGGATGGCACGAACTGCCCGTGTTCGCCCTGCAATAGCCCCCAGAACACCCACGAGGAAGGCCACGATCGTGCCTACTACGACCCCTACCGACAACGCCGGCACGGTCATCGACGACTTCACCGGCCTCCAGGAATTTCTGAGCCTCTCCAGTGACCACCCCGTGGAGTACACCGGGAGGCAGTGGCCGACCGCGGCGCACGCATTCGCCGCAGCCAAGACCAACTCCACCGAAATGCACGCGCGAATCCACGCCGCTACCACCGCCGCCGAGGCACAGCGGATCGGGGAGAACGCTGTACGTCGTGACGACTGGCCAACCCACCGTTTCGCAGCTATCACTGAGATCGTTGCCTCGAAGTTCGATGATCTCGCGCTGGCCGCTGCCCTCCTCGACACCGGTGACGCACTGCTCGTGAATGTGGGCACCGACCAACTGTGGGGGCGCACCACCGAGCGCGGATTCCGCACCCCCACCGGACGGAATGAACTGGGCCGCTCGCTGATGACTGCCCGCGCGCGTCTCCGCGGAGATGCGCCGAACCGGTGGGTTCGTGCTGCCGTGACGGGACATCGTGAGCACCGCATCCCAGATCCGGACACTCAACGATGGGTGCATGAGGAGCTCGGACGGCTCGCGCACAAACTCGCCGCCGGTCATGGAACCGTGATTGCACTGTGCGGTCTCGCGACCGGCTCCGATACCTGGTGGGCGCAAGCCTCCCTCGGCGCCGGGCTTCACCTGTGGGGATACCGTCCCTTCCCTGCGCAGGCCGATCAATGGACCGCCGAGCAGATCGGCGAGCATAAGCGGCTCCTCGCAGCCGCCCAGCGCACGGTGACACTCGGCGGTCGCGCCGACAACAAGTTCTTCCACGCCCGAAACGCACTCATGCTCAACGACTCCGACGTGGTCATCGCGGTAAGAGATCGCCAGGTCACCTCCGGCGGCACCGTTGAAGCGCTTCGAGCGCTTGACGGCCGGCGCCCAGTCATCACAGTCGACATCACCACACGCCAAACAACGCTCGCGCTCTAGTTGCCCGCGCCCCTCCCTCTGACTGCGTTGTGCGACAGACGACCTCACACGATCAAGCCCAGCTCGACAAACACACACACGATACGAAGGGCAGTAACCATGAACGACAAGCCGAAAACCCACATGACAGTTCGCGTTGTGGATCGACGCAGTTCACCCGTCGGCAACGCCACCATTCGGACCGTCACGATCGCCGCCCTATGCCCACGCTGTGGTGGCTCGCGCGGTACGCCCCGCAACTACAACTTTCACGACGACGGTGCCTGGCTCTCTTGCGACAGCTGGGACAACCCGTGCGGGCATATCGACCGATATGACAACGTCCTCGCTGAAGCCGAGCAAGCGCCAGTCCTGTGAGTGTGGGCGGAATCCAACTCTAGAGTCGGCCGCTCTCATGGCTGAAACATCGGGTGAATGCCACCGCTAGTTTCACCTCCCATGACGACCACCGACGAAGAAGTTACTCCAGCAGAGTCGCCTGTGTGGGTGTTCATCGCCGACCAGAACAGCAGGCCCGCGCCTCTGTGCATAGAGGCAGGGATCACCTCACGACAGCTCCTCGTCACGGCGGCGACGCAATCGCCGTGGCCCTTCATCGCGGCGATGAAAACGTGGGGGATCGAGGTTCCGCCGTCCAAAGCCGGTGCGATCCCAAATGGAGTGGTCAAGGCGGTGTTCGAGCCACTGGTGGACTCGGTGCGCGTGCGGGTGGGCCGGCTCCTCGCGCGGTGTGGGGATGGAACAGACGGTGCGATTGTCATCGACGGGGAGCTGCGGGTGCCGTGGGTCGACCTCGGCGACCTCGCAGAACGGTGAGCCGTGGAACGTGGTCCCGGCGAGTGATGTCGGTCTGTGCTGAAACAGTGGAGAAGAGGCCTCATACGGTCATGTCGACCGATCGAGACGAAGGGAATGGAGATCGAGATGAGCGTTGACGGGTTCGTGTTCGTGGACCTGGAAACCAGTGGGACCAGCCATGGTACGGATGCGATCTTCGAACTCGGACTGGCGTTGTACTCCCGGGATCTTGAACTGGTCGAGCACTGGCAGAGACTGTTGGTCACATCCTCTACGCCCCACGACTTGTTCAGGCTTCGCACCGAGCCCCAATACGACTTCGTACGCGGCATGCACGAAACGAATGGGCTACTCGCAGAGCTGGATACCAAGATCGCCGAAACGGGCGCCGAGAACCTGCCCGATGGGCTCGGCGTATACGAAGCCGAAGCGATCGACGTCCTGACCCGTTGGGGCGCCGACGACACCACCCCACTTTGTGGCAGCTCCCACCGAATGGACCGCGCATTTCTCGAAGTGGCCATGCCGAAGATCGACGCATTGTTCAGCTACCGCATCATCGACGCTTCCTCGTTCTGGCAGTTTGCGCTGGTCAGGCGACCAGAACTTGCCGCACAGCGATACGCCCGCGCAAGGTCCCAGATGGCCGGTGAGCATCGTGTGCTCGGCGACATTCACAACACAGTGAATCTCCTACGTGTTTTCGACGGACTGGATCCTGTTCCGTTCCCCACCCGATAGACCAATTCACCTCTGCCTCAACGAGTCGCCGGTCCGTCCCGAAGCATTCGGCAGCTCGGTGCGCACCCCCTAATGGGGTCCAACAGCAACGAAGGAATCATCAGTCATGCCCGTACACGCCGCGCATTGCCGCGGCACCAACCCCGACATCGACAAGATTCACGCCGCAGGTCCGGTGACTGTGTGGCCGACCGAGATCGTCGATGCGATCCGAAACGCACTGACAGACAGGCTCTCACGCGTCGACTCCGTCCCGGACAGGGAACTGTCCGTGATTGCGTGGCAGATCGTGGGTGAGTTCGGTAGCTTTTCGCCGGCAACCGCCATGCCGGACGGATGGCAGATCATCCTCGCTGACCGCGTGCGCTCACTGCTCGAAAAGCATCGCACCACCCTTCACGACGCTGCTCTACTTTCGGAACCAACTGCGGCACACAAGTTTCAGGAACTTGTGGACGCACTGACCGAAAGCGCGGAACAGCCAATTTCGGTGACGTAGCCGACGAGTTCCTTAGGCGTTGATCGTGGGCGCGCTTGGGGTTCTACATGTGCCGGGACTGTGGGCGAGAGTGAAACACGTTGGGTAGTCGGCTCATAGCGTTCACATCACCATTCCACTCGACCTGAAAGATACGGCCCCCATGATGATCGAAACAACAGTCGATCGATCCGCCATCGACAGCGCGATCGCCGGATTCGTCGATGACAGGAACCCACTCACCGTGGAGACAGTTCGAACCGGCGGGGATTGGGCCCCGATCGTATGCCGGCTATTCGAAAGTTTCGAAGACCTAACTGCAGGGCTCATCACCATGGCAGTCGCCGATGGGGCAGGTGCGCGCAAAGTCGACGTCACTCCCACAGTGCAGACGGGCACCACCGAAGATGGCGACACCTTCTTCGCCTTGAGCGCGGCGGTCCGCAGCCGCGACGAGGACGCGCCCACGTTCTTCGTCACCATCCGATATTGCCGCGCGAGCGAAGCGGCGGAAGATATCGCCGAACTCGACGGTTTCGCAGAAGCTGCCGACGAAAGTGAACTTGTGCGGTTGATCATCGATTGGGCTATTGAAATGACAGTGGAGACCACAGCGGGATTGCGCGCGCTGCTCGCCGGCTGAAAACAGCACCTTGCCTTGGAGAACGGCGTCACTACCCTTCATCCAGTCCAGAGCAGCGACACCCAACTGGCCAAAACGCCGTCCATTTCGCTGTCGCCTGTGACCCGATGACCCGAACCGCTGACCACTCTCCATGACCGAACCGTAGAAATGCCGCGCACTCACTACACCGAGGGACCATTCAGATGACAACGATCGTCCTCTTCACCGTCGCTATCGCAGCCATCATCGGTGCGACCATCGTGATCGGCGCACTCATCGTTGCGACATAAGGAATGTGATGACAAAATTCGGGAACGTCCTCGACTCCATCTGTGACGACGATCCAAGCCTGCACGCCTCCGCCGATCACCCAGATGGGGGAGCGCAGTCGTCGGGCCTGCGCGAGCAGATCGAGGCGGAAATCAACGAAGAGCTCGATCACATCGCTGACCACAATGACACTTGCTCGCGCGATCAAATGATCGACGAATTCGCTGTGTGTCAACGCATCGCGGAACGGCTACTGGGGACCTTCGATATTTCACTGCGTTCCGCTGTCGTCGTCGAGCACTCGCGGGTCGGCGGTGCGGATCAGGAATACTTCTCTGCCGCACGTGACAATGAGGGCTCCATACGGCTACAGGGCGGCAAAGGACTTGTCGTCGCCAGTCCCGACACAGAGCGGTGGCGGGTGCAAGGCTGGTTCGACCGGTCGAAAGCTGGTCGTTTCCGAGAACATTGCCGGGCAGCTCTTGCGGTGTTCGACGCTGAAGCCGCCAACTCGCGCAACTATTGAAAACTGTGCAACGAGGGCGATCGGTGACCTCGGAACTCCAACGCTCAGAAGACCATCGGCTAACCCCGCAGCTTGTCAGATAGAACAAGGCATCTTGGCTGATCGACCCAAGCCGCGACCGTGCATCGCCGCAGCGGCTTCCTCGTCGCCAGCCCGCCACTGGCGGTGGGCATGGTTCCCTCACCCGTGACTCGCTGGCGGTCCGCTCCCACACCTCAGGGTCTGAGTGTGATCTCGCGTGATCTCGGGCCCTAAGCTCTGATCCATGTCATTCCGCCTCGAAGAGGGAGTGCCAGACCTACCGAGAGGGAAAATGATGAAGAAGATCATTGCGGCGGTGGCCATCTCGGCGGCACTTGGGGGTGTTTCCTGCGCTGCCCCAGAGCCTCAGGTCGCACCCTCTCCGACTACGTCCGCAGCCTCATCGGTCTATGTCACCATTCCAGAGGTGTACGGGCGGAATGGCGCGATCGTCGTCGATGAACTGAAGAAACTGGGTCTCACCAATGTCCAGTTGGCATCCAAAGACGTGTCGACAACCTCGATCACCCAGCCTCGAGATTGGCGGGCATTTGCAATCGAGCCCTCCGCAGGGAAAGTCGTCAGTAGCGACACGCGTGTCGTTGTCACATTCACGCCAGGCTTCCGACGGTGACATGCACTCCCGCATTGCTCTCGCACCGGCACTGATCATATCGGCGACGAATCCCGCGGTTGGGCGCCCCACGACCACCGAGAACAGCCCCGAGTGGAACGAAGGCTGATCGAGGCTCACAACCGCAGAACCCGCACGCTGCCTCGTCGGGTGCGGGTTCTTCTTCTTGATGGGTGGCGGCGCCGTATCAGCGGAGGCGCAATCGATATGGTTGCCACATGAGCGGGCAATTCGTGGTCACGGTGCGTGGGCACTGGGTCAATGCCTGCTATCTGTGGGTTGCAGCACGTCCTGTCCTAGTCCTGGACGGGGTCGAGCATCCGACTCGCTGGGGCAAGGCGACGACTCTGTCAGTCGCCGCGGGAATGCACACTCTCGCAGCTGGAATTCGCTACCGGGGCACACCCTGGCTTCTTGCCCTTCTCCCGCGTGAGTTCGACGTTGCCGACGATCAATCAATTCACATCACCGCACGCAATGGGCCCATGAACTCGGACCCGTTCTCTTTGACGGTTACAGACTCGCCTTAGCCGGCGTGCTGGTGCCGGATTCTCGACCGCGCCACGGCAGGCCGACGACGAGACGAATCGGTGGTGACGGTGCTCGCTGTTCGAATGCGAGACGATCGATTAGCAGGACCATGAGCTACACCGAGTAACCCAAGGCCGCCCGCACCGCCACGATGTCTGCGGCATCGACGTGCATGGGCTTGTCTCCCAACCGGATCAACGTGCCAGTGGGCAGTTCCTCGATCGCCGCAGCTTCAGGCAGTGCGCTGCGGTCGACTGCGATCTGGGAATGGAAGTACGTTTCCCATCCCACCTGGATCTGACCTCTAACTCGCGGCTGCAGATCGAGGTAGTCGCCGATGCTCCACCGAGCCCGATCCGGCTCCCAATGCTTGACGATCACTTTCATGATCGCGTCTCCGATGTCGGGTTCGAGCAACTGCCGGGTGCTGTCGGTGAGCTGCTTCTCCGTCGGCAACGACACCCGGACACTGTTGGGAGCACTGGTTTCCAGCCCGCCGACCCAGGCACCGACCCGGCGCGCGGTCCCGTCCTCGGGCGACAAGTCGACGTCGTAGCCCGGCCCCGGGGTGTCCGAATACCCCATCTCCTTCGAGCGGGAATGCTCGAAGATACGCACCAACCCATCCACACTGAGATCCGCCGGCACCTTGTCGAACTCGGCAGTCGAGACCCAGGGCAACGCCAACCCCGGGTCGACCGCTTCCAAATCATCGAGGAAAGCCCGCATCGTCTGCGCCACCTCCCGACTCGACTGCACCCGCGTGCCCCAATATCCGCACACTGTCGGTCGTCGTCCGAAAAAGCTCACTGCCCTGTCCTCTCCAAACCCTGCCGTCGTCTTCCATCCGATCACACGTTTCGATGTGATGCAGAGCTACTCGCAGAACTGAAGCCTCGATCGTGAGAGCGGCCCACATCCTTGGAGGTGGGCCGCTTTTCTGCAATCACGAGCAATAGCGAAGCTTTCCGAGTGCGGATCGCCGTTCCTGGGCCGACGAAGGTAAACGCGTCTGCCGCAATGTGTTCCGCTAAATCGGTTTTCGGGTTCAATGCCGATCCCGTGGCGCCGAGCTGAGCTGAGGGAGTTGCCCGTTCCTTCCACTCGGCAATGGGCATCCCTGGCAACCATCTGACCGCTTCGGAAATCCACTGAGCAAGCGCATCATTCACTTCGGCGGCGTTGTCCGATCGAGCGCTGCCAGGCGCCGTCGCCAAGTGAATCGCGATAACGAAGCAAGAAGTCGGAAATGGTCCGTCCCACGATTGGCCAGTCATCGCGTCCGTCAAGCGTTGATGCCAGCAGTACGTTGAACTCGGTTTTTGTTTTATCGAAGACGATGAGGTCTGGCTCGACCACCATCGTGCCGATTACGATGTCGCTCTTCCGAAAGCGCCCGTCCCCGTAATCCCACGACTCCAATTCTTGTTTCGTTCTATCCCGAGCTTCGGACGGCGACAGCAGCGTGATCCCGTCCTTACCTAAACCCCTGTCCTGGTGGAGCCTGCATTCTCTCGCGCTTCGCCATAAATCGAAGAGATCATCCGGGAGAGTCTTCAAATCCCAGTACCGACCCACCTCTTCGTTGTCTGCTGGAGGGTCGTACGTGTTGTAGACGTCGAATGATCGGTCTGGATGCGTCGGAACCAGCACCCGCTGGACATCGGGATAGGACTTCAGTACGTCAGCTATAGACACCGGCACAATTCCCGCCGTCGAGTGTGGAGCGCATATAGAGAGAGGGGCGCAGGAACTAGATTCGAGATTTCACTCGTACCACCATACTTCCGGCAAGGATGTGACGCGCCCTCATCCTGACCAGGGATCTCCACCGAGTTCGCAAGCTGTACTCGACCTTCGATCCGTGCGGGGGAGTTCATGCGATGGTTCTGCCTTGGCGGATGGCCGTAGTACTCGGGATCGGGAAGCTCGCCAGCTCGAATTGCTCTGCGTCGCATGTTGAAACATTGTCGGCCATGAATTTGTACCGTCGTCTTCTGCCTCACGATTGATCCGAGATGCCAGGAGACCGCCATGAACGATTTCGAAAGCCGCGACTTTCGCATCGCACCCCGCACGGAGTGCACCTGTGGAACTTGGGATTCGCTCCACGAGCCGCACTGCGCTCACTTGTCGGGTCGTTGGAGTGATGACGACGGTGAACATGATGCAGCCTGAGCGATCTTGCCCGCTGGCGTACGACGCTCTTCGTTGCGAGGGTCGTTAGTCGATCGTCGAGCCGATCCAGTGGCGAAACCACTTGTTAGCGTCCCAATCCCGCACGCTCACAGGAGCGGGATGTGTCGGTGCCCGCCGTCATGATCGAACAATCGCGCGTTCACAGTGAAGGGAAGGGTAGTGACGACAGAGACCGAAGGGCAGCTCCGTAGCGCGGTGCAAGTCCTGCTGGACGCGGGCATCCGCATGCCGGTGCTGACCGCGGCAGCGAAGGCCTCCTCCTGGCATCCCACTGTGACCACACGCGTACAAGCGACCTTGAGTCAGTTCGTTGACGAGCTCCAGGCGTACGGGGTCGACGTCCAGTCGCTGGTCACGCCGGCACCTGCATCGCCGTCGGTCGCCGTACCGGAGGCTGTCCGGCGGTTCGGCGCGAGTCCTGCCGGCCAGCCCACCGATCCCGCGCTCCGGCAACCAGCTGAGCCGGTGTTCGTTGGCAGGTTGGCGTTCGGCGCCGGCCCATCGGTCCAGCCTCTCGATCCAGCCCTGCGTACCCCCGCAGGGACACCGAATACGCAAGTGGAGCCCGCTGGGCAGCATCGCGTCTCGCAAGTCGCGACAGCCGCGGCGTCGGAGCGGCCACGCCACGAGGTGGAGCTGCCTACAGTGCCGGTGCTCTCGGCAGCGGCAGTCCTGAATTTGCCTTCCCACAAACCGTCACTCGAATTCGAAGGGACACTCGATGGTCTTCGGGGTGTGCCGATCGACGACTTGGCGGGCATACGCGATGACGCCGGGGTCGGCGACAAAGAACTGGAACGGCTGCACGCCGCTGGAATCAGCAGCGTGTACGACCTGATGATGCGTATCCCGTTGCGCTACATAGATCGTTCGCAGATCACTGCGCTGGCTGATTTACGACCGGGCACGAAGAACGTCGCAACCGTAGGAAAAGTGGTCTCCACGAAAGCCGACTACGCAAAGCGGTACGCCCGCATCGAAGTCGGTGTCGGACGGCATCGGGTCAGTTCCATTCAATTCCAAGCTCCGTGGATGGCGCAGCGATTCCGCGCAGACGACTTGGTGCTCCTGTACGGGGATGTGACCGAGTGGAACGGATTTGTGCAGATGCCCGGCGCGCTGATCGCGCCGATGAAGGATGCCACGGCCCCGTTCATGCCGGTCTACCCCCAGTCCGAGAAGCATCAAGTGAGCACGTGGACCTTGCACCGGGCCGCCCTCGACGCCCTTCGACGTATCCCGACCCTCGATGACCCCGTACCGGACCGGATTCGTACTACCCGTGGGCTTCCCACACGGCTCGCTGCGATGCGCGCTGTCCACGTACCGGACAACGCAGAGGACGCCACAGTCGGTCGCGACCGCCTCGCTTACGACGAACTACTGCGTATGCAGTTAGCGATGGGCGTGCACCGAGCCGCTGCGAAAGCCCGGCCGGCAGTCGTGCACTCCCCAACAGGAACGTTGACGCGGCGGTGGCTGGAGACACTGCCCTGGGCGCTGACCGGCGCGCAGAACCGCGTCCTCAAAGAGATCGCCGAGGACCTGCGTTCGTCGTCGCCGATGAAGCGACTCCTGCAGGGCGATGTTGGCAGTGGAAAAACCGCCACGGCGATTGGGGCGATGCTCATGGCCATCGAAGGTGGTCACCAGGCTGCCCTCATGGCACCCATCGGCGTGCTCGTGCAGCAGCACTACGAAGAAATCGCCGAAACCTGCGAACAGCTCGGCCTACGCGCCGTTCTCGTGCCAGGGAAGAACAAAGTCAAGGCCCGCCGCGAAGCGCTCGCCGGGTTGGAATCCGGGAAAATCCACATCGCCGTCGGCACCACGGCGCTGCTGTCCGAGGACGTCGTATTCCGAAGCTTGGGCCTGGTGGTGATCGACGAACAGCACCGCTTCGGCGTCAACCAGCGCGCCGCGCTCATCGCCAAAGGTCCCGGCGGCGCGGTCGCCGACGAACTTGGTGCAACGGCCACACCGATCCCGCGCACGGCGGCGATGACCCAGTTCGGGGACGTCGACATTTCGATCCTCGACGAGCTGCCGCCCGGGCGCACACCGATTCAGACCCGGTGGGAGCCGGTTGTTCCCCTCGACGATGCCGATCACACGCACTGGCAGTTCGTGCGCGCCCAGGTCGACGCAGGACGGCAGGCATTCGTCGTGTGCCCCCTCGTAGCAGAGCCGGAGACGAAGGCGGGACAAGAGTCGGAGGCACAGGCAGCGGCGGCGGTAGAGACGGCAGTGGCATTGGACGAAGGCGCACTGTCCGGGCTGCGCATCGCCGTCGTGACCGGTCGCCTCAAGCCCGCCGACCGCGCCGAGGTGATGCATTCCTTCGCCACAGGGGAAGTCGACGTTCTCGTCGCAACGACTGTGATCGAGGTCGGGGTGTCGGTGCCCAATGCCACGACCATCACCATTTTGAATGCGGGGAACTTCGGACTCGCTCAATTGCACCAGCTTCGAGGCCGCGTCGGTCGCGGAAAGTACGCAGGATTCTGCGTACTGACCGGCGAGGTGTCCGACGTCGGTCAGGCGAGGATGGACGCGATGTGCGCGACCACGGACGGCTTCAAGCTCGCCAATGTCGACCTCGAACTGCGTGGCCCGGGCGCTTTGGCCGGCAGCGCCCAAGCCGGCCACCGCGCTGGACTACTGGTCGCGGACCTGCTGGCCGATGCGGAACTGATGCACGCTGCCCGTGCGGATGCACATGAAATGCTCTCCACCGACCCACTATTGAAGCGACGTCCCACGCTGAGAGCGGAAGTGGAATTGGCGCTCGGCGAGGACGCGCACTATCTCCAGCGCAGCTAGGGCCCGCAACAGGCACCTCACCACGAACCATGGGTCAGAAACGCCGGCTGCGGAACTCGCTTTCCGAAACATGGTGCCCGGCAGTGGGTGAAAGTGAGAGTGCACAGAGGGTGCACACAGAGTCCCGAACTTTCGGGGGAGTGGAGTTGTGGTCATGAGTCGAGATCCTGCAAATGTTGTCGAGGTAACCGTCGAAACCCATGTGCGGATTCTGGGGCAGCGCATCAAGGTGACTCCGGGTTTGACACGTTGGATTCCGGGACCGGTGCGTAGGCGTCTACGCGTGGCGTACGGGCTGGCGTAGTCGTTTCCTCATTTCGACGTGGCGGTGTCTATCCCCTTCAGGTGCAACATCGAAGGGTGTTACTCGCGAATCTTGTAGCGACAGAACAGCGACAGATCAGCGACAGCGAGGAAGCACACCGATGGGTAACGACATCTATTCGTCCGCAAATTTGATGATCGACGAAAAGCGGGCCACCGCCGACATTCTCGCGACGGTCGTTGACCGACTGCGGGCAATTCCGGAAATCGGCGACGAGGTCGAAGCCGCCGGGGCACCGCTCGAGGTCATCGCCTTCATGGTTGCCGAAGCGCTAGGGATCTCCCGTGACGAGTACTCCACGGAAGTGGTGCGCGCAGGCGATCAGTTCATGGTGACGACCTGCGGGTGGGGGCGGTCGCGTGCAGTCGACCAGACGCTGATGATCCTGGCGGATGCAGGATTCAGCGGAACGGTGACCTGCGAGGATGAACTTTACGAGCGGTGGCGGCACCGCATCGACGCTGCGGGTGACCTGCATCGCGACGAAGGAACAACGGTGTACTCCGGAGGCCCGATCACCGGCGTGTGGATCGTGCAGATGCAGAGCACCGACGAGAGTGACTCCGACCATGTCGCCGTCGTCGGCTCCGAGTCCGACGCGGAAGCGATCCTCGCCGATTGGGCTCGCACGGAGGCCCGCACGCTCATTGCAGCCGGTGCCTTGGACCCCGCGCGTATCGACTTCGACGTAGAGGCTTCCATGTTCCTCGAGCGGTGGGCTGACGTCGGCGGCGTGAAATGGGAGGTCTACCAAGCGCAGTGACGACGGCGGTGCGGGGCCGGATGCATCATCTCGGCCCCGCACCGCGCTATACCGGGAATACCGTCCCGGCACACCCGCGCCATCTCTACTTTCCGCTCGACCACCTGACGCTGTCCACCGTTGGTGCATGCCTTGCGTGTCCTGGGCTCATCTCCTGGAACATGGCGGGTCCGGCGTTCGTAGCGTCCCTTCCGATCACTATGCGCAGATGACCTGAGGAGATCCGAATGACGACGACCAGCGAGTACACGACTGCTTCGGACAATTTCCTGAACGCCGCACTTACCGAACACGGCAACCCACTGACAGGGGACGCCTATCTCGAGCACGTGTTGTTGGCGAGGCAGAGGGCGTGGAGCGAGCAGCACACGGCGACCGCTGAAGGCGAAGGGCTCACCATTCGGGCGATGTGGACACCACTCCTTGCGGATTTCGTTCTGGATGCAGACATTCCGTATGTACGGTTACCGGATCCTGAACCACCGCGTTCCACGAGTCCGAGGAAGTATCGGCCCGCATCGTATTGGCGCATACGCGTGGAGAAGATCGACAAGGAGATGCAGGCGCTGTCGACTCCGCTCATCAATGACCGTGCAGCAGCTGGGGGAGCGGCCCTCGGGGTGAAGCGAACCCGCAGGGTGGCGTCCCGTGAGGATTCACGTCTGGCGCGCTACACCGCTCTCCAGCGGCGGCATCTGCACGCACAGCGAATGCTACGAGCGGCCGAAGCGAGGGAGGCTCATCACACCATGCTGTGACGATCGCTCCCCGCGCCGAGACCGAAGTGACAGCAGCGACCTGGCGCGGCGGCGAACAATCGCCCGCCATCCTTGCCTCACACCCCCAGAAGCAGGGACATCACTGCGGTGATGTCGTTCCTCCATGCGGTGCCTGGTTGTCTCAGAATGCGCCGAGCGGCGTCGTCAACGTCACGTCATCCTTCGAGCATCGCGACCCGTAACCGAGCTCACGTGACCGCACAGCTGTTGGGGCACTGCAGCTCCAGCCGTCGAACTGACGGATATTTGCATTGCCGTAGTTCCCGTCGGCGGGCAACGTCCAGTAGGTATCCATAACCGCGATCGCGTCACGGCAAGAAATGGGGCCGCTGACCACAGTGACAACCCGCCTGCCTGTGGCTGCCCCGCAGGTTGTCCCTGGTGAGGCTGGCGTGGTGCTGTCCGTGTAAACGTCCATCGGGGCGTCGTTTGCAGGTGGCGGAGTGGTCGTCGAAATCGTCGACGGCACTTCGTTTGTCGTGGTGGGAGCGGCCACCTGAGCGCCGGCAAACGTCACCGCGTCATCGACGGACCGGACCGAGTTTTCGCCGACCGCACACTCGAACCCGCCACTTATCGCCGTGCAGGTCGTGTTCCCTACCGTCAAACGGGAATTGACCGTCAGCAGAGCCGCCCCAGGTGGACCGGACTCGGTGATCGTCGGGTAATGCCCCTGCGGCCCTAACACCACTGCATTCGGCTTTCCGCTATCGAACGGTGGCACGGTGACCTCGGGAGTTCCTGCGGGAAACGGCACCGAACACGTCACAGTCCTCTCGGACGCGGAGATATCGGGAGAGAGCACACACTCACGTCGAGGGGTGCCGTCGACGGCGAAACGGTATCTATCCGGTGCGAATTGGAACTGCGCGGGGTCGACGTCTGTGACAGTGGACGGCGACACCGACGTCGTTGGTGCTGTGGATGTCGTGCTGTCCGGCGTCGTGGAGGTCGTCTCAGCGGAGTCTGAAGCAGTGGCGCACGAAACCAGAATGGTTGCGCCGGCAACTGCGAGTCCCCCCTGAATGACCGTTGTGAGCGATCGTTTCATTCGCTGATGAAACCACACCTGATCACCCGATCTCATCTTGGCGGCACTCCTTGCTGCTGGTTTCCGCCGCAGCGCGCAGAACAATGATCGCGCCCTGCAACACAGCCTCGGCAATGCCGAAAGCTCGAAGACGTACCAACCCCTCGGCATACGGAGGCCACGATGACAGCGATACTCGATCCGAATCTAGTGCAACGCATCGACAACCATCAGCGACTGCTTCGACGTGAGATTGACGCCCGCGCAGCGGAATTGCGATCCACAACGGCACGCGCACTCGCGCTGGCGGCGCAATCCGTTGAATCCTCGTGTGAGGTGGTGACCGTCCACGGGATCGACTCGTGGCGAAATTTCGACAAGATCATTTACACGGACGAAACGGAACAACCCGTGGAAATCACCGGGCTGCCCACCGAAATCCGCAGGCTCGTAAGTCACTGCCTCCAATACCTGCCATCAAGCGAGGGCACGTGGCCGTGGCAGCGTGATGGCTCGACCGCGTATTTCTGCGTCTCCGACCTGCGCGGGGAAGGCGAGTACCCGTTCCGCACCCTGCAGGAGCGGATCCTTGACGATCTCGAGGAACAGACAGGGAAGACTATCCGCAAGATCGAGATCACCAGCGAGGAATACGACGACGGATACTTCCCCTCCGGCAACGTCGAAGTCGACTTCACCGATGGTGACAGTGACGAGGTCTTCCTGCAGTCGCTCAGTGAAGGTGACTACACAGATGGATTGATAGATCACGCAGGACATTTCGGTTACAACACAACAGTCACCATCAAACGCACAAGCACGGGAATCACCATCAGGTGACGCCACCGCGCGAGCCCGGCCGGCGACGCGGCCGGGCTCGCGACCTTGGGCCTCGTCTGTCCAACCTCACAGCCCGGTCCACCGGGTCCGCTTTTCCTGAGCTGCAACACCTAGCGCCGCTACGAAGACTGTCGT
The DNA here is from genome assembly GCF_042728675.1 of Rhodococcus sp. NPDC060176. Taxonomy (NCBI): domain Bacteria; kingdom Bacillati; phylum Actinomycetota; class Actinomycetes; order Mycobacteriales; family Nocardiaceae; genus Rhodococcus; species Rhodococcus sp. NPDC060176. The sequence goes on from NZ_JBHWYS010000008.1 coordinate 97,433, forward strand.
CACGTCGACGCGGTTACCGCCGCGACGAAGACAGTGAACCTCAATGACCCTCAATGACCCTGCGAAACCTACCCAGGAGAACCTATGAGCAGCAAGAACATTCACCACACCGAAGTGGAGAACAAACGAGGCACAGCTATCCGTGTCGGGCAACGGTGGGCCGACAACAACCCCTCCAGGGATCCCATCCGGCACTTCACGATCACCGACATCGAACAGGTCTACAGCAGCCGGCAGGCGGTCTGTCACATCACGCACGGCGTTGCCCGTGCCACCGGTGAGCGGGTGCCGATCGATCGTGTCGTGCGCATCGATGTCGATCGGTTGCACCCGGTCAGCACCGGCTATCGGCAGGTCACCTGAACCCACCGCCCGTCGACATCAACGACAACACCTCAGCGGGGCGCGGATGCGAAGTGCAACTCCGGCGAACCGGTAGCGGAACGGTATGGAGGAACGCGGCACCGTGCTGCACTTACCGAAGGAGCCCCATGGCCGACACACTCGCATCCCTGAACCCAGCCGAGACCCGCGCCCCGCCGACGAAGCCGCAGTCACGGATGGCGTTGTGGCCGTCTACCTCAACACCACCACGGACAACGCCGGCCGCCCCCTCGGGATCATCAACGGGTATCAGCCCGCTCACATCCTCGCCGACAACAGCGTCACGCTGCTGCAGCCGCGAGGCAGCGTGACGAGGTAGCAGTTCCACAGGGCGCGACGAATTGGCGTTTCGCGGCACTCAGGTGTGCCCTACAAATCGAGTTCGGGGATGTAGGTCACCTTCTGTAGCGAGTGGCTCACAGGAAATCTGGAGGGTTTTCGAACGTGGATCGAAGGGTGGTGTACTCGCGCGATATCTTCCGAGGTCTTTCGCGGTCGACCCTGGACATGTATCTCTCACGATCGAGAGCACGTAGTGCAGCAGTGTTTTCGTCTGCTGTGATTATTGGTGCAATGTCGGCCAGTCTGGCCCGTGCGGATCGCAGTGCAGCGAGGCGGGCACTGTTCTCTACATGGGCAAATGCTCGCGTGATTGGCGCATCATATTGGGGGAAGTACAGTCTGCCAGGGGTGGGCATGTCGTCAGCTCCTGATAGTGCCCACGCCAGCTCATCCAACTCGGCCGCAGTCAAGAGAACAGCTGGGTTACGTAGGATTTCGTCGATCAACAGCTCAACTTGCTCAATTCGGAAATTCCATTCACGTGCCGGCGCGAACAGCGTTAGTCGTACGAACTCTCGGAATTCTGGGGTGTCGATATCAAGAATGGTTGCGTATCGAGTATTGAATCCCAGCCACGAGAAGTCATCTCGTTCCTGCGTTCGCAAGATCTCGAGTAACCTCTGGTGGTCTGCAATTGGTTCACGGATCCAGGCGTCAAACACGTTCGTGAAGCGTTCTTTACGGTCTGGAGTGATCCTCTGCACAAGGTCAATGGCGTCCTGCCAATTGTCGACGAAGTAGCCCTCGATCTGGCCGCGGCGGAGTAGATCGAGCTTTTCGAACAGTAGCAAGGTCGACGTCATAGCCTCGGACTGCTCGATCGAATACGGGCTCCAGTTTAGGTCCTCGGGCCCGTTGTTCGAGATGAGTCCGATAACGTACTCATCCTGATCGCCAAAGTCCCAGTTGCTGATCCTTCTGATTTCTGGCAGTACCAACGTGTCCATGAACGAGGTCAGCCGTGCATGCAGAATCTCGTCGGGTATGTCGAAGTGATTATTCATGACACCTCCGTGGTGCCAGTCTCGATGAAAATCCAGGGAGCCTCGAAGGCTTGGTCCCCACCTGATGTTGGTTCAGCGGCGCGCGGTTTACAGACTTTTGTGTGGGAGGTCTCGTCGATGGATTCGTCGACGTAATCGGTGTCGTAGCGATCGGTGACGACTACATTGTCAGGGTTTGCCCACACGATCCGGGCTTTCAGCGCCTCACATCCGCGCTTTTTCACATACTTTTCTGTTCGTGCTTTCGTCGTATCCAAAAACTCGGAGCCGGGTTGGAGATCGTGGTACGCGGGGGCGCGGAGGAGGAGCACTTCGATAGCGCCCCATAGTGAGTCCACGGCTTTGATCGCTCCAAGCGTGCCTGCCGCCCGAAATCCTGCAGAGGCAGGGCTGAACATTCGAGTCTCCGCACTCAAAATGGGAGGCTTCTTTGCAGGGGAAAAATCGTCTTCCTCCCATTTTTCTGCAGCGTCGACCAGCGCACGGCGAACGATCAGACCTCCCAATGAGTGCGCGACCAGGAACAGTTCCTCGTACTCGGTCGTAATGTCAGTGCGCAGTTGACCATTGCGGGTGTTGAGCGCTGCCTCATTGGGTTTCGGAAAGAAGTCCCCTATGGATCCTCTGATCCGGTCCGCTACGCCTTTCGGGTTCTCTGTCCGCGACTTGTAGCCGATGAACAGCATGTCGGCTTCGAGCCACCAGTTTCGTTCGCCCGAGACCGGGAAGTTCTGCCAAGTCGTGATGGCCTTGCCACCGAAACCGTGCACAAACACGACCAGTCTCTTGACCTTGCCGGTGTGACTCGATGCGTAGAACGTCCAGCCTTTGTACTTTTCCAAGGCGACCAGGGAGTGGTGCATTCGTTGATCTTTCCTTACCTGCGGTGGTCCATGTTGACGTGAGACACCGTCCCTAAGGCCATAACGACTGCAACGGTACGGCCGGTCAACACATTTCACGGCGTCACCCTCAGGAGTGATTCCGGGGATCAAATCGAGACACTGACGGGCATAGGCAATACGACCGATGATCCTCGCCCGTGGACGCATTGATCACCAGCGGACAGGCCACAGGCCCCGCGGAACTCTGTAATCCGCGGGGCAATTGTGCGCAGATGTCGGACAGCTTGAATCGAGAGCGGGAAGTCAGCAATACATGCGAAGCAATGGTTGCCGCCGTAGCGACTAGGTCATGTGGCTTTGTCGAGCGATTGGACGATGATGGAGCGTGCTGCGAGTTCGTTTTCGAGATCTATTCGGAGGGACTCGTCGAGACCGTTGTCTGCTACAACCCAGTTGTGGTACACAGCTGTCCACAGGAATTTGAATCGGACATGGCTGTTGGCGTTCGTGTCTAGACCTTTGGTCACCATGGCCTTGTGGGCGGGGATGACCTCGTCACGCCACAGTGCGTACTCGGCGTGGTCGGGGCAGGTGAGGTAGCTCAAGAACACGAACGAGTAGTCGACTCCTCCTGCAGTGAACTTCGTGTGTCCAAGGGTTTGGTATAGCGAGGAATCTCTGTGGTTTTTGTAGAAACTGGCATCCAGTTCATACGCCTGCACCATCCATTCGGGGAGCTGAATGGCAGGGACTATGGTTCCCACTTCCTCGCCCATTACAGCGTCGATGAGGCCGTCGCCGATGATCGTCCAGTCGTCCGCGTAGACAGGGCCAACTCTCACAGCACCGCGGAACAATCGGCTGTGTCCCCACACCAATCGCAGTATATGAATCTGGAGACTGAACACCATGCCCATCAACCAATCCAAGGCTTCGTGAGCTTGCTCAGCGGCCTCAGCACCGGCTGGAAGTCTGTGCTCAGCCAATGCAGCAAGTGTCTCGATATGCTTCGGCGGTAGTGGAATCGCGACTGCCACGTTGTCTGTGAACGTGACAGCCATGGGAGGTTGCGGCGTTTCAGGTCCACCGATTAGGTCACGATAGAGCTCAAGGTCTCCTCGGAATTCGTTGAACTGGCGTACCCAATCCCTGACAAACTCGAGCTTTGTCGCGTCTGATTCTTCTTCCCAGTACACCTTGGTTGCGAGCGCGTCGATGTAGATGACGATCGACTCGGCCATGATTGGCTTACCGTTCGCATCATGGTAGGCGTCAGCCACCTCCACAGCTTCTTCACTCGAACCAGCTAGCTGATCGGTCATATTCTCTCCCAAGAAGTCTCACATTTTGATGGCCGAAACGTACGCCTGACGGAACGCTAGTCGGCCGACAGGATCAAGACGACCAATCGAAAACGATCGGTGCGGTTTTCGTCGGATCTGAAGGCCTTACGTAGGTGCCGCATGATCGCCTAGTCGGTCCTGTGGTGCCTACGTTCGAGGATCGTTTCCAGCGCGCCGGAGTTGTCGCGGCGCAGCACGGCGAGGTGCGTGTGACTGATTGTGGCGGACGCGAGCTCTTCGAACTCGACGGCGTGCTCCGTGCACAGTGACGACTCGGTGTCGGAGTAGCAGAGGTTGATCGCGGCGGGTGGTGTGAAGCGGCCACCGAGCCTGTCCGCGCCCTCGGCCCATAGACGGCGTCCGGACCACCACCGGGAAAGCGCCTGTTCATGGCAGGTATCACGGTCGGCCTCGATCGCGAGGATCTCTACGGATCGGTACTCACCTTCGGTGAATTCGGTGACGAGCTTCGGTGCCAGCCCCTTCCAGCTGAGCGTGCCCTCGACCACGATGTTCTCGCGCTGTGCAATGCAGATCCGGCGGATCTGATCGATCAATTGAGTCGATTCGTGATGCACGAGGGCTGCCAGCTCACGCGGCGCGACGGTGCGACCGTCATCGAGGGGGTGCGAGAGGATGTCGTCGAATATCCCGTCGATCAGCGCTTGCTCGATCAGATAGTCCTTGACGATGTCCGGATCCAGGACTCGGAAGCCGGCTAGATCTGCGCCGTATTCGCCCAGCGCAGTGCTCTTGCCAGCCCCCGGTGCCCCCGCCGTGACTACCCCGCAAAATCCCCCTCGTTCCGGTGTCTGCCGATCGAGATATTCGCCGACGACGCGTTTACGGAATGCGAAGCGCCGTGTGTCGCCGGCGTAGCGGATGCTCGTGTTGTGGTCCGCGTCGGTGTGCAACGGCTTTCCTAGGGCGGACATGGCGATGAGTTGCGCCGCGACAGCGCGGCGCAACTGGTGATCGTCTGTCACTGAGCGCGGGCCGCTCGTTCGAGGTGCGTCTTCTGGCGGTCGACGAGCTTGTTGAACTCTTCTTCGCCGAGTCGATCGCGATAGTAAGCCTGCTCGATGTCGTCCCAGTCGCCACTTGCGTAGGCGTCGGTGGCGACATCATCGACGTACTGCACGCGCCCGAAGGTGTATCGCCAGTTCAGGAGCCTGTCCATCATGGTCTTGTCGTCGATCAGGCCGGCAGCGCGTTTGTCGATTACCTCGGCTGGTGTTTCGTCGAGCAGCGAGGGGTCGTCGGAGAATCGGGCGAGGATCCGCTGGATCGTGGTCGTGGAAAGATCCGTGACGAAGGCGTTGATCTGGCGGTGCGAGAGGTTCTGGTCGCGCGAGGCCCGGAAAATTGCGCGGTTCAGTTCGAGATTGTCGATCCGGCGTCGGGCGGCGGCGCGGATCAGGTTCTGCTGGGGCGTGACGCTTTCGAGGGTCGTCATCACCACTCACCTCCTGGTCCAAAATGAATCACTCCAGTTGAGAGTACGTCGATCCACGCGTTCCGTCGAGAGTGTCGGGGGAGTGAGCTTCCGCACCGCCGGGTTCGCACGCCGACTACCTGCAGTGCAGGTGAATGCAGGGTTGTCGGTGCGCAGGTATCGTGCAACACTGATATACAAGACTTTGTATAAACGACGTGTGAAGCGAATCGAGTTCATGGGCACCGCGCTGGACGACCTACGAGCATTCCCGGACTCCGCACGCCGACAGGCCGGATACCAGCTCGACCGGATACAGCAAGGCCTCGACCCCGACGATTGGAAACCGATGGTCACCATCGGGGCAGGCGTGCGCGAGATTCGCGTACGCGACGAACACGGAGCGTTCCGCATCGTCTACATCGCGAAACTTGCCGACCGAGTGATCGTCTTGCACTGCTTCCAGAAGAAGACCCAGAAGACACCCAAAGGCGACATCGACGTCGCCACTCGCCGATACAAGCAACTCGACAACGAACGCAGGAAAGGACACCGGCGATGAGCGAGAACACCTACGACAGCGTCTGGGATGCACTCGAAAACACCCCGGAGGAGGCGGAGAACATGCGCCTCCGCTCTCGCCTCATGATGGCTCTGGCCGATCAGATCAAGACGCAACGATGGACCCAAAAGGACGCCGCAGAGCGGCTCCACGTCACTCAACCCCGCATCTCCGACCTCAATCGCGGAAAGATCGACTTGTTCAGCCTGGACACACTGGTGAACATGGTCTCGGCTGCAGGCTTACACATCGATCTGAGCATCAGGCCCGCTGCCTGAGCCCATTCCAAAGCCGCCGGGGAAACGAGCGGCACCGATCACTCCGCACAGTCGGCGAACAGAGCTTCGATCAGGTTTGTCGCGGACCGGGTCTTGGCCTTGGACTTCGTGGCTGACGCCACCGTGTGCGTTCGTCCCGCGAAATACACGGTGGCCACGAACTGCCGCGCATGATCAGGCCCCTGAGCGTCGAACACCCATTCCGGAGCCGGAACATCCTCCTTCTGTGCCAGCGTCATCAACCAGGCAACGGGATTCGACAGCGCCTTCTGTTTCTTGGCACCGCCCAATGCGATTGTGACCACCGAGCCCGCGACCTCATTCTCAGACCTCCGTTTGGCCACAGGATTCTGCGCGGGGGCGTAGTCGCTGTCCACCGGTGCTTCTGCCTCCGATACGGCGGCAACGGGCCAGTCCGGGGCACTGTCCGCCACGACGACACCAGCGAGCTGCGCCCGTATCGCCGCCCACAAGGCTCCCTGCTCGGCCGCCTTCTTCGACTTCGCAACAACCCACGGACCTTGCGAGCCCAGGTGCGTCGCCCTCGCCGCAAAAGAGCGATCGTGTGACGGTCCATGCTGTTCGAACTCGACGATGCTCGCAGGCCGCTGCGGATCGATCTGTCGCCATGCTGCCGCGGCGCTCGGTGCCATCTCGGGGTGAGTGAGCGACATCTGGTCCACCACGTCCAGTTGCGACGCCCTCCACGAAGGATCGACCGCGTCGATGAGGAACGCGATATCGGCTACCGAGAGTTGGTCGGTACTCGAGCGACGTTTCAGTTCGATCGCGAGATCTTCGCTCAGAGGCTGGCTCCGCAGACTCTTGAGCACCTTGGTGAACCCGCCGGCGTCCAAGACCGAGAGGTCGCCGGCAGCCTGCCGGGCGACGATCCGTTTGCTCGCAGACTTGAAGCTGTTCTTCTTCAACTCACGCCGCTCCCGAGCACGACGGTTGAGATCGGTCCCGATCGCCGTGAGCTGACTACCGGAATACGGCGCGGGGTCGTGGTCGAGGTAAGCGAAGATCATTCGTTGGTTCACCAGATCTGCCAGCCGCCGCAGGGGAGAGGTGACGTGCGTGTACGCGGCCAACCGAAGGGAGTGGTGACCGTGCACTGTCGGTTCGTAAGTCGCGGGCCGTACGGCCGCGAGCATCCGGCTTCGAAGCTTGTCGAACAGCGTCGCATCACCAGAGGCGGCGACATACTCGTGCATCAGGTCCTCGGCGCTCCCGGCAACCGGGTTCATCCGATGATTGCGGAAGAGGATTGGCAAACCCGCCTCGATGCACCACATCGCCACCGCCTCGTTGGCGGCGATCATCATCTCTTGGACGATGACATATGCACTGGTGCGGTTGGGCGCCTCGATTCGCACGAGGGAACCGTCTTCGTCCGTCGCCCAGCCGGCGGCGAGATCGTAGATCGCGAGCGCGCCGCTGGCCCTGCGCGCATTCAGCAGCACCTGCGCCGCTTCGTCTGCGGCGGCGACGTCCTGGTGCAGCGGGTGGCCTTGGTCAGCGAGGATCGACGGAACCTGGCCATGATTGAGCGCGACACAGCGGCCCGCAGCGATTCTGGCTCTGCTCACGCTCACGTCGTGGAGAGCGCCGTCTCGGTCGACTATGGCGGTGACCTGCAAAGTTGTGCGGTCGGCATCCTCGGTGAGCGTGGCAGCTGATTCTGCTTCCTCCCCGAGCATCGGAATTGTGCGTGTGGGGAGGTAGCGGGTCCCACCCCGAAGGAATGCCTGTTCGTCGGCGATCGAACCGTGGGTAACGACATCAGCGACACCGGCGACGTGGATCTCGAGTGACCATCCGTCGCCGTCCGGCAGTCGGGTTACAGAGATCGCGTCGTCGCGATCGCGAGCGGTTTCAGCGTCGATCATCAACAATGACGGACTGTCTTTGTCCACCAATCGCCTCATCCTTTCCGATCGGTCTTGCTCCTCGAAGCTATCGAGAAACCTGATCCAGGGGGCGGCAGCGGCCTCGGGCTCACCGCGTGTGCCCGGTTCCCTGACGCCTGACAAGGAGGCACGAGCGAGTGTCTCTGCCTCAGCTCACGGTGAGACGTCCGGAGTATCGCCGACACTGCCTGCGACGAACGCGGCTGGAACCGGAGTCAGTCCGAGCCCCAACCAGTAACGGCGGGTAGCGACATCAGCCTCATCCCACAGCGCGCCGCCGACGCAACCCCCGACGATCGCCCCGACGCAACCACCGGCGATCGACCCGATCGGAAATGGCGTGGGCGGACCTTCGACGAGCGTCGGTGATCCGTCGACCGTCCAGAAGTCCTCAATGGCTGTATACCGTGAGGGGAGCGGGATTTCGGAGGACGGGCATCTGGCTTGATCGCCGGAAATCCTCACCCAGATCAGCCTCGGTGCTTTTCGGCGACGCCATCGGCGTTCAGTCGCGTCGTTGAACCCGCGGATCCAGTGTCGGCCTTCACTATCGGTGATCGGGGTTCCCTCTGGAGCCTCGCGCAATTGTGCGACGGTGGCATAAATGCGACCGTGATTCAGTGCGGTCTGGAATTCGGTTTCGTAGTCGGTCACAATTCCCCCAATTTTGAAGTCTTAGTTGACGACGAGATCGTCGTCGCCGATCAGCCTCTGTCTGTCATCGTGTCATGCAGTGGTGACACCCTCGCCGAATGCGGAGGGCAACCGATCCGTCGTGTCGCGTTCTCGATTGGTGATCGCTGGTGCCGCGTAGAGGCCCGCGGAGTGGTCGATATTTTCGAGTGGCGTATCGCGCCAGGCGAGCGCGAATTCCATGGGCAGCTGGTGTGTCAGATCGCGGTGACCTCGGTGGTCCACGATGGGTATCCGGTCAGATCGGAACTGCACGTCCACTGCCCTGTTCGCCGGTATCCGTGTGCGATGAGCGCGTCGTCGGCGCACTGTTGGTTCCGAGCTGCGGACCCGCCGCGTGCGACAGGCACCTCCTTTTCCCCAGACCGGAGGGTCATGGGGGTTGTTGTCATGACCGATCGCCGTGACATCGATGGTCGCCCCGCAGGCGTCGGGATACTGGGCGGTCGTGGCGCGGATGGAAAGTGCGTTGGGATCCATGGCGTGTGCTCCTTATCGGAAAGTTGATGAGAAGGACACTACGAACAACGATTTCCTTTGTTGCACAGCGAACTCGGCGGCGGAATTGGGTGGCAAGTGTCGGCTGACGAGGTAGTGGAGAAGGGCTCCTGCATCATCGACCGCGACGGTGTGGCACCCCCGCCCCACCGCCCACAATCGGACACCCCGAGGAGAAGCAATGCCTCTTCCCCAGCTCACCGCCGAGGACCGCGCGAATGCCTTGACGAAGGCGACCGCGGTACGCCGCGACCGCGCACTGCTCAAAGAGAACCTCAAGAAGGGGCGGACAGACGTCGCGACAATCGTCGCCCGCGCTGCCACAGATGACATCGCCGGCAAAATGAAGGTCATCGATCTCCTCGCATCACTGCCGGGCTTCGCGAAGGCTCGCGCCAAGACCGCCATGACTGAACTCGACATCGCCGAAAACCGAAGGATCCGTGGTCTCGGGCAAAACCAACGGGCAGCCCTATTGGCCCGATTCGCATAACGGAACACCGCGCCGCTATCCAGCGCCCGCGTCCCAAGACCCCACAGCTCTCGGTGAGGGCGGCACCTCACCGAGAGCGAGTCCTGCAACACTCCACCTCAGCAGGAGCATCGTCGAATCCAAGAAACACGCGATTCGAGAGGCGCAACCATGCTGCACATCCAGAGAAAAGACAACGCCGACGCCGCTGGCGAGCTGACCGCGGAAGACTTCGCCGGCCCAGAAGGCGCACAGAACGTCCTCGACCTCCTTGCGGCGCATCCGTCCGCGTTCCACGCGACTGACCGACCCGACCTCGTCGTCGCGGTCTCAGGTGAGCGACTGATGAGGGACAGCGGCAGTGAGTTCTTCGAACTCGTCGCAACCCTTCACCGAATCGAGGAAGACACCGTCTCGACTCTCGACATGATCGTCGATGATTTCGACAACGGACTGCCCGGCCTGACCCGGACCGGGCCTGCGCTGGTCGACGAAGCCCTCGACGCCATCGCAGAAATGGTCAACTCGGCGCTCACCGAAGCGGCACTACTCTTCGACCGACCAAAGGTGACACTGTGATCAGCCGTGGCCAACGAGAGCCCTACCCTCACAGTGCCGGAGACAACCAGACTTCCCGGCAGGAAGACGAGGAGATGGCGAAACAAAAAGACACCGTGACCGTCCGGATCGCCGGGGAAACCCGTGCTGTCGCGTGGTCTGGGGGAGTATTCGCCGGCGACCCTGATCTTGTGCTCGCCGCCCGCCGGCTGGCTGCCATCAACGCCGAGGTCGAGGTTCTTCCGCCAGGCGGGTACGGCGTCGCCGACGAAAACACCCGCCAAGGGGCGATGATCGCGATGCTTGGAGCGGCAAACGGCCACGGTCTCGTCGTCGAACAGGACGACGACCTGTGGCAAGGACTCCGCGGCGATGACGAGCAACCCGGCCCCATCTACTGAGCGGAGTCCGGCCCGTCTGCGCATAGATCGACCCAGGGCGTGTCTGACAAAGCGTGGGTCCAGGCGATTGCGGCGTGGATGAGGACGGCCGCTCGGCAGACGATCGCGTGTTTGCCGTAGCGGGTGGCGAGGCCCGCGTGTCACGTACCGAGTGCCTGTCCGACGCCCAGTGGGCGTTTATCGAGCACCTGCTGCCGCCTGTCAGCGAACAGGGTGGACGTCCGTTCCGCAACAACCGCCGGGTCGTCGGGTGCATCGTCTACCGGTACCGGGTCGGTGCGCCGTGCCTGCCGAATTCGGGCCGTGGCAGACGATCTGGAAACGTCACTGCCGCTCAGCGGTCGGTGAGGGCATTCGACAGGCAGGATGGTCCCCATGAGTGCACACGCAGGCCTGCTCCTGGCGGTCGCGATCCCCGCAGGCGGCCTGGTCGTGTTCACGCTGGTCTTCTTCCTGCTCGGCCGCAGTATGCGGCGGCTGCGTCGCGAAGGTCGTCTCACGTACCCCGCGAAGACCACGCCCGGCAGCAACGACTTCTCCAGCAACGTCATGTGAGCGCCCGAGCGGCCCTGGAATCCGGAAACTGGTCAGGGGGTGCCACCAGGGCGACCCGGGGCGCTTAACAGTGCAATTCGCCGTTGACTTCCTGGCTCCCGGCGACGAGTGAATCGCGTCTTTGCCGCGACGCTCCACCCTGTCCGGAGATGACGAGCAGGAGTTATCCCGAACGGAGAACCTGCACGGCACCATCACCGGCATGTTGGAGATGCTGCCGTGGCCCCTGTACGTGATGGCGGGGTGTCTGATTGTGCTGCTCGTGGCACCCGCCGTCGCGGTCGTCTCCGAGTCCCGCGCGAGGTCCCTCCAGGAGCATCGCAGCGCGCATTCGCGGAAGGTGGGCCGCCGATGGCAACAAGCAGCTCGCCTGGGGTGGTCGGCTTGCCCGATCGTGTCGGCGGTGCTGCTGCTGTGCTTGGTGCCGTTGGCCCGATGAGAGCCTCAGCCGACCTCTGCGGCCGCGGCCAACGACCGCAACCGCTTCTCGCCCCGACCAATCAGGTCGATGGGCGTCGTGCGCCCCTGTGTCGTCAGCCACCAGAGGGCGACGCCCCAAGGCTCAGCGAGCGCGTCGAGCAGTTGGTTGACCTCGGCGACGACTGGATGCACTCGCGCCTGGGCAATGTCGAATTGAAAGGCAGGGAAGAGGAAGCGGCCCTGGACCTCGAGCCCGATGATGTCACCGCGCGCTCGGACACGGGCAGCGGCGGTTCTATTGCCGCCCCCACGTGCCCCGAGAACTTGAGATACCTCCACTGCAGTGAACAGGGGCTGCTCGAGGACCAGCATTTGCTCGGCCATCAACATTCGTGCACGGGTGAGTGCATCCTCGACGAGCTGTCCGACGCCCGCTTCGGTAGCGGCAGTCAGGGTCGGCCCCATCGCCAGCAAGGTGCCGAGCTGATCACGAACTGTGGAGAACGTTCGGCGCGAGTCCAGTTCCTTCAGCACCTCACGCACGAATTCGGCGTCGGTGAGCTCGGACAGAGCTGCGCGGCGGGCGGGCATCAGCGAGGCCTCTTCTCATGGGGAAACAGTTGCGGTGGTGACGCAATCATGCCGTGTCACCGCTGTCACGTGGTGAACGGCACGACACGCGCTCCACCTCAATTGGGGCGTGGGACGCCGAAATCCCAGATCAGAGCATTCTTCGCATCGTGGATCACCCAGGAGACCCAGCTGTGTGCAACGGCATCAATGACCCCGGCGGCCCGCGCCGCTGCCCCTCCCAGCGAGGGGACCGGCGCCGCGACTATCGCCGCGCGCTGTACGCCGCTCAGAAAGCTGCAGCTACTCAGAACCCCACTGGTCCGGACGTTGACGCCCTCGCGCCGGCAATGCTGCCGTCAGATGACGACGTGGCCGAGGCCACTGCAGCTGTCGCTGCAGCATGGTCGGCATATCAGACGATGGAGACAGCAGAGAATGCGCAAAGGTATGAATCTGCTGTCCGCTGTGTCGGCGCACTAATGGCAACCCAGATCGACCATCAGGTCGCCAACGAACTCGACGCCACCGAGATCACCCACATCGAATCGCAACGCGAACAGCTCGACGCCGACATCGACGCACTCAGTCGAGATCAGAAGGCGTACGCAGAACGGTTGCACACCCTCTCCGGCAAAGTCAGGTACATGTCCTCTGAAGAGCGGGGAGAGGCGCAGCAGGAGATCAACACTCGTCACGGCGAGCTCCACCAACGGGCGGCGCTGCTGTCGGCGCGCCGACGAGAACTCGAAGACGCGATGATGCGCAGAGGTACAAAGGAAGGCCAGATTGCCTCCGCCACCCTCGCCAGATATCGGCCGTACGGCACATCCACGACACAGATACACCCCACTTCCTCGGCGCGGGCACACACCCTGATCGCGCAGGCATCGCAATCGTTCCCTGACAGCTGGATGGAAGCAGCATCCCGAGGACTGCCGATGGTCGTCAAAGAATCCTCCGCGAGAGCCTTCTACAACAGCCGATCTCGCCTGTCCATCAACGAGATCAACGAATTCGACTACTCCGACGACCCGTCCGAAGAGCAGAGCTGGCGGACCCGAAAAGAGATGCCGGCGACCCCCGACAAGAACCCTCACGACCGCGTCGCCGAACTCGGATATCCACGAGGGACCGCGAAGTGGGTTCCGGTCCGGGACGAAGACAAGAGGTGGCGGTGGAAGCTGAGGCTCACCGACAACCGAACGCAAATTCTCTCCGAAATGCGTGTGCCCAACAGTAAATCCAGCCCGGAATCATCCCATCGGACAAGCGTGCACGAGCTGTCCCATCGTGTCGAAGCGCATCAACCAAGTCTCCCGGTGGCGTGCATCGCGTTCCGTGAACGGCGCACAACAAGCCCGGACGGCACGCGGCACCCTGTCGAGCGATACGCGAAAGGGGAGTACGTCCGCCCCGACGACTTCGTCACCTCGTACGTCGGCAAGGACTACGAGAGCAGCGTGCACACCGAAGTGCTTTCTATGGGCATGGAATCCGTATTCGCAGGATCACGAGGAAGTTTGAAGGGGTATTTCGGCCACAAACCCGATCCCGAGCACCGAAATCTGATCCTCGGGTTGTGCGCCTCCGTGTAACGGTTGCAACATCAGGCCAGTCCGTTCGTAGCGTCACCGGTAACCACCACCGAAAGGAATCGCCGTGATGCTGCACCAGATTCAGACCCACCGCCGACCCACCTACCGGCCCACCCCCGTCACAGTTGCTCCGCCCACATGGATCGAACGGATCGAAGCCATCGAGCCGGCAATGCTCAATGCGATCGACCGCTGGATGGATCGCCATCCGGTCGCGGCCACAACGCTCGGAACAGTCAGTTGCGTAGTGACCGCGGCAATAACGACGGTCGCCGTGGTGGCCTCCTGTGCCTGACAACATCACCGTGACGATCTGCAACACCCCCACCGTCGCCGCGACACCATAGGGCAGTCAGACCACGAACCGGATGAAAAGCGGAGTGCACCATGGCCATCGGAAACTTGCTTCCCTGCTCCACCCCAGCCCACGATGAGGTAATCGGAATCGACCCGACCACGGGATTCCAGGTCACCGTCGATGGAGCTTTTCACGGCGTTCCTACCGCAACGCACATCATGAAGAGTTTGCGAGTCATCGACATCGCGACCGCGTTGTACCGCCTGCTCCGCAGCCGCCCTAGCGACTCGACTCGATCAGCGTGGAGCCCGAACCTGCAGCGACTCTTCGATGTCGGAACGACAGACTTGCGCGAACTGCGAGGATTCATTCACCACGACACGACCCGACAACTGCGCGATGCCATCGATCTGGCACGTACCGAACGCTCGGCGCGCATTGCCGGGCGTGGACTGCCGACACGGAACAACGCATTGCTCGCAACCCTTCGCCATGAGATCGACCTGGCCAAGCGCGACATCGCCGGTCTGACAGCTCAGCTCTGAACTGTAAGAAGGCGTGGGACGTCGGGATTGACGACTCTCCGTTGACCGGTGTCGACTTCGACGGCGCAACTGACTTGGGCCGAACCGCCGGCCTCGCGCGTAAGTGCCCATGAACTGGGCCCTGGGCGCGCATGCCTCGCCACAAGCTGTCCGGCACTGGTCCACATGGGATGCCCGTCGAACCACGAACTTGGGATGAGCATCGGCGCGTGCCGCTGACGTGGAAGCCTGGGACTAGTGCCTGGGGCAACAACGCGAATGAGACAGAAATTGCCCGACATTCTGAGACGAACCAGGCTTGGCAAGCCTTCCCTTGTGGTTGTTGCGGGCTGATCTGTCATCGCAACAACCACCGTGAATCTGGTGTCCTGTATGACGATCGTTGGGCAGTACGGAATAGCTGAAAGGGAAGTCGAGCTTCAACCGGGCTCAACCGCTCCTCCGTGATGGCCATCAGCTACGCGATGATTCCGGGATGACCTCACGCGCCACGAACGAGCAGCGGCTACTCGAGATGGTTCTGGAAAATTCCGTGTGCCGCCGGATCGTGGATCAGGCGGACGATCTCGGCGTGGAGGACTGGTATCTCACTGCAGGCGGGGTGTTCCAGACGGTCTGGAATCACCTCGACGGCCGTGACCTGCGGGCCGGAATCAAGGACTACGACCTGTTCTACTTCGACGGGTCCGATCTGAGCTATGACGCCGAGGACCGTGTCATCAAGAAGGCCGAGGTCCTGTTCCGCGACCTCAACGACGTTGTCGAGGTCCGCAACGAGGCGCGCGTACACCTCTGGTACGAAGAGCATTTCGGTGTTCCGTCCGTACCCTTCACCAGCAGCGCAGACGCTATCGACCACTTCGCATCCACCACGTGCTGCTTCGGCATCACACGAATCGCCGGCGCAGACTTCCAGGTGTACGCCCCTCACGGTTTCGACGATCTCTTCAACATGGTGTTGCGCCCCAACCCAGTGATCGTTCGCGCGTGTCCTGATGCCCGGTGGACACTTCATCACCGCGACACACGTCGGCGACGAGGACGCGGTGCGCACCGAGGCATACGGCGGCGTACCCGTGAGCTGGACGACCCACCAATGGCGGCCGGAGCAACTCGTGGACCTGATCGAGCAGGCCGGGCTGCGCCCGGTCGCCGAACTTCGACTCCCCGCAGGCGAGCACAGCGGACCGGGGTTGGTCGTCATGGCCAAGCGCCCCGCCTGAGCACCAGGAACCATCGGCGTCATGCCGCGAAACGACCTCGGATCGCGGAGATCAACCCGATCTTCCACCTTCACCCTCGCCGACCTCCCGCACATTCCTCCGGCGGCGGCTGGATTCTCCACGCTCCTGATTCACCTTGATTTGAGCTGTCCTGTTCGACGATCGCCACACAAGAGCTCAGGCAGATGTATCCGGCGCAGGGCGCGGCTGGACGGTCAATGCAACGACAATCGGCTGCGGTCCGGTGTCGTGGCCGAGCCACTCACCGGAATCGTCGCCCCCGCTAGGACTCGGACGGTATACGAACCCCGTAACCTCCGGTGCCCCCGTGTCGTCGAGACCCTCGCCCTCACCGCCGTTGCCGCCACCATTCAGGCCTGGGCGCAGACGGAATCCAATGATTTCCGGTCCGCCTGTGTCATGGCCGAGCCCCTCGCCGGAATCGTCATCCCCGCCGGGCCGTGGGCGATACACGAAACCTGTGATTTCAGGCCCCCCTGTGTCATGACCGAAACCCTCTCCGTCATCAGGCACTTCGGTGCCGCCGTCCCCGCCGTCCCCGCCGTCCCCGCCGTCCCCGCCGTCGCCGTCCCCGCCGTCCCCGCCGTCCCCGCCGTCGCCGTCCCCGCCGTCGCCGTCGCCTGCGCCCGCCCCGGGTTCGCCACCTGGGTCGAGCGCAGTTTCAATAAAGTCACCTAGAGCCCCTAGCGTGTTGATGACCTCGTCACCTCCGGATGCGAGCAGACCCGCGAGGTCTGCAAGACCCTCACCGAGTTGCCCGCCGACATCCTTGAACACACCACCTATCGCACCGGCCAGCGATTCCTCGGCTCCAAACTTTTGCCCGAGTAGCGTCCCGAGCCCCTGGCCTATCAACTGCCCAACTGCTTTGCCTGCCTCTTTCTCATCGGTTGTCGGCTCACGCTCGTCTCCAGGCATGACGTCCCCTTTCGTAGAAGGCTGTTCCGTTTCACCCTCGTAGGGCGGATCCGATCGCGCGGTCGAATAGACGGCCATCGCCCCCAACCCTGACCTCAGTTTGCGCCCTAGCCTCACGCCGGATGCGGGTATTGGAGAGCCAAGTCCACGTGTCCTGTTTGACGATCGCTAACCGAGGTTCCAAAAACGGACTTGGTGTCAACAGGTCAACGCATCACTGGCGATGGCGGCAGCGCGGGCACTGCAACACCGGTGAAGGGGCGTAATACGTTTGCCGCAATCGGATCACCCAATCTCGCTGCGACGAACGCAAGGAGCACCTGCGATGCCTACTTCACTGACCGACGCTGAACTCGCGATCGTCGAGGCGGCTCGTGCTACCGAACCGTCGCTCACAGCGGTCGAAATCGGATCGAGACGGGATACCGCCGGGCGTTGGATCTGGGACAACTTCGTCATCATTCACGTTGCTTCCCGCATGGGTGTGGACGCCGTCGAAGTTGACGAAGCCCTGATCACGGCTTTCTCTGTCGATCGCGAGCCAGCTGATGGGCGCGAGCATTTCATCGCCCTTACCCCCGAAACTCGCATTGCGCTTTCGCTACGGGAGTCACGTCGAATCGAGCGGGCAAGAGCGATCAGCGCATGACGCAACCGAAGCTCGCTCATGCCACTCCGTGGGAGCGGATGTACGGACGGTTCGTCGGGGATGAACCGCGAGTGCCGTCGATCACGACAGTGCTCGGCCATGCGCCGGACACTCTCCATGGCTGGCATGGCCGAATGGCTGCCGATGCGATGAAGGCCTATCTGGCTGGCGGCGACGCCCTAGCCGCCTTCCCCCATGTCATAGCCGCGATCGAGGAGGCGCGCGCACGCCGCCGCGACTCTGACCGCGCCGCCCGGAAAGCAATCGCCGGAACAGGAGAATGGCTCGCTGAGCAGGCATCCATCCGCGGCGACCGCGTCCATGACTACGCCGAGCAGGTCGCACGCTTCTTCCTGGGCGTCGGCACACGAGAGGAAATCGCCGCAGCACGACAGGATCTGGCTGAACACGGCCAAATTGGATACGCCGAGCAGTTCGACAACTGGTGGTCGCGCTACGACGTCAAGCCGGTGTTTGCCGAGGCAACCGTTTGGAACCACACGATCGGTTACGCCGGCACGATCGACATCGGGTTCGAGTCGAACGGGATTCTGATCATCGGAGACTACAAGTCCAAGGAATCATTCGCGGGAAGGCCGAAACGGCTTGATTCGAAGGTGGGTCTCCAGCTGGTCGCTGGAATGAAGGCTGAGGAATACTGCACCAATCCGGAGGCTCCGGGAGTGTGGGAGCAGTGGCGATGGTCGCGGCCGACAATGCTTGCGGGTATCGCCGTTGCTGATTCAGGCGTTGACGTGCAGCGCATCAACCCCGCACTCTTCGGCGAACTGTGGACAAAGTTTCAGCGATTGCGCGAGATGTGGCAGTCCCATCGCGACCTGGACATGGGCAACGTACTTACCCCGTTGCGGCCGCCGCCATCGGCAGCGCTGTGGCCGGACGAAGAACTGGTGCAGCTCAACCTGGGTCCCGAAGATCCGCGCTCAATGGCAAGCCTTTCGGTGGCATAGCCCACCGGCAGTGCTCGTCATCTGTCTCGTTGATTGACAACGACGCGGTGCCATTTCCTGGGATCTCGCACTGGGCGGCCAGCGCCGGTGTGGCACTGTGAAGTTTCGGGTACGCACTCGTCGCGAGCTACCGGGTTCGTTCGACCGGTCTCGGATCTACGTGATGTCCAGGGACGATGATTCCGCAGCTCGAATCAGCGGAGAACCAAACGGCCACTAAACGGGGTGTCTCCCGATCTCCGCCGGTATCCCCACTACTATCCACGGAGGTAGATACCGCGAACGACGGGAGGATCGCCCCCGATGGCGAAGCGCAAGGAGGCCGGGTCCCTCAAAGACCGGCCCAAGCCGTGGTTTTCCGCGCCTCGCCCCGGCCCCACCGTCATGATCGACATCGATGGCGTGATCGCGAACATGGACAAGTTCGCACACCTCATCGCCGCTCCGAACTATGCCGATCGTGATTGGAAATCGTTCCACGCCAACTTCGGTAACGCGACACTTATCCGCGCCGGAGGGAAACTTGTTCGCGAACTAGACGCCGCTGGATTCACCATCGCCTACACGACGACCCGACTCGACCAGTTCCTTCCCGCCACTGACCGCTGGATTCGCGCGAATTCCCTACCTCCCGGGCATATCGAATCACGCAGTCTGTGGGTTGATGGAACCGTTCGGCCGGCGCTCGATGTCAAACGCCGGCAGTGGTGGCGATGGGAAAGCAAGTACTCGGAGAAATGCCCGCTCGTTGCGTGGATCGACGACGAGCAAGAAGCCGTGGAAACCCTGCGCGGCGAGGGCTGTCCGGCATGGTTGTTCACTGACCTGTTCGAGCGATACAAAGACGGTGCTCTCATCCCATCGCTCGCTGGCGGCCCCGAACCGGTCGAGGTTCTGACCGCCCGCCGTGACGCGGCCAAACCACTGTGGAAAGAACACGACGCCGCATTCCAGGTCAAGCACGAGGAATGGCAACGTCGCCACTCCGCCCGAATGAAGCAGCGGGCGCGGGACAAACGGGAAATCCGGCGAGAAGAGCAATAGCGGTGCGTAGATCCGTACTGGTCGACACCGACATCGGTGTCGACGACGCGCTCGCCCTCCTCACTGTTCTGAACGAGCCCGACGCAGACGTCATCGGTATCGGCACGGTCTTCGGTAACTGCACGGAAGTGCAGGCCGCATCCAATGCACTTGTAGTTCTTGCTGCAGCCGATCGCCTCGACGTCCCTGTTTGCATCGGCCAGTCGCGGCCGGGTCGCCAACCCAAGGCTCCGTCCCCTCATGGCAGCGACGGACTCGGAGATCGCGGGCTGGTGCCGCCCTCGGGTGCCACGCCATCGGCAGAGACGGCCGTCGACCAGATCTTGCGAGTCGGTCGTGAGCGACCCTCCGAAGTAGATCTGTTGTGTCTGGGTCCGCTCGCCAACGTCGCCGCAGCACTCGAACAAGATCCACTGATACTGACTCGCTACCGGGCGGTGACGATCATGGGAGGTATGGGCCCTGTCGGCCGCAGGGACACCGAAAGTGCAGCACAACCGCTATTCCTGGCGAAGGGTGACACGAACACCAACCACGCACCCGCCGCGTCTGCTGCAGTCGCTGCAGCGCCCGGCCCGGTCACCTGGGTGGGTATGAATGTCACCGGCAAGCTGCGCATGCCCTGGGCAGACCTGACCGCCCTCGCCGGACAGAGCACAACAGCCGCGTTCGTCCGTGACATCACCACCGACTACCACCGCTACTGCACAACCACCTACCGCAGCGCCGAGCCGATCTACACCTCTCATGACTCCGTTGCCGCTGCAGCAATGCTCGACCCGACAGTGGTGCTGTCCGCTGCCGACCTCACCGGCCGCATCCTTCGCGCTAGCGACGGCCGAGCCAGCCTGTGGGGCCAGTCGGTGACGCAGAGCGACCGCCACAGGTTCGCTTTCGACCTCGACTACACGGCGATCCGACGTCGCATCAATGCGGTGCTGGGTGCGCGCGTGGCCCGCTGAGCTCGACAGGCACTATTAGGTCAAGCAGAACCAGGGCAAGGAGGAGAGTGCATGTTCACCGGCCGGGCGCAATCGAAGCGGCGCGCACTCGCGATACTCAACGACCTCGTACTACCCGACCCATGGAACAGCCGAGAACTCGTCGACCAGATCGCCGAGCGTCGCGGTCGACCGATCACGGTCACCGCCGTTCCACCGGACGTCATGAACGACTCTGACAACGCGACCGAGGACAAAGTCTGCGGACTCTGGGTCAACACAGACGACCACGACTACTTGCTTTACTCGGCCGAGGCGCCTGCGCTGACGGCCGACCTGACCATTTGCCACGAACTCGGGCACATGCTGTTCGCACACGAGCTATCGACAAAGAAAGCGCCTGATGCGCTTACGCCTCCACCATTCGACCTGGACGGTCTCACCGAATGGCTTCCTGACTTGGACCCCGACGCCGTACGGGCCCTCTTAGGTCGAAGTAGTTTCAGTGCACGTCGCGAATTCGAGGCCGAGTACCTGGCGACACTGATGATGGACCGTGCCCGGGGCGGCAGAACCGATAGCCGCCGTCACCGCATGATGTCGACATTTCTCGGGGAGTTCCCTGCATGACTAACACCATTCCAGCGCCTGTCCACGCGTTGCTCTTGCTTTTCGTGTGGACAGTGATAGGTGCCCGCTGGATCATGCTGCGCTACAACATGTACGACCTCAGGCTGACGCATTCGCTCACTTTTGCGTGCTTGGCGTTGACGCTGAAAGACCCGACAGTCGCATCGTTCGTTGTCCCGGAGCTCGGGTCGACGTTGACCCGCACCCTCGTCCACGTCCTGATCCTTTGGGCGATTGCCGCACTGATAGGTGTCTACAACGCGTGGGACCCCGCTGAATCCCCGTGGAAACAGCCAGTTATGTACGCAGTAGCTACGTGTCTCGGGGTTGCGCTGGTCTTGCTATCTGCCCCCGCTCGACAACTGGGAGTCACTGTTGAACAGGCCGGGGGATGGCGGGCGATTGCCTACTTCGGGCTTTACGCACTACTCAACGTGTACGGACTGGGATCCATCACGCTCGACTACATCCGGAACTGGGGGGAGACGAGGAGCTGGCAGGCCCGGGTAACAGTCGGTGGGGTACTGATTTTCTTTGTCTCGATGCTCACCGAGTCGGTCTCGATGCTCGTCTCCGCAGCTCTGACGGTCCAGAAGACCGGCGACGATCTCACCGACATCAAATCGAATACCAACGGTTGGCTGTATGCGGTGATGATGGTTGTCGCTGTTGCGCTGTCCGCTCGTACGTTGTTCACTCGTCGAGCAATAGACCAAATGCGAGTACACAGACTGTGGGACGCGTTGGCGGACGCGGCTCCAGGAGCGATCTTCGGTTCGTCTCGCGACCGTCGAGCTCTTTCCGAACGGCAGCGCGGCATCAGGCTCGCCAGTGAAGCGTTCGAGGTGGCGCAACGTCTAGGTCCCTACGCCGAACCTATCGACGACGGCCGGTGGGACCAGCAGATGGCAGACGAAGGCTTGGGAACTGACGAACAGGCCGCTGTGTACCGAGCAGCTCAATTGCAAAACGCGATCGCCCGTCGCGACGCAGGCCTGGACAAGATATCAACAGCGACTGTCCCGGCCTCACCTGATGCAGAGCAGATGCTCGCTGAGATCACCGCGGTTGCACGGCAGTGGACACGCGCACGCAGGTTTCGCGAGCAGACGATGACCGCCCACCGAGCTCGCTACTGATTACCCGATGCAGACTGCGGCTTCAACGTTTCGATAAGCGCGCGCCGATCCGCCGCGGTTCGTTCTCCACGGAGGAGGATGCTGCGAACCTTGAGCTGAGCCATCCGTTCCAGCAGCAAGAGTTGTTCGTGAGTCTCAAGAATGTCGTCCCCTGTTAAGTACTCCGCAGGCGTCCTGAAATGTCGGGCGATCGCGGAAAGGACGACGGGATCGGCGTCGCTGACGATCCCGGCGCGGAGATCTGCGAGATCGCCCCCCGTGAGCGTCGTGCCGGCGGCCGTCAGTGCTGCCGCCACCTCGTCATTGGTCTGCTCGGGCTCTCCTTGACGTCGCCAGGCGCGGAACAGCGTATTGATGCGTTCATCAAGTGTCACGCCTGCAATCGCCGCGTCCGTCATGACCGCCCCCATTTCCCTTCCCCTCTGGAGAAGCTCGAATCTCGGTTAGTCTTTCGCCAGCATACGGCCCTATCTCGGGCCCTCGCGACATGGTTTCGACGCTGTCCGCTGCAGTGTTGGAGTGCACGGGCGCCGTGAGGCAGGTCTCCGTGCACGGCCGCGGCTAAGTCGTCGCTGCCTCGTCATGTGTGAGGACCTCAAGGCCCGCTTCCCACCACCGAGCTGGCGCGCGGAGCGTCAGACCGACCAGTCCAGGATCGTTTGAAGCGAACCGGTTCATCGACACCACGGTGAACAAATCAGTGCTCACTTCCCGGTAACTGAGCGAGTAGGGCAGACGAACGGTCTTTCCGACCGCGGCATGAGCGGCTTTGCGGCGCTCATGCCACTTTTCGGCGTTCCGGCGCCACTGCGCAGCCCAGTCGTTAGCAGGATCGGAGAGGGCGTTGAGCATCCGCATCGGCACTCCACAATGCTCGACAGGTCCGCTCGTCTCGCTGACCGCCTTGATGACCACTTCGCTGGAACGGAACTGTGTCTCCCGAGCGCGCAGGTGCAGATAGAGGTCCATCAGCAGCTCGCCCGTGCTCCGATCACGCACCAGCGCGTACATCACGCCCGACCAGTTCCCATGACGGCCACGGCCGGTAGCGACAAATGCGTGGTCGACCAGCTCGTATCTCACCCCAAGACCGTCACTGACATGCGCCAGCACCACATCGCGAGTCTTCTCGTCACGCGAAACCGCGATCCCAACCGATCCCATCTGCACTCCTCCATATCGCCCGGGGCTTCGTCGTTCCCGGTCCTGATGCATGTCGACAATTCCGGGGCGCACCCCTTGGTGTTGCAGTGCCGAAAAGGATTTGGCGATTGTGCTGGGACGGTGGTCGCGAGGGCGAGGATCAGTGGCTGTCCGGCACCCCATTGCTGATTGTCTTCCCAGGCCAGCGGAATACTCGACCTTCCCCCCGAAGACGTCGAATCGATCACCTGACTGCGTGGCCTGATGGTTTGCGAAATGTCTTGGTGTGAGGTGGAGAAGCGCGCCCGCATACTGACGACGACGCCAACACCGGTGACTCTGAGAATGCTGGGGAGAATGCCCATGACAATCGTAGTTCTGTTTCTGGTCATAGCCCTTGCCTGCGGCTCCTATCTCGCATTCGACGCCGTGCGATCCCACGAACGCAGAAATCAAGGTCTTAACCGCGGCTTCGGGCGCGGCGTAGTCAGCAAGAGCGGCGGATACCGAGGGCGCAGCACGAATTACGGGGATGGCGGTACATACCCGGGGTACGTCGGCTTCGACAGCAATGGCGGGTCTTCTGACTGCGGAAGCGGCGGATCTTCGGACGGTGGCGGCAGTGGGGACGGCGGCGGCAGCTGCGGTTAACACCATTCAAGCCCGACGATCCCCATGCCGAGACTGCGGCGGCGTGGGGATCTTTGTTTCGGCAACGCTATTCGCATCCGGTCGTGTTGAAGCACTGCAACATACGCCACCGGCGCTTCGTAACGTCATCGGAGATATCGGATCACCGACCAACCACGGAGGACCTCATGACCACACCAGCTGCAACCATCGCCGACCTCGAAGCCCAACTCAACGCAGCCATCGCTGAGAAGGACCAGAATGACGTCCTGATCGAAACGCTCAGCATGACGCTTATCGCATCGCAGTTACGCAAGCACGTCCCTACCGCCCGATACCTGCACCTGGACTGGTCGTCACAAGGACCGCACCACGAACTCGACGACGTCACCGACGACGCCGGTGTCAGCGTCCTCGGCGACGTAGACGCTTCCGCACCCGACGTGGAGATCCTGACGACGAACCTTCGGGGAGCGATCGCCGACCGATTCGAGACAATCAACGCTGACGGCGGCGTCTACCGGGTAGACGTGAGCGGGTTCTAACCCAATGTGGGCCCGGGCCTCCCAAGGACCCGGGCCCACACGGCTCCATCGCAACGCTGTCCGGCGGCAGGAAAATGCCGTGGGCGAAGACGCCGATCAACGGTGGCAGCGGAGCCACAGACAAAAGCCAGCAGCACCATTCGAATTTCGAAACACAATTTCTAGCAAAGTCATTCGAAATGGTAAGCGCCGCTCGATCACTCGCTGATACTCCAACGAAGACAGGCAAAGTTATGACTGATCGCCCTCTGATTCTCCTCGACATCGACGGCGTTTGCTCCCCAATGTGCGCGTCCCACGACCGGGACGACAGGTGGGCCCCCTGGAGCCGTGTCTCCTGCGGATGGAACAAGGGTTGGGTGTCGGTGCCCCTTGCGGACGCATTGACATCTCTATCCGAGTGCGCGGATGTGTGGTGGTGCACCGGCTGGGAGGACGAAGCAATTGTGTACAGCAGGGAACTCGGTGTTCCGGACTGGCCATACCTGCCGTTGCTGAACGACGCGGACCAAGGAATGTTCAAGCTGTCCTCGGTTATCGCAGGAGTCGGAGACCGGCCGGTGTGGTGGTTTGACGACGAGCACAATGCGGCCAGTCACCAGTGGTCAGCTGACCGGACCGCGGCCGGCGTGCCGACTGTCACCCTGCACATCGACGACCAACTCGGCCTACGTTCCGAGGACGTTGCCGCCGCACAGCATTGGGCTCGCACGATCATGCTCCAAGCCCGTAAACGATAGCTAGCGGCGTCCTTTCACTTGTGTCCGCACATGGCACCGGCGCCCCGGGGGCATAGGTAGAACCACCCGCTGTCGGAGAGTCTGCGGATCGCGCACGGTGGCGGGGGGCAGAATTCGTACTGCTGCAAAGGGTCTACGGACAGAAATCGAAGAGTGCGGTCCGGAGGCCGGGTGAGCGACGCGCTTTGCCACCGCGAGATCACCCGATCATGAATCCGACGACCTCAGGTAGGTCAATTTCCGTGGGACGGTCGACGAGACGGGTTCCGTCCCGACGTAGGAGCGATCCCTCTCTGTAGTACTGGCGAATCTGCTCGGTCAGTGCCTTCGTCGCTTCCTCTCGGCAACGGGTGCGGCTTTGCCGCAGGCGCACATCAGCGTCGAACACCACCACCGTGCCATGGACGGACACTCTGCCCTCACCGATCCGTGGCACTCCTGTCATGTTCGCCGGCCACGCGTACCCGACGACCTGCTCGAGGTAGGTCAGCGCGTCCTCGTCGACATCCGAAGCGAGTACCACCCCGAGCAGGCGGTAGGAAGTCAGGTCGGCGCCTGGTGCCGAAGCGTCGTGCATGGTCCCGCCGCCACGCCACAAGGGGAGCGGCAACGTAGTCGGCACACCGGCGATCGGGGCACTCATGCGCGGCCACCGAGGACGAGTGCCTGCGCCTCGAAACCGAACACCGCTTCTATTGCCTCCCGAACGTCTTCGATGCTGTCAGGGATCGTGCACGCCGACACCAAGGTCGCCAATGCAACTTCCACACCGAGTCCGGCGTCGAGAACGCGCTGGGCCACGAGGAGGTCTGCGATCTGCGGAACCCACGTGCCGAGGCCACCGTCAGCCTGGTCCTCTGCATTCTGCGTGTGCAGATTTCGGGCAACTTTGATCACCCGGGGGTCGACCCCCGACGATTCCGCCGCTGTGAAGTCAGCGGTGACTTCGATTGCGATGGGAAAGCGCCTTTTGATCGCGTCGTCGAGAGGTCGCACACCCTGGCCGAATTCGTTGTACCCGATGATCATCCAGAATCCGTCAGCTGCGACTATCGGCGCTGATCCCGGCAGATCGTCGATATTTAGCGTGCCACGGCCGTCGGCTACCGACATCAGTACGGAAATGGTCTCCGACGGGACCCGGGATGCCTCGTCGAGGAAGAACGGTTTCCCTTCCTTCATCGCTCGGGTGAGGGGGCCGTCTCGAAACTCGAATCCGCCGTCGGATAACGGCACGTGCTGGCCGACGAAGTGCGCAACAGTAGTGTCGCCGTGGCCGTGCATCACAATGAGCTCGTCGCCGAATGCCCCGTAGGGAACTGTCGACTTGCCGCCGCCGGCAGGACCGTGCAATCGAACGTACAAATCGGTGCTGCGCAGATGTCGCAGCATCGCGACGTCGGTATGGCCCGCGACCTGTCTGGGATACATCACTTTCCCGTTGGGCAAGGTGATGCCGTCGCGTTCGGAGGCATCGACATCGAGATGGGTGCGCGCCGCAGACGGAGGTGCGGTCGCAGCTGACTGCGCCGTCGTAATTGAGGAGAAAGCGTGAAGGACGGTTCGTGAGACGGTGGCATCTGTTGCGGAAAGCACGGGCATCTCATTGCTGATCGCGCTGACCAGATGAGCGGGATCGATCTCCCCGAGGGTACTTGGAACCTCGAATGTCACAGGGCCAGCGAGGAGCTGCTGGTATCCGCGGCCGCGCTTGCTGATCCATGTCTTCGCCATGACGTCAGCTAGTTCATCAGCCGAGCTCAGAGTCTTGTTTTGCTGGCTGCGCATGTTTCGGGACACCCACGCACCTTCACCGCCGGATGTGGTCGCAAACCGGTAAGTGGTGCCGTCGCGATACGCAAATGCTGCGTAGACCTTTGAATCCGGGCTGCTTGGATCCTGCACAGCGAATCCTGCGACGGTCGTGCTCATGTCAGTTCTCCTGATCGGGACGGGTAGCGGCGTTCGCTCGAAGTGTCATCACCGTACGAGTCCGCGGGAGAGGGTGTTTCAACGTGAAGCCCTTCTGCCGCAACGGAAAACGATCCGTTCGCATGGAAGGGTTGCGTGCGAGGCGCTGTCCATCATCTGCGAGTGTGGTGTGGAAACATCGCCTAGTCGAATCTTCGCCGTCAATCACCGAAACGCGGGCCGACAAGGGGTGAGATGTTATGGAATGCAGAGGTTTCGACGGAGCTACGTCGACAGGGACCCGTGATCTCCAGGTTCGAAGTTATACACCGACTAGGTGCTGACGACCTCCGATGCCGGCGTGGCGGTGAATGTGCGGATAGGCCTCCAAGTGCGTCACCGGGCCCCGGATCTCGGAGTCCCCATTCGGCAGATCACCTCGCCGTCAGTCAGCGAACATTGAACGAGAATGCCGCAGTGGAGCGATGGCTGTGGTCCTCGAAGGAGAAGGAGTACTTCGACGATGGGCTGATCGAGCGCGTCTTTCGGCGCGGGCAGCGAGTTGCTCTGGCACCGCAGCGGTGAAGCTATGCAGTTTCAGCCGAGAGTAGCGGGACCGGTGGATTCGCTCAGCGACTCAGGGCTAGCTGCGTGAAGAGCACCCGACCTTGATGGACGTCAGCCCACAAGAACGACCTGGTTCGACCTAAGCTGAACATGTTGGGAGATAACCCATTTCAACTCAAGAGGGACTGTTGAAACACGCGGGTTCGAGGTTCGTAGATTGGTTTCGAGACCAACCCACTCGAGATGCACCAGGAGACAACGATGACCGAAGTATTTTCACCGTTCGAAGAGACCATCCATTCCTACAGTCGCGCAGATGCGCTGACGGACGGGACTCTTCGAGATGTCACAGCGCTTGCCGGTCAGCAAGGAATTCTGTTGCCCACAGCGATCGCGTCACACGCGTGGGGGCTGGCGGTGGCATGGAATGACGAGAATGGTGCGCTACAGGACGAGACAGGTCGACTCTGGGACGTCCTGACCATGGCCGGGCACATCCTTCGGGCAGCTGCTCGGCAGAACCTGACCGGGCGCCAGGACTTCTCGTTGTATGTCGTTCCGAACGCACCCGGCGCGGCGGATGCGGAACGGGTCGTCCTCGGGATCGAGATCGGTCCGGGGGACTGTGGGGAGCCGGTTCTGACGATCACGGCGCCAGGAGACCGCTGACAAGTCGTCTGGCTGAGACAGGAGAGGCAGAAGCGAGGTGCCGCATCGTGAACCGATGCGGCATCTGTTTTGGTTCCGGTCTCTCGTCATTCTTGGTCGTGGACTGTGTGGACTTCACACGCATACAGTGATCTCACATGGGAGCAATCATGATCATCCTGCGGTTCGGCGAAAACAAGGTCCCGGTGCCGATGGACAGAGAGGCCGTGATGTCGGTCCTGTCCAGATACAGCTACCAACAAGGCAGCGACAGCGACACCGCTACGATTCTCGCCCATTCGTCCAACGACCCCGAAGCACGATCAGAACTCACCGGCATCGACGAATGCGAGGTGCTGTACTTCAACCAACCAACCGGCGACAGAATCGACCAGGTCTTCGAAGAGCTCATACTCTCGGCCGGCGCCGTCGGAGTGGGCAATCACCACCACTGCACCCTCATCTCATCACTGGAGCAAGTACCCACGCTCCCAGACGATCTCAGGGACGATTGGGAACTCGTTTGACCACCGTTCACCTGATTTCTGAGTCCGGCGCATCCCGCCGGTTCGCAGGTACATGGCGAACGACTCCGGCTTCGGGATGGTTAGGCAGTGGTGCCCAGATCAGGGTTGTACCGGTTTCGGCCAGGCCGTGGCGTCCTTGCCGGTCACCTTGGGGTGGGCGATGACGGCGGCAATGAACGCCGACATCGACATGCCCAGCCCGTGTGAAAGTGTCGCTGCCGTCGTTCTGCCTTCGAGCCAGATACTCGGATCATCTTCGAGGGAATAGCGAAATTGGGTATTCGACCGATTCAGCGGTTGGGCAACCACACCAGGTCCGGTCGTGCCATTCCACATCCACGCCACATACCCCAGGTAGCGGCCACTGCGGTGCATCCGAAACGATCCGATCACCTCTGCCGCATAACCTTTCACCGCGTCTTCGAGCCGACTGAAGGTCACCGACGCGCCTTCGTAGCGCCGTTCATCCCCCGACATGACGTCGTACCCGTCCGCCGTTTTTCGCACCCCGCGATAGCCGCCGAAGTAACCACCGCTACTGCGCGGAAGTTCCGTCACGACGTATCCGTCGCCGGAGAACACCGGATCGTTCCACTCTAACCCGAACGCGGCAGGAATGACCAAGCGCATGTAGTCGACGGTCGCGCTGAACGCGGAGACCTCGGTATCGGTCAACGATCCCACGCCGTGGGGGTTGTTCTCTTCCGCCTCTCGGAGAGGATTCCTCGTCATGTCAGCTCCCGGGTAGTTGCGCTGTCCGCACTGACCTTCACTTGCCGCTCTCGCGCCGTTTCTGACTTGCTCATTGTTCACCTCAGGGTTGGTCGGGGTCCTCTAATGCTTTGCAGTGCAGGGCGTTTCAGGATGCGTTGTCGAGTAGGCGCCATCGGTGGTGCAACGGCGGGATGATGAACATTTCACGAAATGCGGGATCAGCCAGGTGCTGGCGACACTCCGGGTTCTCGTGCAACTGACGAAGCACCGCGAGGAACACATTCGGCTCCACCGCCAGTTTGTGCAACGCAAGTCGATAATTCCGCATTCTGCTGTACGCCCACGCCGGTCCCTGCACTTGCGCGCCGTCCCCGACCCGAAAGTCGACGACCGGCAATCGTGATGTGAAGATGTTGTGCCGTGTGACGATAGTGTCCGGGAGGATGGCCTCGATTTCGTTCCACCGCGCCCGCAACACCGATCGGCGGTCCCAGAACAGGGCAGCGCGGCGTTCCTCCGCAACGATGCCCTCCGCGGTGAAGTGCACTGTGACCGTCACTTTCGTTATCGCGACGAGGATCAACCCCACCAGCGCGAACGCCGCGAAGGAGCCGGCCCAGGCTGCCTCCTTCCGGCCATCGTCCTCCGGAATGGACGCCGAGGGCCAGCCCATCCACCACGCCCAGGCAAGCGCCGCGCAGCACACGAAACACCCTGACAGTCCGATGACTGCCGGAACAATGAGCACTCGGGGTTTGACGATGCTCACCGTCCCGGCGCCGTCGACGTGCACCCCGAGGTGCGGACGCCGCGCAAGGAAACGGAGTCCCGCCAACCGCCAGAACTGCGCCGACCCCATCGCCATCACCACGACAAGACCGAAATAGCTGACAGCCAACGCGCCAGTCGAGTCCGTCCGCGACAAGGACACCGCGACCGCAAGCGCAAACATCACCGGGGTGCACGCCGTGAAGATCAGGGCGAACCCGACAGCACGCCAGTACACGTTCTGCGGCCACTGCGGCTCCCACATCGGACGGCACGGTTGGGGCTCAGGGGTTGTCATGCGTGCACGCTTCTGTGTCGGCGGCGCGCGCGTGATGAACAATCTCTTCGATCAGGGTGCTCTCGGTACCTGTCCATCCGCCGCACTCGAGGTGCACGTAGCCGGTCTGGAAGGGTGAGTCGTCGGTGATGATTCCCGGCCCGAGGCGAAAGAGCGGCGAACCGGGTGAGGTGTTCTCCACGCGGGCATCGGGTTTGACAATGATGTCGATCGCGTACTGTCCGCGTGCAGCTCGTTGCACCGTCTGTACGTCACTCCAGCGGAGGTAGCCGCGATAGGCGTGGCCGAGTTCCATCTGCATCCCGTCGTCATCGATCGACATGCGGAACGCGCCGAGGTACCGCAGCGAGATGACGGGGCTCACCGCGAGGGAGCACGCGCTCATCACCATCCACCAGTTGGTGTTGAAGGAACCGATCACCAGATCGGTTCGGCCGGTACCAGTGTCGGCGCGGCTGGCGTAGTTCAGGCCTATGCCGAGGAACAGCAATCCGAGGCCGAGCATCGCCAACCACAGCCAGCTCGCCGCCGCCCACTGCCTCGCTGCCGTGAGAGTGAACGTTCCGCCGCCGCCGACCGCGCCGGATACGTCTGCCGCTCTCGGGCGCAGCGCCGCCACGGTCAACATGGATACACCGGCGAGGATGCCGCACAGCGCACCGGTGATACCGAGTGCGTACGGGGCGGTGGAGGTGGCCTCGTACATCACGATCGCCCCGACGCCGGCCATGACGCTCATGATCATCACGCCGAGAAATGCGATGAAACCCCATCGCCGCTCCCACTGCGCGTACAGAGCCTCTGGGAGATCTTTGTACGGATCAGTCATGGCACGGCTCCTTCATCGGTCCCGAATGCGGTGGTCGGTGGGCGTGTAGCCAGGTTTGTCGTATCGGTTCACGGGCCGCTTGTTCCGGTCGATGATTCGTGTCAGCCACAGCATGTAGACGTAGTCGAATCCGTTGGGGTGCTTCTTCGTCAGGAAAGGAGTCCACAGCCACGCCATCCATACCGCGAGGAGACCACCCAACACCAGGTAGGCAAGGATCGACTGCTGCGTATCAGCGAGCCACAGGAAAACGATCGCCGCTACCCACGAAGACCAGTAGATCGATCCGGCGTGGCGACGGTGCATCACCGGCGGCGTCGAGACGACCATCGCCGTCACGGCCGCGGCGCCAGCCGCCACGGCGAAGAACGTGGTCATCGCGGCAACTCGAATTGCCCTGCAATTCCGGTACGCGCGCTCATCGAAATCCGGTCTTGCCGCGCTGTGGTGGGGAAAAAATGATGGGGGACATCGAAATCGACCGCGCTGTAGCGTGCACCCCGCGATTCGTCCGTCGGCGAGACGTCCGCAGGGAGTACGGTGTAGTCGATCGGCGCCTTCTCGTCCGCCATGCCTGTCGGTCCTTTCAATTCAGTACCCGTGAAGGATGTTTCGTCGATGGTGGCTAGCCCAGTCAGGGGCGGGGGTAGCCCTTCTCCTTCAGCAACTGCTCAGCCCGCGCATACCCGGCATCAGCCGACGCCGTCATCCAACGCCGACCCTTCTCCGTGTCCCCACTTGCCAGATACGACGCCGACAGCAGGTACATCGCTTCACCGCTACCCGCCGCGGCTGACTTCTCCAACCACACCCGCGCCCGGCCGTGCACACGCGCCTTGATGAAATGACCGCCCAAAAGGTTCGCCGCCCGGATGTGACCGGCGCTGGCAGCCTTCTCCAACCACGCGAGCCCGGCGCGTTGGTCGGTATCGAGAAGCTGCGCACCGACTTCGGTCATCGCGTCGACCTGACCCGCCTCGGCCGCTTTACGCACCCAGTCGAAACTTTCATCGCGATGTCCGTCGACACTCAGATCGCGGCCGTGCTTGTACATCGCGTCCGGATCACCTGCCTGTGCCGCGGTGCGGGTTGCGTCGGGGTCGTCGCTGACCATCATCATCGGAAGTCGAAGGATCATGTCGTGAGCGCGCGTATCTCCGGCATTGTTCGCTGCCTCGAACCACGTTCTCGCGGCGACGAAGTCATCTGCTCGCATCGAGATGAGTCCCATCCAGAACATGGAGATGGAGCTACCGGCCTCCGCTGCGCGGGTGAACCACACTGCGCCGCCACCGAAATCGTCACGCGCACACATGACCCCAGCCACCGTGACCATGGCGCCGACGTCGCCCGCTTCGGCGCTGCGGGTCACCAAGTCGAGCTGCTCGTCAGTGAAAGCGGTGGTGTCCGGGAATTTCAGCTCACCGATCAAATCGAACATGGTCGCCGTCCTTTCAGAGAATCTTGATGGTGTCGTGAAGCTGTTCGACGTCGTCGATCAGTTGCTGGTCGACCTCGTCCGATGTCGAGGTGGTCAAGACGACGATCGCCAATCCCTTACCGTCGGTGCGAGGGACTACTACGCCTGTCGACTTCGAGCGGCTCCAGACGCCTTCGAACAGTTCCTGGCGGGACTCGATGACCATGGCCTCGTATCCACCTACTGTGGTGGGCCGCGTTGTTCTCTCGGCGCCCGAGGCCGGTGCGGTCATGGCATCGACTTCCATCTGCAGAAAATCGGCAGCGCTGAGACCGGGGTCGGGCGCGTTCTTCGCAGAGAATCCAGCGAAGTCCATCGATCCGAGCGCGGTAGCCGTCTCCGGCGTCTGGAGGGTGAGAATGTCGTCGATACCGGGGAGAGTCATCCCTCCCGGCGTCCAGCCGTCAGGTTTGACGACAGACCATTTCGGTGGCCCGACTTCTTTTGGTTCGCTGACGAATTCGGTACCTCGGTAACTCTGTGTGTCCGACTCCGAGATAGCGGAGGACACGCTTTCGTTGCTGCTGCAGCCTGCCACGGCGGGAAGGAGCACTGTCGCAGTGAGCACCAACGCCGCGAGTGCTTTCTTCATCGTGGACTCCTCGTCGTGGCTGCACCACGCCGCGCATTGCGCAACATGTAACCCGGATTGTCGGGTTCTGGACATCCAGTCAACGATATCGCGCAAACAAGTAGCAACCAGCACTACTTACTTGAGAGTCAGATCACATCAGTTGTAGTGAGTGACCTTGTCCGGTGACGTATTCGTGCCTTGCTCTGCAATCGTGGTCCATGGTGGCTCCCGCAAGCATTCGTTGTCGGTCCGATCGTGCAGATGCTCGTCCTGGTGAACCCATACGCAACAGTTACCGTCTACCGCCCCGGCGCAGCCAGTCGGTGTGCGTATTGGTGGGCTAATGGACCAGAGGGGGAGTGACGGGCATGAACGAGGATCTTTCTGCTGGTCATGGGCAGGAGGACTGTGCACTTCTCGGCGTCACGTTCACATGTGCGAGCTGTGGTGGTGACGGGCGGATGGTGCTCTGGGAACGAGGCACGGATTGGTTCGTTGGCTATTCGTCGGGCGATCGATGGACGCACCGCCGCGAAGAGGACTATTGCTCGATTTGTTCGGATGTGCGCTTTCGAACTTGGGGTTACTGATTCGACTTCTGCAACACGGCGCGAAGTGCTGGACACACTCGAATAGCCCAGCCCAACGTCGCAGGAGACAAACCGATGGATACAGCCACGCGCGAAGTGCCCTGGCAAGAACCGACACATCCAGACTGGCGACGTCTGAGCGCCCGGTTATGCGAGTGGACGGAAACCCTCACCCATCGCCGTGATGTGCTCGTCAAAATTTCTCCACAGACCTCGGGATCGACCCCCGCCGGTCTGTTCAACCACCGCGAGGCCACCGTCACAATCGACGCGACCAGAACGCTTCCTGGGCACCCCGAACCTGACCGGATAGATCTACAGGACGCCCGCGACCGCGCACGTTTTCCAGTTCTCGCCGGGGTCCTTGCACACGAGATCGGGCACGCCACACACTCAGTGCGGCGCCCCGGATTGGCTGGCAGTGCCGCAGAGTGGGCTGCACTGCTGGAGGAACCGCGTATGGAAGGCCGAGTCGTTGCGTGCCGGCCCGATTCGCGACGCTGGTTGCAAGCATCGGTCGCGCACCTGTTGGGTCGTGCCGAGCCGACGAATCGCCTTGAAGCAGCCCGAATGCTTGTGCTGATCGGTGGGCGGGCCATGGCAGGTGTGCTCGATCTCGAGGACCTCCCCGACTTGGATGCCCTGACCAAAGACTGGTTGAGCGCCGAACAAATTTCTGTCATCTGCGAACAGACCGACAACGTGGTCGCGGCGTCGGACGGCGACATCGCGACCCTGGCGAGAGCAGCGCAGATCATCTCATCACTGTTCGAAAGCCGGATAGACGACAGTGCAACCGAATTCGATGACACGGGCGACGCCGGCTGCTGTGCCCGCGAAGGACTCGACGTCGACAGCGCCATTGGAGGAGCTCTTGCTGCGATCGCAGCCAAAGCCGCCACTGAACTTCGCTTAGCTGCCGGCACTGTCGATCCAACGCCTCGTGCGATCGCACAGAAGGAGTCAGCGCGCGCCCGTGAGGCGCAAGTCGTGGCAGATTACCGCCAGGCTCGCGAGGTTGAGCACCGCCATGAACTCCGACGACCTATGGCAGACGAGCATCGGCAAGCGAAGATCTTGGCGACTCAACTCTCATCTGCGTCCATGCGTGACGTAGACGTTGTGAGGGTGTCGGCTACCGCCCCTCCTGGCAACCTGCGAACCTCGCAACTCGTGCGCCGGCAGGCGCAGATTCATACGCGAGTGACTCCGACGGCTGCACCCTGGAGCTCGACACGACGGCGGACGGTCCGCAATCCGATCCTCAAGGTTGGTGTGGCGCTAGATATTTCAGGATCGATGGAGGAGTATGCGCAACCAACTGCAGTCGCCGCGTGGATGTTGGCCCGCGCGGTCACCGACCTTCAAGGCCGAACAGCGACGGTGACATGGAACCATCAGGCATCTCTGTTGCCGGTACGAGCTAACAACGCGTCCGTTCCCGTACCCACGATCTGCGGCGGCTCGTCAGGATTGCCGGCGGCATTGCGCGTTCTGGAGCGGGAGCTTGCTTTAGGCGGCCAGAGCGGCGCTCGCGTGCTTGCAATCGTGACCGACGGTGATCTGCCCAACTCCGATGAAGTCGTCGCCGAGGTTGAACGTCTCGTCGACCGAGGAGTCCACGTGTTGTGGCTAAGCAGTGACGATCGGCAGTTAATCGCCTTGCCTTCGAAGGTGACAGAGAGAGTCCTGCAAAATCCTGCCCGGATAGGAAGTTTTCTTGGCGAGGCGGCAGTTCAGGCGTTGCGCCAGGCGTAGCCGTCGACGGGTTGGAGGGCAGGAGAGGGAATTCGGGAAATAGGTAGGCCCCCCGCCAACGGCGGGGGGCCTACCTGTGACGTCTGGGTTCGCATCCCACGTCATGGGTGTTCCGGGCTATGTCCGGAAGTCGTACGAGAAGGAGTGTAACGCAAACCGTGCCCTATGAGTAGTTTCAGATTGGCCTGTCCGTGGCTTATTGGGGGCTTCGAGGGCTTGTCTCCGTCCACGGCATCGTTTGAGCAGCAGATTTCCGGCGTGGGTGGTTCGCATCACCTGGATAGGCCCTTAGGGGGCGGCGGCCAGGATTTGAGCGTGCGTCGCGGCTAGATTTCGCCGAAAGGTCAGTTGGCGCGAAGCGTGCGACGATCGGATGATGGTCCACTTCGGCTGCGTCCGATGACGGCGTGTGGCGGAGACAGCGTGCGTCCAAGCCCGTGCGAGTAATCGTGATTCTGTCTTGGCGCACCGCGAATACGCCCAGATGCTTATAGGCGGTCGGGCGGGAGAGTGCTAGCCGAGGGCTGTCAGTTTTTCCTTGAGTCGTCGGCGGAATCCGGTTTCCATCTCTCCCGAAACAGCTTCGGTCTTTCCGATCAGCCATCGGCGGTACAGCTTTTCCTCGGCTTCCGGATCTGCCGGGTCGACTGGGACTTCCAAGTGTTTGCTGAAGGCGAACTGAATGATCAATGGAATGTCGTTGCCCTCGCCTGCATTCCG
The DNA here is from genome assembly GCF_042728675.1 of Rhodococcus sp. NPDC060176. Taxonomy (NCBI): domain Bacteria; kingdom Bacillati; phylum Actinomycetota; class Actinomycetes; order Mycobacteriales; family Nocardiaceae; genus Rhodococcus; species Rhodococcus sp. NPDC060176. The sequence continues at coordinate 134,125 of NZ_JBHWYS010000008.1, forward strand.
CTCGAGGATCTCCGTTACCCACGTACCGGTGAGTGCGGAAACGAACTTCTTGATGTCCGCCACGCCTTGAATGAGGAGCGCATTGTCCGGGCTGGCATCAAGAGCAGCGTGAAGTGTGGTGTTGATGTCCAGGAGTTTTGTGAGTTGCTCGAGAGAGACTGGTACTTCGGTAGGTCCAAGAACGAGCGGGGCTGACTGGCGCCGGGGCGTGGATTCGGGGTGGGCATGGCGTGATCGCGGCGATGACGATTCCAGCGGTGTCGGATCGCCACCAGTCCAAACGCGTGCCGCACTTCCTGGAGTCCATCTGAGGGGCTTGTCGAATTTGTTTCGCGTACTCAGGCGAGGCTCGTCCCCGTCTGCGTTTTCGACCCGCGTTTGCGTGGTGTCAGCTGGCCCGCCGGCTGCCGCGACGTCGTCCTGGGTCAAGCCGAGTTCCTCGCGCCGTGCGCGCACTATTTGCCCGAAGCGGACTCGGTTGGACACTGCCATACGAGCCACCTTAGGGCACAAAGGCAATCTCAGGCCAATTATTCGGCAACTGTAACGATCGGGCCGAGAATGCGATTTGACCTGCCGCTAACCGATAATCCAGCCGCCGGAGAGTCGCTTGAGTGTAGCTTGAAATTGGCTAGAGCTGGGGTTGCGGGCCGAGTCATATCTGATAAGGCATTCTGCAGAAACCGACAAAAGGCTCAAACTTTCAACTACCCGGCGCAGTAACCGATCGCGACCAAGTGGTCCAACTAACACTAGTACTTTAGTGCTAGTCCCAAACGTGGAACCAGCACGCCGCTACAGAGAACGCCTTCGCCTCTGCGCACCGACCGAATGCCCCGCCGGAAGACCGCGATCGATGGGTGCTGGCGACCATGCCACGGGATCGTTCAGGCGCGCTGCCACCGAGGCGGGCCGGTACAAGCGAATCGGCGACCCGGCCGCCACTCGCGCTGTCCGCAGGTCTCACCGGCAACGCGCCACGGACGAGATCCTGCGTCTGCGCACCACGGCATCCACGAGCCTGCCGCACGAAAGAAGCCCGATTCCGCACGACAGGCAAGAATCGCGTCAGCTGTCCGGACGCTCAACTTCAACGGGCGGCTCAACGCCCAGGAAGCGGCCTGGCAAGCTGAACTGAACTGCAACACTGCAGATATGCCCTCCATAACTTCGTAGTCAGCAAGCCAATCCACTGACCACCACGGAGGACCTGATGACCGTATCCGCAATCACCCGCACCCCGGCCGGCCGCGCTCTGGGCACCGACATCTCAAGCGTCCACTCACTCGACGACGCACTCGAACTTGCGCGACTCGATTGGACCATCGAGGAGCACTCGGCGGACAACTTCGCAATCATGACGGAGGAAGGGATCACCACCACTGGCATGCCCGGCATGCGGTTCTTCCTCCGCTCCGACACGAAAGCTGCACTGCACCTCGGCGGCGGCCGATACACCGCTGTCACCAACGCAGACGCCTTCGCCCCAGCGGAAGCAGCGATCGCCCTTGGCGCGAGATTCGCCACTGCGGGCGAGATCAAGGGAGGAAAACAGGCCTACGTCGAACTCGACATGCCCGACGCGACCGTAAGCGTTGGCGGAAAGGACCTGGTGACCTTTCAGCTGCTCCTGCGGACTGCACACGACGGATCCGGACGTGTGGTCGGTGAGGCACGCGCGCGACGTCTCGTCTGCATGAACGGAATGACCGCCAACATCGGTTTCCCGACGGCTTTCGCGATTGGACACACCAGCTCCGCGCACGACCGGCTCGCAGCGGCAAAGAAAATGATGCAAGGCGCTGTTCGATACGCCAAGGAATTCAGTGCGGTCGCCGACCACATGCTCGATACCCCGATGAGTAACACCCAGTTCGTCGAGTTCATCGATGGCCTCTACCCACAGCCGCCCATCGAAGACAAGCGCGCCCGCGGCATCTGGGAGCGCCGTCGTGGCGAACTGATCGAACTGTTCCGATTCGCCGACACCAACGATCTTGGCCGCGGAAGCCGTTGGGGTGCATACGCGGCACTAACCGAACATCTTGACTGGTTCGGCACGGTCCGCGGATCGGTCGACGCCCGCGCGCAGCGTCAACTCGAGAACACCGCACAAGGGGCCAAGGATCGCGCAATGAAAATGCTGGTAGCTCACGCCTGACCGAAAAGGGCGGCACCCCGAAGCGCGCGCGGGGTGCCGCCCTATTTTCGGGCCCAAAGCTGTCCGTCCGTGCATAGAAGCGCGAACGCTGAATGGACAACGCAGGCGCCCCACCAACTGTCGATGGGCGGCGACGTTCAGCGGGGCACGCCCGCTCGTCGACCGGCTTCGGGTGAGCTCCGAACCCCGTCTACGTTGGTAGTCACCTCGCCGATCGCACTCCTTGTGTCGTACTCGGCCGCGGCGTCGAATAGCTCGACGCAGGAAGCCGGCTGACGGGCATCGTTCCCCTCTCGATCTGTAACCTGCACCTTCGTTCCATGCTCGGCTGCGCACAAGACACGTGACATCCGTAATACCCATGAAACCCATGAAAAGCACATAAAGCGCGAAAAAGATGAAACTCCTGGTGAAGGAAGTAGAGAGACTTGAGGCAATACGCAACGCCAACCGGAGGAACCCGATGTCTACCCAGATAGCACGCCCAAGTGGCAAGAAGACCGCTGACCAGTTGCGCCATGCGCTCAATGTCTCCCACGCGTCCGGCCGGCTGCAGCCTAACGCCCGCGCCCGTCAGGCACGTGGTCAGTGGCGCGGCAATCGCTCCACGAGCCGCGGGCGCGCAATCGCCGAGCAGGTGCGCTCATGACAGATTTAGCGGAAACACCGCGGGCACGAACACGACCGGACTGGTCGTCGATTGATTCGGCTCTGACTGCCGGCCTGCGATGGACCTTCGAGACCGATCAAACGGCGTCGGCGATCATGCACCACCATGGAGCTCACCTGCACGTACCCGCCGAGAATCGCACTCTTCGGTTCATTCCGATCGGGGCTGAGGGCCGTGTGGTCGTCGTTCTGGAGGTCGCCACAGTGGTGCCGGCACCGTCGCCCCACCTTTCCCCCACGAACCCACTGCGCGATGGCGAGCTCGAACAACTCCACGATCTTCTGCAGGAAAGGGGATTCTCCGTCGCCGACAGCTGGAATGGTCACCCGTACGTCACCGGCAGCGTCGCGCTAGACCGCCCGGCGCACCCTGGGTTGATCGCGTCCGTCCTCCGCTATCAACAGGGGTGCCAAACCCACGACCAGAGCGTCTTCTGCACATGCGGTTGGTACACAACCGGATACGCGGACGTAGCGCTGCCAGAGGCGCTCTGAGGTTCTGATTTGTCGCAGCGATGGCGCGCTGTCCGCCGCTGCAGTGAGGTGCGGGTTGGAAATGTTTATGGTGGTGGCAGGTAAGCGATGGCGGATATCAGGGTAAGTAGAGCTCCCAGTGCGGTGACGGCAAGGCCGAGGATCGCGCACCTAAGATCTTTGTCTGTGTCCTTTTTGGACTGCGCGCCGAATGCGTCGACGGCCTCGCCTATCCGACCGTCAACTGCGTCCGCGGAGACCCCAGAGGGCTGGCAGAACAATTTTCGTTTCAACTGATTCATGTCTTTGTGGATGTCGGCGATCTGCTTGTAGAGCGAGTCGACCTGCGCGGCAACCGGTTCGCTGGTGTTCAGTGTAAATTCCTTCAGCACCATTTGATCTTCGGTGGCGGTGGCCTTGATCCGTGCCGTGCACGGTCTGGTCGATGGGGCGCGCCAGCCCGTGGGTAAGCCAAATGCGGGTCCCCAAACGACGCCACGCGTAGATCAATCCCCACCCGGTGATGACGACCCCAAGCACCTCAACGCACCCACCGATAATCGTGAAATATCGCATCTCACAGGGATACCCCGACGATGGGCAGTTCAGGCTCTGTCATACCGGACTCAACTGACGCTGTCCGTCCATCGTGCATGGAAGGGCTGGGCGACACCGCGTTCTGTCGCCCAGCCGTCCCGGGATTAACGAGCCACTTCGGCGGCGTGGTGGTCAGCGGCCCGTTCATCGAGTTCGTCCCATTCGATGCCGATGGCATCGGCGAGGTGCCTCAGGTCGCTGACGAGATCGGAAAGGACGGAGGCGATCTCGTCGTTCGTAGTGCCGCAGCGGCGGGCGTAGATGGGCACAAGTTCGGCGACGTTCAGAGCCAGCATGGCGTTCGGCTCCACGACGTGGGCGTCGGAGTCAGCAGTGACGACTCCGTGCTGTGTGTGCACTCGCACTAGGTCTTCGATGTTCTGAACTGTGCCCAGCGCTGTACTGATCGGATTCTGCATCGATGTGCTCCTCGTCGTGGTTGATGCGGTGTTGTCGATCTATCGTCGCCGCGGCGGATCGCCGATGTTTCAGTCGCTTCGGAGCGGAGAACCGCACGCCTACGGTTTCTGTTGTCAGGTTGAAACACCCGAGGTGAAGGGCCCATAGCGTGCGGTGGGACAGCCGAGAACGCCGACGAAAGTGACCCTGCGATGACCTTCGCCCCGACCGATGAGCAGCTGCACATCCACAGCCTCTTCCGAACTGGGAATCCGTTGTTGGTCCGCGCCGGCGCCGGTACCGGCAAAACAACCACCTTGCTTCAGCTCGCGGACATTCTCGGTGAGCAGGGGAGAAGTGGCCTCTATTTGGCGTTCAACAAGTCAATCGCGACGGAGGCCGGCCGGAAGTTCCCGCGGCACATGATGTCGTCGACGGCCCACGCCCTGGCTTTCCGTGGACTGCGCGGCACAGCGCACGCACCGCTTCTCGACAAGCTTGAGATGGGCAAAGTGCCGTTCTCCGTCACCGAACGGGAGCTCGGGATCCTGCCGATGACAGCGCGCGGCGCGGACGGACGACAACGGGTCATCTCCGCGTATCAGATCACCCGGCAGGTTCTGCGCACCGTCGAAGAATTCTGCAAAACGACTGATCAGGACATCGGACCACAGCATGTGCCGCCGATGATTGGACTTGATTCACGCGGCGAGCACCACAACCAACGCGCCCTCGTCGAGCACGTGCTGCCGCTGGCGGTCAAAGCCTGGCGCGACGTCTACAGCACCTCCGGGACAGCAGTGAAGTTCAGCCATGGCCACTATCTGAAGTTGTGGGCGATGATCCGACCACGCTTCGGGCCCGAAGGTGCCGCACTGTTTCTCGACGAGGCACAAGACACCTCCCCGGTACTCGCAGGGGTGCTCGCCGAACAGACCCATTTGCAGCAGGTGTTCGTCGGCGACAGCAGCCAGTCGATCTACCGCTTTACCGGTGCCCGGAATGCGATGCGGGAGTTTGGAAATGTCTCAGAGGGGCGGTTGACGCAGTCGTGGCGGTTCGGGCCGGCGATCGCTGACGCTGCGAACCAGCTCCTTGCTGACCTCGGAGACGACATGCGGCTCAAAGGGAATCCGAGCTTGCTTTCTCGCGTCACTACAAGGGAACCCACCGTCGACGCCGTACTGACCAGGACCAACGGCGTTGCGCTGGAGAGAGTTATGGCGGCACAGGCCGCAGGTGTGCGAGTTCACCTGATGGGGGACCAGAAGTACGCACTGCGGTTCTGTGAAGGTGCGGAGAACCTGCAGAACGGAGATCCGGCCGGGCATGAGGACCTCGCCGCGTTTACCACCTGGGGTCAGGTCCAGGATCACGCTCAGGATTCTCCGGACTCGGCCGACTGGAAAACTCTGGTCGCTCTCATCGATGACCATGGCGTCCCTGCAGTGAAGACCGCGCTGGCCCACTCCGTACCTGAAGCGTCAGCCCAACTTGTCGTGGCCACGGCCCACCGAAGCAAGGGGCGCGAATGGGACCGTGTTGAACTTGCGAGCGACCTCGACGAAGCGCTCCAGGAGGCAACCGAAGCGGCAGAGGAAGGTGGCGCGGCCGACAATGCGGTGCTGCGTGATGAGCAGATGCTCTGCTACGTGGCTGTTACCCGTGCGAAGACTGCGCTGGCTCCGGGCGGTGTGATCGCGCCAGAGCTGTACACCGCGGCGACTTCCCCGGTTGTCGGCATGACGTCAGTGTTCGATGAGGCAGCGGCACGGGAGCGCACAGCGGGTGAGTCGGTCAGTGTGACAGTCGAGTTCAGCGCGGCGGAACTTTCCCAGATCAGCGGCACTGCCGGGGGAGACCTCGCCTTGTGGCTTCACAGGCTGGCGCTCGCCGCGGCCGAGCATGGCCGAATCGCGTCGTGAGGCCCGAGTCGTTGCCGTGCGCTCCATCCTGGGGCGCTACCAGCCTCCCCGAACGCCTCAGAACGGCGGACCACAAGCTTCCCGGAGCATCTCGCCGGCCGCTTGACCAATTGATACGGCTGAAACACATAGAAGCGTGTGTCGGGCGTTACCGATACGGTCGAAGAACTCAATCATCAAGCCCCGAACAGCAATTGTTGGAAGGACTGTCATGTCTTCAGCGTTCACCTCGCCCCGATCCACCGGTCGTCGCCGCGGCCCAGTCGCACCGATCGGCGGCACTCGCCCGAGTATCGGAAAGAGCTCGGCACCAGCACCCGATGCACCGAAAGAGTCAGCGCCCGTGGAGATGACACATCTCCGAGCCGTCGAGGCTGACATCGAACCCCAGTCGCCGGCAACACTCGACGCCGCGGACCACGCGCCAACCTTCGGTGACCCGGTACACGCCGCAGGGATCGAACCGACACCCACCGCAGAGCTGGAGTCTGCGTCAGAGCTGGAGCCCGATCCTGTGACGGAGGCTGAGCAAGAGCCCGCTTCGGCTACGGATGCGCAGCCGAAAGCAACCCCTGCGGTTGAAGCTGAGCCAGAACCAGATACAGCCGCCGATGAACAATCGCCCAACTCCCCAACCCGCGATGCGCAGCCGACCACCGAACAACGAGACGAGAAGCAGAAGCGCCAGTCCCGAAACCGGAAGGCCACCGAGACTTCGGCGAAGAAACTGGTAGTTCTACGCGACGGCAAGATTTCATACGCCTCGGATGGAATTCACGTTGTCGACCTGGACGAGGCCGGGGAGGCGGACGACCCGCACGACATTCTTGACCTGATAAGCACATTGAAGTCCGAGGTGGCCGAGGCTGCCACCAGGGACGATGTCATCGCCATTCTCTTCGAACTGCTGCAGGCGAAGATCTGAGCGATGCCCGGGTTCGTCGTTCGAGCATTGAATGCCCGGACGATGCTCCCGGGCACACGCATTTTCAGAGCGGATTGCGGCGCTCGCACGAAGCGTCTGAGGCCGCGGGAGCACACCATCACATCGGCAGGTGTGCAGCAAGCAGGTCGGCCACAAGCGTCGTGACATCGCTGTTCGCGTGGGTGATTGCGGAGGTTTGAAAGACTGCTCCGGTGAAGCCAGCGCACAGGTTCCAGGCGAGACGCCCGTGGGACTCTGTGTCCGCGATGATGCCTCCGGCAATGCCGCTCTCGATGAGGTGGTTGGTGCTGTCCACCCACTGCTGGTAGACGGCGTGGGCGCCGTCCACCGCGGGTTCGAGGGCCAGCTTCATCCCGGCGCGAAGGGCGACGTCAGTGTGTGCTTGGTAGGCGAGCAAACGGAATGCGGTCCACAGCTGCGCGGTCGCGATCTCGTCAGTTTCCGCTGCCAGCGAGAATGCGCGCTGGATGGCATCACCCCAGCTTTCAACGAGATGTTGAGCCATCGCTTCCTTTGACGGGAAGTGAAAGTACACAGCACCTTTCGTGAGGCCGTGGGCGACGATAATGCTGTTGACGGTCGCCCCTGCGTACCCCTCGCGGTCGAATTGTGTCGCAGCGGCGGTGACGATCTGCGTTCGGGTCAATTCCGCACGTGGCTGCTTGTACGTTCGGGTCGAGACGGCGTTCGAGGTGCAGACCTCAGACTGATCGGTCATGGTTGTATCCTCTGTGATTTCATGCCCTCGTCGACTTTGCGCCGTTCGCGTGGGCTGGTGTCCTGATTATCGACTATCTTCTTTCGCCATCTCTTTCGAGCTACAGGCCCTGTCCGGTTCGATTTCGCATTGTTCGCACCGTGCCCCATTTCTGTGTGAGTAGTGAACGTGCGTTGCGCGGCGGAACAACCATCTCGACAGGTTGCCTACAGCCGGCTGCCCGCCACGGATTGCGTGTCTCGACGCAATCCTGCAACACCCCTGCTCCGGTCTCCATAGCGTCGAGGGCGCATCAACACCCCACTTGAAGGAAGGCGCCAATGCTGACCACCACTCCGAACGCTTCTGCGGTCACCGACTACACCAAACATCTTCTCGACGAGTGCGTTCTAGACCAGGCACTCCCAAAAGACCCGTGGTTCCACAATGCTGCCTATCTGAACTCTGCCTACTCGATCCTGGAGGGCTTCCTTCACGGCGACTGGTCGTCCGAGTATGCCTATGCCGCCGTGATCGACCTCCACGATGCCCCCGATGGGGTCAGCCTCGAGGTGGCCGTGGACCTCATAGGTTCGGACCCGGACGAATACGCCGTCGGCGGGATCGCCTATCTGACCGTGCCGAACGTCGGCGACCTTCGTCTCGCGCTCGCCAAGGCAGTCCGGGACACGGATCTCTACTCCACGGCTTACCTGACCGATCCCGCCGGTCAGATCAACTACCTGATCGGCGCATTCTGCAAATTGATTGACCAGGCGCTCGCTCCTGTTCACGTACTGCTTGCGAAGGCGTCTGCATAGCACTTCAGGGCTGAAACACCCTCTGAGCGTGGGCCATAGCGTTGAGATCGACATCGTATCTACCGAAAGGGCAACCTCATGACTGCCGGCCCCGTTGTTCTCGCTGCTACCGCTGAACGCGTCCCGGACACTGATTGGTCCGCCGCATCCGTGAAGTCCCTGCAATTGGGGGGCGGGGAGGCGTACACGGCGAGCCTGCGTTACCGAGGGACGAAGGTCGCCGATATCGAAAACGACGGCCGCGGCGGAACCCCGATCGTGCATTGGAAGCGAGGGAATGCAGCCACGGATCACCGCGCCGTCTGGGCCGAATGGGTCAGTGCCTACAACGAACTCAACAAGCAGGACGAGTGGTTCGAGCCGGAGTACTTCGCGATCGTGTCGTTGATCGACGAATACGAGATCGCCAAGCAACTCCGCCGGGACTCGAAGAGATTCATTCCGGTACTGGTGAAGGGCGCAAATCTTCGCCGTGACGGACAGTACGCGCTCATCCGTGGCCGAGCTGAGGACCCGAGGATGATCGAGGCAATTCGCGCAAAGGGTGAGGTGGACCGCTATTGGGACGGTGAGAACTGGATGACGTTGTAGAGCTGGGCGCGGCCGTCTGCAGGTTGCCGACGCCAAGAGGTGCGATGGACGCTAGGGACAGGTGGAGAACCTGCTCCCTAGCGTCGTCGTTGAGTTCACTGACTACTTTCCGGTCGGTGGCCAGCTACGACAGGAGACACCTATGCCTCAGCGCGACAGTATCGTTGTGCTCACCTCTACTGAGGTGGAGATCGTGAACGCTGCGACAAACGCAGAGCAATCGAAAGCCGCGATCAAGTTACTCACTCAGCAGATCAACGACAACAACGCCACGATCAAGGTGCTGCGGAACGGACCGAAGTCCGCAGATGAATTCGCGGCCGCGAACCGGGCTGCGCGCGCGAATCTAGCTTTGGTGCAAGTACTTCCGCAATCACAGGCACGTGATGAGCTTGTCGCCGAACTTGAGCGTGCGCTGGTGTTCATCACTGAAGGTCTTGAGATGCACGACGTCCAGGCAGACGGCTGAGTCTGATGAGTGTCGACGTCGGTACAGGCCGATCGGTTGACAGCCTGACTCTACCGAAGGCCGATCGCATCCATGCATTGCGCGAGCTGGCATCGTCGCTGGACCCTGTGCGCGCGGGCCAGCTCCTCGAACTCGCAGCGCAGGCGGCTGCCGCGCAGGCTATCGCTATTCACGCTCTCAGTGATGCTGTAGGACGCGCTGGCAGCATGGGGTTCTTCCGGGAGTCCAGGCCGAAAGCCTATGCCGCGCATCAGGCTGTGGCTCGAGATACGCGGATGGCGGGAGTGTATCCGTACGGCGCTGAAAGTGCGGTGCTGAATGCCTCGTCTGCGATTCTCTTCGAGAACGAGGCGATCCTTGTCGGGCAACGGGTCAGAGAGACGTTGATGGGACCGGTAGTTGCGCTGTTCGGGACAGAATCGCAGTGGATTGACCGCACCGATTGATCTCACGGTGTGAACGTATGGGCGGCTTCCTGAATTGCATCGTTCGGGGGGCCGCCCTTGTTATATATAGGCACCGACTGGGTTCGGGGGTGGGTCGGCGGTCGGCCGCATCGTCCGTGCTGTGGGCAGCCTCAGACGGGAAGTAGGGCGTAGAACAGGCTTACGCGTTCTGGTGGCGCCATCGGCCGGCTTCGACTGCGGCCGCCCGTGCGTGAGAGATCAGCTCCTCTTGGAGGAGTTCGTCAGGTTCTGCAATGTGCAGATCAACGGGAGTGGCCCGGTGGCCGTTGCGGTCAGGCCGGTAGCGACCTCCGACGACACCAGTGATCGAGAGCAGTCGTGCCTTCAAGTCACACCGTTCGAGGGCAGGACACGTACGGCACGCTGTGATCGCATTGTTGGCGCGCCGTTCAAACGAGCGTGAACCTTCGCCCCTCCGTTGATGATCGAACAGTTCAGGTGTCGTTGTACACCGAGGGCACCCGGAGATCACCAAGGCTTGCAGTAGCAGGTCGCGCTCGATGGGAGTCAGATCGCGCAGCGGGTCACGTGCCACCGAACCTCCCCGCTCGGGCAGCACACAACGTCCCTTTTGCCTTGGCGATGGGCGGGTCGACATCCGTCGCAATGACCGCATGAGGTGAATGTGTCGCCAACGCTGGCGGTTTGGATCGGCACGAGTGTCGCGGGCTTGTAGGTGCGGGCCCATGAGGGGTGCGCTGTCCGAGGCAATCGGACGATCGGGCGGAGGGGGAAGATTGGCGGGCAGCTGCCAAGTGGTGGCCCCGAGTGGCTGCATGACGTGCGATACGCGTGGAGCCGCGAGAAGGCACAGTGTTCACGACGCCGAGGAGTCGCACCGCTACAGGTCCTGTGCGGCGTCGCTTCCAGAAGGAGGTGAGTACCGCTGCGCCAGCACGTGTGAGCAGTCGGGTGGAGGTGGAAGGGGGAGTGCCTGCATGCTTGTGGTGGGTGTCGTCGCAGGAGCTCGGTAGCGGCCCGGTATCTGCGACCGCATCGGCGTTCACACCGGTGCCGGCTGCGTTCTCGACGGCAATGCCCAGGGCGAGAGTGAGCTGAGTGTCGTTCGCAGTGGTGGATGCGTGTGCGTCGATGTTCGGCTCTTCGGACAGCTTGACCGAGGGTGCGGGGGTGGCGACATCCGATTCAGCGGTAAAGAGGACGAATGATGTGAAGCCGTCCGCATCAGGTGCTGTCGCATCGAGGTCGACAGGTGTGCCGAAGTCCTTAGCTGGGGCGGCCTTTCGCGGTCGCGAAGACTTGCTTCCGAAGCGGTCGCGAACCCCGAGTCGTCGGGCAGCCTGATCGACGGCGCGCGGGTGAATCCCAAGCAGCTTCCGAATCCAATTCATTGACTGCCCACGCTCGGCGGCTTGAAGAATGATGGCGTCGGTCTCGGCCGGGGTCAGGACCGCGTCCCGGATTCGGCCGGGATCATTGAACGCCAGTTCCACGACGTACGCGTCGACGTCCGGTTCGGCATTCGCGTCGGTGGTCGGGACCCAACTCCGCCCCTGAGGAGTGGTGTGAATATCGGCGTCAGGCTGTCCGTCGTCGTCCCACGCGATGCCCGCGCGAACGACACCGACGGGACCGCGACTGTCGAGGATTTCCGTCCGGGTCTGAGACCTGCACCCCGCGAGAAGAGGGCAATCAGCGCACAAAGTCACCGCTCGCGCGTGGTCGTCGGTGTCCTCGGACTCGAAGAGGTCGAGTGTGGTGTCGCAGATGCGACCTGGCGTTGCGGAGTCGACGGAGCGTACAGCTCCGCCGAGCACAAGTGTGCCCATTATTTTCCCCGTTTTTTGGTTGTGGTGATCCGATTGAGAATCACCATACACCGCCGACGGGTGAGTTCGGGGATTGAGCTGCCGTTTCGGTGGCCCCGAATCACACTGCAACACTGGAGAATCGAAATGACACCGTATGGTGCATGAGCTACCGATTCGCCACCCTCGGCTGCACGCACACCGGCTACAGCGCACGAGGAATGCGCATGCACCGCGACACTCGCTGGAACCTTCGAGTCGTCGACGGCCAGATCGCCTACCAAGAGGCCATCACCGCCATCATCGATGCCGGCTGCCGCGGAGTCTGGCACGGAGGCGATGTAACCCACTGGTCACGTCCCCTACCCCGCGACGTAGAAACCGTGCAACGACTCGACGATCTCCTCTTCGACGCAGGACTCTGGAACGGCAAGAACTCCGGAAACCACTGTGCTGGAGCAGGCTCCGACCTCTCCGCAGTTTCGATGTTCGACCGCCCCACCATGAACTCGTTCACTGTCTACCCGGACCCACGGCGCCCCGCGGAAGATTGCGTGGGCCCCCACCCCGGCCTGTACGAAATCCACCAACCGGACCCCGAACAGCCGATCTACCTCCACGTCGTCTCCCACTACGGTCTCGACCCTGAGCTGCGCGAACAGGGCATCGATATCGACCCACGCCCACTCGATCACGGCGTGAACATTCTCTGCTCACACGGAATCTTCGTAGGTGACGAACGGCTGTACAAAGCGGCAGAACGACACGGCGCGGAACGGCTGATTCCGACCGACTGGGTAACACGAGGGTTCGACCTCACCTTGCTCTCGGACTATCACACCCCCGGCCGCGTCGAAGGCTTCGGAACCGCCGACGGATACGGGCAGGTCTGGTACACCGGATCCACCGTTCGGCGCGGATTCTCCGATGACGAGACACCGCGAGGATGGCTCCAAGTCGACATCCCCGACCAGGGGGCACCACAGGTCCAGCTCCAAGAGATCTGGCAGCGTCCCCAGCTGGACTTCGAGCCCATCAACGCATCCGGGACGACCGTGGCCGATCTCAACGACCTGGTTCGAAGCCGCCTTGCTGAACGATCCTGGCATGACCCGCGCTCAGCGGAACTGACCGGTGACGGCGGCTGGATCCTGCGGCAGAGGATCGTCGGTGCGAGTCCCCAACAGCGACAGGGCATTTACGAGCTTTCCGGCGAGTGGGCACAGGCGGCCGCGGACGCCGCCTACTGGTCCTTCACCTTCGAGAACCCCATCAGCGCCGTGTCACTTGCCCATCCAGCGACAGTGCAGGCTTCGATCAACGAACGCGTCACCGACTTTCGGATCGCCCTCGACGAGCGAGCTGACCGCGGCAACGTTGCAAAAGCCCTCCGCGACGCACCCGAAGAATTGCGCGAAGCCGCTCTCGCTCGCGCCCGAGCAGTACTCGGCGCACCGCGTCAGGACGCATGACCAAAGTAGCCATCGGTGGGCAGGGAGGAGAACGCACTACCTACCGTCCACACCATCCGATGACTGCAGCGCGACACCCTGCCCGACATCGACAAAGGAGTGATCAGCCATGACCGTGCATCAGCTCAGCCTCACTGAAACCGAGGAACACTTCCAGATGCCCGGGATGTGGATATCAATAGGCCTCTGCGCACAAACCGATCCCGAACTGTTCTTCCCAGAGACATACAGCAGCGCCGCCACCAACATGGCCAAGCGAATCTGCTGGAAATGCCCGGTTCGAGACGCATGCCGAGAACACGCCGTCATGACCACCGAACCTCACGGAATCTGGGGCGGGACGACGCCGTACGAGCGCCGCAAGATCCGAGTCGCCGACCAGGCAAAGTCGATTTCGTGCAGTCGGGACCTTGCGTCGACCTGCTGACCAACGAACACCGCGATACCTCTGACGGAGCGCGCTGTCGATCCATTCTCATTAGGGCTGATACGCAAGGGAGAAACAGACGAGGTCGCCGTTGTCCGAGGACATTTCGGGACGGAGCGGTTGTGGCGCGCTCCCGAAGCGCTCGACGCCGCCAATTGAAGGACTGGGACTCGGCATAGACTCCGCCACTGACTAACTCGGTGCCGATGGGTGAGTCGAGCGACTGGGCGGGTCGTCCGCGCACCGTCTAAGTCATTGGTCGGCTAGCGCTCATTTCTGCACGCCGATCAAACGACGAAGGATCGAATCGGGAGGTGCAGCGAATTCCTGAAATGGAGCATGACATGGGGAATGCCGTCCTCTGGTGAGCTTCGTTGAATGGCAGGATCGCGCATATGGTGTCTCTGGAGGGGCGGTGGCAACCCCGTTGAACTACCTTTTCGAGGCATGAATGTTCCTGTTATACAGAGTGTTCGAAGTTTGAGTCGCTAGAAATGTATGCACATTCTTGCGGTCGTGAAAATAGCTTCAAGGATTGAAGCCGGGCGACAGTGCTGACGAAGCATCGAGCCGGGCGACAGTGCTGACGAAGCATCGAGCCGGGTGCTGCTGTCAGGGCGTACTCGGCACGCAGTTTGTCTCGTACGAGCACCTTGGTCAGTAGGGATCGAACCCGGCACGGACAGCGCGCCGAACATACGAATGGTCCGTCACCCGCACGAGGTGTCCTATGGGTAGTGGCTTCGAGATAGGTTGGAACTTCTCGTTATTGCCGTCCCCACTGGACATCGCAATCGACCAAATTCGACGTCCGAGGTCGAAGACTTACCCAGGTCGTGAATCCGATCGTGTCAGCAATTAGCGGACGATCTTGAATCCAAAGAGATGGGTGCCGAGGGCCTTTGAAGTGTCGATCCACATCCGGAGCATCATTTCTGTCGCGCGTGCGGTGCGGATTCCTCCCAAATCGAGAACATCTCGCCATCCAAGTTTCCGGAGTAGATCCGCGACTCGATCTTTCGCTGCGGAACTATCACCGCTCAGAAACACAGAGTGTTCTGCGCCTGCAACACTCGGATCGACCATCACCGATGCCGCCAGAGTGTTGAGCGTCTTGACAACGAATGCTCCTGGGATAGCCCGTTGGATAGCTTCACCTAGGCTATCGGTGTTGACTGGCGAAAGTACAGAATCTTCGCTAGACCAGTCGTAGGGACTCGAAACATCGATAATCACATGGCTAGTGAGGAAAGAAGCGAGCGGACTGAGAATCTCTAGGCAGGCGGGCCCTGAAATTGCGTTTATTATCAAATCGGCATGACTTGCTTTGCGGACCGCTACTTCGAATGTTGACAGTTCTATCTCCGGATAGCTTCGACTAAGACGGATGAATTCGGTATTGCGCTTGCGGGTGGTCGCAGGGTCGCGGGTACCGACAATGACCTCATTGCCAAGTTTCAGTAGAGCAGGGGCGAGAGCTTGGCATACCTCGCCAGTCCCAAGGATGACGATCTTCATAGGGTCCTTTCGCAGAGATTCGCAGTTTCACTGGACTGTTCGTATTCGGCGGATGAAAAGGAGAGAGCCCATCAGAACCGCCGCAGTGATTTGTCCTCCAGCAATCACTGCGGCGGCGGGTGCATAGGCGCCGAGCCAGCCCCCGAGCGCGAAACCGATTGGCATAAGTGCCTTTGTTCCGAACAAGTTGACCGAGTACACACGAGAGAGCTTGTCGGGGGCAACGACCTGCATGAGCAGGGTCTCCCAGACCGCAAACCCAAACCCGCCACACATTCCGCGTACCGCAGCGAAAGCCATAGCACCAGGTAGCCAGGTAGTCAGAGCCATTGCTGCGCAAAATACATGGGCTATGGTCCACATCGTATAGACGATCACTGCACGCCGACGCCGAGGCATCAGGCGAGCGTAGAGCAGAGCGCCGGCAGCAGCACCAGCCCCATAAGACGTGGTCAAGAGTGAGAGTGTGCCGGCTCCTCCGGCGAAATGCTCCTCGACCAGCCGCGGTAAGAGGGTTTGCGTAGGTCCCTCGGAAACCATAAGTGCCACAGCAGCAACGGGGATGGAGGCGAGCAACGGCACCGATATGACGTAGCGTGCTCCCTCCACAATGTCCCTTAAAGGTTGGGACGGTGCTCGCTTTTGCCCACGGACGACGGGTCGAAGGGCTATAGCGGTGATTACGGCCACGAGGAAGGCCGCCGTTGTCAGCCCGAGAACGGCCTGCATACCGGCGGCGGCGTAAACGGCTCCGCCCAAGGCAGGCCCAATAATCGCACTAATTGAGCGCACAAAGCTGAGTGCGGCGTTGGCAGACCCGACGAGATCGGGGGGGACTGTCGCTGGCACGATCCCGCCAAACGCGGGATGGAATAGGCCATCGCAAAGACTCACGAACGAGACGCACACTGTCAGTAAGGCCAGTGTCGTATGGCCGGTTGCGCTAATTACCGCGAGAGTGCCAACTCCGAGGAGGCGTCCGGAGTTGGCCACGATAATCATCGAGCGTCTGTCCCACCGATCCGCCAGCGCTCCGCCCAGGAGAAGGGTGGTGACTTGTGAAACAGCGGCGGCACCCAACACGATTCCAGCTGAACTAGGCGAGCCAGTGAGACTGTATGCGTACCACGAGAGTACGGCCAAGTATGCGCCGTACATAACCATGGAGAGGCCTTGGCCGATGAGTAGCAGCCTGAAGTCGCGGACACGTAAGGCTGAGGATTCTGCGATTCCGGAAGTCACAGTGCATTTTCCCCTAGGAACGCCACAACGGTCGCACGAGGTGCGTCAATGTGGGGAGAGTGCCCTGCACGATCGACAGTGCGCATGATTCCTTTGCGAGCTCGGGAAGTCAGAAACTCCGCGTGAGAGGTTGAAAGCAGTGCGGAGTGCTTTCCACGCAGGATCAGCACTTGTCCTGCATAGTGGGCGAGCGCGTCCATGGTCCTAACTCCACGATCGGCGAGGGTGGGTGGTGCGGAACCTTGCTGGGAGATCGGCGAAGGCGTGAGGTAGTCCTGGGCGCTGATTGCAGCGCAGATTGTGCGCAGCGTCGAAGGAGAGGCAAAGGGGTGCAGTCGTCGCAGAGATTCGCTAGGTTGCTCGCCGGGCGTCGAAACTAGCCGATCCGTTCGTGCCACCGCGGAGGGTGGCACGAACGGATCGGTGTACGGGTGCGGCCCATTGATCCCGAAGTGACTTGGAACTGGTTCCAGCAGGGTAACCGTGTTGATTTGCCCATGCGACGCCGCAAGTAGTGCGGGCGGAGCACCCGCTGAATGACCGATGACGCCAGTCACCCCATTTTTCTGGCAGGCTGAGGCGAGGGCGGCAGCCATCTGGTCTACGCGTTCGTAGGTCCCCTGAGGGGCAGTGCATCTGCCGGCAAGCCCCGCCGGGTCGACTGCCAATAGAGCCATTCGATGCTCTGCCAACCACCGTGCAAAGGGGCCCCAGTGAGCTCGGTTCTGCCCGAGCCCCGGCACCAGCAGGAGGCGCTTTCGGCTACTGTGCAAGCCGGGAATTACGGGGATCAAGGGTGCCTCAATGGGATCTGCAACCCTGTGCGACTCGGTTTCGCTCATACAGACGGATGTACCCGGTCGGACGTGAGGGTGACTGAGTTCTTTCGGCACTCACGAGCCGTAACACGACAGATCCACACCCGCCCATCACTCGCTTCACGCACCAAGCGCCCAGCCTCCTCCGTGACCCACGCAGCGGCCCCCTCCATGCCCGTGTGCTTCATGACTCGTAGGTCGATCACACCACGACTATCAAGCTCTTCGAAGAGTTGACGGTCGGGATCGTTCTCGGCCACAAGTGTTGTGTGGTCGAACTGCCGATTCAACAAAGCGCGAACATCCTTGAGAGCACCGAAGTCGATTACGAAACCAGTGACGGAATCCAATGCTGAACAAGCGAATTCGACTTCGAAGGATCGCTCATACCCATGGAGGAAACGGCACTTTCCATCATGGGCCCACGAGCGGTGGCAACAAGGTAAGTCGTCGAAGAATTTTGTGACAGTGAAGGCTGCGGCGGGGTACCCCCCGGGAGAGGCTGTTTCGGATTCATCGGACGTACGCGTGTAGGTCCTAGCCGGCACAGTTGCGATATACGAGCGGGCATTCATTTCGCTCCTTCATTTGCTACACGGCGACGCAGGCGCCGAATCTCCGTTGCGGTTTGGGCGATTGTTGGGTTGTCGAACATCGTGATCACTGACAGCACAACATCAAAACGGAGGCTGAGCCGGTGAGCGACAGTGACACCGAGCAGTGAGTCGCCTCCGAGTGCGAAGAAATCACTGCCGCCATTGAGGTTCGTGACTCCGAGAACATCGGTCCAAACCTCAACGACACCCGTCTCGATGTTGGAGTCTGTGACGGGTTTGGGTTCCTCGTCCTGGACGGGTGATGGTGCATGCCGGCCGACCGTGCCGCGTACCCACTGGTGGATGCGATGCTCGAAGTCAGCAGTGGAGATTAGTACTTGGTGTGGCTCGGCCATGTTCATGAGGCGGCTGTAGAAGTCTTGGCCTTCGGTTGGGCGAATGGCGATTTCGGCTACCACACCGAAGTCCGGTGATGCGAAGGATGGCGAGACGACGGATTGGTGCAAGGAATCGTCGTCGCGTTCGCGGAAGATCCAGCCGTCCCAGTTCACTGTCATCCAAGGAACCTCGGCATCGCGGTGGCGTTCGGCGAACGCATCCATGAATGCGTTTCCAGCGGTGTAAGCGTAGAAACCGAGACCACCAAGATGAGAGGAAAGGGACGATTGCATAAGTACAAAATCCAGTTTTTTCCCGCGCAGAAACTCAGCGAGAACAAGCGTACCTTCGACCTTTGGGCGTAGGCGGCGAATGCAGTCTTCACGGCCGGTGTCATCGAGTCCACGGAAGGCGCGTTGTGTCTCGAACACGCCAGCTGCGTGAACGACGCCGTCTAGGCGACCGAAATGTTCTTCGATCGTCTTGAAGAGTGCCGCAGTCTGCCCGCGATCGGCGGCATCGCAACTGACAGCAAGGATTTCCCCACCCAAGCCAGTCAATTTACGAATTCGCGAAACCCGTTCGACGAGAACTTCGTCGTCGCTATCAATCGGTTCGCAGTTTCCGTTCTCCCACAAGGAGGCATCTGGGACTGCTTCCAATCCTGTGAGAATCAGACGAGCGCGGCAGGTTCGGACTAAGTACTCGGCCAGGGTCATTCCAATGCCACCGAGCCCTCCGGTGATGAGGTAGACGCCACCCTCACGTAGACGCAAAGGGAGTTGGCCTTCTGGAACAGGCGGCAGCTCATCGCGTTCGTAGCAGCGCACCCATCTCTCCCCTGGAGCCAGAGAGACCGTGGGATCAGATGATGAGCTGAGCAATTCAGAAACGAGCTCGGCGGACCAGCTATCAGGCGAAAGTCCGGATATATCTACGGTGCGTGCTGACATCGCCGGGAAATCCTGGGGAATGACAAGGCCGGGCCCAGCGAGGAGAGCGCGATCTGGCACGATGTCGACGGCGTTGGTGCCGACCGGGTGCATACCGCGCGCGACGATGTCTAAGCGAACATGTCGAGATCCCTGCAGCAGACCTATTTCTTGGACCGCGAACAACAGGGTGTAGAAGCCTCGTTCGTACTCGCTGTGTAGGGTTGCCAGTCGTCCGTCGAGTGTCTCGCTTTCTCCGAGTGAGCTGGTGCACCACATATGCACCACGCGGTCTATCGGACGCCGCTCCAGGTGAAGAGCACGGATGGCGGATTTCACCGAGTGTTCATCTCCCGGATGGACGGGTAGCACATTGTCGCAGGCTTCGCGTTCCCCTTCGTCCGGCACAAATTGAATGCACTCGATCCCTCGGGCCCTGAGCGTCTCTACGACATGAGCGCTTTGGCCGCCATTTTCGGACAATATCAACCATCGTTCGCCGCTGCCGTCGTGCGCGCCTGGTCCCCGACGACGGAATCTCCAGCTCGGGTAATAGGCCCAGCGATCCAACGATTTCTCTCGGCGGATGGTGCCGCCGGACCCGTTTTGGTTGTCGGGGAGGCTATTCGTCGGGCTAATTTCCTTTGTATGTTGCGCACGTGAGAACACACGGTTCGGCAGCATGACCGTTCGGCCGGCGGCGTTGCCAGTATCCACCCGCACGCCGGCCACCCATAGGGAGGCGAGGCCGTGAAGCCAAGCGGTTTTTGGTTCCTTATCGGCCCGCAGTGGACGTATGACTGGGCCCGCGTTTTGGTCCGCCACGGCTCGAGAGAGGAAGCCGTCGGGGCTAAGGTCGACGACGATGCATCCTCGGCTAGTGGCTGCCCGTGTGATCTCTGCGGCAGCTCCCCTCAGGTCGAGCGGACCGGCTAGGTGAGCTGACCAATAGTCGTCATCCAGTGCGTCGCGGCCAACGACTGTGGGGATGAACGATGAAGACGGTTGAACTTGGACCGCGGATGCGAATGGGGCAAGCTCCATGGCTGCTTCTGCCATAATCGGGGAATGGTAGGGCAAGGTGAGGTCGAGTACTCGGTGTGGGACGTCGGCGTCACTAAGTCGTTGGGTGACCTGTAATAGCGACTCTGCGGCGACCGCCAGCACGGTGTGCTTGTCAGCAAGGGTGATTGCAGGCAGCGCAATGTCGCTGGGCAGTAGGGACGCGATTTCGGCGGACGACAAGCGCACCGCGACCATTGATCCTTCTGGGGCACGTTTCAGGATTCGCGCCCGCTCAATGACAAGGCGGAGGGCGTCGTGGTTACGAATTGCTTTAGCTGTGGCTGCTGCTGCGTAGTCGCCCAGCGAATATCCCACCACTTGGTCTGGATGTACCCCGCGCGCCGAGAGTTGTTCTGCCAAGGCCAAGAGAACGGCAGTGTGCAGAGTATGAGTCGTCACCATGCCTTCACAGTCACCACTTAGCGCTACCCCTAGAGTAGCGAGCGATGAATCTATGCTGCGCGCAGTGTTCCATGAATTCTCAAGTGAGGCAGTGAATATAGGCTCCCAGCCGTAGAGGGCGCGGGCTGTGGGGAGTAGGTCGCTGCCCTGCCCCGGCAGCATCAGCACAACCTGAGCACCTTCCTGACGCCACCCCTCGACGGTGTGTTCCCCGATTCCGTCCAACCCGGCACGCAACTCAACGTCGCTATCACCAACGGTAGCCAATCGGTAAGCATGATCGTCGCGACCGTGTTGGAGCGTGAACGCGACATCAGCCGGTGAGAGGTCAGGGTCTGAGCGCAAAGCAGCGGCAAGCGCACTGGCGTTACCCAGACAAGCGTCTGGGTCAGCGGCAGACAATTGCAAAACGAAAGGGCCGCTGCTGCTGCCATGCTCCATCGGTGAGTTCTTGTGTCCACGCAGGACGGCGTGGACGTTCGTGCCTCCGAATCCAAATGAGCTGACGCCCGCGACGCGTTCAGCATCTGGCAGATCCAGGCTGCTCAGAGTGCGGGGCAGCGAGAGATCGCCTGTGTAAACGGAGTCCATCGGTTGGTGGAGATTAGTGAGAGGAGGAATCTCGCCGCGATTTACGACTTCGCATGCTTTGATGAAGCCGACGACGCCAGCGCCAACTCGAAGATGCCCGAAGTTCGCCTTAGCTGAACCGAGTGGGGGCAGGGGAGAGTCCGCGAATACACTAGTCAGAGCGGATATCTCGCTGCGGTCCCCGAGTTGAGTGCCTGTGCCATGGCATTCTAGATAACTGACCTGTGCGGGATGCAATTCGGCAATCTCCAAAGCCTGGCGTATAATGTCGGCCTGACGACTGGCACGGGGGGCCGTAAAGGATGCCTTCTCCGATCCGTCATTGTTCACGGCAGAGCCCGCGAGAATTGCCCGGATTGGCCAACCACGCTCCGTTGCGACGTCAAAGTCTGCAAGAAGTACGAGGCCGCCGCCGGACCCAAAAACTGTGCCGCTCGCGGCGGCGTCAAAGGGGCGACAAACACCGTCTTTGGACATGATGCCGCCGGCCTGATACAGGTAGCTGATGGGCTGCGGAAATTCGACATCCATGCCCCCCGCGAGTGCAAGATCGCATTCACCCGCGGCGATTGCTTGTGCGGCAGTGTGGATGGCGAGGAGGGACGAAGAGCACGCGGATCCGATAGACATTGCCGGTCCGGTCAGTCCGAGTTTGTACGCGATGCGCGTTGCTGCGTAGTGGCCGTCGCCACCCATTAGAGTGGAGAGGTTTTGGTCGTCGATCGCTCCGCTATGCGTCGCAAGTAGATAGCTACTCAACCCAGTCGCGGCATAGACGCCTATGTCGTGGTTGAGTCCACTTACGCGGATGCCGGCGGCTTCAAGGGCTTCCACAGCACATTCGAGCAACATTTGCTGTTGCGGGTCGATCTCCGAGGCCTCACGTGGAGAGTACCCGAAGAACTCTGCATCGAATTGACCGATATCGTCGAGTACACCGTAAGCGTGTACGCGCCCTCCGGTTGTGGCACCAACATTGGTTGAGGCGCGAGTAACGCAGTCACGGCCCGCAGCAATGATGTCCCACAGGTTTTCAACAGTGCGGGCACCCGGCGCGCGACAGGCGTAGCCGAGTACTGCAATCCCTTTGCCGTTCAAGTTGGTGACTCCTCTTCGTGCGGTGACGGTTTGACATTGGCTAGAGGCTGAACAGGGAGGGTTCTTCGCGCGTTCCGACGCTGCGCACCTCGATCTGGGAGCGACACTCTCCGCGCTGCTCCAGTAGAAGCCGGGGGATCACTTACTTTCCTGGATGGTGTTGTGAGCGCTGAAATTTGGAGTTCTATCCGGGGGTGATCGAGGAGGAATTCCGCACTGACAGGGCGGCAAAGCGCTCGTGTCAGTCGGGCCGCGGCGGTCACAATGCCAAGGGAATCGACGCCCGATTCGAACAGATTGGTCCGCTGGCCGACTCCCGCCCCGAGGATCTCGACCCACACAGCACACACTGCGGTCGCAACGTCCATCGTCGGAGGATTCAGAGTGGCAGTTGAAATGTACTCCGAAGAGAGCTTGCCATTGAGGTTGCGGGGCAACGCATCTACGAGAATCAAACGAATTGTGAGCGGTGCAGCAAGGCTAGCAACGACTTGCCTCCGAATCCGCTCGGCACCCGCGACGGAACGGTCGCATGGAACCGCGACGATCTGGAGGCATTCCAGTGGCGTAGCGCCATCGAGGCACACCTCGGCAATCGATGCGGCGACATCGCTAACGCATTCGGAGGTGAGGATGTACCGTTCGATGAAATCGAGCGGAACCCAGCGGCCCGCGATCTTATACCGCCTCCCATTGCGGCCAACGATGCGCAAACCCCCATCCTTCGCCCATTGGCCGATGTCTCCCGTACGAAAAGCTGCCCCGCCTGTTTCCGTAGGGCGGAACCTCGCGGCTGTCTGCTCTGCGTCCAAATACCCGGCCGCCACCATCGGACCTTCTACGTAGATATCACCCGGTGTGTCAGAATTGCTGCGCCGCAAGGTTTTCCCATCGGACGCAACAAGCGTTACACCTACTCCTGGAAGTGGGTGGCCCACATACCCGGCCATTAACTCCGGAACTGAGTTTTCTGTAACTCTATGCGCCGTAACCTGACCGGCGGTCTCTGTGGCGGCGTAAGTATTGACGACAACGCTTTGATTGGCGGCGGGAAGGGCAAAGAACTCGGCGAGTTGTCCACGATAGGCAGGTTCCCCGCTAAGTAGAACGAACTCAGGCGCGCGCACGTCCGATTCGCCAATCCTAGTCGTGAGCAAAGATAGCTCTGAGGGAGTTAGGCAGACCGCAACGCGGCGCCCCCCGGCGCGTGCGGAAATTAGTGTATGGCAGAGTCCGGAGCATGTGAGTGATTCTTCTCTGTCCACAATGACGATCTCGCCGCCGAAGCTGAGCGCGCCGAGGATCTCGCACATCGCGTAGCCGAAAGTAAGTGGATGGAATTGTGTCCAGACAAGTCCAGAAGGAAAGTCGATCTCAGGTGATTTTCGTAAGGCGTGGAACACATGTCGTAGCCCTGTACGCGTAACGACAGTTTCTTTGGGCTCGCCAGTGCTGCCCGATGTGGACATCACGTAGGCGGCATCTGGAGGCATGGCCGCGCCGCCCAATGCCTCCTGAATGCGTGGGCTAGGGACGGCGTCCGGAGCCAAGGCGACGAAGGCTGCGCCAACAGCGAGTACCGCCAGAAGTTCTACCACCGATGCAGAATTTCGTGCAGCGCTGACACGAATCAGTTGACCCGGGCCGACTCCAGCGGAACTGAGGTCACGTGCGCGACCAGCGATCGCATCTGTCAGTTGCCGATAAGTGAGTGCATAACCGGCACTATCGCGAAGCGCGGGAGCGTCGCTTGTTTTCAGACCAGTTCCAACGAAGAAATCGAGGAAGTCAAGAGGTGCCGCAGTTCGGAGGTGGTTCTGGTGGGCGTTCGGCAATTGCTCTGACGGTTGGAATGTCATCGCCACGCATTCCCATTGCCCGTATTCTCTGTGCGCCGCAGAAATTCATCTCTCCGCTGCTGGTCGCTACGAAGGACCCCACGCAGGGTACAAGTAGTGGTCCAGGAGCCGATTGCTCTGATTCCCCTGATTGCCATACATGTGTGTTGAGCCTCGACGACCGCGCCCACACCCAAGGGTGCCAGTTCATCGGTCATTTGCTCCACGATTCGGGTAGTCATTCGCTCCTGGATCTGAAGTCCTCGCGCAGACGCCTGCACAACACGCGCCAATTTGGATAGCCCGAGGACACGCTCACCGGGCACGTAGCCAACATGAGCGACGCCAAAGAACGGTAGAAGATGATGCTCGCACAATGAATGAAATGGAATGGCGCGGACAAGGATTAGATCGTCCGATCCGCTCTCGTTGGGGAATGTGGTTGCCTTGAACTCGTGAGGTTCCAGCATCTCCCGGTATGCGGCCACAACCCGACGAGGCGTGTCAGCGAGGGATTCACCGCTAAGGTCCACTCCGAGAGAGGTAAGTAGCGCAGTAACGGCCTGCTCGGCAGGGTCGTGTTCGGCGAACGTAGGCAGAATTTCCGGGATGATAGACATTGCGGTTCCTCGTTCAGTCGGTGACGGGGAATGGTGAGATTCCCGGCATAGGTTGACGCACTAACTTGCTGCGCTACCAGACGAGATCATCAACTATTCTCGCCATTGTTTCGCGATAGCATTCAGCTAGATGGTCGATTGTGACGGAGTCGTAGAGCGCCGTGTTGTATTCAATTTGACAGCGGATACTGGAGTCGTCAGGCCACACGTTGAGCGTAATATCAGTCTTGCTCGTTTGCTGCGAGAATGGTTTCCTCAGGCAGACAGTGCCCTGCAGGTGCAATGGCCCAACTTGGTGCGTATGGCAGATGTACATTGTGCGGTAAAAACGGTTTGGCAGGCTCGCAGCGCCGAATCGAGAGACTAGGTCCTCGTATACGACAATCAGTGGTACTTCTTGGTGTCGAAGGGCGCCAGTTAAAGAGCGGGAACTTTTGTGAAGCAGATCTCGTGTAGGAGTGCGTGCGGGCAGCCTCACCCGAACACAGTGAATGTTGATCAGAAAGCCCACACAGTCTTCAACTTCCGGCGTCGTGCGGTTCGCGAATGGCACCCCGATGGAAATGTCGTCCTGACCTGAATGGTCGCGCAGCAGCAACTGGAAACCGAGCAGTGCGACTGCCGCAATTGTGACCCGTTCCAAACGGGCGATCTCCCGGAGGTTCTGGACTAGTGTTCCCGGCAATTCGAAGTCCAGGCGGTCCCCGAGGAAGGTTCGCTCGGGATCCTCCAAGTTGTCGTATGGGACAGTAGGACCTTCCTGCAGTCCGGCCAGCTGTGCGACCCAATAGTCTACGTACGGTGCGACTTCCGGGGATGCCGCGAGTTCCCGCTGATTCCGCGCGAACGTACTCATTTGTGCGGGCTTGCGGCTGTAGGTGGAGTCGTGTCCAGTTCGGGCTGCCGCGTAGGCGGTGGCCAGCTCATTTAACAGGATGCCCATTGACCAACCGTCGACGACCAAATGATGCACCACAATTACTAGAATGTATTCTAATTCGCTGGTCTTGTGAAGGGTGAACAGGCTCGGCCGTTCACTTGTTAAGTCGAAAAGGTGTTCTGCGTCTGCGCGCACAGCGACATCGATCTCAGATGGGTCGGCGGAGCCTGAAGCGAGGTGGTCGCGGACAATCAGTGAGCCGCTCTTAGCAGGCAAAACGCGGAGACGAAGGCCACGAGGACTAACAGTGAATACCGTTCGCAGAGACTCGTGGCGCGCGATTATGTGATCTATAGCGTGACTAAGAGCGGCGACATCCAATAGTCCGCGAACAACATGAATGTTCTCGATGTTGTGGGCGCGGTTTTGATCAGGATTCGATGTCATTTTTGGGAATAGCAATTCTTGTGCAAACGTTGACGGGTGATCGTCAACGTCGGCCCCTCGTTCGAGAGCAGCAGCTTTGATAGTCACGCTGAAGTAGCCCCTCCGGAATCGGTGGTCAGGCATTCGTACGCAAAAGGTACCGGACGTTCACTCCGAAAGTACATCAAGCGAACACGATGCGCTTGATATTCTCCGAGTTCCTCGCTGCCCCCGCATGTTTCGATCGAGCCGAGACTCTCGTGGCGACAAACTTGCCGGCATGATGGGAAGTCAGCCAGCCCTGCGGCACGCGAGTGGCAGAAGTTTTGGTCCAAGGGGCCCAATTTCTCGCGGGTCGGTCATCGGCGTGTCAAAATTGAACAGGCGAAGGTCTCGCAAGAAGATGCGATCGCCGGTTTCCGGTGAGGTGGTCGATCAGGCGTAATCGTGAAGCTACGCAATTTTGGTGAAGATCTGGGGATTTTTCCTGGAACGGAGCCAGAACAGGTGGGCATCAGTCGAGAGCGGGATCGACTGACAAGCGATCGTTCACAAGGGATGGAAGTTCCTTCATTTCGTGAAATACGGTGGTTCCATCACCATTCAGTCGATCTGCGGGCGTCACTCCGCCCGCGAATGCGAAGCAGTGAATGCCAGCAGCTCGGGCCGCCACCACGCCAGGATAGCTGTCCTCGATCACAACGCACGATGAAGCCGGGACGCCCATGCTCTGAGCTGCGTGCAAAAAGAGGTCAGGTGCCGGTTTTCCTCGATCAACTTCGGTCACGCTGAAGATTCGGCCAACAAATAGCTTGTAAAGGCCTGTCCGACCAAGGGTGTGTTTCATCTTTTCGTGAGTTCCGCCGGATGCAACGCAGGTCGATATATTCATCTCGGCCAGCTCAGCTAGAACACGAGGTACGCCCGCGATGTGCTCTAGGCCGTTGTCGACTTCAGCTCTGTGATAGAGATCGAAGAGCTCAACCCACGTTGCAGCCAACTTCTCCCCAAGTCGTGCCTTGACCACAGTCTCAATGGATGCGAGCGAGTGCCCTGTAAAGCGCGCGATGGCTTCGCTGTCTGTCAGCGGCCACCCGAGTTCCGTTCCGATTCGGACTTGTACCCGAAGTGCTATTCGCTCGGTGTCAACCAAAACGCCGTCGCAATCGAAGATAGCCAATCGGGGGAGATCGCTCATAGGTGCACCATATTCTTAGCTGGCCCGGCATCGGACCTGTTGCGCCACTTGGCATGGCAGTCGCCACATTGGGGGTTATGCCACGCGGAGGTTTTCCTTGACTTTATCGTGCAAGCCACACAATGATGGGGTGCATGAATGCGCCCCATACCCGGGTTCGTCTTCGGTCACCGCTCAAAACTCGGAAGCAGCTGGGTGCACTGCAAAGTGTGAAGGTAGACCATTCTTGCAGGAGGCGTGGGTCAAGATTTGACGATTGCGCGTCGCTGAAGGGCGGTTTCTGCGTCGGTGCGTCTGCTCTATTAAGTTCAGTTGTTGCCCGAGCGAGCAGCACCGTTGATGTCAGGGTAGTGGTTAGGTCCTAGTGAACAGACCGACGAATTATTCTGTAGGCGTAGGAAATTCGAACGAACTGCGGCGAAATCCGAGATCAGTCGTGCCGTGGGACGATACGGTAGTCGACTCCGTCGGCTCTCACCTTGCAGTCGATTCGGTTCTCCATGACCTCATCGACGTTGCAATATCTGAGGGACTGGTCGAACTATGCCAGACTGACCCACCAGAGTGGGCGTTGCCAGCTGGCGACGGTACGCGGTGGTTCCGTATTGGAAAGCTATGGGCGAGATTTCAACCCGGCGGCGCTGCTGGCTGGCGGGTTGCCAGGGGCCCGGTGCTCGATGCAGACGGTACCAGGGTATCCCCGCGTGATGCGGTACTTGCGCTAGGGTTATGTGGGGCGGCACTCGGTGAGTTTTCAGACGATATCGTTACCGCCGCTGATCATGGGACCGCAACTGCACGACAGCGCGCACATGTCGATCTAGCGTTGCGGCCAGGGAGATTGCTCGAAGGCGAGCGCCTAGCGGCAACCCGTGGGCGGCCATTTCATCCGACCTCTCAGGCAGTCAGCGGATGGAGCGTTAGCGATATCCTCACGTATGGGCCAATGCGGCGTGAACCTCTTGCTCTGGCATGGGTTGCTGTACGGCGAAGTCAATTGAGGCTCGGCCCTGAGCCAATTTCCGGATCCATTCACCAGCAACTACTGAGCCGAGCAGATCAAACGGTTCTGGAAAACGAAATGGCTTCTGCTGGGGTGGACGGCACAGATTATCAGTTGCTTCCTGTGCATCCATGGCAGGCGATCAATGTATTGCCTGAGTTGTACGCAGCCGCGTACACCCGTCGCGAGATCGTTCCGATCAGTGCTGATTTGGGCGAATTTCACCCCACCGTCTCATTGCGAACCCTTATCACTACCGTCGCACCGCAGCATCATGTCAAGTTGCCTTTAGCCGTGGCGACACTAGGCGCCACACGCCTACTCCCGGTTCGCAATCGGGAGAACGGGGTCAGGAACGAACGCACCATGCGCGCAATTATTGAGTCGGATACGCGGTTGCACGCACTTGTGGATGTTTGCGCCGAAGGTGCTTGGGTCGGATGGGACGAATCGAGTGTGCGGGACCCTTCCTTGGAAAGAGAGGGGCATCTCGCTGCTCAAGTACGCACTTATCCCGCGAATACTCACGCCGATTTTGCTGTTCCAATGGCGGCGCTCGCTGCGCACGAGTGGAGCAGTTTGGCAATGTCGATTGGCATGACCGATCCGGTCGAGTGGTTCGGTGCGTTGGCGGACGTCTTTGCCGTCATCACCTTGGCTTTCCTCAGCCGCGGTGTATTTCCAGAATTACACGGCCAGAACACAGTTTTACGAATGTCTTTGCAAGGTCGGATTCTGGGTTTCGTGCTGCGCGACCATGATGCCCTTCGGGTGAACGAAGGTTGGATGAAGGCTGCCGGCACACTAGATCCTCAACAGATCATTCGCCCGGGGCGAAGTCAATCATTGAGGCCAGACTCTCCAGAGGACCTGGTGGGCTATGCGCAAACGCTCGCTTTCCAAGTAAACCTTAACGGTATCGCAGTTGCGTTGGCACGACACTATGCGCTCGACGAGCGGGAGTTGTGGTCCTGTGTTCGTAGAGCGATCGAGCGCGCGTTGAGTGCACTGGACCTACCTCGTGCAGTATCCGACGTGCTGGCGGATTGTTTCTTGAGAGCACCCATGTGGCCAAGCAGGACGGTCATGCGCCCTTTGTTGGAGTCGGGTCGGTCGTTGGCTTTGAGTATGCCGGCGGGTACCGGGTCCATTCCAAATCCGTTGAGGCAATAGGAAGGTCGGAGTTGATCACGTCGCAAGAGGGAGCCACCGATGGGACTTCATACGCGATCGCTGAGCACGCCGCGCGATCGTCGCTGCTGAATTGTTTGGTGCGTGAAGTCCATCCTCTGCCCGCCCAAAGGCAAGGCCCGGTGTACTTCCGGCTAGCGTCGGGCGTCGAACTTGTCGCCCGACTGCAATGGTGGTCGATTTCAGGAAACCACCGGTGGGAGCACGAAATTGAGGTCGATCGCGGGACAGGGCGCCGTTCAGTCGCGCATGCCGACGTCGTCCACCTACTTTTGGATGAAGTCGGTGCGGCCGTTGGTGCCGGCAAGAGGATTCCTCAACATGAATTCGACGCGTTGCTCGACCAAATCGCCAACAGCGTCGAGCGGACGGCAAATTTTCTCTCGTCGAGCCAGGCACAGGCACCATCGGTCTGTGGTCATGAAATAACCCGGCGTGCGGAACAATCGCTAATATTGGGACATCCCTTTCATCCGACACCGAAAAGTGCCGACGGTCCGCTAGCAAGCGATCTTGCTCGCTTTGCACCCGAACTCGGAACGTCTTTTCAACTGCACTACATGGCCTTGTCGCCCGAAGTAGTTGCAGGAGAAAGGGTAGGGCCAGGCCAATGGATCCCGGCGGAGGTCCTACGAGAAGGACCCAGTGGATGGCCGGTGGTTCCGGTCCACCCACTACAAGCGAAATATCTGCAACATCATCCGGTCGTATCGATGCTTGTCGCTGATGGCGCATTGATACCCCTCGGCCCGATCGGCAGTTTGGTGTACCCGACGTCGTCGGTCCGTACTGTGTGCAATCCTGCGTTTCCAACAGCTTGGAAGCTCCCGCTCCACCTCCGAATAACGAACTTCACGCGCAACATACCGACCGAGCACGCGCGGCGGGCGGCAGACGCAAGCGCACTGGTAGCGCGGCTGAGGAGTGATTGGAGGCACTCAGGGTTCGGCGTCCTGTCAGAAACTGGCTGGCAAGGTTTGAACCCACTCTTTGTCGGCGAAGAACTGGCAGCCGAGTCCACCGTGATCTACCGGGACAATCCGTTCGCAACCGGTTCCGCCGCGCCGAGAGTCCTTGCGGCACTGGTGGAGGCAGGTAGCGGGAGTAAGCCGCCTACGTTAGTTGACGAAGTACGAAGGGCGAGAATGGGCCGCACCGCCTGGCTGGAGGCATACTTGAGGATTTCACTGGTCCCCCTCCTTGAAGTCTTTGGCTCGGATGGTCTTGGCTTCGAGGCACATCTCCAGAACAGCCTGCTACACACTGAGGCTGGACGCCCAGCGCAATTCTGGGTGCGAGATATGGAGGGCGCGCACGTAAGTCGCGATCGTCTTCCAGCTGGGCTTGCCGCAGATAGTCCGCTGGTCTATACGGAAGATGATGCCTGGCAGCGACTTCGTTACCACGCAGTCGTGAACCAGCTTGCTGGCGTCGTGTCGGTACTAGGGCATGCGGAGAGGGACGAACACAAGCTGTGGTGTGTAGTTGCGGGTGTACTTGCTAGCCTGGGTGATTCCAGTTCTGCAAGTCCGTATGCCGAGGACCTGCTGTGCAGTCAAACTCTTCCTGCGAAAGCGAACCTGGTCAGCCGACTCGTAGGATCCGCAGAGTCACCGCGCTTTGTCGAGATCCCCAATCCGATTCGAATCTGCCGCCCTTGAAGTGGGAGGTCCACAAAAGCGGGTGGCCCCGCGCCTACCTTTCCGCGACAAGCGCGATACTCAACGGGCAGCCGGAGGAAGGTCGAAGGGTGAAACCGTAAGGGCAGCAACAGCTAGATATTGATTCAGCCGTGTTGCACGGTCCGCCAGCCCCCCGTCGAATTCTTGACAGAATCAACGGATGTTGATAGAAATCTAGCAACAGACCGAATAGTTCGGTTCATCGAAATCTCAGCTCGCCCGTGCGACGTTCGCTGACTCTCTTCGTCGGCCAAGCCCGCGCGCAGCCCGCACGTCCTCAGTTGCAAGGTATGCCTGCGAAAGGATGGGAAATGCGCAAGCCGTCACGCAGAAAAGATTGATCAGATCGAGGTCGGTGAACACGTTCCGAGGCCAAAAATATGTCCAGGGGCGACAATTGATCTGCTGGGAGTCCACTCGCTCTCGTCCTCGAAGCTGGTTCGTCCGGATTCGCGCGCCATCGGCTACCGTGAAGTGACGCGGTATACGCAAGGTGCTCATCGACAAATTTCATTTGTAGACGCAATGTTTGGCCTGCCCGATTCAAGTTTCAAAGAACCTCGAACTCGCATGAGCGTTATCCGCCCACATACCTGGCATCGAAGCCGGCCCCAGTTGGCCGTTCGAATGTCTTCGCCACACTCATGCGACCCATCGAGCGAATGCCTCAGAGGAGATTTGAGATGGGACAACAACACCCGGCCCGACAGAACATCATCCCTCGGACGGAGGGAATAGTTGGGTTTGTCTCGGATGACGGCTCACTCGAGATGGCCCTCAATGCGGCCAGCATCGGTTTGCATGACGGGAGCGAAGACAGGAAGGGGCCAGCGCCACGCGGTGGGCCACCCGAGGTCGTTGCTGCCGGCCTACGGGCATGGACCGAGATGATTCCCGATGAGGGCGTGGGTGAAGAGCAGGCCGTCTATGAATACAGCAGGTTTCTTGCGGCATACGCATCTGACCCAAACGATGTGAAGTGTGTGGCCCATCTGCACTGCCCAACTCTATCTGCCGCTGTGGCAGCCGACATGAGTGCTTCCGCCACAAATCAATCTCTCGATTCGTGGGATCAGGCCCCCGGCGCATCATTGATCGAAGCACGAGTATGCCAGGCACTGGCTGCACTGGTCTATCCTGATGCGGCCACTCCTGATGCAATCGCGACCACCGGCGCCACCGAATCAAACTTCGTCGCGATACTCCTTGCTAGGGAAGGCGCGCGCAGAGCAGGAATGAAAATGCGCGTGGTCTGCGGCGAGAATGCCCATCACAGTATTGCCCGCGCTGCGTGGCTAGCTGGAGTAGAGCCACCGGTAATGATCAGGTCAACCGCGGGCAAGCTCGATGTCGAGCACGCTGAGCATGTACTCAAGAGCGAACAGCCAGGCGAACAGACGTTGATGGTTGTTACCGCAGGAACTACCGACACAGGCAGCATCGATCCACTTGCCCCTATAGCCGATCTGTCGCGGAAGTATGGGTTTGACATTCATGTAGATGCAGCTTATGGGGGACCACTCATCTTATGCGACGCATATGCTCACAACCTAAGAAATATTGATCGCAGTGTGACGGTTGCGATGGATTTCCACAAATTTGGGTGGCAACCAATATCCTGTGGTGTCCTGGTCGTTCACAATCGGGAATATTTGCAACCGCTGGAAGTTACAGCAGAATATCTGAACTCAAAGGACGACGTTGGTCGTGGATTCCCAGATATGCTAGGACGATCTATCCGAACGTCACGGCGCCCCGATTTGTTCAAATTAGCAACTACGTTGCGCGCCACTGGCCGCCTCGGTTTCGAGCGAATGATAGCAGCGTGCTTCGCCGCGGCTGAACTTCTAGCAGACGCCATCAATGCTGACAGTAACTTCGTCCTGTGGTTTGGCCAGCGGGATCTGACAACCGTCCTCTTTCGTCTCCCCGATATGGGTCGGACACCCGAAATCAGTGACAATATAGTCGCCGAGGTTCGACGACGGTTGTTGGAGAATGGAAGCGCCGTGTTAGGCAGGGCGCGGACCCAGGATAACGATGGACAAATGCGCCTGTGGTTCAAGATCACGGTTCTGAATCCAAAATTGAACCTTCAAGACATCGAAGCCATCCTGGGCGCGATTGTGCGTGAGTCGTCCTCAGTTTCGGACGGGCTAGCAGTATGAGCGATCCCGAGGTTCGTGGCGACAAGTCGAAGCAAGGTTAGAAATGGCGATTATGTGGCCCCCGTCAGCCGGAGGTATGCCGCTACTCGACCCGGCGGCGATGGCGCCCGATTTGCGAGCGAAGGCGGAGAAGATACAAAGTTGGCAACACTCGGCAGCTACCTTTATCTATGACCCGTCGGTGGCCTTAGCTCGTATTCAGCTGATGCGGACGGCACTGCCTCCGTGGATTCGGATCCACTACGCTATGAAAGCGAACTCTTTTCCTTCGCTAGTCGAGGTGATCTCGCCGAAAGTCGATGGCTTCGATGTCGCGTCGGAGTCGGAACTCGAAACCGCACGTAGGGTGAGCGCCACAGCGAGCATTTCTGCGAGTGGGCCTGGCAAGTCGGACGCGTTCATCGAGTGTCTTTCGCGGATATCAAACTCGATAGTGAATGTCGATAGTGTCACCGAACTGCACAGGCTGAGGAAGGTAGCCGAGAATCACGGCCGACAGCAAAAAGTCGCGTTGCGAGTCAGCCCCCCTTACGTCCAGCTGGACATTGGGGACGAATTCGAAAACGATGGGCAGAGGTTCGGCCTATTTTCAGATGACTTGCATCACGCAATCACGTATGCGCGCGCGTCTTCATTTCTCGAACTAGTGGGCTTCCACTTCCATCTGCTGTCAAACAACCTCGATGCAGCCAGGCACGCTTCGTATATCCGCTGGTGTCTCAGTTGGAGTCGCTCCACTGCACAAAGAGCTGGGATTGACTTGCGTTACGTCAACGTCGGGGGTGGCATAGGAGTGGGATTCGGAATTGAATCGGAATTCGATCTCGAGAGACTTGGTAACGAACTAAAAGGCCTAGAAACACCCGACTTCGAGGTTGTGATTGAGCCTGGTCGCTATCTTACTGCTGACTGCGGATGGTATATATCCGACGTAGTCGATCTCAAGGTGCGGGAACACGAATCCTTTGTCGTTCTTGCAGGAGGAATTCACCACTTCCAGTTGCCGACATCCTGGGACATCGTACATAACGCCGTGGTCCTTCCCAGAGAGGGATGGTCGGAGACGTATCCGAGGCCCACAGTGGAGAACCAACTAGTTACCATCATAGGTAAGTTGTGCACGACTGAGGACACCCTGCTGCGCGATGTGGCGGTGACACGAGTTCGAGTCGGAGACGCTATCGCATTTCCATATGCAGGTGCGTACGGCTGGGAGTTTGCAATGCAGAACTTCCTAGGCCACCCCCATGCGAAACGAGCGCTATTGCGCTCCAATGACATTGGAGATGATTGAACTGATGTGCGCATCAAAGGTGGATTTGCTGGGCGTGGGAGTGGGACCGTTCAATCTATCTCTTGCAGCACTGGCTGACGGCCTAGATCTGACGACGCAATTCGTGGACAGAAAGCAAGAGTTCTCCTGGCACCCCGGAATGCTGATTGGAGGGTCAAAGCTCCAAGTTCCATTTCTGGCCGACCTCGTCACGATGGTTTGTCCTACGAGTCGATGGTCGTACTTAAATTACTTAAGTGAACATCAGAGATTGTTTCAGTTCTTTTTCTCCGAGCGCTTCGAGGTACCGCGACGTGAATACTCTCATTACTTGGAATGGGTGTCCTCTGAGCTTGAGTCGTGCCGATTTGGTTGCGAGGTCGTTGACATTTCCTGGGTTGGCGCAGAAGAAGCGTTCGTGGCAAATGTGCGATATTCGGACGGTGGCGTAGACACAGTAGTTGCGAAGAATATCGTACTGGGAATCGGGAGTCGACCTGTAGCAACTCCGCAAAAAAATGACGCCGCATCACCTGAAGGTGAATCGCTGATTTTTCATTCGGGTGAATATCTTGAGAAACGAAGCGAATTGCTTTCGTGCGAAAGAGTGGCAGTAATCGGGGGTGGGCAGTCTGGTGCTGAGATCGTACTGGACTTGATTCGCGCTCAAGACTGGGAAGGGCGCTTAGCTTCGAGACCTATATGGATTTCGAGATCTACAGCGTTCGCCCCGATGGAGTATTCAAAACTGGGGCTTCAACATTTCACCCCTGACTATGTCGAATACTTCTTCCGGCTATCTGACGACGTCAAACAAGAACTGCTGGCGAAGCAATGGCAACTCTATAAGGCGGTTAGCAACCAGACTCTCTCAGATATCCACGATGAACTTTACGAAAGAACGATTGGGGGGCGTGAACCGAATGCAGAGCTTAGGCCAGGTGTAGAAGTTCGAACGGTCTCAGAAGGAAAGACCAGGAGGTACAGTTTATTGTGCTGGCATGTCGACAAGCGTAAACAAATATGCATTGAGGTAGACGCAGTTGTTTGGGCAAATGGTTATGAATCACGCCCTCCGACGGTCCTTGACGCCATGAAAGATTCTTTGCCATTGGATAGTCGAGGGAAGCTGATAATCCGACGTGACTACTCGATTTCGACTACAGGGGATATAGGCGGAAAGATCTATGTTCAGAATGGAGAAATGCATACACATGGAATCGGTGCTCCCGATTTAACATTGGGTGCTTGGAGGTCGGCACAAATTCTTAACTCGATTATCGGAGAAGCAAGATTGCCTGTTGCTGGTGACGTGGCTTGGACAAGGTTCGGCTGACATGCATCTAGGAGGAGCGAGCGAATGAACGAGTACGACTCTAGATATCGATGGCGTCGTGCCGGGCGGTATCTCGTCGGTCAGACGATTGCACTGCTAGCCTTCGAGGGTCTATTCGATCCGATTGAAGACAGAAAGAGTGGCAGCACTCGATATCGGTTCGAGTTGGGGCTGGCAACGTGGTCGTTCTCTGGCACCTACGATGCCGCCGGTTATTGGATTGTCGAACCTGAATCGATCCGGCGTGAACCCGAACTGGACGACGAACAAGTCCTATTCGAGCAGATCATTATCGATCTGGGTAAGGTACTCAAATGGGACGGTGCTACCCAGGCGGAGATGCTCGTCGAAGCCCTCTCAACACATCGTGCAGAAGACCGCGTATTTCTAAATTCGCTCAGCGCAAAATCCCTAGCTGCACTGGATTTTGCGGAGCTTGATGCCCATCAGAATGGGCACCCAAGTATGGTTCTCAACAAAGGACGGATTGGATTCTCGACGAGCGACTGGGAAGCCTATGCGCCGGAATCGTCGAAACTAATATCGGTGGTATGGATAGCGGCACACTCAAGTATTGCCGAAGTGGCGCTACTTGGAAACGTGGAGTGGAATGCGTTTACCCTGAAAACAGTTTCCGATAAGGCCGGAAGAGATATGGAGGCCAAGCTGGCGGATAGCTCGAAAGAATATGGGTGGGATGTTAGAGACTTCGTTTATGTTCCTGTGCACCCTCACCAATGGGATAACGTTGTTCAATTGCATTATGCGCCTTTTATCGCGGATGGCCGCATAACTTTTTTGGGTTTGAGTGAGGATCAGTACAGATCCCTCCAGTCGGTGCGAACTTTAAAGAATATTTCCAATCCTTGCGCACCTGACCTGAAGTTAGCGTTGCACATTCGGAACACTCTCGTATATCGCGGTCTTTCGCGCGAGTACTGCCTAGCCGCGCCGGCTATCACGTCGTGGATTAAAGATATTCAGCAAAATGATCACTATTTGAGTCGAGGGGTG
Organism: Rhodococcus sp. NPDC060176; assembly: GCF_042728675.1. Classification (NCBI taxonomy): domain Bacteria; kingdom Bacillati; phylum Actinomycetota; class Actinomycetes; order Mycobacteriales; family Nocardiaceae; genus Rhodococcus; species Rhodococcus sp. NPDC060176. Next base: position 171,239 of record NZ_JBHWYS010000008.1, read on the forward strand.
AGGTTTCATCTGTTAGGTGAGTTCGCGGGCGTATCTGTGCGTAATACTATGTTCGGCGGATTGAGTGAATCGCCGTATCACTATCATGATTTGTTCGGTGCCATATTCCGGGAACCAATCGAGCAGGTCGTTTCCGTTAATGAAAAAGCAAGATCGGTTGCATCGTTATTGCGATTATGCCCTGACGGTTCATCGCTTCTTGCTGTGCTGGTAGAGAACTCCGGCGTTGGCGCAGTGCAATGGACACGAGATTTCTTTCATGCGCTGCTTCCTGGTCTATTGCACTTCCTCTATGCATATGACATCGGTTTCTGTCCGCACAGCGAGAACACCATCGTAATCTTTGACGATTCTGACAGACCAGTCGGAGCCGCAATCAAGGATTTCTCTGGCGACCTTATGGTCCTTGCCGACGGTCGGACTGATCTCTCGGATCCGCCTTTGGAGGCTTCTCCCGGAATTCGTCGCTTGACTCCGGACAAACTTGCGCACTCGGTGCTCACTTCCGTTGTATTGGGTACCGCCAGGAACATGTCACGGGTCTTAAGCAAGGCCCTGGATGTCGATGGCTCTTTAGTCTGGTCAATCATCAGATCCGAGATTCAGGGTTACGAGCAACAATTTCCGAACCTCGTCCAAAATGGGGAGAAGTACAATTTGCAGGGGCTGGATTTCGAGCGTCTTTGTTTCAATAGGGACCAGTTCTTAGGCGTACACCATCACGATCGTTCGGAGATGGATGACGCATTCGTCTTGGGAGTTGGTCGCGTCCGAAACCCACTGCACGCTGTCGAGGTGACCGGATGAATTTCGCGATCCAGCATGTCGACTACTGGCGTGACGAGTTAAGTCGAGTAGCTCCGAAGTCGACGGAGGTAATTGTTGCGCTACCTGATCTGTACGGCCGACTTGTCGGAAGTACGGTTTCGGTAGACCACTTTCTCTCCTACGTCGTTGTTCGTGGGCTTCCGGCATGCAGTTACCTTCTGGCTTGCGATCTCGATATGGAAATGGTTCCAGGTATGGAGCTCGATCCAAGCGGAAATTCCTACGGCGATTTTGTTCTTGTTCCAGTTCCGGGCACATTGAGGCTCGCCTCGTGGGAGACGGACACCGCTATTGTGATTGCAGACGTATATTGGCCTAATGGATCGGACGTCGCCGTATCTCCGCGTTCAATCCTGAATCGTCAGCTCGAACGGTTAGGTGCCGTCGGACTCGTGGCATTCGCAGGTACTGAGGTCGAGTTTCTGGTTTTTGATGAGAGCTACGACGAGGCGTTGCGTCGCCGATACAGTGATCTGACAGCTGCCACGCGGTTTAATTCGGACTACTCGCTCACGGGCTTGGAACGAATAGACAAAGTGACGTCGCGGCTACGTACAGAACTGAGCCGTTCTGGTTTTGAGATCGAAACTGCTCGTGGCGAGATTAACCGCGGTCAGTACGAGGTGGTGTGCAGGTATCAAGAGGCAATGGCGACATGTGATGCACATGCCGTACTGAAGACTGCGGCAAAACGGATCGCGGCGCAAGAAGGAAAGTCCCTGACATTCATGTCTAGGTTCGATGGGGGCGAAGGTAACGCGTGTCATATTCATTTCTCACTCAGGACTGCGGATGGCGGCCTCGTCTTCCCCGCCGAGGACTCCGATGACCAGATGTCGTCGTTGATGAAGTGGTTTATGGCCGGCCTGCTTGTTTGTGTGCGAGACTTTGCTCTTCTAAGCGCTTTGACCATCAACTCCTATAAACGATTGGCGCGAGCAGAGTTTGCGCCAAAGTTGGCGGGGTGGGGTTGGGACGACCGGCTGAGCGCTGTTCGGGTTGTCGGTCGCGGCGTGGGGTTGAGGTTCGAATATCGTCTACCTGGCGGTGACGCGAACCCGTATCTTGCCATGGCTTCAATAGTGGCGGGTGGGCTGTATGGGATCGAGAATCAGCTGGAGTTACCAACTCAGGGGGACGGCGGGGAGGTGTGCCTTCCGCGGACGCTATCCGAGGCTCTCGAATCGTGGGAATCAAGCGAACTGGTTCGGGAAGCGTTTGGGCCTGACGTTCGAAGGCACTATTCGCAGTTAGCTCGTGCTGAGTTGGAATTGTTTGAGTCCACTGTGACGGACTGGGAGCGCATACGTGGATTCGAGCGGTTATGATTGCGTCTCAATCTGACGGCCCTGTCGAAATGAATGAACCGATCGCGGGTCCACCGGCGCGCTGCCATGCCCGTTCATTCGACGACCGGATTAGCCGCGCCGTTCGGGACAATCCCTGCCGCGTTTATACACAATCGAGAGACTTCTGGACCACTGTTGTCGAGTTGGATGTCTTGCGAGAGGGTGGTTTTCTCGGGATCGGATTCGCATATCGGGCTCGCTCGATGTCCCGGGTCGGCGTTGGTCAGTTGAACCCCCGTTCATCTTGTCTGGCCTCGGGGCGGAGGCCTGTTGATGTTACGTCCTAACGAAGTGCGGTTGGCTTTGGCTGAGGGGCGCACGGTGTATGGACTATTCTGCGCTATCCCGTCGCCATCCCTTGTCGAGATGATCGGATGCGCAGGCTATGACTTCGTAATCGTGGATACTGAACACACTGGAGTCGATCCTCAGGAACTTGAGAACTTAATTCGTGCAGCTGAGTCCGTAGCTCTTACCCCGTTTGTTAGGGTCCCCAAAGGTGATTCAGGGGCAATCTTGCGAGCCCTAGACGCTGGAGCAATGGGTGTTGTGATTCCACACGTGCAAGATGCCGAGACTGCCCGCGCTGCCGTCTACGCGTCCCGATACGCACCTGAAGGTATGCGGTCGCTGAATAGCGGCCGGCAGCCAGGTTTCGGGGAGCTCGTACTTACTGAGTACATCAGCCGTGCGAATGCCGAGATCATGGTGGTGGTCATGATTGAGGACAAACAAGCCGTTGAGGCGATCGATTCGATTCTGAAGGTTCCAGGAATTGACATGGTTCTGGAAGGTGCGGCCGACTTATCGCAGTCGTACGGAGTGCCGTGGCAAATTCGTCATCCCCAGGTGCTGGACGCGCTAGCTCACATTGCAAAGCGGTCTCAAGCACATAATGTCCGCTACTGCGCTATCCCCCGGACACCCGATGACCACTCGGCTTGGCTTGAACAAGGAGTCCGATGTTTCGTCCTCGGGGAGGATCGAAGTGTCACAGCGAGAGCCCTTCGAGCGCATTTGAACATTCATCGCAGTGCGGAGGGGTCATGAATGGATTTGATGCGAGGGACTCGGAACTTGCTGCCTTGATTGAGACCAGGTCTGGTCGTGATCAAGCTGTCTGCCTTTTTGCATACGACCTCGAACGCCTGAGACAGCATGTCAAAGCCGTTGTCACAAGCCTCCCGGAACGATGCCGAATGTATTACGCAGTGAAGGCCAATAGCGCTGCTCCGATACTTCACTGCCTGGCCCCTATCGTCGCAGGGTTCGAGGTGGCTTCCGGCGGCGAGATCGAGAAGGTGAGGGCCGTCGACGAAGACGCGCTAATCCTCTTTGGTGGACCAGCAAAGACGCAAGCAGAGATTCGACTGGCACTTAAGGCTTCGGTTACGCGCATTCACGCAGAGAGCATCCTAGAGTTGTATCGGATCTCAGAGGTAGCAGCCGAGTTCGGCTGTGAGGTCGAAGTACTTCTGAGAGTAAACCTGGCAGGCCCATTTCCCTCGTCCACCCTGATGATGGCCGGTTCGACCCAATTCGGCATCGATGAGTCGGACCTGCCAGCCGCAATACGGGCGGCTACCAGCCTTCCAGGCGTAAAGTTCGTCGGTTTCCATCTGCACTCACTGTCCAACAACCTTTCTGCTGACGCACACCTTGCGATGCTGGAGTTGTACCGTGACACCGTAATGGGATGGGAGCGGACCTTCGGGGTTACGGTAGAGGTGCTCGATGTCGGTGGTGGAATTGGAATAAACTACCAAAACCCGGCGATGCCGTTCGATTGGCTGCTGTTCGCACGACTGCTCGCGGATTGGGTTGATACGGTGCCTGCGCATTGGGGTGAAATCCAGTTTGAATGCGGCCGATATCTGACCGCAGAGTGCGGTCACTATGTCGCAGAGGTCCTGGATGTGAAGCGCACACACGGAGTCGCTTGGGCGCTAATTCGTGGAGGCACACATCATTTTCGGCTCCCCTCATCGTGGCAGCACAGTCATCCATTTAGCGTGATATCTATCGAGCGGTGGGAATTGCCTCTACTTCGACCAACAGTCCGCGATCAGTTGATCACAGTCGCCGGCGAACTCTGCAGCCCCAAGGACGTGCTCGCCAGAGATGTGCGAGTTGCGTTGCTTAGAGCCGGCGACATTCTCGTGTTCCAACTCGCCGGGGCCTATGGATGGGAAATATCCCACCACGAATTTTTGAGCCATGACCATCCTGAGAGGCTATTTCTCACGCGGGATTCCGCTCGTAACGGCGAAGTCGCAGCGAGGTGGATTCAAGAGGAGAAATATTTCGGGCATTAGTGCACCGGGAAAGTGTGCCGTTGAGATTTGAGTTTCTAGAATTACGGTGCGCTATCAAATATTCGAGGTACGGTGAAGAAAATTAAACCGTTTGTTCGCGGAGGCGATATGAAAATCTGTGCTGGAGACACTATCCATACGATCGAATCGCAGGTACGTTCCTACAGCCGGAGTTGGCCCGTAATTTTCGACCAGGCCGAGGGATGTTGGATTTCTGACGATCAAGGTAATCAGTACCTCGATTTCTTTGCTGGTGCGGGCGCTCTCAACTACGGACATAACAACCCCACGTTAAAGGGTGCATTACTCGACTATCTCTGCAATGGTAGCATAACGCATTCTCTTGACATGAACACTGTGGCGAAAAATTCTCTATTAGAGTGCTTCGGGAAGCATATTCTTGAACCTAGGTCTCTTGACTATCGAGTGCAATTTACGAGTCCAACTGGTAGTAGCGCAGTGGAGGCTGCCCTGGAACTGGCCAGGAAAGTTACTGGACGAAAAATTGTTCTGGGATTTGAGAATGCATTTCACGGTATGACCTTGGGTTCGATGGCGGTAAGCGATAACCGCATAAGCCGTTCTGCACACGGGTCCGCGCCGGACCGCGGATTTCCGCTAGTCCATGGCGAACTAGACCAAATCGAGGAAATATTTTCGTCTCGAACCAATCGCCCAGCTGCCGTGATCGTTGAGACAGTGCAGGGCGAAGGCGGTGTAAATATCGCAAGAGACGGTTGGCTGAATGAAGTGCGCGCACTTTGCACTAAATACGGCGTGTTGTTGATCGTTGACGACGTGCAAGTCGGTTGTGGGCGAACCGGGCCATTTTTTAGTTTCGAAGGTGTTGATGGTGTCGTTCCAGACATTGTTTGCTTGTCGAAGTCGATCGGCGGATTTGGTCTCCCGTTGGCCTTGACATTAATCCGCAGGGACCTTGATATTTGGCGCCCTGGAGAACATAGCGGAACATTTAGAGGAAATAACCTTGCATTTGTAACAGCGGCCGCAGCAATTGAAACCTATTGGGCGGACGGCAATTTGGAAACAGAAACTATCAAAAAGGGCAATTTTGTTCGTCAAGAATTGGCTAGAGTAGTAGGTGAATATTCCGACCTTTCATTGGCTGTTCGAGGTGTGGGCCTCATCAACGGCTTGGTTTTTTCAAGTGCAGTCCAGGCGAGAGCGGTTTGTAAGGCTGCCTTTGAAGTGGGTTTGCTACTGGAATCTGCGGGAAGAAATGGCGAGGTAGTGAAGCTAATGCCTCCGCTTACCATCACCAATGCGGAAGTGGCGCGGGGGTTAGCCCTCCTCAGGGAGGCAATTGCTTCGGTGTTTGACACCTCCGGTCGAACCGGCCTGAAGGTCGGTGAAGTAGATCATGATTGACCGCCATTTTAGTAATAGGTCCAGCGATCAGAAGCGAGCGATAGCGTCTCCTGCCGACGAGAGCGATCACTCATTGGATGAATCGAACCTTAATCTCGATCAATTTACAGTCGGAGACTACCCAAATGTCACCAATAGTGGCAAAAGTAATTTTGGGAAGGTGCAGATCCTATCCAGACCGTATGATCTGCTTGAATCTCAGATCTATGTTGACCTTCTGCCCTCTCTGGGGTTTGATTTGAAGCTGAAATGTGAAGGTTTCAACTTTGCGGGATCGTTGAAAATGCGAGCAGCAGCTCGCCTAATATCGGGAGCTGAAGAACGTGGCGAGATCGACAAACAGTCGGTTCTTATAGAGTCCTCGTCGGGGAATCTCGGATTGGCGCTTGCGATGATCGCGGCGAGTAAAGGGATGAGATTCGTCTGTGTGACTGATCCGCGGTGCAACGTCACCACAATGAACCTGCTCCGGGCGCTAGGCGCAGAGGTTGTTGTGGTGTCTGAACTCGATTGTAATGGTGGTTTCTTGCAGACTCGCATGGACTATGTCCGGGCGCGGTGCGCAGAGGATCGACGGTACGTGTGGCTAAACCAGTATGCGAATCCGTCAAACTGGATCGCACACTACGAATCAACGGCTCCAAGTATTGCTGAGGCGTTTCCTGACCTGGATCTGCTATTTGTAGGGGTCGGAACTGGTGGCACTGCGATGGGGTGCGCGAGATATTTCCGCGACAACGGTGATTATGTGAGAGTGATTGCTGTGGACGCAGAAGGCTCGGTTAGTTTTGGCGGTACCCCGGGGCGCCGCGTGATTCCAGGCATCGGTGCTAGCATTCGACCGGGAGTACTGGACCCTCAGATATTTGCTGACGTGGTCCACGTTCGGGAAGCGGATAGTATTCGATGGTGCCACGATCTGGCTCGACTGGGATTCCTTTTCGGTGGATCGACTGGAACTATTGTGAGTGGGGCAATCGACTGGCTTAGCGTGAATGACCCACACCGTCGACTGAAGGCGGTAGCGATTGCACCTGACCTTGCGGACCGATACTTCGACACTATCTTCGACGACGGTTGGATAGCGCAGCAATTCAATTCTGACTCGTGAGCAACTATAATTACTGGAGTAGCTATGAGCGATAGCAGTGCCCCTAAGCCCTTCGTGGTAATCTCGGGGGAGATAGTTGACGATGCCATGCAGGGACATGAGGGAAGCCTTCTGGATCTCGTGAAACGAGGTTATATATTGCATGGCGAGGGGAAGACTGTTAACCCACCTTCTTATTTTCTTCGATTCCCGGACGACCCACGTAATCGAATCATTGCGCTGCCATCGGCTGTTGGCGGAGATGTTGATGTTTCTGGGATAAAATGGATTTCAAGCTATCCGAATAATGTGGATTCTGGAATTCCAAGAGCGTCCGCCGTCGTTATTCTAAACGACTCGAAAAATGGCTATCCTCTTGCATGCCTGGAAGGCTCAATTATTAGCGCAGTTCGCACGGCTGCGTCGGCAGCGATCGCCGCGAGTCTTCTGAGTGAGAATCGTCCTAAAATAGCAAGACTCGGCATTGTTGGGACCGGTCTAATTGCTAGATACGTCTACAAGTACTTGGTTGCGGCCGGAATTGATCCGGACGAGGTAGCCCTCTATGACAAGGATGACGTGCACTCGAATGGGTTGGCTAGGCACTTGTTCCGAGAGCGGGAATCTATCGAAGTTACTGTGCACGAGAGTATCGAGGATGTCATACGATCGTCTGATCTAGTTATTTTTGCGACTACGGCTGGAAGTCCATATGTGACTGATGTAGATTGGTTCTCGCATAAACCCCTGGTATTGCATATTTCTCTGCGCGATTTATCGCCGACGATAATTTTTGATAGTTGCAATATCGTTGATGATGTCGAGCATTGTTTGAAGGCTGAAACGTCGGTGCATCTTGCCGAGCAGGCCTCGAGAAATCGTGATCACGTGCATGCGACGCTTTATTCTGTTATTACCGGGTCGTTCGCACCTCCGTCCGATCGCACTGTGGTTTTCTCGCCCTTCGGTCTAGGCGTTCTTGACCTAGTTGTTGCTAAATTTATATATAATCAAGCGATTAGATCAAACACTGCCTTAGTTGTTGAAAGTTTTTTCCATGACTTGTCGCGGCATGGCGGAAGATGATGTCAAGTAGGTGTCACTGGAACGCCGAGCCGAATCCCGGTCGTTGTCGGTTTGGGCTTTCTCGACTGGGAATGGAAGCTTCGAAAGGATGTGATCGATGAATTTTGATCGCGATTTTCTGGTCGCTGCGTGGGTGCCCCGTCAGACCCGCAATCGGGTGCAGTCGTCGATTGCGGTGTATGAGTAGTACCGCTTCTTCTCGCCGGTTTGACCAAGTGGCTCGATGAATTTACGCCTACTTGTAGTTGGTGGTCGGGGTGGCGTTTGTCGTGGCGTTCCATCGGTCTGCGTGCGTTTGTAGCGCTGTGAAGCCGGCAGCCGGTTGAGGTCGAGGTTGTGGAGGATGTGCCAGAGTGCGGATCGGGTGACGGTGACGTCGTGGTAGCGGGCGAAGAACATCGGGGTCCTTCGTGGCCCGGAGTGGTATTGCTGGCGGTGTCAGTGGATGTTCTCGGTGAGTCCCGGGAATCCTTGTTCGGGGACGCTGCCTCTGATTTCTTCGACGTCGCGCAGCACAGCGAGTTTTTGTTTTGCTCGGCGTTCGAGCTCTCGTGGTGACATGGAACCTTCCCTTAATCGGAAGGCCCAACTGTCTACAAACTCCATGAGTCTTAGAACTAGTGCCGTCATCTTCCAAGTCGGTTGGCGGGGCAACGACATTTGCCGATAGGCCGTGATCCGCGTTCCGCTGCGGGCGAGGCAGTTCTCCGAGCGGTTGCCGCGTATCAGCTTTGACGTCGCCGTGGACTTCCTCCAGATGATGTTGGTTCCCCGAGTGGTCTCGATTAACGTCGGTCGCGCAGGAACTTTTCTCTGTGCGAGTCTCCGCCAAAAAGGAGGTTCAAATCACCACAGTGTCAGGGGTTGTCCAGCAGCTTCAGCAGCGTGGATACGCTCTTCGATTGCCAGCGCATTTTCATTGCGAGCGAGACCCGCACGGATGGCTGAGGCGATCGCGCGTGTACGGCCGGCAGAGCCGCGAACGTCAGACAGAGGGCTGGAAATGTTGCGTCGGCGTAGGTCGTACTCGTTTCGGTTGGTTAGGTTGGTGCCGAGTCGCATGTGCAGCGGATTGGTGCATCCGGCGAAGTCGCACTGGTGACACAGCACAGCGTCCTCCGTGTTGGTCCATCCCAACCGCGGAATGACCCCGTACTCGAGCTGATACGCGAATAGATGAGCCGGAACGGTGCCCCGCCTAGAAGCACCGGGCAGACTCGCGGCCCGGAATGATCCGTGTCCGGTGGACGAAACCCCACCCAGCCATGGGGTGCACAGGTTTTCACCGCGTCGATAGCATTTGGCTTCGAATCGTGCCACGACGGCGTCATCGGTCAACCAGAGTCGCCACAGGTCGGCAGGAATCCGGACCGGTCGTGCGTCACCGAGGAGTGTGAGTTGCTCGCCGCGCGGCGCGGGTGTCAGGCCAGGCAGAGGTAGAGGTTCGGCGATCACATCGGCTCCCTCCTTGGCTGGTGTACGCCCTGATCGTACGGCGAAGATAGGCAAATGCGACGGGTGAAACACCTTCTGCGCCCGTCCGTAGCGTCACATCGGTCACGAGCAATTGACCACCTGACAGGAAGGGCGCACCATGATGCGGTTGAAGTCGTTGGAAATGAGCAACATTCGATCAGTTGAACAGTTGACGATCGAGGTAAACCCCGACGGAACCACCGCACTGTTCGGTCCCTCCGGGGTCGGTAAATCCGGCATTCTCGACGCCCTGCCGTGGTGCCTGTGGGGAGACACCGGTACCGCAGGCTCCTCGGCCGCAATGCGTCGAGAAGGCTCTACCGGCGCGGCACATGTCACCGCGACACTTCTCGTCGGCGACGACATTGTCGTTGCTACCCGCCGCATCACACGATCGGACTCCGGAACCGAAACCGCGTCAGCGAAGTTGTGGATCAACAACGAGAAGCAATCGAACGTCACCCCCGCCTCGCTCACTAGGATCATTACCGAGCTGACCGGACTGACCGCGAAGACTTTCCGTGGCGCCTTCTACATGGCTCAAGGCCAGCTCACCGACCTGATGACCGGGACCCCAGCCAAGGTTCAGGAGACATTCGAGGAGTTGACCGGGCTGGATGACCTGTCGAAGCGCATTCAGATGCTGAGGGAACAGAACAAAGAAGCCGTGGTGCGCGCAGACGCACTGCCTGGCGACCCCGCCGAGGTCGACCGAACTGCAGGTGACGCAGCCGAAGCCGTGAAAGAGTCCGATCGGCTACAGCAGGAAGCGAATACGTCGGTACGCACCGCTGCAGAAGGCCGCATCGAATGGGAGGCAACCCGCGACCGGGCCCGCGACCTCCAACATGCCGAGCGCGCCGCACGCGCCTCCCGCGAAGCAGTCGTGGGGGCCGAGGCCTTGGTGTCGGACGCAAACAAGAATCTCATTGCAGCGCAACAGCACATCAGCGACTTCGGTGGTGACCACGACAGCAACCCACATCAGCACATGGCCGAAACGCAGGACCGTTGCAGCAACCTCGAACAGACCGTTGCCGACCTCACTCGCCATGGCGCCGAACTGAAGTCGGCGGTCGCGCAGGCGCTCGCGGCCCGCGCGAAGGCCGAAGAGGCGCGGGCCGCGCACCAGAGCGTCGACCCTGCCGCACTCGCCTCCGCCGTCGAGACGGCAGAGGCTGCCGTTCTGCAAGCTCGAACGGCGGGCGAGGAAGCGCAGCGCACGGCGACTATCGCAGACGCGACCGTTGCCCAGCGGACCGACGCAATCACAACGTTGACCCGCGCCGCCGATGCAGCATGCTGCCCAACCTGCCAACACACCCTCGACGACGTCACTGCGCTGACGGCTGATCTGACTAGTCAATTGACCACCGCCCAGGAGGTTGCCCGGGAAGCCCACACGCTGACCTCAGTGACGAACCAGGATGTTCTCACCACTGAGTCGGAATTGCGCGCCGCCCGAGCTGAACTGGCGAAAGTCGACGGTCTCGCCCGTGTCGCCCAGCACGCAGCCGAGACTGCGACGGTGGCCGCACAGGAGTTGGAGCGTGCCGCCGCCACTCTCGCCGGTCTCGTCGAGGGTGTGACAGGGCACGATCCCGGATCCGATCCCGACGCCATCCGTACCGCCGCCCTCGCCGCCCACGAGACTCTGACGGCGTCGGTGGATGCTGCCCGATCGCAGAACGCAGCGTGGAAGTTGCTCGCCGACATGCGCCTGCGGCACAACAATGCGGTGGAACTGGCGCAGAAGGCCCGCGCGGCAGTGCTTTCGGCGCCCGACGCCGATGTCGTTGCCAGCGCAGAGGCAGCAGAGCGTGCCGCCCGACTCGCCCTTGACGAGCTTCAATCCGTCGCGTCGGAAAAGGCGGCAGAAGCGCAGGCCGCGAGGGCAACCTCCATGCAGCTCGAGGGAATCGCGGACGATGCGGCCGCCCGTTGGGAAATTAAGCGTGCTGCTGCTGATACTGCAGAAGAGACGCGTATCGCTCGCGATATCGTCGTCGGGCTGCGCCGTGACCTGCTTGCCGAGTACTGCGAAACGATCTCGACGTCTGCCACTGAGATCCTTATGCGCCTCGGCGGCGAGCACATCGGGTTCACGATCGACGAATCATTCACCCCACAGGTCGTATTGCCCGATGGGACAACCAGGGGCACCCGCCAACTCTCCGGAGGCGAGAAGGCCAGGGCTGCTGTCTGCGCTTTCATCGGAATCTCACGACAACTATCAGGCGGAGGAAAGCCAGGCATGATCTTCGCCGACGAGATCACCGCTTCCCAGGACGAGGCGTTTCGCCGAGAAATGCTGACGATGTTGCGGTCCCTTGAGATGCCCATGATCGTCGTGTCACACACCGCCGACGTGCTCGACGTTGCCTCTCACGTGATCCGGCTGCAGCGACCTCCCCTGGGGTCCACTCAAATTGCGGCGTGAGCTCGTCAGCGTCGTCGGGATGCGGTAACACAAACGAATCGGGATGCTTGCCCTTCACCCTCTCTTTGAGTCCGTCGAGGACGAACTTTCGGTACCGCGACCTCACGGACCGTCTTGCCCTTGGTGGTCCCGCTGTAGTGCTTGCTGCCCAACTGAACCTCGTTGTCGGAGAACGACAGTTGCGCCCGGGTGAAGTCTATATCGCGGACTCGCAGTGCGATGGCCTCACTCCAGCGGCAGTCACAGTAGGCGAGCACCAGCGCAAGGAGCCCGTGCGCGTGACGGTCTGCCTCGGTCGATAGTCGGCCTACGTCTTCGGCCGTCAGGTAGATGTGCCGATTGCAGTCCTGCGATTTTCGGTGAAGATTGCTGTCTGGTTCTCAGGCCGGGGCGATGCCGAGTTCCGCACCCACGTACGACATGTCGTCGACGCCCTGGGCGTTCGAGAATGCCTGGAAAGCAAGCTCGTTGGGGTGTGTCACTCCAGCGACGTCGCGCAAGGTCACCATTGTCCGAACGGCCAGTTCGTGCATGGTGGGATGCGTCGTGTCCCTTCCGGTCGGCGGGCCCAGCCAGATCGGCGCGTCGACAGCCCCGTGATGATCGGGCGTCCACTGCCACCCGAGAACGCTCATCAGCCGGTTGATTTCCTTCAGGTCCGACCCTGCCCGATCCCAGAACATACACTCGCTGTCGATGTCACCACCGGAGTTGTAGAACTGTACGAACTGCTTGTTCGATCCTTTTCGAGGAACATCCAGGATGACAATGCCCAGCCACGGCAAAGTGGCCAGAACCCACTCGAACCGCGTGACGAACTCATCCCACCCTGAGCACCGTGCCGGAAGGCCGGACAACGTCGGACGGTCGGAAGCGACCTCGCCCACCCGCTGTGTGCGGGTGGGGCCGAAGTTGTTGTACGAGCTGACACGGAGCCGATCAGGAGTCGTACCCAGTCCGTCGCGCAACACCGCGACGATTGCAGCGGCGATCTCGTATCGTTGGTCGTCGGCATTGTGGCGCCATCCCGTTCTCCACTCCCGCGCATACTCCTCGACACGCTGGCCCACGTGTTCGACGTCGTGATCGCGGCCGATACGGATTTCGACAGACCTCCACAACGGCTCGTCAACCGTCACCCAACTACCGGACTCACGGTCACGGACCTGGGAAAACAAGGTGGTCCGCTGCGACTGGATCACCTCCCGTAATCGGGCAGCCGTCACCGGTTCATCGGGCACCGTCACCCTGATATCAAGTCCTTTGTCATCTTCTCGGAACAGGATCCGTTGCCCGGTCAACGTGTCGCGCAGTTGAAGGCTGTCGCCATCCGTCGGCGAAATCAGCGTCTCGTTGTCATCCCAGTCCGGGTACAGCACCAGTTGGATGTCCTCAAACAGACTGGTCCAAATGTCATCAGCCACAACCACTCCCCGTTTCCGAAACCTCCCGACAAACCTACCGACACGCCCCGACACGTACACCGTCGAGGACCGCTTGGCCCGATTCACGGAGCGCTACAACGCCACAGCCACGCCGTTCCAATGGAGCTGCACCTGCGGCGACCTGCATAGACACTTGCAGCGCCTTGAGCGCGACGCCCCGCTCCGGGATGCCGCGTGACCCCGACGAGCTTCTGGCGATGACCACTAAGAGCGGGTCGCTGCCGGTGAAGTATGGCGCGCCAGACGCCGACGGCGATGCCCGTCAAGCCCACGACTACGGTGATCCAGCCGGCAACGGCAAGCGCGACGTCACCCGCGTCCACCCGCGATACCCAGAGCAGAGCGGCGCCGCCCACAGCGACCAGCAGTCCGGCGCCGATCCACACAGCGGGGCCTGGTGTGGGCTGATGCTCGTAGCCCATGGTGATCGCAGCCTATACGGACGTGTAAGTACTCAACTTAGTCCCGCCCTTATCTGCGCGACCCGAGGGATGTTGTGCTGAGCTAGTAGCGAAATCTTCTCGACTGGAGACCAATTCAAGGCTTTCCTACGTTTGTGCGGCGAGACGGAGGCGGGTTGTGGCGCCACTTTCGCGACCCACGTGGGTTATGGATGGTGGCTCACGATCGCAAACTGGGTCGAAGTCTTTGGGGCAAGCGCCCGGGGTGCGGACTCCTTAGCTGCTGGCGACGAGTTCTCCGACGTCCTCTTCATTGGTTCCGAGGGCGTCGGCGAGGGCTTTGCTGACTGTGTTGCGCAGGAGTGGGTCAGGGCAGGCTGATACCAAAGCTTTTGCTGCGAAGGGCAAGCCGAGCACTCGAGTGATGTCGCGTGCTTTGAGGAGGGAACGGAGTGTCGGTACCCATGTCGGTTCTGTTCCGTTTTTCGCGGCGACCATGTTTTGCGCGGAGAGAGCGAGTGCGGCGTTGACGAACGGGGTGGGAACCTTGAGTTTGATTGCGGTGTCGAGGTCGGTGGGGACCGTGATGGTGAATGCGATGCGGTCGTGGAGGGCATCAGGCATCCCGAATCCGGAACCGGGGTTGTACGCGATCAGGACGGCGAATCCGTTCTGGGCGATGACTTCGCCGATGTTCGGGTTCGCTGGGTCGATGTAGGTTCGCCGGTGGTCGCATACCGACAGGAACACTGATTGCACTTCTTGTGGGGCGCGGGGGAGTTCGTCGGCGAGGAAGGGGCGGCCTTGTCGCATCGCGGTGAGCAACGGTCCGTCGGCCCATGCGAACCCGGAGGGGGCTGTGGGATCTGGGTTGTATCGGCCGATGATGTCTTCGGTTGATGTTTCGCCGTTGAATGTCAGTTGGAGTAGGTCGGTTGCTGCGACTTGCGCGAGGGTGGTCTTTCCCGATCCGGGTTCTCCGGCGAGCCCCACGGTCCACCCTTCTGTGATTGCTTGCCTCACCACTGATACATCGGTCAGGCCGCCGACGAGGCGTGGCAGGTATGGCTCCCCGGTAGGGGTGGTGTACTCGGCGTCGTCGTGGAGTACGACCGGTAGTTCGTCTCCGGATGGAGCGTCGTCCCAGTTCACGAAGCTGGTGGAGTCGGACGGATCGCTGTTCATCAGGGCGAGGAGGAAGGCGTCGACCTGCTGATCGGGAGAAGTCTCGTTGAAGTAGGTGGTCAAAAATTTTAGGGGGATCCGGTTGTCGGGCAGGTTCGGTGGTAGCTCGACGCACCGTAGCGGCACTCGACCGGAATCTCCTTGTTCGTCGCGGGCGTCTTCGACGTCCTGCGCGAGTTGAAGGCCGGCGTCGAGAAGTGTGGTGCAGGCACCGGGGGCATCCGACCATTGCGCGTCGTTGCCTTGGGTATGGCAGCGGCGCAGTCGCTCGCCTTGGCGGACCACGAAGTGCGTGGTCGATCCTGCAGTGTTGCCGCTGCCGCCCTTCCAGAGCGCGTATCCGAACGCGATCATTGGTGCGTCCTCCGGTAGTAGTTGCATTGTCAGATGAGCATGACGTGCCGTTGGCCAGCTGTTTCACTTGTGCGGCGGCGTGGTGAGTGTGTCCGAGGTCTTCTCCATCCGACGGTGAAACTGGGGGAGGAGGGCGCCGATAGTGTTCGATCACCCGGGGCGATCCCCGGGCGCCGCGGGTCGACACTGCGGAACACACGATCGAGAGACTCCGCTGATGACCCCTATCGACGCCCGAACCATCACTGGTTGGTCTGCGACTTCGCTTGCGCGAACCACCGCCGGCCGCGGCGACGTCGTCGTCACGTTCGATGCGGACCCGGACGCCGCGGCGTTGAAGGTCGACGTCGACAACGGCGAGATACGCATAGGTGGCGACGATGTGAAGCTACCTGCAGACGGTGACACACCGATGCTGAGCACCCTGACACAGCGGCTACAGCATCCGGTGGTGTGTGGATTGGTGCTCGACGGTGCTGCCCGCCAAGCTCATTCGCGTTGGCGTGGCCGTGTGGCCGGCGATGTCGACGCTGAGGTGGTGGCTGCTGCATGGTCACTCGATGCTGCTCGCGCGCACGGCCGTTTGATTCGGCGGAGCCCGACGGCGAGGTTGTTCCTGCGGTCGAGCGCGGCGCTGCTATTCGAGGGGCAGGAGGTCACTGCGAGAGGTGCAGTCGAGAGCTTGCTTCCACGTGTGGATTCGGGAGTGCTGCCAAGGTGGGTGGGCACTCGTATGCGTGAGGCCGCCGATGCCGAGTTGGGCGTTGAGATGGTTGACGCGTGTGAGCGGATCTGGCGGGAGTTCCTTGAGCTGAAGGACTCCGATGACGCGCGGATGTTGGAGTTGGCAACCGAGTGGGTCGAGTTGTGGCGGCAGCGGGACGGCCGCGGTGGCGCGGCAGAAGGCGCCGCTGCGGATGCCGGCGTGGTGTCGGGTGAGCCCCTCAGCAACGCAGATGCTGGAGGGATTGGCGACGACCCCCCAACCGGCGCCCCTGGACGGGATCCCGCAGCCTCCGGTTCGACCGACTTTCATACAAACGGCCCCGGCATCGGCCGCGGATTCACCGACGTCCTCGACGAAGTACTCGATGCACTCGCAGCCGAAGCGCAGGCAGCTGTCACCGCCGAATCACATCGCACCACCACCCGGAAGCAGACCCCTGAGGAACAAGAAAACCAGGCCCAGCGGGATCTCTGCGCCGAGATTGCTCGCACCGTTTTCGACCCCGCGGCTCTACGACGTCTGCACTATCGCCCACCTACGACCGAGGACGTCGCCCAACGAGCTGCGATCGTCCGCAGACTCGAACGCGCCCAGTACGCCGCTCCGCGCACAGTGACCGAGTTCGTCGGCTACCCCGCAGGTCGACCACGGACCGGCTCCCTGGTGCAACGGGCCGCGCAACGCGCTCAGGGCCAAGTTGTGACCGCGACGCCGTGGCGGCGCACCCGTCGCCGCGTGTCACAGAAGCCTCCGATTCACGCGGGAATCGTCGTCGACCATTCCGGGTCGATGTCGGCGTGGATGCCCTCCGCCGGTACGGCAATGTGGGCTCTGGCGGAGGCCGTCGCTGAGCTCGGCGGGTCGGCGGCCGCCGCAGGTTTCGCAGGCAGAGTGATCCCGTTGCTGAAACCGCGCAGTCGCCCCGCCCTCGTACCAACAGTCCCTGGTGGTGGCGGGTCGAGTGGCTGCGCCGAAGCGATGGCTGCTGTCACCGCCGCGGCAGAGTTAACAGTGCCGTTCGGTGCGCGTGTTCTTGTCGTCCTCACAGATGGGCAGCTACCGGGTGGGGACTCGGCTGCCATCAACGCTCAAGCCCGTTACCTACACCGGCATGGTGTCACGGTGGTGTGGGCGCTGACCGGCGCGACGGAACACGCCCACGTGATCCCGCCGCACGTCGCGCTGGTCGACGAGGTCACCCCGAAAATGTTCGCGGCCTTGGTTTCTGACACTCTCGCGACCACTCTCGAAGCGGCCCATGCCAAAGGACGATGAGCGGTCGCAATGCAACACGGGTGTGAGCACGGTGCCACGGTGTGATCGCCCACCACGACATCGATCTGACCTGGAGTACACATGCCGCGTTACAAGTCCGTCGAATCCGCGCTTGCCCGTGGTGTCATGCAGGCTGATTCAGCGCTCGATGCCGCGAAGATTTGGATCTGGATGATGCGTGACTGCCGGCACGACGATCCCATTCTCGCCGCACACGGCGAGCTTCTGCTGTCAGGGCTTGAGCACTTGGGAGCTGACTTAGCCCGGAGCGCTGCTGAAGTCGACATCGCAATCGATCGCGCGGCGGCCGCGGTTTCCGGCCTGGACATCACACCGGACGCGTTCGCACGCTGGGACGCCGCCGAAGACTGGCAGATCGGTAAGCAGGGATACCGGTTCGACGCCGCCTCGATAGTCATCGGAATCGGCCGCGCTGCTACCGCTCGTGAGGACGAGGGTGCGTTGATCGATGCGGGGACGAACGAGTTCGTCGAGCACCTGGTCCGTCAAGGTGCGATCGAGGACACCGAGGAGGAACGGGAAGGGGCCTCTCAGCGCGAGCGGGAGACCACCGTTCGGGTGGTGGCTGTGCTGACGCAGAACACGCCGCGTTCTTGCTAGCTGGAACGCAGCGCCGTGGGAGGGCAGAGGCGTGGAGAAGGCCATCACTACGGTCAGCGCACCAACTACGCCCCAACATGAATGTGAGGCACGGCCTTGACTAGCCCCACCGCGCGACTGCCGATTACCGCTGAGGAAGCGGTGGCCCTCGACCCCACCCAGATCGCCCCACCCATCCTGGTCATCGACGGTGAGCACACCACCATCGGCGCCGCACACGGCCGCGTCCTGCCACTGATAGGCAACCGCCGCCCCTACGTGTACGACGTTTCACTGCCCGACAGACGCCGCGTCTACGCCGACACCCCGGAGGACGCGATCGCTGTGATCATCGGCGGTGAATATGCCGAACTGCTCGCCACCCTGCGCGCACTCGAGTCCACGCTCGACGCCGAGGCGACGTCCGAGGTGTGGTTGTCCCTGGCTTCCTTGAGACACCGCCACGCCGACCAGTTGCGGCTGTCGATGCAGCAGCAGATCAACGAACTTGCTCAGCGGGAGGGGCAGTGGGACCACCTCGACGAGTCTGCCCGTGAGCAGCTGTCGAAGGCGGCAGACCCCGACGGCCCGTATCCCGTGGGAATTGCCACCGAAACGCCGATCCTCGACGATGACGGTGAGATGAAGGTCGCCACGCTCGGCTACTGGTACGCGCCTGTCCCGTTGGTCCTCAATGCCGGAGATTACGAGCCCTACTCGAATGCCGAGCGCCCGATCTCGGAGATGAGCCGTGAGGAGGATGGCCGAAACGTGGTCATCCCTGGGGATCCGAATCTCATCGTCTTGGACATCACCGACAGCGTGACCTACCTCGGTTCCCTTGAAAGGGCTGGACATCTCACTGTCACTGTCATGCCGGCCGAACAACCGGACCGGCATTTCCGTGGCCTCCCCACCGCATGAGCAACGCCAACCGCACCTTTCGTCCGCAACCACCTCAAATTAAGGGTTTAACTGCGAAAACACGACACAGCACGTTAGGCAGTGAGGTGTCGGTGGGAGTTGGAATGATGTTGGCAATCGGATCACCACAGCCTTCAAAGTAGGAAGGAGTTGGTGCTTCCGCCCCCAGAATTAATTGCGGCGGGAACACCAGGACTCGACATGGTTTGTAGAGAAAACAAGGCTCGCTCAACCGCAATTCGTCTCGCCAAGGAGATGTGCAAGGCCCAGGGATACGGGGTGATGCACGACCGCGAACTCCAGTCCGCGATCCACGAACGCCAGCACCACTTCGACGGCGCCCCGGAAATGACCCGGGAGGAGCAGGTCGCGATGGTGAAGGGCCTGCGGCAGCAGATCGAGAACGACCCGTCGATCTCCGAACGTGAAAAGTACCGGATCTCTCACGATCAACCTGGTCTGATCACACGTCTCGACGAGGAAATCAAGCGCCTCGAAACTGGCAAGTACATCGACCGCGCGGGCCGCGAGCACGACCTGACGGATCAACAGCGCAACAGCGGTGCGCAATTGCAGGCGATCCAGTACCTCGGAACGATGGTCCCTCGCGGACAAGCGGCAAAGAAAACGTACTTCGAGCTCAACGCCCGGCACACCGGCCGCAGCGTCGATGAAGTCAAAGCCCAGTGGAACGCCATCATGGCCCGCAAAGGTCAGGGCCGCGGCAACGTAGGAATCTCGTTGCGAGACAACTGGCGTGATGATCTCGCAGTCGCCGGGATGTCCGCACAAGCACAGGCGGACATCGGCCAATCGAAGCGAGCCCGAGATGCGTTGAAGGAAATGGAGGAACAACGACTGGCTGTCCTCGCCCGCCAACCGAGCCGGGCCACGATCCGCCCAGAGCACCGCCGCGTCTATACCCCCTCCGGAGCGGACGGCAACATCCGGTGCGATCAGTGCGGACAGTTCGGACACGAACAGCCCGCATGCCCCAACGGTGATCTCGTCACCAAACGCCGAGACCTCGAATCCGAGTACCACGCTGCGGCGAACGCTCTCAAAGCTGCGTCGGTTCAACGCCATCTCGACTCCGGTGCGGAACTGACATATCTCCGACCAGACGGCAGCGAGGTCACCGGCGACGTCGCGCGGCGACTACTCGAGCAGGACCGGGACACGTTCGCACGAGGACAGTCGTTGACCACCGTCGATGAGGCGAACAAAAAACTCAAGTCGATCGCCAACCGTGACGCCGAACTGCAGAACGAACTGAACCAGCGCACCGGCGGATCCTCTTCGTGGGTACAAGAAGTGGCTTACAACGAAGAGTCCGGGTTGATGATGGTCACCACACAGCCACGCCAACGCAAGGACGGCCTGATATCGCCGGCCAAAACCTATCCGTACCGCGTATCGAAAGCAGAAGCCGAACAGATTCTTGCCAGCCCCGAAATCGGCCGTGCGATCTCGAAGACAGTGATGCGCCGAGGTAACGGCACCAACAACGACGAGTACCGCTGGGAGAACGCGGCCGATTCCCAAGCCGCCCAGGTTCAGCAGAAATGCCCCACCTGCGGACGGTGGGCATCAATGACGTCGTCACACACATGCCCTGTCCCGGGATCGGATGCCGCGGACGCAGAGGTGACCGACCGCGCGGAACTGGCGATTTGGCGATCTCAGGTCCGCACCGCCCGCGCCGCCGGCCTCGAACCGCCTGCCAAGCCGATGGCGCGCGTGAATCTGGTGACCCAGCGGCAATATCGACTTCCGGAGAACGGTGGCATGGCGAACGTGCCCCCGCCGCGGGATGTGAAGGCTCAGCTTGACGGCGGGAAGGTCGCCGCAGCGTCGGTGAACTTCCGCTACCCCGACGCCACCGTCACCGGCCAGGCAACTATCTGGCGAGACGAGTCCGGAGTTGATGTCGCGTCACCGTTCAAAGAGGCAGGCGGAAACGGAATGCGCTGCACGTGCGGCAAGTTCACCTCGACTGGCCGGTGCGACCACGTCGCGAGTGCACTGCAGACAATGAGCGGTGCGTACGGCACCAACTACACAGGGGACACAGGCCTTAGGCCGGGAGTGCCGATCGCCGAGCGCAGGAAGGAGCGCACCGGTGACACCGCTTACGACGCACCGAAGATCCCAATCGAGCGAATGGACTACTCGCGAATCCAGAAGCTGCGATTCCAACGTCAGGGCGATCATGCTCAAGGCCTTTTCGAGAAGCAGCGCCGCGGCGAGCCGATCAATACCCCGTCGGTGAAGCCACCGAAAGACGAGGAGGGTAATCGCGTGGCGTGGCCGGCGACGTTCGAGCGATCAGGTAAGGGCGGCGCGAACTCGGATCGCCCGACAGATCTGCACGACACCAGCGACGTGCAATACCGGCTGCGTGCGGCTCTGTTCGCCCGAACGCGCACCCACTACTCGGTACTGCGGGACAAGGACGGTGGCATGCGCATCACGGTGCCGAAAGCGCGTCGCGGCAAGGATGGAACGATTTCGCAGGCCGAGCGTTCCCGCCTCGCGGAGACCCTCGGCATCCCGGCCCACCAGTCCCGCGCTGACGGCGTGTACATCCCGGCGGACACGTCGTGGCGACACGAAATGCTCTCGCGCGCTTACGGGGACAATCCGCCACCGCTTCGAGCCGCTCGATACACAGTCGCCTGACGAAGTCATGAGAAACGATCGACCCACCTTCTCTCAGAGGGTGGGTCGATCTCGTTCGTCTATCGACTAACGCATCCAAAGCGGCGAGAGACCCAGTCGTGTGGAGAACCTCCTGTCTACGGTGACGGTCTCATCGGTCAGCCAGGAGGAACCAAGTGACGTCCGCAATCGACACCCTCGACGAGAACGAAATCGTCGATCCCTCAGAAGGGCCCTGCACCGAAGACGAAGCCAGGGCACTCGTCCGCGAAGCCGCCGAGGCCGCAGTGCGGTTCGAAGACGCGATGCGCACGATCTTCCGCCGAAAAGCGTGGGAGCCCCTCGGCTACAAAAACCCTCAAGATCTCATCCTTGGCGAGTTCAAAGACGGGGGATTGGTCAATCCCCGCACGGGCAAGCCGTATGGCCGCGCCCACATCTACCGCATGGCGCGGACAGCTCTCTTCCTGCACGAAGTCGCCTCCCGCACCGGTGTCGACGCGACCGAACTCGACATCGCCGAGAAGGCGTTGCGCGCTGCCCGGGAAAACAAGGTGGACGACGTCACGATGCTGGCGCACATCGAGGAGCGAGTCATCACTGCCTCCGAAGATGGCGATGCCCCCGATGCGGCCGCTGTCCAGGGCATTGTCGACGATGTGATCGCCGAGGCGTCCGGGCGTACACAGGCACCGGCAGCTGATCCAGACGTCGCCGATGACAGTGAACCGGCAGCCGCCGCAACGGGCACGCCGAACACCGCCGCCCCCACGGATCCGCCGGTCGGACCCACAACGGTCAATGGCGACGACACCACGGACTGGCCCAATGAGGACCCGCACCGCGAACGCAAGGACCCCGAACCCGACTTCAACCCCGACGACCCGTTCGGCGCATTCGGAGACCAGAAGGCCGGCTCGATGGCACCCGAAGACGGAATCACCTGGGCCGACGCAGTCGCCGGCGCCGACGACTTCGTCCGGTTCACCGACGTCCTCCGACGCATCAACGACATCGGCGGCATGCTCCCCGAAATTGGGCGCGTCAAGGAGAAACTGCCGGAATTCCTCGACTCCTGTGACGATTCAGAACTCAACGCCTTCTCCGAAGCCCTCGACGACGTTGATCTTGTCGTCGCCGAGCTCCCCAAGATCCGCGAAGCGATCCGCGCGATCCAGGAGTGCGCCCAGGAAAGAGCCGAGGACATGTGACCCCAGCCGCCCCCGCTGAGACTGAAACACCGCGCAACGTTCGCGGCGAGAGTGGTCTCACAACACAACAGCGGAGACAAGGGGTTACGCAGATGAAGCGCAAGACTGTGGGCGGCGATGAACGAGACGCATTCTCCCCGGCAAGCCGCCGCCACACCAACTACAAGCCCGGCGAGCTCAAGGCCATCAAGAGCGGCGCAAACCGTCGCGAGCGCCGCGAAGCACGCCACGACCTCGCTCGCTAGAAATGCCGGAGGGCGCCACCGATTCAGGTGGCGCCCTCCGGCATTTCCACAAGATTTCGGGACTACGGTCCCGCCAATGCCGCCTCAACAGTCGCACTGAACTCCGGCACGGCCCACACTGCCAGCGCCACAGTGATCACGGTCAGAGCAGGCAACAAGACCACCTTCTCGAACGGTCCATCGGCCCGGATTCGAATCAGCGACGGGAGCGTGAATTCCCACCATCGCTTTCCCCGAACCACTACCAGCGGGGCCAGGAACGGGATCCCCTCCTTCGTGATTCCATCTCCCAGACAGTGAACGATGCAGCCGAACGCGACAGCCAACCCGAGACTCGCGGAACCAGTTTCAGCAGGAATCGCCTGCCACACGAGGACCGACAGCAGCGCCGCCGAGAGGGTGACTGCCAGCCAACCCTGCTTCTTCGACCAATCGCCGGCCAGGCCGCGGATCGCGAGCCCGAGCGTTAGGAACAGCGTCCCGATGATCGCGGGTTTACCGAATGCCGTGACCAACGCGGACACTGCCGCCCCGAGGAGAATGGCGAACAGCAAGGTGTGGGTCAGCGTCCGGTGCCCGTCGCTGCGGTGGCCGTCCTTGGCTGTCCGGGTCAGCCCGTAGAACGCCGCGGAGGCGGTATTGATGCCCTCGGACCCGAGCTGCGACACGACTCCGAATGAACGGGCCACGGTGGACTGTGGGTGGTCCAGGTCCGGGAGCAGGGCGGCTCCCGCGCACACCCCGGCCCACACGAACGTTTCTGCCAGTGAGGACGGACCGCCCCATGTGGCGGGTAGGAGCGTCGCGACCGCGAGTCCTGCGGCAGCACCGGACATCGCGTGTGTCGGTCCCATCACCATCGCTGTGTATCCCTCACTGTGCCTGCAGCGGTCACCGTCATCGGTGGCTCGGGCTGGTGCGGTCCGCAACGAGAGATGCGCCGAGTGCGACTCCACCGAAGAGCAACGCGGCCATCGTCGCCATGACTGCCACGCGGATGTATTCCGTTGTCCAGGAGAGCGATTCGGCGAAGCTGGCATCAGCTGACGGCCCAAGTGCTCCAGCGAGCATGAGGAATCCCGACACGAACACCGCGACGCCGACGATTGCTCCGATCGCACCGAACGTGTACATCAGTGCCGTCCACAGACGCTTCGATTTCATGACAGAGCTCCTTCTTCTAGGTGTTGACCAGTGACGGCGTTGATCAGAACGGGTATCCACCGATAAGTGAGGTCGGCGATTGTATTGACAGCGGTCTCGAACAGACGGATCGCGTTCGAGGTATCGACACCTTCGGTGTCTGCCCAATTATTGAAGCCTCGCCACATGCCGACGACGATCACACCGATGAGGATGTACTTCGCGATTTTCATTGGCCCTCCGTAGATTCCGGAACAGTGGGGCTGGTTTCCGAGGGGGTGACATTAAGTTGCTCCCGGAGACCGTCGCCGACCTTGGTTCCGACACCGTCGGTGGCGTCCTCGATGTGTTTCTTCACCTCGCCGCTTCCGTCTTCCGCCACGCCGCTCACACCTTCGCGATAATTCGTGAACCAGCCGTCTTCACCGAAC
The DNA here is from genome assembly GCF_042728675.1 of Rhodococcus sp. NPDC060176. NCBI lineage: Bacteria > Bacillati > Actinomycetota > Actinomycetes > Mycobacteriales > Nocardiaceae > Rhodococcus > Rhodococcus sp. NPDC060176. Next base: position 195,814 of record NZ_JBHWYS010000008.1, read on the forward strand.
TTGATCCCACCGGTCGCGTACTGGATCACCCCCAGCAGAATTCCGATCACCACCACGAAGAACACGACGCGAGAGATGATCCCGTCTTTTGACTTCTTCGCCGGCCCCGCCGCCATCAGACGAGCCCATCATGGGAAGTGCGTGCCCGGATGGAAGCGTGCCGCCCTGCAGACGGCGCACCGCCCACGGCAGTCGGCAGTCCATAGGCCTGGAGGCGACTGCAACGCTGGCCGTTCGGGACGGCGCGTAGACCGCCCTCGGATTGCAGGGTCCGATACTCCGGAGCACTGACTGCGCCCCGCTTGAACTGTTGTGACATAACAGGTTCCTTCCCGCTTAGCGGTCGCCGGGAGTCATCCCGAGGGTTCAGCGGTGACGGTAGAAGGCGGGTTCTCCACAGGACGCCAGGCCACAGGCAGGGGACGAAAGTGACGGTCCGGCCAGGGGATCCTGGCCGGACCGTCACTTCGAGGAGAGGGCCGCTCTATTCGTCGTGGGTTGCCGCTTCCGGCCCGACGTCGTCAACACCCTTCAACCGCAGGCCGTTGATGTCCTACCCACGACATCAACGGACCGCCGAAAATGAACCGGAGTGAGAGCCAAGGTTGCGTCAGGTCGGCAGGAAACTAACTGCCGTCAGTGCTTTGCACGAAGGCGATCGACCGTTCCCGTGATCGTCGTCGACCGATCCCATGAGCACGGGTAGGTCGAGTCCGCCAAGAACGGGAGCTGAACATTCCGAACTTCGCCTTCGTCCGTAGTCGCCCACGCTCGGCCTTTCGGAGTCCCGACCTCGGGAAACCGTGTGCCGTGTGTGGTTCTCAGGATTTGCTTGGACAGGCTCTCCGTGACTGGGCCGACACAGAGCCGGAAGCCAAGCATGTCCCGCAGTGAGACAGAGATCGTGTTGCTGTCCGGCCTCTGCGCGGCGATCACCATGTTGATCTCCAGCGAGCGTGCGAGCCGCCCAAGGTCTTCCATCTGGGAACGCGCTGTCACCTTCCGCTTTTCGGTGTCCTCGTCGCCGGACTTCGCCCAGAAGTTGGCGATCTCATCGAACAGTAAGATCAGCCGCTTCGGCGCGGGGCCGTCTTCGGCTTCGAACTCAGGGTGCGCAGCATAGAGGCGGCGAAGGGATTCCACGGTCCGTACGCCACGCTTTACCAGGAGGCTCTGGCGCCGGTCCAGTTCTCGCCATACGACGTCGATTGCATCCGCGATTTCATTGGTACTCAACGCGACTCGGCCATCTGCAGTGAACTCGGATGCCCAGGAGAAGGTTTGTTTGGGGTCACACACGACGATCTCTGCGACGTCGCTGCACCACAATGCCAGGAACGCGATGACGTCGAGGCTGACCGACTTACCCGCTCCGGTCCTGCCCCCGATCAAACCGTGCGCGGTCGTGTTGAGATCCCAGTAGAAGGTCCCTCCGCCCTTCTGCGGCCCGATGTAGATCTTGCCGGCGCGGAAGCTCTCGACAATCTCGTCGAAGAGTAGGGTTCCGTTTTCGGGGAACGCGATTGCGGATGGCAGGGCGGGCGCAAATGCTGACGGACTCGTCATGGAGATTCCTTTCCTTGGGGTGCTCGCACCATATGAGGTGCCTTCTCCAGATGCTCACCAGTCGCCGCCGTCCCAGTCCTCGCCTACGGCATCGGCATCCATGGGGCCTGCGGGTGTAAGGACAGCTGAGGTTTCGCTGTCGTCTGTGAGACTGTGGGGGTCCTGCGGTGACGTAGCAGGTTCGTCCTGCGCGTCACCGAAGACAGGATGAGAACCCTTCAAAAGGTTCAGCGGTGCTTCCGATTCCTCAGGCTCGGGGGCGTGGAAGTCCGTGAGAACCCAGCGGGGCTCGCGCCCGCCGTCCGAGTTCGGAATCCACACCTGCTCATAACCGTGCTCGACCAGCTGCGCGCGAAGCCGGTCCTTGGACCCGGTGATCGTCAACGCCGGATCCCAGGGGCAAGGTTCGGTGGAGTTCGGCAGATAGGGAATCTGGACCACTTGGAATCCGAGCTCACTGGTGGTGGCCCACGCCCGACCCTTCGGAGTCCCGAACTCGGGAAACCGTGTGCCGTGGTTGCTTTCCAGGATTTGTTTGGACGTGTACTCGTTGACAGGGCCCACGCACAAACGGAACTCGCACATCTCTTTGAGCTGCGTGGACATGCGGTCCTTGTCAGGCTTCTGAGCGGCAACAATCATGTTGATTTCGAGTGCACGCGCTAGCTGTCCGAGTTCCTCCATCTGGGTGCGTGCGGTCGCCTTCATCGCTTCGATGTCCTCGTTGTCCGACTTCATCCAGAAATTGGCCAGCTCGTCGAAGAACAGGATCAGACGCTTGGGGGCGGGGCCATCTTCCTTCTCGAACTCCGGGTGCTCGGCATAGAGTTTGCGCAGGTAACGCAGGTTTCGCACACCGCGCTTGTTCAGGATGGTTTGTCGCCGGTCCATCTCCTGCCGGACGTATCCGACCGCATCGCAAATCTCGAGCGCGCCGGCGGCGAACCGAATAACCGAAGGAAACTCAGGTGTCCACGTGAAGTCGGTCCGTTTCGGGTCGCACACAATCATGTCAACGGTGTCCGAGCAGAACAGTGCCAGGAACACCACGATGTCGAGGAAAACTGATTTGCCGGCACCGGTGCGCCCTCCCACAAGACCGTGGGCGACCTTGTTGAGATCCCAATAGAACGTCCCTCCGCCCTTCTGCGGTCCGATGTAGATCTTGCCGTCGCGGAAGTTACGGATCATCTCCTCGAACTCGGGCGCACCGTTTTCGGGGAAAGGCACCGCATTCGGCAGCCGAGGTACCGCAGTGAGGAACACGCACCCTTCCTCGGTGCGCCACGTGTAGCTCCAGTCGCATGTGGTGAAGAGACCGTCGAAGTGAGACACGAACGCGTCCTGAGTGTCTGGCTTGGTGACGTCGAGCGAGCCGAACGTCACCCGGATTCGAGCGGGTTGCGCGAACGGTGCTTCGTCATCGCACGGCTCCCACTCGGTGATCTCGATGTCAGCGTCGTTGCGGCGCCCGCTGAACTTGTCTTCCACGACACCGCGGAGACGCTTGACTTCGAGCTTGCGCAGTGACGCCAGGTGGGTCGGAGGGAATGCTTTCGCCTCCATGCTCGTCGACGCGGACACCGTCCACGTGTAGACCCATATGAGACCTGGATAAGTAGTTGCCAGCGCCTCGTCCGCGGCATTTTCAAAGGTCCGCTGAGTAGGAGTGCTGGTGAATGCACCGGAGCCGAAGTCAGCGGTGAACGCAATGGGAACCCATGGATCACCGTGGGTTTCTTTCTGCCAGTCTGTGACCGTCGAGGAAACAGCGTCCTTGCCGCCCCTCGGGGCCTGTCCGGACACCAGATCGGTTACCCAGCGCGCGGCCCTCTTCTGCTTCGCAGCAACAGAATCAGATTCGGCACCGACGATGTCGAGAGCACCTTCTGACCAGGTGTAGATCCATTCGAGGCCGCGGACATACTCGGCGTCACAGGTGCGCTCAATCTTGTCTCGCGCGTCCTGGGCTGACATCGAATGCCCGCCGAACTGGAAGCTGATCGCAGATGGCACGGGAATCGTGCCGTCGACCGGATGGTCTCGACTCGTCCACTCGGTGACCTCGAGCGCGTACCGATTGTTCGTCAGTTGTTTCGGTGAGATTCGGAACCACTCGGTGAATTTCGTTCGTAGGAACGCGATCTCCCGTTGTTGATGAAATCTGTCGTCGCCGGGTGGGATGGCGTCTGCGTGCAGCTGCCCCTTCGTGTTGGTGCTGTACGCCCATCCACCACCGTCAGCGGTATACGGGTTACCGACCTGGTCGAGTACCGATTCGAGAGTTCCGCGCGCAAGTGGGGGAGCAGCAGGCGCGGATTTCGAGACCGTCACGTCCATCGCCATGGGCAGGTTCTTCGGTCCCCATTGCGTCACTTTGACGCGGGAGTTCGACGGGACGGGACTAGATGTTGTCGACCGCGGGTGGCCGGCGGCCTGACGGGTGTCCTCGACGAGAGCGTCAGTCAGTGCGCGCCGCGCAGGCATCACCCGCATCGCGCGCCCAAGCGTGTACACCAACCCCATACCCAGAATCCCTGCGATAGCCAGGGGATACTTCGTGCCAACGAAGTAGGCCGCAATGATCGTGACCGCGAAAATTCCCCCATTCCAGAGGTTCCGTCGCAACCCAAGCCGTCGTGCGCTATCGGTAAACCACGTCAGCACCAGCCAATCCCGAAGAATTGGGGTGGCTTTGGCGCGAAAAGCGGTACCAGCTCGGGCACCGAGAGTCGATCGCGAACGGGCTGACATCAGTCGCCTCCGAGAGAGTTGTCGTACGTGTCGCTCGGACGCTACGAGGACCCTTCTCCAATCTTGAAGCGGTCTGGCCTCGACGGGTTATGGAGTGGGGTAGTCGTCGTGGAGTTGTCCGTCGAGTAGTCGGCCCGCGAGGTTCTTTCCGACCCGTCTCATTCCTTGCGTGTGGTCGCCGGAGTCGGAGCCGTCGACGGTGTGGTGGGCGTCCTCGTGATCGAGATGCGGTGCCCATTCGCCCCACTGTTTGAAGTGAAAGGCGATCCCCAGTCGGGTGCACTGATCCCGCAGGGACTGAGCCCATTGGGGTTGCATGGGGCGTGCCCCGGGGCCGGACTCGCCGCCGCAGATCAGCCAGTCGATCGTGACGGGATCGGCTTTCGCGGCGCGTGTTGTCGACGATGCGTGCGCTAAGGCGCCAACCCACGTGGATGTGGGTATCTCTCGTGCCTGTTCGGTGTGGGGGCGTGGGGGTAGCGCGGACAAGTCGACGGGGCTGAGAAGTGGTTCAGCGGAGACGAATCGGATGGCCGCGGGGGTTCCTAGGAGTATGGGGATCCGCATGTCGGCTGTGTGCTGGTTCTCGGCAGTTACTCCCAGCCACACGTTCGGCAGTGGCCATGAATCTTGTACCGCGACATCGACAGCAGCGAGCACAGCATCGGGCAGGTTCATTTCGCGGGCCGCGTCACCGATCATGACCCGGAAACGGGAGGAATTGAGCAGCGATCGCATCCTCGCCGGCCGTTTGGTCAACACAAGGTAGGTGTGCTGCGGAGCGGCGATCATGACGGCCCACATTTTGGCGATGAATTCGTTCGGTACGCCCTCGTGGAACAAGTCCGCTTGTGAGCACACAAAAATCCTGCGGGGGCGGGCCCACCTCATCGGTTGCTCGAGCCGGGTGGGATGTAGCTGCACGGCAAGCGTCGCACCGATACCGGAACCGTCGAACTTGCGACCTGCCATGCGGATCGGTGGTGTCCGCGCGATGTAGCAATGCAGGCATCCGTCGCTGACCCGAGTGCAGCCTGTCACCGGCGACCAGGTCGCCTCCGCCCATGAAATTGTCGTCCGATCAGCCACCGAGATCTCCTGTCGCGAGTGCGCCGCTCTCCAAAGGCTGAGTGCCAGCGTGCTGTTTCATCAGTACTGCCACATGTGCGGCGAAGAGCTCTGCCGTCCACCACTCGTCTCCGCAGGTCACACAGATGAGGACTTCGATCCCGTCCGAGAATCCGTATGTCGGCAGATGTGCTGCGAGGAGGTCGACCACCGCCGGATCAGGCGCGGTCACGACGACACCTCACGACGTTCGAGGTTCGTGACGACAGTGTTCAAGGCGAACTCGTAGGTGGGACCGAGCGCGTCGATGAACCCCACCGCCTTGCCATCACACAAGATCGTGGTCTTGATTTCCCATTCGCCCTCGCGGTCAAAAGTGTTCTTGCTCATGGTGTCTCCTCGGTCTTCGATGGTCAGGCATGTGCACTCTGCGAGGCTGGGCGGTGCGAGCTCGTCGCACTCCTCGCAGCAGCCGCGTCCGCCCCACCCTCGCCATATCAGGGCGCAGTAATCGCAGAGATCTTCGGGCGCTTTCGTGTGCTCAACATCCACCCCAGTCACGCCCCGACCTTCCGTAGGTCCATGCTGGTACAGCGTTCAAGGAAGTCCTCACGACCAGGGATGTCCGGATCAATACCGTGATTGATCGACAGAATGAGGCCGTTGATCTCAATCGTCCCGCAAGCTGGGCACTTCCATCCTTGAACGACAGTGCCGGCAGTTCCGGCCATGCAGTCATAGGGTGCGACCCAATCGGCTGGGAGCATGCGGGCCTTCCACGCCTGGAGCGCTTCCGTTTCGGCGTCGCGGTCGCGGATGTCGAAGAGGTCAAGTTGCTCGCACATGCTCACCCCTACTCGGCTCCAACGAACGGGCGAAGGCGGATTCCGCATCGTCAGCAGCGGCAACAAAGGCGGCGGCCATCTCGCGTAGCTTCGCAATAGTTGGCTGTTCGCCCATGGAGCGAAGTCCATGCGCCGCCAGTGTTGCATCAGAGACCTTCTGCTCGGTGCTCACAGGGAGCCCTTGACTTTCGGTGGGCGTAACTGTGTCGCCTCCGCAGTTGGTGCAATCCGGTGCGAGCTGAACATTCAGCTTGCATCGGACGCAGTACCTGCCGGCGTTGGTTGCGATGGGGGCAGGGACAACCGGCTGGTGAATCGTCACGGTCATGTAGCCGGTGTCCATGAAGAGCTTCGCGTAGTAGTTCGCCCGCCCTTCGGTGTCGACGTAGGCAGAGGAGTTGCCTGCATTGGGTCGATCCTGCGCCTGCACGTACCAAAGCTCCGGACTCTTCCGCTCCGCTTTCGTCTCATACTCGGCGGGTTCGATTTCAGTCATGGATTCCTCGTTCCTGGATGGCGCTCGAGGACATCCGAGAGCGCGGTGATGGTCAGGAAACCAGCGAACGCCAAACCGGCGGCGGTGACGCCGAAAGCTGTTGCGGTGGAGTTGAAGCGATACCTGAGCTTCTCCGGGACAGTCATGTTGTCACCTCGGGGTCGGTTGGCGTAGAAAGGAGTTCGGCGTTCACGGATGGTCCTGGCATTGGCCTGCAATTGGATGTTTCACGCACCGCAGTCTCCACATGCCCTCGAACCCGAGCGAAGCTATAGGGTTCAGCACTGCTTCCGGCCGCTGAGGTGATGGTTGTCTCCGTGCGTATTCGGACATTCGCAGCTGCGGCTTGCGTCCCTAGTTGCCGTGCCCGAGCTAGTAAGTGAGCTCCGCTCGGGCACGGCAACTGGTCAGAACGGAGGTTCGTCGCCTCCCGCGGTGGGGGTCGATCCCCACGGGTCATCAGCGGGGGCGCTGCCGCCGAAACCGCCGGAGGAGTTGCCGCCGGAGTTACCAGCTCCGGCGCCACCACTTCTGTTGGCCTTGTTGACCTTTGCGGTGGCGTATCGAAGTGAAGGACCGATCTCGTCGACCTCGAGCTCGACGACGGTCCGCTTCTCGCCTTCGCGGGTTTCATAGCTGCGCTGCTTCAAGCGGCCTGAGACGATGACTCGGCTTCCGCGGGTGAGGGATTCGGCGACATTCTCAGCCGCTTCCCGCCAGATATTGCAGCGCATGAAAAGCGCGTCTCCGTCTTTCCACTCGTTCGACTGTCGATCGAAGTTGCGCAGCGTCGAAGCCACGGTGAAGTTCGCGACGGCTGCGCCGGCGGGAGTGAAGCGCAATTCCGGATCGGCGGTCAGATTGCCGATGACGGTGATAACGGTGTCGCCTCCCATGGGGAGTCCCTTTCAACTGGGTGGGTGATGCGGTGTCGGGTATGACTGTGCCGCGGTGGTGGGTCAGGTGTTTCAACTCGGGACCCATCAGAATCGGTTGCTGTCAGCTGGCCTTCTGCTGGCGGTTCTCGGGGTCCGCTACGAATGCCTGCTCGGCGGCCTGCCGGAACGCGGCCGGGTTGGTTGCCCACTTAGCGACCTGCCGGTTGAACGCAGATGCCTCGATCTCCCCGAGCATCCCCCGGGGCACCCCGAACGTTGCTTTGAGGATGAATCGAAGCTGATCTATGTGCTCGGTCATCTCGACCGAAGCGGCCAGTGCCTTCCATGCGTCGACGGACGCGGCGACCTCTCCGGCGTTCTGGGGGCGCCCCTGGTTCAGGTTTTGCTGCTGAGGGCGAGACTGCTGGGCACCCTGCGAACGTGTCTCGGCAACACCGGGTTCACGCTGTGCGATGCCTTGATCAACGCTCTGCGGGCGAGCCTCGGTGGCGGTCGACTGCTCGAGCTGCTGCGGCGCTGCGGAAGCCGCCACCTGCGCGGCCCCCTTCGCGTCGGTCGTCGTCGTCAGATCGACTTCCAAGAACTTCGCCATCCGCTGATAGGTCTGCATGAAATCGTCCTTGGCGGCGTTGAGAACCTCCATTGCCCACTTACGGCAGGCTTCCTCGTTCGCAATGTGTTCCACCGAATAGGGGAAACGGGTGTTGATGACCTGCATCACCCACATTCCAGCTTCCTTGTGGGAGCGATCGAGCCGGTTTGCGCGTCCAACGACATGCTCTTGCGTCTTGTCGCCGATCCACAACAGGATGTCGGTCAACTTCCACACGTGGTCGAGGGACTGCTCGGCGGTCATCTCGGGTAGCTCATCCTCGGCAGCAGCCTCGAGAGCACCAGTCAGCAGGTAGATCGCCGACTCGTGCGTGGCTCGAATCTTTGCGGCCAGGTCACTACCGGCGTTGGGCCGACCGTCACTGTTGAGTGGCTCCCACGGCTTGCCTTCTGCCGCGACGGCGCGCCGCACCCCTGCGGGCTTGGACGCGACCCGGCCGGGCTGGTTCGCGCTTGTACCGAACTGAGCGGCGAGCTGTTCTGCAACCGCAGTGGCGAGCGCTGCGGTGTCGGTGCTTGCGCTGTTGACGGGGGCCTGGGTGATACCACCGGTCCGTTTGCCATCGCGAACCATGCAACGCCAACCCTCCGGAGGCAGGTCGCCGAGTTTGTTCCCGCGCAGCAGCGGCCACTCAGTGAGGTCCGAGCGCAGCTCCTTCTCACTGGCGACGGCGGTGTCGTCGAGATCCTCGACTCCACCGACGACGACAATGACCTTGGCGCAGTTGGCTTTAGTTGCCTGAGGCTGCCCCGAGAGCGATTCACCAGCCGCGCCGCGCAACGTGTGGATCGGGGTCAGCACGTCGATGGGCTGATCTTTCTTGCCTTCGACGTGCTTTCGCCGACGAGTCTCGATAGCCACATAGACCGGCGTCTGGGTGTCGCACGCATGCTTGAGCCGGGCAGCGACCGCGCCTCCAGCCTCCGTCGATGCGCCGAAATTGTGAGTCATGCCGGGAGCTCCGGTACTTGCAGCGTCGAACTGGATGTACACCGTGTCGAATCCGCCCGACGACTTCTCCTGGTACTGAGCCACTCTGATGGTTGCGTACTCCTCGACCCACGTCTCGGCGCGCACCGAGATCGCCGATCCGTCCTCCGGGTTGCCGATGCGCACAACATTGCGGTCGTAGGCGACGAAACGTGCGCCGCCGGTTGCAGGGCGGGTGGCGATGGTGGACATGAGCGCTCCTCGGGTGACTCGTCGTTATCTCTTGGGAACGACACTAGAGACGCCATGCGACAGTGTTTCAGTCGTAACACTGCGTCACTGGCTCCTCGGAAAGCGAGTGTGCCTGCAAGGTTCTCCACCACCACAACGCCGCACCCACTGGGCCGGAGAACCCGCTCCTTACCGTCATCCACATGGCCAAGTTCTCCGCGCAGGAACTCATCGACAATGGATCTCATCTGATCTGCACCGGATGCAACTGGCTTGTGCCGGCCGATCTTCCACAATGCCGCCGTTGCCGCCACCCACTCAAGACACTGTCCGCGGGCCCGAAAGCCACAACAGCAGGCAAGCGCTCAAAAGCATCGGCGGCCCGCGCGGTTTCGAACAAACGGTGCACCGCACAGCAATCGACCGGCGATGCGATCGTCACTGACGCGGCACTCGGCGGCATGGTCACCCGCGCTGACCGGACAGTCTGGCTGGTCGTCCACGGCGACCCCAAAAGCCAAGGCTCGATGGTCGCGGTCGCCGCCGGCAGGGTGAAAGCTTCCGACCCGTCGATGTACGCCTGGCGCGACAACATCACCGGCGAAGCGCTGCGCGAGCTCGGGCTGCAGTGGCAACCTATCGACGGACCGGCATTGATCGATGTCGCGTTCACGATGCCGTTCCCCAAGCGCTTCGAAGACCAGCAGCAGCGGATCGCCCCAGAGATCGCTGGTCAGGCCCCGCGGATTCCAGCGATGCAGCCACCGGACCGGGACAAGCTCCTGCGCGCCGTTCAGGATGCTCTCTCACCGCTCGATCACGGAAATAAGGGCGGGCAGGCCTCCCAAGCACAGAACAAACGCTTCAAACTGGCCGTGGACGACTCTCGCTTCGTATATGGCGCGGAAGCGAAGTCGTACGCCAGACCCGGCCACACCCACGCTTGGGCACTCGACCGGCCGGGCGCGGTCATCCGTGTACGCATGATCGACGCACCCGGCGAACCCTTCCCCGAACCGACACTCCGAAACCCCGGCCCGCTACCCGCACATATCCTTCAGATGCACGAGAAGCTGATGCGAAGGAGCGTCGCGCCTGCCGCCCGATAACGCGAAGAAGGCTGTCCGAAAGGGGATCTGGTCGATATCACGCTATGTGAATTGCGCGGAACACCTCGCTACGGGTGGGGCCGAGCGTTTCCGGCCCCCACCCTTTCGCAGCCTCAGTTGGCAGGCAGTCGCCTGGAGATCTCTTCCAGAGAGTTGTCCAAAGTTCCGAATCCTTTTCGGATTATGTCGATAAGATCGGCGGCAATTGCTCCGGACGTGTGAGTTTGGTGCAAGTTTGCGTACACCTGGGCCTGAGTCGCAAGCGTGTTCGCCACATCCGGTCGTCCCTCGCTAGCCGCTTCGACGGATTGTTCTACGAGTTCGAGCGCTTTATCTCGCCATTTCGAGGGGTCTTGATTGGGGTTGGTCATCTAGTGCACCCTTTCTCGTTATTTGTGTACGCCGCGAGGCTGACACCTGCGTTCGCTGGGGTCGCGGGCCTCGTGGCATCAGTGTGGCGTACGGATCATTGGAACGCTGGGAGGTAGTTCTGAGATGCGACGGACACAACAGGGGAGCTCTTAACTGGTTGCTCCGGAAACTGCCTTGCGGGCAACGATGTTCCACCAGTTGCCGGCGATATTGATGACTGCGCCTTCGATCCCGCCGATGGTGGTGAAATGACCCGTCACGACCCGGCCGTCGACCTGTCCGACACCAGTCAACGTTGAGAACACCTGTGAGGGATCGCCGGCCACAGTGGCGGTAGTTGTCAAAACCCGTGCGTCAGAAAGCCCGTACCGCAGCGGCTCACTGTTGGCGAGCTTGGTGGTGACAGCGACGCTGCGGCCCCCCGCGGTGACAGTGTAGTCCGCACACTGCTCAGCAAAATCGGACACTGCATTGAGCCCGGCGGAATCCGACGTTGCCACGGTCGCGACGAAAGACTGACTGGCATTCGGAGCTTCTCCCATCTGTCCCGCCCAGGGACCGGCTCCGCGCGACGTGGACCAGAACGCAGCGCCGAGCCGACCCCCCGGGGCGCAGTCGGCGGAGTCTACTTCCCATTCATCGGTGGTCCCGACAGCCTGCGCGATTGCCGGGATCATGTCAGCTGGACGTATCTCCGGGTCGGTGACCTCCCATTCGCCGAACACCGAGCGAGGGAAGTCCAGCGCGGTGACAGCGTGGCCACGGAGATCGTCGGTACTGGGGCCGGAGGTGTCGGTAGGTGCGTCACTGCAGCCGGCCACGACTCCTGCAGCCAGGCCGATAACTGCTGCAGGAAAATAGATGCGACGGTTCACGCAAGGTCCTCTTCTCGGTGGTGGGCGCCAGTGTCGTCGTCACCATGCCTGACTGGTTCTCCACACAGGCTTGAGACAAGCCTCCTCGACGATCGAAGCCGCGGTGGAGAACATCTCAAGGAACATCTCGCTCTACAGTGACTGGCCGCTATCACCCGCAGTGGCGCGGCTGAATGGCCTCAACTCAGCAACAGGCCGACATCACACAGCCGAGCAAGGAGACGACGATGACAGGATCTGGAGGCGCAGGCGCACCCGACCGGCGCGAACGCAGGAAACCGATAAAGCTGCACCTCCATGCAGGGTTGCCACTGTCAGCACGATGGGGGCACTTAGGTATAGACCTTCCCCCATATTTGGTCACGCTCTCCATCTTCCCGCCCGGCGCGAGCCCGCGCGAGCGGGCCCTCATGCGTATCCGCATGCGCGCAACAACCTGGACGGGATCTATGTTTTCGCTGCTAATTCTCGGCTTTGTGGCGATTGCTTTTGGCGTTGATGGAGCTGTGATCACAGCAGCGGCGGGTCTTGGACTCTGGCTCGGTGTCCGTCAACGAACAGCTCGCATCCATAGGGAAACCCGACATCTCCAGATCGTGGTCCGGCCGGACGGAGTCAGAGGCGACGTGGCCGCATTCGAGTCGATTGCCGCCCAGCTTGATTCCCTCGACGCCGCGAACCTGGCTCCTGTGAACTACGAGGCCGAATGGGGGCACATTTACAGACAACTCGGTCCCGGGCGCCGATGACTTCGCTTCACGGCAAGGAAGGGCGGCAAGCGATGCGAAACTGGAGAAGCCGTCAGCGAGTATTCGCCCCATGCTCAGCACCGCCCTCGCGCTAGATATCGGCGCCACCACAGTGTGTGCGACTGTCCGTGACCGGAACGGCCGGATCGCGACTGTACGCGTCGACAACTCCGACACTGTCCCGGCCCGTCTGGTTGTCGATCGAGGCACCCCCCGGCCGCCACACGTAGACGACGCGCCCACAATCCCTCAATTGGGCTCTGTCATCGACCGACTCGACGTCGCATCAACGGTCATCGACGGAGTGGCTTGGTCCGCAGACACCCTGCTGGCCATCCTGCTCGACCCGATTCTCAATGCCGCCGCTGCGTTACTCGGCTCGCCGCCGGCGAAGATCATGACCGTGGTCCCGTTCTGGTGGGATCACGACCGGCAGAGACGATTCCAGCTCACTATCCATGCAGCACTCCGCCGCCCCGTCGTGATGGTGCCCTCCGACAAGGCCTTCGCGTACTCAGCTCCTTCGCCTGCCGTAGGCGCCCACCGAATCGTCATCGACTGTGGGGCGTCAGCTCTCGCAGCAGTGATGGTGGGAGGAGGTACACGCGGTCCGCGGATCGCCGCCACTGCCGCCGTCGAGGACGGCGGTGACATCTTCGATCGGATCTTGCTCGCCAATGCTCTCACTGCCGCAGATCACAGCGAGCTGGCGCTCGACGCGCGGTGGGCTTTCGCCGGAGTGCCACGAATAAGGGCAGGGCGCGAGGCTCTTTCCGACGTTGACGCCGTCGCAGTCGCACTTCCGAAACCCGTCGGACCGATCACATTGTCGAGTGAAGACGTCGATGAAACCGGCGCCGAATTCTTCGTGAGTGCATTCGGTGAGCTGTTCAGGAGTTTGGACGCCGCTCATCCGGAGGCGGCCGATGTTCGTGAGCAACAAGGACTGTTGCTGTGCGGAGGACTCGCCTACGATCCCGCCATCTCGAGCGCTGTCCGAGCATATTCATCCCGTGGTGCTCGTGTGATGCCGCACCCGCAGCACACCCTGTGCCGCGGCGCTCTAGCGTTCGGTTCCGCCGACTACGACAGCACCCACGACCCCGACCCCCTGCCGGCAAAACATGCGGAAGTAGACGACATCGATACGGAGATAGGTGTCGGACGCGGCTGGTCACGGCGCACACTCGCTGTCTACGGCGGGCTCGGTGTCGCCGCAGTGGCCGTGGCCGTCGCCGGCGGTCTGGCGCTGTCCTCCTCGATGACCGGGCCGGCGGATCTCCGCGCGAGTGATTTGCAATCGGTCGCCGCCGCAGTGCTGCCAGCCGAAGGCGCGATCGCCGGCACCACCGTGAAGACCTGGACCGATGGCGTCAGCCGCTCCGACCCGACGATGCGAACCCTCACCGGCGACCGACTGGAAACCCTGGCATGCGGAGGAGGCCGACTTGCAACCGACGGGGAGGGGGAAGGGATCCGGCTGGAAGCAACCCGAATTTTCATAGACGACGGTGATACCGACCCAGTGACTACGTTCGACCAATTCGATTCCAGCGCAACGACGAATGTCACGGTGACCGCAGCTATCGTCGCCCGCGATCAGCGCGACCAAGTGTGGTCGGCCATCCACAAATCGAACGAGCGGTGCACGTCAACCAAGGACGACCTGGTGCGAACCATCGTCGCCATCCCGCAGGACGGCCCGGACCCAGGACCGCCGACCTACAGCGAAAACCTCCCCGGCACGCAACCACCGACATCTACCGCCGCGACACCATCCAGAACATCGAGCGGATCCGAGCAGGGCGGAGTCACGATGAGCACACAGCGACAAGCCTGGCGCGGACTGGTACCGGCGGCTGCATCAGGCAGCGACACGGACATACATGTGACGTGTGTCCTCGATATCGACGGGGTAGTGCTGCGTCGCTCGTGCGCCACGGCGAAGTCGTCCGCGAAGGCCGACACGCTAGCTCAAAAGGGTGCCGCAGCGTTCAACCCCGCTCCGGAGTCGGCGAAATGACCGACCCGGATCGCCAAAAGCTGATGCACGCAGCCGAACTCGTGGACGTCACGGTCACCGTGCTCGCACCAGCGGTGTTGATCCGCCGAGCGATTGCACACTTCAATTCCCGACTCGCTCCCGGACAACGACCCGCCGAGACCACCTCCAGCGAAGCGTTCCTCAAACGGCTCTGCGTGAACTGGTTGCGACACACCGGATCACGCTATGACACTCATCGGAACCACGTTCGCCAGACCGGTGGCCAGCAGCTGTCCGATACCGCTGGCAACGTCATCAAGAAGAGGGTGCTGATCGAGATCGCACGCATCTACCCCTGGCTGGCTGATGAAGCTCAACGCCAGTTCCGCGAGCTCGACCTACCGCCCCGCGTGCGGAGGTAGACCAGCCGCTTCTGAGCCCAGCAGTAGATTGCAGGAACCCAGTTCACCGCCATTTCGTCCGTCGCACATCGGGTTTGAAGGCAATCTTTGTCGAGAGGGGAGTGCTGCGTTCCCGGCGCGATCGACCGGATGGGGTACGCACTTATGCGGACGCCAGGGACGCCTCGCCTGGGTCAGGCAAGTTTCCTCCACCGTGCCTTTTCGAATTGCTGGACTACGAGGTGAGGTTGTACCAGGAGACCCGCCAGCATGCGGAATCGGAGGTGGTACGCCTCAGGACTTTCGTCAGCCGCCGGCGCCATTGTCGCCAGTGCGCCGCTGAACCGGTGGTGAACCCAGGAGCTCACCTCACCGAGATAGGCCGCGACCGACTCGCGGTGCAGTGACGCCCAAACCTCATCTCGTTCTTCGCAATACCGGTGAAGCTGTTCGTTGACAGCTATCGCCTCGTCGCTGACCTCGCCCCGCCTTTGCGCGCTTCGGAATTTGAAGGGGCTCTCGAAACTCTGGTCCGCAGGAACTCCGGTGATGTCAGGGCGCAGCTCTTCGGTCGCTTCCAAGTCGGAGATGGCTTTCGTTGTCGCGGTGTCGCTGTCGGGAACGACAGGGGCCGCTGCGTCCTCAACGGGCAAGCGTATCGACCGCACTTCCGTGATGATGTCGGTGATCGCTCCTGGGTGGATTGCGAGTGAGATGGATCCGGGTGCCTCGTGGAGGTTCACGTATCGGACGGCGCGCACGCCGCGCCGATCTAGTTCTCGAGCGGGAAAATTGCCATAGATACTCCACCCTTCGTCGTCGAGATCACTGCTCAGGTCGCCGGGTCCCAGCCTGATTCGGACCTGGTGTAACCAGTAGTCGCGACCAGAGGTCTGTTCATCCGTTGGTCGGCGCAGCATGTTTTCTACGGCGGCGGCGTACGTGCCCAGGTGAATTGCCACCGAGATCTTGTCTCGAACTGCCTCGTCGCGGAACTCTTCAGACCACACTTCAACGCGGGAGTACTCGTCGCGTACGTCCTGCTCGTAGGTCTCAGATGGCCAGTTTTCATAGGTGGATGAGTGGTACCAATAGTGCTTGTCGATTCTCCCGGAGATGTAGTCGACATCGTCGAGATCCCGAAGGATTGGGCCTGGGTCGCCAATGTCGATTGGTTCCCCACACTCGCAAGAGAGATCGGGATCGCCGCTCTCTCGGAGGGACATGTACAGATCGGACGAAACCCGATTGCGTACTCCACAGGCGCATCCGAACCAAAAACTGTAGTTGAACGCGAACCCACTGGGGTGTCCCGAGTGATCCGGCGGAGATGGCGTCATCTCGCGCAGTCTAAGGCAGAAGGGACGGCCGTTGGGTGTGGCAATCGCGACCTGGCAGGCACTCGCCCCGGCCACCCATCAATCGTGGTGAAGGGCCCGCTTACTGTCGCCGACTATGGCACCCCCACCAGGCAGAGGCATGTCCGACTTCGCGCTCGCAGCGATCGTCGGCGGCAGCGCCCTGACCGGTGCAGTCCTCGGCTGGGTCGAACTGCGCATCCTCTATCTGCTGGACAGAGCCGCGACGGTCGCGGGTCCAGCAGACCCTGCTTTTGCGCTGAGCTGGACCAACGCCAGCTTTCCCTTCACGACAGTCGCTGCGGTCGTGGTGGGGATGGGAGCCACCTTCGCGATTCTCGCGGTCGCAGTGATCATCTCCCGTCAACGCGGCATCGAACGAGTGGACCGCGAGCGGGACGCCATGACCGGCCGCCAGTCCCTACTGCACCCGGACCGACCGCCGCCACACACTCATATCCCGAACTCTTCCGCATCCCCGAACCAACGAGACGAGGTCCGATGAGCGCAGCAGGACACCGAAAGCCCAGCATCCAAGCCACGTGGGACAGCACTCGCGGCGCCCGCAACGCTCTAGGTGATCGCGCAGCAGCCACACAATGGCTGCGCCACCCCATCGCCGGCGGACTACGCGCAGCAACCGAGGTCGAACACGCCACCCGCTGGCGCACAGCCACCGGCGACCCAATTGAGGGCCACACACCCGCGCTGCTAGCCGCCTGGTTCGCGTTCGCGTACGACTTCACTGTCAACGCACCCGCAGACCCCGCCGCACTTGCTGCTGCCGCGGAGATGCCAATGACCGCGCAATGGCTCGCCGACCGCGCTGACCGCGTCGACACCGCCGCAACCCTCGTCGCGTCACCCGCAGCGGTCGCCGTAGCCCTCGCCGCCGCACAAGCCCTGACCACTGGTGACGTCGAGACACTGGCCGCGCAATTACCTCAGTTGCCTTACCCGAACGCCCATCTGACGCTGTCCGCGCCGCTGCTCGCCACCCCCAGCACGCTCGAGGAAACCGAAGGCATCACCGCACTCACCTGGTGGCCGACCTCCACAGGAATGCGGATCGCTGACTGGATCGGAACCGGCAACGCCGTCACAGGCGACGAGGGTGGTCAACTGCGCGCCGCCGCAATGAAGTTCGGTGCCAGCCTCCCCAATCACCTACTCAACGGTGAACGACATCTGGAGGCAGCCTCCGCTCAACCAGCCGAAGACGACCAGGTGTACTCCGAAGGGCAATTCACCTTCGATGAGATCATCACCGACCCCGACCGAGATCTCCTCCCCCGACTAGCGCTTGCCCTGCGCGGACTCATCGCCACCCAAACCCTCACCGTCGAAGAAGAATTGGTTCGACCGCCCTCATCGACGGGTAACGTCAAGCGGGTACCTGTGACAGTGGTGCGCGCCAGGGACGACTTCGCACATACCCGTGCGCTGCTCGGTCCCGGGACGACGACCACCATCCGCAGACGGCGCAACAGCGGAAAGCTCCATTGGACCGACGCCCAATGGGAAACCTCAACGTAGCAATCCGGAAGGCATTTCAAGGAACTGCCCACGGTTCTGCCACAGGGTGAGTGCAGGTCGGAGACACATGACTGCGGCACCGATCGCCCGACCGCGGGGATGAACATCAGTCATCTGAATCCGAACCTCGCACTTCGCTCTCGGTGCACTAGCTGTCACACTTTCCGTTGTACTTGTTCAACCCGAGGCCCCCGTTGAATCTCTTACTGCGGCCGGTAGGTCCGTCTTTGGGGGAGCGGACCCACTTGCTTCTCGCATCCAGACCTGGCATCCGCTCACTACCGACTCGGCTGTAACGGGTTTCCCCATCGACGGTCAACACACCGTCCTGGACATCGATGTGCCCGACAGTCGCCCAGAAGGAATTCTTACTGTTGCCGACGTAGATCAAAATCTCGTCCGCATCCGGTCCTGGAAGCCCACCCTTGCCGGCCTTCCCATACCGGATCGCGACGCGCGGACGACCGAATGTGTCGATCGCACCGCCTCCGTTGTCCACGCTCTGATAAATGTTGACCAGCAGGTCACCGTTCTCGTTCGGAAGAACCCGAACCTGTTCCGCAGCAGGCTTACTACCTTTGCCGGGGCCCTTGCTGTCGCCATAGTGATGGATGTACGGCCACTTCTTCAAGTTGCCTTGGTGCCCCTTGTCGCCGCTGATGATGACGTACTTATTGGTGTCCTCGTTGCGGCAGTAGAAGTACACATCGAGATCTCCCGTGCCGTACTTCTTCACATTGCCATTGCTGTCATAGGTCGCGCCGCGTCCATCCCATTCGAGACCGACCGTCAAGACCCAGTTCGGGTCTCCATTCCCTTTCCGTAGGTCAATTCGCGCTGTCTGACTTGGAGAGTCCTTGGTCAGCGTCACCTGCACCTTCTCGAACGAGATAGGCGACGCTCCTGGCCCTGTCTGCGCGACCGGGGGCACGGATTCAGGTGCGGGCGCAGTGGGTGCGGCCACAGCAGTTCTGGCGGATGCCAACGCACCGCGGGCCGCGGTGAAAATTCCCCTCGCGGCGGTGACCGCGCCACTGCTAGGGGAGGCTGCAGGTGGGGTCCCGGGAGCAGGGGCGGCAGGAACAGGGAGAGCTGAGGGTGGAACGCTGGGAGTTGGGGGAGCACTGGCGGGTTCGTCGACGTCGATACCGTGTTCGACGGCGAACGCAGCCAGGCACTGACTGTATCCCTGACCGATCGCGTCGAGACGCCATGTCGCACCACGCCGGTAGAGAGCGACGACCTGCAGGACTGTCTCCGTCGTCAGCCCCGTGGGTGCGAAGGCCAGCAATTGGGTCGGTCCACGAACCTCGACAGCAAGGCCAGGGACGTCGCGGAACTGCTTCTGCTGTGCTTCGGTACTCGCGGTGACGAGAACACGATTGATTTCAGCTGGCAAGCTCAACAAATCAATCGAAATCGATTCTTCCGAGACGAGGCTGACGCCTTGTGCTTTCGGATTGTTGAAGAAGATGAAATCGTCATCGTTTCGGACCACACCAGCACTGGTGAGTAGTACTGCAGCGATATCCACAGCGCCGGCTGAGTTGGAAGTGGCGATCCGCACGGTATAGCTCTGATCGGTGAGATCGACCTTCGATCCCTTGGATACCTCAACCATCATTCGTTCCCTTCTCGGCGCTCTGATCAGTCCTCGACGCGAGGAGCGATCGCCCAGTTATGCTGTCATATCGGTTCGCTGCCAGCCCCATTCATCGGGGCGCCGAGGATTGCGCGATCCGGAACAGCGGTGAAGGTCCTCGCTACTCTCCGGTTGTGAAACCCGAAACTGCAGCCCCGCAGGTACTTCGCGTTGCAATTTGCGAAGGAACCACCCAGATCCGCGCCGATGCGCACAATGAGTTATGAAGTCATGAACCGGCTACCGGCTTTCACATGAACCGAAAGTGTCAGCAAGAACGTCGGACGCCGCATCGCGGGCGTGTCACGCCGGGTCACACCTGGCCAATTGTTTCGCGCACCGACAACGGCAGACCGGTTGCGTAACAACCACGGCACGCAGGTCGGCCCAACTGCTCGACGTGGAACACGCATTGGGTGAACAAATCTCAACCTGAAATCGTCCCCGCCGCGAAACATGCTGCACTCGCGATGACGGTTGAAACACCCGCTCGCGGCTGCAGGAAAACTCGACTCCCATCAACCATTCAACAACCTCAGGAGAACCGCAGATGCGAATTCGAATCAGCTCGGCACCTTCCATACTCGCTGCTACCGCAGCAGTCGCAGCGATCGCCGTTTCCGGATGCTCAGCTGCAGAAGCGTTCCCCACCTTTTCGAGCAACGCGAGGTCTTCCTCCGCACCCGCAACATCTTCTTTCGACGCATCCGCCGCGCTCAGCAAGCTCGACACCCTGCCGGTGAAAGGGCGCGCTCCGAAGACTGGCTACGACCGCGGTCAGTTCGGGCAAGCGTGGACCGACGACGTCACAGTAGAAGGTGGGGCACAACGGATGCGACGGTCGCAATGACATCTTGCGGCGCGATTTGGTGGACGTCACCTACAAGCCGAATAGCAGAGACTGTGTGGTCAGCGCCGGAACCCTTCACGACGTCTACACGGATGCGACCATCAAATTCACTCGCGGACAGAACACTTCAACTGCAGTGCAGATTGATCACGTCGTCGCACTCTCCGACGCCTGGCAAAAGGGCGCTCAACAGCTCACCGCCGAACAGCGAAAGAACCTGGCCAACGACCCCCGGAACTTGCAGGCGGTGGATGGTCCGACGAACGGCCAGAAGTCAGACTCTGACGCGGCATCGTGGCTGCCACCGAACAAGGCCTACCGCTGTACCTATGTGTCGCGGCAGATCGATGTCAAATCCCTTTACAGTCTTTGGATTACGCAGGCAGAGAAGGAGGCAATGCAACGGGTTCTGGCGAACTGCTGAGAAGGGTCGGTCGGTCAGTGATCGTGCGAGTGGGAACGGCCGCAGATGCCGTAACCGTAGAGCCGCATCCGGCTTCATCACTGCCAGGTTCGACCAACGTCGAGACCCTTTGCCCTGACGAAACATCCATCCTGATCGACGTGAATTCGAAAGCCCAGCAACGCAGGGGATGGGTTTGCGCCACAACTATGAGAGGTAGGAGATGACGCACTCCGACGAGGAAAATCTCTTCCAGCTCCAGCTGAACAAGCTATTCAACGCATCCAAGAGCCGTCTGACCAATCGAAGAGTCGTCAACGCCCTGCTGACACGCAATTGCCAGATATCTGCTCCATACCTGTCACAGCTGCGGACCGGTACGCGCCAGAACCCCTCGGACGAGGTCGTCGGAGCACTGGCGGACTACTTCGGTGTCGCACCCGACTACTTCTTCACCACCCCACAAAATGATCGGAACCTGACGTGTAGCGAAGACGGCCAGATCGTTGCCCGTCTCCACCACGGTGCCCTGAAAGACCTACTTACGGTCGCGGACGGACTCTCCGCTGAATCTCTACGGGTCCTGGATGACCTGGCAACGAAACTGCGATCCGCCGATCAGCGACGAATAGTCCCGGCCGACTCACCGTCCTATGTACGTATTGCTGAGATCGGAGGTTCGACGATGTCGACCCGTACTGCTCGGTCCTGACGAACTGGCGACGAAACGAGCGAATGGATCGAAAGAGAGTTTCCGTCAGTCCTTTTCGGTAAACCATGTGCTGAGCACCATCGTCGTCACCACACAGATCCCGGCGACGAGAATGAACACCACCGCCAGGACGCCCAGCGCCCGCGTCAGAATGCCGTGATTCGCCGGTATCGCGAGGGTAAATGCGTTGGCTGACATCGAAGCCACCAAGGCACAATCCGCTAACGTCCGAATATTTCGATTCCCCCGCTGGATCGGAGGCGTTTCATTGTCGGCCTCGGGTGACTCTCTGGCCTGCTCGTCGGCACCGCGCGCCTCCCACGCGTCCCATGCTCGGCGCTGTCTGTCGTCCATTTCCACGCCGCGCACGTCCTACCCGTCAGCTCGTCTGCGGACTCTGCTCAACGAAGCTCGTGTCACAGTCAACTGCAATCTCCGCCGCCACCACTTGATCCGCAGTCGGAGGATCCTCCGCCGCCGTCGAAACCGCCCTGGCCGTACACATATCCACTGGTTCCACCCCAGGCGGCGCTCGACGTGTGCCGGCGGCCGGCGCTACGGGTTCGCCCGCCGGGCGCGGGACGAGGTGCAACGCGTGTCAAACGCACAATCGCCCAGATGCTCACTGCCGCGACAATGATGATGACTGCGATGGCCGTTGCTCGCCTCCCTCGGATATTGCTGCATCACGTGCGCTGAGCGAGCTGCGGACGCTGGTTCTGCGTTGCCGTCAACCTGGGCCGGAGTTTGTTTCTGACTTATGTCCCTGCCCACAAAGCCACCCCTTTCGGTTGCTGAATGTTAACACCGTGTCGTTAACTGCAGTGAATAGAACCAGACGTAACACCTACGCGGATCGGCGATCGTCCCCAGGTCGTCAGAAGGAGCTGGACCCGATGACGCAGGACCACCAAACCGTAGTGGGGAACACATCCGCCGAACCGTGTGCCTTACTGTGGCCACCTCAGTGGGGAACGGAGAAACCTAACCTGCTGGCCCGGTACTGGGTGCCGGCCATGGTGCTCATCTCCGGTGCGCTCTTCATCGGATTGGGTGTGGCGACCGTTGCTGCACCGGTTTCGCTCGCCGGTGTGTGGATTGCGCTGCTTGCGGTTCCGATGCTGATGACCCCACGGAGGCGGCCCGCGTCCGCAGTGTCCGTAAACGTACGGCGCGTGTGGGTTTCCCCCTCGACGGGACAGGTATCCGATTCCGGCCGACCCGACGACGATTCCGTCGCCGGGATCGTTGTTCCCATGATCGAAAGCGTTGCCGCTCAGACATATCTGGTTTTGGGTCGGATGTTCTTAGTTCCGGTGTTTCTCTTTACCGGGGCATTCTGGACGATGTCTGGCTACGGTGGGTCGTTTCTCGGGCCGTTCTACCTGGTCTTGGCAGTGATCTCAGTGGTGCTAATCGTGCCGAAAGCTGTTCGCGCCCTGTGCGGTTTCGCGCTCAGGTCGAACGACCCCCTGTTGGTGTTGACCGAAGACGGACTGTGGGTCGACAACGGGTCCGTGCGCATGTTCTACCCCTGGGACAATATCGAGGCAGTGTTCCCGGAGAAGACACGTGGCTACTTGTCCGCCAGCATCAGGCCGCGACCCGACACAACGCCGCGCATGATCAAATCCCGCCGCTGGTCGCTGGGGGAGTTCGTCGACAAGCGCGACGTCCTGGCGATACCCGTAGCCGCGTACGACATCGACCCGGTATTGCTGCTCGCGGTGATCTCACGCACGGTCTACTGGCCGCAGACCCGCAGCCAGCTCGGTTTCGGGTACACCATCACCGACCTCGGCAACCCCCTGGTCCGCAACGTCACCGTGATTGGCACGGAAGGTGGATTCGTCTGCACCTCTGATCGTGGAGACTTCACGCTGGTACAGGGTTCGCGCGCCGCTGCAGTGCTCGGCGAGGTGCTCAGGCACCCAACCCCTGTCGATCTGGTGCTCGACGAGCGCCGCGAAGTGATCGACTTCCTTCTCGGCGGAGCACCTTTCAACACTGACCGCATTACCCCTCAACGCTGAACAGATCAGCTTCCGCATATCAGGCAAGGGAAGGCAGGAGATGCATGACGAAGCAGCTCTACACCGGTGTAGCGGTCGCGGCGATGGTGTTCGTTGCGGGCGTCGTGCTGACAGGGTTCGCCCTGAACGCCTGGACGGTCGTGTCGGGGATCTTCGCTATCTGTGCGGGTTTCATTGCCTGGATTTACGTTCGAGGTGATGTCGAGAGGACCGATCGCAGTGGTGAATTCAGGTTGTCGAAGGAACAGCAAAAGACGGTGAAGAGGCTGACAGCTGCGCTCAAAGCTCAGGCGGCTATCCCACCCGAGCAAAGAAAGATGAACCGAGCTCCACGGTTCTCGGAGAACTTCGGACCCATCGAAGGCGATGACGGTGAATGGTACTTCCCGAAATCTCCCGTCCTCCCCGGAGATCCGCTTCCGCCCGAGGCGAAGGAATAGCCATGTCCCACAGCGAGAGTTCGGATACCCCACAGATCCACGGCACCGAGCCGGTGAAGGACACCAGCAAGCCCGGATGGATCGCGCGCACCGTCTTCGGAACAATCGGCCTCGCGGCGGCAATCAGCTTCCTCACCATGGGCAGCACCCGGACAACCATCGCCGGAATAGGTTTGATCGTGGTGGTGGGTTTTCACTTCGTTGCAGCGTTCACGCTGCGCCGGCAGGCAGCCAAGGCGCGGACTGCAGCCGTCACACCGGTAGTCGACGTGGGTTTCACCGCGGTGGTCGCTGCCGCAACGCCGCTGGCGAGTGAACGAGCCGCCGCACAAACCAAGGAGGAGGCGCTCGCTGAGATCGGCCGGGGCGACTGGGCATCCGTAAAAGCCGGGTTGGGGTGGTTCGTCGAGAATGCGGCCGGCGAGCAGGACTGGCTGATTCTCGCCGAGGGGCTGCGCTTCCCGAGCAATCTCGCACCGAGGGAAATCGCAGCGGAGGCGTTGATCAAGCGCTACGGTACCGAAGGTCTCTACGAATGCCTGTGCTACCTCGACAGCGACGACCTCGAGGGAAACGCGTACTGGCACATCGAGTCCGTGTTCGAAGAGCTGTACCTCGTCGATGACATTCCCATCCGCACAATGCTGCTCGAGATCAGTACTACCGCGAAGTACAACGATCAGAAGGCGCACGCTGACGAACTGTTGGACACGCACAACCTGTCAGTCGACGGGCAGGGCGTGCTGAAAAAAGCGCAGTGAGCCGTGGCGACGCATCCGAGGGAATCCTCTGGGTACCATCCGATCTCAGCCCAAGCCGCAAGTAACACCCTCCCGCTGGGTGGCGTACAGCCGAAGCCTCGCCAAAATGACAATCGAATCGCGCTGCGCAACCATGTAGTCGACAGCGGGGCCAGCGAAACGCAAGAGCAGCCCACAGTTCACCTCCCAGCGGGCGCGCCCTGTGTTCGATACGCTGCGGGCATGCGGGTCGACGGCATCAGAGATGAGGCTGTAGCAGAGGCATGTGACGCTCTGCTGGAGTCACTCGACGTGCTGCTCGAACGCCTCGCCAATCGCGTCGAATCCGCGCCGGCGCCCGGCAGCGCCGAATGGAAAAACCAGTGGAACGCACGAGAGTCCGCAGATGGACGCGAGAGACTCCGACGACACCTTCTGGTCAAAATCGCAATCGCCACCGCAGCACGCGTTGATCCCACCCACGACATCGAAATGGCCCGACAAGCCGGAATCCCAGAGGCCGACATCGCGCGCGCGTCCGGCCGTAAGACGCAGCGACGATCACCACACGGAAACGCAGATCTCACACCTACCCAGACAACCCTCTGGTAATCGTAGGTTCGTCCGCGGATATTTCGTACCGAGCAGGGACTCTGCGGCTGACCGTTCGATCCCAGATTGTTCAAGTAGTCCGTGTCTAAGGCCAGCTACGAACGGCGCGCGCTGCCAGTCAATTTCACGGCTCTCTGAGCTTGATGCGTGTTCTGTTCCTCCCGACTGATCGACACAGCGATCTTAACTTTAGTCCGCTAAAGTTAAGACTATGAACGACGACGATCGGCAGAACGCTCTCGCAGATGTCGTGGAACTCGCACGCCTGCTGCACTCCTGTCGAGGGCTCTCAGACGAGGTCGAAGCCCTTCTCGTGGATGCGATGAAGATCGCCCGCAGCGCAGGGCTCAGCCAAACGATCATCGCCGAGGCGACGGCGTTGTCCCCTGGTCGAGTAAGCCAGGTGGTCAAGTCCGAGGGAGCTGCGGTGTCACGATCACAGTTAAGGGACCGCGTGCGGGAGATCAGTGAATGGCCAGGCGAAGCATTGCAGCCTTACCGGGCCTCATTCCCTGGGCGTATGACCAAGCCTCCTTACCGTCGCCGCCGCCCTACTTCTAGTCCGTGACACTTGGACGGCGATGCCGCAATCCATCAATCGATTGCCGGACGGGACGCAGCTGTGTCTCAATGTCGGGGCGGCAACCTTGCCCGCAGCTCCGTTCATCGGTGCGCTTCCTCGACCGACGGAGCCAACTGAATCGGCTTGAGACCGGTGACCACGTTTCTGCGGCGTCTGATGTCCAGAAAGCGTTGCAGGTCAGTCAGTTCAGCCATATGCCGCTTGCAGGACCAAGTGCCCAGAAATGCAGGCTCCATCAAAAGTAGTAACTTTTCCAGGCAGAAACCCTTCCACCTGCAGGTTGAAGCCTTGAGCTTTGGCTTTCGCTAAACCGGGATGAAAGATCTCTGTGATTCTCACGAGCAACCCTCTATCGTGAGCAGTGATAAACACCGCGAAACGAGACTACGGAATGCGTCGAGATTGGTTGCGCTGGTGTTGATTTGATCGGTAGGTGTCGGGATGGAGCAACTTGCAATAACGCTGAGGGTTACCGGTCAGACCTTCGATGTCGCGGCCGTCTGGCCCGCTTTGGCTCCGCGCTGCTGTTGCGGTCAAGGGTGAAGGCGTCGTTGAAAATGGCAACTTCAGGCACGTCACCTGATGGCTAACGGTGCCGAGTTACGTTTGCATTCAGCATAATTCAACGTTTTGCCCAACCCGTTGCGCGCCGAACAGAGAAGTGTTTTACTCAACCCGGAACGAGACCAACTGGACCGTTTCGACGGTTCTCGTTCGGACGTTTCTAAATCGACTGAAGTTTTTCCAACCGATTCGACAACACGGGGAAGAGACTTTGACCAGACGACGAAGAGCAAATGGCGGTCATGTTCGATGGGTACGCCTCCTCGCGTTGACCACGGCATTCATGGTCATCGGCGGTGGCGTAGCTACCGCGCAACCGCCTCCAGAACAACCCACTCTCGACCTATCAACCCCTGAACAATCGGCGCCCGAGCAAACGGAAGCCGATCAATCGGAGCCACCACAACCTCTTACGACAGATCCGGCCGCCTATCCGATCACCTACGAACGCGTAGTCACAGAGCCGCCCGATTCCGTTCAGAGTCGACAGATGGAACAGCGCCTAACTGCTCTTCCCCCGTGCGATCGCCACAGATACCTCTCGTGCGAGTCGTATACCAGCCGTGTCGAACAGTGGAAGAAGGACACACCGTCTTCGCCGCCGGTGATGTTCGGACTCTGGGGTGTGTACTTCCAACTGAACGTCAACTCGCAGTACGGACTTCCCCGCTCCACCGCCGTGGTGGAGGGGTACACCATTGCCCTCGAAGGCGCCCCGGTCCCCGGTACCTTGGATATCAAGCTCACCGGCCACGATCTTGGGGCACAAACGGACATCATGGATTTCGTGATGCCGCTGAGCCCGGGAAGCAATCAGTACCACGATGAGTCCTTCATCATCGCTCCGCCCAAGCTCGGAAGTAACAGTATCAACTTCGTCATTTCCTTCACGTCGCACACTCCTGTGCCGCCCGTTGATCCGGGACCGACCTACATTGGCACTACTCAAACCTTGCGTTGCGACAACAAACAGGAAATCAGCTCCAACACAGGGTGCGTGAATCCGAAATACATCCCGAGTGTCACGTACGCGAAATCAGTGTTCCCAGGAATCTGGCAAAACATTTCTGACGATCAAGATGCGACCGACCGCGGATTGCTGAATAAACCGTTGCACCGGGTCTCTGGCCCTCAGATCGATGCGAATCGGGCTGCAGCGTGCAGTACCGCACGAAAAAATGCTCTGATTGGTGCAACACCGCCGCCTGCTTTGGTCCCAGCGGAGTGCGACGAGTATCCCTTCGCCTCTTCTGCTGAAGGTGGGGCCACGGCCAGCATCAAATGGGTCAGGAAGGCGGAGAACCAAGCGCAATCCACTTTGATGGAGGGATTCTATCGACAGAATCGACTCATCGTCGGCGATCCGTTCACTGTTCGCACCACGCAATAAGAGTCTGGTTTCCCCTCTTAGGATAAGAAAGGTCTTTATCGTGACACGACCGTCTTTGAAAACAGCAATCGCTGCCGGTGCTCTGGTGAGTGCGGCAATCCTGGCCACCCCTGGCGTCGCCGGCGCGGACACCCTCACCGGCTGGATAGGGCCGACGCTTCCAGTCAACGGCAACGCGTTACTGCATCAGTCGACCATCATCAATTCCCCGAACCTGATCGCTCAGTCGAAGGTCTGGACGGTCACCGGGGCCGACGTCGCACCCGGAGGATTGGGCGTCCGAGCGCGACTGTTCAAGAGCGGCGCGCTCTGCCAAGCCGTCGACTACCGATACAACGTCAAAATCGCGGCCGAGATGCAGGTAGGCACCACAGCAGTATGCGGAACGGGTTGGTACAACAGCCACGGATTCGTAGCCGCATGGAATGGAACTAGCAGCTACAAGGAGTTCGTCACCTTCCCGACCGATCCTCTGTACTTCGAAGTGCCGGCATCACCCAGTGCCCGGGCACAGGCTCCCGAGTCGATCACTATCGAATCGGGTGTCAACGGTTCGGGCCAGTCCTTCGGTTCTGGAGAAGGCGTCGAATCCGATGCAGACCTTCCGGATCTGGTGGCCGCGATCGGCACAAACGGCGAAATTGGTTACATCAAGAAAGGCGAGCTAGGCGGACCCGCATCATCGCCGGAGCAGGCGCTGGCCAGCAACACTGGTGGCCGAACCGTCTCGCTCTACGACCAGGATGGACAAGCCGTAATCGGGGAGTTCACCGTTTCGTGACGCCCTGGGGGCCGGCGGCGGGAAACAATCCCGCCGCCGACCTCAATCCAGGAGTGGACCGGTATGAACTTTTCGATATGCCGCAATGGGTTCGAATCTCCCATTACCCAACGCGATCGTCCAGGCGTAGCGGGAGATCGTTAGAAGATCGATCACCGCAACCTCGGGCACTTCTTCGATCGCCCGCAGGAATTCTTCTTTCCCCTCGTCCGGCCACCCGGGATCGTTCGGCGAGTTCCGGACATTGGACCGGTACGTTTCAATGTCGAGCCCCGATATCACCGTAACCTCGGGACCATGATCGTCTGTGTCGAGGTCATGAAGAAGTTCGGCGAACAGAGGCAGTTCTTGTCTCTGCGCAACTGCGTCCCGCAGCATTTCGATCGGATAGAATTCGTACTGGCTCGGATCGAATGCGTCGATCCCGCGGTAAACACCATCTGCGTCCGCAGACTCAACGAAGCTGATGTAATCCGAATTCCCGAGCGAGAGTCCCGATGAAACCGACTCTATTCCCGGCTGCGTGACCCGCAAGGTCTGACCAGGCGTGTGATTTCCGTATTCGGCACTGCCGGTGTCCACCAAGAGGAGCGCATGCTCGGGATCGGTCATCGTCTGACTATCTGCCAAGAAAACGAAGGTCTGATCCGGCCCGACCAAACCGAGCAACTC
This sequence comes from Rhodococcus sp. NPDC060176, assembly GCF_042728675.1. Taxonomy (NCBI): domain Bacteria; kingdom Bacillati; phylum Actinomycetota; class Actinomycetes; order Mycobacteriales; family Nocardiaceae; genus Rhodococcus; species Rhodococcus sp. NPDC060176. The sequence continues at coordinate 225,022 of NZ_JBHWYS010000008.1, forward strand.
GTCGACCGTAAGGTTCTCGAACTGCCTGTCATCGACAACGGTGAACTGAGGAAAGAACGGTTCCTCCTCATCCTCGTCACCGGTCGACAGCAAAACCTCCTGCCACAGCCTGTCGTCCGAAAAATCGGTACGAACAAGTAAGGACACGCCCGCCGGTAACCGTTGATCCATGCACACATCATACGGATCGATCAGGGTATCAGCGGATTATTCCTCACCAGCGCAACATATTTCGTTGCCACCATGGCGATGCATCTGCGCGTGGATCGATGTTCGGCTCGCTGCGTCGATCGCCGTGACTGGTTTCCTCCGGTCATGGCGAGTGCGCAGGCGGCGTGATGAAAAGTTTGTGCAAGGCAGCCTTTCGGTTCACGAGGCCGGTGACGCGTGCAGGGGGAACTGCTCCAAGTCACGTGTCCATCAGTCCTCGTTTTTACGAAAGTGGGTACGAAACCAGTTGCGTCGAGGGGTCTCTCGGCTAGCAGCATCCGCCTCCACGTCCAGGTGAGAGGTTCCCTCTACTCGAAGTTTCGGCGCTTCTCCCAGAACTGCTGCTCTAATCGCAGCCCAATCCGATAGCTTCCACAAATCGAACAAATCGAGTGTCGACACCACCCGTACATCGAGAGAGCTCACGAACTCGGGGCGGGCGTAGACCTGGCGCGAGCGCTCACTCGGATCCGTCTTTCGTTCATGATTGACAATCAGTGTCCCGCCGATGACGGACTCGCTCGGATGCTCGCCCGCCCAGGTGGCGAGGTGCTTCTTGAGATCGCCGACGAGCGCTTCTTTCGCTCTACCGCCCTCCGACTTGACCTCTACGAGATACCTCCGTCCCTGATCATGGACGAGCAGGTCCGCCGACCACGTACCCTTACCTGTCTTATCCAGATTGAGTATTTCGAGGTGCGCGTCCTCAAACACTCGCGCGACGGCTTCCTCGAGCTCAGGGCCACTCCCGTACAGCAGGCCATCTCGCATGCTGGTCGCAGTCTCCCTCGCCTCCTCGAGCTCCGCCAGGAGCCGGGCGCACTCCTCCTCGTGCCGCTTCTCCATGTCGGTCAACGCATCCTGGGCTGCGATTTCTCTCGGGGTCTGCCACTCGGGAGCAACTGACCCTGCGATCCTGTACCGGCGGGCTGCCATCGGAGCGAAATGCGGGATCGCTTGCTGAACCAGCCAGTCGATGATCTGGTTCCAGTCGACCGCATCAGGGATGACGTACCACCGCATGCTGCCGTCAGCGGGTGCCCATGCTGCGACCACGGGATTGCCGAGGACATCGATCAGGATGGGTTCGAAGCTCCCGCGCGGCGGGCTCGGTGTTTGAGCGCCGGTTGGCGATTCGAACGCGGTGTCACGCAATTTCAGGGACCACCATGGGGCGGAGTCGGGCCGGTTGAGCAATCGCAGTCCTAGATCCTTATCGGCGACGTTCAGTCCGGGAGCGAGTACGGGGCGGGCGCCGGTCGGAAGCCGCCGGCCGCCGATGCTTCCCTGCGCGTCAGGAAGGATAAGCACGACGTCTGCGCCGTGGAGGAGCGATGGGAGTGGTCCGAAGTGGTCGGCGTCGCCGAGCATTCTGATGACGAGTGCAGTCTCATCTCGCTCTCTTGCTCCGGCCGAGAAGCGGCGAAGTTCGTCTGCGCCGCTGCCTGTGAAGATGGATGGTTCGATCGCGGCCACGCAATCCGCGGATTCTTGTCCTAGCCACCGCGGCTGCACATTTAGTTGCTCCCAATCGAGCGCGGCGGCACTGATCGGTGTCTGCTGATCAGTGTCGTCACCAGGTGTCGAATGCTTCCAGGCCGGTGTGTCTGGTTGCTCGGAGGGAGCTGCACGCCCGATGTGCACGGGTAGAGCGGGGGATCGCGTCACCGGTGAATCGTACGGCCGCTCGGTGTCGAGGTGGGTCGACATGGACGGGTTCTACTCAAGCACCTTGTAGACCGGGTCTGCGGCTGCGCGTGTCTCCTGTCCGACCGCCGCGGTGTAGCGAGACGTCGTTTGAATCGACGAATGGCCGAGCATCTGCCGCAACTCGTAAACCGAAACACCTTGGTCTGCAAGACCGGTGGCAAAAGTGTGTCGCAACTGGTTCCGGTGCCCAGATTCCCTGCGTCGCTGCATCCAGGGCGCGTTTGATCTGCCCGACTGCGGACTTGGTCAGACCGAGCATCGCCTCGGATCTTCGCTCGCTGCAGCAGGGTGTACGGCGCTCCCGGGTCACCGGGCTGTTGAACAGTCCGCAGCGATCCCATCGTCAATCGATCGATAAATCGGCATCTTCCTACCCAGCCACTTTGACTATGATCGTGCATGATCAGCTGATGCGTTTCTCCCGGTTATTGCCTGTCTTCGCTGCATCTTCCGTCGTTCTTGCAGGTTGCGCGGACGAACCGCCGCGGACTCCGGCACCGGCGATCATCTCTTTTGATGACGGGTGGGGTCAGGTCTTCGTGGCGAACATCGACGGCAGCGGTTTGCGACAGGTTTCCCCAACGGTCGGTGACGACAGTACAGATAGCCGATACGGCAATTTCGCCGCACTATCGCCAGACGGAACACAGCTGGCATACACCCGCGGAGGGAGAAACATCGAACTCGTGGACCTCGATTCCGGTGAATCACGCACTATTCGCGAAGGTGGCCATCAACCTGTCTTCTCGCCGGACGGGTCCCACATCGCGTTCAGCACTGGCAGCGGTATCAGCATCATGAACACCGACGGTTCCGACGTGCGCGTTGTCGCCGAGGAGGAGGGCGGATCCGATGCTACGTTCTCGCCTGACGGCTCGCGGGTGGTCTTCAGAGTCGGCGGATACATAGTCGAGACACCAGTGACGGGTGGAGAAACAAAGGTTGTTCTGCGGGACCAATTTTGGAACGCAGACCCCTCCTACTCGCCTGACGGTTCCACTCTGGTCTTCTCGAGCAATCGCGGCGGGAACAACGGATCGGAGATCTACTCGATGCCTGCCGGCGGTGGAGAGATCACGCCACTGACCGATACGTTCGCCGTGCATCCGAAGTTCACACCGGACGGTTCACGCATCCTCTACAACAGATCGACGACGATGTCGGGGGATTTGGTTGTCGATATTTCCACGGCTGAACGCACCGAGCTTGCCTCGATGAACCCTGACGGCTCCGACCAGAAGCGGCTGACGCCCCGTTCGATCACAGCCCAGATACCGAGTAGCGGCGGCGGACAGTGATATCACCCGTCACCTCGTCGTTGACGAGTATTGGTCACCTAAACCACCGGGAACTCCGCTCGAAGACGTGCGTCCATCAATCGATTATTTCTGAGGCACCGGACGGTGAGGTAACTCCCCGAAACGACGTTGCTGCCTGCCCCCTGACACCTACCCCAACGCTTGCCTGGCGGACGTGGCGCTTCGAATGAACTCCGGGACCCACCGGGTGCGACCGTCCGCCAACGTGAACGTATCCACCGCCTTGGTTAACAGCTCTCGGAGCGCGGGACTGTTCGCATCCGGGTCGTCTGCGTAAAAGCGCAAACCCATGGCGGTCTCTCGTGCGTCCTCAGCGTTCGAGTGGTCACCCTCGCCGTACGCGTCGAGCATGTCGGCGACCTCAAGGATTTTGCTCGTGTTCTCTTCGGCAGCGTCGGTCATTAGTTCTCCCTGCAATGTTCAGTCCTGCAAGCCGCGGCCGGGTGACCGCTTATCCACGGCGCTCCCTGGTGGCCGGGTTACTGTAGCCCCGCGAGCCACCTCGACGGCTCCGTGGCAGATCATCGCTGCAGTCGGTTCGGTTATTGTCCGGTGCATATTCCAAGGAGTTCTGTGTGCATCGTGCGCGCAACTCGGGCTCCTTCACGTCGGTGGGGCGGCGCTGCTCTGCGAGGACCTGCTCTCTGCAGGTTGCGGTCTGTCTTGGTGTCGGTCTTCGACTTACGCTGCGCCTGCTTGCTCATTGTGCCCGGCTTGTCACCATTGGACCGGTACGGGAAGACTCCAAATGGGCGGAGGCTAAAAGTTTTACGGCGCATGCGATCGCGAACGACGCTTTGTCGAATCTGACTGATCTGCACGGGATGGCTGCCTGCAATAGTCTTTGCCGACGTCCCTCCATGTCCGCGATAGTCGAACCCAGCGCGAGGTGACTGTCGGCGGGCTACTCGAGCATTCTGTAGACGGGGTTTGCGGCTGCGGCTGTGCGGGTCTCCTGTCCGGCCGCCGCGGTGTAGCGAGACGTCGTTTGAATCGACGAATGCCCGAGCATCTGCCGTAGCTCATAAACCGAGACACCTTGGTCGGCAAGGCCAGTGGCGAAAGTGTGCCGCAACTGGTGCACCAGAGCTCCGCGAACCTTCTGGTCCTCAATACCTGCCCGGGTGTACGCACGTTTGGTGCGGTATTGCACCAGCGATCTCGACACGCGGTCACCGTCCGGGCCGACGAACAGGGGATCGGTCGCCCGGAAACGGGTCCACGGTGTGGAATCAGATCGCACGCGTGCGCGACCGGTGTGAGGAAAACGGATCGCCCGCGACGCGAGGTACTCACCGAGTACGTTGACCAGGCCAGCTTCGATCGTGACCGTGCGATCCTTGTCGCCCTTCCCTCGCACGCGTACCGCTTTCGCGCCATTGCCGCCGTCCACATCGCGCAGATCTCGGATGTCGAGGCCGACGAGTTCGGCCAGCCGGCAGCCGGTCAGAAGGGAGGTGAGCACGATCGCCAGATCACGCTCCGGCCAGGCCCGAGCATGGGTGTCGTCCGGATCACCCACTGCGGCCAACAATTTCGCGACAGCTTCACCGTCGAACGACGACGGCTGCCGCTTGGACATCGCCGGCCGCCGAACCGTCGACATCGGGTTGGCTTCGAGGAGATCCTCGGTACACCAGAAGCCGCACAACGTATTCCACGTCGACCAGCAACGCCGCACCGTCGCTGGAGCGCGGGTTTCGGCGAACCGGGCGAACGCACGGCGCAAATGATCCTTGTCGAGGACAGCTGTCGTGAGGTGCTCGATCGGAACGGCCAAGTCGACGGCGAGGGCGTCAGCGATGCCGACGAAATCGTGGCGGTAAGCCTCCGCGGTGTGGGTGGACATGGTTCCGCCCTTGCGCCAGGTCATGAAGGTGTCGAACGCGACGTCGAGGGAGGTGCTCACAGTTCAGGCCTATCGTCGACAGCTGGGGAGCGGGGTCAGGCCCACACTCATTTTGCTACATAATAGTGGTTATGTAGCAAAATAGGGTCTCTGGAGGAGATACCCTTCCTCCGAGGTGGTCGACGAACGCCGGGATGGCCCCCACAAACATCGTGAGGACCATCCCGGCAGTACGCGAAACTCCGGTCGCCGACGAACCAGTGACGACTATCGCCAGTTGCAGCTGTACGGCGTGACCGTCACAATGCCGACCTTGTTGGCATCGATCTTCGCGCACATGTTCCGACTTGCGGCGTAGTCGAGTTTCGATGCCTGATCGCTGATGTACCAGGCCCCCGCTCCGACGATCGCCCCGCAAGCAAGGCCCGGGACGACCGCGACAAGCATTGCCCCTGAGCAAACCGCACCTGCTGCCACACCTCCGCCTCCAGCCACCAGGTCCGACATACGGCGGAATGACGGCTGAAGTTTCTTCACCTCCGACTGCGAATACCAAGTGGACTTCCCCCACCAGTAATTCGAGCTGACACTAGCGTCGGCTGCCGGCGCCGCGCTCAACGCGATCAATCCGGTGGCGCCCACGACAAGGCCCGCCTTCAACGCGCTTCCGATCGTACGGTTCTTGATCCCGATCATGGATTTTCCTCCCGGTTGTCTCCGGCCCACCCGTTGCTTTCGCCGTGGTCTCGACGTTGGCAACCTCGTGCCGACGTGAATAACTGTGCGACAGCGCTTTCCGGCGGTCAATGCTGCGACGCAGGTCGGCAGGCATGTGCCGACGATCGAAATCTCCCGGCACTTGCCGGGTCTTTTTCGTAGTTGTCGGGGAAACAGATGCGCGACGACCCTTTTGCCGATATACCTCAAAACATGAACAACGCATCACGTCGCAGCAGGATCGCTTACCAGGTGACTCTGCAGCGAGTTGGCGACTATGGCTTCCGTTCCGCAATTACGAGACTTATTGCGCTCGCAGTAATTGCGGCGACGTTGGCGACGGTAGAGCCCCCCTGGTACGCGTGGGCCATTCTCGCTTTTGCTGTGTTCGCAAGCTACCTGTCCGCCAGCGACAACTTCTATATCGAGCGCCCCGGTAAGCGTCCGCTAGAACCACTCGCCCGAGCCAGCCTGCGCTACAACGAAACATCGCTGGGCAGAAACCGCCCAAATATTCCCGGACTGGCGGAGATGTTGTGCTACGTCCCACTCGGGATACTTGGGCCGTGGTTGTTGACCGATCAAGCGGTACTCGCTCGCCTCATTTGCCTGAGCGCCGCGCTGGTCTACATCGCCAGCTGCTTGAGCGCAGTGTTCGTCGATCCGGCGTTCTACAACCCTGGAATCACGATGCCCGCTTTCATCGAGTACGTCAGATCTTGTGTCGGCCCCCTTAGCGCGGCCATCGCTACCGCCGTCATCGTCCCAGCTCCTTGGCCCACCACCGAGAGTCGTGTGCTCGCTTTCGGTATGTGCCTCGGACTTATCGGCGTGCAACTTCGTTTACGTGAGACTGACCGTGCACTGGTTACGGCACGCGCGTTTTCGGACTCGGAACAGGTGACAGGGCGGCAGGCCATCACCAGTCCGTTGCATTCAAGAGTCGGTGCACCAGTCGACGCTCTCCATCGATATGTCGAACGGAACCGCTCGCATGACCCCGATTTGTACGATCAGTACCGCTTGCTGGTCGGCGGCTATCGTGAGCTCATCGAGATGGACCTGATGGCGGACCTGGACGCAGACTGGCCAGGGCTGCTCAACGGGCGCCTCCGGCAATTGATGGGCTCACGAGGAATGCAACATACGTTCACGCATCCAGAAGAACCGCTGACGCGATGGAACCGGCTTACGGCGACTCTTGTCTTGGACGAGTTCGTGACGAATGCGGTCAAAGCCAATGCCACTCACTGCGATGTCTTGTTGGTGTACACCGCGGCGCGCAATGAATACTCTGCTTCGGTGACCGACGACGGCGGTCAGATCTCCGCGGCGGCATGGATGCGAGAAGGTGGGGGGCTGCAGCGTCTGGAACGTAGGTTGAAAACCCGAGGCGGCGCTATTACTTACCAAGTTCGCCCTGACGGACGGAAGAATGTCGAAGCTCGCTGGACCGGTTCGAGGAACTATGTTCACGGGTAAGTCTAAGGAGAGAATCTGATGGTGGCAGATGTCTTGCTTGTGGAGGATCTAGAGGGCTTCGATCGTCAATTCCGAGATATCTTCGGTGAAGTCGACAGATTCGCCAAGTTCGGCGATTTGGCTGCTTCGAAGAAACGCGGATGGTCTTACGCGTTCGTGGATTTCGACCTAGAGGATGAGGCAACGGGGTTCTCGGTTCTCGACTACCTTCACGAACACAGCCCCGGAACAAAGATCGTGATCTACACAGCCCTGACTGAGAACGGAAGGGCATTGTTCGCGATGGCGGCGCGGCATTGGTACAACGTCTGGGCGGTCAGGGAGAAACACGGGTGCACCGACGATGTCCTCATTGCGGTACGAGACGAGGGCCGCAATCCTTCGATCGACCGCACGAACGAGATTCTTGATCGGGAGTCATGGCGAATAGACACGCTCTTCCCCCAATTCGACTCGGTCAAACTGTGGTCTGTCTGGGTCGAATACGGCGGTTCAACTCGCTCCATCGCTGATGCGTTCAAATATTTCACCAGAACCCAGAACGACAAATTTGGTACACAAGTCACCGCTGCGATACTCGAGATGCGAATTCACATCGGAGCACTGTTGGGCCAACGCTCTACTCCGGTCCCAGCGGTAGGCGGCAAACGGACGGACAACAAGGTGATCACTACGACATTCGTCCAGGCGAATTCGGCGTTCTTCCACGCTGGCGACCTTGCACGAGTGGTCTCCCGCGTGCGTCCGTGGGAGAGCGAATCAAACCGCTAGCGCCATCCGAAAGTTTCAACCACCAAAGCAGTTTGAACCGCAGCGCGGCGTGGTAGCAGAATCTCCCGGCGAACAGTTCGGGTGAGTCGCGGACGGGCCGCCCGCCAACCTGCAGGTCACTCGTACCAAGGAAGGCAGCCTCATCCGTACCCGTGAAACGCCAACTCGAACTGCCGCTCGACAGCCTTGCCCTACCTGCCCCTCCATTGAGAATTGAGCGTCACTCGGCGGAGTCCTTTGGAGTGAGCTCGCTCGCCCGCACGTGCTCGCACCAGCCGCACACTGGGCATCGGACGCGGTACTCGAACATTCCGTGGTCGTCACTGCCTAGTGATTCGACAACGGTGAACGCGTCAGCGTTCTTGGGACATATGTTGCCTCTGAAGAACCCGTTCCCCACCCTGATGGCGATCGCTACGGAACCTCTCACGAACCCCATGTCGCCCCTCAAGATATCCCCGGCAAGTCCGTCAATCTGTGGCCATGCGGTGAGAGTCGTTCCGGCAGGGCAGCTCCCGCTTCAGCGCTACGAAGATCTATAACACCAGTCGTGAGCCTTTCGGTAGCCTGATCTCTCGTCGTTCGGTGGGCAGGCTTGCCGCGGCACGGATGCTGCGGATGTCATCGGCAGTCAACGGCGCGGACAGATCGCGCTGGATGACCACGGTGCCGTCCCGATACGGAAATGCCTCCACGGTGGGCGGGAGTTGGGTTTCGTCGACGGGGAACTCTTGACCCAAATAGGTGCAGCTGCCGATCGTCGCGCCGCCGGGTACGTAACTCTGAACCCGTGACTCAGCTCGCCGGTAGAGGACCGCTGTGGGGGCATCCCAGATATCAGTCAGCCCTTGAACGAGGTTCAATGCCAGTGTGATCCGAGATTCGTCGGCGAAAGTGCAGATGAAACTTCCCGTCCCCGAAGTGCCCCCGAAACTGGCCACCACGCGAATATCGCCGGCATTCGAGTACAGGCTTAGGTGTTGAGGGAGCGAGAGTGGATACATTCCACCGGTGGCGTGGCGCGATCGCCGCTTCTCGATCAGTGCTGTTTCGATCGATTCTTCCGTCGGCGGCACCAGGATCTGCCGAACATTCGAGGCGAGTATCTGCTCGACCGTCGCCTCGGGGGGGGGG